>NZ_JADBGI010000049.1 GCF_014892575.1 Nocardiopsis coralli | reverse complement strand
CTCGCGCTCCACCCCGGCGGCCACCGCGGCCGCCTCGCCGACGGTCAGGGTGCCTGCGTCGATCGCCCGGCCGGTTTCGGGGATGGTGCCGTGGTGCAGGTTGCGGGCCAGATACATCAACCGCTCGGCCTCGTTGGGGCCGATCCCCCAGGCGTGCGTCACATACGCCTTGACGGTTTTCTCCCCGCCCTCGGCCAGAAATTCACCGGAGACTTCCATCTGCGCCAACGGCGCGAGCATGGAAAAGGTGAGCTTATCGATCTGTTCACGCACCGCCTTCATGCGCTCCAGAACGGTTCCGGCCGTACCGAAAGGCACGCCCCCGGACAGAGTCTGGATGAACACCGCCACCGCGGCCATCAGCGCGGACACGGCCGGGTCCGGGCCGGTGCCCGGGGCCGAGTGCGCGTGGTCGGTGGTGTCGTTCGCCATAATCCAACAATACGCCCCGGGGCCAGAAAGCGGTAGTTACCCAAAGGAAATAGAACCCTTACCAATAACGACCACGGGGCCACCAACCACACCCATTTCCGGTCGCCCGAATTCCCCGAAAAACCAGCTTGTGGATAACCCTGCAAGGCCCTTTTCCTGGGGAATTCTGGGGCGGGGGGTCGGGGATCTTGCTACTGGAGCAGGGTTCAGCGCTGAAGTCGGCTCTGGTAGCAAGATCCTCGGCGGGAGGATCCCGCACACGTGCCACCCCTGGGACTCAATGCGCGGCCGGGAGTGCGCGGGGCGCGCCTGTGCCGTTGCCGTCGCCGTCGCCGTTGCCTGTGCTTCCGCAGGAGCGAGCAGCCGTGCACACGCCGCAAGCGTTGGTCGCAATGGGGTCACCACAGGGGGATGGACGTACCCACCGTTCTTTTGGCTGCGGGCGGGGGCCTCGGGGGAGCGGGTGGTTCGTCGATGCGGGTCGGGACAGCCCGGCGAACAGGCCCGGAGCGCACACCCCGAGGCGCCGCGATCAACCACGCACAACGCCGACACATCCACTCCGACCCCGGAAATCAGGGGGTGGCGCCGATGTGGGTTGCGCGCAGGGCCGGCCGGGCTATCGTTCCCGACCCCGACGAACCACCGACCCCGAGGCAACACCAACGAACCCCCCACCCCAACCCAGTCGCCACCGAGACAACACCAACGAACCCGACCGAATACCCCATCCCAGGAACGCGGGCATGCTCTCTCGCGCGGGCCCGGGCGTGCGTCCCGGAGGACCTACCGTTCCCCGGGCGTGCGTCCAGGAGGACCTACCGGTCACCGGTCCCCGGGCAGGTGCACCTCGAGCGCGATCGCCAGGGCCAGGCGCCGGTCCGGGTCCTCCAGGTCCAGGGCCGCCACCGCCGACATCCGCCGCATGCGGTTGCGCACCGTGTTGGGGTGCACCTCCAACGCCCGCGCCGCCTCGACCGGTTCCCCCTGCGCGCGCAGCCAGGCCCGCAACGTCGGAACGAAGCGGGTCCCGTGCGCGCCGTCGTGCCGTGCCAGGTCGGCGACGGGCCCGTCGGCGGGACGGCGGCCCGAGGCCGAGGACGTGCGCAACCGGTGCAGCAACACCTCGTCCCACGACTCGTCGTAGGCCACGACCTCCCGCCCCGGCCGGGCCGCCTGCAACGCCAGGCTCTCGTCCGCCTCCCGCCGGCTCTCCGACAGTCGCGCCGGGTCCGCCGGCCCGCCGATGCCCGCCTGCACCTCCACGTGTGCGGGCAGACCGCGTACGGTCTCTGCCAGCCACTCCCTGGCCGCGCTGCTGTCGGCACCGCACGGCAGCACCGTGTAGACCGTGCTCCCGAACACCGTGCTGCGCCCCGGCCGCGACCACCCGAACCCGGTCGTGGCCCGCTCGAACGCCACCAGCGTCGCCGCGTGCCGCTCCTCCGGGGTGTGCGCCTGCAACGCCACGACCCGGTGCGGGGCCGCCGTCAACCCCAGCCGGACCGCAGCCTCCGTCGGGTCGGTCCCGCCCTCCAACAACCGGCCCACCAGGTCCGACTCCACCTGCCGTTCCAGGTCGGCGCTGACCCGGGTCCGCAGCAGGTGGAGCGCGACGGTGCGCGCCCCCTCGACCAGGGACCGGGCGCGCTCCTCCGACAGCGGCCCCGAGCAGGACAGCCAGAGCGAACCCAGGAACTCCCGGCCGATCCGGACCGCCACCGCCGTGCGCGCCCCCATCCCGTGCTCTTCCGCGGGAGGTACGTACACCGGCTCGTCCGAGCCCGCCAACCGGGCGTGCACCCCGGACCGGGACAGGTGGTCGCGCAGCCCCTCGGGCACCCGGCGCCCGAGGATCGTGTCGAACCGTGCCCGGTCGGCCGACCCCTGGCGCGCGGAATAGGCCAGCACCCGGGAACGCGGATCCTCGATCGTCAACGGGCCACCGACCCGCGCGGCGATGCTGTCGGCCAGGGACGGCATGTCGCTGGGGCCGCGTCCGGACTCGGTCTCACTGCCCTCGAGCACCATCCCGAAGACGATCCCGGCGACCTGGCTCCAGGAGACCTCGGGCGCCACCCACAACAGCACGACCCCGTGCGCGCGGGCGGCCTCGATCGCGGCCTCGCCGGGGTCCCCCGCCCCGGTACGCACCACGACGGCCGAGGCGCCGGCGTCGCGGGCCAGCCCCACGGCGCGCACGGGGTCGCGCTCGCCCACGGCCAACAGCACGTCACCGGGTTCGGTGGCCCCTTCGGCCGGATCGTGCATCGCCACGCTGCGCACGACCGCGTCCTGGGCGATCCGCGGCCCGGCCGGGCGGGTCCCGTACACACCCAGGATCGTCGCCAGGCGTTCCAGCAGGACCACCGCACACCCCCGTCTCACCGCGGTCTCGCGCCCCGGATCCGGGGGCCGCCCGGCCCCCGTGCCCGGCCGCGGCCGGTTCCGTGACCCGTCCGGGCCCCGCCCCCGCCCGCCTTCCGGGCCTGTTGTGGGGCCGTCACACGAGGCTAGCCAAAGATTGTGCGCCACGGACAACGGTCACCGGCCGTATCCCGAGCACACTCGGATCGACCCCCGTGGACACGGGTCCATTCGTAGTGTCCGCAGCCCGTCCGAAGGAGAACACGCATGGCCGCATCGGCTGTGGACGCACCTCGCGCCGCGACCGTCGTCGGCGCCGGTGTCGTCGGTCTCTCGACCGCCTGGTACCTGCAGGAACACGGGATCGAGGTGACCGTGCTCGAGCGCGACCGGGTCGCCTCCGGGGCCTCGTGGGGCAACGCCGGATGGCTCTCGCCCGCGCTCGCCGTTCCGCTCAACACCCCGGACGCGCTCGCGCACGGGGCGCGGTCCCTCGTCGATCCGCACCACCCGCTCTCCGTGCCCCGGTTCCCCGGAGCGGAGCTGGCCCGCTTCCTCACGCTCTTCGCCATGAACTCCACACACGCGGCACACAACCGGGCGCTGCTCGGCAATGCACCGCTGAGCCGCGCCTCCCACGAGGCCTTCGACGAGCTCCTGAACGGCGGGGTGGGCGCGGTGATCGAGGAGGCGCCCATCACCGCGCTGTTCTTCTCCGAAAAACGCGCGCTGGGCCTGGTCTCGGAACTCCGGGAGGTGGCCGAGGCCGGCATCCCCGCCGACTTCACCCCGCTCGACGCCCAGGACGTCCGCGAGCTCGTGCCCGTGGCCTCCGACCGGGTCCGCGCGGGCGTGCGCATCCACGGGCAGCGCCACCTCAACCCGGCGCTGTTCACGCATGCGCTCGCCGATTCCGTGCGCTCCCGCGGCGGCCGGATCGTCGAAGGGTTCCCGGTCGCGGGCGTGCGGCCCCCGTCGCGTGCGGGGGACACCTTCACCCTCACCTCGGAACACGGCGAGACCGAGAGCGCCGAGGTCCTCGTCGCCGCCACCGGTGCCTGGCTGGGCCGCAGGGCGCGCCGATGGGGCGTGCGCACACCGGTGGCCGCGGGCCGGGGCTACAGCTTCACCGTCGGAACCGACCGTCCGGTGCCGGGCCCGGTGTACCTGCCCGAGGCCCGGGTGGCGTGCACGCCGCTCAAGGACGGGATGCGCGTGGCCGGAACCATGGAGTTCGCCGAGCCCGACGCCCCCGCCGACCACGCGCGGGTCGAGGCGGTCGTCCGCACCGCGGCGCCCTACCTGGACGGGGTCGGCCTCGAACAGCGCGTCGACACCTGGGTCGGTCCCCGCCCGGTCTCCGCCGACGGGCTGCCTCTGGTGGGGCCCACCCGAGTGCCCGGCCTGTACGTCGCAGGGGGCCACGGCATGTGGGGGCTCACCCACGGCCCCGCGACCGGACGCCTGCTGGCGCGTGCTGTCGCCACCGGCAACGTTCCGCCGGAGCTGGAGCCGTTCGACCCCACACGCTGACCGCGCCCGCTGACCGCACCCGTCAGCACCCGTCCGCACCCGAAGCAGCGCCCCGCCGGAGCCCCGGCGGGGCGCCCGTACATGACGTACCGGAGGAGAAACCGTGCAGCGCACGACCACATGGCTGACCGCAGCCACCCACGACCGCCTCGTCCGCGAGCTCGCGGTCCTGACCGGGGCACCCGTCCCGCCCGAGACCGCGGCCGAGTTCGAGGTCCCGGTCGACCAGGAACGCAGGGACACCCGCATCGCCCGCATCCAGGAACTGCTGCGCGACGCCGTGGTCGGGGAGGCCCCGCCCGACGACGGGGTCGCCGAACCCGGCATGGTGCTGACCGTGCGCTACGGGTCGGAGGAGGAGGCCGAGACCTTCCTACTGGGGGTGCGCGACCGTTCCGATGCCGAGGGGATCACCGTCTACTCGCCGGAGTCCCCGCTCGGCCGGGCGCTCATCGGCGCGCGCGAGGGGGAGGAACGCGAATACACGACCCCGCGCGGGAAGACGTTCGCCGTGACTCTGGTGCGCGCGGTGCCCTACCGGCCCGCCTGAGGATCGGGCCGGGTCGGTAGGGCGGAGGCTCGGTCAGTCGGTCGGCCGGTCCTGTCCCGGGGCGGTCAGCTTCCGGCCGGGTCGTGTCCCGGGCCCGGCCGGTTCGCGCCGGTCGCTTCGGTGAGAGGCGGGGCCGCCCCCACACGGCGCTGCGGGGCGGGCCCTCGGTCAGCGGCGCTCCGAGGGGCCGCAGACCTGAACGCCCGGTTCTCCTTGCCCGGACGGGGAACCGGTGTCCACGGAGGGGGCGTCGGCATCGCCGGGGCCCTCACCACCGGCCGGCACGTGGCGCAGCGCGAACGCGGTCACCGCCGCCAGCACCGGTACGGCCACGGCCCCGACCACGCCGACCGTGTTCAACCCGGCGACGAAGGCCTCCTGCGCCTGGGCCCACAGCTGCCCGGGGATCTGCCCTGACACCGAGGCCGCGCCCGTCAGGCTGCCCTCGACGGCGTCGGCGACCTCCGGTTCCAGCCCGGGCCCCGCCGCTCCGGCGATCGTGCGCTGGTACACCGCCGCCGACAGGCTCCCCAACAGGGCGATCCCGAAGGCCACGCCCAGTTCCTGGACGGTCTCCGACATCGCCGACGCCGACCCCGCGCGTGCGGGCGGCGCCGAACCCACGACCAGGTCGGTGCCGAGCGCGGCGATCGCGCCCAGCCCCAGGTAGACCAGCGAGAAACCACCGATCACGAGGGGGAGGTCGCCCGGGCCCTCCACCAGCGCCAGCAGTGCGTACCCCACCGCCGAGAGCGCGAGCACACCCGCCACGACGTACCCCGGACGCACCCGCCGTGCGAGGACGGGGCCGGCGACGGCCGAGGCCATCATCATCAGCGCCGGCGGCCCGTACCAGAGCCCGGACACCGTCGGCGAGAGCCCCTCCACGAGTTGCAGGTACTGGGTGACCAGGAACATCGTTCCGCCCACCCCGACCAGGACCGCGAGCATGACGGCCAGCGCGACCGAGAACTCCCGGTTCCGGAACAGGTCGAGGTCCAGCAGCGGCGAGGACAGTCTGCGCTGCCGGCGTGCGAACACCACCGCGAACACCACGCCCGCGGTGAGCGACGCCGCCACCGTCAGGCCCGGGCCCTCCTTGGCGGCTTCCTTGACCCCGTGCACGACGGGCAGGACCGCCGCCAGGGACAGGGCCACGCTGACGAGGTCGAGTCGGCCCGCGTCCGGGTCCCGGGACTCGGGGAGCAGGAGCGGGGCGGCCACCAGCATCACCGCGATCAACGGCACGGCCAGGAGGAACGCCGCGCCCCACCAGAACAGCTCCAGGAGCACCCCGCCCACGAGCGGACCGGCCGCCATGCCGCCCGCGAAGAAGGTCGCCCACCACCCGATCGCCAACGCCCGCTGCCGTGGATCGTGGAAGGTGGTGCTGATGAGCGCCAACGTCGACGGCATGAGGGTGGCCCCGGCGATGCCCAACGCGGCGCGGGCAAGGATCAGCATCTCCGCGCTCGTGGAGTAGGCCGCCAGCACCGACGCCCCCACGAACGCGACCCCGCCGATCATGAGCAGGCGCCGCCGCCCCACACGGTCGCCGAGGGTGCCCATCGTGATGAGGAAACCGGCGATGAGGAACCCGTAGGCGTCGACGATCCACAGCTGTTGTGCGGGGCTGGGGTCCAGTTCCGCGGAGAGGGAGGGCAGGGCCAGGTGCAGCACGGTCATGTCCAGGCCCAGGAGCACGGTGGGCAGGCCCAGGACCGCCAGGCCCGCCCATTCGCGCGGTCCCGCCCGCCGGGTGTCGGTGCGGTGCATGAGGTCTCCTCCGGTCTGTCGTTCACGGACGGCCCCACGTTCGCGGGCGGCCCGCACGGTTCACGCACGGAACGCTGGGGGTACGTGGCAGGCGTGGTCGGGAGGGCTCTGCTTCGTGCAGGCGTGGGCCCGAGCCCTGCTGCGGCGGGCGCGTTCGTGGCCCCTGGAGCGTTTACCCTCGAGCGCCGGTCCGCGCCCCCGGAACGCTTCGCCACGCGGGCGGTCGTGCCCCCCCGGGGACGCTTCGCCATTGGGCACGAGCCCGTGT
>NZ_JADBGI010000048.1 GCF_014892575.1 Nocardiopsis coralli | reverse complement strand
ACCCACCATGATCCCCAGTAGATCTTGCTACCAGAGCCGGGGTCAGCGCCGAGACCGGCTCCAGTAGCAAGATCCCCGGCCGGTGTCAGTGGTTGCCGAGGGCCCGCTGGATGCGTTCGCGCAGGCCGGGGGCGAGCCACCGGTGTCGGCGTTCGGCGCGCTGCACCCTGGCCCGTGCGGCGCGCTCCTGCTCCCGGGCCTCGGTGACCCGCCGGATCAGATCCTCCGGGTCGGCACGCGGGAACGCGTCGAGGTCTGTTCCGGGCGGGTGCACGAACCTCTCCCACGGCAGCCACCCCATGCCGTGGACCTCCTCCACGACCCGGTCGAGCTCGGGGCCGTCCGCCTCGGGTTCGAGGTGGCGCGCGCGGGCGAAGGCGCCGGTGCGTTCCAGGCGCAGGGTTTGCTCCGTCCCGCTCGCGCCGGGCAGCACGACGTACAGGAGCCCGACCCGCCGTTCGCCGGCCTCGGCGACGAGGTCGGCCACACAGGCGGGCGCAGGCAGGACACCGGCGGGCAGCACGAGGCGGTGCGGCACACGCGGGTCGGTCTCGGGCATGTGCTCGGCGATGTGCACGCGGGGTTCGCCGAGGTAGACCTCGGCCAGCTGGGCGGCGTGCTCGCCCTCGGCCGGGACGACCAGGTGGATCCGCAGGTCGGGGGTGGTGCCCTCGAGCAGGGCGGTCGCGGTCGCCTCGGCCCCGCGCACGTTCTCGGTGGCGTCGACGACGGCCTCGGCGGCGGGCACCTCCCACAGGCGCACCCTGCCGAAGCGGCGGTGGTGGAACTCGGGGACGCGGTTGGCCAGGTAGGGCTTGCGGTAGCGGACACCGGCGTCGTGGTGCGTCTGCATCTGGGTGCGGCCCAGGTGCCAGCTGCTGGTGTCGGTGTCGGGGACGAAGACCGCGCCCCGCTGGTAGAGGCGGTGGGCGAACTCGGTGTCACCGCCGAGCGCCAGGTCCGGGTCGAGCCCGCCGGCGGCGTCGAAGAGGCTGCGGTGCAGGGATCCGGTGCAGCCGACGAAGGCGGTGTAGGAGCGGTGGTCGGCGTCACGGAGGCCGTTGGTGCGGGCGAGGGTGCGTTCGATCCAGTGGCGTCCGGCCTTGGCGGCGTCGAACAGTTCTTCCGCCCGGCCGGCGGCGACCTCGTCGCGCACCTGCTCGGGCGTGTGCCGTTCCGGGTCCCAGGCGACGAAGAGCTTGTGCCCGAGCACCGCGGCGTAATCCAGCTGGTGGTGCCAGCGCAGCTGCGACTCCACGTGGTCGCGGAAGACGAGCATGTCGGCGTCCAGCCTCAGCACCACGTCTCCGGACGCCTCGGCGACCCCGCAGTTGACGGCGTGGCCGGATCCCCAGGCCTCCTCCGACGCGCGGATCAGCCGCACGTGGTCGGGCACCACCGGCCCCAGCACCAGCGGGTCCGGTGACCCGTCGTCGACCACGATCACCTCGAGCAGCTCCGAGGGGTAACTCTGCACCGACAACGCGGCCAGCACCAGGTCGAGCTTCTCCTGGTGCCCGTGCGCCGGCAGCACCACCGACACAGACAGGGTCGGTTCCCACTCCCCCAGCTCCGGGACCTCGATCGACGTGTAGTCGTTGCGCACCACACGGGGGCGTGCGATCCCGGGTGCGACCGGGAGCTTGCGGACCCGGGTGTCGGCCCCGGGTACCCGCGCTCCGGGGGCCCCGGTGCCGGGAACGTCGGTGGTCACGGGGCCCTCCCGAGGATCGTGGGTGCTGACGCGGCCTCAGAGTAACCAACACGATCACCGAGAGTGCTGTATTGCATGCGTGTCGCACACCCACGGGAGGATCCGCCCGTGACGCGGGCTCACCCCTCACCCGCCAGGAGGAACCCGCCGGGGTCCCGGTCAGCGCAGCATCCGACCCAGGAGGCGGCGCCCGAACCCGGGGGTGGACCACCGCAGCTTGCGCTCGGCCCGCAGTGCCCGGGCCTCCAACCGTTCGGTCTCGCCCCGGGCGCGCTCGAGCTCGCGGCGCAGTTCCTCGGCGTTCATCCGCTCGAGTTCCCGGCGCTCCTTCCTCATGGCGTCCTTGCGCTCGGCCGACGCCCTCTTGCGCCGTCCGCCGTCCTTGGTGTCGCTGCCCCCGGCGGGCCGGCTCTCGGGACCGGGCGGTTCCTCACCCCCGGCGTCCTCGTCGACCACGAACTCGGCACCGGGGGTCCAGTGGGTCCCGGCCACCTTCTCCACGACCCGGTCCAGGTCGGTGCCGCGGGCGCCGGGCTCCAGATGCAGGGCCCGGGCGAAGGAGCTGGCGCGTTCCAACCTCAGGAGCCCGCCGCCGGCGCGGGTGGCACCCGGCAGAGGTGTGCACATCAGCCCGGCGCCCTTGCGGTCGAGCACACGCACCATGTCGGCCACCACGGTGCGGGTCGGGTGGGCGCCCGCCGGGGCCTCCAGGCGGAACGGCACCCGCGGGTCCGGTTCGGGTGCGGACTCGACGAAGCGCACGCGGGGGTCGCCGCGGAAGGTCTCCTGCACGAGCCGCAGGTCGAGGCGTTCCTCGTCGAGCGGGGAACGGCGCCCGTCCTCCAGCTCCGACCACGGCCCCACGAGCCACATCCGCAGGTCGGGGGTGGTCCCGTCGAGCAGCGCGGAGGCCGTGGTGTCCACCGCCTCCAGAGTGCGGCCGTCCACGTCGACGACCACGTCGGCGTAGGGCACCTCCCACAGGCGGTCGGGGCGCTTGCGCCGCAGGTGGAAGTCGGGGACCCGGTTGGACACGTACGGCGACCGGAACCGGGTCCCTGCCTCGCGCCGTGTCTGCATCTGGGTCCGCCCCAGGTGCCAGCTGCTGGTGTCCAGGTCGGGGACGAAGACCGCGCCCTGCTGGTGGAGGCGGAACGCGAACTCGGTGTCGCCGCCGAGCACCAGCTCCGGGTCCAGGCCGCCGGCCCGGTCGAACAGCGAACGGTGCACGGAGCCGGTCGCACCGATGAAGACCTTGTAGGCCAGCCGCCCGGCGGTGCGCAGCTGGTTCGTCTTGTTGATGTTGCGTTCGATCCAGTGCGGGTCGGCGGTGGAGGGGTCGAACAGCTCCCCCGCACGGCCCGCGGCGACCTCGTCGCGCACCTGCTCGGCCGAGTACCGCTGCGGATCCCAGTCCACGAACAGCTTGTGCCCGAGCACCGCGGCGTAGTCCAGCTGGTGGTGCCAGCGCAGCTGCGACTCCACGTGCTCGCGGAAGACGAGCATGTCGGCGTCCAACCTCAGCACCACGTCCCCGGTGGAGGCCTCGACCCCGCAGTTGACGGCGTGCGCGGAACCCCAGGCGCCCTCCGTCGCACGGATCAGCCGCACGTTCTCGGGCACCACCGGGCCCAGCCGCAGCGGTTCGGGCGAGCCGTCGTCGACGACGATGACCTCGAGCAGTTCGGAGGGGTAACTCTGCACCGACAGCGCGGCCAGCACCAGGTCGAGCTTTTCCTGGTGCCCGTGCGCCGGCAGCACCACCGACACCGACAGGGTCGGTTCCCACTCCCCCAGCTCCGGGACCTCGACGGACGTGTAGTCGTTGCGCACGACGTAGGGCTGACCGCCGCCCTCGGGGGGTTCGGGTTGCGCGGTGACGGTACTGGTCCCCTGCGGGGTCGTCATGGGGTCTCTCCGGTCGTGTCGGTGGCCACGGGTGCGCCCAGCGGCGCCGGTGCGCCCTCCAGGAGCGCGCTTGGCCGCCAGCCGGACCACTGCTGTGCGTAGTTGTGCAGGAAGTAGGACATGTCCTCCGACCACGTGTGCCCGGCACCGGTGCGGCGCAGCACGTACCCGAGGCCGTGGGTGCGGTGCACGCGGCCCCCGCCCCGGGTCACGGCGAGGAGGAGCTGGGTGTCGATGGCGCGGGGCAGGGGCCGGAACCCCCCGGTCTCCTCCAGCACCACGCGGTCGACGAGGATCGTGCCGCCGGCGATGAACCGGGTCGCGGTCTCGGACTCTCGGCTGCGCCACACGGTCAGGTCGACCTCCTGCAGGAACACGAAGTCCTGCCCGGTCCCCACCAGCTCGGCCCCCGAGTAACACCGGGCCAGCAGCAGGTCGGCGAGGTGGTCCGGGCCGTACCAGTCGTCGTCGTCCCACTTGGCGATGAGGGAACCGCCGGCCCGGGCGACGGCGTCGTTGAGCACGGCGCCGAAGAGCCGGTCAGCGTCGGCCTCGTACACGGTCAGGGGGATCCCGGTGGCGTCGAACTCGGCCAGCGCCGAGGCCACACCGGGGCTGTCGGCGCCGAACCCGTGCAGCGTGAGCACGACCTCGGCGTCCACCCCGCGCTGGCGGGCGATCTGAGCGAGCGCGAACCCGACCATCTCGGGCCGCCGGGTGCACAGGACCACCGAGACGGTCGGCTCGGGCGGGAGGGGGACACCGGCTCGGCGCGCCAGCGCCCGCCACCGGGGGCGAGTGCCGTGCAGCTCCAACGCGGCCCTGCGCAGGCGCACACTGTGTTCCTCGCGCCGGAGCCGGGAACGCAGGCCCTCCTCGTCGGTGTCGGTGAGCAGGGCGATCAACCGGCCGCCGAGCCCGGCCGCCCAGGCGGGCACGGGCCCGCTGAGCAGGGGCACCCCTCCGGCGGCCAGGGAGGCGACGGCGCGCACGGCCGCGGTGGGACCGGTGTGCCCCGACCAGTCCACGCGCACCCCGCGCAGGTGGCGCAGGCGGGTGAGGTCGACGTCGGTGACGGTGCCGTCCGCGGCCACGGTGACCAGCACCTTCGACCCCTCACGCACCACGGCGCGGTTGCCGTGCACGGTCAGGTCGCCGAGCGCGCCCTGCTCCGCCTTGGTGAAGCCGGTGGGGTTGACGGTGAGCTCGTCGATGGGGGCGACGGCGTGGACGAGGGCCTCGTCCGCGCTCTGCCCCCGGGCGCGGACCCGGGCGCGGGCGCGTGTGGGGGCGTCGCTGCCGAGCAGCCCGGTCCAGGAGTCGGCGGCGGTGGGTTCGGCGTCCAGGGCGGCCACGTTCGGGTCGGTCCAGGCGCGCTCGGGGTCGGCGCCCACTCGCAGGGCGAGGTCGGCCCTCGGGGTCACCCTGCGCAGCGGCACCGGGCCGGACACCTCGATCCCTTGGGCGCCGGTGTCCCCGGGCCGCCAGAGCGCCCCCTCGGTGCCGTGGAGCGCGGCCACCGGGGTGACGGCCGGGCCGCGCCGGCGTCCGCGCGTCCCTTGCAGGACGGTGTCGAGGACCTGGTCGGCCTCGGTGGCGCGCGGGAAGAAGAGCTCGCACACCCAGCCGTTGCGGTCCACGCGCCGTACCCGCATCTCGTGGAGGTCGCGCCACTGCCCCAGCCCGGGGGCGCTGGGCAGGGGCGGTTCCTGGTGTCCGGGTGCGGCCAGGAGCGCGACCAGCACGTGCGCGGCTCGGGGCAGGTGGACCGCCGTGGTCAGGGTGCGGTGCAGGTCGGTGGGGGTGGCCGCGACGACGGCCACCAGTCCGGCCTCGGGGTCCTCACCCTCGGAGACGGGCGTGCCCATGGGATGGGTGTCCAGGTCGACGATCCGGTCCTCAGGCCGGTACCGGAGGCGGGCCAGGGGGGCTCGGGAACCGGCACCGGTGTGGCCCAGGACCGCCGGTTCGTCGCCTCGGGAGCGCAGGGCTCCGCGCAGGACTGTGGTGATCATCTGCTGCTCTCGTGGGTTCGTCCGTTGCGGTTGCCGGGTCAGGCCCCTTTGCGGGAGAAGACGTGCGCGCCCTTCTCCGCGGGTTCCTCGACGCGCAGGAGTTCGGGGTACTCCTCGAGCCAGCGCCGGCCCAGGGCCCGCTCGTCCTTGCGGCTGGTGTCGTCGAGGATGATGACGGCGTCGTCGGCCAGGTACGGCCAGAAGGCGGGCAGGGCGGGGTAGCGGGCCTGGCGGCCGGTCGATTCCGGCGGCCCGTCGACGAGCAGCAGGCCGATGTCGTCGAGGTCGGCGAAGGCGGAGGTGTCGTACCAGCGGGGGACGGCGCCCTTGTCCCGCAGACCGGTGTCGGTGACCGTGCCCGGTTCGGCCTCGACCAGCGGTGCCAGGCGCACCTCGACGACGTCGTCGAGCCCGTGCTCGGCGATGAGGGCGCGGGTCTGCTCGGCGTAGTGGGCGTCGTGCTCGATGGCCACGACGCGGCCGCGGCCCTGGCGGCGCAGGGCGTATCCCATCCAGATGCTGGAGGAACCGCTCCCGCACTCGACGACGAGCTCGGGGCGCAGCCGGTCGATGTGGCGCACGATCAGGCGCACGAGGTCGGGTGAGGCCGCCCATCCGCGCAGGGGCGGCATGAAGGTGGCGGTGTCCAGGTGCTCGCGCAGTTCGGACCAGGCCACCTGCTGTTCGTAGTCCTTGCGGCCCTGGTCGAGCAGGTCGCGCTTGAACTGGCGGCGCTGCTTGGGCAGGACCTCGCCCTCGATGCGTTCGAGGCCGGCCCTGACCTGCTCGAGGTCGGCGTTGGCCTCGGCGATCTCCAGACGTTCGGCCGCGACCGCCTCGGTGACGGCGCGGGTGTGCGTGCGCACCTCGGTGGCCAGCTGGCGCACGGACCGGCGGACGAGCAGCAGCCCGCCGGCCAGGGCGCAGGCGGCCGCGCCCAGCAGGATGACCCCGCTGAGGATCAGCGCTTGGGACCAGGGGAGGAGGCCGAAGGCGGCCAGTGCCGGGGGGAGCAGGACCATGACCGCACCCACCGACGCCGAGGCGAGGAGGAGCGGGAGAAGACGACGGCGCAGAGTGCGCATGAGTGGTGACCTCCACGTGTTTTTCATTCCGATGTTAACGACCGCGACAACGCTTTGTCGGTACACATAGGGATCCGCGACAGAAATAGCGGCGAATTCGTTCTGCGTTCACCTTCCCCTCGCTCCCTTTTTGATTGGACCGGTCGTGAATTCTTGGCCTGTGCCTCTCACCATCCGAGGGCCTCCTCGACCGCGGGGCCGACGACGGGCGAGAGCGAGGCGGCGAACGTCGCGGTCATGTGGGAGTGGTCCCAGAAGACCAGCACGTTCCCGACCACCGCGTCACAGTTCCCTCCGGGGCAGACGTGCGGGGTGAGATCGATGAGGGACACGTTGTCCGGCAGGTCCGCCATCAGTGCCGGATCGGTGTCGTCCTGGGTGCGCGACGTCGGTTCGGTGCATTCTTCGACGGGGCGGGAATCGACGCATTCGGCCCCCTGGAATTCACGCCGGGGGAGATCGCGCACCCCGAGCACGTCGATCCCGAGCGCGTCCAGCCGGCGCCAGGTGTCCACGTAGGAGCTGGGCAGGTGTTCGTGTCCCGAGGCGTTGATGGTGGAGGTCGTGAAGACGGCGTCGGGGCGCAGACGTTCGAGCTCGGCCATGGCCCGTTCGTTCCATTCGCGGCAGTCCGGGTCGTCGGTGCTGGTCCCGCCGTCGAAGAGGCACCCGCTGCGGGTGAAGGTGACCAGCCGCCAGCCGCGTTCCTCTGCGGCGGCGACCAGGGCCGGGTGCCAGTGGTCGGCGCGGGAGGCACCGACGAGGGCGAGGGTGTGCTCGGCGTCCTCCGGCCCCTCGTCGCAGACGGCGAGCGGTTCGGAGCCGGAGACACGGCACCCCTCGTCATGGGTGACGGGCGCGTCGTCGCGGGCGTCGGCGGGGTCGGGCAGGACCGGCGCTGGGTCCAGGGCCTCGGCCACGTCGGGGTCGGCGGCCGAGGCGCCGGGGTAACGCTCGTCGCCGTCGGCGAGCACCGCCCTGGCGCGGCGTTCCTCCTCCAAGTGACCGGACCACAGGGAGGCCGACAGCACGACGGGGACCAGGAGCGCCGCCGCGAGGCCGGCCGGCCACACGGATGCGCGCCGTGTCGCGGGCCGGGTGAGGCGGTCGAAACCGCCGTCGATCCAGCGCTGTGTCGCGTACGCGAGCAGCACGGACAGCGCCACCACGAGCAGCCCGCCGACGACCGTCGCGGTGGTGCGGTCGGCCAGGTGCAGGTACACGACGAGCACGGGCCAGTGCCACAGGTACAGGCCGTAGGAGAGCCCGCCCAACCACATGAGGGGCCGCCAGGTCAGCAGCCGGTCCGCGCCGTAGCGGCTGCCCGTGGTCCCGGCGACG
>NZ_JADBGI010000047.1 GCF_014892575.1 Nocardiopsis coralli | reverse complement strand
GGGTGCTTTTCGTTTCCCCCCGATGGAAAGGTGTGTGGGCCCGGTGGAGCATGTGGCTGCTGTGGGTGGTGCCGAGGAGGAGGTCGCGGCTCGGTGGGCCGGGTTCGCGGAGCATTTCGCTTCGGTGGGCGCCGATGCTTATGCGCGTATCGCCCGGGGTGTGGCCGATGATGCGCACCTGGTGGGGTTGGTGGCGTCGTTGCCGGCGGGTAACAAACGTCAGCCGAACCTGTTGTTGGGTGCGGTGCGGTTCCTGGGCGGGCCGGTGGGTGAGTGGGCCGGGTTCCGGGCGTTCGTGGTCGAGCACTGGGACCGGGTGCGCTCGGTGGTGCTGGAGCGGTTGACCCAGACCAACGAGGCGCGCCGGTGTGCGGTGTTGTTGCCGGTGTTGGCGCAGTTGCCGGGCCCGTTGGCTCTGTTGGAGGTGGGTTCCTCGGCGGGGTTGTGCCTGTACCCGGACCGCTACCGGTACCGGTTCGGGGCAGGCCCCTGGGTGGGCCCGGCCGACAGCGGTGTGGCGCTGGAGTGTGCGGTCTCGGGTCCGGTTCCGGTGCCCGAACGTGTCCCTGAGGTGGTGTGGCGGGGCGGGGTGGACCTGAACCCGTTGGATCCGGGCTCTGCTGATGATGTGCGCTGGTTGGAGTCGCTGATCTGGCCGGGCCCGCAGGAAGCGGCCCGGCGCGAGCGGTTGCGGGGTGCGGCTGGGGTGGCGGCGGCCGAGCCGGCGCAGGTGGTGGCCGGGGATCTGGTGCAGGCGTTGCCGGAGTTGGCCTCCAGGGTTCCGGCGGAGGCGACGTTGGTGGTCTTTCACAGTGCGGTGGCGGCGTACCTGTCGGAGGCGGACCGGGACGCGTTCGTCGACGTGGTGCGGTCCTTGCCCGGGCACTGGGTCTCCAACGAGGGGTGGAAGGTCTTCCCGTGGTGGGAGGGTGCGCGACCGCCCAGGGAGGGGATGTTCACGGTGGCCCTGGACGAGCGTGTGGTGGCCCATGCGGGCGAGCACGGCCAGGAGGTGGTCTGGGCCTGAGAGCTCTGCGCGCCGCATGGAAGGGGGTGCCCGGGTGGGGGCGCCCCCTGCTTTTTGTTGGTGTTTCTTTGGGGCGGGGTCGGCCGGGGTAGGTGGGGTCTGGATTGGTGTTGCTCTGGTGGATACGGGGTGTGCTGTGGGTTTCGATGTTGCGGGTGTGCGTGCGGAGACGGCGGGCGTGGACGAGCGGGTGCACCTGAACAACGCGGGGGCGGCGTTGATGCCGGACCAGGTGGTGGAGGAGGTGGTGGGGCACCTGCGGTTGGAGGCCCGGGTGGGGGGTTATGAGGCCGCGGAGATGGCCGAGGCGCGGGTGGAGGGGTTCTACACCTCGGTGGCGCGGCTGTTGGGTGCGCGGCCCGAGGAGGTGGCCTTCGCCGAGAGCGCGACGCGGGCGTGGGAGCTGGCGCTGGGTTCGGTGCCGCTGGGCGCGGGGGATCGGGTGTTGACCACGGTCAGTGAGTACTCCAGCAACGGGATGGGGCTGGTCAAGGCCGCGCGTGCGGTGGGGGCGCGGGTGGAGGTGGTGCCCGATGACGCCGACGGTGTGGTGGATGTGGGGGCGTTGGAGCGGGCCCTGGACGCCGGCGGTGTGGTGTTGGTGGCGCTCAACCACATGCCCACGCACAACGGGTTGGTGAACCCGGTGGAGCGGGTGGGGCGGTTGTGCCGGGCTCGGGGGGTGTTGTTCCTGTTGGATGCGTGCCAGTCGGTGGGGCAGGTGGATGTGGACGTGGACCGGGTGGGGTGCGATTTCCTGACGGCGACGGGGCGCAAGTTCTTGCGGGGGCCGCGGGGGACGGGGTTGTTGTATGCGCGTGCGGGGGTGCGTGTGGGTGAGCCGGCGGTGGTGGATGTGTCCTCGGCCGAGTGGGTGGGGGCGCAGTCCTACCGGGTGCGTGAGGATGCGCGCCGGTTCGAGTCGTTCGAGCGCAGTGTGGCGGGGCAGTTGGGGTTGGCGGTGGCGGCCGATTATGCCTATGCGCTGGGGATGGAGGCGGTGGGTGAGCGTGTGGCCTGGTTGGGTGAGGTGTTGCGTGAGCGCCTGGGGGTGTTGCCGGGGGTGCGTGTGTGGGATCGGGGGCGTGTGGGTGAGCGGTCGGGGATCGTGACGTTCTCGGTTCAGGGTGTGGGCGCTGAGTGGGTGCGTGCGTCCCTGGCGCGTGCGGGGGTGAATGTGAGTGTGGCGCGGGTGCACAACCAGGTGTGGGAGCACCGGGGCTTGCCCGAGGAGGTGGTGCGCGCGTCGGTGCATTACTACAACACCGAGGAGGAGTTGGCGGTGTTGGTGGGGGCGGTGGCCGAGCGCGTGGGTGTGTGAGGCCGCCGGTTGCGGTTGCGGGGGTGGGCGTGGTGGCGCCGGCCCCCGCTTGGTGTGTTCGGTCTCAGGTGAAGCGGTCGGTGGCTCGGCGTGCGGCGGCGAGCATGTCGGTTTGTGCGCTGATGTGTGCGGCGTCCTCGCAGATGGTCAGGGTGGCGTCGGGCCAGGCTCGGGCGAGGGTGTGGGCGGTGGAGGCGGGTGAGGAGATGTCCATGCGTCCGTGGATGAGGGCGCCGGGGGTGCCGTGGAGGCGGTGGGCGTTGTGGATGAGCTGGTCGTGCTCGAGGAAGGCGTGGTGGGACCAGTAGTGGGTGACCAGGCGGGCGAAGCGGTAGCGGTGGTGGGGGTCCTGGTAGCGGGGGTTGGGCCGGTGGTGGGGGTGGGTGGCCACGTGGGTGTCTTCCCAGGTGCACCAGGCGCGGGCGGCGCGGTCGCGGGTGGTGGGGTCGGGGTCGTGGAGGAGTTGGGCGTAGGCGTGGGCGAGGTGGTGGGGGTCGGCTTCGGGGCCTGCTGCGTCGCGGAAGTGTTGCCAGGCTTCGGGGAAGACGTGGCGCATCTGGTGGGTGAGCCAGTGGATCTCGTGGGGTGAGGTGGTGGTGACCGAGATCAGGGTGAGGGCGCGTACGCGGTGGGGGTGGGTCTGGGCGTAGGCCAGGGCGAGTGTGGTGCCCCAGGAGGCGCCGAGCAGGTGCCAGGTGTCGATGCCCAGGTGGGTGCGCAGGGTTTCGATGTCGTCGATGAGGTGGGTTGTGGTGTTGGTGGTCAGGTCGGTGTGGGGGTGGGCGGCGTCGGGGGTGGAGTTGCCGCAGCCGCGTTGGTCGTACTGGATGAGGTGGTGGCGGGTGGTGTCGAGGAAGTGGGCGTAGCCGGGGTTGGCGCCGGATCCGGGGCCACCGTGCAGGGCCAGGGTGGGGCGGGCGTGGGGGTTGCCGGTGGTGTAGTAGGCCATGGTGTGGCCGTGGGTCAGGGGTAGGTGGCCGGTGGGTGGGGGCATGGGCATGGGTGGCTCCTGGGGGTGCGATTGTGTCTCTACCGTCCGGTAGGTAGTTTCGGGTGTGCAGGCCGGGGCGTTCTCGCTCGGGCCGTTCGACGATCCCACGGCCGCGAGGAGCCCGAACCGATGCCCAGTTCCACCCCCACCCGTGCCCGGGCGCTGCAGGTCTACGCCGAGCACTTCGCCGCCCACGGCTACCGCGGTACGTCCCTGGACGCGGTCGCGCGCGAGGTGGGGGTGCGCAAACCCTCCCTGTACCACCACTTCCCCGGCGGCAAGGAGACCCTGCACGCCGAGGTGGCGCTGGCGGCGATCGAGAGCCGGGGCGCCGACCTGGCCCGCGCGCTGGAGGTGGAGGGTGATCTGGCCGCTCAGCTGCGCGCGGTCATCACCGAGGCGGTGGCCGATCCCACCGGGGCCACGACCTCCTTCGAGCAGCACCTGTTCGACTCCCTGCCGGAGCTGGATCCCGGGGCGCGCGAGCGCATCACCCAGGCCTACACGCGGCGGTTGTTGGAGCCGATGACCGAGCGGTTCGCGCGCGCGGTGCGGGAGGGGGAGTTGGCCGGGCGCGAGCCCGGGGTGTTGTGCAATGCGTTCCTGCATCTGGCGCGTGCGGTGGACATGATGGGTGATCCGGGCCCGGCGGCCGAGGAGTTGGTGGGGTTGTTCCTGGACGGGGCGCGCGCCGGGGCTTGAGCGCGGTCGGAGAGGGGGCGGACCTGCGCGGTGAGCGCGCGGGGCCGCCCCTGGTCGTGTGTTCAGTGCGCGGCGTGGCCCAGGCGTAGGCGCCAGGCGGCTTTTTTGGTGCCGCCGGTGAGCGGGGCGTTGGTTCCGGTCAGGGCGCGCACGGCGTGTGCCAGGCGGGTGGAGGGGGCCACAGGGGCGGACTCAGGCGCGGTCGATGGGGGCCAGGACGCGCTGGAGCAGGTGGGCGAGTTGGGCGCGTTCGTCGGGGTTCAGGGGGGCCAGGAGTTCGCTCTCGCGCTGGAGTTGGCCGGTGAAGAGTTCTTCGGCGAGCTGGGCGCCGCGGTCGGTGAGGGTGACCTGGACTTCGCGGCGGTCGCGGTGGTGGGGGGTGCGGGTGATGAGGCCGGCCTGTTCGAGGCGGGTGAGGCGTTTGGTGGTGGCGGCGCTGGAGGAGACGGTTTCGCGGGTGAGTTGGCGTGGGCGCAGGCCGTGGGGGGAGCGGCGCAGGGCGGCCAGGACCTCGAATTCGGGGCGGGTGACTTCGGCGTCGGTCAGGGCGGTGTCGGTGATGTGGTGCATGAGGGCGGCCAGGCGCAGGACGCGTCCGATGGCTTCCATGCTGGACAGGTCGAGGTCGGGGCGCAGGTGGGCCCAGCTGTCGCGGAAGCGGGAGAGGGCGTCGCTCACGTGGGGTTCCTGGTCGGTCGGTTGTGGGTGGTGGGGAAAAACCCTACAATAATTTACTTGTGAACTACTTGTGGTCTTTATGGGGTCGGGTGGCCCGCACCCTCACCGCCCGCGGCGCCCTGACGCCCCGCACCGTGCACGGCAACGTCTGGGCCACCGCCCTGCGCGCCGGACTCAGCGTCACCCTGGCTCTGGGCACCCTGTACGCGCTGGGGCGCGTGGACCTGATCCCGTACGCGGCGATGGGCTGCTTCACCGCCCTGTACGCACGCGACGAGACCTACGCCCGGCGCCGCCGGCTGCTGGCCGTGGTCGGCGCCGCCCTGACCGCATCGGTGGCCGCGGGCGCGCTCACCCAGGTCCTGCTCGCCCACACCCTGGCCGCCGTGGTCACCGGTGCCCTGGTGGCCGGGGGCGCCAAGTACCTGGCCGACGCGCTGGCCTTCGGACCGCCCGGCGGGCTCATGTTCGTCTTCGCCGCCGGGGTGGCCGCCTACAACCCCCTGGAGGCGGCCCAGGTCCCGCTGGTGGTGGCCACCACCGCCGCGGCGGCCGCCCTGTCCTGGTCCCTGGCCCAGGTCGGAGCCCTGGCCTGGGCGCGCGCACCCGAACGCCTGGCCACCGCCCGCGCCCTGCACGCCGTGGCCCGACACCTGCGCTCGCCCGGCCCCACCACCACCGCCGGGGCCGAAGAGGCCCTGGAAACGGCCTGGTCCACCCTGCTGTCGGCGCGCGCGCCGGGGCCGCTCCACCGTGACCTGGAGCTGCTCACCGCCCGGGCCGAGGACCTGTTCACCGGGGCCCACAGCGACCTGGAGCGCGCCCGCGCCGGCGCCGAGCTGGGCGAGATGGCCCGCCGGGCGCGCCGCGAGGTGCGCCCTCAGCCGGCGCTGAGCAGTGGCGAGCACCGCGCCTTCACCGACCGGGCCCACCGCATGCGCACCCACCACACGGTGCCCGCCATGGGCCGCGCCCTGCGCCGGGCCTGGCGGCGGCCCTCGCCCACCCGGGTGTCGGTGGTGCGGATCGTGGTGGCCTCCCTGGCCGCGGGTGCCGCCGCCTGGGCCCTGGGCATGGGACACGGGTACTGGGCCGCGGTCTCGGCCGGGTCGGTGCTGCAGGCCACCAACGTCACCACCACCTGGCACCGCACCCTGCAGCGCGCCGCGGGCACCGTGGCCGGGGTGGTGCTGGCCGCGGCCCTGTTCTGGACCGACTACTCGGTGCTGGGCACCATCGCCCTGGTGGTGGTGCTGCAGATGGCCGCCGAGCTGGTGGTGGGCACCAACTACTCCTACGCGATCGTGTTCGTGACCCCGCTGACCCTGGCGCTGTCCAGCCTGGCTCACCCCGGAACCGCCGCCCAGGACCTGGCCGGCGAGCGCCTGTGGGCCACGGTGCTGGGAGCGCTGGTGGGGCTGGTGGTGTGCGCGCTGCTGCCCAACCGCACCGCGGCCGAGCACCTGGAACAGGCCCGCGCCGAGTGCGAGGTGTGCTGTGCCCGCTTCGCACAAGGGCAGGGCCCCCACCACCGGCGGCGGCTGGGCCGGGCGGTGGTGGCCCTGGCGCGCGCCCGCGACCTGGCCCGCGGTGAATTCGGTGTCGGCCCCGGCCACCTCGAGCGGGCCGGGGCCACCCTGGAGCGTGCGCGCCGCCTGGCGGGCCCGGCCCGGGGCACCGGGGACGCCCAGCCCGCGGGCCGGTCGTGAGAGGACCGCGGCCGCCCGGCGCGCGGTGGCCGAGTCCCGCACACGTTCCGGCGCCCGTGAAGGTCAGTCCAGGCCGGGGCCGTCGGTGACCCGCTTGTCCTGGCCCTGGTCGTCCTTGGTGATGGTGAAGGAGTCCACCACCTCACCGGAAGCGGTCAGGGCGCTGTAGTCCAACTGCCCGTCCTCGACCTGCACGCTCTGGAAGGTCTGGGTGTCGGTGGCCTGCACCCGCACCTCGGCGCCGTGGTCGGTCCAGTTGTCCTGGCCGGCCTCGTACATCTTGGGCCCGGTCACGGTCACCGCGTAGACCGGGCCGGTGTGCACGTCCTGCTCGTCGGTGCGGTGCTCGGTGAGGTTGCCGCGGCTGTAGGAGTGGTCGTGGCCCTGCAGGACCAGGTCGACGTCGTGCTCCTCCAGGACCTGCAGCCACGCATCGCGCAGGGGGCCGTTGTCGCGGCCGGGGCTGTTGGAGAAGAGCGGGTGGTGGAAGTTGACGACCGTCCAGGGGTGGGGGTTGGACTGAAGAGTCTGCTCCAGCCACTGGGCCTGTTCCTGCAGCCAGCGGTCCGGCGACAGGGGCGCGGCGTCGCGGTAGTTGGAGTTCAGGGAGATGAAGCGCACGCCCTGGTGGTCGGTGTAGCCGACCGTCTCGGCCAGGTCGGCCCCGCCGGTGTCGGGGCCGTTTCCGGGGCCGGGGAACTGCAGCGGCCAGTACTGGGACAGGGTCAACAGGGAGTACTCGTGGTTGCCGGGCACGGCCACGTGGTTCATGGACCCGGTCGCCTCACCGAAGGCGCCGTACCACTGGTTCCACTGCTGCTCGTCGTTGGCGTCGTCGATGAGGTCGCCGGCGTGCACGGCCAGGTCGGCGTCGGGTTCGGCCTCCAGGGCGGCCTCGATGACGGGCCCGGCCCCCTCGGTGATGTCGGTCTGCACATCGCCGAAGGACAAGAACGTGAAGGGCTCGGCGTCTTGGGCGGCGGTGGTGAAGTGCTGCCACGGGCCCAGCTGGTCGGCGCCGTCGCCGACCCGGTACCGGTAGTCGGTGCCCGGTTCCAGATCGGTGGCGGTGGCGGCGTAGAAGGTGCCCCCGGCCTGGCCGGTGGCGGAGGCGGCCACAGTGGTGACCTGCTCGGGGTCGGAGGCGGGGGCGATCTGCAGTTCGGCGTCGGCCTCGCCCGTGGTGCGCCAGGTCACGGTCTGAGAGGTGGCCGGGTCGGCGGTGGGCGAGAGCAGGACGCGGTCGGGCGCCGCCTCCTGGGCCAGGGCCTGCGGGGCGATCCAGAACAGGCCGGTGGCCACGGTCAGACCGCTCAGCGCGGCGCCGGAGCGGACCAGGGTTCGTCGGACGGGTGCACGCATGGGCGCGGGGTGCCTTTCGTGTGCGAGGGGGAGGGGACGTGGGGAACCTAGCGCGCCACGGGTAACAGGGCGTGAACACCCGGCGTCGGTGTGTCGGCCCTCGGAGGGATCGAGGGGTTCAGCGCCACCACAGCACCGCCCCGCACACCGCGCACCCGGCCGGGACCAGCGCGGCCGCGCCCGGGTAGTGGATCAGGCACACCGTGGTGGCCGCGGCCCCGGCCAGCAGGAAGCCCAGGCGGGCCAGCGCCCACCGGTGCCGTGCCAGGCCCTGGCCGGTGGCGGCATCGGAGAGCGCGGCGGTCAGGGTGCCGGTCAGGTAGGTGGTGGAGGCCCCGCTCTCGCGCGCCCACGCGCTCTGGGCCCCCATGGCCAGGGCGGCCAGAACCAGCAGGGCCGGGGCCTGCACGGTGGAGGGCTCGCCGCCCAGCGCGGCCCAGGCTGCGGCGAAGGCCACGACCGCGGTGGTCTGCAGCGCCAGTTGCAGGCGCACGCGCGAGCGGGTGCGGCGCTGGGGTGCGCCCATGATCGCCGAGGCCGCGCCCACCCCGGCGGCGAAGGCGGCCACCGCGCCCGCAGCGGTGGCCGCCAGGGTCCACTGGCCCGCGCCCAGACCGTGGCCCACGTGCACGAGGTTTCCGGTGATGATGCCGCTGAAGACCCCGCCCAGCACCGCCACCGAGATCAGGTCCATGCCCCCGGCGCAGGCGGTCAGCACCGCCAGGGCGACCGGGCGCCTCACCGGTTCAGGGACCGGGCCGCCTCGCGCAGGGCGCGGGCGCTCTCGTTCAGGGCCTGGCTCTCGTCCTGGCTCAAGGGCGGCTCCAGGACACGGCGCACGCCTGCGGCCCCCACCACCGAGGTCAGGGACAGGGTCGCCCCGAAGTGGTCGTTGTAGGAGGCCACCGTCATGACGCGGCCCTCGTCGCGCAGTACACAGCGGGCCAGGGCCAGGGCGTGTGCGCGGGCGGTGTCGGCGTCGATGAGCACGATCTGTTCGGCTTCGCCCTGTTGGACCAGGCAGGTGGTCACGGCGGCGCCGACGGCGCCGGCGCCCACCACGGCGATCTTCATGTGCTCCCCCTCGCCCGCTGGGTGTGTGGCGGGGTGGGCCTACCCGGGCGTGTGTGGGCACATGCGCCGTGGCCGGTCAGCGGCGCGGGGGCAGGGCGATGCGGTCCAGGTCCGCGGCCAGGGTGGTCGGGCCCGGGTAGACCTGGGCAGCCTGGTCGAGGAAGCGCTGGTCGTCGCCGTGTTCGTAGCGTTCGGAGATGTGGGTCAGCACCAGGTGGCGCACCCCGGCGCGGGCGGCGATGCCTGCGGCCTGGCGGGCGGTGAGGTGGCCGTAGGCGCGGGCCAGGTGTTCTTCGCTGTCCAGGTAGGTGGATTCGATGATGAGCAGGTCGGCCCCGGCGGCCAGTTCTTCGGCCTGGGGGCAGGGCGCGGTGTCCATGACGTGGGCCACGACCTGGCCCGGGCGTGGGCGGGCGACCTGTTCCAGGTGCACGGTGGTGCCGTCGGGGCGGGTGAGGTGGCCGTGGGTCTTGATGTGTCCGGCGTCGGGGCCGGTGATGCCGTGTTGGGCCAGGGCGTGGGGGTCCAGGCGCCAGGTGTCGGGTTCGGCGATGCGGTAGCCGTAGGTGGGCACCGAGTGGTGCAGGGGCAGGGCGCTGATGTGCAGGTTCGGCTCGCCGGTGGGGCAGGCGCCGTGGCCGCCCACGGGTTGGGCGGTGATGCGGTCGGTGTCGACGAAGGCGGTGGCGTGGCGCAGGCGGTCGAAGTGGTCCTGGCCCTGGGCGGGGTAGGCGATGCGCACGGTGTGGGGGACCTGGTCGCGGGCGATGCGTTGGATGGTTCCGGGCAGGCCCAGGCTGTGGTCGCCGTGGAAGTGGGTGATGAGGATGCGGGTGATGTCGGTGGCCGAGACGCCGGCGGTGCGCATCTGGCGTTGGGTGCCTTCACCGGGGTCGATGAGGATTCCGTGGTCGTCGAAGCGCAGGAAGTAGCCGTTGTGGTTGCGGCGGCGGGTGGGCACGGCGCTGGAGGTGCCCAGGACCAGGAGTTCTCGTACCGACATGGGCTGCATCCTGGCACAGGCGCGGGCGGGCGCGCGGGCGCGGCGGGTGTGGGGGTGGAGCGCAACGCGGGCACCGGGACGTGTGAGGGGGGGGCGGTGGGTGCGGTGGCGTGGTCGGGGTGGGGTGGTCCTTGAACCGGGTGGGGATCTGGCGTTCTGT
>NZ_JADBGI010000046.1 GCF_014892575.1 Nocardiopsis coralli | reverse complement strand
CTTGTCTCGGGCCGGAGTTCAACCGGGCCCCACCGAGGTCGACGGAGCATCTCCAGACCTGGGTCCAGTGGTGCGGTGCACGCTGGGGCGGCGACTGCCGCGACGGCACCGTCGAGGCCCACCGCCCACCGCCCACCGCCAACCACGCACCGGGCACCAGGCTTCGTCTCTGGAGAATCTCCACGGAATGCCCACCGCACACCCTTCGCATGCGACCGCATGCCAGCGCATGCCCGCCCATGGCAGCCAGCTCTGGCCCCACCGGACCGGGATCACACGTGAGCCTGCGCGTGACCCGAGCGGCCTGACAGCGGCTGTTCCCAGCGGTTGATAGTGCTCAATTGAGCACCTGAAAACGTTTTTGGTGCCTAATTGAGCACTACCAACGACACAGAACCGGACACCTGCTCCACCGAGCACACCAGCGCCGCCCGCAACCAGGGATGGCCGGTGGCGGACTCGCCCGCAACCCGCCCGGAGGCCACCGCCGCACACCGGCCATCCCTGGGCTGAGCCTTGGCCGGGAGTGCGCGGGGCCCGTGAGGCCATCCGCACACGTGTCACCCCCGAGACTCAATGCCCTGCCGGGAGTGCGCGGGGGCGTGCCTGTGCCGTTGCCGTTGCTTGTGCCGTTGTGCATTCGCAGGAGCGAGCCACCACGCACACACCTGGACCGTTGGTCGCAATGAAGTACCCCTGGGGGTGAGCCGTTGCCGTTCGCCCTTGATCCCGTTCCTTCGGGCTGGCCGGGGCCTCGGGGGAGCGGGTGGTTCGTCGAGGTGGGTCGGGTCAGCCCGGCGAACAGGGCCGGAACGCACACCCCGAGGCGCCCCGATCAACCACGCAGAAAGCCGTCACACTCCAACCAACCAGAACTGTCGGGGGTGGCGCCGACGCGGGTTGCGAGCAGGCCCGGCCGGGCTAAGATCCCGGCCCCGACGAACCACCACCCCGAGGCGACACCACAGAACCCAGCCCGCAAAACACCACCCAGGATCTTTCGCCCGAGGTGCTCCGGGACCCCACTGACCGCGCCTCCGAACGCACCCCGGCCTGCCCCGCAACCTGTATGTCTGTTCGTGGTCGCCCCGGGGCCGGCCGGCAGGGGGTACCTGTGCTTCTGCCTGCCCCGGATCCCGGTTACGGGTTGGGGCCCTCGAGCTCGAAGATCTCCGCGAGCCCCTGGTAGGAGTTCAACCGCGCCTGCGGGTCGTAGATCATCGTCGAGATCATGAGCTCGTCCACGCCCGTGCGCTCGACGAAGTCCTCGATCTGCGGCTTCACCGTCTCCTTCGACCCCACGAACGAGTACCGCAGCATCGAGTCCAGCTGCTCCTTCTCGCCCGGACGCCACTTCGTGTCCAGGCTCGAGGGCTCCACCGGCGGCGCCAGCAGACCGCGCGAACCCCGCAGCGTTCCGAGGAAGGCCGTCTGCATCGTCGTGAACAGCTTGCGCGCCTCGGCGTCGGTGTCGGCGACGAACACGTTCACACCCGCCATCGAGTACGGCTTCGGCGCCTGCTCCGACGGCTGGAACGTCGCGTTGTAGACCCGCAGCGCCTCGTGCAGCGCCTGCGGGGCGAAGTGCGAGGCGAACGCGTACGGCAGTCCGAGCTGGGCGGCCAACTGCGCGCCGAACAGGCTCGAACCAAGGATCCACAGCGGCACCCGCAGACCCTCGCCCGGAACCGCGCGCACCGGCTGGCCGGGGACGGAGGGCTCGAAGTAGGCCTGCAGTTCCTGCACGTCCGAGGGGAAGCTGGACGAGGCGGTGTGGTCGCGGCGCAGCGCCCGCATCGTGCGCGGGTCGGTGCCCGGCGCGCGGCCCAGACCGAGGTCCACGCGTCCCGGGTAGAGGGACTCCAGGGTTCCGAACTGCTCGGCGATCACGAGCGGCGCGTGGTTGGGCAGCATGATCCCGCCCGACCCGATGCGGATCGTGGACGTGCCCTCGGCGACGAACCCGAGCGCGACCGACGTGGCGGCGGTGGAGATGGCGCTCATGTTGTGGTGCTCGGAGAACCAGAAGCGCTTGTACCCCCAGCGCTCCAGGTTCTGCGCCAGGTCCCGGGCCGAGCGCAGGGACTCGCCGGGCGTGGAGCCTTCGGAGACGGAGGCGTGTTCGAGCACGGACAGTGCGACATCGGACGGCATGTGGAGGCCCCTCCCGGACGGTGAAGTTCGATGTTCGACGAACATCGAACTACGACGGTACACTCGGGCCTCTGCACACACAAACGCCACGTCGGGTGCCCGCCGCCACACGGCCGGGGCCGTGAGAGGAGGCCGGGTTTGGCACCCAAGGCACACCGTCACCCCGACATCGACGACGTGGAACTGGTCACCGTGCTGTCCGCGTTGGCCGAACCGACCCGGCTGCGGATCGTGCACATGTTGGCCGTGCACGGGTGCAGCCGCGACGGCGCCCACGGCGGTCTCCTCGAGGGCGAGCGCGCGTGGAAGGACCTCGACCTGCCCATCGCGCAGTCCACGCTCAGCCACCACCTGCGGATCCTGCGCGAGGCCGGGCTGTTGCGCAACCGCACCGAGGGCACACGCTGCTTCATCTCCCTGCGCACCGACGAGCTCGATGAGCGCTTCCCCGGGCTGCTGGGCACGGTGCTGACCTGTAACGACCGCTGACGCGGGCCGGGGGTCCATTCCCGGTTCCGGAGGCAGCGTGCTTGCGACAACTGTCGGTGCCAGGTGTCAAACTCTCCGTCACTCGCCCGCGACAATGCGCTGGGCAGAACGAAGCGGAGGGCCGCGCGATGCCGAAGTACGACGGGCAGACGTCCATGTGTCTGCAGTACATCGAGATCGGCCGCAAAGAGATCCTGCGTGAGACCGAGGCCGACCGCATCCTGAGGACCCTGGAACGGCGGGGTCTCGTGGTCACCTCTCGGCAGGAGGAGCGGATCCGATACTGCGACGACCTGGACGTCCTGCGAGCGTGGCGGATACGGGCTTCCGGGGTCGACGCGGTCGAGGGTCCCAACGGACTGGCCGATCGCCTCATGCCCGTTGACCGCTACCGGTGGGCCAGCGAGTTCGCCCGGAGGTACGTGGGCCTCGGCCGGGCCTGGCAAGAAGCTCAACAGGACGGCGACCGGGGCGCGGTGGTCGGCCACATGCTGACGGCGCTCCGGCTGCGTGCGTTGGCGCCCTCCACTGAGCAGGAAAGGCGCATCCGTTCCTGCCAGGACCTGGACGTGCTGGAGGGGTGGGGGCTGCGGCTCTTCGAGATCGAGACGGTCGACGACCTGTTCGTGTGATCGAGAGGCCCGGAGGATCTTGCTACTGGAGCCAAGATCGGCGCTGAACCCGGCTCTGGTAGCAAGATCCCCGCGGGTCAGGCCTCGACGGCGTCGCCCGTGGGGTCGTCCGGCACCGGCATGGTCAGGTGCGCGCCGCCGAGCGGCCGGCTGCTCCAGTCCACCAGGTGCCACCCCGAGTCCGGGTCGCCCTCGATCGCGACCAGCCCCGTGTTGGCCAGCGGGGTGCGCTCGATCATCTCCAGGTCGGCGCCGCGCACCCGGGCGCTGGCCCACGACCGGATCGCCGCGCCGTGCGAGACCACCGCGACGTCGTCCCACCCGCGCGAGGCGATCTCCGCCAACGACCGGTCGAAACGGCCCAGGAACGTGTGCCCGTCCGGACCGCCCGGAACCCGGCGCTCCAGATCCCCGCGCGCCCACGCGAACACCGTCGCCAGGTAGGCGTGGTGGGCCTCCCGGTCCGAGGACATCTCCAGGTCACCGGCCTCGACCTCGCGGAACCCCTCGAGCGTCACCGGGTCCAGACCGAAACTGTGGGCCAGAGGAGCCGCAGTGAGACGGGTGCGTTCCAGGTTCGAGACCACGAGGGCGTCCATGGGGCGCTCGGCGAACGCGCCGGGCAGCGCCGCCGCCTGCCGCTCGCCCAGGCGGGTCAGTGCGGGGCCGGGCGGGCCGGTGTCCAGAAGGCCGGCCACGTTCGAGGGTGTCTGTCCGTGTCGGAGGAGGAAAACGCGCATACCCCCAGGCTCTCGCATCCTGCCGACCGGCAGGTGAACGGTGGCCCGAGTGTGAGACGGCTCGCGCCGGAGTACCGAAGCGCCGGAGCCGGAGGGCGGACGGGTACGCGGGCGCTACGCGCCGCCGCGGCGATTTCGTCCCTCGGCTCCCCGTGTTCCGTCGATCAGCCCCATCGCCTCGTCGGCCTCACGGCGCTCCTCCGCGCTCAGGGCGTCGGCCGCGTCGGGCGGACCGTACTGATCGGCTCGCATTTCGGCGTCGGCGATCAGCGCGTCGACACCCGCGAACTGTGCCTCCGTCGACTCGGTATCGGCCATCTGCCGGATCACGGCGTTGACGACGTAGGACGACACGTCCATCCCGGCCCGGTCCGCGTGCGACCTGACGCGCTCGGCCTCGTGCGGGTCGAAGCCGATACTGATTCTCACCTCTGCCACACCGAGATCGTAGGACGGGCACCGCGCCATGTCCGGCGAACATCGGGGAAGCACGTCGCGCCGGGTGACCGGGCGTGATCCACGGGGTTTGTGGACCCACCAGGAACGCGTGTTTCCCCCGAGCCACACCCCGGGCCTAACGTCGGCAGCAGTACGGGAAACACCCCGTTGAACTGCACCGATGCGCTCAAGAGCGGACAGGAGCACGACCATGGCCGAGCACACCCTGCAGAACAAGGTCGCCGTCATCGGAGGTGGCGAGAAGAACCTCGGCGGGCTGCTCTCCACCGAGTTCGCCCGGGCCGGGGCCCAGATCGTGGTGCACTACCACAACGACCGGGAAGCGGCCGAAGAGACGGTCCGAGCGGTCAAGGAGGAAGGCTCGCAAGCGGTCGCCGTCCAGGGCGACCTCACCGAGGTTCCCCATGTCCGGCGCTTGTTCGACCAGGCGGTGGACACCTTCGGCGGCGTCGACGTCGCGGTGAACACGACCGGGATGGTCCTGCGCAAGCCGATCCTCGAAACCACCGAGGCCGAGTACGACCAGATGTTCGGCATCAACGCCAAGGCCGCCTACTTCTTCCTGCAGGAAGCCGGCCGCAGGCTCAACGACCACGGCAAGATCGTCAGCCTGGGAACGTCCCTGCAGGCGGCGTTCACCGACGGATACTCCACCTACGCCGGCGGCAAGGCCCCGCTGGAACACTTCACCCGCGCAGCCGCCAAGGAGTTCGCCGACCGGGGCATCTCCGTCAACACCGTGGCGCCCGGACCCATGGACACCCCGTTCTTCTACCCGCAGGAGACGCCCGAACGGGTCCAGTTCCACAAGTCCCAGGGGTTGGGCGGCCAACTGACGCAGCTCGAGGACATCGTCCCCATCATCAAGCACCTGTGCACGGACGGCTGGTGGTTCACCGGCCAGACCCTGTTCCCGAACGGCGGGTACACGACCCGGTGAGCGCCGGGCCGGCCGCAAGCGGGCGCGCAGGTCCGCACGACGACACGAAGGGCGGGGCATGGGGGTCGACCTCAACAAGCTGGAGCACCTCATCGCCGTGGCCGAGGAGGGCAGCTTCACCCGGGCCGCTTCGAGCCTGCACCTGAGCCAACAGGCACTCTCCACCTCGATCCGCACACTGGAACGCGAGGTGGGCGTGCAGCTGCTCGACCGCGGCAGCACCGGACTCACGGTGCTGCCCGCGGGCCGGGCCCTCATCGAGGACGCCCGTGTGCTGCGGGGGATGGCCCACCTGGCGGTCCGGCGGGCCCGCCACATCGGCCGTGAGGAGACCGAAGCCCTGCGCATCGGCCACACCCCGGCCGTGACCGCCGACGAGATCAGCGTGCTGCTCGCCCGGGCCCGCCGCGCCCACCCCGACCTGGCCCCACAGGTCAACCAGCGCTATCCGGACGAACTCGCGGAGCAGCTGCTGGCGGGCGACCTCGACGTGGGGCTGTGCCGGGCCATGCAGCCTCCCCGAGGGATCACGCGCACGCTCCTGACCCGGCACCGGCTCCGGGTGGCAGTGGCGGCCGACCACCACTTCGCCGACCGAGCGGCGCTCTCCCTCACCGACCTCGCCGACGAGAACATCATGGTCTGGGGCAGACCCGGCCACTCCGACTACACCGACCTGCTCGTCCGGTACTGCCGCGACGCGGGCTTCGAACCCCGCATCGAGCGCAACCCCATCCAGGGGACCCCGCCGGTGACGGCGGTGCTCGACACGGGCCTCGTCGCCTTCGTCACCTCGAACCCGGGCCCCGCCGCGGACGGGGCCGTGCGGGTGCTCGAGCTGGAACCCGCGCTCTTCGTGCCGTTGCACGCGCTCTGGCACGGGCACAGCAGTTCCGATGCGCGAGAGGCGTTCATCTCGACGTTCACCGAGTGACGACAGGTTTTCATCCCGGGCCGAGGGCGGAAACCCGGGCCGGGGGTTCGGAAGCGCCCCGGACATGACAGTGCCGGAGGCCGTCGTACGGCCCCCGGCAGGTTCGAGGGAGTTCGTTCAGTTGTCGGGGGTCGGCCCAGCGGGTGTGACCGGGGAGCCACGGGGGCCGCGGACCGTAGTTGTGCGTGGTCGAGGTTCTGTCCTGGGGGTGAGAGGGGTCTTGCGGGGGCTTCTACTCGGGGGAGCGGAGGCTGGCGAGGAGGGCACCCCACTCGGGGTCGGGGAAGGAGAGGTGCCCCTCGTCCGGGTGTTGGGAGTCACGGACCCCCACCCCGGGTCTGGGCACCTGTTCCCGCCGGGGCGGCCCCGGGGCGCTCAGACGCTTGGCCTCCACACAGTTCTGCCCGGCACCGCTCAGGCTCGACTTGCGGAATTCGGGCGTTATCACGATTTGTCCCCCAGAAATTCGATGGCTCTCTCCAGAAACTCGATGGATTGATTGGCGGTCAGGCTCGCGCTGTGCGCCTCACGCCACATCGAGTCCATCCGCCGCATGTCGTCGCGCTCCTCGACGAAGACCAGCGAGGTCGGCGTCTCCGAGAAGCCGATGCTCGGGTCGGTGGTCTCGGGGAAGTCCATGATCTGGAAACTCCCCAAGGTCGCCCCGTGCATCCCCGCCTCGAACGGCAGCACGTGGATGCTCACCCTGGGGCGCCTGGCCAGCTCGACCAGGTGCAGGAGCTGGTCGTGCATCACCTCGGGGGACCCGGCGACGCGCCGCAGCGCCGACTCGTCCAGGACGGCCGCGTACTCCGGCGGGTGCTCGCGCTCCAGGATCGCCTGGCGTTCGCGCCGCCCGTCCATGTGTCGGGCGATCTTGTCCTCGGTGAAGGCGCTCGTACCGGTGAAGACCGCCCGCGTGTACTCGGAGGTCTGCAACAGGCCCGGCACGACCTGCGACTCGTAGACCCGGATGAAGGACGACTCGACCTCGAAGGAGGGCAGGTCGCCGCGGCCGTACAGGTCCTTGTACTGGGCCCACCAGCCGCGCTCGGCCGAGTCCTTGGCCAGCTGCTGCACGGTCGCCCAGGTGTCGTCGTCGAACTCGTACAGCCCTGCCAGGGCGTCGAGTTGGTCGGCTCGGATGCGCTTGAGTTCAGCGGTCTCGAGTTTGCCGAGTGTGGCCCTCGGGACACCCGTCTCCTTCGACACCGTTTCCAATGTTTTCCCGGATTCCTCACGAAGGTCGCGGAAGATGCGCGCCAACCGGCGGCGACGGATCGTGGGGCTGAACGAGGGTTTCATGTCAGCAACCTAGCAACGTTCAATCAGAGATTCTCGTGGGATGTAATTTTTGGTGACCGTCATGTCACTTCTGCGAAGTTCGATGCGGTGTGCAAGGCGTTCTCCGGGCGTGGCCCGCCGACCGGACCCGCTGTCGGGGTCGGCAGTACGGTCGTGTCCCGGGTGCTCTGTTTCGGTATTGGAATACACGCGACTTTTCGGGCGAGCGGAAACGCGTCGCCCCGATCTCCTCCCTGGAACGGGGGCTTTTGTTCGTTCTCCCCATCACCGTCACCGGCGGGTGAGCGCCCTCCCCTGGCGCAGCCCGACCGGGCGGCGGTCACCGGGGCCGACGGCCCCCGTAGCGACGTCGGCCCCGGTGCGCTGGGCGGGCCGGGAGCCCCTCTGCAAGCTGTCCTCCCGGCATCGCCGAAAGGCCGAGACGCCGTGGAGCACCACGGCGTACAGCGGCCCGGCGGGGATCGGCCCCGATGCTCCCCCAAGCACCGGGGCCACCCCTGGGTAGGGCCGTCACACCAGTACGCACCGACCGCGGCGGCCGGCCCGTCCCGTGACCGAGGAACGTCGGAGGAACCGCCGAGGCGGACACGGAGGTCTCCCTCGAGAACCGGGGCGACGGGCGTCCGTTCCCATCGTTCCCGGTCCACCGTGTTCCGCGGCGGTCCTACATCTTCCTCGGCCCTGAGTGACGGCCTGGGTCATGGCCTCCCCATGGCGACTTTCGCCGCCCTGACCATTGTGGAGGGAACCTCTTTCCCACTCCGGCGTGACGCATCACGCCATTAGTCCCCCGACATCAGCGGGAAAGAGGCCCCTTCCTCCGAGAACCCGACCCCTCGCTCGAGAGGGGGTGTCGGCTTCCCGGCGCTCATATGTCTATCACACAGGAATTCGGTCTTCGAACCCGTTGGGAAAACGTCCGCGCGGGGTTCTGGGTGTCGGATGCAATGGCAGTATTACGGCACCGCCGACGTCTGGCGGGGCAACATGATCTGCCGGAACTCAGTCAATGCTAGCCCCGGCGGCGCGCGGCTGGGGAGCGTTTCTCAAAATCACCCCGAGCCCACTGCGGGGCGCCCGTTCTCGGGGGCGATGTCTGCCCGTTCGTGTGGATTTGCGCCCGGTCGCTGTTTCCGGTGCCGCCGAACTCGGTACGATCGCAATGCCCCGCCCTTCCCAGCTCGGCCGGGGCCGCCCCCATACCCCCTCACGCTGGAGGCACCACAAGTGGTCGACGTCGGTTCCGAAGTGGGTGGCTACACCCTCGTGCGCGCGCTCGGGGAAGGGGGCTTCGGCACGGTCTTCCTCGGCGAGGACGGCCGGGGCAGACAGGGCGCCGTCAAGGTCATGCACCCCAGGCACGCCAGGGACGACGACTTCAGGGAACGGTTCGCGCGCGAGGTCGAGCTGGCACGGCAGGTCTCGTCCTTCTGCACGGCGCAGGTGCTCGAAGCCGACCCGCACGGCTCCCCGCCCTGGATCGTCACCGAGTACGTCGCCGGGAGCACCCTCGACCGGGTCATCGCCGAAGAGGGCCCCTACACGGAGAACGCGCTCTACCGGCTGGCGGTCTCCACGGCCACCGCGCTGGCGGCGATCCACGCGGTGGGGGTGGTGCACCGCGATTTCAAGCCGGAGAACATCATGGTCGCGCCGGACGGGGCCCGGGTCATCGACTTCGGGATCGCCCGGGCGCTGGAGGGCACACGTGCGTCGGCGAGCGCGCTGATCGGTACACCCCGGTACATGGCGCCGGAGCAGTTGGAGGGCGAGGACGTCACGCCCGCGATCGACCTGTTCGCCTGGGGTGCGGTCGTCGCCTTCGCCGCCACCGGGGCGGACGCCTTCGCCGGGCCCTCGCAGGGGGCGGTGATGCGGCGGATCCTCATGGACGAGCCGGATCTGGACGGGGTGACGGAGAGTCTGCGCCCGGTGGTGCAGCGGTGCCTGGCCAAGGACCCCGCCGGGCGGCCGAGCTCGCGGGCGTTGCTGGGTTCGCTGTTGGGTTACGAGGACCTGGGCGGGGGGTCTTCTGTCGGAAAGGGTGCCGGGGAAGGTGCCGGCGAGGGGCCCGGCACCACGGAGGTGGTTGATTCGAGGGCGGTGCTCAGCCACGGCGAGGGTGTGGGGACGGGGCGGATCTCGCTGCCGCCGCGGGCGCGTGAGGGGTCCGAGGCGGACCCGGACGGGGTGCCGGAGGCGGGTGCGGGTTCCGGTGTGCGTTCCGTGGACCCGGACGGTGTCGACGGTGCTGCCGGGGCCCGGTCCACGCCTGAACCGGGGCGCGTCTCGGGTGTGCGGCCCTACGTCTTCCAGGGACGCGAGTACGACGACCCGTTCGCGCTGGCCGAGGCGATGCAGATGGATTGGGGCGGGGCGAGGGCGGTC
>NZ_JADBGI010000045.1 GCF_014892575.1 Nocardiopsis coralli | reverse complement strand
ATATCGGCGCTGAACCCGGCTCTGGTAGCAAGATCCCGGGGTTCAGGCGGTCTGGCGTTCCTTCGCCTGGTCGAGCAGTTCTTGGACGACCTCGGTCTTGGCGTCGACGTATTCCAGGATGTGGTCCCAGGTGCGTTCGGCCAGGGCGGTCTTGACCTCGGTGTAGCGGGCACGCGCGTCGGCGTCCTCGCACAGGTGGTCGCGCAGGCGCAGGAGGAACCCGACCTGTTCGCACTCGGGCGCGAACACGTGGAGGTTGATGTTGACCTGGTTGCCTCCGAGCACCCGGTGGTCGTGCCAGTCGGGTTTGCGGATGGCCAGGGTGTACCCGACCTTTTCGAGGTCGGGCACGTAGGCGTCCTCGTCGGCCGGTTCGTCCACGCACAGGAGGATGTCCACGCAGGGCTTGGCGATCAGTCCGGGTACCGCCGTCGAGCCCACGTGCTCCAGCAGCAGGACACGCTCCCCGAGGGCCTGGCGGATGCGGAGGGCTTCACGCTCGAAGAGGTAGGGCCACTTCGGGTCGGGTTCGGCCAGGTACACACGGCCGTCGACGAGGTTCTTGGACGCGAGTTCGGGGCTTGGGCGGTCCTGTCCGCGCGTGGGGAGCTCGGGGGGTTCGGGGGGTGCCATGTGACCAGCCTTGTCGCTTCTTGCCCCGAGCGTCAAGGGTGATCACGTGTGCTTTACGAGTGCACGTGCACCGCGGACGGGGTGCCCCGTTCCGGTCGGATCGGGGTACCCCACTCGCCCCGTGTGGTCAGTCCGGCTCGGACACCACGAGGATCAGGGAACCGTGCAGCTCGGGGGTGGTACGCAGGTGCCCGTGGCGCTCGTCCCACGTGCCATCGGCGAGGTCGCGCGTGAGGTCGGCGGTGAAGCGTGCCACGACGTCGTCCCCGACAAAACTCCAGGCCGAGCAGGAGGCCCGTGCGCCCGGGTCGAGCAGCCCTTCGGGGCGCCCGTAGTAGGTCTCGTTGAACCCGTCGGAGCAGTCCAGCGGCACCGGGACGCGGACCGTCTCCACACGCCCGCCCAGGCCGGCGGCGAGCACGTCCGGGGCGGGGTAGCGCGACGCCTCGGTGGCCAGGACCTCCGGCGCGTACTCGTCGAGCCAGAACCCCCGGACCAGGGCCGGATCGCAGGTCAGCAGCGCGACCGGGCCCCGCGTGACCCGGCGGACCTCGGCCAGGCCCCGGTGGAGGTCCTGCCACTGGTGGACGCTGAAGGTGGCCATCGCCGCGTCGAAGCTGTCGTCGCCGAACGGGAGCTCCTCGGCCGCGGCGTCGACCGCCCCGGCCAGATGCCCGGGGCGCCGGCCGCGCATGCTCGCGGAGGGTTCGACGGGGGTGACGTCGCGGTCGACGGGTTCGTAGGACCCCGCGCCCGCGCCGACGTTGAGCACGGTACGGGCACCGCCGAGGGCCGCGTGCACGGCGCGGGCGATGCGGGGATCGGGGACACGGTGGTCGGTGTAGTCGCGGGCGATGACACCGTAGTCGGCGTCGCCTGCGCTGCCGTCGGCCGTGCGGGGCATGGGCGCTCCGTTCGCTGGGGGCGGTACGCGTCCAGCCTAGGAAGCGCCCCCGCCGGGAACGGCGACGGCCCGCTCGGTCGGGCCGAGCGGGCCGTTCGCAACGCCGGAATGCGGGTCAGCCCTTGCGCGGCTTGCGGCGGCGGCCGCCCTTCTGGCGGCGGGCCGGCTGCTCCTCCGCGGCACGGGCGGCCGCGATCTCCTCGTTCTCCTCGCGCCGCTCGGCCTCCACGCCGTAGGGGTCGCGGGTGGAGCGGCGCACCCACATGACCAGGGCGAGGATCCCGAACAGCAGCACCGCGCCGACGGCCGCGAACCACACCCACACCGGGATCTGCGAACCCTGGTCGGCCTCGTCGGCGAGGTCCTCGTCGATGACGGGGATGTCCTGCGCGACCCCGGCCGCCTGGGCCTGTGCGTCGGTCAGGCTCAGCGCGGGCACGCCTCCCGGGCCCTGCTGGGAACCCTCGAGCACGGCGTCGCGCACCTGCTCCGGTTGGAGCTGCGGGTAGGCCGAGCGCAGCAGCGCGATACCGCCCGCGGTGAGCGCGGCGGCGTAGGGGGCACCGCTGACCTGGGTCTCGCTCATGTCCGGGCCGGCGGTGTAGAGCTCGTCGCCGGGTGCGGTCAGGTCGATCTCGGAGGCGTCGGCCGTGTTGCCGGCGAGCTGACCGTCCTCGTCCGTGGGCGCGACGGTGAGCACGTTGGGGTCGCCACCGCCGTCGGCCGGTCCGACCACGACGGCGCCGGCGTCGACCGCGGCCTCGGTGGCCGAGGACAGGTCCGCGTCGGTCTCGGCCAGCACCACGACCTGCGCCCCGTCGGCGGCGGCCGCGCGGATCGCGCCGTCCACGTCGTCCCCGGTCGGGAGCGCGAGAAGCGCGGCGGAGGGGGCCGCCCCAAGGACACCGCCGTCCGCGTCCATGCCGTGTCCGTGCCCGGCGATGAGCCCGGCCATCCCGGTACCGAGGTCCATGTTCCCGGAGTTGTCGCCGTGGCCGGTGTCGACGGTGAGGTTGTCCCGCAGGTCCGGGTGGTCCTCGTGCACCGAGGGGCCGACCACGGCGACCTCGATGCCCCCGCCCTCGGTCTCCTCCCACATCTCGGTGGCGCCGATGGACGCGAGCCCCCATTGGTCGGGGCGGAAGTCGGCCTGACCCTCGTTGTCGGTGTTCTCGGCGGCGGCCGGAACCGCTGTGATCCCGAGCACTGTGACGACCGCGCACGACGCCGCGATCCCCCTGATCCCGTGCCGTGTGTGCATCATGGTGCGGTTGTTTCCCCCGAGCACGTCAGGCTCCCTCGAACGATGCGGTCGACGTTCCACGCGGCCCTCCCCGGACCCCCATAATTCTGTCATGAGCACAGGATTCCGGCGTGTACAAGTGGCCCGGAGGGTAGGGAACGCAACTGTATCCATGCTGCCAGTCATGGGTTTTTGATCCTCCACGCGGCATGTCGAGTCGCTAGCATGAGTCGCGCCGATCCGGACAAACCAATTTCCCGTCCAGGGGGTGTCCCATGCCGAATATCGGTCCGTCCGAGGACGGCCAGTCGGCCCTCGCCGAGCGCGAAGAGCGCATCCTCGCCTTCGAACGCCAGTGGTGGAAGTTCGAGGGCTCGAAGGAACAGGCGATCCGTGACGAGTTCGGCTTCTCGCCGACCCGCTACTACCAACTCCTCAACGGCCTGGTGGAGCGCCCCGAAGCGCTCGCCTTCGACCCCCTGACCGTCAAGCGACTGCGCAGGCTGCGCGCCGACCGCAGACGCCAGCGCAACGCCCGCCAACTGGGGATCCGCCTCTGATGGACACCCGCCCGCTCTCCCCCCGCACCGATGCCGGGCGCCTCGGCCTGGACACTTTCCGGTCCTCCCCCGACCGGGCGCTGGCAGCCTTCGACTTCGACGGAACCCTCGCGCCGATCGTCGACGACCCCCGCAGCTCGGCCCCCTACCCCGGCATCGTTCCCGCCCTGAGCGCCCTGGCCGCGCGGGTGGGCACCGTCACGGTGATCACCGGCCGGCCCGCGGAGACCGCGGTGCAGTTGGGCGGCCTGGACGAGGTGCCCGGCATCGTCGTGCTGGGCCACTACGGGGCCGAGCGCTGGGTCGGCGGCCGCCTGACCGCCGCCGACCCGCCGCCGGGGGTGGACCTGGTGCGCGGGGAGCTTCCCGCCCTCCTGGACTCCGTCGGCGCCCCCGAGGGCACGTGGATCGAGGACAAGGGCCGCTCGCTCGCGGTGCACACCCGCCGCGCCGCCGACCCCGACGCCGCGCTCGACCTGGTGCGCCCCCACCTGGAGCGCCTGGCCGAGCGGGCCGGGCTGGTCACCGAGCCCGGGCGCATGGTGGTCGAACTCCGTCCACAGGGCGTGGACAAGGGCGCGGCGCTGACCGCCCTCGTGCACGAGAGGGCCGCAGGCGCAGTGCTCTACGCCGGCGACGACCTCGGTGACCTGCCCGCCTTCGACGCGGTGGCCGCGCTCCGGGAGGAAGGCGTGCCCGGCGTGACGGTGTGCTCGGCCTCCGACGAGGTCACCGAGGTCGCCGACCGTGCCGACCTGGTCGTGCCCGGGCCGGCCGGCCTGGCCGAACTCCTGCGCGGACTGCCGGCCACCCTGCGCTCACCGACCCCGTGACCCCGGCGCCGGGCCTTCAGGCCTGGGAATCGTGTGCCTGCGGGACCAGCGCCGACCGCGCCGCCGACCGCAGATCCGTCAACCCCGTGCGGTCGCGCCCGTAGTGCACCGCGTTGGTCAGCACACCCACGTACCGGCCGCTGCGCGGGTGCATGAACAGACTCGTCCCGGTGAAACCGTTGTGGTAGACGACCCCCTCGGGCGTGACCAGCCACCCCAGCCCGCGCGAGAGCCGGTGCCCGGCGTCCACGTGCGGCTGCCAGCTGGCACGCACGAACGATTTCGGCACCGGACCGCTGCCGCCCTCGTGCACCCGCAGCATCTCCCGCGCGAACGCACCCAGGTCGATCGCCGTGGTGAAGGCCCCCGCGTGCCCGGCGACCCCTCCCATGAGCGCCGCCGCCTCGTCGTGCACCACACCCCAGGCGGGCGCGGCACCGGCGAGGCGGCGTTCGGTGGGTGCCACGGAGGGCGACCGGGCCAGCGGGCCGAAGGTGGTCGAACGCAGCCCCATCTCCTCCCAGAGGTCCGCGGCCAGGCGCTCCAGCCCGGTTCCGTACAGCCGTTCCAGCACCAGGCCCAGCAGGATGAACCCCTGGTCGATGTACTGGTACCCGGGTTCCTCCAGCGGGTCGGACAGGATCGCCTCGGCGAGGTCCTGCTCCGTGCCCACGTGCCGCTCCAACCACGTGACCTGGTTGAGTCTGCTGGTGTGGGTGAGGATCTGCCGGGCGGTCACCCCCGCGCCCGGAAGGTCCTCGTCCGCGTCCAGGTATTCGGACACCGGGGTGTCGAGATCGAGCATCCCCTCCGCCACCGCCTGCCCCACCAGCGGCCACGTCGCCATGACCTTGGTCAGGCTCGCGACGTCGTAGGAGACGTCGGGGGCGGTGTCGTGGTCCCCGGTCGTCCGCCCCACCGCGACGAACTCCCACATCCCTCCCGTACCGATGACGGCGGCGCCGCCGGGCAGCCACCCTGCGTCCACCATGACCTTCAGGACGCCTCGGAGCCGGGCCCCTGTCTCCGTGAGCCAGTCACCATCGCGCACCACACGCCTCCCCCCGGTGTTGTGTTCTTACGCCGGATACCCCGTAACCGCGCCGATGTCACACCGGGGCCCCACTGCGAACGGTACGAAACCCTTGCAGGTCGCGGCCGTAATCGGGTGCGTGTGTCCCCAGTAGGCTGGCCCGCATGAGCAACCAGACCCCCGTACCGGCCGGTTTCCGCGGAGTCGCCGGGAACATCGGCATCAAGGACCCCCACGACGACTTCTTCGTGGTCGTCTCCGAGGTGCCCGCGCACACCTCGGCGGTGTTCACGCAGTCGAGGTTCGCCGGCCCGAGCGTCGTGCAGAGCCGACGCGCGGCCGCCGACGGCGACGTGCGGGGTGTGGTGACCATCGCCCGGAACGCGAACGTGGCCACCGGCCCCGAGGGTGCCGCGCACGCCCGCGAGGTGCAGGAGCTCGCGGCCACCGCGGCCGGCATCCCCGCCGACGAGATGATCGTGGCCTCCACCGGCGTCATCGGCCGCCCCTACCCCATGGACAAGGTGCGCACAGCCTTCCGGGGTCTGACCGCTCCCCTGCCCCCCGCAGACCTGGACCGTTCGGCCGCGGCGATGATGACCACCGACACCGCCCCCAAGACGGCGAGCGCGCGCGTGGGCGGGGCGACGGTCACCGGCATCGCCAAGGGCGTGGGCATGATCGAGCCGAACATGGCCACGATGCTCGCCTGGTTCTTCACCGACGCCGAGCTCGACAAGGAGACGCTGGACGCCGTCTTCCGCCGGGTCGTGGAGCGCACGTTCAACGCCCTGAGCATCGACAGCGACACCTCGACCAGCGACTCCGCGGCGATCCTCGCCAACGGCCTGGCCGGACCCGTCGACACCGGGGAGTTCGAGGAGGCCCTGTACGGGGTCGCGCTCCAGCTGGTGCGCATGATCGCCTCCGACGGCGAGGGCGCGGGCAAGCTCATCGAGGTGCGCATGACCGGCGCCCGCGACGACGCGCAGGCCAAGCGTGTGGCCAAGACGGTGGTCAACTCGCCGCTGGTCAAGACGGCGGTGCACGGCGCGGACCCGAACTGGGGCCGGGTGGCGATGGCGGTCGGCAAGTGCTCCGACGAGACCGACATCCACCCGGAGAACGTGCGGATCGTCTTCGGCGACGTGGAGACCTACCCCGAGCCCTCCGACGAGAAGGTGCTGCAGCGCGCGGCCGAGTACATGGCCGGCAGCGAGGTCGTCATCGGCGTGGACCTGGGCATCGCCGACGGGGCGTTCACCGTCTACGGCTGCGACCTGACGGAGGGCTACATCCGCATCAACGCGGACTACACCACCTGATCCACCGGGGTGCGCCTCCTCAGGAAGAGGGCGGGCACGGCGGCGGCCAGGAGGACGGCCGCCGCCAGGGTGAAGGCTCTGCCGAGTCCGTCCATGAAGACCGCGGGGTCGGTGCCGGACACCGCGTCCGCCGCCATCATCGCGCCGAGGAGCGCGGTACCCAGAGAACCGCCGAGCTGCATGGCCGCCTGTTGGAGGGCCGAGGCGACCCCGGCCAGACGTACCGGGGCACTGCCCACGATCGCGGCGGTCGCCCCCGTCATGACGGCCCCCAACCCGGCCCCCAACAGGGCGAAGGCACCCGTCATGGACAGGACGGCGGTGTCCTGCTCCAGGCGCGAGAGCAGGAACACCCCGGCCGCCGCCGCGAGGAGCCCGAGCACGGTGGGCGCGGCCAGTGAGGCCCGGTCCAGGACACGGCCCGCGAGCGGTGAGGTGACGGCCATCATGGCGGTCATCGGGAGCAGGACGAGCCCCGCCTGCGCGGGTGCGAGGCCGCGGACGTCCTGAAGGTAGAAGGTGGCGTAGAACAGCGTCCCCATGAGGCCGATCGCCATGCAGATCATGAGCACGGCCCCGATCGACAGGGTCCGGTTCGCGAAGAGTTCCAGCGGCAGCAGCGGGTGATCGGTGCTGCGCTGCCACCACACGAACACGGCGCCGGCGAGGAGTGCCCCGCCGAGCGGGAGGGCGGCCGCAGGGTCGGCCCAGCCCCGGTGCGGCCCCTCCACGAGGGCCCGGACGAGCCCGAACATGGACAGCCCGATGAGCACGATGCCGAGCGGGTCGGTGCGTGTGCTGCTGTCGGTGGCGCGGTTCGGGGGCAGCAGCCGCAGGCCCAGGGCGAACGCGAGGATTCCGACGGGCAGGTTGACGAGGAAGACCGCCTCCCACCCGAAGGTGTCGACGAGGACACCGCCGACGAAGGGGCCGGCGGCCGTGGCGGTGCTGATGAGGGCGCTCGCGGCCCCGAAGGCCCGGCCCAGTTTCTCCGGTGGGAAGGACGTGCGCAGCAGGCCCATGGCGGCCGGGATCAGCAGGGCGCCGAAGATCCCTTGGAGCACGCGCAGTGCGACGAGCGCGGCGACGGTCGGGGCGAGGGCGATCACCACGGAGGTGGCGACGAACCCGACCAGTCCGACGGTGTAGGTGCGGCGGTGTCCGAAGCGGTCGCCCAGCCGTCCGGCCGTCACGAGGAAGGCGGCGAGGCCGAGCAGGTAGCCGTGGAGCACCCATTGGAGCTGGTCCATGGAGGCGCCGAGCCCCGCCCCGATGGCCGGGTTCGCGACCGCGACGATCGTGCCGTCCAGGCCCACCATCATCACGCCGAACGCGACGGCGACCAGCGTGTGCCAGGGGTTGCCGGTCGGGGCATGCGCCTCAGCGGGCGCGCGTGTGTTCGGTGTCGTCATTGCTCCTCCTGCGGTGGCGTCACCCGGAGAATATGTCAGCGAATGACACTTGGCAATCACTGACAAAATAAGGAGGAGTGTACGCCGGGGGCGCGTTATGCTCGTCGGAGCACCGGCCGACCTCGCGAAAGGGCCCTCCATGAGCACGGCGAGCCCCGAACCCACCGGGCTCCGGGAACGCAAGAAGGCACACACGCGCCGCACCCTCATGGACACCGCGCTGCGCCTGTTCCACGAGAACGGGTACCCGGAGACGACGACCGAGGAGATCGCCGCCACCGTCGGGGTCTCCCAGCGCACGTTCTTCCGCTACTTCCCGTCCAAGGAAGCGGTGCTCCTGTCCGCCGTCGAGGACGTGGACGAACTCCTCGCCTCCGCACTGCTCGAACGCCCCGGACACGAGAGCCCGTTCACCGCCCTGCGCAACGCGATGCGCGACCACTGGGAACAGCTGGCACACGCGTCACTGCACCAGCGGGGCGACGCCGCCAACCTCATCGCGACCAGCCCGGACCTGGCCGAGGCGAACGTGCGCATCGACCCCTCGCGCCGAGCGCGCCTGGCCGGGGCGGTGGCCGAACGCACGGGGGTCGACGCGGAGACCGACCCGCGTCCCTGGATCACCGCCGCGGTCTTCCACACCTGCCTGGGGCTCGGACACCGCCAATGGGTCCGGGAAGGGCGCCCGGGACAGGAGAGGCTCCTCGCCTGCTTCCTCCGACAGCTCGATCTCGCCCCCGAGGCGGTCGCCTCCGACTGGCCCGACGCAGGCACCACCTGAGGCCGGCCGTCGGGTTGGGCGGGCCCGTGCGCGGGGAAAGAACCCCGAACACGCGCGCCCGCCCCTGAGAACCGAGGACCGACATGCCCCAGCGCACCGTCGCCGTCGCCGCCCTCCTCGGGCTGCACGCCCGCCCCGCCACGCTCTTCGTGCAGGCGGCCAAGGAGACCGGCCTGTCCGTGACCATCGCCCACGAGGGGCGCGAACCGGTGGCGGCCACGAGCGTGCTCCAGGTCATGGCGATGGGGGTCCGGCACGGTCAGGAGGTCACGGTGGCCTGCCCCGACGGCGACGGGGCGGAGGCGGCGCTCGACCGGCTGTGCGAGGTGCTCGCCACCGACCCCGACTCGGTCAGCGGCTGAGGCGTCCGGTCAGGTCTCGTCCAGCAGCTCGGCCGCGCGCTCGCGCATCTCGACCTTGCGGACCTTCCCCGTGACGGTCATGGGGAACTCCTCGACCACGTGCACGTAGCGGGGCACCTTGTAGTGGGCGACCCGCGTGCTGCAGAAGTCGCGCAGCGCGTCGCGGGTGATGGGCTCGGCCCCCTCGCGCATGCGCACCCACGCCATGAGCTCCTCGCCGTACTTCTCGTCCGGGACCCCGATGACCTGCGCGTCGAGGATGTCGGGGTGGGTGTACAGCACTTCCTCGATCTCGCGCGGGTAGATGTTCTCACCGCCGCGGATCACCATGTCCTTGATCCGGCCGGTGATGGCGAGGTACCCGTCGTCGTCCATGACGGCGAGGTCGCCGGTGTGCATCCACCGCGCGGGGTCGACGGCCTCGGCGGTCTTCTCGGGCATGTCCCAGTACCCGAGCATGACGGAGTACCCGCGGGTGCAGAGTTCGCCGGCCTCGCCGCGCGGCACGGTCACGCCGGTGCCGGGGTCGACGACCTTGACCTCCAGGTGCGGGCCGACCCTGCCGACGGTGGACACACGGCGGTCGAGGGAGTCGTCGCGCCGGGTCTGGGTGGAGACCGGCGACGTCTCGGTCATCCCGTAACAGATGGAGACCTCGCCCATGCCCATGCGGTCGATGACCTGGCGCATGATCTCCTGCGGGCAGGGTGACCCGGCCATGATTCCGGTGCGCAGGCTGGACAGGTCGTAGCCGTCGAATTCGGGCAAGGAGAGTTCGGCGATGAACATGGCCGGAACCCCGTACAGCGAGGTGCACCGCTCGGCCTGCACCGCCTCCAGCGCGGAGACCGGTTCGAACCCCGGCCCCGGCAGCACCATGCACGCGCCGTGGCTGGTCGCGGCCAGATTGCCCATCACCATGCCGAAGCAGTGGTAGAAGGGCACCGGGATGCAGATCCGGTCGTGCTCGGTGTATCCGAGCAGCTCACCGACGGAGTACCCGTTGTTGAGGATGTTGTGGTGCGAGAGCGTCGCGCCCTTCGGGAACCCGGTGGTACCCGACGTGTACTGGAGGTTGATCGGGTCGTCCGGCGACAGCCCGGCCCCGATCCCGTCCAGCTTCGCGGGATCGCCCCGGCGTCCCGCGGCACGCAGGGCTTCCCAGTCCGGCCCGTCGAGGAAGACGGTCTCGCGCAGCTCGGGGCAGTCGCCGCGCACCTCCCCCACCATCGCGACGTAGTCGGAGGTCTTGAACGAGGGCGCCGACACCAGCACGGAGACCCCCGCCTGGTTGAGCACGTACTCGAGCTCGTGGGTGCGGTAGGCGGGGTTGATGTTGACCAGGACCGCTCCGATGCGCGCCGTCGCGTACTGCGTGAGCACCCACTCGGAACAGTTCGGCGCCCAGATCCCGACCCTGTCGCCGACGGCCACCCCGAGGTCCAGCAGGCCCAGGGCGACCTCGTCGACGGCGTCGGAGAACTCCCGGTAGGTCAGGCGTACACCCTGGCCCCGGTCGACGAGCGCGTCCCGGTCGGGGTGGGCGGCGACCGTGCGGGCGAGGTTGTCGCCGATGGTGTCGCCGAGCAGCGGGGAGTCCGAGGTGCCGGACGCGTAACTGGGGCGGGGGGCGGTGCGGCTCAAGTCCGGGGCTCCTAGCACTACGGGAGGCATGAGCGGACGGCCGGGTCGGGACGGCCCATACCCGGCCTTGTAAGACAGCTCACATCTACCACGCGCCCCGTGCCCGCGTGAAGGCTCGGCCCACCGCACACACGGGGGGCGGGGCGCCGCTGCGTGCGGCACCCCGCCCCCGGATCTCTCGGTCGCCCCTCAGGACGCGAAACGCAGCGCGGCCGCGATCCCCTCGTCGGGGTCGAACTTCTTCCCCGGCACGAGCACCAGCTCGGCGCCGGTCGTGGCGACCGCGCGGACCAGGGCGGGCCCGGCCCCGACCTCGATCGGGTCGCTCACACCCATGTCGCGCAGTTCCTGGGCGTTCAGCGAGATCTGCTCACCGGACGGGCCGATCCACAGTTTCCGGTCGGCCCCGGGCAGCTCGTCCGACCACAGCAGCGTCCCGACCTGGCCGCGCTGCAGGGCGTGCACGACGGAGTCGAGGCCCTCGGCGGCCGTCCCGTCGGAGGTCCCGCTCTCGAAGGACTCCACGGCCGAACGCACGTCCTCGTCGGCCTGGCGCTCGAGGTACTGGTCCAGTTCCTCCTCGAGCGGGGACTCCTCGGACCCGGCGGCCCGGGAACCCGCCTCCAGCTCGACCGCGAGGTCCCGCGCCCGCTCGGGCAGCTTCTCCACGAGGTCGCCGCGCACGGCCACCTCGCCGGCGACGGCGACGACCTCGGCGTTGCTCCGGTCGACGAGCGTGCTGAGCGTCTCGACGACCTGGTCGAGGTTGTGGCCGACCTGTTCGTCCGCGGCCCGCTGCATCTGGTTGTGGTGGTAGGCACCACCGCGGGGCTTGTGGACCGGATGGTCGTCGCCCTCGACCCGGCGGGTCACCGTGCGCCCGTCGGCGTACTCCGCGGTGAGATCGGCGCCGATGCTGTCGACGACGGCGAGCACGTGCGGGACGTGCCGCCCCTCGGCAGCCAGCGCCGGCAGCGGGTCGGGCAGGGTTCCGGCCGTGGCGACATGGTCCTGCGGCGGTTCGGAGACGGTGGAGTGGAGCACCACCTTCCCGCCTGCCGCGTACACGACCTGCCCGTGCGGTCCGGGCACACCCTCGGTCGCGCCCACGACCTCGTCCATCGCCTCGAGCGTCGGTTCGTCGACGCCCTGCTCCTGGAGTTCGTTCCTCGCCTGGTCCCAGCGGACGCGGATCGCGTGGTCGGCGTCCTCCGCGTCGCGGGAGGTGTTGATGTAGAGCGATGCCACCGGGGTGGTCGTCTCGTACAGCGGCTGGAGGAAAGTCAGATCCATGATGCGCCCTCCATTCATTCGCTATCGGTGTTTCGTGAACATCTGGAGACCGCCTCGTCCATGGCCCTGCCCGGCACAGGCGGCAGCAATCATCCGCGCCGGTGATCGATCAGGGTGCGATGGCACACCCGGATTTTGTGCGGCGGACATGAATAGAACACGAATGGCATGGGAGGACGGGGGTGAGAGCAACCTGAAGCGATCGGAGCCGCAAGGAGGTTCCCATGAGTCAGGAAGACAAGTCCCAAGGCAAGGCCGAGCAGGCCAAGGGAAAGCTCAAGGAAATGGCCGGCAAGGTCACCGGAAACGACAAGCTCAAGAGCGAGGGTCAGGCCGAACAGTTCAAGGGCCGCACCCGCGAGGGCGTCGAGAACGCCAAGGACACCGTGCGCGGGACCTTCGAGGGCCTACGCGGTGACGACGACAAGAACGACGAGGACGAGGGCAAGAAGGACGGCGGCGACGATCGGGCCTGATCAGGCCCACGGGGGCGTCGCCGCCCCCTCCCCTCTTCCCCTCAGTTGCCGTCGTCGGAGACTCGGTGGACCCGGTGCTGGGCCGCCTGCGCGCGGGGACGCACGACGAGCAGGTCGATGTTGACGTGCGGCGGCCGGGTGACGGCCCACACGACGGTGTCGGCGACGTCCTCGGCCGACAGCGGATCGGGGACCCCCGCGTACACGGCCTCGGCGGCCTCACTGTCTCCGCGCAGCCGGTTGAGGGAGAACTCCTCCGTCTTGACCATGCCGGGCGCGACCTCCAGGACCCGCACCGGCTTGCCCACCAGCTCCAGGCGCAGGGTCGCGGCGAGCGTGTGTGCACCGTGTTTTGCGGCCACGTACCCGGCGCCGCCCTCGTAGACGACGTGCCCGGCCACGGAGGTCAGGACGAGCACGGTGCCGTCTCCGCTCGCCTCCAGCTTCGGCAGGAGCGCCTGCGTCATGTTGAGCACCCCGAGCACGTTGACCTCGTACATCGTGCGCCAGTCGTCGGGGTCACCCGTGGCGACCGGCTCCGTGCCGATGGCGCCGCCGGCGTTGTTGACCAGCACCCCGCACCCGTCGAGCTCGTCCGCGAAGGCGTCGACGGCGGCGCGATCGGTCACGTCGACGACCCGGGCCCGCGCCTGCTGGCCGCGGCCGGTGATCTCCTTCGCGAGAGCTTCGATGCGGTCCGCGCGGCGGGCGACGAGGACGACGTCGTAGCCCTCGGCGGCGAGCCCGCGTGCGGTGGCGGCGCCGATGCCGCTGCTGGCGCCGGTGACGACTGCGGTCACGCTCATGCTGTGTCTCCTCGGGAGGTCGGCGGTGTCGCGCCGAGCGTATCGGCGCCCGTTACGGTCCCTGATGCCCGGGCTCCGGCGTCGACGGGTCGATATGTCGGTCCGGCCGTCACCGCGTGCCGAACAAAAACCGCACATCCCCGCGTGCTTCCATGAGAGGCACGTCGAACGCGGAAGGTGGGAGCGTGCGGGGCATCGAGATCCGGGAACTGGAGTGCTTCCTCCTGGTCGCGGAGGAACTGCACTTCGGCCGGGTGGCCATGCGCCTGGGCCTGTCGGTGGAGAGGGCCCGGGAACTCGTGGAGCGGTTGGAGCACCGCATCGGCGCCCCTTTGCTGGACACCTCCGGGGAACGTCTGCGCCTGAGCCCGTTCGGCGAGGAGTTCCTGGCATCGCTGAGACCGGCGTACGGGGCGTTGGTGTCGGTGTTGGAGGACGCACGCGACCGCGCTTCCAGCGGGAGACGGATGGTGCGGTTGGGATTCCCGGGGCCGATGCGGGACCCGGTGGCGCGTGCGGTGAAGGTCTTCGAGGAGCGTTCGCCCGAGGCGCGGGTGGAGGTCGTGGAGAACCCCCTGGACGACCCGTTCGGTCCGCTGCGGGACGGCCGGGTGGACGCGGCGGTGGTCCTCCTTCCGGTGCGCGAACGCGACCTGGTGGTCGGGCCGGTCTTCGACCGGCAGCCGCAGAGGCTCGCGGTCGCGGCCGATCACCCGCTGGCCGCACGCGAGTCGGTCGGGGTGGAGGACATGGCGCGGGTGCCGCTCATACCGGTGCGGCGCACGCCCGACCACTGGTTGCGGGTGCACGCGCCCACACAAACCCCGTTGGGCAAGACGATCCAGCAGCAGGACAGCGTGGACGGCCTGGACGACGGGTTGCGGCAGGTCGCGTTGAAGCGCGGCGCGATGCTGCTGTGCGGTTCGGTCGACGGGTACGAGAGCGCGGAGGACGTCGCGTTGGTCCCGGTGGCGGGGCTGCCGGCGTCCTCGTTCGGGTTGGTGTGGCCGCGCGGGGGACGCAACCCCGGGGTGCCGGCGCTGGCGGCCGCCTTCTTCGAGGTGCTGGTCTAGAAACACGGGATCCGGGGCGACCTCTGTCCGGTTCTGTCGGGCGCCTACGCCCTGGCCCCGGGTCAGCGGGCCGACTGGGCGGGTTGCGGGACCAGGGTCGCCAGCGCCTCGGCGTCGGGGGTCCCTGCGTCGGCCGACCACAGGATGAGCTGCTGCCGCGACGCACCCGCGTAGGTGAAGGAGTCCCAGTTCAGGCGCATGCGACCGGCGGTGGGGTGGTGCAGGACCTTGGCGCCGAAGTCCTGGTCGGCGACCCGGTGTTCGGCCCACCAGCGGCGGAAGTCGTCGTCGGCGATGGACAACCGGCCGACGAGCGCGGCCAGTTCGGGGTCGTCGGGGTTCTGCGCCGCTTCCCGCCGGAGGATGCCGACGCAGGAGCGGGCGACCGACGCCCAGTCCTCGTACAGCTCCCTCACCTCCGGCACGGTGAACGTGAGGGAGACGTAGTTGCGGTCCGCGGCGGGCAGGCGTGCGAAATCGGTGATCAGGGCCGCGGCCGGCGGGTTCCAGGCGAGCACGTCCATCCGGGGGCCCAGGACGATGGCGGGCAGATCGGTGAGCTGGTCGAGCAGGAGCTGGAGCCGGTCGTGGGCGGCCTCACGACCCGGGACGGTCATCACGTAACGACCCGGGACGGTCATCACGTAACCGCGCGCGTGGTTGAGGAGTTCCTCCGCGTAGGCCCGCTGCTCCGCGGACAGCGCGAAGGTCCGGCACAGCGTCGCGAAGACCTGGTCGGAGGGCGCGATCCGGCCCTGCTCCACTCGCGTGTAGTAGTCGGCGCTGACCGCGGCGAGCTGCGCGACCTCCTCGCGGCGCAGGCCTGCGACGCGCCGCCGGGTCGAGGTTCCCACGACGTTGGCGGGGACATCTCCCGGGGAGAGCTCGCTCCGCCTGACCCGGAAGAAGTCGCCGAGGGCTTTGAGCTGCGGTGACACGGACATGGCTCTACGGTAGGACAGCCCGTCGTCGTTGTCCTGGGACAGATCTTTCCTAGGCACACACACGGTCTGGTCCGGTTCCCCGCGGCGCGTGAGAGTGGGTTGCACGACGGGGGAACGCCCCGGAATCACACCTTCGACGGAGGCACCCATGAGCACCGGAGCCATCGAGCACGTCACGTTCCGCAACGCCGACATGTACTGGGACATCGCCGCGGATCTGCACTTCCCGCCGGGCTTCGACGCCTCGGGCTCCTACCCCGCTGTCGTCGCGGCCCACCCGATCGGCAGCTGCAAGGAGCAGACCGCCGGCAACATCTACGCGCCGGCCCTCGCCGAGGCCGGTTACGTGGTCATCGCGTTCGACGCCAGCTTCCAGGGCGCGAGCGGAGGGGAACCGCGGTTCCTCGAGGACCCCGCACAGCGCGTGCAGGACTTCAGCCGCGTCGTCGACCACCTCGTCACGCTGCCCTACATCGACGCCGACCGGATCGGTGTGCTGGGCGTCTGCGGCGGCGGGGGCTACGCGCTCGCCGCTGCCAAGACCGAGAAGCGCTTCAAGGCGGTCGTGTCGGTCACCGGCGCGAACTTCGGCAACCTCCAGCGGCAGATGGCCGGGCAGAGCGGCGGGCCCATCGAGGCGCTCAATGCGATCGCCCAGCAGCGCACGGCGGAGGCGCGCGGCGCGGCGAGCGCCGTCAACGGGTTCCTGCCCGAGACGGCCGAGGCCGCGCAGCAGACCGGCGACATCGACATCATCGAGGCCTTCGACTACTACCGCACCGACCGGGGCCGGGCGGAGAACGGGCACGTGCGCTTCGAGGTCGCGCACGGCACGGCCGCGCTGGGGTGGGACGCGTTCCACCTGGTCGAGGAGCTCCTCGACCAGCCCCTGCTGATCGTGATCGGCGACCGGGACAAGCAGGGCGCGTTCGGTGCCCACCGCGACGGCCACGAGGTCCACGGGCGGGCGGCGTCCATCGACAAGCAGCTCCTGGAGGTCGAGGGCGCTTCGCACTACGACCTGTACGACCGCCCGCACGGGGCGGGCGAGGCACTGAAGTCGGTCGTCCCGTTCTTCGACAAGAGGCTCTGACGGGCACGGCCCCGGAGGGTCCGCGGGCTCCTCCGGGGCCGGCCGGGAAAAACGCAGAACCCGGGACACATTTTCCCTGGTGACCACCGACACACCTTTCCGCCATTATGAGCGGTCAACCGAATTCGCGGGGCCGGCGTCCTACGTGCGCCAGGACCCCGCGAATTCCCCCCGATGCACCAGCGCAGGAACGGCATGCCGATCTCTGGCCGAAACAAAGCCGACTGTTAGCCTTTTCGGAGGCAATCGGAGGGAGTGGGAAAATGACCGCGTCAGGACTTCTGAACGTACGCCCGATCATCCAGGCGCCCATGGCGGGCGGTGCCTCGTCACCGGACCTGGTCGCGGCGGTGCACGGCGCCGGGGCCACCGGTTCGCTGGCCGCGGGGTACCTGAGCGCCGACGCCCTCGCCACGCAGATCGCCGCCGTCCGCGAGCAGGGCGTGGACACCTTCGTGGTGAACCTGTTCGTGCCCTCGGACGTGGAGGGCGACCCCGACCGTTTGCACGAGTACCGCCAGGAGCTGGCCGAGGAGGCCGAGCGCCACGGGGCGACCATCGGCGAGGCGGTCCACGACGACGACGGCTGGGGCGCCAAGCTCGACCTGCTCACCCAGGACCCGGTTCCGATCGTGAGCTTCACCTTCGGCTGCCCCTCCGCTGACGTGCTGGCCCGGCTGCGCGAGGCCGGCTCGGCGACGGTCGTGACCGTGACGACCGTCGAAGAAGCGCGTCTGGCGGCCGCGCAGGGCGCCGACGCCCTGTGCGTGCAGGGCGTGGAGGCCGGCGGGCACCGGGCCACCTTCGACCCGGTCCACGGCCACGACCGCCCCCTGCTGGACCTGCTTCCGGACGTGATCGAGGCCGTGGACATCCCGGTGATCGGCTCGGGCGGCGTCATGACCGGGCGGGACGTGGCCGCGGTCCTGGACACCGGGGCGGTCGCCGCGCAGCTGGGGACGGCGTTCCTGTGCTGCCCGGAGAGCGGCGCTCAGCCCGACCACAAGCTCGCCCTGCGCGACCCTTCTTTCACCGAAACGGCGCTGACCTGGGCCTTCACCGGACGCCCCGCGCGGGGGCTGGTCAACCGCTTCATCGACGAGCACCTGGGTGCACCGTTCGCCTACCCGGAGATCCACCACATGACCAAGCCGCTGCGCGCGGCCGCGGCCAAGGCGGGGGACACCGGCGGCATGGCGCTGTGGGCCGGGCGCGGCTGGCGCAAGGCGCGGGACCTCCCCGCGGCGGAGCTGGTGGAGAAGTTGCGTGCGGAGGCGTCCGAGGCGGGTGTGCAGGCCTGACCTTAGGGGAACATTGATCCGGTCGGCACCGGGGTCCTACCTTCAGGTAACAAATACGAATCGGGGCCGCCCGGATCATGGCTTGTGTGACCCAGCGCACCCTAAAGTTCCGCCATGGGTGTTCTGCGTAAGCACGTCCTCGTTCGAGTGCTTCTGGGTTTCCTGGCCACCGCGACCGTCCTCGCCCTGATCGCCGCGCTCCTGAGCGTGTGGGCGGTGCGCCGCCCGTTCCCGCAGACCTCCGGCGAGCTCGACCTCCCCGGGCTGGCCTCAGAGGTCACGGTGGTGCGCGACGAACACGGCGTCACCGACGTGTACGCCGACCACGCCGACGACCTGTTCATGGCCCAGGGCTTCACCCACGCGCAGGACCGCTTCTGGGAGATGGACTTCCGGCGCCACGTCACGGCCGGGCGGGTGTCGGAGCTGTTCGGCCCGGAGCAGTTGGAGACCGACATCTTCCTGCGCACCATGGGTTGGCGGCACGTCGCCGAGCAGGAGTACGAGCTCCTCGACGAGGACACCCGCGCCCACCTGGACGCCTACGCCGACGGGGTCAACGCCTGGCTCGAGCAGAACGGGGGCGCGTCTGCCTCCCTCGAGCACAGCCTCCTGACCGTGATGAACGGCGGCCACGAGATCGAACCCTGGGAACCCGCCGACAGCCTCGCTTGGCTCAAGGCCATGGCCTGGGACCTCAGCGGCAACATGGAGGAGGAGACCGAGCGCGGGCGCCTGCTGGCCGACGGCTTCGACGAGGAGGCGATCGACGAGCTCTTCCCGCCCTACCCCTACGACGAACACGCGCCGACGACCCTGACCGAGGAGCACGCCGAACCCGACGCGGACGCCTCCCCCGAGGAGGACGCGCGGCGGGCGCCCGCGGACGACGGGGGCGCGGCGGACGATGAGGCTGGGGACGGGGACACCGGAACCCCGGAGGCCGGGGACGCAGCCCTCGAACGTGTCGCCGCCTCCGTCGAGGGCGTGCCCGACCTGCTCGGCCCCAGCAGCGGCGCGGAACTGGGCTCCAACGCCTGGGTGGTCTCGGGCGAGCACACCGAGTCCGGCGCTCCCCTGCTCGCCAACGACCCCCACCTCGGCGCGTCGATGCCCTCCACCTGGTACCAGGGCGGGCTGCACTGCACGGAGATCACCGAGGAGTGCCCCTACGACGTCTCCGGGTTCGGGTTCGCCGGCCTGCCCGGGGTGGTCATCGGCCAGAACGAGTCGATCGCGTGGGGGTTCACCAACCTCTATCCGGACGTCATGGACCTCTACCTGGAGGACGTCGACGGCACGAACCACCGCTACGGGGACGAGTCGCTTCCGGTGGAGACACGTGAGGAGACCGTCGAGGTGCAGGGCGGCAACGACGTCGACATCACCGTCCGCAGCACCGTGAACGGGCCGATCATCTCCGATGCCCAGGCCGGGGCCGACCAGCGCGATGTGGGACGCAACCACCAGGACGGTTCCTACGACGTGTCACTGCGGTGGACCGCGCTGGAACCGGGGCGCACCGCGGACGCGATCTTCCTGATGAACCGGGCCCGGGACTGGGACGGGTTCCGGGACGCCGCGCGCACGTTCGAGGTCCCCTCGCAGAACCTCGTCTACGCCGACGCGGAGGGCAACATCGGTTACCAGGCGCCGGGCCACGTCCCGGTGCGCGGCGAGGGCGACGGGCGCTACCCCGCACCGGGGTGGGAGCCCGACCACGCGTGGGAGGACCGGGTGCCCTTCGAGGAGCTGCCGAGCGTGCTCAACCCCGAGTCCGGGCTGGTGGTGACCGCGAACCAGGCGTCGGTGGACGACGAGTACGCGCACATGCTCACCGACGACTGGGACTACGGCTACCGGGGCGCGCGCATCAACGACCTGGCGGAGGAGGCGCTGTCCGACGGCCCCGTGGGGGTGGAGGACATGGAGCGCATGCACATGGACTCCTACCATCTGGCCGCCGAGCCGCTCGTCCCGCACCTGGTGGCCGCGGACGTCGACGGGGTCGCCGCGCAGGCGCAGGCGCAGCTCGCCGATTGGGACCTGTACACCGACCCCGATTCCGCGGGCGCGGCGTTCTACCAGGCCACGTGGCGTCACCTGCTGCCGGAGCTGTTCGACGAGATCGAGCCGCTGCAGATGAGCCACAACTCGCGCGGCATGTACGTGGTCAACAACCTGCTGGAGGACCCCGACTCCCCGTGGTGGGAGGGCGAGGACACCAGCGGGCGCGAGGAGGTGCTCGCCGCGGCGATGGAGGAGGCCGCGGACGAGCTCGAGGACCTGCTCGGCGACGACCCGGCGGAGTGGCGGTGGGGCGACCTGCACACGCTGACCGCAACCCACGAGTCCTTCGGAACCTCGGGCATCTCGGCCGTGGAGCGCCTGTTCAACCGGGGCCCGGTGGAGAGCTCCGGCGGGTCGGGCATCGTCAACGCGACCGGGTGGGAGGCCTCGGAGGGGTACGGGATCGTGTCCGTGCCGTCGATGCGGATGGTCGTGGATCTCTCGGACCGCGACGCGTCCACGTGGGTGAACCTGACGGGCAACTCGGGCCACGCGTTCCACAGCAACTACGACGACCAGTTGGACCTGTGGAGCGAGGGCGGAACCCTGCCGTGGGCGGTGTCGGAGGAAGCCGTGCAGGAGAAGGCGGAGGACGAGTTGGTACTGCGGCCCTGAGCTCCCGGGTCGTTCACGGCTCAGAGAGGTAGCGCCGGGTTGGCCAGGGGGCGGCCGGGGGGGCGACCCGGGGGGGGGCGACCCGGGGGGGCGACCCGGCGATGAGGTGTTGTCAGGGTGGGGTGTTGTGCATGGGTGGTGTCGGAGGTTCTNGGACGAGTTGGTACTGCGGCCCTGAGCTCCCGGGTCGTTCACGGCTCAGAGAGGTAGCGCCGGGTTGGCCAGGGGGCGGCCGGGGGGGCGACCCGGGGGGGGGCGACCCGGGGGGGCGACCCGGCGATGAGGTGTTGTCAGGGTGGGGTGTTGTGCATGGGTGGTGTCGGAGGTTCTGGGGGTGGGGTGTTCTGTGGTGTTGCCTCGGGGGTGGTGGTTCGTCGGGGCCGGATCATAGCCCGGCCGGGCCCTCACGCAACCCTCGTCGGCGCCACCCCCTGATTTCCGAGTCGGAGTGAATGTGTCGGCGTTGTGCGTGGTTGTTCACGGCGCCTCGGGGTGTGCGTTCCGGCCCTGTTCGCCGGGCTGACCCGACCCGCATCGACGAACCACCCGCTCCCCCGAGGCCCCCGCCAGCCCAAAGGAACGTGGGCAGAGCTGACGGCAACTACCTCACCCCCTGGGGTGCTTCATTGCGGCCAACGGTCCATGCGTGTGCGTGGTGGCTCGCTCCTGCGACAGCAACGGCAACGGCACAGGCAAGCCCCGCGCACTCCCGGTAGGGCATTGAGTCCCAGGGGTGGCACGTGTGCGGGCGGCCTCCTGGGCCCCCGCGCGCTCCCGGTAGGGCATTGAGTGTCGGGGGTGGCGGGGTGTGCGGGTGGGCCCGGGCGGACCTGTTCTGGGGTCCACCCCTGGTTGCTGGTGGCGCTGGTGAGTCCGGTGGGGCCAGTTGCAGCAGTCGCCGCCCCAGCGCGCACCCACCGGACCCGGGTCTGGAGATTCTCCGACGGCCAGAGCGGGGCTCGGCAGGGGGATCGGGCCTGGGGCGGGCGGCCTGTGGAAGGGGCCTGCTGGCCTGCTGGTCTAGCCGGTGCCGGTGTCGGTGGTGCCGGTGGCTTCGGCACCCGAGCCGCCGTGGGCGCCGCCACCGGTACCACCGGTCCCGTTGGTGGGGGTGTTCTCGGTGCGGGAGTGGCGGTACTTGGCGCGGTTGTGGGTCGAGCACAGGGGCTGGAGGTTGGTGGCCTTGGTTTCGCCGCCGTGGGAGAACTCGGTGATGTGGTCGGCCTCGCACTGCGAGACCGGCACGTCGCACCCGCCGGACCATGCGCAGGTGGTGTGCCCGGCGAAGGCGGCGGTGCGCAGGTACCCGGGGGCCAGGCGGTGGGCCCGGCCCAGGTCCAGGGGCAGGCCGGTGCGGTCGTCGAAGATCAACCGGCGGATCTGGGCGGTGGGGGCCATGGCGCGCACCGCGGACAGGGCGAGGACGTTGCCGTCCTCGGTCACGGCCACACCGGGGTAGCCCGGGAAGCCGGGGACGGTAGAGGGCGGCCCGGTGTTGGCGTTGGTGCCACCCGCGGTGGCGGTGGCGGTGGTGGTGACGCCGCCACCGGTGCCGCCGCCGGGGTCGGGGCCCGGTTCGGCGCCCGGCTCGGGGCCGGGGGCGGCACTCGCCCCGGTGTTCCCGGTTGCCCCGGTGGTGTTGGTGCCACCTGCGGTGGCGGCGCCCGCGGCCCCGGCGGCGGGGTAGGCGACGCCGTTGGCGTCGTTGCCGGTGTCGGTCTCGTTCTGGTTCTTGAAGGCGAAGCCGAAGCCGAGCAGTGCCGACAGGGGCACGGTGATGTTGATGACGGCCTTGGTACCGGGCGGCTGCGAGCAGCCACCACCGTTGCTGGCGCCAGTGGCAGCGGCTTCGGCCGAGCCGCCGGAGCCAGCCCCGGCGCCAGCGCCGTCGGCGTGGCCGACGGAGTCGGCGCCAGCCTCGGTGCCAGCGTCGCCGCCAGCGGCAGCAGCAGCGGTGGTGGTACCGGCGAAGCCGGTGCCGTCGGTGTGGCCGTGGTGGCCGTGAGCAAACCCGGCCGCGGAGATCAGGGCGTCGTAGGTGCGCGCGTAGCGCGAGGTCACCGACTCACCCGCGGGGATGAGGCCGAGGTCGGCACCGGTGCCGTTGGTGCCGTCGGCACCACCGGGCGTCTTCTCGGTCGTGCCGTAGGGGGCGGTGAAGGAGGCCAGCGCCGCCTTGAGGCGCTCGCCGTCCGAGGCCGGGCCCCAGGCCTGGAACGTGAAACCG
>NZ_JADBGI010000044.1 GCF_014892575.1 Nocardiopsis coralli | reverse complement strand
CGGCGCGAGCATGGAAAAGGTGAGCTTATCGATCTGTTCGCGCACCGCCTTCATGCGCTCCAGAACGGTTCCGCCGGTGCCGAAAGGCACATCCCCGGACAGAGTCTGGATGAACACCGCCACTGCGGCCATCAGCGCGGACACGGCCGGGTCCGGGCCGGTGCCCGGGGCCGAGTGCGCGTGTCCGGTGGTGTCGTTCGCCATAATCCAACAATACGCCCCGGGGCCAGAAAGCGGTAGTTACCCAAAGGAAATNTCCAGAACGGTTCCGCCGGTGCCGAAAGGCACATCCCCGGACAGAGTCTGGATGAACACCGCCACCGCGGCCATCAGCGCGGACACGGCCGGGTCCGGGCCGGTGCCCGGGGCCGAGTGCGCGTGTCCGGTGGTGTCGTTCGCCATAATCCAACAATACGCCCCGGGGCCAGAAAGCGGTAGTTTCCCAAAGGAAACAGAACCCTTACCAATAACGGCCACGGGGCCACCACTCACACCTATTTCCGGTCGCCCGCATTCCCCGCAAAAATGGTCCTGTGGATAACTCCGCGGGGTGCTTTTTATCGGTTATTCTGGGGCAGGGGAAGTCGCGCCCAAAAATCAGCCCAGGGGTATCGGAGAATCTCCAATCCAGGACGGCTGTCCACACGCGTGTCACCCCTGGGACTCAATGCGCGGCCGGGAGTGCGCGGGGCGTCGGAGGATCCCGCACAGCCGCCACCCCTGACACCCAATGCCCTGCCGGGAGCGCGCGGGGCTCGCCTGTGCCGTTGCCGTCGCAGGAGCGAGCCACCGCGCACACGCCTGGACCGTTGGTCGCAATGAAGTACCCAAGGGGGATAGCAGTACCCACCGTTCTTTTGGCTGCGGGCGGGGGCCTCGGGGGCGAAGGGGGTTCGTCGATGCGGGTCGGGACAGCCCGGCGAACAGGCCCGGAGCGCACACCCCGAGGCGCCACGGGAGGCAACCACCCAACCCGCCACTCTCTCCGCCCATCCAGGAGATCAGGGGGTGGCGCCGACGCGGGTTGCGCGCAGGGCCGGCCGGGCTATCGTTCCCGACCCCGACGAACCACCACCCCGAGGGAACACCAACGAACCCGATCGAACACCCCGACCCCGAACGTGCCGTTCGCTCCTGACATCGAGCACAGAACCGTCCGCCGCCCCGACCAACGGTCGATCGTCCTCATCCGGTGGGCAGGTCGACCTTGCGGACCTTGCCGGCGGCGTTGCGCGGAAGGGCGTCCAGGACCACGACCTCCCGGGGCACCTTGAAGTTGGCCAGGCGTTCGCGGCAGTGGGCGACCAGGGCGTCGCGGTCGGGGTCGGTGCCGGGGCGGGCGGTGACGTAGGCGCGCCCGACCTCGCCCATGCGCGGGTCGGGGACACCGACGACGGCGGCCTCGGAGACGTCGGGGTGGCGGGTGAGGACCTGTTCGACCTCTGCGGGGTAGACGTTGAACCCGCCGACGGTGAACATCTCCTTGAGCCGCCCGGTGATGGTGAGGTAGCCGTTGCCGTCGAGGCGGCCCAGGTCGCCGGTGTGCAGCCAGCCGTCCACGACGGTCTCTGCGGTGGCGGCCTCCTCCCCCAGGTAGCCGCGCATGACGTTGTGGCCGCGCACGAGGACCTCTCCGGCGTCGGAGATGCGTACGTCCACGCCCTCGATGGGGCGGCCGGAGGTGGTGGCCACGGTGGTGTCGCCGTCGCCGAGGGAGCAGACGGTGACGGTTCCGCAGGACTCGGTGAGGCCGTAGGCGGTGACCACGTGCATGCCGAGTTCGGTGCGCACGCGTTCGACGAGGCGGACCGGGACCGAGGCGGCGCCGGTCACGGCCAGGCGCAGGGTGGAGACGTCGCGCTCGGCCAGCCCCGGGGTGTCGAGCAGGGTGGTGTAGATGGTCGGGGGCCCCGGCAGGACGGTGATGCGTTCGGCCTCGACCAGGTGCAGGGTCTCCTCGGCGCGGAAGACCGGCTGGAGCACCATGGTGGCTCCGCGCAGCAGGCACGCGACGATGCCGGCCTTGTAACCGAAGCAGTGGAAGAACGGGTTGATCACCAGGTAGCGGTCGCCGTGTTCCAGCCCCGTGCGTTCGCACCAGGCGTCGAAGGTGCGCACGTTCTGTGCGTGGGTGCACATCACGCCCTTGGGGCGGCCGGTGGTGCCGGAGGTGAAGAGCACGTCGGAGAGGTCGTCGGGGCCGGGAGCGGGCACGGGACGGGGGTCGTGGTCGCCGGAGGCCAGGAAGCCGGTCCAGGGCAGGGCCCCGGGCACGGGTGCGGCGTCGAAGGTGACCACGGAGCGCAGGTCGGGCAGGCCGGGCACGCCGGGTTCGGTGCCCCGGGCGCCGAGCATGCCCAGGTAGTCCTGGCCGAGGAAGGCGTTCTCCACGAACAGGAACCGGGCACGGCTGCGCGCCAGGATCCAGTGCGCCTCCTCCCCCTTGTACCGGGTGTTGAGCGGTACCAGCACGGCGCCGGCGGACAGCGCACCCAGGGCCGCGAGGATCCACGGCAGCCCGTTGGGGGCCCAGATCGCGACCGGGTCTCCCCGTCCCACCCCGTGGGACCGGAACGCGCGGGCGGCCCGGTCGACGGCGGCGCCGAGGTCGGCGTAGGTCAGCCGGGTGTGCCCGTCCACGACGGCCTCGGTGGAGGGGTGGTCCCGCCTCGCGCGGGCCAGGGCCCCCGGGATCGTCAGCGCCTCGTCCGTACCCATGCGTGCGCGCTCCCTGTCGGGTTGCCGGTGGTGTGGCGACCAGCGTGGCCCGGCACGGGGGTGCGGTGGCGGCGGGTCCCGGTGAGCGGTACCGGCTCCCCCGCGGAGGGTGGGGGTTCCTAGGGTCGGCCGTTCCGGGGCCCGTGGCGGCCCGAGCAGTGCGCGCAGCGCGGAGAGGACGGCGATGGGCACGACGACGGATCTGAGCGGGCGAACGGTCCTGGTGACCGGCGGGACCCAGGGCATCGGTGCCGTGGTCGCGCGGCGGTTCCTTGAGGCGGGGGCGCGGGTGGTCGTGGGCGGCCGGCGCACCCCGGACACGCTCCCGAGCGGCGGGGGCCGGACGGCACGGTTCGTGTCGGCCGACATCCGGGACCCGTCCGAGGCGGCGCGGCTGGTGGAGGAGGCCGCCGCGCACCTGGGCCGGTTGGACGTGCTGGTCAACAACGCCGGCGGGTCGCCCTCGGCGGAGGCGGCGACGGTCTCACCCCGGTTCGTGGCCAGGATCGTGGACCTCAACCTGCTCGCGCCCTTCTACGTGGCGCAGGCCGCGAACGGTGTCATGCAGGGCCGGGAGGAGGGCGGGTCGATCGTCAACATCGGCAGTGTGGCCGCCCACGACCCGCAGCCGGGCACGGCCGCCTACACCGCGGCGAAGGCGGGGCTGCTCGCCCTGACGCGGGCGTTGGCGCTGGAGTGGGCGCCCCGGGTGCGGGTCAACCACATCACCACGGGGTTGGTGCGCACCGAGGCGGCCGCCGGGGAGTACGGGGAGGACGGCGGCGCCGCGGTGGCCGGGCTGATCCCCATGGAGCGGATGGCCCGGCCCGACGACGTGGCCGACGCGTGCCTGTACCTGGGCGGGGACCGGGCCGCCTACGTCAACGGCGCCGATCTGGCCGTGCACGGAGGGGGCGAGGTCCCCGCGCGCTACGTGGCGACGCGGAACTGAGCCCGCCCGGCCGACAGCGCCACCGGTCCGTCCGGGGCGCCGGCCTCGAAGCGCAGTCCGGTGCCCCGCCCGTGCTCCCAGGCCTTGATCCGGAGCCGGTCCCCGGGGAAGGCGGGCGCGGTGAACCGTCCCTCCAGCTCGGTGAGGTCGGCGGGGTGTTCGCCGGCCGCGTCGGCCAGGGGCAGCACGGCCGAGGCGAGGGTGCACAGCCCGTGCAGGAACGGGCGGGGCATTCCGGCCTCCTTCGCCGCCTCCGGGTCGATGTGCATGTGGTGCCGGTCACCCAGGAGCCGGTACAGGGCGGCCTGTTCGGTGGAGGTCGACAGGTCGAGGGTGTGGCCGGGCCCCTGCTCCTGCGGTCTCGGGGCGGAGGGACCCCGGCGCCCGCCGAACCCGCCGCGGCCCGGCGCGAACAGCGACCAGGTGGCAACGAAGTGGGAGCTGACCACCTCCACGTCGAAGACCGCGGCCGACCCCTTGTCCCACACCTCGGCGACGTAGGCCGACATCGTCAGTTCCCCGGAGCGCGGAAGGGGACGCAGCACACGCAGCTTTTGGGACCCGTGCACCGCGGTGGCGGTGTCGAAGGCGCCGAGCTCGCCGAGGGCGTCGGGGGCCCACTGGGCGCGGGTGAGCGCGAACGTGGGCAGCACGCGCAGGCGTTCCTCGAAGACGAGGTCGAGGTCGTCGGCGCGCGCCCCGACGGCGAGGGCGTAGAGGATGGCTTCGCGTTCGTCGTAGCTGGTGGTGCGGGTTCCGAGGTCGTGTCCCCGCCAGGTTCCGGCGTTCACCGTTCTCCTTCCAGGACGAGCCCGCTGGTGGGCACGCCGGTCCCCGCGGTGACCAGGACCCGGCCCACCTCCCGGGGCTGGTTGACCGAGGTGCCGCGGACGAGCCGGACCGCCTCGGCGATGCCGTTCATGCCGTGCAGGTAGGCCTCGCCGATCTGGCCGCCGTGGGTGTTGGCGGGCAGGCGTCCGCCGGGCTCGAGGTGGCCGTCGGCGACGAAGTGGCGGGCCTCCCCGGGTGCGCAGAACCCGAGCTCCTCGAGCTGGGGCAGCACCAGCGGGGTGAAGTGGTCGTAGAGGATCGCCGCGTCGATGCCGTCGGGGCCGGTGCGGGCCTGTTCGTAGAGGCGGCGGGCGACCAGGCCCATCTCCGGGATGCCGGTGATGTCGGGCCGGTAGTAGCTGGTCATCATGTGCTGGTCGGGGCCGGACCCCTGGGCGGTGGCGGCCAGGACGGCCGGCGGACGGCGCAGGGTGCGCGCGTGCTCGGCGGAGACCACGACCAGCGCCTGGCCGCCGTCGGTCTCCTGGCAGCAGTCGAGCAGGTGCAGGGGTTCGGCGATCCAGCGGGAGGCCTGGTGGTCGGCGAGCGTGATGGGACGGCCGTGGAACCAGGCGCGGGGGTTGGTGGCGGCGCGGGCGCGCGAGAGCACCGCCACGCGGCCGAAGTCCTCGCTGGTGGCGCCGTACTCGTGCATGTACCGCCGGGCGAACATCGCCACCCACTGGGCGGGGGTGGACAGCCCGAACGGTGTGATCCAGGAGTAGGCGGCCCGGTCTGCGCCGGTGGCCAGGGGGCGGTCGGCCTGGCCGAGCCCGTAGCGCACGCCGGAGCGTTCGTTGAAGGCTCGGTAGCAGACCACGGCGCGGGCGGCGCCGGTGGCCACGGCCATGGCGGCCTGGTGGAGGGTCCCGCAGGCCGCGCCGCCGCCGTAACCGACACGGGAGAAGAAGGCCAGCTCGCCCATGCCGGTGACGCGGGCGAGCTCGGCCTCGGGGGTGGTGTCGGCGGTGAAGGTGACCAGGCCGTCGACGTCGGGGGGCTCCAGACCGGCGTCGTCGAGGGCGGCCAGGACGGCTTCGCAGGCCAGGCTGAGCTCGCTGCGTCCGGAGTCCTTGGAGAACTCGGTGGCGCCGATGCCGGCCACCGCCGCGGCCCCGGGCCGGGGGGCGGTGCGGGTCACGGGGTCTCCTTCCCGGGCAGGCGCACCACGGCGGTTCCGTGGGCGTGGGTGCCGCGGCTGTTGGTGCCGCGTACGGCGATCTCGACGGTGCGGTCGGGGTGCACGGCGGTGACCTCGCCGTTGAGCACGAAGGTGTCGCCGGGCAGGTTGGGTGCGCCCAGGCGGATGCGCAGGGCGGTCAGCACGGCGGCGGGCCCGGCCCAGTCGGTGACGTAGCGCTCCACGAGGCCGTTGGTGGTGAGGATGTTCATGAACACGTCCTCGGAGCCGCGGGCGCGGGCGAGGTCGGGGTCGTGGTGCACGTCCTGGTAGTCGCGGGTGGCGAGGGCGGACGCGATGACGAAGGTGCGGGTCAGGGGCAGGGAGAGCTCCGGGAGGGTGTCGCCGGCCCGGACCCCGGTGCGGAGCCGGTCGGCGAGGGTGTCGCCGAGGGCGGCCAGGGTGGCGCTGTCGCCGCCGAGGGTCCCGGCGGTCTGTTTGGCCCACAGGAAGTACCGGTGCACGGGGTGGTCGACGTCCACTCCCACGCCCCCGTGCAGGTGTTGGACGCGGTGCACGGTGTCGGTGCCGGCGCGGGCGGCCCACCAGTGCGCGACCAGGGCCTCGGACGTGGCGGGGCGTTCCTCCTCGAGCGCGGCCACGGCCTGCCACAGGCACACGCGCAGTGCGTCGATGCCGATGTAGCAGTCGGCGAGCTGGTGTTGCACGGCCTGGAACGTGGCCAGGGGCCGGCCGAACTGTTCGCGTGCGGCCAGGTGGGCGGCGGCCAGGTCCAGGGCTCCGCGGGCGGTGCCCAGCTGGAGGGCGGCCAGGGCGGTGGCGGCCAGGTCCAGGGTGTGTTCGAGCGTGCCGTCCCCGGGGGACCCGAGGGCCTGGGCGGGGGCGTTCTCCAGGCGCAGGGCGGCGGCGCGGTCGCGGTCGGTGGTGGTGACCGGGTCCCAGCGGACGCCGTCGGCCGCGGTGGGCAGGAGGAAGAGCCCGTTTCCCTGCCCGGTTCGGGCGGAGACGAGCACGTGGTCGGCGCCGGCCGGTGAGGGCACGGCGGCCTTCTCGCCGGCCAGGCGCCATCCGGGACCGTCGGGCACGGCGGTGCACCGGGGTTCGGCGGGGGCGTGGGGGCCGTACTCCTCCAGGGCGAGCGTGGTTCGGGAGGCACCGGCGGCCTGCGTCGGCAGCAGGGCGCGGCGCTGTTCGGCGGTCCCGTGGCGGCCGATGGCGAGCGCGGCGACGGCGGCGGTCCACAGCGGGACGGGCGCGACGGTGCGTCCCTGTTCCTCCAGGAGCGCGCACACGGCGGCGGGGCCCAACCCTGCGCCCCCGTGTTCCTCCGGGATCGGGAGGCCGAGCAGCCCGGCGCCGGCCAGGTCCGCCCACAGGTCGGTGTCGACGCGCTCGGGCCCGGACTCGACCTTGCCGATGCGTTCGGGGGTGGCTCGGTCGGTGAGAATGCGTTCGGCCAGGTCGTGCACCGCACGTACGTCCTCGTCGAGGGTGAAGTCCATCAGGGGTCCTCCTGCTCGTGCGGGGCGAAGACCGGGAGCGTGAGGTCGGGGTCGGCCTCGAGCCAGCGCAGGCGCACCGGCATGCCGACCCTGACGTGTTCGGGGGCGGTCCCGACCAGGTCGGTGATCAGCCGGGTGCCCTCGGCCAGGTCCACGACGGCCACGATGTGGGGCAGGTCGAAGGCGGGGTGGCGGGGGTGGTGCACGACGGTGAAGGTGTGCACGTGTGCGTCTCCGGAGGCCTGGACGGTGTCCCACTCGAAGGAGCGGCAGTGCGGGCAGCAGGGGCCGGGCGGGTGGCGCAGCTCTCCGCAGGAAACGCAGCGCTGGATCACCAGGCGGTGTTCGCGCGCGGCCTCGAACCAGAAGGCGTTGTCGCGGTTGACCGCGGGCCTGGGCCGCAGCGCCGGCGGCTCGGGGTCGGGCTGTCGCGGGCGGAACCGGAGGGTGCGCCAGCGCTGGGTGGCCACCGCCTGCCCGTGGGCGTCGCGGTAGGTGCGCACGGTGGTCACGAACCGTCCGGGGCCGAGCGCGGTGGCCTTCTCCGGGGAGATCCGTTCGACGCGCTCCTCGACCTCCACGCGGTCGCCTGGTACGAGCTCGCGGTGGAACTCGAACTCGGAGTCGGTGGCGACCACGGACGTGTAGCCCTGCTCCGCCAGCTCTGCCACCAGCGCCCCGGAACCGTCGTCGGGCGGGGGCGCCTGGGTGGCCGCGTACCCGCGCATGGTCCAGGCCTGCACCATCGTCGCGGGCGCCACCACGCCCGCGCGCCCGGCCGCGCGGGCGGCGTCCTCGTCCAGGTGGACGGGGTTGTCCACACCCAGGGCCTCGACCCAGTGGCGGATCATCGGCAGGTTGACCGGGTCCTGGGCGCGGCGGGGAGGCCCGAGCGTGCGCCCGACGAAGGCCCGCAACCGTTCCTCCTGTGAGCTGTGTGACTCATGGGGTTCGTGGGGGCTGCCCATCAGCGCCTCCTTCCGCGGGGCAGACCCAGCCCCTGGACGGCGATCATGTCGCGCAGCACCTCGTTCACCCCGCCGCCGAAGGTGTTGACGATGCCCTGGCGGGAGAGCTGTTCCACCTGGCCGGCCAGCGCCGCCCCGGGTGAGCCCGGGCGCAGGCGGCCGGCGGCGCCCAGGACCCCGAGCAGGGTGCGCTGCACACTCACGTGGGTCTCGGTGCCGTAGACCTTCGCAGCGGCCGCGTCGGCCCCGGTCAGGGACCCGTGTGCCACGGCGGCGGTCATCTTGTGGTTGACGAGCCGCATCGCCTCCAGCTCGGCGTGGGCGCGGGCGAGGTCCTGGCGTACCCACGGCAGGTCGAGGGCGCCGTGGTCGCGGGACCAGGCGCACACGTCCTCCCAGAGGCCGAGCATGCGCCCGCCCAGGGCGGCCAGGCCGATGCGTTCGTGGTTGAGCTGGGTGGTGATGAGGTCCCAGCCGCCGCCGGGCTCCCCGACCACGTTCTCGGCGGGTACCCGGACACCGTCGTAGTAGGTGGCGGTCACGAGCATGCCGCCGACGGTGCGGATCGGGCTCCAGGAGAAACCGGGTGCGTCGGTGGGCACGATGAGGATGGTGATGCCGCGGTGTTTCGGCGCGTCCGGATCGGTACGGCAGGCCAGCCAGATGTGGTCGGCGGTGTTGGCGCCGCTGGTGAAGATCTTGCTGCCGTGCACCACGTAGTCGTCGCCGTCGCGTTCGGCGCGGGTGGTGAGCGAGGCCAGGTCGGTGCCGGCGCCGGGTTCGGTGTAACCGATCGCGAAGACCGTCTCGCCGGCGAGGATGCCCGGCAGGTACCGGCGGCGCTGTTCTTCGGTCCCGTGGTTCATGAGGGTGGGGCCGACGGTGTTGACGGTGACGAAGGGGAACGGGAGCCCGGCGCGCTGGACCTCGTCGAAGAAGACGTACTGGTCCTCGGCCGAGCGCCCCTGTCCCCCGTACTCGGTGGGCCAGCCCAGGCCGAGCCACCCGTCGGCGCCGAGCCGGGCGACGATCTCCCGGAACCGGTCACCGCCGACCCCCTCTTCCCCGGCGGCGCGGCGTTCGTGTTCGGGCAGCAGCCCCGCGAAGTAGGTGCGCAGTTCCGTGCGCAGGCGTTGCTGTTCACCGGTCTCACGCAGGTCCATGTGTGCCCACCCCGCTCTCCACCGCCGTCGGCAGGAACCGCAGGCGCCCGTTGGCGGCGAACTCGGCGTGCAGTGCGTCCCGGTCCGCGGCGGTCATCGGTCTGTACTCGGTCCGCCCGCGCCCCGCCCGGCGGTGAACCTCGTCGCCGGTGATCCAGGCCTGCAGCCGGAGTTCCTTCTTGCGGATCTTGTTGGAACCGGTCGTCGGCAGTGCGTGCGACAGCCGCACGTAGCGGGGCGCGCCCTTGATGCCCAGGTCCTCCTGCGCTTCGAGGAAGGCGGGCAGGTCCAGGTCGTCGAAGCCGGTGCCCTCGGGGACCTCGACCGCGGCCATCATCTGGTCGCCGGAGCGCGGGTCGGGCACCGCGAAGACCGCCGCGGCCAGGATCCGGGGGTGGCGGCGCAGGATGCGTTCGGTGGTCAGCGCGGAGGTGTTCTCGCCGTCGACGCGGATCCAGTCGCCCGAACGCCCGGCGAAGTGCAGGAACCCGGCGTCGTCGAGGTAGCCGAGATCGCCGGTCCAGTACCAGCCGTGGCGGACCCGTTCGGCGTCGGCCTCCGGGTTCTTGTAGTAACCCTCGAACCGGGCGGCGCCCTCGGTGTCGACGATCTCGCCGACGGCGTCCTGGCTGTTGAGCACCCGGCCGTGGTCGTCGAGGCGGGCCGGCGGGCAGGCCTCCAGGGAACCGGGGTCGACGACCCGTACGCCGGCGTGCGCGGGCAGGCCAAGGGCCGTGTCGGGGGCCTGCGGCGACAGTCGGATCATGCCGGCGCTCTCGCTGGAGCCGTACCCCTCGATCAGGCGGCAGCCGAAGCGGCGCCGGAACGCGGCGCGGTCCTCCGGTGAGGCCTCGGTCCCGAAGGCGTGGGTGAGCGGGTTGTCGTGGTCGTCCCCGCGTTCGGGCACGGCCAGGACGTAGGAGACCGCCTTGCCGACGTAGGTGAAGTAGGTGGCCCCGAAGAACCGCACGTCGGGCAGGAACCCGGAGGCGGAGAAGCGCGGGGTGAGCGCGACACACGCGCCGGTGGCCAGGGCGGGCGCCCACAAAGCCATGAGGGCGTTGCCGTGGAAGAGCGGCATGCAGCAGTAGGCGGTGTCCTGCGGGGTCACCCGGTACTTGTCGGCGTTGGAGCGGCCGAGCGTGGCCAGGCGCCCCTGGGTGCACCGGGCCGCCTTGGAACGTCCGGTGGTGCCGGAGGTGAACAGCAGCAGGAGCTGGGTGTCTGCGGTGACGCCGGGGGCCTGCACTGCCCGCGGCGGGGTGGACCCCAGCCGCTCGGCGTACTCGGGCCCGTCGACCAGCAGGAACCGCTCGCGCGGTACCCCCACGTCGAGTCCGTCCAGCAGCGCGGCGCCGGCCCGGTCGGTGACGATGGCCCGGCAGTCGGTGTGCGCGACCTCCTGCTCCAGGTCGGAGCCGCGCCGGGTCGGGTTGATGCCGACCACGGTGGCGCCGGCCAGGGCTGCCGCACCGAGCCAGAACACGTACTCGGGCACGTTCTCCAGCAGGAGCCCGATGTGGAGGGGGCCCTCCCCCGGCAGGCGCCGGGCCAGGTCGGCGCGGGCGGCGCTCTCGCGCACGACCTCGTCCCAGGTCCAGGTGTGTTCGCGGGTGCGCAGCCCGGGGCGGTGGTCGCCCCCGCGGGCCAGGAGCAGGTCGGCGACGGTGGGCCCGGTCATGCCTGTGCTCCCCGGTCCGTGTTGCGCAGGGCGTCGGGTGCGAGCACGCAGTGGGTGCCGCCGTAGGTCGCGGTCATGCACTTGTTGCAGTGCACGCACAGGGACGGGGTCGCGGGGTCCTTCGCGATCCGGTGCAGCAGGTCGGGTTCGCGCAGCAGGGCGCGGGCCATGGCCACGAACTGGAACCCCTCGCGCATGGCCAGGTCCATCGAGGCCCGGTCGGTGATGCCGCCGAGCAGCACCAGGGGCAGGTCGACGGCGGCCCGGATCTGGCGGGCGTCCTCGAGCAGGTAGGCGTCGCGGTAAGGGTAGGCGTGCAGTTTGTGCTTGCCGAAGAGCTGCACGCCGAGCTTGACCGGTTGGGGCATGGCGGCAGCGAACTCGCGCAGGGGTGCGTCGCCCTTGAACAGGTACATCGGGTTGAGCAGGGAGCTGCCCGCGGTGAGTTCGAGGGCGTCCACGGTGCCGTCCTGCTCCAGCCACTGCGCCACCGGGATGGCTTCGTCGAGCCAGAACCCGCCGGGGACCCCGTCGTCCATGTTGAGCTTGGCCAGGATCGCGATCCGGTCGCCGACCGCGTCGCGCACCGCGCGGAGGATGTCGCGGGCCAGGCGGGCGCGGTTGGCGAGGCTGCCGCCGTACTCGTCGGTGCGGCGGTTGATGCGCGGGCTGAGGAAGGAGCTGGCGAGGTAGTTGTGGCCCAGATGGACCTCGACGGCGTCGAACCCGGCCTCGATCGCCATGCTCGCGCCGCGCCCGTGTGCACGCACGATGCGGGCCAGGTCGGAGCGGGTGGCGCGGTGGGTGACGCTCGTGGTGGTGGCGTGGAAGAACCGCCCGGGTGCGAGGGCGGGCAGGCCGTTGGACTTCGGGTTCGCGACGGGGCCGGCGTGGCCGATCTGCGCGGAGACGGCGGCGCCCTCGGCGTGCACGGCGTCGGTGAGGCGGCGCAGCCCGGGCAGGGCCTCGGGGCGCCACAGGATCTGGCGGCGGTCGGTGCGGCCCTCGGGCGCGACAGCGCAGTAGGCGACGGTCGTCATGCCTACCCCGCCTGCGGCGTGGGCCGCGTGGAAGTCGACGAGGGCGTCGGTGACCAGGCTGCGGCGGCTGAGTCCTTCGTAGGTGGCGGCCTTGACCACGCGGTTGCGCAGGGTCACCGGGCCGAGTCTGGCGGGGGCGAGTACGTCCGGGACCTCGGGTTCCGGGGGTCGGGGGTGGGTCACGGTGGTCCTCCGTCCGGGCGGCCGGGTCTGGTGGCGGGACCGACGGTAGGGAGACGGTGGCGGGCGTGCGCTGGGCGTCCCACTGGCCGGGAGGTCCGGGCGGTCACCCGAAGGGGGCCTGCCCACCGTCGAGGCCGAGGGTGGCACCGGTGAGGTAACGCGCGTCGGGGCCGGTGAGCATGGCGACGGCGCGGCCGATGTCCTCCTCGCAGTCACCCAGGTAGCCCAGTGGCACGGAGGAGATGAACTCCTCGGCCTCCTCGGGGTTGCGTTCGGCCCACCCGCGCAGCCCCGGCGAGAGGGCGAGCGGGGCGATGGCGTTGACGCGGATCCCGTCGCGGCCCCACTCGGCGGCGGCCGTGCGCGAGAGGGAACGCAGCGCCTGTTTCGCGGCGGCGTAGGCCCCGTAGGAGCTGGGGTCCCAGCGGGCCACCGCGGAGCTGATGACGTTGACGACGTGTCCGCCGCCCCGTTCGAGCATGTGGGGCCGGCACGCCTTCATGAACGCGAACGCGGCGAACGGGCCGCTGTCGAACCCGCGCCGCAGGTCCGCGTCGTCGAGGGTCTCCAGGCGCCCGTACGCGCCGCTGTAGGCGTTGTTGACCAGGATGTCGACCGGCCCCAGAAGGGCGGCCGCCCGTTCGACGGCGCCGGGCACGGCGGCGGTCTCCGAGACGTCGCAGGGCACGGGTTCGGCGCGCCCGCCCCGTTCCCGGACCAGTGTGCAGGTCGCCTCCAGGGGCCCGGGCGAGCGGCCCAGGACCGCGACCTTCGCCCCTTCCCCCGCCAGGGCGAGCGCGATGCCCTGCCCGACGCCGCGTCCGCCGCCGGTGACCAGCGCGGTCCTGCCGTCGAGTGTTCCCATCCGTGTGCCTTCCGTGGGACGTGCGTGAACGTGCCGCCATCGTCGGCGCGGGCAGGACGGGCGGGGTCCATCCGTCCCGGTGACCGGGAACCGTGCGGCCTCCGGCTCGTTGCACGCACGAGGGTGTGACTCAATACACGCGCGCGGCTCCACGCGTTCCACGGGGACGGCGGAAAGGAAGCGGATGAGTGCAGCAACGGGACCACGACCGGACCTGAACGAGACGATGACCCGCCTGACCGGCCCCGGCGGCCCGTTCGAACTGCGCGAGGAGGAGGTGCTCGGTACCAGGATGCGGGTGTTCCGGCACCGGGCGCGGAACCTGAGCGAGATCCTGGCCGACGCGCCCCGGTACGGTGACCGGCCCTACCTGATCACCGCCGACCGGAAGGTGGGCTTTGCCGAGCACGCCCGGCAGGCCGCGTCGCTGGCCCGGGTGCTGCGGGAGGGGTACGGGGTGCGGCCCGGCGACCGCGTCGCGATCAACGGCGCGAACAGCCCGGAGTGGATCCTGGCGTTCTGGGCGGTCGTGGCGGCCGGGGCGGTCGCGGTGGCCTGCAACGCCTGGTGGTCGCGGCGCGAGGTCGAGTACGCCCTCGACCACACCGACGCCCGAGTGCTGCTGGCCGACGCGCGCCGCACCGAACTGATGGGCGGCACGGAGCGTCCGGGGCTCCCCCTGCTGACGCTCGAGGAGGACGTTCCGCGGCTGGCCGGCCGGCATCCGGGTGAGCGTGTCCGGGTGCTGGACACCGACGAGGACGACCCCGCGGTGATCCTGTACACCAGCGGCACGTCGGGGCGGATGAAGGGCGCCGTGCACTCGCACCGCAACCTCGCCTCGGTCGTGGAGTACCACCGGCTCACACGCGAGTTGGCGCGGGCGTTCGACCCGGCGGAGCCGGAGGTACGGCGGTACCTGCTGGCGCTGCCGCTGTTCCACATCGCGGGGCTGCACAACCTGGCGGTGCCGCGCATGGCGGACGGCAACACGTTGGTCGTGCACCAGGGGGCGTTCGACGCGCAGCGGGTGCTGGAGCTGATCGAGCGCGAGCGGGTGACCAACTGGGGCGCGGTGCCGACGATGGCGCACCGGATCCTGGAGTACGGGCGCGCCGGCGAGCACGACCTGTCGTCGTTGACGGCGTTCTCGCTGGCGTCGGCGCCCTCGTCGCCGGCGTTCAAGGAGCGGCTTCGCAAGGGGTTCCCGGCGGCGCGGCACAACCTCGTGGACAGTTACGGGCTCACGGAGACGGCGACGGCGGTGGCGGCCGCGAGCCCCGCGGACCTGGCCGAGGACCCGGGCACGCTGGGTCGGCCGATCACGGCGGTGGAGCTGGAGATCCGCGACGCGCAGGGGCGTGCGCTCCCCGAGGGCGAGGAGGGCGAGATCTGTGTGCGCAGCCCGTTCACGATGCTGGGCTACTGGGAGGACGCCGAGGCCACCGCCAAGGCCCTGCGTGCGGACCGGTGGTTCCACACCGGCGACATCGGGGTGCTGCGCGAGGGCCGGGTGAGCATCACCGGGAGACGCTCGGACCTGATCCTGCGGGGCGGGGAGAACGTGTACCCGGCCGAGGTCGAGGCGGTGCTGGCCGAACACCCGCGGGTGCGGGAGTGCGCGGTGTTGGGCGCGCCCCACCCGGACCTGGGCCAGGAGGTGATGGCCTTCGTCGTCCGGGAGGGCGCGGAGCCGTTGACGGAGCAGGAGTTGGCGGATTTCGTGCGCGGGGAACTGGCCTACTTCAAGGTTCCGTCCCGCTGGAGCATCTGTGACCGTGCTCTGCCCCGCAACGCAACCGGGAAGGTGCGGCGGCGGATGCTCGAGGTGGCCGCCGGCGACGAAGAGTGAGCCGGCGGCCCCGGGTTCAGCGGGGGCGTGCGGGGTGGGTGGCCACGAACAACCCCTCGGCCCGCACGCACTCGCGCCCGTCGGCGGAGATGCTGCCACTGGTGCGGATCCGGCGCCCGTCCACACTCACCTGGTGCGCGGCGACGGTGAGCGGGGTGAACAGAGGCGTGGGGCGCAGGTAGCGCAGCGTGAGCTCGGCCGTCATCCCGGACAGCCCCGCCCAGTGGTTGGCGACGCCGAGGGTGTGGTCGAGCAACAGCGCCGACATCCCGCCGTGCACGTACCCGGGAGGCCCCTGGTGGGCCAGGCCGAGTTCGACGGTTGCCTCGACGGAGCCGTCCTCGCACCCGGTCAGGTGCAGGGGCGGGGCGATGGCGTTCTCGGGGCCGGTGACGGGGTCGTGCCGGGTCACGCCGTCGCCGCGCCACATGTGCACCATGCGTGCGGCGAGGTCGGGGGCGCCGCGGTCGAGGTCGTCGGCGACGGCGTTGAGGCGGTCGGCGACGGTGTCCAGATCGGTGCCGCCCCGGTCCCCCGAGCGCAGCAGGGACTCGATCACCCGGCGGGCCGCGTCCGCTGCGGCGTCGATCCCGGTCCCGGTTCCGGGCGAGGTCAGCTCGGGCTGCTCGGTGCCGGCCGTCACCGCAGGACCCCCGCACGCGCGTGGGTGAGCACGGGGGCTCCGCGTTCGGGGCAGGTGGCCCGTAGCAGCAGGTCGTCACCGGTGCGCCAGATCTCGGTGCGCACCGTCTCTCCGGGGGTGAACGGGCCGGCGAAACGTACGGCCAGGGAGGTGAGCCGACGTGCGTCCCCGTTCAGGACCCGGTCGGTGACGGTCTTGGCGAGCATCCCGTAGGTGGCGAGCCCGTGCAGGATCGGCCGGTCGAAACCGGCGGCGCGCGCGGTGGCGGGGTCGGCGTGCAGCGGGTTGAGGTCGCCGTTGAGCCGGTACAGGAGCGCCTGGCGGGGGTCGGTGGTGTGCTCGTGCACGAGGTCGGGTTCGCGGTCGGGGGGTGTGGCGGGCAGCTCCGGCTCCGGGGCGGTCGCGGGGTCGTCGCCGAAACCGCCCTCCCCGCGGGCCCAGATGCGGGTGGTGGTCGTCCACAGGGGGACTCCGTCGTCCCCGGTCGCCGCGTGCTCGTACACGATCAGGGCGGCCTTGCCCTTGTCCTGGACCCCGGTGACGCGCGAGGTGAGGGTGGCGGTCCCGGCGGCGGGGATCGGCCGGTGCACGGTCAGCCCCTGCCCGGCGTGGAGCAGGCGGCGCAGTGCGACGTCGATGCCGGGCGTTGCGGGGGCAGCAGTGGGAGCGTCGCCTGCGGAGATGCCCTGCCCCGCGACGACCGCGAAGGTCGGCAGGGTCTGCAGTCCGTCCTCGTAGGTGTAGGCGGGTTCGGGGTCGGTTCCGGCGCCGGCGCCCAGGCTCAGGTGGTAGAGCAGCACGTCGCGGCGGGTCCAGGAGACCGTGGTCCGGGTGGGCTCTGCCGCGAGCGCACGTGCGGGGTCGATGGGCATGAGGGCTCCTTCAGAGGTCGCGGGGCAGGCCGAGCAGGCGTTCGCCGATGATGTTGAGCTGCACGTCGGTGGTGCCGCCGGCGATCGACATGCAGCGGGAGTTGAGGAAGCGCCAGGCGGCACCCGTGTCGCCGTGTTCGCCGGTCAGGGCCTCGGGGCCGTGCCACTCCACGGCCGTCTCCAGGACCTGCTGCAGGTGTTCGACGCCGAGGAGCTTGCCGACGCTGGACTCCGCGCCGGGCTGCGCGCCGGAGATCGACCGGAGTGTGGCGCGCAGGCCGAGCAGGGCCACACTCTGCGCGTCGCACAGGATCCCGCCGAGCTCGGTGAGCCGGTGTGTGTCCGCGCCGTCCGGATCGGTGCGGGCCAGGTCGAGCAGGTCCTCGACGCCAGAGCCGAACGCTGACCCATCGGTCAGGGACACCCGTTCGTTGGCCAGGGTCGTGCGGGCCAGGCGCCATCCGTGCCCGGGCTCGCCGACCAGCGCGTCGTCCGGGACGAACACCCCGTCGAGAAAGACCTCGTTGAACAGGGCGTCGCCGGTGATCTCGCGCAGGGGCCGGATGTCGATGCCGGGCGCGGCCATGTCCAGCAGGAAGTAGGACAGCCCGCGGTGTTTGGGCGCCTCGGGGTCGGTACGCGCGAGCAGGATCCCCCACTGGGCCTCCCGTGCGAGGGAGGTCCACACCTTCTGCCCGGTGATGCGCCACCCGCCGTCGACCTTCTCGGCGCGGGTGCTGAGCGCGGCCAGGTCGGATCCGGCCCCGGGCTCGCTGAAGAGCTGGCACCAGGACACCTCGCCCCGCAGCGTGGACGGCAGGAACCGCTGTTGCTGGTCGGGGCTGCCGTGGGCGGCGAGGGTGGGCACGACCCAGGCGCCGATGACCAGATCGGCCGGTTCGAGCCCGGCGTCCTCGAGCTCCTCGGCGATGACGAGCTGGGTGAGGGCGTCGGCGTCGCGGCCCCAGGGCGCGGGCAGGTGCGGGACGGTGTACCCGTGTTCGGCGAGGAAGGCGTGGCGTCCGGGTCCGTCGAGGTCGCGGGCGGGGGCGAGGTCGGCGCGGACGCGTGCGCGCACGTCCTCGGCCTCGGGTGGGAGGTCGACGCCGAGCCGGCGGCGTGCCCCGTCGAGGGTGAGGCGGGCGGTGCGGGCGCGCCAGTGGGCGGTGGGGCCGAGCAGGACACGTGAGGCCTGGGCCCGGCGCAGGTGGAGCCCGGCGTCGTGTTCCCACGTGAAGCCGATACCGCCGAGGGTCTGGATGCAGTCCTTTGCGGTGGAGAACGCGGCCTCGACCGCGGTGGCACCGGCGACGGCGGCGGCCAGGGCGGCCTCGCTGCGCCCGGGCGCGGTGTCCATGGCACGGGCGGCGTCCCAGGCGCAGGCGCGGGCCTGTTCGGTGCGGGTGAGCATGCGCGCGCACCGGTGTTTGACGCCCTGGAACCGGCCGACGGGGTGGCCGAACTGCTCGCGTGCGGCGGCGTACTCGGCCGCGGTGGCGGTGGCCCACGCGGCGGTCCCGGAGGCCTCCGCGGAGAGCAGCACCGCGGCCAGGTCGAGCACGTCGTGCTCGCCGAGCGCGTCGAGCAGGTCGTCGGGGGCGAGGGCCACCCGGTCGGCGTGGACGCGGGCGGGGCGTCGGGTGAGGTCGTGGCCCGGAAGTTCCTCCACGTGCACGGATGCGCGGTGCACCACGGCCCAACGGACGCGGTCGCCCTCGACGGCCGGGAGCACGAACAGGTCGGCGCACGGTCCGCCCATGACCGGTTCCGAGACCCCCGTGAGCGCTCCGTCTTCCAGGCGTAGTCCGCCCGGGCGCAGGGCGACAGCGCCGATGCGGGTGCCGTCGGCCAGCCCGGGCAGGGGTGCGCGGTGCCCGGCCCGCTGCAGTACGGCCGCGGCGAGCACGGTGGGCAGGAAGGGGCCCGGGAGCAGGGCACGGCCCAGTTCCTCGGCGACCACGGCGAGCTCGGTCAGGCCGTACCCGGATCCGCCGTCCTGTTCGGGCAGATGGAGGCCGAGCAGCCCCTGTTCGGCGAGGGTGTTCCAGAACGGCGGGCGCTGCTCACGGTCGGCGTCGACGGCGGCACGCACGCCGGCGGTGCCGCAGTGGCGTTCGGCGAGGGCGCGCACGGAGTCGCGGAGAGCGTGGTGTTCCTCGGTCAGTGCGATGGTCATGGCTGCCTCACATCCGTTCGACGACGGTGGCGGTGGCGTGGGCCCCGCCGGCGCACATGGTCACGAGCGCGGTGGTGGTGTCGGAGCGTTCGAGTTCGTGCAGGGCCTGGGTGATGAGGCGGGCACCGGTGGAACCGACGGCGTGACCGAGAGCGATGGCGCCGCCGTTGACGTTGACGCGGTCGAGGTCGGCACCGTGGGCGCGCGCCCAGGAGAGCACGACGGAGGCGAAGGCCTCGTTGACCTCGACGAGGTCGATGTCGTCCAGGGTCATACCGGCCTTGTCGAGCACGTCCGTGGTCGCGTCGACGGGGCCGTCCAGGTGGTAGTAGGGCTCTGAGCCGACCATCGTGGAAGCGCGGATCCGGGCCCGGGGGCGCAGGCCGAGGGCGCGGGCGCGTTCGGCGCTCATGAGGAGGACGGCCGCGGCGCCGTCGCTGATCTGCGAGGTGGTACCGGCGGTGTGGACCCCGTCGGGAAGGACGGGGTCGAGCGCGGCCAGGGCGTCGGCGCTGGTGGCGCGCAACCCTTCGTCACGGGTGAGGGTGGTGTGCTCCGTGTGCACCGGGAGGATCTGGGGGTCGAAGCGGCCCTCGTCCCAGGCGTGGGCGGCGCGCTGTTGGGAACGCAGCCCGAACGCGTCGGTGTCGGCCCGGGTGATGCCGCGGCGGCGGGCGATGCGCTCGGCGGCGGTGAACTGGTCGGGCAGGTCGAGGGTCCAGTCGTCCGGACGCGGGTCTCCGGTCTCGGGGGTGACGGCCTGCCCGAGGAAGACCCGGCTCATGGACTCGACGCCGCAGCCGATGCCGGTGTGCGCGGCGCCGGACGCGATGAGCCCGGCGACCAGATGCACCGCCTGTTGGGCCGAACCGCAGGCGCAGTCGATGGTCGTGCAGGCGGTGCGGTGGGGCAGCCCGGCGTGTAGCCAGGCCTGGCGGGTGACGTTGTTGGACTGTTCCCCGGCCTGGGTGACGCAGCCCCCGACGGCCTGGCCGACCTCGCCCGGGTCGAGGCCGGAGCGTTCCAGCAGGCCTTTCTGTGTGCGGCCGAGCAGGTCGGCTGCGTGGATGCCGGACAGGGCCCCGCGGCGCTTTCCGACGGGGGTGCGTACGGCGTCGACGATCACGGCCTCGGACATGTGGATCTCCCGTTCCCGATTCGATGCCGCGATACTAGAATTGATTCTTGTTTTTGGGGAGACCTGTGACCACTCAGCGGGACCCGTGCGCTTGAGAAGTGAAATCAATTTTATTTTTGGGCCACCACTTCCGAGCACAGGACAGGAGAGGCTCATGAGTTCCGCCGTGAACCTGGAGGGCCGCACCGCCGTCGTCACCGGCGCGGGGGCCGGGCTCGGCCGCAGTGAGGCGCTGGCCCTGGCCGGCCGGGGCGCCGACGTGGTCGTCAACGACACCGGCCCCGCCGCCGAGGAGGTCGCCGAGCAGATCCGCGCGACGGGGTGCTCTGCCGTGACCGTGCGCGGCGACGTCGGCGAGTGGGCGATGGGCGAGAAGCTGGTGCGCACCGCCGTGGACGAACTCGGCGGGCTCGACATCGTGGTCAACAACGCCGGCATCACCCGCGACCGGATGCTGTTCAACCTCTCCGAGCAGGACTGGGACGACGTGATCCGGGTCCACCTCAAGGGGCACGCCGCGCTCTCACGGGCAGCGGGGGCGTACTGGCGCGAGGAGAGCAAGCGCACGGGCGGACCGGTGTACGCACGCCTGGTCAACACATCCTCCGAGGCGTTCCTGTTCGGCGGGGCGGGCCAGCCCAACTACTCCGCCGCCAAGGCCGGGATCACCGCGCTGACCCTGTCGGCCGCGCAGGGCCTGGCCAAGTACGGGGTGCGCGCCAATGCGATCTGCCCGCGGGCCCGGACCGGGATGACCGCGGACGTCTTCGCGGGGCGCGAGGACGGCGCGGACGCGGCCGGGGGTGCCGGGACGGACATCCTCTCCCCCGACCGGGTCGGCACCTTCGTGTCCTACCTGGCCTCCCCCGAGGCGGAGGCGATCTCCGGGCAGGTCTTCGTGGTCTACGGGGACATGGTCGCGGTCATGGCCGCGCCCGAGGTGGAGCAGACCTTCATCAGCGCCGGCGGGGTGTTCACCCCCGAGGAACTGGCCGGCGAGCTCGGCCCCTACTTCGCCGGACGCGACCCGCGGAAGGGGTACGCGGCCTACGGGGTGGCCGAGCTCGACACCACCGGGGTGGGGAACTCGGCCGCGCCCCGCTAGAAACGGCCCGGCCCGCGCAGGGTCGCCTCCGCGCCCCCGTCGACGTAGAGGACCTGCCCCGTCACGTGGGTGTTCTCCGCCGAGACCAGCCAGCGCAGCGCCCCGGCCACGGCGTCGGGGCCTGCGTGGCCGTTCAGCGGCATCGGGACGGCCTCGTCCATGGCCGCGCGCATGCGTTCGTCGTCCAGGAGCGCCTCGGTCATGGGGGTACGCACGACCCCGGGGGCCACGACGTTGAGGGCGATCCCCTCCCCCGCCCACCCCGGGGCCACCGAGCGGGCGCGCACCCACTGGGCCAGCGCCGACTTCGACGACGGGTAGATGAGCCCGCCGGACCCGCCGTCGGTCATCTGCCGGGCGCGGGCGGTCGCCGCGGTCTCGTCCCCGGCCAGGCAGGCACTGACCAGCTGCTCGTCGACCACCCCGGTTCCGGTGATGGAACCCACGACCGCCGCCCGCGGGGCCCCGGCCTCAGCCAGCGCCGGGCGCAGGCCCTCCAGGAGCGCGACGGCGCCGAAGAGGTTGACCCGCACCGCCGTCGGCTCGGGCACCGACAGTCCCGCGCACGCCACCACCGCGTCGACCCGGCCGCCGGCCGCCTCGAGCACGCCCGCGACCGCGCCCGCGCGGCCCTCCTCCGTGGACAGGTCGGCGCACACCGCCGTCCCGTGCAGGTCCACACCGACGACCTCGTCGCCCTGTTCCTGCAGCATCCGGGTGAGGGACGCGCCGATCCCCGACGCCGCCCCGCTCACCACCACACGTCGAGCCATGTTCCGGTCTCCTCTCCGGGCCCTCAGGTACGGGACCCGCCGTCGACGGTCAGTTCGGTCCCGGTGACGTACCCGCCGTCCTCGGAGGCGGCGAAGGCGAGCACACCGGCGATCTGCTCGGGGGTGGCCGCTCCCAGCAGCGAGCGGATCCGCCCGAAGTAGGAACGGTCCACGTGTTCGGGGACCGCGCCCCCTGCGGTCAGCGGCGTGGCGACCTCCCCCGGGCATACCGGGACCACCCGGATACCGCGCCCGACCAGCTCGGCGGCCAGGCTGCGGGAGAAGGAGAGCACGGCACCCTTGGAGGCGGAGTAGGCGCTCATGTACGGGTTGCCCTGGATCGCCGCGGCCGAGGCGACGTTGACCACGGCCCCGCCCTCGCCCAGGTGGGGCACGGCCGCGCGACAGAACAGTGCGGTGCCGACCAGGTTGACGGAGAACAGGGCGTGCAGGTCGTCGACGGTCAGATCCTCGATCGGCGTGGCCCGGTGGATCCCCGCCACGTTGACGAGCACGTCGAGCCCGCCGAACGTGCTCACGGCCGCGCCCACCGCGCCCTCGACCGACACCTCGTCGGTCACGTCGGCCGTGTGCGGGACGGCGTGGCCCGCGAGCCCTTCGGCAGCGGCCATCGTCTTGTGCAGCCCCTCGGTGTCCCGGTCCACCGCCAGGACCGCAGCCCCCTCGGAGACCAGGCGAACCACCGTGGCCCGTCCGATCCCCGAGGCGGCGCCGGTGACCAGGGCCCGTTTGCCGTCGAATCGCCTCATCGGCGCCCCTTTCCCTCGCTCGGGGCCCTGACGCTAAGCGCGGATGCGGGAACGCGGGCGCGGGTTCCCGGTCAGCGGGAGGATCTCCGGTCCGGTCCTGTTCAGGGGGTGCGGAGTGGGGGTGTCGAGGTGTGGGGTGGCGTTCGGGGGGGGTGGCGTTCGGGGGGTGGCGTTCGGGGTGGCTCGTGGGTGGCTCGGGGGTGGGTCGGGGGTGGGTCGGGGGTGGGGTGTTCTGTGGTGTTGCCTCGGGGGTGGTGGTTCGTCGGGGCCGGGATCTTAGCCCGGCCGGGCCCTCACGCAACCCTCATCGGCGCCACCCCCGATCGGTCTTGGATGGGTGGGAGTGAGTCGGTGTTGTGGTGGGCTGAGCACGGCGCCTCGGGGTGTGCGTTCCGGCCCTGTTCGCCGGGCTGACCCGACCCGCATCGACGAACCACCCGCTCCCCCGAGGCCCCCGCCCGCAGCCAAAAGAACGGTGGGCACAACAATCCCCCTGTGGTGACCCCATTGCGACCAACGCTTGCGGCGTGGGCATGGTGGCTCGCTCCTGCGACGGCACAAGCCGCCCCGGCACTCCCGGCAGGGCATTGAGTGTCAGGGGTGACACGTGTGCGGGTGTCCTCCGAGCCCCGGCACTCCCGGCAGGGCATTGAGTGTCAGGGGTG
>NZ_JADBGI010000043.1 GCF_014892575.1 Nocardiopsis coralli | reverse complement strand
CCCGGTGGGTTTCGGTGAGCAACTCTTCGAGTTTACATGATCCGGGCAGTGCTCGAACCAGTGTTTCGAAGAAGAGGTGGCCGTCCGACGGTCGGCAGCGGCCCGGTCCTACCGTTCCGCACGCCCGCTCCGTGGCGACTCGAAGAACACTACCCCCCGCCCGGGGGCGGAGCAAACCGTCGGGCTGTGCCGCCACTCACACGCGCGAGTCCCTTCCCTGAGACGCTCCCGTCACTTCCCTTGCGCGCGTGCGCGAAGGGAGACGCCCTCACCTACCGACCCCTCCCCCACGCCCTCCCCAGCCGCACCGGGCACTCACCGGCGTGAGGAAATGCGGGATCCTTTCTGCTCACGCCCATGACAAGAATGGCTGCACCTGCAGAGGATTCTTGGGTCAGCGTCGAACGTTACGTCGGTCTTCGCAGGTCACAGCCGTGTGCACGGGATATTGCTCCGGAATTTTTGAGATCGGGAAAAAGTGGTCGAAACACTCTTGTAAAGATCCGTGGGCCGATTGATGATGACCAACACCGAGAGCCGGTCCGGTGCTCCCCGCCGCACGGGACATCCCCCAGGTCGCACTCCCCCGCTGCGCGGCCCTGCACCCACGGAAGGACACACATGGACAGCACATCCCCCAGCGCTGCCGATGAGACCAGCACACAAGCGGTCCCGGAGAGCCACACCAGTTGGAAACGGCTCGCTCTCTTCGCTGCCCCGGCCGGCGTCGCCGTCGGTGCCATCCTCCTGGGGATGGCCAACGGTGCCCTCGCCGCGTCGTTCTCCATCTCCAGCCAGCAGTTCAAGATCGCCGCCGACGAGATGTCCGGCGAGGGTTTCGCACAGTTCGGCTGGATCGACGCCACCGTGCGCGACGAAGCGGTCCCCGTGGCCGTCGCGGGGATCCGCGAGGCCGAGATCCACAGCCTCTGCCAATCGGTGCTCACCACCGAGTTCCCGGTCGTCGGCAACATCTCGCTCATGCTGACCGCGGGCGACGCAGGCACCCCGGTCGAGGCCTCCGACCTGGTCATCGACATGGAGCAGATGGACGGCAACGCCGAGTTCGAGTCCATGGAGATCGGCCGCGACGCCTCGACACTCGACAAGGGACCGGACGGCTTCGGCTCCGGCCAGGGACACACCGACCTGTTCGGGATGCAGTCCGACACCATCCACGTCGAGGACCTCGAACAGACCGCGTGGGGCGCCACGGCCGGCATGTTCCGTCTCAACAACCTCAGCCTGGGGGTCGGCCTCGGGGACGACGAGTGCTTCTGAAACGCCCCTGGTCCGCCTGGACACGGTGGCGCAAGAGGCGTCCCTTCGCCGGCGGCCTGCTGATGATCGCCGCGGGCATCGAGATGGTCCTCGTGGCCCGCCTGCCGGTGGAGCTCGCCCTGCAGCTCGGTGTCGGCGCGGTCTCCACGTTCCTGTTCTCCGGGATGCTCGTCGTGCTGGGCTTCATCACCTGGTTCACGCCGGGCCAGCACACGATCACCGGTTCCCTGGCCGGGTTCATCGGCCTCGGCGCGCTCATCCTGTCCAACCTCGGCGGGCTGGTCATCGGGACCCTGCTCGCGCTGGCCGGCGGTGGCATGGCCTTCGCCTGGCGCCCGGTCGCCCGTCCCCCGCGCAAGCGGCGCGGCCGGCGACGGCGCACCGGTGCACCCGCGGTCACGTCCGACGACGACCCGACAGAACCCCTGCCCGCGTCGGCTCGACGGGCCGACGACTGATCCACCGGACCACCACGGCTACCTACCGGCGCGTGTCCCCCGCTCGACGACCGAACCCACGCCACTCCCCCGGCGCGGGTTCGGTCCGCCAACCACGAGGAGTTTCCATGTCGTTCCCGCGATCAGCGACCCGCTCTGCTCTCGCCCTGGCCGGTGCCGGGGTGCTCGTCCTGGCCTGGGGCGGCTCGGCCGTCGCGGCCCAACAGGGGTCCACCACCGTCGAACCGGCCGGCGCCGCGTTCTCGGCCACCCTCGACGGTGAGGCCACGTTCGAGACCGGTCCCATCACCGTGACCTGCGCCGTGTCGGCCAGCGACCCCGGTGACGGGAACAACCTGGTGCCGGACGAGCCCGACAACCACAACCCGGAGGGCGCGGTCGGCGGCCCGATCAACGCCCCGAACTTCGACGACTGCGAAGCCGACGTTCCGCTGGTCGACGTCGAGGTCGAGGTCGCCGACGCCGTCTGGGACATGTCCATGCAGGACGGTGAGAGCGCGGTCGGCACGATGCACGTTCCCGCGGCGGGGATCGTGGTGACCACGAGCGGTGTGGCCTCCTGCACCGCGACGGTCAGCCCGGACGCGGACGTGGACATCGAGGGCACGTGGACCAACGGCGACCCGGTGTCCTCGCTGGCCTTCGACACCACAGCGCCGATCGAGGTCGAGGGCGGTGTCGGCTGCCCCGACGACACGGAGGCCGGGTTCACCGCCGCGTACGAGGTGGAGAACGCCGACGACGCCGACACCCCCATCACGGTCGGCCCGTAACCGCCCGCTCCCCCAAGGGGCCGGTGCCCGCGCGGTACCGGCCCCTCCGGTGTGCGGCACCTGCGACACACGCGTCACATGCGTCCCCCTGCGGAACCCGGCACCGGACCTGTGTGTGCTCAGGTGACAAGTACGGGCCGGTAGGGACTCACCCCACCCCGAAGAAACAGCGTGTGCCGCTCGCCTACGGTCGCAGTACTCCGTGGAGTCAAGAGGCGAAGGCTCCTCGGAGGGCGCGGACCGCTTCGCCCGTCCCCGTCCCCCCTTCGGAGACACCATGGCTGACGCCGGAAGCACGTCCACACCCTCGTCCCTGCGCCGGACCCTCGAAACCGTGCGGATCCTGGTCCGCGCAGGGGTCCTCGCCCCCGGGCGGCCCGACAAGATCGCGCGCCAGCTCAAGGCCCTGAAAACGTGGGGCCCCACCATCGCGGGCGGGTACGCGGCCGCGACCGAACGTGCGCCGGACTCGATCGCGGTGATCGACGAGGACGGCACCTCGACCTTCGCCGAGATGAATCTGCGCGGCCGGCAGCTCGCCCTCGACCTGCGCCGCTCCGGTGTGGGGGAGGGCAGCCGGGTCGGCCTGCTGTGCCGCAACCACAGCGCGTTCGTGCAGGCGATGATCGCGTGCGGGCGGTTGGGCGCCGACGTCGTCCTGCTCAACACCGGTCTGGCGCAGACCCAGGTCACCGCGTCCGCCGCGGACAACGACGTGAGTGTGCTGATCGCCGACTCCGAGTTCGAGGAGGCCTACTCGGGGCTGCCCCCGGAGATCCCGCGGATCACGGCCTGGGGTGAGCCTGCCTCGCCCGGGCCGAAGGTGCCGTGGCGGGCCGCCGCGCCGAAGGAGGAGGAACCGCCGGTCCCGGGGCGGCCCGGGCGGCTGGTGGTGTTGACCTCGGGCACGACCGGAACGCCGAAGGGCGCGCGCCGCCCCACGCCGAAGGGTCCGCAGGACGCGGCGTCGGTGCTGTCCCGTATCCCGCTGCGCTCCTCCGACCGGATCCTGGTGTCCGCTCCGATCTTCCACACGTGGGGCCTGGCGGGCGTGCAGCTGGGGATGTCGATGCGGGCGACGCTGGTGATGCGCCGGTTGTTCGAGCCCGAGGACGTCCTGCGCACGATCCAGGAACAGCGCTGTTCCGTGCTGTTCGCGGTCCCGGTGATGCTGCGCCGGATCATGGACCTGCCTCGTTCGGTGCGGGAGAAGTACGACACCTCGTCCCTGCGGGTCGTGGCGTGCAGCGGTTCGGCGATGAGCCCGCAGTTGATCACCGACTTCATGGATGCCTTCGGGGACGTGCTGTACAACCTGTACGGCTCGACGGAGGTGTCGTGGGCGACGATCGCGGGCCCCGAGGACATGCGCAAGGCCCCGACGACCGCGGGGCGCCCGCCGTTGGGAACACGCGTGGCGGTCCTCGACCCGGACGGCAACGAGCTTCCCGACGGGAGCGAGGGGTCGATCTTCGTCGGCAACGACATGCTGTTCGACGGTTACACCAACGGCAAGAGCAAGCGGACTGCGCTGGGCCTGATGGAGACCGGCGACCGCGGCCACGTCGACGGGTACGGGTTGTTGCACGTGGCCGGCCGGGACGACGACATGATTGTCTCCGGCGGCGAGAACGTGTTCCCGCGGCCGGTGGAGGAGGCCGTCGTCTCGATGCCGGCGGTGCGGGAGGTCGTGGTCACCGGGGTTCCGGACGAGGAGTTCGGCCAGCGGTTCGCGGCCTTCGTCGTTCCGTACGAGGGCGCGGTCGTGGACCCGAACGAGGTGCGGATGAAGGTGCGCACGGAGTTGGGCCGGTTCTCGGTGCCCCGTGACGTGATCCTGCTGCCGGAGCTGCCGCGCAACGCGACGGGCAAGGTGGTCAAGCGCCGTTTGCCGGACAGCGCACCGAGCGAGTGAGGCGGGTATGAGTCGGTGCGGCCGTCCGTTCCCGAGCGCTCGGGCGGCCGCCTGCACATGTGCGCTTCGCCCATGGTGTCCGGGGGTGACATGTGCACGTTTGGAGAGGTGCGACGTCGGCGGCCTGCAAGCCGTTGCGCTGCGGGATCGAGGGCTTTGACAACGGGTCGGCGGGTCCTACGATGTTGCCGATGTCGGACTGTTCCCCAGCCCCCTCGGGTGATTTCGAGCTTCCGGCCGTGGACGAGCAGATGTGCTTCGCTCTGTACACGGCTTCCCGGGCTGTCACCAACCTCTACCGGCCGCTGCTGGAGCCGCTGGGTCTGACGTATCCGCAGTATCTGGTCATGATGTTGCTGTGGGAGCGCGGTTCGTGCTCGGTGAAGGAGATCGGGCACGCGCTGCAGTTGGACTACGGCACCCTCACCCCGCTCCTCAAGCGCCTGGAGACCAACGGTCTCCTGGAGCGGGCGCGCGACCCGCGCGACGAGCGTTCGGTGCGGGTCCTGCTGACCGACGCGGGTTCGGAGATGCGCGCCGATGTCGAGGGCATCCCGGAGGCGATCCGCGAGGTCATCGGTGTCCCCGAGGAGGAGTTCGAGGCCGCCCGGGTGACGCTGGTGGAGTTGACGCGCAACGTCCTGGCGGGGGAGGCCCGCCTTCCCGACCGGGGTTGAGCACACAGGGTCCATGGCACTCCCCCACACATGCACGGCGGGGAGTGTGTGCGCATCGGCCATGCACGCGGCGCCGGGAGCGGCCTAGTTTGTCCGGCATGACGACGCACGAGAGCCCCACGGGCACGCGACGGCACACCTCCGACCCTGCGACGGCGTCCGCGGACCACACCGTCTCCGTCGACCTCTCCGGCAGGACCGCTCTGGTGACCGGCGCGGCGAGCGGTATCGGGCGCGCGTGTGCGCTGCGCCTGGCCGCCGCGGGTGCCCACGTGCGCCTGGTCGACGTCGACGGGGAGGCGCTGGCGGCGCTCGGTGTGGGCGAACCGCTGGAGATCGACCTGACCGACCTGGATGCGGCCGAGGCTGCGGGCCGGGGCGCGGACGTGGTCGTCAACAACGCCGGTGTGCAGACGGTCGCGCCGGTGCAGGACTTTCCCACCGACCGTTTCTCCCTGATGCTGCGGCTCATGGTGGAGGCGCCCTTCCGTACTGTTCGCGGCGCCCTCCCGCACATGTACGCGCGCGGGTGGGGGCGCGTCGTCAACATCTCGTCCGTGCACGGGCTGCGCGCCTCGCCGTACAAGTCGGCCTACGTGACGGCCAAACACGGGCTCGAGGGCTTCTCGAAGGTGGTCGCGTTGGAGGGCGCCGAGCACGGGGTGACCTCGAACTGTGTCGACCCGGGGTACGTGCGCACGCCGCTGGTGGAGCACCAGATCGCCGAGCAGGCCCGTGCCCACGGCATCCCCGAGGACCGGGTGATCGACGAGGTGCTGCTGGCGCGCAGCCCGGTCAAGCGCCTGGTCGAACCGGAGGAGGTCGCCGAGCTGGTGGCGTTCCTGTGTGCCCGCGAGGCGTCGTTCATCAGCGGCGCCTCTCTGCCCGTGGACGGTGCATGGACGGCGAGCTGACCCCGGAGGGCGACGAGGGGGAGCTCTCCGGCCAGGAGGTGTTCCTCGAGTTGTTGCTGCGCGACGCCCCGACCGTGGAGTACGAGCGGCCGGTGCTGCGCGCGCGGGCGCGGGGTGCACCCGCCGAGGAGCTCGCGGAACTGGAGCGGGCCAAGCTCACCGCGCTCCGGGTCCGGTCGGTGATGCGGGACCGCCGGCGCCGGGAGTACGAACTGAGCGCGCTGTTCGAGACCGCCAACGACCTGGCGGGGATGCGCAGCCTCGACCAGGTGCTGCACGCCATCGTCGAGCGTGCGCGGAATCTGCTCGGCACCGACACCGCCTACCTCACGCTCAGCGACCCGGAGCAGGGCGACACGGCCATGCGGGTCACGTCGGGCTCGGTGTCGGCGGCGTTCCAGCAGCTGCGTCTGGAAGCCGGGAAGGGGTTGGGCGGCCTGGTCGCCTCGACCGCGCTCCCGTACGTGACGGCGAACTACTTCGCCGATCCGCGGTTCGCGCACACCGAGAACATCGACCATGCCGTGCGCGAGGAGGGACTCAAGGCGATCCTCGGGGTGCCGTTGAAGATGAACGGGCGTGAGGCGGGGGTGTTGTTCGCGGCCAACCGCCGGGAGCGCCCGTTCTCGCACTCGGAGGTGGCGCTGCTGTCGTCGCTGGCCACACACGCGGCCATCGCGATCGACAACGCCAACCTCATCGACGACACCCGGCGGGCCCTGGACGAGCTGCACACGGTCAACGCACGCCTGCAGCGGCACACCGAGGCCGTGGAACGTTCGGCGGAGGCGCACGACCGGCTCGGCGACCTGGTGCTCAGCGGGGGAGGGGTGCGCGAGGTCGCGGCGGCCCTGGCGGAGGTGCTGGGCGGTTCCGTGCTCATCCACGACCGCAACACCGACGTGTCGGTGACGGCTTCGGTGTCGGGGGCGGTCGGTGACCCGGAACCCGGTGGGGACCCGGCGCTGTCGGAGGAGGACGGTCTCGCCGCCGCGGTGCGTGCGTCGCTGTCCGGCGGGCGTGCCGAGCGCGGGGGAGAGGCGTGGGTCGCGGTCGCCGCTGCCGGCGGGGAACCGTTGGGGACCCTGGTGCTGCGCGGTGTGGAACTGGGCAGCACGGACCAGCGGGTGCTGGAACGCGCGGCGATGGTCACGGCGCTGCTGCTGTTGATCCGCCGGTCGGTGAGCGAGGCCGAGCACCGGGTGCGCGGCGACCTGCTCGACGAACTGCTCGACACGACCCCGCGCGACCCGGAGTCCCTACGGCAGCGGGCGGCGCTGCTCCACGCCGACCTGGACGAACCGCACGTCGTGGTCGTCGCCGAGGCGGAGGGCGCCGATCCCGCACGCCTGCGGTCGGCGGCCACACACGTCGCCGAGACCACGGGCGGGTTGGCCGGGAGCCGGTCGGGGCGGCTGGTGCTGGCACTGCCGGGGTCGGATCCGTCGGGGACGGGCCGTCGTGTGGCCGCGGAGCTGTCGACCGCGGCCAACGGTCCGGTCACCGCAGGTCTGGCCGGGCCGACCGACGGGCCGGAGGCGTTCCGGGCAGCGTTCAGCGAGGCGTTCCGGTGCTTGCAGACCCTGCGGGCCCTGGGCCGGGTGGGCGATGTGGCCACTACGGCCGATCTGGGCTTCTCCGGGCTGTTGTTGGGGCAGGACCGCGACGTCCCCGGGTTCGTGCAGCGCTCCCTCGGGCCGTTGCTCGACTACGACCGGCGGCGGGGGACGCTGCTGGTGGAGACGTTGCGCGTCTACTTCGCGTGCGGCGGCAACCTGTCCCGGGCCAAGGACCGCCTGCACATCCACGTCAACACCGTCGCTCAGCGCCTGGAGCGCATCGGGCAGCTCATCGGTGCCGACTGGCAGGAGCCCGAACGGGCGCTCGAACTGCAGCTCGCCCTGCACCTGCACGGGCTCCTCGACCAGGGCGTGGACCTGCTCGGCGAACGGCGCGGGGGCCGGCCCGACCACGGGTGACGGGCCGGCCCGGGGTCAGCAGCTGCCGACCTCCTGCCAGGCGCCCCACTCCTCGCCGATGCTCGGCGGGATCGTCTGGACCCAGTGCTGCGCCTCGTAGACACGGCCGCGGAAGTGCACCTGGTCGCCGCCGTCGTAGGTGGTGTCGGGGTCCCACGCCTCGGCGCCGCCGCACTCGCCGCCGTTGTCGTCGTCGGCGCCCTCGTCCTCTTCCTCGGCGGCGCTGTCGTCGTCCTCGGGCTCCTCGTCCTCCTCGGGCCCGGCGGAGACGGTGAGGGTGACGGTGCCTTCCTCGGGCAGGATCGACCCGGGTTCGGGCGTCTGTCCGATGACCTCGCCCTCGGGGGCGGTCTCGTGGTGGTCCTGGACGGTCTCGGTGACCAGGTCGAGTCCGTCGAGCTGCTCGCCGGCCTCGCCCTGGCCCATGCCGACGAGCTCGGGCACGATGACGCCCTCGCTGACGTTCACGGTCACCGGTTCCTCGCGGTCGGCCTCCTCGCCTGCCTCCGGAGCGGTGGACAGTACGGTGCCGGGCTCGTGGTCGGCGGAGTGTTCCTGCACCACGTCGATCTCGCCGAACCCGGCCTCGCGCAGGGCGGTACGGGCATCGCCCTCACTGCCGCCCGCGACGTCGGGCACGTCCACGTGTTGGGGGCCGTCGGAGACGTGCAGGACCACCTCGTCGCCCTCCTCCAGGTCGGAGCCGGGTTCGGGGGTGGTCTCGGCGACGTCGCCGGGGCCGATGTCGTCGCTGTAGGTCTCGCCGAGGCTCACGTCGAGGTCGAGTTCGAGCGCGGCGAGTTCGGAGGCGGCCGTGTCCGGGTCGGATCCGACCAGGTCGGGGAGCTCGGCACCGCTGTCGGCCACGAACGCCCACCCGCCCGCGAACAGGGCCAGGACGAGCACACACGCGCCGACCAGCACGGGCACACGCTTCCAGAAGGGGACCGCACCCGCGGCGGCGTCCTCCCCGGGCGGCGGGACCACGGGGATCGGCCGGGTGTCCTCGGCCTCACGGTTGCCGTAGTCGCCGGGCAGGACCCGCAGCACCTGGTCGACCATGGCCAGGTAGTGGCCTGCGTCGCGGGGACGGTGCCGGGGGTTGGGCTCGGTCGCGTTGGCCACGAGCATGTCGAGGTCCGGCGGGATCTCCGGCACGGACGCGGACGGGCGCAGGGGCCGGGTGTCGTTCGCGGGTGCCGCACCGGTCATGAGCGTGTGCAGCACCACGCCCATGTCGTGCACGTCGACGCGGGTGTCGGGCGCGGCGTCGGAGAGCAGTGTGAACCCGGTGAGCCGCACACGCCCGTCGTCGTCGAGCACGATCATGTCGGTACTGATGGCGCCGTGGGTCAGGCCCGCACGGTGGGTGGCGTCGAGCCCTTGGAGGACGTCGGCGACCACGGACAGCGCTGTGGCGGGGGAGTAGCGCAGGTACTGGTCGGGCCGGTGGAGCACGTCGGTGAGGGTCTCGCCGGACGCGAACTCGGTGACGCTGTAGACGTACTCGCCGTCGCGGCCGTGGCCGAGCGTCGCGGCGAGCCCGCGGCCGGAGACGTCGGCGAGGGCCTGGGCACGGGCGAGGAAGGCCTCGGCGGCCGATTCGTCGCCCTCCGGGTGGGGGTGCATGACCGTGACCACGACGGTGCGCTCGGTGGCGAGGTCGTGGGCGGTGTAACCCGTCCCCGAGGCATCGCTGCGCACACGCCTGCCGAGCACGTAACGCTCGTGCAGCGTGGTACCTGAGAGGGAGTCGGGGGACCGGGTGGACATGGTTCGGATTGTACGGGGACAAACACCAACGCATCACCCGCGATCAGGACGAATCAGCCGGGCATCGGCCCCGCGCGGAACCTACGCTGGCCCCACGTGATGCACACGACAGAAGGGACGCCGATGACCGGCACACTCACCTGGACGCGCGCCGACGAACACCCCGAGCTCCTGGCCGAGCCCGTCCTGGCCGCCGTCCGGGGCGTCGCCGACGCGCGGGTCGCCGAGATCGACCCGGAACTGGCCGACACCGCGGAGTTCTGCGAGCACTACGGGTTGCCCCTGGGCACCAGTGCGAACTGCGTGGTCGTCGCGTCCAAGCGGGGCGGCGAGACCACCTACGCGGCCTGCATGGTGCTCGCGACCGACCGCGCCGACGTCAACGGGACGATCCGCCGCCACCTCGGTGCGCGCAAGGCCTCGTTCGCGCCCATGGACCTGGCGACCGGGATGACCGGCATGGAGTACGGCGGCATCACCCCGTTCGGGCTTCCGGAGGGGTGGCCGGTGCTCGTCGACGAGGCCGTGGCCGCCGAGTCCGAGGTGGTCGTGGGCAGTGGCCTGCGCCGGTCCAAGCTCATGGTCCCGGGCAAACTGCTGACGGAGCTCGCGGGCGCGGAGACCCTCGCACTGACACGCTGACCGGCAGCGGACGCCGACGAGGGCAGCGCCCGGGGGACCGGTGCCGTTCCCACCACAATGTCGACATGGCGACGAGGAGACCTGTGGTTTCGGCCCGTTGCGGCCCCACCGGGCACATGACCCTGATCACCCGGTTCCGTGCCCGCACGTGCATCCGTCTCCGGTCGGACCGCTACCCCCGCAGCACGCGTGGGAGGCCCGTGAGGGCGGCACATCGAGCGTGGGGTTGCGGTCGAAGAACCCGACGGGGCGCAGCCGGAACCCGGTGTGGTCGACCGGCATGACGGGCCAGTCCTCCGGCCGCGGGGCGTGAGTCATCCCGAAGGTGTGCCACAGCGTGACGTCGGCCCCGTCGATGGGGCGGTCGTCCGCGGTGTAGGCGGGCAGACCGGCACCGCCCGGGTGCTGGTTGACGAGGTCGCCCGCCGGGTAACGCTCGTCGTCGCTGGGCGGTGACCCACAGGTGGCGTGTGGCGAACGCGGCGCGCGAGGCGATGGAGGACGCCGGGTCGGCCAGCAGGGTCGGCTTGCCCTCGGGCTGGAGCGCGTAGGCGACGGGTCGGCCGACGCGGTTGAGGACCTCGGGGTTGGACACGTGCCAGGCACGGTCCACGGAGGCGTCGGCGTCGCGCCGGGCCCCGTGTTCGGAGGCCAGCACGGTGCGCTTCTGGGTGAAGGCGTTGCCCCGGGGGTTGTCCGGTCCGATCGGGACCCTGGCCGCGTCGACCTCCTCGACCCTGTGGGTGGTGCCGTCCAGGTTCATGTCGAGCCGTGCACAGAAGAGGTGCTGGTGCAGAGGGGCTCCGAGACCGGGCGCGACCTCGGCGGTGTGGGGGTGTTCGCCCTCGGGGACGGCGGAGGTGAAGACGATGCCGGTCGCCTTGGCCTCGAACTCGATGGTCCCGTCCAGATACAGGTACCAGTAGAAGCCGTAGTCGTAGTTGCCGACGGTCGTGAAGAAGGAGAGCACCATCCTGCGCTGCCGCCTGGTCTCGGCCGAGTCGGCCCAGTCGTCGGTGTGCTTCCACAGCACCCCGTGGTCCTCCTCGTGCAGGCACACGGCGTTGGGCAGGGTGCTGGGGCGCCCGTGTTCGTCCGCGACGACGGCGTCCATGTAGGTGATCTCGCCGAGGCAGTCGCAGCCCAGTTCCAGGGCGTTGGCGAACCGGCCGACCATGTACTCGCCGGTGTCGAAGTAGTTCTGCCAGGACCGCACGGGGGAGGGATCGCCGTAGGGCACGACCATCTCGGCGATGGAGGCCCGGTGCACGATCGGCCGGTCGCGGCCCTGTTCCCGGTCGTGGAAGGCGAGGCCGTGCAGGATCAGCCCTTCACGGGCGTCGAACCCCACCCGCAGTGACCAGTTCTCCCAGGTGAGCAGGTTGCCGTCCAAGGTGAACCCGGGCCCTTCGGGCTGGGTGATCTCCAGGGGGCGCAGGCTGGTGCGGTGGGGGCCGGTGACGGCGGGGTCGTCGTAGTTGCCGTTCTCGGTGGGGACCGCCACGGGACCGAGGTCGATGACGCGGTCGACCTTCCCGGTCGTGACGTCGACATGGGCGACCAGGCCGTCGACCGGATGGGCCCAGGCGTGGTCGCCGTCGTGGCGTTGCACGAAGGCGAGGCCGCGCAGGATGCGGCGCCCGCGTTCCTCGGGGAAGTCGTCGTAGACCCCGGCGGACAGGGGCGCCACGCGAACCTGCGCCGGGTCGAGGCCGCGCTCGTCCAGGGCGCGGAGCCAGCGTGCGTCGTCGGCGAGCGCCTTCTCGACCGCCTCGAACTCCTCCACCAGCACAGGCGGCTGCCCGTCGGCCGCCGGGTCGAGGATGCGTTCGGTGTCGATGCGCCGGTGGGTGAGGGAGACGACCACCTCGCGGGAACGCCCGTCGGCGGTCTCCAGGAGAAGGGCACGGACCCTGCGCTCGACCGGGTCGCCGGCGCGGTGGGCCAACAGCTCGGCCTTGGCGGGTTCGGCGAGGGAGAGGTGGGCGAAGCGGGTCGTGGGGGTGATGTACCCGGCGGTGTCGAGGACGCCGCGGGCGGTGTCGATCTCCTCCGCGGTGAGGGCGTCGAGCGGGTGGGCGGTGGTGTGGTCGGCCATCGTGCTCCTTCGGTGTGGTGGCCGGATCGGGGCGTCGGCGCGGGGTCTCGTACGGGACGTTCCCGTCGCGTCACCCCAGATGGGTCCAGACGCTCTTGACCTGGGTGAAGGCCTCGATCGCCGACCACCCCATCTCGCGTCCCAGCCCCGAGGCCTTCATGCCGCCCCACGAGGCGGCCGCGTCCAGGGCCGGGGGCATGTTGATCCACACCGTTCCCGCTCGGATCCGGGAGGCGAGGCGGTTGGCGACGCCGATGTCGCGCGACCACACCACCGCGGCGAGCCCGTAGTCGGTGTCGTTGGCACGGGCGGTGAGTTCGTCGGGGTCGTCGTAGGGCAACACCGACAGCACCGGGCCGAAGATCTCCTCCCGGGCGATGCGCATGCCGTCGGTGACCCCGGAGAACACGGCGGGCGGCACGAAGTAGCCCTCGCCCTCGGCGGGAGCACGGTCGTGCAGGTGGGCCCCGTCGACGTCCCGGCCGATCCGCACGTAATCCTCGGCCAGGTCGCGCTGTTCGGCGGAGACCACGGGGCCCATGTCGGTGCCGTCGGTGAGTCCGTGGCCGAGCTTCATCGCGGCCGCGCCGGCGGCCAGTTTCTCGGCGAACTCGTCGTGGCGCGCGGAGTCCACGTAGAAGCGTGTGTAGGCGGCGCAGACCTGGCCGGAGTTGAGCAGGCCGCCCATGAGGTTGCCCCGCACCGCGGCGTCGATGTCGGCGTCCGCGGTGATGACGGAGGGCGCCTTGCCGCCCAGTTCGAGGGAGACGTGCTTGAGTTCGCGCCCGGCCTCGGCGGCGATCTCGCGGCCGACCCCGGTGGACCCGGTGAACGACACCTTGGCGACCGCGGGGTGGCGGACCAGGGCCCTGCCGACCTCGGGCCCGCCCGTGACCACGTTGACGACCCCGTCGGGGATCCCCGCGCGCCGGACGAGTCCGGCGAGGCGGAGCGTGGTGAGCGGGGTCTGCTCGGCGGGTTTGATCACCACGGTGTTGCCGGTGGCCAGCGCCGGGGCGAGCTTCCACATGAGGATCATGAGCGGGAAGTTCCACGGGGTGATGAGCGCGCACACCCCGAGCGGTTCGCGGTGGGTCCGGTGGTCCACGTCGGGCACGGACAGCGGCGTGGTGATCCCGGTGATCTTGGTGGCCCACCCCGCGTAGTAGCGCAGGTGCTCGACGGCGTTGGGCACGGCGAACCCGGAGCTGACGCCCAGCGGCTGGCCCTGGTCGGTGGTCTCCAGCCGGGCGAAGGCGTCGGCGTCCGCTTCGAGGAGGTCGGCCAGGTTCAGCATGAGCTTCGCCCGGGCGGCGGGAAGCATGTCCGCCCATTCCGGGGACCCGAAGGCCCGGGACGCGGCGTCCACCGCGGCCGCCACGTCTGCTTCGCCCGCCTCGGGGACCTCGGTGATCACGGCGCCGGTGCCGGGGTCGTACGTGGGGATAGCGCCCCCGCCGCTGCCGGGGATCCACTCGCCGTCGATCAGCATGTCGGTACGCAGGTCGATGTGGGGGTGCATGGAGCTCCCTCGTTCGCTGGGGGCGGTCTTCGTGGTGTGACGGTAACCACGCACGCGGGTCCCGGATCGCCTCCGCGCGCACGGGCGGTCGCCGTTGTGCGCACGGGTGGGACCGACCCCCCGTGGCCCCCTGTTCGTGCAGGGAGAGCTGGTCTAGGTTCGGGGGTCCCAGGCCGGTTCCTGGCGTGGGGGAAGGGAGACGGGTGTGGCCAGTGGTCACGGGGCCGACCGGATCGAGGGGTTCGAGGCGGCCGCCTCCCGGGCTTTCGCGCCGCTGCGGATGCACACGGGTGACGGCGGCCCCGGGTTCCGCGGGACGTTCGAGAGCACACGGGTGGACGAGGTGGTGCTGACTCGCATCCGCGCCGATCCGGTGGTGGTGCGGCGCGACCGGTCGGTGATGGGCTCCTCCGACCCGGACCTGATCAAGGTGGCCTGGCACGTCGCCGGGAGCGCGGGCGTGGAACAGGGGGACCGGCGGTGTGTCCTGGAACCGGGGGACCTGGTCGTCTACGAGACCGGGCACCCCTACGAACTGCCGTTCTGGGAGTCCTACGACACCGTGGTGGCCGGGGTTCCCGCCCACCTCTTCGGGGCGCACGCCGATCTGCTGCGGCGGCGCACGGCTGTGCCGGTGCGGGCCGGGGCCGGTCTCGGCGGCCTGTTGGGGCCGGTGTTCGAAGGGATGGCCGCAGGGACGGGGGAGGGATCGGCCTCCAGCGCGCAGCACCACCTGGCGACGGCGTTGGTGTCCCTGGTGTGTGCGGCCTTCACCGATGCGGTGCCCGAGGACGGCTCGGACCCGTGGGAGCGGATCCGGTCGTACTGTCTCGCACGCCTGGGCGACCCGGACCTGTCGGTGGTGTCGGTGGCGGCGCGGTGGGGTGTGCTGGACGCCGGCCACCTGGGGCGCATGCTGCGCGCGGAGTTCGGGGAGAGCGCCCGGGAGATCAGGGCGCGTGCCCGGGAGGGCAGGGCGGACGCGCAGGCCGGCAGGGTGACCGGACCCGACCGGCCTTTCGCATGAAAAGCCCAGGTGAGAGCACCCGCGGCCACCCGCACCCTATTTACTGACCGATCGTTCTGTAATACTGTCCTGGAACACCCGCAGCCCGAGGAGAGGACCTTCAGGTGTCCGAAGTACTGGCGAGCTACGCACAGGGGTCCTGGTTCACCCCCGCGGACGAGGGCACACCCCTGGCGGACGCGAACACCGGCGCGACCGTCGCCCGCATCTCCGCCCAGGGCCCGGACGCGGCCGCGATGATCGCCCACGCCCGCGAGGTCGGCGGCCCGGCCGTGCGCGCCCTCACCTTCCACCAGCGCGCCAACATCCTCAAAGAGGTCGCCAAGCACCTCATGGGGTACAAGGAGGAGTTCTACGCCCTCTCCCACCGCACCGGCGCCAACAAGCGCGACACCGCCGTGGACGTCGACGGCGGGTTCGGCACCCTCTTCAGCTTCTCCAGCAAGGGCCGCCGCGAGCTGCCCAACGCCACGGTGATCCTCGACGGCGGGCTCGAGCCTCTCGGCAAGGAGGGCACGTTCGTCGCCCAGCACGTGTACACCTCCCGTCCCGGTGTGGCCGTGCAGATCAACGCGTTCAACTTCCCCGTCTGGGGCATGCTCGAGAAGCTCGCCCCCGCCTTCCTCGCGGGGCTGCCCAGCATCGTCAAGCCCGCCGACCAGACCGCGTACCTGACCGTGGCCGTGGTCGAGCGCATCATCGAGTCCGGGCTCATGCCGGAGGGCTCCCTCCAGCTCCTCACCGGGACCCACGAGGGCCTGGTCGAGAACCTCGGCCCGCAGGACATCCTGGGCTTCACCGGGTCGGCCGCAACCGGGCGGATCCTGCGCGGGCACCCCAACGTCGTCGACGGCGGTGTGCAGCTCAACGTCGAGGCCGACTCCCTCAACTGCTCGATCCTCGGCCCGGACGTGGCCGCGGACGACCCCGAGTTCGACCTCTTCGTCAAGCAGGTCGTCGCCGAGATGACCGTCAAGGCCGGCCAGAAGTGCACCGCCATCCGCCGGGTTCTGGTGCCCGAGGCCATGGCCGACGCCGTCACCGAGGCGCTGTCCGCACGCCTGTCGAAGGTCGTGGTGGGCGCCGCCGACGACCCCGAGGCGAAGATGGGCCCGCTCACCGACCTCCAGCAGCGCGACCGCCTGCGGGAATCGGTCAAGACCCTGCGCGCCTCCAGCGACCTGGTCTTCGGCGACCCGGACGCCGTCGAGGTGCACGGCGACGCCGACGCCGAGTCGGGTGCGTTCGTCTCCCCGATCCTGCTGCGAGCCCGCCCGGGCGCGCAGGAGCCGCACGACGTGGAGCCGTTCGGCCCCGTCAGCACCGTGATCAGCTACTCCTCGGTGGGTGAGGCGGTCGAGCTGGCCGCCCGCGGGCAGGGGTCCCTCGTGGGCTCGCTCGTCACCCGCGACGAGGACGTGGCCCGCGACATCGTCCTGGGCGCGGCCCCGTGGCACGGCCGCATCCTGGTGCTCAACCGCGACGACGCCAAGGAGTCCACCGGCCACGGTTCGCCGATGCCCGTCCTGGTGCACGGCGGCCCCGGGCGTGCCGGCGGCGGCGAGGAGATGGGCGGCGTGCGCGGGGTCAAGCACCACATGCAGCGCACCGCCGTGCAGGGCACCCCCGACATGCTCACCGCGATCACCGGGCACTGGACCACCGGTTCGCGGCGCGACATCGGCGACGTGCACCCGTTCCGTAAGGACCTGTCGGAGCTGCGGATCGGTGACACGATCTCCTCGGCCGAGCGCACGGTCTCGCGAGCCGACATCGACCACTTCGCGGAGTTCACCGGCGACACCTTCTACGCGCACACCGACGAGGAGGCCGCGGCCGCCAACCCGCTGTTCGGCGGGATCGTCGCCCACGGGTACCTCGTGGTCTCGCTCGCTGCCGGCCTTTTCGTGGACCCGGCCCCAGGCCCCGTGCTGGCCAACTTCGGCGTCGACAACCTGCGGTTCCTCACCCCCGTCAAGGAGGGCGAGACCATCAAGGTGACACTGACCGCCAAGCAGATCACCCCGCGCACCAACGCCGACTACGGCGAGGTGCGCTGGGACGCCGTGGTGACCAACACCGAGGGCGACCCGGTGGCCACCTACGACGTGCTCACCCTCGTCGCGAAGGGCGAGGAGGGGTAGTTCCGGCGGCTCGGCGACGGAACGATCTACCGACAGGTCCTTTCGTCGCCGAGTCGACATGGGGACACGGCAGCGCCCCGGCCCGGATGCGGGTCGGGGCGCCGTCGCGTGCGGGCCGGAGCGAGGTCCGCGCCCGCGCCTGTCACCGGTTCGCCGGCCGCAGGTGCTCCTCCGCCCAGGCGGCGAAGGAGGTCGTGGGGATCCCCAGCGCCTGCGCGAACCCCGGGCGCGCGGGGGCGCCGACCGAACCCCGCGTCCTCCGGGCGTCCGATGCGCGCCGACGCCCGGCGCAACTACGAGCGGATCCTCGCCGTGGCCGAGGAAGCCGTGGCCGAGCACGGGGACGGCGCGTCCTTCGAGGAGATCGCCCGCACCGCCGGGGTGGGATCGGCCACGGTGTACCGCCACTTCCCGACCCGGCAGGCGTTGCTCGAAACCGTCTTCCACGGCCGGGTGGCGGCACTGGCCGACCGTGCCCGCACGCTCTCCGGGGCGGACGACCCCCGATACGCGCTCACCGAGGGGTTCCGGACACCCGGACGGGGATGAGCGGGCCGATCCGCCGGCCCCGGACGGGTTTGGGCCCACCAGCGCGGGAGCAGGGCCACCCCATGGGAGACGGAGAGAGGGCCGCTGCGCGTAGGCCCCGGCGCACCACCACACTCCGGGTCGTTGAGGACTTCGCGGCCCCGCCCGAGCGTGTGTTCGCGCTGATCACGAGCCGCGAAGGGTTCCTGAACGCCATGCCGCCCGGGGTGGAGGTGCTGGCCTGGCCGGAGCCGTTCGGCCGGGGCGGGGTGCTCGACCTGCGCTGGGGCGCGGCGGGCGTGTACCCGGTGCGCTGGCTCGCGGAGATCGATGCCTTCGAGGACGGGCGGGTCTTCAGCGACCTGCAGGTGCGCGGTCCGTTCCGGTTCTGGCGGCACACCCATACCGTCGAGCCCCACGAAGGCGGCACCCGGCACACCGACACCGTGGAGTTCAGCACCGGGTTCGGGCCTGCCGGGGACCTCGCCGCGGCAACCGCGCTCCGGGGCGTGTTCGGCCCGCGTCTGCGGCGGATGCATTCCGACCTGGAGCGTGCCCGCCCCGGTTCAGCGTGAGGGGACCCGCTCGGAGCGGACCGGCGGCGCCACGGGCGTGAGGTGGGCCCCGCCGAGACGGGCGACGAGCTCGGTGCGGTCCCGGAAATCGAGCTTGCGCAGGATGTTGGAGACGTGGAACTTGACGGTGCTGACCTCGATCATCAGCGTCGCGGAGATCTCCGCGTTGCCGGCGCCCCTCGACGCGAGCTCCACGACCTCGCGTTCCCTGGCGCTGAGGCGGTCGAGGTCGGCGCGTTCCATGGTCGTGAGGGTGTTGCGGGAAGCGATCGTGCAGAGGACGTGCGCCGCAAAACCCTGCGAGATGTAACTGCGGCCGTCCAGCACGGTTCGCAGCGCCGCCGTGTACTCGGCGTCCATGTCGTCGCGGTCGACGATCCCGGCGAGCTCACCGATCTCCGGTGACTGCCACACGGGGTCGTCGGTGCCGTACATGACGCCGATGACGGGGATCCCCCGGTGGGTGTGGAGGGTCGCCGCGCAGAGCTGGTCGGACTCGAGGATCACGGCATCGGCCGCGGGGAGTTCGCCTGCACCAGGCGGCCCGGCGGCGGCCCAGCCGGCGGCCTCGACGGCGTGGCGGATCCTGCGGTTCAACGCGGAGCAGCTGGTGGAGACCACGATCTTCTGCGGCATCGCTCTTCGTCACCTTCACGTCGTCGGTTGGCTCCGACGCTACAGAGACGGTGATGGCCGGATCAAACCCCCGGACGCACAGGGCCGGAACCGGCCATGGGCGCCCGGAGGCAGGGCAGGTCAGGCCCCGAACCGCCGGAACAGCAGGAACAACGCCGTGCCGAGAACGCCCGTCGCCGCCATGACGACGGTCATGCTCACGAGCGTCGCCCCACCCGTGGCCGTGAGACCGGCCAGCGCGGAGAGCCCGCCGCCCAACGCGAACTGCATGGTTCCCATGAGCGCGGATCCGGTCCCCGCCACGGACGCCGACTGCTCGGACAGCGCCAGGGTGGTCGCGTTGGGAAAGACGAACCCCATCGAGAACATCAGCAGGAGCAGTACGCCCGCCACCGAGACGAGCGTGGGTTCCCCGAACACCTGCAGGGCGATGAGCGCCGCCACCGCCGCCGGTCCGAGGGCCAGGCCGATCGACAGGCGCGCCGGTGTGCCCATGCGGCCGATGAGCACGGAGTTGATCTGGTTCGCCAGGATCAGCATCGCCGCGTTGAGCGGGAAGATCAGGCCGAACTGCGCCGGGGTCGCCCCGAGTTCGTTCTGGGACACGAACGAAAAGCTGGAGATGTAGGTGAACATCGCCGCGTAACTGAGCCCGAGGGCGAACATCGGGGCGAGGAAGCGCGGATCGCGCAGCAGGCGGCCGATATTGCCCAGGAGCGGGCCCAGCCGCAGCGGGGTCCGCCGGTCCTCGGGCAGGGTCTCGGGGATCCCCGACCACACCATCACGAGGTTGACCAGGCCGAGGAGCCCGAGTGCCACGAAACAGAGCTGCCAGGGGCCCACCATCAGCAGCTGGGCGCCCAACGGTGGACCGATCACCGGGGCCAGACTCGTGACCATCATGAGCCGGGTGAAGAGGCGCGCCGCGTCGTCCCCGGTGTACAGGTCGCGCACGACGGCACGGGACAACACGGCCCCCGCCGCACCGGCCGCCCCCTGGAGGAACCGCAACGCGACGAGCACCTCGGCGGAGGGTGCCACCGCGCACAGGAAGGACACGGCTGCGAAGACTCCGATCCCGGACAACAGGAGCCGGCGCCGGCCCAGGGCATCGCTGCAGGGGCCCAGCAACAACTGGCCCAGAGCCATCCCGACCATCATCGCCGTGAGAGTCAGCTGGACACGGGCCTCGGGCGCCCCCAGATCCTGCGCCATCTGCGGGAACGCGGGCAGGTACAGGTCGGTGGCCAACGGTCCGGTGAGCGCGACCCCGCTCAGTGCGGCGACGATGCCGACCGGAACCCGGTTGCGTGTACCGCGGTTGCTGGTGCCGCGCCCGTCGGGCTGCGTGGTGGACACGGTTTCCCCTTTCCTCACCGGGCGCTCGCACGGTCGTCCTCATGCACGGATGACGGGAACGGGGCCACCACCAGATCGAGGTCCCCGAGCACCTCCTCGACCACCCGGTGCACCTGGGCGGGGTGCTGCCCGGGGTCGTAGGGGGCGCGCACCGACAGCAGACCGCACAGGTCGAAGCCCTCCGGCGCGCTCCTGACCTCCTGGCCGGGTGCGGCGAGCGGGTAGTAGGCGGCGAAGGCGGCGGACCGCTCGGCCCGTCCCGCACCGTTGCTCACGACCGTCCCGTCCCGGTAGACGAACTTGATGCACGTCGCCTGCGCCCCGGGGTGCCGGTCGCCCGCGAGCGCGTCCACACCGTCCTCCCCGAGGGCGGCGCGCACGAAGAGCTCGACGAGGTCGACCCGGTGCACGTCACGGATGTTGCGGTACACGTGCCCGCCGCTGATACGGGTGCTGAACTCCACGACCCGGAACCGGCCCCGGGCGTCGCGCCGGAGCTCGGCGTTGAAGAGCGAGACCTCCAGGTCCAGGGACGAGACCATCGCCTGCATCGCGTCGGCGATCTCCCGCTCGACCGCGGGGTCACCGTGCGGGAGGGTGTAGAGGTCCTCCTCGAACCAGGGGGTGTCTGGCAGGACCTTGGTGTGCACGCCGCCGAGGTGGAACCGGCCGCCCACGACCACACCGTCGCAGGTGACCTCCTCCCCGGGCAGGTACTCCTCCACCAGGGCCCACTCGTTCGGCAGGGTGTCGTAGAAGTGGTGGGCCCCCGAACGGGCCAGGCGTTCCACGGCCTCCAGGGCAGCGGTCGCTTCCTCCGCGGTCCGCACGAGTTCGACGTGCGAGCTGCTGGCGCCCCGGGTCGGTTTGACGACACAGGGCAGGCCCACGTGTTCGAGGGCTTCGGGGCCCGCGCCCGCCGCACCCACCGCGCGGTACCGCGGTGCGGGCACCCCGGCGGCGGTGAGGCGGGCGCGTTGGAGCGACTTGTCCCGTGCGACGGCGTCGGCCTCCGGGCGGCTCCAGGGGACGCCGTGCCGCTCGTTGGCGCGGCCGACCGCGACGATGTCGGTCTCCTGGAACGTCAGGGCGAAGACCGAACCGGTGTCCCCGAGGGCCTGGGTGACGCGGTCCTCGAGCTCGCGGTCGGTGGTGTGTTCCGGCAGCAGGCGCACCGAGGTGTACCTGCCGTCGGCGCGGGCCTGCTCCTCCTCGGTCAGCAGGTGGATCCGCAGACCCAGGCGCCGGAGCGTGTCGACGTGGTCGTGCCTGATCCGCAGGCCGTCGCGCATGGCGAGCACGACCGGGGTCCCGGGTGTGTGCATCGTTGCTCTCCTGGTCGTCATCGGTCGGTTCCCCGGTCGTGGGGCCTCAGAGGAAGGTGGTCTCCGCCGTGCGCCCGCCCTCGGGGGCGATCACGTACACACAGCCCTCCGGGCCGGCGGTGGACCCGTGTTCGGTGTGGGCGGGCAGGGAGATGCGGGAGCCCGGGCCGCACTCGGCCGTGTGTGTGGTGCCGTCCTGGCGCCAGAACAACTCGACGGTCCCGCTCAGGATCGCGAGGGTCTCGTGGATGCTGTGCCGGTGCCAGCCGTGCGTCTTGCCGGGGCCGTCCTGCTGGACCTCGAAACTCCCCTGCTCGGGGAGCAGCTCCCGGTACAGGTCGGTGAGGGGGCGCGGCGACCCGGCGGTGATGGTGGGTGCAGACATGTGGTGCTCCTGTGCTCGTGTCAGAGGGAGACGGCGTCGGCCGCACGGTGCAACGGGCACTGTGCCTCGGGGTGGGGGACCTCGTTCTCCTCGTCGAGGAAGTACTGGTGCCATTCCTTGTTGCCGTGCTCGCCGAAATTACCGAGCAAGGGGGTCTGCGCGACGGAGTCGTATTCCGCCAACCTTTTCCTGATGATCTTGCGGGCGTTGTCCCCGGTTCTCGTTCCCGCTGCCAGATCGTCGAAGACGAACCTCGGCTGGAACGTCACCGCGAAGTATTCGAAGAACCGGCTGCGGCGACGGTAGTGGAACGGGGTGTTGGCCACCACGAACATCGGCATGGAATTGAAGACGAACTCCCAGTCGGGCGCTTCGGTGTCCGTCGAGATCCCCTCTGGCCACGGGGCCCGGTCCTGCTCGCGGAGACCCCTCAGAAGCTCCCAGAAGTGCTCCTCGCACGCGTCCAACCCGGAGAGCCGGGGGTCGTGCTCGAAGAAGCAGACCAGGGAGGTCCGGCGGCCCAAGGACTCCGCCGTGTCGGTGTACAGGCGGAGCGCCTCGGCGAGCGCCTCGACACGGCCATCGCCGACCGGGACGAACGCGTAGCGCAGTGCCCGCTGCGCACCGCGTCCGACCCGAAGACGCAGGGGAACAGACTCTCGGTGTCAAGCATCCTTTCCTCGAACAACTGCACGGCCAGGTATTCCCATGAACCGCTCGGTGTTCTTCCCGGCTCCAGTAATCTCTGCATGGTGATCAGCCCCCGTGGATCGAAGGAATACTGCGACAGAAAAAGAGGACACAGGACGGAATGCACCCCCGATGCCGAACGGACATCGGACACGACGAACCGCCCCTCGAAAAGGGGCGAGCGGAGCATGACCGGAAGTCCGTTCCAGACGTTTCACAGGCAAATCTACTGCGGTTCTGCCGCGAATACACCCTCCCCGGGAACGGTTCCGGCCTCGACCCCGGACGGGGCCGGGGCCGAGGTCGGGGCCGGCCTCAGTCGCCGGCGTGGAGTGCGGTGAAGACGTAGGCGGCCAGGTGGCGCGGGACCGGGGTGTCGGGCGGGATCGCGAACTCGGCCCACACGTGGGTTCCGAGGTCCGCCCAGGGGGCCGCCCGGAGATATCCCCAGCCTGTGGACAACGTTTCGACCATCAACAACCCGCGCTGGCCCTCGGCCCACGCCCATTCGTCGTCGGTGCGCTGATCGGGGATGCACGGCAGCGCACCGGAACCCCCGTTGTCGGTGAACCCGATGCGGAGCCGACCATTCTCCCAGCTCAGGAACCGGATGACCTCGCCTTCTGCGGTGCCTGAGTCGGTGTACTTGACGCAGTTCGCGAAGAGCTCGCTCGCGCAGAGGATGAGCGTCTCGACCAGGTCGCCGTCGAACCCGTTCAGGTCGTGCGCGATGTGGCGGCGGACCTCCCGCAGGTGGGAGAGGTGGCCGGGGTAGGTGCGGGGCTCCCACACCGTGGGTGCGGTGGTGTTCATGCGCCTGCCCCCTCGAGCGCGCGGCTGTGCCGGTCCTGGGCCTGGCCGCGGCCGCGCCGTTCTTGCTGGCGGGCGCGGATCCGGGACAGGTGCGGGAGTCCGTTCATGCGTGCGGGCAGACGCGGGCTCGGGATGCGCGGGGCCGGTACATGGAAGGTGTCGGCCAGGCCGGTCGCGGCCGCTGGTTCGGGTTCCGGATCCGGATCCGGGGCGGGGTACTCGTCGAGCGTGTAGGCGCGGGTGCCTGCCGGGGGCGGACCGAAGGAGAAGTTGGAGTCCGGACCGAACTCCAGGTGATCGAGGTCAGCGCCCCAGGCCCGCAGCCGGGCGGTGGCCCGGCCTTGGATCCTGGCCGCCTCGGACTCGGCGTCAGCTACGGCTGCGGACTCGTGCGCGGTGAAGTAGGGACGCACCAGGGCGACCTCGCCGGCGTCGAACTCGGTGGTCGCGGGCTTGAGGGCCGGGGACTTCAGGGCCGGAGGCTCGAGGGCCGGGGACTCGAGAGCCGCGGGTTCTACGGGGGAGTCGTGCACGGTCGGATGCGCGGGGAGCGGCTCCGGGGCGGCCGGGACCATGGGTGCGTAGCGGCGTACGCGCGTGGAGCGGCGGCGCTTGAGCTGCTCGGCCGAGTGACGGCCCTTGGGCTGGGAGAACAGCCCTATGAAGAGTGCCTGGACGAGCTTCCAAGCAGCGGCGANCTCCGGGGCGGCCGGGACCATGGGTGCGTAGCGGCGTACGCGCGTGGAGCGGCGGCGCTTGAGCTGCTCGGCCGAGTGACGGCCCTTGGGCTGGGAGAACAGCCCTATGAAGAGTGCCTGGACGAGCTTCCAAGCAGCGGCGAACACGACAGCGATACACTTGGGCATGCTGGCAATTCCTTTGGTTAAAGGGGTAGAGGTTGCTGGCCACGGCCCCGGACGGCTGCAAAACCGTCGCGGGGTCACCGTGTTTTTGAGTTGTGGGAAACCACCCCGGTCGAAGTCGACACCCGTGAGAGGGGGCCTGGATCTCGACGGCCAGGCTCAGCGAGACGGGTGGATCCGGATAGGTCCGGATGGATCGAGGTGATGCCAGCACCTTATAGCGGTTGCATGGATTCCGAACGCGGGTTCGGGAAAATTCCGCAAGAAAAATCTGAAGACCCGAGTATTCCCAGGTCAGAACACATGCACACGGAGCATGCACTAGACCTGTGAGCAAAATGAGTCCAGAATTCAAAAATTCCGAACTGCACCCATTGCCCTAATCCGTTCCTTTTGCGTGGACGGGCACGCCGTAGCGGCCCTTCTCGCACGGGAGGGCGCAGCGAGCGGCCGCCGAGTGGGGGCAGGAGGTTCTGGGGTGGGGTGTTCTGTGGTGTTGCCTCGGGGGTGGTG
>NZ_JADBGI010000042.1 GCF_014892575.1 Nocardiopsis coralli | reverse complement strand
ACCCCCGAGGCAACACCACAGAACCCCACACCCCAGAACACCCCACACCCGAGCAACGCCTCCCGCCCAGGCACGCAAGCCCCATCAACGATCACCGTCTCGAGGCGCCCGCCGGCATCCCACAGGTCACGGCACCCAGCGGTACAGATGCTCCGGCCGCCCGGCACTCCCGTACCGCAACCGCAGCTCCGCCCGCCCGTCAGCGCACAGATGCTCCAAGTACCTCCGGGCGGTCACCCGCGAGACCCCCGCACGCTCGGCCACGTCCGACGCCGATACCTCCCCGTCGGCGGCACGCAGAACCCCAGCAACGAGGTCCGCCGTGGCCTTGGTCAGCCCCTTGGGCAGGGCACCGGCCGCGGCGGGCGGACGCATCAGGCCGAACAACCGGTCCACGTCCTGCTGGGTCGCCTCACCCTCCGTGGACATCCGGATCCGGTCCCGGGCAACCGCGTACCGCTCCAACTGGTCCCGCAACGCACTCAACGGAAACGGCTTGAGCAGGTAGTGCACCGCTCCCCCGTGCAGCGCCGAGCGCACCTGGGCGATGTCCCGGACGGCCGTGATCATCAGGAAGTCCGTCTGGTGCGCGGGATCCTCCTCCGCCGAACGCAGCGCCCGCACGACCGACAGTCCCGAGGCGTCGGGCAGGTGCAGGTCAAGGAGGACCAGGTCGGGGCGGTGCCCGCGGATCTGCGTCAGCGCCTCAGCGGCACTGTGCGCCACCCCCGCCACCGTGAACGCCGGCAGCGACTCCACCAACTCCTGGTGGTTACGGGCCACCCGCACGTCGTCGTCGACGACCAGCACTCGGATCACGGAATCGCGCCCCGTGGAAGTACGGCTCACGGGGCCACCGCCGCAGCGGTCATGGGCAGGCAGGCGGTGAACACCGCACCCTCCTCCGCGTCCGGGGCCTCCATCTCCACACTTCCGCCCCTGTTCTCGCACACCTGTTTCACCAGCGCCAACCCCAGGCCCCGTGTTCCCCCGTCGCGGGACGCCTTGGTGGTGAACCCGAATCGGAAGATCTCCTCGGCGACATCGTCGGAGACACCGTGCCCGGAGTCGGTCACGCGGATCTCCAACAGGTCGTGCCCGAGCCCGGTGTCGGAGTCGGGGTGCAGGCGCACGAGAAGCTCGACCCACCCGTCCGGGTCCGCGTCGGGATCACCGTCGGGGTCTCCGCCTGAAGCACCGGCCGAACCACCGGACGGTTCACCCGCCCCGACGGCGTCCAACGCGTTGTCGACCAGGTTCCCGAGCACCAGCAGCGCGTCCGAACGCGCGTCGGCACCGAGCGGCGCCGGCACATGGGTCATCGGCGACAGCCGCAGCTCCACCCCCTGTTCAGAGGCCTGTGCGGACTTGGCCAGCGCGAGCGCCGCCAGCGCCGGATCGTGCACGTGCTCGGACACCCCGGTGCTCGCCCGGGTGTGCGAGGCGGAGAGGTCGGCCAGATAGTCGCGCGCTTCCCCGTGCGCGCCGAGGTCCAGCAACCCGGCGACGGTGTGCACCCGGTTGGCGAACTCGTGCGTCTGCGCGCGGAGCCCGCGGGTCACCGTGCGCGCCCCGTCGAGCTCCCCGGTCAGCCGGTCCAGCTCGGTGCGGTCCCGCAGGGTCACGACGGCGCCGGCGTCGCGTCCACGGATACGCACCGGCATGCGGTTGGCGACAAGAATCCGCCCGCCCACGAGCAGGATCCGGTCTTCCCCCGGGTCGGCCCCGGTGACCACGTCCCGCACACGTTCGGACAGGTCGAGCCCGTCCAGGTGGCGCCCCTCGGCATCCTCCGCCAGCCCCAGCAGCTCGCGCACCGGCGGGTTCGCGAGCACGACCCGGCCGTCGCCGTCGAGGCCGAGAACCCCCTCGCGCACGGCGTACAGGAGAGCCTCGCGCCCCTCGAGCAGCGCCGTGATCTGCGCCGGTTCCAGGCCGTGCGTCTTGGTGCGCACCTGACGCGAGAGCGCCCAGGCCCCGACCACACCCAGGACCAGCACGACAGCGGTCGTGCCCAGGATCGCGGGAACGGCGGCACGCGCCTCGGTGGTCGCGTCGTCGTCGAGGATGCCCAGCGAGACGTAACCGACCACCTCGCCCTCGGCATCGCCGGCGTGCAGCGAACCGCCCTCGGCGAAGACGGGGATCTTGGCGCGCACCGTGCGCCCCTGGGTTCCGTCCTCGACCCCGGTCCACTCCTGCCCCTCGGCGGCCGGCCCTGGCGGGGTCGAGACCTGCTGCCCGATGAGGTCCTTGTCCGGGTGCGTGTGCCGGGTCCCGTCGGGCGAGGCGATGACCAGGAAGTCCGCGCCCGCGGAGTCGGCGATGCGGTCGGCCAGCGGGTCGAGGTCCTCTGCAGGTGTGGGCTCCTGCAGGCCTTCGACGACCTCGGGCAGCACGGCGACGGAGCGGGCCACGGTCAGCACACGTTCGGCGTACTGGCGGTCGGTCTCCCGGTCGAAGTGCACCGCCCACAGCGTGCCCACCGCCGCCAACGCCACGACCAGCAGCAGGACGTAGCCGATGAACAGGGAACCGGTGAGCGAGAGGCGGCCACGGTCGGTGAACGCGGTCATTCGGTCTCCAGGGGGCGGGGCCGGCGCGGTCGGAACCGTCCGTCGGCCCTCCGCCGATCAGGACATCCGCCCAGTTCGGGGCGGCACACGAACAATACGACCAATATGACTCCAGTTTTAACAACCCCGTCATCTCAGTGTGCGCCCGCCCACACTGTGGTGTGTGTCTCCCGACCGTGTGGCCGGGACTGCGTGGTGATGGCCCCGACCCCAGGGGCCGAGATGGAGGAGAGGACATGCGCGACCGCGGCGTGCTGCTCCCCGTGCTCGGGGGCGCCTGCGCCCTCCTGCTCGTGGGAACTGCACTGTTCGACGTGCGCCAGAGCGCGGCCTCCGGCAGCGACGAACAGGAGAAACTCCTGATGATCGCTCCGGCGGCACCCGGCGGTGGCTGGGACGCACAGGCCCGGGAGATGCAGAACGGGCTGCGCGAGGAGGAGATGAGGTACAACGTCGAGGTCCGCAACGCCGACGGCGCGGGCGGCACCATCGGCCTGTCCCAGACCGCGAACCGCGAGGGCCAGGACAACGTGCTCACCATGACCGGCCTGGGCATGGTCGGCGCGGTGGAGACGACCGGGTCCCCGTACACGATGGAGGACTCCACCCCCGTCGCCCAGGTCGCCTCGGAGTACCTGGCCGTGGTCGTGCCCGAGGACTCCCCGCACGAGAGCCTCGACGACCTCGCCGAGGACTGGCGCGAGCGTTCCGACACGCTCCCGGTCGCCGGCGGGTCCATGGGCGGGGTCGACCAGATCTTCGCCGCCCGGGTCGCCCAGGCGATGGACATCGAACCCGGCGGCATCAACTACCTGCCCTACGCCGGCGGCGGCGAGGTGCTGACCTCCTTGCTGTCGGACACCTCCGAGGTCGGTTTCGGCACCCTCGGCGACTTCGCCGACCAGATCGAGGACGACGGCCCGCTGCGGGCGATCGCGATCTCCTCCCCCGAACGGCTCGAGGGCGTCGACGTACCCACGATCCAGGAGGAGGGTTACGACCTGGAGATGTCGAACTGGCGCGGTGTCATCGCCCCGCCCGGCCTCACCGAGGAGGAGACCGCCCGGCTCGAGGACCTCGTCGCCGAGCTGGTCACCACCGACACCTGGGCCGACACCCTCGAACGCAACCGGTGGACCGACACCTACCAGGGGCGCGAGGAGTTCGAGGAGTTCCTCGACGAGGAGATCGAGATGACCCAGGAGACCGTTGAGGAGTTGGGACTGTGACCGCACAGGAAACGGCCGGGGCTGCGCCTGAGCACGCCCAGGGGTCGACACCCGCGGCCGCACCCGCAGCCGATCCCGAGACGACGGTGTGGACCGGGCCGACCGCCTGGATCATGCCCGGCCTCGTCACCGCGCTCGGCCTCGTCGGTGTGTGGGGCGGGCTGACCCTGGAGACCCCGCCCAACGCCACCCGCCCCGGACCGGGGGCGTTCCCGCTGGCCATCGGCGCGCTGCTGCTCGCCGCGGCCGTGTGCATGGCCGTGGTCAACCTGCGCAACCGGGGCCGCGCGGGGTCGGGCCTGGAGTGGTTCGAGGCACGCCCCGTCCTGCTGATCCTCGCCGGGCTGGTCGTGCACACCGCGCTGCTGGAGGTGCTCGGCTGGCTGATCGCCGGGGCCCTGCTGTTCTGGATCGTGGCCTACGCGTTCGGCGCCCGCTCCTACCTGCGTGACGCGGTCGTGGCGCTGTCGATGTCCGCTGCCGTGCAGGTCGGTTTCTCACTCGGGCTCGGCCTCGTGCTGCCCGGCGGCTTCCTCGGGATGGTGCTCTGATGGACACGCTGTACCAGCTCATGGACGGGTTGGCGGCCGCGCTGACCCCCGAGAACCTGCTGTGGGCCTTCCTCGGCGTGCTCCTGGGCACCGCCGTGGGTGTGCTGCCCGGCATGGGTTCGGCGATGGCGGTGGCCCTGCTGCTGCCCGTGACCTTCCGGATGGACCCCACCGGGGCCTTCATCCTGTTCGCCGGCGTGTACTACGGCGGCATGTTCGGCGGCGCGACCACGTCGATCCTGCTCAACACCCCGGGGCAGGCCTCCTCGATCGCCACGACCTACGAGGGCCACAAGATGGCGCTCGCGGGGCGGGCTGCGCAGGCGCTGGGCACCGCCGTCATCGGTTCCTTCGTCGCGAGCATCATCGGAACCCTGATCGTGGCGCTGTTCGCGCCCGTCATGGTCTCGTTCGCGCTGAACTTCGGGCCCGGCGAGTACTTCGCGCTCACCGTGTTCTCGTTCGTGGCCGTGGCCGCCGTGGTGTCGGGTTCGGTGCTGCGCGGGCTGACCTCGCTGCTCATCGGCCTGGCAATCGGGCTCATCGGCATCGACGCGCAGAGCGGGACCGCCCGCTTCGACTTCGGGTCCGCGACCCTGCTCGACGGCGTCGACATCGTCATCGTCACCGTCGGCCTGCTCGCGCTCGGCGAGGTGCTGTACGTGGCCGCGCGCGGCAAGTCGGCGGCGGACTTCTCCGCGATCCGGACCGGGCGGCCCTGGCTGAGCCGCGGCGACTTCAAGCGTTCGTGGAAGCCCTGGCTGCGCGGTACCGCCCTGGGCAGCGCGTTCGGGCCCATCCCCGGCAGCGGCGCGGAGATCCCCACGTTCCTCTCGCTCGGGGCCGAGCGCCGTCTGGCCGCCCGCCGTGCCGCGCGCACCGGCGAGGAGAACCAGTTCGGCAAGGGCGCCATCGAGGGTGTGGCCGGGCCCGAGGCCGCCAACAACTCCAGCGCGGCTGGCACGATGGTGCCGCTGCTGGGGCTGGGCCTGCCGACGTCGGCGACGGCTGCGATCATGCTGGCGGCGTTCCAGCAGTACGGGCTGCAGCCGGGGCCGGTGCTCTTCGAGCGCAACGCCGACCTGGTGTGGACGCTGCTGGCCAGCCTCCTCATCGGCAGCGTCCTGCTGCTGGTCATCAACCTGCCGTTCGCGCCGCTGTGGGCCAAGCTCCTGAAGCTGCCCAAGCCGTACCTGTACGCGGGTATCACCCTGTTCTCCGTGCTGGCGGTGTACGCCATCAACACCTCGGTGCTGCACCTGGTGGTGCTGATCGTCATCGCGGTGCTGGGACTGGGTATGCGGTCCTTCGGGCTGCCCGTCGCGCCGGCGCTGATCGGTGTGGTGCTGGGGCCGATCGCGGAGAACGAGTTCCGGCGCGCACTCGCCGCGTCCTCCGGCGACCCCGCGATCCTGTTCGAGAGCGGCATCTCCCTGGGCCTGTACGGACTGGTGCTGGTCGCCGCGGTCGTGCCGGTGCTCACGCACCTGCGCCGCCGGCGCAAGGCCCGCCCCGGGGCCGAGCACGAACCCGTCGCCTGACACCCTCTGCCGCGAACGGCCCCCGGACCTCCGTCCCGGGGGCCGTTCGCATACGCTGACCGCCCGCTGTCTTGGGGAATGGAGTTTTCTTGATACAGGAGAATTGGGACGCCGGCAGCACGATCTACACCGGAAAATCTGGCGAAGAAGACGTCAAGCTCATTCTGTCTCGTCACTTCTCCGTCGAATTCTACTTGAGCAGCACATTCGTCCACCCGTTCCATATCGACGTCACGGATAACGACGGCTACAAATGGAACAAGGGCAAGCAGGACGACTTCGTGTACTGGCCGTTTCTTGTAGACATCTGGACCCAGGAAGACGTCACTTCCTCTGACTACATACCTTTCACTTCGGGTGTACTCACACTGCTGTGGGGCCAGGGACTCCCAGCTGTCGCAGCATGCGACTTCGAACACGAACTCCCCTGGTCAGGCGGAATCCAGAGCCCCGTCATGCCACCAGAGCACTTCTGACCGGCCGGTCTTCTCCACGATGCTGAAGTCCACCTGGAGCGCGCATGATCCCCCCGACCCCCGTTGAGGTCCGTTCCTTCCTCATGCAGAAGGGCAAGGTGAGGAAGGGCAAGCGGGACCTCGCTTTCATCCCTATCGAGGACTGGTCGAGCCCTCTCCGGGGCCAGATCTACATAGAGGGCTCCATGGAGCTCACGATCGGTGGGAAACCCCTGCTCACGCGCGACATGTGGGACGACATCGACTTCATGTGGGGCTTGCTCGTCAACACCCTCGAGGAACTAGCAGCCCAGGGGTCATCCACCCTCCGACTCTCGGGCATGCGGTTGGTGCTCAAGCGCGTACGGCAGGACACACTCAGCGTCGCGGTGGAAACCCCCATCCGCGGCGGGCGGACCGCCGCCGGGGTCGAGGAGCGCAACTTCTACGCGCACATGATCAGCGCGGGTGAGCACTTCTTCCGGCGGTTGGAGGACCTGCAGGCCGACGGCGGGTTCCAGCAGGATCTCCGCAGGCTCGAAGCACTGCGTGCGCGGGTCCTGAACTAGCGGCGCCCCGTCGGCCCGGTCGGCCCCGGCCGTCCCGGGTCCGTTCACATGTGCTCGGGATGCAGGGGCCCGCCCGTGACCAGGGCCCGACACACCCGTGGCTCGGCCATGTGAGGGCGCGGTCGAGAGGCCCCGTAGGGTCGTGTCGCTCGGAACGACCGGTGGGCTCCCGGTGCCGACGGAAGGATTCGGATATGAGCGCGGCCGTCGACACCACCCAGTGGAGCGACTTCGGTGTCGCCGTCATCGGCGCCAGCGCCGCGTTGGCAGGCCTGCTCGTCGTGGCCGTCTCCATCAACATCCAGCCGATCCTGGCCAACGACACCTTGCCGCGGCGGGTCATCGTCGCGCTGGTGTCACTGACGACGCCCCTCGTCTTCTCCGTGGTCCTACTGATCCCCGAGACACCGGCGAGTGTCGTCGGATCCTCGCTTCTGGCCATCGGTCTCGTATGCGGGGCCATCCTCGGCCTTGCCACCTGGCCGTCCTCACGTCCGACGGAGCGCACGTTGGCGGAGTGGCTGATCGCCCCCGTCATGCCTGCGGTACTGCTCTCGGGCTCGATCGTCCTGGCCGGCGTCGGGGTTCTCACCGGGTCGCTGGGCGGTCTCTACTGGCTTCCTGTCGCCGTCATCGCATCTGTAGTGGGCGGTCTGGCGCAGGCATGGGTGCTGCTCATCGAGATCCTGCGCTGAACCCGACGTGCGGCTCGGGGAGCCATGTCCGGTAGCGGTCAGAACCCGGGTCTGCGGCCGCGGGCGCTGGTAGGCATGAGCGACCTTCTTCCCCCGAGGACGAGGAGTCGCCATGGGGCCCACGCACGGGACCGGGACGCTGCGCACGCTCGCGCGGATCCTGGCGAGGCTTCGAGACGCAGGTGCAGTACCGGCGGTGGCGCTGGTGGCGGTCCGGCTGATGGAACGCCTGGTCACGCCGGTGACGGCGGTCGCGCTCGCGGCGCTCGTGGGGACACTCTCAGGGGCGGGAGACACCGGCACGGTCACGGCGGCCCTACTCCCCTTGGGGTTCCTGGCTCTGGTGATGCTCGCGGGGCACCTGGGTGACGCGGCCGCCGAACCGTTGGAGTACCTGGTCTCCTCCCGCATAGACGGCGCTCACCGCGACCGGGTGGCGCGAATGGTGCGGGAACCGTCCGAGCTGGGCACGTTGGAGGCCCCGCAGACGCAGGCCCTGATCCGGCAGGTGCGCGCAGACCCGGAGCACGGTGTGGAGACCACCCCGGGCGACGGGACCACGGCGGCGGTACGGGTGGCAGCCGGGCTGGCGGGCGTGGCCGTCACGTGCGCGGTACTGGCGTCGTTCGCGTGGTGGCTGGTTCCGATCGTTCTGGTTCCGGCGCTGGTCACGGTGGTCCTGCGGTACCGGCTCGCGGTCGCGGGGGCGGCGACGTGGGTGTCGGCGATCGGCGGTGAGCAGCACGTGGACGTGTGGCGGCGCGCGAACGTGTCGGCGGCGGAGGGCAAGGACATCCGGGTGTTCGGGCTGCGGGACTGGATGGTCGACCGGATGCAGTCCCGGCTCGGAGAGTCCAACGCCCCTTTGTGGCGGCACGTGGAGCACCGGCTCCGTGTCGAGTGGCTGATGTTCGTCTTGGTGCTGGTGGGGCTGGTTCCGGCTTACCTGTTGGTCACACTGGGATCGCTGGAGGGCGCCGCGACGGTGGCGACGCAGACGGCGGTGCTGGCGGCCGGCGCGACCCTGTTCCAGCTGCTCGGCAACGGCTGGGACCTGTACCAACTGGCGGGCGCGGGGCGGGACCTGCGGGCCACGGACCGGTTGGCGTCGGAGATCGAGTCGGCGGGCTCTGCACCCGCGCAGCGCGTGGCCGCGCCCGGGGCGGCGGTCGGCGAGGTGCGGTTCGAGGGCGTCGGGTTCCGCTACCCGGGATCGGAGCGCATGGTGCTGGAGGGCGTCGACCTGACGGTGCGTCCGGGCGAGCTCCTGGCGGTCGTTGGGCTCAACGGCGCCGGGAAGTCCACGCTCATCAAGCTCCTGTGCGGGCTGTACCGCCCCACGCACGGGCGCATCACGGTGGACGGAACGGATCTCGCGGCGGTGGATCCGGGGCAGTGGCGGGCGCTGTTGTCGGTGATCTTCCAGGACTTCGACCGGTACCCGCTCTCGGTGCGCGAGAACGTGGTCCTGGGGCGGGGGCCGGACGGACGGGGGTCCGGGGCCGAGGGGCTCGGCCGAACCGGCCCGGACGAGGTTGGCGACGCCGACCTGGAGCATGTGGCCCGCACGTCCGGGCTCGCCGACATCGTGGCCGGTCTGCCCGCGGGCTGGGACACCCCGCTCTCGCGCGGGCGCACCGGCGGGGTGGACCTCTCCGGCGGCCAGTGGCAGCAGGTGGCGTTGGCCCGCGCGCTGTACGGGGTGCGGGCCGGGGCGCGGTTCCTGGTGGCGGACGAACCCACCGCGCACCTGGACGTGCGGACCGAGTTCCGGCTCTTCGAGAGGCTGGCGGACCAGCGCGCCGAGCGCGACGGGCGCGACGGGGCGGGGATCGTGCTCATCTCCCACCGCTTGTCGACGGTGCGCCGGGCCGACCGGATCGTGCTGCTGGACGGAGGGCGCATCACGGAGGAAGGCACGCACCCGGAGTTGATGGCGTTGCGGGGCACGTACGCGGACCTGTTCGAGACGCAGGCCGCCCGGTTCCGGAACGACAACAGGGCCACCGAAGCGGACAGGGGTGACACGGCATGACCCGTTCGATCCAGAGCCCGCTGTGGCGCCGGCTCCCGTCCCTGTGGTGGGAGGTGCTGACCCTGTCGTGGCGGTGCACCCCCGGGCTGACCGTGCTGGCGCTGGTGGTCCTGGCCCTGTCGGTCGTGGCGGTCCCCGGGGTGGCGCTGACCCTGCGCGCCACGGTGGACGCGACGGCGGCGGGAACGGCCGGGGTGGCGCTCGCCGCTGCGGTGGGTGTGGCGGTCGCCCACGCGCTCACGTCGACGTTCCAGACCGTGACGGGGGAGGTCCTCACCACTGTCGCCGACCGCACCGGGCGCATGGGTGTGCATCCCCGCGTGCACCGGGCGATCGCATCCGTCCCGGGGATCGCCCACCTGGAACGCGGGGACGTGCTCGACCGGGTCGACATCGTGCGGCGCGGCACCGGGCAGATCGGCCGCAGCGTCTGGAACGTGCTGCTGTCCGCCTCCCACGTACTGAAGCTCCTGGTCACCGTGGTCCTCCTGGGCGCAGTGCATCCGCTGCTTCTGTCGCTGATCCCGCTGGCGGCCGTGCCCCTGTGGACCCACCGCCGCGGCCAGGCGCTCGTCCGGCGGGCGGAGGTCGAGGGCGCGGAGAACCACCGCCTGCAGCAGGACCTGTTCGAGACGGTCGCGGGTGTGACCGGCGGCGGTGAGACACGGGTGAGCGGGGCGGACGCGCGGCTGGACGGGCTGCGGCAGAAGGCCTGGCTGGAGACGGAGCGGGTGCGGTTCCGGGCGCGTGCCCGTGCGGCGGCGTGGACCTTCGCGGGGTGGCTGGTGTTCGTGGCGGCCTTCGCCGGCGGCATCGCGCTGGTGATCGTGCAGGCCTCGCAGGGCACGGGAACCGTCGGGGATCTGGTGCTGACCGTGATGCTGGCGGTGAGCCTGGGACAGACGGTGCGCGGAACGGTGACCGCGACGGCGGAGACGGCCGGTGCCCGCAGGGTCGTGGAACCGTATCTGTGGCTGCGCGACCACGTCGCCGGCGAGCTCGCGAGGGAGGGCACCGCCGAGGAACCGCCGCGGTCCCTGGCCGAAGGGCTGGCACTGGACCGGGTCTCCTTCACCTACCCGGGCACGGACCGCCCCGCGCTGGACGGGCTCTCGGCGCGCCTGCCCGCGGGGGCGGTGGTAGCGGTCGTGGGTGAGTTCGGCTCCGGCAAGACGACGCTGGTCAAGCTGTTGCTGGGGCTGTACCGGCCGGACTCCGGGGCGGTCCGGGTGGAGGGGCGCGACCTGGCGGGGGTGTCGACGGAGCGGTGGCGGGCGCGGTGCAGCGCGGCGTTCCAGGACTTCGGGCGCTTCGAGTTGAGCTTCGGGGAGACGGTCGGGATCGGCGACCTGGACCGGATGCACGAGCCGGGGGCCGTCGCGCAGGCGGTCCGGGAGGCGGACGCGGAGCAGATCGTGGACGGGCTCCCCGACGGGGCCGGGACCCAGTTGGGCCGGCGGCTGGGCGGGATCGAACTGTCCGAGGGGCAGTGGCAGCGGGCGGCCCTGGCGCGGGCGTCGATGCGGCGGGATCCGTTGCTGTTCGTGCTGGACGAGCCGACCGCGTCGCTGGACGCCCCGAGCGAGGAGTCGATCTTCCGCCGGTACATGGAGCGCGCCCGGACGCATGCGCGCGGGACCGGCACGGTGACCGTGGTGGTCTCGCACCGGTTCTCGACGGTGGCGGGGGCGGACCTGGTGCTGGTCATGGAGCGCGGGCGCATCGTGGAGTCGGGCACGCACGCGGAGCTGATGGCGATCGGCGGGCGGTACGCGGGGTTGTACGGGATCCAGGAACGTGCGTACACGGCGGATCCGTGAGCGTAGGACCGACGGGGCGAGCGGCCCGGGGCGGGGCGCGGGGCCGCCGGGCACCACCGACGAAAGTAGGGGCGGGGTCCCACGATCGGCCGCTCCCGGGACGCCCGTCCCCCACCTCGGTCGACACCGCGATCCGTCCTGCAGGGGGAGGTGGCGGCAAGGGGCGCGCTCCTAGCGTGAGGGGTGTTGATCGAAGCCCCCGAGCTGGAACGGAAACACCATGCCCCTGATGATGAGCGACCTCCCCGTCGACGAGCACGCACTGGGGATCGCCCTGCTCCTCGGATCGCTGCTGCTGGGTCTGGCGGTGGTGGTGTTCATCATCGCCGCGTTCTTCAGCGTGCTGTTCGCGCGGATGGACCTGGGGATGAAGGTCGTCTGGATCATCCTGATCTTCCTCGCGCCCTTCATCGGGGCCCTGCTGTGGTTCGTCATCGGGCGCCCGCGCGCGGGATGAGCTCGCACGGGCGGTGTGCGGGCGGACGCCCGGGGGAGACCGTCCTCACTCCCCGCCGATGCGGTCGCGCCACGGTCCGCTCGCGGTCAGCCAGTGCGGAACCAGGCGGACGGGGAAGGGGTGTTCGGTCTCGAACACGTCCTCCCCGTAGACCTGGGTGACGTCGCGGTAGACCCCGTTCTCCAGGCGCATCTCGCTCAGGGCCACCTTGTCGGCCAGCGGGTTGATGATCCAGTACGAGGGGATCCCGAACGCCGAGTATTCCGCGCGTTTGGTGTGGCTGTCCCTGATGACACTGCTCGCGGAGACCACCTCGACCGCCAGCAGAGGAGGAACATCGATGTAGTCGTCCTCGACCTCGTGGTCCAGGACGACCAGGTCGGGGATGCGGTGGTGGGTCCCGTCCGGGGACATGTTGATGCCCGGCCCTTCCCCGATCTCGAAGCGCCCCTGGCACAGGTTGTCCAGGTGCGTGCTCAGACGGTGGGCAACACGCATGTGCATGAACTTCGGTGCGGGTGACACGTCGAGCCGCCCGTCGACGAGCTCGTACCGGCGTCCGTCCTCCGGTGTGTGCTCGAGATCGTCCACGGTCAACGGCCGTTCGGGTGTGCCCGGTTCCCCGATCGTCATGACAGACATCCTGCCGCGCTCATGGGCGCCAGTATCGCGGGATCGGGCCCGTCGTGCCGGGAGAACGGGGAAAGACCGTACGGGCCGGATGACCGGAACCCGGGTTCCGGGCCGGGGGCCTGCGCGACGTGGGGAGCCGGGCACCGGGTAACCTCGTCGGGCCAGTCGAACTCCACCCGATGGAGCAGGGAACCCGGTGCGAATCCGGGACTGACGCGCAGCGGTGAGGGCGACGGGCGGACACGTCCCCACGGGCGGCACCGGACCAGGTGCCCCGGGGACGGCCACTGGGGCCGCGCGGCCCCGGGAAGGCGTTCCGCACCCGGTCGACCCCGAGTCCGAAGACCTGCTGGCACCGGCGGCACCCACCGCCGGGTCAACCGTGGGCCACGCGCAGGAGCCCCCTGACTCGAAGGACGTCCATGCCCCCGACCGGCAGACCGGCACCGGGCCACCCCGGCCCGCGTGAGCGGCGCGACCGTTGCCCCGGTGCGCTGCGTCCGTGGGCGGCGGAGGACGGCCTCCTGGTCCGGCTCCGGATCATCGGCGGGCACCTGCCGGTGGAATCGCTGCAGGCGCTGGTCGGGGCCGCCGAGCGTTACGGGGACGGCCGGGTGCACGTCACGGTGCGGGCCAACCTGCAGCTGCGCGGGTTCCCGAGCGAGGAGGCCCGGCCCGACCGGAACGAGGTCCCGGGCGCTCCCGCCCCCGCTGCGTCCTCCCGCCTGGCCCCGGAGGCCGTCGACGCGCTCGAGGCCACCGGCCTGCTCCCGTCCCGCACGCACGAACTGGTGCGCAACGTCATGGTCTCCCCGGGCACGGGCCTGTGGGGCGGGCGCGCGGACCTGCGTCCGGTGGCCGCCGAGCTCGACCGGCTCCTGCGCGCCGCTCCGCACCGGGCCCGGCTGCCCGGACGCTTCCTGTTCGTGCTCGACGACGGCCGCGGGGACCTGCTCGAACGCACCTGTGACCTGGGGTTGGTCGCGCTCGACGAGCACTGGGCCCAGCTGCGTGTGGGCGACGGGTGGGGCCCGATCGTCGCGTTCGAGGACGCGGCCGAGGCGCTGGTGGCGCTGGCCGACCGGTTCCTGGAACTGCGCGGGGACGGCCCCTCCGCCGCGTGGCACGTCACCGAACTCCCCGACCCGCTCACCGCACCGGTCCCACCCGACCCGCGATCGCCTCCCCCCGCGCCGCCGCTCCCCTACGGCCCCGTGCCCGGGGGCGGCCGGCACGTTCCCGTTCCCGACGCCGGCCTGGACCGCGCCGCCGCCGACGCACTCGCCGAGGAGGCCCGTGCCGCGGGCGCTTCCGCGCTCGTGGTGACCCCGTGGCGCGGTGTGCTCGTTCGCCCGGCCGACCCGCACGCCCCAGACCCCGGCGTCCACGCCCCCGGAGGTAGACCTTGACGCACCCCCGCCGACCGAACCGGCACTACGAGTACATCGACGACGGCCCCGCGATCTACACGGACTCTTTTGCGACGATCCGGCGGGAGGCCTCGCTCGACCACCTGCCCGCGGATGCCGAACGCCTGGCCGTGCGCATGATCCACGGCACCGGGCAGGTCGACCTCGCCGCCGACCTGGTGGTCCACCCCCGGCTGGTCACGGCCGCCCGGAAGGCCCTGGTGTCGGGGGCGCCGATCCTGTGCGACGCGGGCATGGTCGCGGCGGGGGTCACCCGCGCGCGTCTGCCCGCAGGCAACGACGTGCGGTGCCTGCTGTCCGACCCACGGGTGCCCGGACTCGCGCGCGAGTGGGGCACGACCCGGTCGGCTGCAGCGGTGTCCCTGTGGGAGAAGGAGCTGGAGGGGGCCGTGGTGGCCGTGGGGAACGCGCCCACCGCCCTGTTCCACCTCATGGAGATGTTGATCGACGGGGGTCCACGACCTGCAGCGATCGTCGGCTGCCCGGTCGGGTTCATCGGCGCCGCGGAGTCCAAGCAGGCGCTGACCGAGCTCGCCGACCGGCACGGCATCGACGTCCCGTACGTGACCGCACTGGGCCGTCGCGGCGGGTCCGCGATGACCTCGTCGGCCCTGAACGCACTCGCGAAGGAGGAGGAGTGACCGGCCGCTTCCACGGTGTCGGCGTCGGCCCCGGGGACCCCGAACTCATCACGCTCAAGGCGGCCCGGCTCATCGCCGGCGCCGACGTGGTCGCCTACCATGCGGGCGCGGGCAAACGCTCGAACGCCCGCCGGATCGCCGCGGACCTGGTCCCGGCGGCGGCGATCGAGGAGGAGCTCACCTACCCGGTGACGACGGGCAAGACCGACCACCCGGGCGGGTACACGGGCGCGCTCGCCGACTTCTACGAGCGTTCCGCGCTCCGGTTGGCCGAGCACCTGGACGCCGGGCGGGACGTCGTGCTGCTGTCCGAGGGCGACCCGCTTTTCTACGGCTCGTACATGTACATGCACGACCGGTTGTCGGAGCGCTACCCCACGGAGATCGTTCCGGGCATCCCCGCGTTCGCCGCCGCGACCTCGGCCGCGGAGTCCCCGTTGGCGCGGCAGACCGACGTGCTCACCGTGCTTCCCGGAACCCTGCCGGAGCCGGAGTTGGCGCGACGGTTGGCCGACACCGACGCGGCCGTGGTGATGAAGCTGGGGCGCACGTTCCCTGCGGTGCGGCGGGCGTTGGAGGCCGCCGGGCGGCTGGAGCACGCGGTGTACGTGGAGCGGGCGTCGATGGAGGAGGAGCGCCGGATGCCGGTCGCGGAGGTCGACCCGGCGTCGGTGCCGTACTTCTCGGTGATCCTGGTGACCGGGGACAGCCGGAACGGGAGGCGCTCGCGGGTGTCGGGCGGTTCCGGTGCTGCTGGGACGGCTGGGGCTTCGGAGGCCGGGTCCGAGAGCACCGACGTCCCCGGCGATCCGGCCGCGGAACTCCTGGTCGTCGGCCTCGGCCCCGGTCCGGACCACTGGCTCACCGCCGAGGTCCCCGACGAGCTCGCCGGGGTCGACCACGTGGTGGGTTACGGACCCTACGTGGACCGGGTTCCGCAGCGCGCGGGCCTGACCCGGCACGCGTCCGGCAACACCGTGGAGATCGACCGCGCCCGCCTCGCCCTCGACCTGGCCCGGAAGGGCGAACGTGTCGCGGTGGTCTCCGGCGGGGACGCGGGTGTGTTCGGGATGGCCACGGCCGTGTTCGAGGCGGCCGAGGACCCGGTGTACCGCGATGTTCCGGTGCGGGTGCTGCCCGGGGTGAGCGCGGTGCAGGCCGTCGCGGCCCGGGCGGGGGCGCCGGTGGGCGGGGACTTCGCCGTGATGAGCCTGTCCGACCGGCTCAAGCCGTGGGAGGTCGTCGAACGCCGACTGCGCGCGGTCGCCGGGGCCGACCTGGTGCTGGCGGTCTACAACCCGGCGTCGCGCTCGCGGACGGAGCAGATCGTCACGGCGCAGAAGGTGCTGTTGGAACACCGGGATCCGGACACGGTGGTGGTCGTGGGCCGGAGCGTCGGGCGCGAGGGAGAGTCCTTGGAGGTCACGACGTTGGGCGCACTGGATCCGGGTTCCGTGGACATGCGGTGCCTGTTGATCATCGGTGCGTCCGGAACCCGGGTGTCGGAGGCGGGGCGTGTGTGGACCCCGCGGTGGGTGGAGCCGGTCGCGGAAGACCCGCGCGGGACGGAAGGGACGGTGCGCCCGTGACCGTGCACTTCGTGGGCTCCGGCCCCGGCGCCGCCGACCTGCTGACCGTGCGCGCCACCCGCATGCTCGCCGCCGCGGACGTGGTGCTCTACCCCGGCACGTACCTGGATCCGGAAGTGCTGGACCACTGTGCCCCCGGGGCCGAGTTGGTCGACACCCAGGGCCTGGACCTGGACCTCATCACGGAGCGGTTGGTTGCCGCGCACGGCGAAGGCGCGGAGGTGGTGCGGCTGACCTCGGGGGATCCGTCGGTGTACTCGGCGCTGTCGGAGCAGACCCGGCGGCTGGACGCGCACGGGGTTCCGTGGGACGTCACGCCCGGGGTGCCGGCCTACGCGGCGGCGTCGGCGCTGGTGGGGCGGGAGTTGACCGTACCGCTGGTGTCGCAGTCGGTGGTGCTGACGCGGACGCAGGCGCGGTCGACGGTGATGCCGGAGACGGAGTCGTTGGAGGCGTTCGCGGCGACGCGGGCCACGTTGGTGTTGCACCTGGCGATCCGGCGGGTGCGGGGGCTCATGGAGCGGATCGAGCCGGAGTACGGGGCGGACTGCCCTGTGGTGGTCGCGCACCGGGTCGGCGGGCCGGAGGAGGCGGTGCTGCACGGGACCGTGGGTGACATCGCGGACGCGGTGGAGGAGGCCGGGTTCCGGCAGGCCGCGGTGATCCTCGTGGGGCGGGCGTTGGCGCCGCGGGGCGGGGGCGAGTCGTTCCTGTACGCGGCGGACCGGCCCCGCGGGCGGCAGGGGTAGCGGCAGGGGTACGGACGGCGGAGGGGAAGGGTCGGCGGCTCCGGTGAGCATGAGCCACGGACCCCTGCGACGGCCCTTCTTGGTCGGAGCGTGGTCTTGAAGGCGTCCCGGCCCTCGGAGCCGAAGGCCTGCGTGTGGGTGGCACGTGATCTCTCAGGCCCCACCCCGCGGGGACGGACGCCTGCGCGTGGCTTTGAAGGGGAAACCCTACCCCTCGCGTTCGTTGAGTGGCGCGTGGCCAGGAAGACGATTCCCTCTCGGCCTCGGTTCGGACCGAGGGCCCCGCCCGGGAAGAGGCTCTACAGGGTCAGGGCCCACTGGGTGACCGTGCGCGCGGGGGTCCAGCCGGTGAACGTGCCGACGGGCGCGGTGGTCTCCACGGCGATCCGGGTGAGCTCCCCGCCGCGCGCACGGTACGCGTCGGCGAGCAGCTGCTCCGTCTCGAGGGTCACCCCGTGCACGACGATCCTCCCGCCGGGCCGCAGCGCGTCCAGGCACGCGTCCAGAACCCCGGGCCGGGTCGCTCCCCCGCCCAGGAACACCGCATCGGGCACAGCGAGCCCTTCCAACGCCTCCGGGGCGCTCCCGTGCACCACCTCGAGCCCCGGAACCCCGAGCGCCCCGGCGTTGCGCCGGATCCGGGCGGCACGCTCCTCCCCCGCCTCGACCGCCGTCGTGGTGCACGAAGAGTCCGTGCGCATCCACTCGATTCCGACCGAACCGGCGCCCGCCCCCACGTCCCACAGGTGCCCGCCCGGGAACGGCGCCAGGCGGGCCAGCGCCGACGCCCGCAGGTCGCGCTTGGTGAGCTGCCCGTCGTGTTCGAAGGCGTCGTCGGGAAGGCCCGGCGCCATCCCGTACCCGGCGCCGTCCACGGTCTCCAGGGCGAGCACGTGCAGGGCCGGAACGCCGTCCGGGGGCGCGGCGCACCAGTCCTCGGCGGTCCCCTCGATACGGGACTCCTGCCCCGCGCCCAGGTCAGCGAGCACGGTCATCCGGCACGCGGGGTGTCCGGCGCCGGTCAGCAGGGCGGCCACACGCGCGGGTGTCTCGGGCCCGGAGGACAGCACCAGGAGCCGGCGCCGCGGGGCGAGGTGCGGCAGGAGCAGGCGGGCATCGCGACCGACCAGGCTCACAGCGGTGCAGCGTTCCGCGGGCCAGTTCATGCGCGCGCGGGCGAGGGAGACCGAGGAGACGGCCGGCTCCACACGCACCGCGTCGGGCCCCAGCAGGTCGACGAGGGTCGTGCCGATGCCGGAGACGAACGGGTCGCCCGAGGCCAGCGCGACGACCGGGCCGTCCTCGTCCCCGAGCCCCCACAACAGCCCCGGCAACCCCTCGCGCAGCGGCGAGGGCCAGGGCTCCCGCCGCTGTCCGGACCGTTCGGGCAGCATCGCCAGGTGCCGTCGCCCGCCCAGCACCGTGCCGGCGTCCAGGACGAGGCGGCGCGTGCGTTCGGGGAGCCCGTCCCAGCCCTCGGCACCGGCCCCGACCACGGTGATCAGGGGCCTGGCAGGAGGGCGCGTGTCGACCGTCATGGGCGTGACGTTATCGTGGCGGGCACAGGCACGAGGTGCTCCGGGTTCCCAACCGTCGGAAACGGCGGGGACGGTGACCGGGGAGAATCTGGGAAGCCGGTGAGAGTCCGGCACAGGCCCGCTGCGGTGAACCGGGCCCCGAACGAGGGGACCCGGCAAGTCCGAAGACCGGCCTCGCGCCCGCCCTCCTACCGACGGCGAACACGAGCGGGAGCCTCACCATGCCTCAGCGGCCTGCGCACTACCCCTTCTCCGCGATCGTGGGCTGCGACACCGAGCAGCTCGACGACCTGGGGCTGGCGCTCGTCCTCACCAGCGTCTCCCCCGACATCGGCGGTGTGCTCGTGCGCGGGCAGAAGGGCACCGCGAAGTCCACCGCCGTGCGCGCCCTCGCCTCCCTCCTGCCCCCGGTCGACGTCTACCGGGGCGACCGGTTCTCCGTGGACCCCGCAGACCCCTCCCAGCACTCCCCCGACGGCCCGTTCGGCCCCGGGACCGCTGTGGAGAGCCGCCCGGTCAACCTGGTCGACCTGCCCGTGGGCGCCACCGAGGACCGGGTCCTGGGCTCCCTGCACCTCGAGCAGGCCCTCACCCACGGCAAGGTCGCCTACGAACCCGGGCTGCTGGCGCGCGCCCACCGCGGGCTCCTGTACGTGGACGAGGTCAACCTGCTCCACGACCACCTCGTCGACCTGCTGCTGGACGCGGCCGCGACGGGCCGGGTGACGGTCGAGCGCGACGGGTTCTCGGTGGAGCACGCGGCCAAGTTCCTGCTCATCGGAACCATGAACCCGGAGGAGGGCGAGCTGCGCCCCCAGCTCCTGGACCGGTTCGGGCTGACCGTCGAGGTGACCGCACCGACCGACCCGTCCGCGCGCGCCGAGGTGGTGCGCCGCCGGATGGCCTACGACGCCGACCCCGGGGGTTTCGCGTCCGGGTACCACGAGGCCGAGGAGGCGCTCGCCGACCGCATCGCGAAGGCACGCGGGGCCGTCGAGCGTGTGCACCTGTCGCAGGCCGCGCTGCTGAAGATCGCGGAGGTCTGCGCGGCCTTCGAGGTGGACGGCCTGCGCGCCGACATCGTGACCTCCCGCGCGGCGGTCGCGCACGCGGCCTGGGCGGGCCGGGAGACGGTGACGCGCGCGGACATCCGGCGCGCGGCCCTGCTCACGCTCCCGCACCGCCGCCGGCGCAACCCGTTCGACGCCCCGGGGCTGGACGAGGAGCTGCTCGACCGGGTCCTGGGTGACGAGGACCCGCCGCCGGACCCGCCGGAACCGCCGCAGCCCCCGGAGTCGCCGGACGACCCGGACGAGCCGTCCGAGCCCGAGGACACCGACCCCTCGCAGAGCCCTGAACAGCAGGAACAGCCTCCGGAGGACGGTCCGCAGGACCCGGGCCCCGACGCCCAAGGGCCGGAGAACCCCGACGGCCCGGATCAGAGCGCTGAGGCCGAGCAGACCGATGCGCCCCCGAACACCGACACCGAACAGGACGCCGAGGAGGGCCCCGAGGACGCAGGCCCGCCGCCTCCGTCGTCCGACCGCGCCACCAGCACCGTCGGTTCCGCGGCCCCCTACCGCGCCCGCAAACTGTCGGTACGCGGCGCGGGGCAGGGCGCCGACGGCAAGCGCAGCCGCGCGGTGGGCAGGCGCGGGCGCCGCATCGGCGCGGCCCCGCCCGGTTCCGGATCCGGGTCCTCGCTGCACCTGGTGGAGACCGTGCGCGCCGCGGCCGCCGCACCTCGGGAGGGCGAGCGCATGCGGATCCGCCCCCAGGACCTGCGGGTCGCGGTGCGCGAGGGGCAGGAGAGCAACCTGATCCTGTTCTGCGTCGACGCGTCCGGATCAATGGCCGCACGCAAACGCATGAGCGAGGTCAAGACCGCGATCCTGTCGCTGCTGCTGGACGCCTACCGGAGGCGCGACAAGGTCGGGCTCATCACCTTCCGCGCCCAGCAGGCCGAGCTGGTGCTGCCGCCCACCAACTCGGTGGACGTGGCCGCGGCCCGGCTCGAGGACATGCCCGCCGGCGGACGCACGCCCCTGGCCGAGGGGTTGCTGGAGGCCGACCGGGTGCTGCGGCGCGAGCAGCGGCGCGACCCGCGACTCCGCCCCCTGCTGGTCGTGGTCACCGACGGGCGCGCCACCGGGGCGCGCGGCGCGGTCGAGCGGTCGTTGGCCGCGGCCGACCACATCGCCGGGCAGGAGATCTCCTCCGTCGTCGTCGACAGCGAGTCCGGGCCGATGCGCCTGGGCCTGGCCCTCGGGCTCTCCGCCCGGTTGGGCGCCGAACACCTTCCGGTCGGCGAGGTCAACGCCGAAGCACTCAACACCGCCGTAAGAGAAAGGGCCGCCTGATGCCTCAGGGCCAGCCGTCCGTGATCCCCGACGACGGGCTCACCACCCGACAGCGCCGGAACCAGCCGCTGCTCGCCGTGCACACCGGTGACGGGAAGGGCAAGTCGACCGCGGCGTTCGGGCTGGCGCTGCGCAGCTGGAACCAGGGGTGGCACATCGGTGTGTTCCAGTTCGTGAAGTCGGCGAAGTGGAGGATCGGCGAGCAGACCGTGCTGGAGCGCCTCGGGAAGCTGCACGAGGAGACCGGCGAGGGCGGCCCTGTCGAGTGGCACAAGATGGGTTCCGGGTGGTCGTGGATCCGCCGCAAGGACGGCGAGGAGGACCACGCGGCGGCCGCTGCGGAGGGCTGGGCGGAGATCAAGCGCCGGCTGGCCGAGGAGCGGCACGACCTGTACGTGCTGGACGAGTTCACCTACCCGCTGGTGTGGGGGTGGATCGACGTCGACGACGTGGTGGAGACCCTCGCGAACCGGCCGGGGCGCCAGCACGTGGTGATCACCGGGCGGCGGGCCGACCCGCGGCTGATGGAGGTGGCCGACCTGGTCACGGAGATGGGCAAGGTCAAGCACCCGATGGACGCCGGACGCAAGGGCCAGCGGGGCATCGAGTGGTGACGTGCCCGGACCCCGGTTCGGGTTCCGGCTCGGGTTCGGGCGTGGGCCCGGGGCCCGGCGTGACCACCCTCCCCCGGTTCATGGTGGCCGCGCCGATGACCGGGCAGGGCAAGACGACGGTCGCGACGGGGCTCATGGCGGCCCTGCGCGGTTCCGGGCTCGCCGTGAGCGGGCACAAGGTCGGGCCGGACTACATCGATCCGGGCTACCACGCGCTGGCCACCGGGCGCCCGGGCCGCAACCTCGACCCGCACCTGGTCGGGGAGGAACGTGTCGCGCCGCTGCTGATGCACGGGGCGCGCGGGGCGGACGTGGCGGTGCTCGAGGGTGTCATGGGCCTGCACGACGGGCGGCTCGGCACGGACGGGTTCGCGTCGTCGGCGCACGTGGCGGCCCTGACCCGCACCCCGATGGTGCTGGTGGTGGACGTGGCGCGGATGTCGCGTTCGGCGGGCGCATTGGTCGCCGGGATGGCCTCCTACGATCCGGCGGTGCACGTCGCCGGGGTGATCCTGAACCGGGCGGGTTCGGAACGCAACACCGCCGAGATCGTGCGCGCGTTGGAACCCACGGGGTTGCCGGTGCTCGGTGTGATCGGCCGCGACGAAGGGTTGGCCACGCCCTCGCGCCACCTGGGGCTGGTTCCGGCCGGCGAGCGGGACGGCGCGGCGGCGGTGGTCGAGCGGATGGCCGAGCAGGTCGCGCGCCAGGTGGACCTGGGCGCGGTGATGGACGTGGCCCGTGCCGCGCCCGCGTTGGAGGGGCGTCCGTGGTCGCCGGAGGAGGCGGTCGCGGGCACGAGGCCGACCGACTCGCGGCCCGTGGTGGCGGTCGCCGGCGGGCGGGCGTTCACGTTCCGGTACGCCGAGACCGAGGAGCTGCTGACGGCGGCCGGGTGCCGCGTCGAGGTCTTCGATCCGCTGGAGGACACCGCGCTGCCGGCGGGCACGTGCGGGCTGTACCTGGGCGGCGGGTTCCCCGAGGTGCACGCGGGTGAGCTGGCCGCCAACCGTGCACTGCTGGGCGAGCTGCGGGAGGCGGTACGTTCCGGGGTTCCGACGGTCGCCGAGTGCGCTGGCATGCTGTACCTGGCCCGGACCCTGGACGGCGAACCGATGGCCGGGGCGGTGGCCGCGGACGCGCGGATGAGCGAGCGGCTGACGCTGCGGTACCCGGAGGCGGTCGCGGCCGCGGACACGTTGCTGACGCGGGCCGGCGAGCGGGTGACCGGACACGAGTTCCACCGGACGCGGTTGACGCCCGGGGCCGGTGGTGGTGGAGGTGCCTTGGGTGCCGGGGCCTCCGCGGGTGCGGGATCTGGTGTCGCGGATGCCGGTACCGCATCGGATGACACATCGAGCGCGGGGGCGGGTGCCCCCGCAGACGCAGGTGCCGACGGACGCGCGGCTGCGGGCGCGGGGATGAATGCTTCGGCGAGCGTGGAGTCCGGTGTCTGCGCTGATCTCGGTGAGAGCACGGATACTGCCGGGGGCGTGGATGCCTCCGCGGCTTCTCCGGCCTGGGAGATCGACGGGGCGGTCGAGGGGCACGCGTCTGCGACGCTGCACGCCTCGTACCTGCACGTTCACTGGGCCGGACACCCGCACCTGGCGGTCCGCTTCGCCGAGGCAGTACACAGTGCCGAGGCCGTACACAGTGCCGAGGCTGTGCGCGGTGCCGAGCATGTAGCCGACGGCGGCGGCCCGGCGGCCCCGGTTCCGGCCGGACCCGCAGATGCAGGGGTCCCAGAGGCAATGCCCGCCCCCGCGGGCACGCGCGCCCCATCGAGCGCATCGGCCCCGAGCGCGACCACGTCTGCGTCCGTGTCTACTCAGACCCATGATCCGGACCACCTCGAGCGCGGGGGCGTGCAGCGCGCGGAACTCGGGGGGACGCCCTCCGGCACCTCCGATCGGACGGCCCCGGCGACGGAACACTCCACCGAACCCGTCGCCGCTCCGGTCGCCGAACCGCTGCGGCACCACGGCGACCAGGAGACCGGTTCCGGCCTCCTCGACCTCGCCGTCAACGTCTACGCCGGCCCGCGCCCCGCGTGGCTCGACCGGGCCCTGCACGACAGCCTCGACGGTGTGGGTTCCTACCCCGATCCGGCACCCGCGCGCGAGGCGATCGCTCGGCGGCACGGCCGATCCGTCGACGAAGTGCTGCCGACGGCGGGCGCGGCCGAGGCGTTCACCCTGCTCGCACGGGTGCGCGCGTGGCGGCGGCCGGTGGTCGTGCACCCGCAGTTCACCGAGCCGCACGCCGCCCTGGAGGAGGCCGGGCACACGGTCACGTCCGTGCACTGCCCGGCCGAGCGCGGTTTCACGTTCGACCCGGACACCGTCCCCGAGAATTCCGACCTCGTGGTCGTCGGGAACCCGACCAACCCGACGGGGGTCCTGCATCCGGCGGAGTCCCTGCGGCGCCTGTGCCGTCCGGGGCGTGTGGTGGCCGTGGACGAGGCGTTCATGGACGCGGTTCCGGGCGAGCCCGAGTCGCTGACCGGTGAGGACCTGCCCGGGCTGGTGGTCCTGCGCAGCCTCACCAAGCACTGGTCCATCCCGGGGCTGCGTGCCGGATACGTCGTCGGTGATGCGGACGTGGTGGCTGAGCTGGCCCGTTTCCAGACGCCGTGGTCGGTCTCCACGCCCTCGATCGCCGCGACCGTGGCGTGCACCGACGCGCGGGCGACCGCAGAGGCCGAGGAACGGGCCCGGACCCTGGACGCTCAACGCGCGGCGCTCGAGCACGGGCTGCGCGCGGCGGGGATCGTGTTCGTGCCGTCGCGTGCGCCGTTCGTGCTGGTGCGCGTGGGGCACGGGGGGCACGGGTTCCTGCGGGAGCGGGGCATCGCCGTGCGGCGCGCGGACACCTTCCCCGGGCTCGACGGCTCCTGGATCCGGGTGGCGGTGCGTCCGGAGGAGACCACCCGGCGCCTGCTCGACGCCCTGGCCGAGCTCCCGGGCACGGACCGGGCCCCGCAGGTACCACAGGGGAAGGTGCGGGCCGCACGCGCCTGACCGGGGCGGGCAACGGTCCGGGACCGGTCCACACACGCAGGCCCCGAGCCAGGGGCCACGAGCCACGAGCGCATGACGACGGCCTCGCGCAGTCGGCGCACGTGAGAGAACGAAGGGCACCCCTGAAGGCATGACGAACGCAGGTGGGCGTACCGCGCCCGCGCGTGCACACGGGACCGGCGCGCATGCGCACGTCGCGGACCGCCCGACCGGCCGTATGGCGGGGGCCCGGGCGGCCGGGCTCCTGCTCGGGTACGCGGCCGACCGGGTGCTGGGCGACCCTCGACGGTTCCACCCGGTCGCGGGGTTCGGTACCGCCGCGGCCGCGCTGGAACGCCGTCTGTACGCCGATTCCCGTGCGCGCGGCGCGGTGCACACCTCGGTCCTGGTGGGCGCGGCCGCCGGGATCGGGGCCGCCGCGGAACGGGCGACCGAGGGGCGTCCGCTCGCACGCGCCGCGGTGACGGCGGTGGCCACGTGGGCTGTGCTGGGCGGGCGTTCCCTGGAACGTGAGGCCACGGCCGTGCAGGACCTGCTCGACGAGGGCGACCTGCCGGGTGCACGCGAGCGCCTGAGGTCTCTGGTGGGGCGGGACACCAGCACGCTCGACGCGTCCCAGGTGGCCCGCGCGGTGGTGGAGTCGGTCGCGGAGAACACGTCCGACGCCGTGGTCGCGCCGCTGGTGTGGGGGTCCGCGGCCGGGGTTCCGGGGTTGCTGGCCCACCGCGCCGCGAACACGCTCGACGCGATGGTCGGGCATCGGAACGCGCGCTACGAGCGCTTCGGTTGGGCCTCGGCCCGCCTCGACGACCTGCTCAACCATCCCGGGGCGCGGCTGAGCGGGGTGCTCGCCGCGGGTTCCGCACCGGGCCGGGCGGGTGAGGCGCTGCGTGCCTGGCGGGACCACGCCGCACGCCATCCCAGCCCGAACGCAGGGGTGGTGGAGTCGGCGTTCGCGGGTGCGCTCGAGGTCCGGCTCGGCGGGACCAACCGGTACGGGGACCGGACCGAGCACCGGCCGGAACTCGGACACGGGCGCCCGGCCGAGCCGCGGGACGTCCCACGCAGTACCGCGCTGGCCCGCCGTGTCGGCACCGGCGCTGCCGTCGTCGCGGCGGGTGCCGCCGTTGCTCTGGCCGCAGCCCGCGCAAGGCACGCCTCCTAGGCGCGTCACGTCCCACACCCCCGTCCCCTCGATGTGCCTCACACATCACATGCGGCGCATGCATCCCGCGGACCTCACGTGGCTCGGCCGCTCCTTCCGAGTCGCCTTCGGAGAGTCCGTCACCGTCGGCCGCGCACCCAGATGGACGCGGTTCACGGCCAGCGTTGTTTCGCGGTCGGGACAGGGCGGAACTCAGGTTCGGGGGCGCTGATCTGCACTTGAGTTGTGGGGAGCGGCTGGGTTCCGGTGTTGTCGGGGTCCGTTGTTGTCGGGGTGTTGTCGGGGTTTTCTGTGGTGTTGCCTCGGGGGTGGTGGTTCGTCGGGGANACCCAGATGGACGCGGTTCACGGCCAGCGTTGTTTCGCGGTCGGGACAGGGCGGAACTCAGGTTCGGGGGCGCTGATCTGCACTTGAGTTGTGGGGAGCGGCTGGGTTCCGGTGTTGTCGGGGTCCGTTGTTGTCGGGGTGTTGTCGGGGTTTTCTGTGGTGTTGCCTCGGGGGTGGTGGTTCGTCGGGGATCGGGATCGTAGCCCGGCCGGGCCTTCTCGCAACCCACGTCGGCGCCACCCCCGACACTTTCTCTGAGCGGTGAGGGTGGCGGCGTTGTGCGTGGTTGTTCGGGGCGCCTCGGGGTGTGCGTTCCGGCCCTGTTCGCCGGGCTGACCCGACCCGCATCGACGAACCCCCTTCACCCCCGAGGCCCCCGCCCGCAGCCAAAAGAACGGTGGTCACTGCTATCCCCCTTGGGTGTTTCATTGCGACCAACGGTTCAGGCGTGGGCATGGTGGCTCGCTCCTGCGGAAGCACAAGCCGCCCCGCGCACTCCCGGCCGAGCATTGTGTGTCGGGGAGTGGCGGGTGTGCGGGTGTCCTCCCGGCCCCGGCACTCCCGGCTGAGCATTGAGTGTCGGGGGTGGCACGTGTGCGGGTGTCCTCCTGTCGGGGCCCGGGCGGACTGGTCACCGGTCACTCGATAGCCCGCTCGCGCCCTGCTTTCTGGTGGTGGCGAGAGGGGGATGCTCGCTTCTGTGTTGTTGGTAGTGCTCATAAGGGCGCTGACAACGTTTTCAGGTGCTCAATTGGGCACTATCAACCGCTGGGAGCGGCCGCTCGGGCCAGGAGCAGGCTCACGTGCGATCGGGCCCGGTGGGGACAGAGTCCGGGCCGCCGCCGTGGGTGGGTATGTGTTGGGCCTTCGATGGAGATGCTCCGGAAGCGGTGTCTGGGGCCTGGTGCCCGGTGCCCGGTGCGTGGTGGGCGGTGGGCCATGCGTCTCGGCGGGGCCAGTTGCGGCAGTCGCCGCCCCAGCGGGCATCACCGGATCCAGGTTCGGAGATTCTCCGACGGTCAGGGTAGGTCTCGGCGGGCCTCGGTTGGGCTCGGGCTCGCAGCTGGCCCGCGGAGGGGCCCGGCCGGTCCAGCCCGTGCCGGTCCAGCCGGTGCCGGTCTAGCCGTCGTCGGCGTTGGCGGCGTCGGTGACCTCAGCACCCGAGCCGCCGTGGGCGCCGCCTTCGGCACCGCCGGTGGGGTTCTTACCGTTCGAGCGGCGGTACTTGGCGCGGTTGTGGGTCGAGCACAGGGGCTGGAGGTTGGTGGCCTTGGTTTCGCCGCCGTGGGAGAACTCGGTGATGTGGTCGGCCTCGCACTGCGAGACCGGCACATCGCACCCACCCGACCAGGCACAGGTCGTGTGCCCGGCGAAGGCGGCGGTGCGCAGGTAACCGGGCGCCAGGCGGTGGGCGCGGCCCAGGTCCAGGGGCAGGCCGGTGCGGTCGTCGAAGATCAACCGGCGGATCTGCGCCGTCGGCGCCATCGCACGCACCGCCGACAGGGCCAGCACGTTGCCGTCCTCGGTCACAGCCACACCGGAGGAGACGGGCACACCGGGGAAACCGGAGTAGCCCGGGAAATCGGTGGTGGCGGAGGGCGGGCCGGTGTTGGTGTTGGTGGCGCCGTCACCGCCGCCGGGGTCGGGGCCCGGTTCGGCGCCCGGCT
>NZ_JADBGI010000041.1 GCF_014892575.1 Nocardiopsis coralli | reverse complement strand
CAGGCGCTGCGCCGGTGGCAGCCCGCGGACTCGCCCCTGAGGGACCTGCTCGCCGAGCGGCCCGAGTCGCCCGACCACACCGATTTCCTCCTGGCCTGGACCATCGCGCACATGGGTCCGGAGTTGTCGCCGGTCTACCGCGAGCTGGACATGAGCATCGACAGCCTGATCGACGGCGACGGGCGCCTGGCCCCCTGGGTCGGCAGGGTCGAGGGGCTGCGGGCCAAGGTCACCGCCGGGCTCCTGGACCCCATGAGCGCNGACCATCGCGCACATGGGTCCGGAGTTGTCGCCGGTCTACCGCGAGCTGGACATGAGCATCGACAGCCTGATCGACGGCGACGGGCGCCTGGCCCCCTGGGTCGGCAGGGTCGAGGGGCTGCGGGCCAAGGTCACCGCCGGGCTCCTGGACCCCATGAGCGCGCACCACTGCACCGACCCGGACGGGCACGGGTGCGTTCCGGGGCGCCCGTGTGAGCGGTATGCCGGTGTGGCGGAGAGCGTGCGCGAGGTGAACGAGGTCGTCGAGGCGTACCGGGCCTGGTCCCTCGAGGTCTCTTCGCTCTACACCGATGACCGGTTGGTCTTCGACGTTGACGTCCTCGAAGTGTTGAACGAGGAGGACCCAGATCATCGAGAACGGACCGTCGGGGAGATGATGGAGCTGGTGACCGAACGGTTGCCGCAAGGACGGATCGCCGCTCTGGCGGCCGAAGCCGTCCGGAAGGCACCTGAGGAGCGCCGTCTCGACGTCGCACTCGTGCTCTTCCACGGACACGACTATCTGCTACGTCTGCAGCAGAGTCGGCGTGACCTCAGTGCATTCGCCCACACTTCGGACCATGGCAGGAAGCGGCGGCACGCTCTCAGAGAGATCGACCAGAAGATCGCTGAGCAGCAGCAGAAGGACGCTTTCGGCGGGGGAAGCTTTGCCCTCTTCAGTGCCGGTGCGGGGTGCTTCGTACTGCTTGTTCCGTGGGCATCCGTGAGTGGTCTCGGCCCGCTGGCGTTGATGTTCGTGCTGTTGGGTTTTGTCCTGTGTTGCGCTTCGTTGGTGCCTGTCGCGGACAAGCATGGGGAGATCGCCTCACTGCGAGCGCAGCGGAGCGAGGTGCCCTCGGATGGAGAATCCATGAGTCCCTCCGGTTTTGACGGTAGCCGCCATAGTCCGGAGGAGGCCTACCGTCTCCTCGAGCAGGCGGAGGCGCGCTTGCCGGAAGTGGCTGCGCCCGGATCCCCGTACATGCCGGATCGTCCTGGCCGCTGACCCTTGGCCCGGGGCGGTCGCGGGCGGAGGGATCCGGACCACGAGGCCGGTGCGGCGTGCGTGACTCGTGGCGTGCACCTGCTGGGTGTGCGGGTGGGCGTCAGGCCGCCGGCGGGCCGCGCTCGACCACGTTCCCGTGGCCGGACCTGGCCACACGGGCGGCGTTGCGCAGTGCGTATCCGTACGGAGCGCTGATTCCTGAGCCGCCGCTCGGTACGATCGCTGTGCCCCGGTCCTCCCAGCCCGGCCGGGGCCACCCCCGATCCCCCCGTCATGCTGGAGGCACCACAAGTGGTCGATGTCGGTTCCGTCATGGGTGGCTACACCCTGATGCGCGAGCTCGGGAAAGGCGGGTTCGGCACGGTCTTCCTGGGTGAGGACCCCCGCGGTGGTCTGGGCGCGGTCAAGGTCATGCACGCCCACCACACCCACGACGACGACTTCCGCGAACGCTTCGCGCGCGAGATCGACCTGGTCAGGCAGGTCTCGTCCTTCTGCACCGCGCGTGTGCTCGGGGCCGACCCGCACGGCTCCCCGCCCTGGGTGATCACCGAGTACGTCGCCGGGCGCACCCTGGCGCGTGTCATCGCCGAAGAGGGGCCCTACGAGGAGAGCGCCCTGTACCGGCTGGCGGTCTCCACGGCGACTGCGCTGGCGGCGATCCATGCGGTGGGTGTGGTGCACCGTGATTTCAAGCCGGAGAACATCATGGTCGCGCCGGACGGGGCGCGGGTGATCGATTTCGGCATCGCCCGGGCGTTGGAAGGGACCCGTGCTTCGGCGAGCGCGCTGATCGGTACACCCCGGTACATGGCGCCGGAGCAGTTGGAGGGCGAGGACGTCACCACGGCCATCGATCTGTTCGCGTGGGGTGCGGTGATCGTCTTCGCCGCCACCGGTGCCGATGCCTTCGCCGGGCCGTCGCAGGCGTCGGTGATGCGGCGGGTTCTGATGGACGAGCCGGATCTGGAGGGGGTTCCGGAGAGTCTGCGCACGGTCGTGAGCCGGTGCCTGGCCAAGGATCCGGCCGAGCGGCCGAGTTCGCGGGCGTTGCTGGGTTGGTTGCTGGGCTACGAGGACCTCGGCGGGGGTGCGCCGCACGGGACCGGCGCCGGCGGAGGCGCCGGGGAGGTCACCGGGACCACCGAAGTTCTCGATCACGGGGCCGTGCTGAGCCACGGCGAAGGTGTGGGGACCGGGCGGATCTCGCTGCCGCCACGGGGGCGCGGCGAACCCGACACGGACGCGAGCGCGGACCCGGACGCGGGTGCCGGGGATGCCCGAGGCGGTGCCGGCGTGCGGTCCACGCCCGTGCCGGCGGCGGATTCGGGTGTGCGGCCCTTCGTCTTCCAGGGGCGCGAGTACGACGACCCGTTCGCGTTGGCTGAGGCGATGCAGATGGATTGGGGCGGGGCGAGGGCGGTCCTGGAGTCGGCGCCCCAGCGGCAGGCGCTGCGCCGGTGGCAGCCCGCGGACTCGCCCCTGCGGGAGCTGTTGGCCGAGAAGCCCGAGTCGCCTGAGCACACAGAGGCCCTGGTGGTCTGGGCCATCGCGTACATGGGGCCGGAATTGTCGCCGGTCTACCGCGAGCTGGACATGAGCTTCGACAACGTGGTCGACGGTGACGGACGTCTTGCCCCGTGGGTCGGCAGGGTCGAGGGGCTGCGGGCCAAGATCGCCTCCGGGCTTCTGGACCCGATGAGCATGCACCACTGCACCGATCCGGGCGGGCACGGGTGTGTTCCCGGGCGCCCGTGTGAGCGGTACACCGAAGTGGCCGACAGTGTGCGTGAGGTGTCCGAGGTCGTCGAGGCGTATCGGGCCTGGTCCGTGGAGGCCTCTTCGCTCTACACGGACGACCGGCTGGTCTTCGACATTGACGTCCTCGAAGTGTTGAACGAGGAGGCCCCAGATCATCGAGAGCGGACGGTCGAGGAGCTGGTGGAGCTGGCGACCATGAAGTTGCCGCGCGGCCCGACTGCTGTGGCCGTGGCTGACGCTGTGCAGAGTGCCCCGGAGGAGCGGCGCGGGCTTGTCGCGGCCGTGCTCGCTGCAGGCCATGCACCGCTGAGCCGATTCAAGCAAGCCAGGATCGATCTCCGCTCCCTTTCCGGGCGTGCAGCTCAGGACGAGAGGAACCAGCGTTCGATCCGGCGGATCAACAAGGAGATCGCCGAGCTCGAACAGAAGTCCGCCTTCGGTGGGGCCAGCTTCGTCCAGATCGGGATCGCGGCCGTGTGCCTGCTGATTTTGGCTCCAGCATCCTTGGATGCCGAGATGGCTGGTCTGATGGTGGTGTGCATTCTGGCAGCGGTGGTCCTGACGGTGACCTCGTTCGTGCCGACCTTGAACAAGAGCTCCGAGATCAGCGAACTCCGCGAGCGGCGGAGCCGCCTGGCCTCGGTCCGCGCGCCCGCCGACCTCCCCGGTTTCGACGCCAGCCGTCACGGCCCCGAGGAGGGCTTGCGCGTCCTCGAGAAAGCGGAGGCGCGGCTCCCGGAGGTGGCCGCGCCCGGCTCCCCGTACATGTCGGAGGGCCCCGCGCGCTGACGGGCGCCGGTGGATCCGAGCCCGGCCGTACGGCAGGCGGTCCCGGTGTCGTTGCGGGTGTGCGGCCCGAGAACACGAAGCGGGTGCGGAGTGAGTAATTCGTGTCCGTCCATGACGTTTGCGCGGGGCCAGGATCGGTACGTTCGCACACGCACTCCGGCACACCGACGCGCGGAAGAAGCCGACCCCCATGGCCCCTCCTTCCATCCCCGCCTCCCTCCGCATCGGTCCCCTCGAGGCCGCCGATCCTGCCAAGGTCGGCGGTCACCGACTGGTCGGCCGCCTCGGCACCGGGGCGATGGGCACCGTGTACGCGGCGCTGGCGCCGGACGGTTCGCGCCGTGCCCTCGAACTCGCCCACCGCGAGTGGGACCCGGCAGCGCAGGAACCTCCGGTGCCCGAGCCGGGCGCGCACCTGCTGGGCGCGCGGGCGAGCGGGCGGCACGGCGGACGTCCCTGGGCCGCGCTCGAGCACGTTCCCGGCCCCGACCTGGCCACGTGGGTGGAGGAGCGCGGTGCGTTGTCGGACGGCGCGCTGCTCTGCCTGGCCGCGGGGGTCGCCGACGCGCTGGCGCGGGTGCACGCCGCGGGCACGGTGCACGGCGACGTCGAACCGCGCACCGTTCTCATGGCGCCCGATGGTCCGCGGGTCAGGGACTTCGGGGTGGCCCGCGGCATCGACGACTCCGCGCCCGCGCGGGTGGCGGGCGCGCCCGGGTGGTTGGCGCCGGAACGGTACGCGGGGGCGCCGCCCGAGCCGGCCTCCGACGTGTTCGCGTGGGCGTGTGTGGTGGTGCTGGGGGCGTCCGGGGCCGAGCCGTTCGGGAGCGAGGGGACCCTCGCCGAGCTGGAGGAACGCGCCCGCCTGAACCGTGTGGAACTGTCCGACGTGCCCGTGCCGCTGCGTCCGGTGCTGCGGCGGGCGCTGTCGGTGGACCCGGGGGAGCGGCCCACGGCGCGGTCGGCGGCCCAGGCGTGCCTGCGGGCTCTGGAACGGGGTGTGGGCGGTGCGGGGGAGACGCGGGGGCCGGGTGAAGAACGCGGGGGGTTTCGGGCGCCCGGGAAAGCCGATGGGGTCGGGCGGAGAAGTGGGGAGAACGGGGGCGGGGATTCGGGCACGTGGGAGGCGTCGGACGGGCCGGGGGATCTGTGTTCCGACGCAGGTGAGGAAGGCGGGGGCGCGCCCTCGGTGCTGGTTGTGGAAGGGGAACACGCGGCCCCGCATGAGGTACCCCGTTCCGAATTGGATGGGGGTCGGGAAAAAGGCGGGGCGCCCCCGGGTGCGGAAGCCGGTCGCCGCCGGTGGTTGAAGCGTGAACGGTCTTTTCTGTTCCGCGGAGAGGAAGACCGGGGAAGGCGAGAGGGGCCATCCCGGGGCGGGCTTCCCGGGAAAAGGGGACTGGGATCCCTTTTCGGAAAGGTCCGGCTCGGGCGTGGCCCTGGAGAATCCCCGGGAGAAGGGCGGCGCGGGGTTCCGGAGGACCCCGGGAAGGACGGCGGCCGGGGCTCGGGGGAGACCGGCTCCGGAAGCGGGCCCGGAAGCGGGACGGGGTCCGGAAGCGGGATCGGATCGGGAACCGGAAGAGGGCCCGGCGAGGGCGTCGGCGACCGGGGCGACGGTGGCGACAGGGACACCTCACGCTTACGCCCGTTCCTCGACCGCCTCTGGCCGGAGGTGCAGGGCGACGATGACGATGCCGCCTGGAACGCCGACCCGCCGCGACGGTCGGGACGCCTGCGCCGGTTCTTCGGCGGAGGCGACGGGGCCGCCTCGGTCGCCGCGCTCGTGGCCGGGGTGCTCGTGGCGCTCGCCGCTACCGCCGGCGGGGGCGCGTTCCTGCTCGACGCACTCGGCCCGGACGAGCCCGAACACCAGCACCCCAGTTCCTTCGGGGAGGACCTGCTCGTACGCGCACGCGACACCGTGCTCGGCGCCGACGCGTTCGAACTCACCGTGCTCACCCACGGAGGCAACGGGTCCGGGCCGCGCCAGAGCACACGCACGCGCGGACCCACCGTCTACGACCGGGTCCGGTACCAGGCCGAGCCGGAGGAGGTGCTGCGCTGGAACAGCACGGTCGGCGGGGGCGGTCCCACGAGCGACCGCATGTGGTGGGACGGGCGGCTGCTGGACGCCGGTGGGACCTCGGCGGGCGGGGATCCGGCGTCCTGGGCCGAGCCGCCCGACCCCGGCGAGGCCGACGCGCACACGCCCGAGGTGGTGACGGAGCCGCTGCGGTCCGCGATCGAGGACGGCCGCGTCATCGGGTACCGGGAGGCGGACTACGTTCCGTCCGAACCCGCCGAGGACGCCTACGCCCACCTGGCCGACGGGCAGCCGGCGGGGGAGCGGGACGCGCTGTGGGTCGAGGGCGAGTTCGCCACGACCGACAACCCGGCAGCGGAACCGGCGGTGTTCACACTGGTCACAACGGCAGAAGGTGTGCCGCTCGCGTTCTCGTGGGAGGAGCAGACCCACTTCCACCTGCGCCCGACGTCGTCGCGGCTTTCCCCCGAGGACCTGGGCACGGGCGAGGAGGAGTACCCGCGGTGGTGGTACACGGAGTACACGTTCGTCTCGTTCGACGCGGAGGTGGACCTGCCCGTGCCCGACCCGGACGAGGTGCGGGCGAGCGAGCACCCCGACGGCGGACAGTGAACACACCGGGAAGCCACCGGCGATCAGGGCAGCCGGCAGGCACCGCACATCCCGCCCCACTGCCCGGTCGCGAGCGCGTCCGGGACGGAACCGGGGGATCGGCGTGCCCCGTCACCGCGCGGAAGAGCGGTCCAGGGCGTCAGGCAGGCCGAAGAGCGGGAACAGGCTGGTGTCGAAGAAGACCGCGCAGCGGCTGACGCCCTCGGGGGACAGCTCCAGGACGTGGAGGCCGAAGGACCGGTACCCGCCGTCCTCCGCGCGCATGTACATGCCGAAGGCGGGCTGACCGTTGGCCGAGGTCGGCTCCATCGCCAGGTCGCCCGGGGCCGAGGCAGGGCAGTGCGCGGCGATGAGACGGACGATGTGCTCGGCACCGCGTACCCAGGTGGCGAACGGAGGCATCTCGAAGGAGGCCTCCGCGGTGAAGAGTTCGGTGAGCGCGGAGATGTCGTAGGCCTCGAAAGCGCAGACGTAGCGGGTGAGAGTCTCGAGCTGGTCGGCGCGTGGTTCGGGAACGGTCTCCTCGTCCGGGGTGACCCGGTCGAGCTGGGCGCGGGCACGCTGAAGCAGGCTGTTCACCGCCGGGACCGAGGTGTCCAGGGTCTGGGCGACCTCGGCGGCGCTGAAGCGCAGCACGTCGCGCAGGATCAGCACGGCGCGCTGCCGCGGCTGGAGGTACTGGAGGGAGGCGACCAGAGCGAGCCGCACGCTCTCCCGCGTGGTCACCACCGTCCCGGGGTCGTCGGCGCCGTCCCCGACACCGCCCAGGGTGTCCGGCATCGGTTCGAGCCAGGGCACCTCGGGCCGGTCGGCGAGGGCGCCCTCGGGCGCGTCGGTGGGGCCGCCGAGCCCGGTCGGCAGGGGTCGGCGGCCGCGTTTGTCCAAGGCGGTCAGGCAGACCGTGGTGGCGATCCGGTGGAGCCAGGTGCGCAGGCTGGAGCGGCCCTCGAAGCGGTCGTAGCCCTTCCAGGCGCGCAGGTAGATCTCCTGGACCTGGTCCTCGGCGTCGTGCGCCGAACCGAGCATGCGGTAGCAGTGCGCGTACAGCTCCCCGCGGTAGGGGGCCACGAGCCGTTCGAAGTCCCGGTCGGCCGCGTCGGCCACATGTTCCATCACGAGCGTCACGCTACGCCTCCCCAGTGACAGGGCCCCCTTGCTCGGGCCCAAACCTTTGCCAACACTCCGGGCGGGCCGTCTCCGCCCGCCCGGGCACTGGTCAGGAGACGGGGGCCTCGCCGGACTCCATGGCTGCGAGGTGCTCCTCGCTGAGCTGGATGATCTGCACGTAGTTGCCGTCGGGGTCCTGGGCCGTGGCGAACAGGCTGCCGTCGCGGTCCTCCAGCGGGGACACCCACGCGGTGCCGACCTCGTCCATGCGGGCGGACACGGCGCGTGCATCGCCCACGTCGAAGTTGAGGATGACGCGGGTGGGGTCCGAGGCCTCGGACCCGACGTCGTCGCGCCGGTCGATCATCAGGTAGAAGGTGCCGAACCGCAGCACCCGGTAGTTGTCCATGGTCTCGTTCCCGGCGGGGTCGAGTACGGCGGCGTACCAGTCGCGCAGGCGGTCGGGGTCGGTACTGGCGAGCAGCATGCTGTCGAGCACGGGGCGCTTCATGGTGTCCTCCTTGTGGGGCCGGTTCTGTGTTCCGCACCCGTACAGACCCGGCCGGGCCCGGGAACTCATCGGGCGGGCACCGGTTTTTTCCGGGTGCGGTACTTTCCCCGGGTACGGTGCTCACTCCTGGATGAGTGCGATGTTGTTGCCCGCAGGGTCGGCGAACCAGGCGACGAAGGGCTTCCCGTCGCGGACGACCCCCTTCTCGTCGTGGGTGAAGGCCTCGTAGCGGAGCATGGTGACCCCCCGGGCGACGAGCCCGTCCACCGCGGCGTCGATGTCGTCGACGGTGATGTTGAGGACGGTGAACACCGCGGGCACGTGGTCGGGCTTGGGATAGACGAGGATGCCCCGGTCGTTGCCGAGGTCGATCTCCAGCAGACCGTGCTCCTCCATACCGGGCACGTCCTTGATGTCCAGGCCGAGGGTGTAGCGGTAGAAGGTCCGGGCGGTCTCGGTGTCGGGCACCGCGAAGGATGCGAAGGCCCGGGTCGTGTCGAACATGGTGTCCTCCGATGTCGGGCTGCGCGGCGGGTGTGCCGCTCTCACCCCGTACCGACCCGGGCCGGGTTGGGAAATCATCGCCCCGTGCGGGCGAAACCGGGTCGATCATCGTGTTCGGATCCGCGCGCGGGTGCTCGTCGAGGCTTCACCGTGTGTTCGCGGGACCTTCGCCGGGGGCTGCCACCATCACAGGTGTCCGGACTCGCGGACGGACAACACCGGGGTGCCGGGCTGGGACGGAACCCGGCCACCTCGGTGCCCCTGCGCCACGGCCCCCAGAGGACCGGCCCCGAAGGGGCCACGTCCCGAGACCACGTGTCGATATCGGCCGCCGTCGGCGGCCCGGACACGTGCCTCGCCCGCGTGCTCCGGGGACGTCGCGTGTCATGCCATTGCACGAGCATGTGGAGCGGGGGGGGCTCGGCGCCCCGACCCCGGTGCAAGCCGGGGCCGGCACCTCCGGTGCCCGGCCGGGTCACCCGCCGAGGATCACCCCGAGGTCGACCTCGGTCCCGATGAACATCGACCCGACCACCAGGATCAACAGCCCCGGCAGCAGCGTCACCGCGGTCACCATCGTCACGCGCGGGTTCAGCCGCTGCGCCTTGCGCCGCATGTACTGCGCGTCCGCCCGGCGCATGTCCTGGCTGATGTCCACGAGGGTCTGGCTCAGCGGCGAACCGAGCTCCTCCGCCTGCTGGATCGCGGTGACGAACTTGCTCAGCGCCTCGTTCCGGTTGCGGCGGCGCAGCATCTCGAACGCCTCCCGCCGCGACGTACCCAGCTCCATCTGCTGCAGCGCCAACTTGAACTCCTCCGAGAGCACCCCCGGCATGGAGTCCGCGACCCGCCCGACCGCGGCCCGGAACGACATGCCCGCGCTCACCGTCACCGCGAGCACGTCCAGGAAGTCCGGCAACTGCGACTGCACCTTGTCGGCCCGCTCCTGCGCCTGCACGTACAGGTTCAGGTCGGTCATGAAGATGAACGCGAGCACCACCACGCCCAGGAACACCTGGCCGGACAGCAGCATCAGCAGCCCCACGCCGCCGTAGAGCACGATCTCGCCGGTCCGGCGCTGCACGTAACGCTCCACCGTGAGCCCGTCGGGGCGCCCGGCCGCCTCGATGCGTTCGGACACCGACCGGCGTCGGCGCTCACCGAAGGAGTTGAGCACCGACGGCGCCAACGGACGCCCGAGCGCCTCGGTGATCCGGTGCAGCACGAAGACCCCGTCCGAGGAACGCTGCGAACGCGGCGCCGCCCCGATCGTGGGCCCCTCCACCGTCACCTGCGTGCGCGAGAGCAGCAGGGTGACCGCGTAGGCGGCCAGCAGCACCACCCCCGCGGCGGCCACGGCCAGCCCCAGGGGGACCGCCATGGCGGGGAGCTGCGACATCGACACCATGTTCCACCTGCCCCTACAGCTCGAACCGGGTGATCCGGTTGACCAGAACGAACCCCAGCGTGAACAGCGCCGCCACCACCAGCAGCACCGCGATCCCGGCCGGGGTGGTCGTCATGACACGCATGATCCCGGGCTCGATCGCGTTGATGAGGAAGACCGCACCCACCGACATCGCACCGAGCGCCCACACCGTGCTCGTGGTCTCGCTCAGGGTCGTGCGTACCTCGCGCCGCGTCTCCTTGCGGTTCTCCAGGGTCGAGGAGATGTTGCGCAGCGCCGTGACCAGCGAACCACCCGAACGCGAGGAGACCACCAGCGTCGCCAGCAGCACCCCCAGCTCACGCGAGGGCATGCGCTGGCGCAGCTCCGCGACGGCCTCCTCGAAACTCGCGCCGAGCTTCATCGACTCGGCCATGCGCGCCAGCTCCTCCCCGGCGGGCCCGTCCAGCTCCTCGGCGGCCATCGCCACGGCGGTCGGCAGCGCCAGCCCGGCCGAGGTCGCGTTGCCCAGCACCCGCGCCAGGTCGGGGAGCTGGGCGGTGAACTCCTCACGCCGCTTGGCCTCGGCACGGTTGAGGTACGAGAAGAACAGGAACGCGACCCCCGCCGCGGCCAGGAGCCCGAAGAACGGCGCCAGCACCTGCCACACCACCACGACCGCGAGCAGCGCCCCCGCCGACAGCGCCACCACGAACGTGGACAGCCGCACGTCCGCGCCCGAGCGTGCGATCCGCCGGTGCAGGCGCGCCCCCCACTGCGTGCGGAACAGCGCCACCTCCAGCCTGGCCATCGGGGTGGCGGCCTCCCGCTCGGCCCGGTCCAGGGCGCTGCGTTCGGCGATCATCCGCCGCTGCTGCGTGCCGGAGACCAGCTCCCACACCGCCCACAACGCCACGACCAGCACAAGAGCCACGGCGGCGAGGATCGCCACCAGGCGCCAGTCGGCCAGTGTCTCCCAGTTCACCGGGGGTTCCGTCCTTCCTACGGGGGATGCGGGGGATGCCGGGGTGCCGGACCAGGGTCAGCGCGGGGGGCGCCCGGGGTCCTGCAGGGGCGGGGAACCGGGCGGGTAGGTCTGGCCGGGACCGCGCGGAACGTACCCGTCACCGCCGGCGGCCTGCCCGGACCCCTGCGTCGGGGCCTCCCGCTCGGCGACCACACCGAAGGCCGCGGGCACCGCCTCACCCACGTGGTAGATGCGCCCGGCGATGTGGCGCGGCAGCGGGGCGTGCCGGAAGACCCCCTCCACGTTCCGGTTCGGCCCGATCGGCTCGGCCTCGAACCGCAACACCGTGTCCAGCCGGAACTCCTCGCGGCGTTTGGAGGAGACCACCGCGATCTCCTCCACCCGCCGCGACCCGTCCGGCCACCGGCCCAGGTGCACGATCGCGTCGACGGCGTTGTTGATCTGGTCGCGCAGCGCGTCGTAGGGCACCAACCCCTCGCCCATCGTCGCAAGCGTCTGCAACCGGTGGATCGCGTCGTCGGCGGAGTTGGCGTGCACCGTCACCAGCGAACCGTCGTGGCCGGTGTTCATCGCCTGCAGCATGTCGATGGTCTCGGGCCCGCGCACCTCACCGACGATGATGCGGTCCGGGCGCATCCGCAGGGCGTTGCGCACCAGGTCCCGGATCTGGATCGCGCCCTGACCCTCGATGTTGGGCGGACGCGACTCCAGACGCACCACGTGGTCCTGCATCAACTGCAGCTCCGCGGAGTCCTCGATGGTCACGATGCGCTCGTCGGGCGGCACGAACGCCGACAGCGCGTTCAGGAACGTCGTCTTCCCGCTGCCGGTCCCGCCCGAGACCACGACGTTGAACCGGGACCGCACCATCGCCGCCAACAGGATCCCCGTCGCCGAGTCCAGGCTGCCCATGCGCACCAGGTCCTCGATCGGGTACGGCTTCGGGAACCGCCGGATCGTCAGCACCGGCCCCGACAGCGACAGCGGCGGGATGATGACGTTGACACGCTCGCCGCTGGGCAGGCGCGCGTCCACCATGGGGGAGGACTCGTCCACGCGGCGGTTCACCATCGACACGATCCGGTCGATGGTCTGGTACAGCTGGTCCTCGCCGTTGAAGCTCGCGTCCACGCGCTGCATGCGGCCGTCGCGTTCGATGAAGACGTTGTCGGGGCCGTTGACCATGATCTCGGTGACGGTCTCGTCGGCCAGCAGCGGCTCGAGCACCCCCAGCCCCAGCGCCTCGTCCACCACCCGGCGGATCAGCACCGAGCGTTCGCGTTCGCCCAGCACCGGGCCCTCGCGGGTGAGGATGTGCCCGACCACCTTCTCCAGGCGCACCCGGCGCTGCGCGAGGGTGAGGCGGGTGAGGTCCTCCAGGTTGATCTCGGCGAGCAGCCGGCGCCGCCAGTGCGTGACACTGCCGCGGTCGGCACGCCCCTCCGAGGCGCGGTCCTCCTCCAGGCGGTCCTTGAGCCCCATCGTCATCCCCCTCGTTCGGTGTCGTCGGTGCGGGCGGTCGTCCGGGCGCCGGTGCCGTTCTCCCCGTGGGCGGCGCGTGTGCTCACCCGGAACCCGCCGGCGCCCCTACACATTCGGCATGTCCACCCTCCGCGTCAGCGACAGGTCGAAACCGGCCGAGGAGAAGACGATCGGCAGCGGGTGCGAGACCTCCACGTAGAACCCGTCGGCGTCGTTGGCGCCGCTGGTGACGGTGGCGTCCTCCAACCACACCGGCAGGGCCTGGCGCGCGGTCGACTCGGCGCCCTCCAGCTGCTGGGTGCCCGCCACCCGGGCGCCCGCGCGCGCCGCCGACTCCAGGCGTTCGACCGCGACGAAGGCGAAGAAGGCCTCGAGCGCGACCACGACCACTACGAGCAGGATCGGGAAGACGACCGCGAACTCCAGCAGCGGACCGCCCCGGTCGGAGCCGCGGCCGCGCGCACGCCACCGGGAGGGCCGGCGGGCAGAGGGCGCACTCACGCGTCGTTCCCCCCTCCGGAGCCAGGGTCGGAGACGTCCTCCCCGGAGGCATCTCCCGAGGTGTCGTCCCCGGTACCGCCGTCGGAACCGCCGCGGGGGTCGACCTCCTGCACCACCGCCGACTCCCCGGTCACGTCCCAGGGCCCGGCCGCGCCCGGCAGGAAGATCGGCATCGCCAGCGTCACCTGCGCGAACCGCCCGTCGCCGCGTTCGACGATCTCGACGGTCATCATGTCCTCGCCGTCCCACGGGGGCCGCACCCGCTTGCGGGCCTCCTCCTCGATGCGCTCCGCGTCGTCGGGGGTGACGGAGGCCTGGCGGGCAGCCTCGGCGGAGGCGTGGGAGGCGTACATCGAGGTGATCCCGACCAGCACCACCTGCCACACCAGCGCCAACGCGAGCATCAGGAACGGGACCACGGCGGCGAACTCGACGATCACCCCGCCCCGGTCGGACCGGGCGTCCCCGCGCCCGCCCCCGTGCTCAGCCACCGAACCCACCGGCCCCGTGCGTACCCGGTCCGCGTCCGTTGCCGGGGCGCCCGCCGCCGACGGAGGCGTCCAGGAACCCCGAGACGTCCCGCGTGGACGGCGACCCCGCCGGGACGGGCGCACCGCCCGGGGGCGTGGGCACCGAACCCTTGCCCGCGCCCGCTTGCGCGGCCTCCGGCGGGGTCAACAGCTCCAGCTCCGAGGCCACCCGCGAGAACGCCTTGCGCAACCCCTCGTCGGTGACCTTGGTCGGGTCGCCGTTGTTCTCGCCCGGCTCCAGGCCCCGGTACGAAGCGGGGATCGGGGTGCGCAACACCTGGGTCCCGAGCAGTTGGCGCAGGAAGTCGGGCTGGATCTCGTTCTTGCGGCTGTGCCGGGTCACCAGCGTGAACACGTCGGTCTGCGCACGGATCTGCAGGCGTTCCCACAGCGCCGTCAACCGCTGCGCCCCACGCGTGGCCGGCACGTCCGGGGTGACGGTGACGACCGACCGGTCGGCCATCTCCACCGCCATCGCCGTGGCCTCGTTCATCGTGGACCCGCAGTCCACCAGCACCAGCTCGTACCGGGACCGCAGCGCCGTCAGCACCCGGCGGGCGGCGCGGGCGCTCACGTCCTCGCCGCGTTCGCCGTGTTCGGGGGCGAGCAGCACGTGCGGTCCGCGCGGGTCGACGTACAGGGTCTCCGAGAGCATGCCGGGCGTGATGTCGTCGCCGGCCTCCACCAGGTCGCTGATGGAACGGCGGTGGCGCAGGTTCAGGAACGCCGGCAGGTCACCGGTCTGCAGGTCCAGGTCGACCAGGCACACCACCCGGTCCTCGGCCGCGGCGGCCATGGCCAGCTGCACCGCGCACGTGGTCGTGCCGACCCCGCCCTTGGCGCCGCTGACGGTCACCACCCGCCCGCGCACGCCCGAGACCGGCAGTTCCAGGGAGGCCGACTCCAGGTGGCGGCGCAGCGTGCGCGACCACTCGGCGGCCTTGGTCACCCGGGTCTCGAGCTCGGCGATCCCGGAGTCGGCCGGCAGCACCCCGCGCGCACCGGCCTCCATCGCCGCGGTGAAGGTGTCGGAGTCCATGGTCGTGGACACCAGCAGCACCGCGAGCTGCGGATGTCTGTGCGAAAGGTCCCGTATGGCGTCGAAGACCGGCGCGGGCCCCAGGTCCTGGTGGATGAGCACCACATCGAGCTCGGGGAACTCCCCGGCCGCCTCGATGAGCGTGGCGGTACTGCCCCGCGAGGCCACCAGGTCGGCCGTGGACAGTTCGTCGAAACGCGCGGACAGCACCATCTCCGTCTCGGAGGTCGGCATGCCCGCCAGCACACGGAAGTTCACTGCGCACCCTCCTCGGTCGGCGCGGGCCGCTGGTCGCCGCCACCGCCGCCGGAGAACTGGTCGGAGAAGTCCTCGCTGCAGAACTCGGCGCCGCCCGGCTCGCCGCCGCCGTCCGCGCTGACCAGGGCCAGGCGGAGCTTGGTGGCGAAGTCCTCGGCGTAGGCCAGCTCGAGGGCGGAATCGGGCTCCAGACGGAACGTCACCGGGACCACACCCGTGCTGCCGCCGTCGGCGTCCTCCTGCGGCCGCAGCTCCCCGATGTCGAGCACCTCGACCTCGGTCAGCACCCGCACCGCACACGCGTCGCCGTGGCCGCCGGCCTGGAAGGTCCCGTAGATGTCCACGACCGAGCCGCGCTGCACCTTGCCCGCCACGCCGGTCTCGGCGTCGACCATGATCGCGATCTCACGTTCGCCGGTGGTCAGAGTGGGCTGCGGCTGGACCATGCCCTGCTGCAGCAGCACACCCTCCTCGAGGTGGGTGGCGGCCACGAGCTCCTGGTCGGCGGGGGTCTCGACCTCGGACAGGTCGCCGAGGAAGAGCTCCTCGTCGAAGTACATGCGCGGGACGCTCTCGGTCTCCACGTGCTCTTCGCCGACGGGCTGCCCGGCCTCGACCTCGGAGGACACGCGCAGCACGGTCGCGAACTCGCCGAGCTGGTCCTGCTGGCCGCGCAGGTACACGAAGACGGAGGCGAACACGGCCACGGCGCCGATGGCGGCCACCACCATGAGCAGGACGCCGCGTCGCTGACGGGGGTTCATGAGGACTGCTCTTTCCGTTCAGGGGTCGTGTCGGTTGCTCTCAGGGGGACGAGGGCGGGGCGGGGCCGACGGGTCCGGGTCGGCGCGCGGTGCGGGGACGGGGGCAGGTGCGGGGGCCGTGACGCGGGGATCCGCTCATGGGAGGGGTCCCCGTGGCGGTCGGCGGCCGGTGTTATCGGGGATGGGTGCTGCGCGCCTCCGTGGCCGGTGGGTGTCCGGGGACCGGGTGGGCCCGCAGGTCGGGCAGGGGTTCGGGTTCCGGGGGCGGAAGGGGAGCGGGCGGACCGGTGGGCGGTGCGCTGTCGAGGGCGGTGCCGTTGCGGGGGCGGCCCCGGCGGACGGGTTCCCTGGTGGGGGCCGGGGCGGCGTCGGCCCTGGTGCCCGGGCTCGGGTGCGCGGGCGGGGCCGGGGCGGGGCGCGTGCCGGAGGCGGCGCGTGCCGCAGGCCGGGTTCCGGGTTCGGCCCCGGAGCGGGTTCCGGTCGGTGGGGTGCCCGAGTGACCCGGTGCGGCGGAACCGCCCTGCGGTGGCGAGGACGAGGCCGGACGCGGAGGCATGGGCCGGGTGGCGTTGCCCGCGCAGAAGGGGCACGGTCTGGCGCGCACGGGTTCGCCGCACCACGCGCACAGGGCCGTGCGCAGCGAACTCGCCGCGTAGGCCAGGGCCTGCGGGTGGGCGCTCAACGCCACGAACTCCACGTACTTCGACGTGCCCCAGTAGGCCGGGCCCAGCGGTTGGGCGGGCAGGCGGCGGGTGGCCACCGGCGCGATGGCGTGCGGCAGGTGCGCGTCGAAGACCCCGGTGATGGCCGGGTCCGGCGTCGAGCACAGCAGCTGGACCGGGCGCACCGGCTGGAAGGGCAGCGTGCGCGCGACCTCCGAGGGCCTCAAACGCCCGAGGCTGCGGCTGGGCGCGCAGTAGGCGAGGTAGGACACCGACGGGGCGAGCGAGCTCATCTGCTGGCGCAACGACACCGGGAACCCGGCCACCTGCGAGACGTTGCCGAGCCAGGCGCCCGCGAGCAGGTGTTTGGGCAGCTCGTCGCTGAGCGCCGCCACCATGCCCGGCGGAACGTAGGGCGCCAGGTAGGCGAGCTGGTCGGCCACGAGCGAGAGCGCCAGCGGCGACAGGTCGACGGCGATCCCGGCCACGTGGTCGTCCCGGGTGGCGCCGCGGGCGAAGTTGACGGCGCGCTCGGCGGTCTCGGCCTGCCAGGACGGGTAGAGGGCCACGACCTTCTGACCGGCCTCGGACCGTGCGCGGGCGAAGTCGACGAACGCGGCGCTGCGTTCGCCGATGCCGTCGCCGTGCATCGCGAACCGCTGCGCCCGGACCTCGCCCACGTGGCCCGTGCTGGGGATGTCCGCCAACAGGGCGACGGCCGTTGCCGACCGCGGAAGGGCTCTGGACACTGGGCAAGCTCCATCGGTTCTGCGCACTCGGGTGAGTCTTACGCGTCAGTCGGTCCCGTGGGTGATCGGGGTCGGGGACGGGCGGGGGTCGCTGTCACTCGCGGGCGCCACTCGGACGCATCGTAACCAATGTGTGCTGGGGCGCGGGAGGCCCCGCGAAGCCCGGCAAGGGCGGGAATGCGGTGAGTTGTGCACGGCGGTGCACGCAGGGTGGCCCCCGGTGGTGGTGGGCGTTCTGGGGCCCGGGGGAGCCCCGACCAGGCAGCACGTGGTCGGGGGTGCGCGGTGGGAGCGGTGCGGGCGGGCATGGGAAGGTTCGCGGTTGGCCGGATGTGGCCACGGACGGTCGTCGGTATGGACAGCGGAGGGAATCGGTTGTTATCGGCCGGGGCGCGGTGGTGGTGCCGAATGTCGCTCACGTTCTCCACGATCCACGGTCGGCGCCCCGAACACCAGAGCCGGTTCTCGGCCTGTGGACAGTCGTGGTGGTGCCCGTGGGTGCCGTCGCGAGCGCGGCCGCCGTACACCGACTCCCACGCGCAGGGCCCCGGAACGCGCCTCGGCAGGGACGTACGTCCGGGTCCCGGGTTTCTGGAACGCCGACGGGGATTCGGCCGGTCCGCAACCCCGGCGGGCCGTGTGTCCCGGCTCGCATCAGTGCGCCGATGTGATTGGCCCCTCCGAGCTCGGGAACGTTCAATGCCAACTTCGCGTCATATCGTGAGTAGTCACGTTCCCCCCTCGAGGAGATCAACGATGCGCAAGCAGAACCGCGCCGCCGCCGGTGCGGCGGCCTGGCAGGTCCTCCAGAACACCGGGGGACGGGTGTCCGTGTGGCAGCGGGCGCGCGCCGTCCCCCGCATGCTCGGCGCCAAGCTGCGCGGACGCTACCCCCAGCTGGGCCACGGCAAGCTCCTGGCCATGCTCCTCATGGTCGGGTACATCATCTCGCCCATCGACTTCGTGCCCGAGCTCTTCTTCTCGGTGTTCGGCCTGGTCGACGACGTGGGTGTGGCCGTCTGGCTCACCACGATGGTGCTGGGCGAGAGCGAGCGCTACGTGGAGTGGGAGCGCGACGTCACCGCGCAGCAGGCCACCTACACCGCGCACGCCGAGCAGGGACACAACGAGCAGGCCCGCACCGAGCAGGGCCGGGCCGAGGCCGACGCGGGGCGCCCCCGCCGCTGACCCGGGAGGGCAGTGCCTTCCCCGGGCCCTTCGACCGGGCCGCGCCCCGTGCCGGGGATCGGCCCCGCGCCCAAGTCACGCCCGTGCCGGGGAACCGTCCCGGGCCCTTCGACCGGGCCGCTGCCGGTCCGCGACCGGGCTCCGCCCTGTCCCTGGGTTCCGGACCGCGGCCTTCGACCAAGCCGCGCGCCGTGCCGGAGAACCGTCCCGCGATCGGGCCGGGGCCCGTCCCACCGCGCCCCGTTCCGGGGTTCCGCCCCGCACCCCTCAGGGTCAGCCGAGCAGTTCCGGGTAGTGGCCGTCGCCCAGGTCCGGATCGGGCAGCACACCGTCCGGGTCGACGAGCGCCACCGGGTGCCCGTCCAACCGCAACCGCCGCATCCCCTCCAACGTCATCCGGCGGCCCACGTCGACGAAGCGGTCGACCCGGGACAGGTCGAAGACCACGAGCGAACCGTCGTCCGGGGTGCGTTCGAGCCGGTTCAGGACCTCCTCCGCCCCTGTGAACTGCACCGTTCCCTGCAGCGCGACCGTCGTGCGGCCGCTCTCCGAACGCACCTCGCGAAGCACGGTCGGGCCATAGGGCTCCGACACCATCAGGTGCAGGTTCATGTCGCGCGAGAGGCGTTCGCAGACCTTCACCCCGCGCACGCTGTTGCCGTGGGCGTCGAGGCGGGGCGAGAACACCCCGATCCCCACCTGGCCGGGCAGCACGCCCAGCATGCCGCCGGACACACCGCTCTTGGCGGGGATCCCCACGTCGGAGAACCACGTTCCGGCCGAGTCGTACATGCCCGCGGCCGCCATCGCCGAGAGCGTCTGGCGGGCCACCTCGGCGGGCATGACGCGCTCCCCGGTGTGCGGGTGCACGCCCGCGCCGGCCAGGACCGACCCCATGACGGCCAGGTCGCGGGCGGTGACCAGGACCGAGCACTGGGCCGTGTACCCGCGCACCGCCTCGTGGGCGTCGGTGTCGATCACCCCGTGGTTGCGCAGCATGTGTGCGAGGGCGAGGTTGCGGTCGGCGGTCCCGAGCTCCGAGGCCAGGACCGAATCGTCGATGGTGAGCGGGCGGTCGGCGAGCTCCGAGAAGAAGGCGAGGACGCGCTCGACCCGCCGGTCCACGCCGGCGCCGGGGCCCGCCAGCAGCTGGTGCACGGTGATCGCGCCCGCGTTGATCATCGGGTTCTTGGGCCGGTGCGAGCCATTCTCCAGGGAGAGCTCGTCGAAGGCTTCACCCGAGGGCTCGACCCCCACCGACCCCAGCACCGTGTCGAAACCCCGGTCCATGAGCGCGGCGGCGTAGGCGAACGGTTTGGAGACCGACTGGATCGAGAACTCCCGGTCGGCGTCCCCGGCGGCGTGCGTGCGGCCCGCGACGGTGGCCAGCGCCAGCCCGAAGCCGTCGGGGTCGGCGGCGGCCAGGTCCGGGATGTACTGCGCGACCTCGCCACCGTCGTCGCCGGCAAGGGCGTCCAATACTTCCTGCAGGTACTCGGGAACGGGTGTGTGCACGGCGGGGCTCCTGTCGTCTGCGGGGTCCTGCGCGCTTGCCTTACCAACCCGGGACCGTTCCACACCGCGGCCCCCGCCACACCGGTGCGTGCCACACCGGGGTCAGAGGGTGACCCACCCGGCCATCAGCGACACCACGGCCACGGCCGCGATGAGCACGGTGAGCCCGAAGAGCACGAGCTCCCCGGGCCAGAACACCCGGCGGTTGCGTTCACGGCGCGAGACCACGAACAGCACGGTCGCCGGGGCGTAGAAGACGAAGGAGACCAGCACCAGTTCCGGACCGGCCGCCACCACCAGGAACACGGTGTAGGCCGTCGCCGCGGCCGCGATCACCAGGTCGGTGCGGCGCGGGGCTCCGTTCTCGTAGGTGCTGCCACCGACGGCGAGCTTGAGCGCGTAGGCCGCCGCGAACAGGAACGGGATCAGCGTCAGCGCGGCCGTCATGTCCAGGGCGAAGTCGAAGGCGTTCTCGGAGAACAGGGTCAGCACCAGCACCGTCTGCGACAGCAGCGTGCTCAGCAGCAGGGCGTTGACCGGGGCGTCGCGGTGGTTGGAACGCGCCAGGAACCGGGGCATGTCCTCGTCCTTGGCGGCAACGAACAGCACCTCGGCCGCCATCAGGGTCCACGCGAGGTAGGCGCCCAGCACCGCCACGATCAGACCCGCCGCCACGAAGGTGGCGCCCCAGGGGCCCACCGCCGCTTCCAGGGTTCCGGCCATCGAGGGCTGCTGGAGCTCGGCGATCTCCTCCAACGGCAGGATCCCGTAGGAGACCACCGTGACCGAGGCGAAGACCGCCAGCACACTCAAGAACCCCAGGATCGTGGCCTGGCCGACGTGCTCGCGCCGGCGCGCGTGCCGCGAGTAGACGCTCGCGCCCTCCACACCGAGGAAGACGAAGACGGTCACCAGGAGGGTGCCGCGGACCTGCTCGAACAGGGTCTCGGCGTGTGCCTCTCCGGTGAGGTTGCCCGCCAGGACCTGCGGGTCCAGGGCGAAGAGCGCGAGCAGCACGAACACCACGATCGGCACCAGTTTGGCGACGGTGACGACCCGGTTGACCGCGGTCGCCTCCCGCACACCGCGGCGGATCATGAGGAAGAACAGCCACAGGCCGACCGAGGAGACCGCGACCGCCAGGACCGTGTCGCCCGAGCCGAACGCGGGCACAGCTGCGCCCAGCGTCGACATGATGAGCACCCAGTAGGTCACGTTGCCCACGCAGGCGCTGGCCCAGTAACCGACGGCGGAGAAGAACCCGACGTACTCGCCGAACCCGGCCTTGGCGTAGGCGAAGACCCCCGCGTCCAGGTCCGGGCGGCGCAGGGCCAGGCGTTGGAAGACCAGGGCGAGCATGAGCATGCCGGTGCCTGCCACGGACCACGCGATGAGCGCCCCGAGCACGCCCGTCTCCTGGGCGAAGCGCTGCGGAAGGGAGAACACACCCGCGCCGACCATCGACCCGACGACCATCGCGGTCAGGGTCAGGCGGGAGACCTTGGCCGCCCGGGGCGGGGGTGAGTGCTGGTCCACCATGGGTCGGCCCCTCCGTCGGGCGCTGCGGGTCGTCTCCACCGGCGGCCGGGGTGCCCGGCGGGCCCGGCCCGAGTCGATCGTGCCACCGGCCCTGTCGGGGGGAGCTCCAACGCGCCGGTCCCGACCTGCGCGTATGCCCGGGCGGAACGGAAACGAGGCCGGCCGAGGGCGTCGGGGCACGAAGCACGCTCGGGACGCGCTGCATGCGAGGGACGTGGGAAGTGAGGGGCGCGCGGTGCGCGCCGTGCGCGCCGGATGTGGGGCACGCACGAGGCGCAAGGGGTGTGGCGTGCGCCTGCGACGTGGGGATCCCGCGCGGGGTGTGGGTCTCGCGCCGCGCGCGGGGCACGCACGGTCACGTCACAGGCGCAGCTCCCAGGGAGCGAGTTGCGCCCCCGGTAACCCGGGGCGCGGGGCACGTGCGGAGCACGCGGGGTGCGTAGGGCGTCGTGCGCCTGCAACGCGTGGGGCGCGGAACGCGAGATGTTGGTTGCGTGCGGGGCATGCACGAGGTGCGAGGGGTGTGGTGTGCGCGCGGGACGGGGGGTGTGCGCCGGTCACGTCACAGGCGCAGCTCCCGCTCTGGAGGCCGGCGCACGCGCACCGGCGTGGGGCCCTCCAACTCCGGGACCGGGAAGCACATGAGCCACCCGGGCCCAGCGTCCTGCGGGGGACGCACCCGCACCTGGGCGTGCTCACCCGCCCGCCGCTCGCCGGCCGGGAAGGTCGCGAGCACCCGGCCCTGCGCAGCCGAGCGGGGCCGGACGTCCCCGTCGGCGTGCACGACGGCGATCTCGGGCACCGCACCGGAGGTCACTGACGTCAGGTGCACCGTGCGTTCCCTGCTCCACCACCCCACGGGTTCCACCCGGTAGGCCACCACGACCGCACCGGGCACGCCCACCCGGACCGGTACGCTCATCGCCTCGACCGGGGCGTCGGGCATCACCGTGCGCACCGACACCTCCACGGGTCCGGGTCCCATCGGCGCCTCCAACCCGCCCTCGCGTGCGTTCGGGCGGCGCGAGCAGAACATGCGCCCGCTGCTGTCGTCGGGCTCGACCGCAGCCCCGTTCCCGGGGTCATCGGAACGCCGGATCCAGACGTCTCCGGCCGGGGCTGCATCGGGCGGTCCGCCCGTGGTACGGAGCTGGTCGGCCGTGCGTCCGGGATCCACGGGGCGCCACTCCACCAGGGCGCTCGAGGCGTGCTCGGGCCAGGTCCACGACAACCGCACCTGCTCCCCGAACCGCTGCGCCCGCAGACCCTCCACCCGCGGCACCCGCACGATACGACAGTGCGCCCCCGCGACCCGCTGCTCCCCGGCCACCGTCACCGCCAGCACATGGCTGGTACCGGCCGGAACCGGGACCCGCACCCCGGTCCTGCCGCCCGCCACCGGCCCCGGCACCTCCGACACCTCGGTCCCGAACGCCGCCAGGTCCTGCTCGCTCAGCCGCGTCCCCGCCTCCCACGCGGGCTCACGCCGACCCACCCACAACGTCACGCGCCCGCGCGGGGGAGCCGGCCACGACACCACCGTGCCCTCCTCCCGGTGCCCGACCGCCAGGTCCGACACCGGCAGCGGGCCCGGCCCCGGATCCGCCCGCAGCACCAGCCCTTCGGAACCCCGCGTCCGCCCCGACGAGGTCAGGTACACCGCCCGGATCCGGTAGAAGTACCCCCGCCCCGGCTCCACCGCATGGTCCTGGAACCCGGTCCCGTCGGTGGGCACCGCGACACCGTCACCCTCCCCGCGCGGGGGAGCACCGCACCCGCGCAGCACCTCCACACGCACCGCCCCCTCCGGAACCCGCCACGACGCCGTCACCGCGTACCGGCCCGACCGCAACCGCAGATCCGCCACGTCCGACACCAGCATCACCGGCCCCGAGACCACCGGATCCGACGACGCTCGACCGCTGCGCACCGCCACCACCGCGTACCGGACCTCGGTACCCACCGGGAGCTCGGCGTCGACCAGCTCCGTGCCGTCCACCTCGCCGACCACCGCACCGCGCTCCGACGTGCCCCGGCCCGTCACACGCTCCACCCGGTACCGCACCCCGCCGGACAGGCTCGGGCTGGGCTGCCAGGCCACCACCGCCCGCTGCCCCTCCACCCGCGCCGACACCGACCGCGGGGCCGCCGGGGCGATCTCCGCCAACCGCCCGGCCAACACGGTGTCGTCCGCGGCCACCTCCACCGCGGAGGCCAACGCCCGCGCCGCCTCCTCCGGGCGGTCCCCGCGCAACGCCTCCTCCGCCCCGCGCACCAGCTCCTCGACCCGCCCGGAACGCTCCGCCAACACACGGTGCAGCGCGTGCCCCTGCGGCAGGTCCACCGCCGCCCGCTGGGCCTGCCGCAGCAGGTCGTCGGCGAGCAACGACCGCACCTCCGCCTCGGCCCGCGCCCCGGGATCCGGCCCCGGCCCGGTACGCCGCACCGCCGCCGCCAACAGGCGGGCCTCCCGCTCGTCCAGGCCCAGACGCACCCACGGACGCACCAGCCCCGACTCCGACAGCGCGACCGGGCGCTCGCGCAGGTCGCGGACGACCTCCCACAGCACGACCGCCTCACGCACGTCCCGGTCGCCGTCCGCGCGCAGGATCGACAGCACGTTCTCCGCGGCCGCCTTGCCGTCGGTGAGCGGCTCCACCCCCAACCCGGCCCGCGCCTTGGCCAACGCCTCCTCGTCCAGCCCCGCGCCGTCGGCCAACCGGAACCCGTCCAGCACGGTGAACCCGCGTTCCAGGCGCCGGGGCCCGAACACCACCTCCGGGGAGAACGCCGCCCCGCACGTGCGCAGGTTCTCCCGCAGGGTCCGGAACGTGGGAACCGGCGCCCGCACCGGCAGCAGCGGCAGTTCCTCCACCACCCGCACACCCCGGTCGGCCAGCACCTGTTCGGCGTGCGGTTCGTCGATGCCCACCGACCGGATCATGCCGCGCAGCTCCGCGCGTTCCAGCAGCGACGTGGTCAGACTGCCAGCGACCTCGCCCCACTCCCGGGCCGCGCGCCCCCGGTCCTGCTCGCGCACGGCGGCGAAGTGTTCGTGGCTCAGGCGCCCGGACCGCTCCAGGCGGTCGTGCGCCGCCACCAGGTCCACCAGTACCTTCTTCAACGCCCGGCGCCGCAACCGCAGCCCGCGCCAGTGGGTGCACACGCGCTCCACGTGCTCGGTGAACGCCTCGGGGTCGGTGCGCAGCCGCTGCTCCAGGTCCGGGCCGATGCCGTAACGCACGAACAGGTCGGCGGGCGGGCCCTCCCGCCGGGCGGGTGCGAGCACCTCGTCCTCGTAGCGCCTGCGGTCCCGTGCGTCCCAGGACATCGGGTCGTGTCCTCCCCATCTCGTCGGTCGGAGCCCTCTGCCCCGAGCGGACCGGTCTCTCGTGCTGTGCCTCCCACCGGGCCGCGTGCCCTGCGGCGCGTCTCCGGCGCGTGTCACGGCGCCCCGGCCTCTCCCAGGTGCTTGGCCCCGGGTGCTTCGGCGGCCCTCCCTGGGCCCGCCCTTCCGTGCGCCGTCCAGGAACCGGCACCGACCGGGCCCTTCACGGGTACCTCCCGCCGCTCGGGCGGGGCCTCCGACCACCTCGCCCTTCGGGCCCTCGTCCCGAAGGGATCACCCCGAGGTACGGATCAGCCCCACGGCGTCGCGCGCCGCCGCCACACTCTCCGGGCTCATCCCGCCGATGCGGATGTCGAACCGCACCTGGCTGCCGCCCTCCGGCTCCCACGCGCGCACGTTGAGCAGACCCGTCTCCGTCAGGTGGAACTCCACCCGGAACGGGGTGTTGGCCGGGCTCGGCGGCAGCCCGCTCAGCACCGCGTCACCGATCTGCACGTTGTGCTCGAGCTCCTCCGACAGCACCGCACCGGCCTGCTCCCACACGTCGATGCGCACCGCCTCCTGACCCGCCCACACCGTCGCGAACCCGTCCTGGGCCACCGCGGGCAGCGGCGCGTTGGCCTCCAACAGGTGGCTGACGTACTGGCGGGCCGCCATCGGGTCGCTCTCGTAGACCGGGTCGGAGCTGTCGATGGTCTTGACCCCGAACGCCCGCGGGGACACGCTCGTGACGGTCTTGTCGGCCAGGCGCTGGACCTCCTCGGTGCTGAGCCCCAGGCGCCGCCCCACCTCCTCGGCGCGCCGGCGCACCGCCTCCGGCCCGTCCTCGGGGCCTTCCCCCGCGGTGTCCGAAGCCCCGGGGCGGGTCATCACGCTCTTGACCCGCCGCACCAGGGCGAACAGCGCCGCCCCCTTGGCCACGGCGAGGTCGGGCTCGTGCAGGTGCGGCTCGAACCCGAACCGGGAGCGCAGCCCCGCCGAGACCGCCGGCATCCGGGTCATCCCGCCCACCAGCAGCACGTCGTCGAACGTGTCCACACCCCGTTCGCGGGCGGTGGCCACCGTGCGCTCGGTGATGGTGAGCGTGCGTTCCAACAGGTCGGCGGTGAGCGCCTCGAAGTCCCCTCGGCCCAGCTCCACCCGTACCGACGCCCCCGCGAAACGCAGGTTGTGCCGGGCGCACTCGCGAACCGTCAACGAACGCTTGAGCCGCTCGGCCGCGTCGGACACGTCCTGCAGGAACTGCTCGTCCCCGCCCGGGTCGGCCTCCGGATACTGGGCGGTGAACCGTTCCAGCAGGTGGTCGGTGAGCTTCTCGTCCCAGTCGGCGCCGCCCAGCCGGTGGTCGCCGTCGGTGCACACCACCCGCACGTCGTTGTCCTCGACCCGGATCACCGTGGTGTCGAACGTGCCCCCGCCCAGGTCGTAGACGAGCAGGTGGCGCGGCCCGCGCTCGGCGTCCAGGCTCTGGTAGTGCAGGGCGGCCGCCACCGGCTCGGGCACCACGTCCAGCACCGTCAGCCCCGCGATCTCGCCGGCCCGCCGGGTCGCCTCGCGCTCGGTCACCCCGAAGTAGGCCGGGACGGTCACCACGACCTCCTCCACCTCGGTGCGCTCGTGCTCGCCGGCGGCGCGCGCCAGCTCGCGCAGGATCAGCGCCGAGACCGTCTCCGGGGTGTGCTCGTTGCCGTGGAACTCGAACCGGGCCTGCTCGCCCATCTGCCGCTTGACCAGCGAGACCACCTGGTCGGGCAGGAGGAGCGCGGTGTTCTTGGCCTCCTCGCCGACCACGACGTTGGTGGGCGACTCGAAGAAGACCACCGAGGGGGTGGTGTCCTCGCCCGCCGCGTTCTTGGTGACGTGGGCGCGCCCGGTGCCGTCGACCGTGGCCACACACGAGTAGGTGGTGCCGAGGTCGATGCCGTACGTGCTCAATGGACCCTCCTGGTCACGGCGGCGCCGGGGCGCCGGTCGGGCAGCGGGGCGGAGCGCGGCGGGTCCGTGGGGAGGGGGAATTCCCCGGGGTTCCTTCCTCCGCCGTTTCGCGGACAGATCATATAACCGGGCGACCCCTTCTGTGGGGTGGGTCGGCAAAAAGTGGTGCGAGGTCCGGAATTTCCCGTTCGGTGGTGTTCTGTATTCTTGCGATGCGGGTGTGACCTGCGTGTGCGTGTTTTTGTGCGGCCGATGGGCGGATTGCAGGGAATGTGTGTAAAGGGCGGTTCGATTCCGTGCGGATTGCGGTGTGTCGCGTTCTCGGGGCGGGGTTGGGTTCGGCGTACTGGCCGATGAGATTGAGTTCGCGAGATCGTTGGTGGGGGTCTGGGGTGGGGGTCGATTGGGTTCGTTGGTGTTGCCTCGGGGTCGGTGGTTCGTCGGGGTCGGGGACGATAGCCCGGCCGGCCCTGCGCGCAACCCACATCGGCGCCCCGCCAGTTCTCCTGGATGGGCGGAGAGAGTGGCGGGTTGGGTGGTTGCCTCCCGTGGCGCCTCGGGGTGTGCGCTCCGGGCCTGTTCGCCGGGCTGTCCCGACCCGCATCGACGAACCCCTCTTCGCCCCCGAGGCCCCCTGGCAGCCCAAAAGAACGGTGGGTACGTCCATCCCCCTGTGGTGACCGCATTGCGACCAACGGTCGAGGTGTGGGGGTGGTGGCTCGCTCCTGCGGAAGTACAAGCCGCCCCCGCACTCCCGGTCGCGCATTGAGTGTCAGGGGTTGCACGCGTGCGGGTGGCCTCCGGGCCCCGGGTGCTGCGGGTGGCGCATTGAGTGTCGGGGGTGGCACGCGTGCGGGCGGTTCTCTTGCCGGTGTGTGTAGTGGGGTCCGTGCGCGTCGGTTCCCGGGTTTTCCTGTTGAGGGCGGCGGGTGGTTTTGACCGCAGGATCCTCCCACCGAGGTCGGCCGCTGTGCCTGCCCGGCGTGGAGGTTCTCCGAGGGTGCCCACTGGTGGGTGTGGGCATGGGTGAACACCCCGACCCCAGGGGGCACCCGCCCCACGAGGGCGAAGCCCCGGGGGTGTGGGTGTTCAGCCGGAGGACGGGCGGGTGTGTCTACCCGGAGGGCTCGCCGGTGTCGGTGGGCGCATCGCCTTCGCCCGGCGGGTCGCCCCCGCCCTTGCCGTGGCCGGGCGGGTCGGTTTGGCTACCCGGAGGGCGGGTCGCCCTCGCCTTCGTCGGGCGGGCCGGTGGAGTCCGGCGGGGACTTCGCCCCCGGGGCCTTGTCCGGTGCCCCCGGGGTCTTCGCCCCCGGTGCGTTCGGCCCCCGCGTGTTGGCCGCCGGGGCCTTGGCCGCCTTCGCGATCGGCGGGTTCGGCGCCTTCGGCGCCTGGGGCGTCTTGGCCCCTGTCGCCTTCGGCGTCTGGTGGGGGTGGGTGTCGTGGTCGGT
>NZ_JADBGI010000040.1 GCF_014892575.1 Nocardiopsis coralli | reverse complement strand
GCCGACAGGGGCACGGTGATGTTGATGACCGCCTTGGTCCCCGGCGGCTGCGAGCAGCCACCGCCAGAAGCGGACCCGTCAGCATCAGCAGAAGAGTCAGCAGCATCAGAGTCCCCCGAGGCGGAGTTCCCACCGCCCGAGGCGAAGCCGCCGGGGCCGTCGCCGTCGGCGTCGCCGACGGGGTCAGCACCCGCGTCAGCACCAGCGGCGGGGCCGCCGGTGGCGTTGCCCTTGCCCTTGCCGGTGACCTCGGTCCCGGCCTTGGTCTTGGTGTTGGTGTGGCCGTGGTGGCCGTGGGCGAAGCCCATCGCGCTGATGAGCGCGTCGTAGGTGCGCCCGTAGCGCGAGGTCACGGCCTCGCTCGGCGGGATGAGGCCGATGTCGGAGCCACCGGCGTTGCCGGGGCCGCCGGAGGCAGCTTCGGTGCCGTCGGCGCACGCGCCGGTGTCGGGGTTCTTCTCGGTGGTGCCGTAGGGGGCCGTGAACGAGGCCAGCGCCGCCTTGAGGCGCTCGCCGTCCGAGACCGGGCCCCACGCCTCGAAGCTGAACCCCGCGAAGTTGGAACGCAACCGCGCCCCGCGTTCAGCGAACTCGGCCCGCTCGTTCTTCTCCGCCCGGTCCGGGTTGAGGTCGAAGCCCAGGGCGTGGGCGGCCTGGTCGAAGTTCTTCACCGACATCGACGCCTTGTGGGCCTTGAAGGCCATCATCCCGGTGTCCACCTGCGCGCGGTACTCGTCCGCGTCCGGGTGGGCGTTGGTGTCGCGCTTTTCCACCTCGCGCTCCACCCCGGCGGCCACCGCGGCGGCTTCGCCCACGGTCAGGGCGCCCGCCTCGATCGCCTCGGTCGTCTTGGGGATGGTGCCGTGGTGCAGGTTGCGGGCCAGATACATCAACCGCTCGGCCTCGTTGGGGCCGATCCCCCAGGCGTGGGTCACATATGCCTTGATGGTTTTCTCCCCGCCCTCGGCCAGCAATTCACCGGAGGCTTCCATCTGCGCCAAGGGCGCGAGCATGGAAAAGGTGAGCTGGTCGATCTGTTCACGCACCGCCTTCATGCGTTCCAGAACGGTTCCGCCGGTGCCGAAAGGCACGTCCCCGGACAGAGTCTGGATGAACACCGCCACCGCGGCCATCAGCGCGGACACGGCCGGGTCCGGGCCGGTGCCCGGGGCCGGGTGCGCGTGGTCGGTGGTGTCGTTCGCCATAATCCAACAATACGCACGGGGGCCAGAAAGCGGTAGTTACCCAAAGGGAATAGAACCCTTACTTTTTACGGTCTCATGGCCGCCCTCTGTCCCTATTTCCGGGCTCCCGCATTCAGTCCAAAAATGGCCCTGTGGATAACCCTGCACGGCTCTTTTCTTTGGGCATTCTGGGGCGGGGGGTTCGGGGATCTTGCTACTGGAGCAGGGTTCAGCGCTGAAGTCTGCTCTGGTAGCAAGATCCTCGGCGGGAGGATCCCGCACACCCGCCACCCCCGACACTCAATGCGCGGCCGGGAGTGCGCGGGGCGTGCTTGTGCCGTTGCCGTCGCCGTCGCCGTTGCCGTCGCCGTTGCCGTCGCCTGTGCTTCCGCAGGAGCGCGCCACCGCCCGCACACCCCGACCGTTGGTCGCAATGGGGCCCCCAGAGGGTGTGTCGTTGCCGTTGCTCTTGGACCCGTTCCTTTGGGCTGGCGGGGGCCTCGGGGGCGAAGGGGTTCGTCGATGCGGGTCGGGACAGCCCGGCGAACAGGCCCGGAGCGCACACCCCGAGGCGCCGCGATCAACCACGCACAACGCCGACACATCCACTCCGACCCCGGAAATCAGGGGGTGGCGCCGACGAGGGTTGCGCGCAGGGCCGGCCGGGCTATCGTTCCCGACCCCGACGAACCACCACCCCCGAGGCAACACCAACGAACCCCCCCACCCCACCCCAGCCCCCCCCGAGGCACACCACAGTCCCCCACCCCGCAGAACACCACCGAGAAGCCCCTCACCCCAGGGGGCGGGGCCTGCCAACTGTCGGGGCTACGCCACCCACCGGTACCGGTGCTCCGGCCTCCCGGTCGACCCGTGCCGCATGGTGAGCACCGCCCGCCCGTCGGTGCACAACTGCTCCAGATACCGCCGCGCCGTCACCCGCGCCACCCCGGTCACCTCCGCGGCCTCGGTCGCCGACAGATCGGTCCCCGCCTGGCGCAGGGCCTCCGCGACCATCCGCCCGGTCGGCGAGGTCAGTGCCTTGGAGTGCGACCGGTTGCTCGCCGGGCGCAGCAGTCCCACGACCCGGTCCACGTCGTTCTGCGTCGCCTCCCCGGACTGCTCCAACCGGCTGCGCGCGGCCGCGTACCGCTCGAGTTGGTCGCGCAGGGACGCCAGACTGAACGGCTTGATCAGGTAGTGCACCGCCCCGTTGTGCAGCGCTTCCCGCACGTGCCCGACGTCCCGCAGCGCCGTGATGACCAGCGCATCCACGAGCCCGTCCTCGTGCGCACCGCCGCCGTCCTTCGAACGTCCGTCCACCGAACGCCCGTCCCCCGAGCGCCCGTCCCTCGAACGATCGTCCACCGAACGCCCGTCCTCCGGGCCCCCGCCGCCCTTGGACCGGCCGGGCCCGCGCAGGGTCCGCAGCAGCTCCATGCCCGACCGGTCCGGCAGGAACAGGTCGAGCAGGATCAGGTGCGGCCGCTCCCGCGCGATCGACCCCATAGCCGCGCCGGCGGTGTGCGCGACCCCGGTCACCGTGAACCCGGGCGTCTCCTCCACGAGGCACCGGTGGTTGTGGGCCACACGCGCGTCGTCCTCCACGATCAGGACCTTGATCACCGCGCACCTCCCGTAAGACTCTCCATCTCGGAACCGTCGTCGACCCCGTCCCCGGAACCCCCACCGTTCAGGGGCAGGCACGCGCTGAACACGGTCTCACCACCGCCTTCGCCACCGGCGCCACCACCGAACCCGTCCACGTCACCGCCTTCGCCTCGGTCACCTTCGCCTCGGTCGCCGTCTCCGTCGTCCCGCTCCACATCGACCCATCCACCGCGCCGCAGACACGCCTGCCGCACCAGCGCCAGACCCAACCCCCTCGGCCCGGACCCGGAACCCAGCTTCGTGGTGGTCCCCAGCGCGAAGAGCTCGTCCCGAACCCCGGGTTCCGGCCCCGGCCCGGAGTCGATGACGCGGATCTCCAACATCGCGCCGTCCTCGCTCTCCTGCGCCCCGTACTCGCGCAGCAGCAGCTCCACGCGTCCGCCCTCGCCCACCGCCTGCAGGGCGTTGTCGATGAGGTTGCCGACCACGAGCAGCACGTCCCGGCGCAGGGTTCCTTCCAGGGGCGAGTCCAGGTTGGACAGCGGTTCCAGCTCCAGCACCGTGCCCTGCTCGTTGGCCTGCGCGGACTTGGCCAGCACGAGCGCGGCGACGGACGTGTCCCCGATGCGCGCGGCGATGTCGGTGCTGGTGCGTGTGTGCGCGGCCGTGAGTTCGGCCAGGTAGGAGCGTGCGTGCTCGGACTCCCCGAGTTCCAGCATCCCGGCGACGGTGTGGATGCGGTTGGCGTACTCGTGGCTCTGGGAACGCAGCGCCCACGTCGCCGTGCGCACCCCGTCGAGCTCGTCGGAGATCCGGCTGAGCTCGGTGTGGTCGCGCACGGTCACCACGGCCCCGCCGTCCGCTCCCCCGTCGGCCTGCCCGACCCGCACCGGACGCCGGTCGCACACGAGGATGCGCGCGCCGACGGCGATGCAGACCCCGTGTTCGGCGTCGCGTCCGGTGAGCAGGTCCAGCAGTGCGCCTGCGCCCACGTGCTGGTCGGGACGGTCGCCCACGCACCCCTCGGGCAGCCCGAGCAGTTCCCGGGCGGGGGCGTTGGCGAGGGTGATGCGCCCGTCGGCCCCCACGGCGAGCACGCCTTCTCGGACCGCATGGAACAGGGCTTCGCGCCCGTCGAGGAGTTCGGTGATCTCCTCGGGTTCCATGCCGTGGGTCTGGGCGCGGATGCGGCGGGAGATGAGCCACGCGCCGCCCGCCCCGACCAGGAGCATGCCTGCGGTGGCGGCGACGATGCCGGGCAGTGCGTCGGCGAGCGCGGTGTCGAGCTCGTCGACGAGGATCCCGACGGAGACCAACCCGACGACCCCGTCCCCGGCCTGGCCCTCATCGACCTCCGAGCCGCCTTCCCCGGCCCGTCCTTCACCCGCCTCCGGAGCGCTCTGGGTCGTCATCACCGGAACCTTGGCGCGCAGCGTGAGCCCGGCCGGGCCTTCCTGCACACCGGTCCAGGTGCGGCCCGCCAGCGGTTCGGCCGGGTCGGTGCTGGTCGGACGCCCGATCTCCGCCTCGTCGGGGTGGGAGTGCCGGATCCCGTCCCGGTCGGCGACCACGACGTAGCGCGCCCCGGTCTCGGCACGGATGTCCTCGGCGGCCTGCGCGATGGCACTGTCGCCCCCGGGTTCCACGAGTTCCCCGGCCTCACCGGGCTGCTCCCCGGCCTCCGAACTGCCACCACCGCCGTCGGCCTCCGACACCGTGGCCCCACCACCCGACAACGCCTCACGGACGTCCGGTGTCGCCGCGACGGACCGCGCGATCGCCAGCGCCCGTTGTTCGTACTGGTGCTCGACCTGCGCCCGGTGGTGCAGGGTCCACAACAGTCCGACCACGAGCAGGGCCGAGCCGAGCAGAGCCACACTCGCGACGAAGAGTTGGCCGGTCAGGGAGACACGGCGTCGACCTCTCTCACGCATGACCCCCATATTGCGGGCCGACGACCACCGGACCAATACGGCCCGACACGAACATTACGACCATTAATCCCCGAACGAACACAAGACCGTGATCCAGGCCATGTAACGCGCATCATGTGACGTAACCCGCAGGAAACAACGGGGCGGCACCACCGGTGCCGCCCCGTCGCACGGTCATCCCGTTGCGCGCCGCGCCCGTCCCCCCGACGCACCTCGCGGAGCCCTGTTCCCGACCCGCTACCGGAAGTCGCCATGCTCAGCATCATCGGATTCGCGGTCATCGCCTCGGTGGCGACGCTGCTGATCCTGGGACGTGTGTCCCCGATCGTCGGCCTGACGCTCATCCCCCTCCTGGGGGCCTTCGCCGCCGGGTTCTCCCCCGCGGAGATCACCGAGTTCTTCGAGTCCGGGCTCGGCTCGGTCTTGGACGTGGCCGTGATGCTGATCTTCGCGATCCTGTTCTTCGGCGTACTCAACGACGTCCACCTGTTCAACCCGCTGATCAACTTCATGCTCCGGGTCAGCCGCGGAAACATCGTGGGCATCTGTGTCGGAACGGTCCTGCTCGCCGCGGTGTGCCACCTCGACGGGTCCGGAGCAACGACCTTCCTCATCTGCATCCCGGCGCTGCTGCCGCTGTACAAACGCCTGGAGATGAGCCCCTACCTGCTGATGCTGCTCATCAGCACCAGCATCGGCATCATGAACATGCTCCCGTGGGGCGGTCCGGTCGGCCGCGCCGCCGCGGTGATCGGCCTGAGCCCGATCGAGCTCTGGCACGGGCTGATCCCCGTGCAGGCCATCGGTCTGGTCCTGCTCGTCGGGATGGCCGCGATCCTGGGCCTGCGCGAGCGCCGCCGGATCGCCGCCCGCCGGAACACCCCTCACATGAGCGGCGTCGGGGGCCGAGGTGTGGACGGCACCGAACAGCCCCCGACGCCTTCCGGCAGCGGCGACGCGACCGACGGCCCGGCCGACGGCCCGGCCGGGAGCGCCGGCTCCACCGACAGCTCGAACACCCCGGGCCCCGACCTCGACGCGAGCCCGCGTCGGCCGCTCGCCAACTACCTACTGCTCGCGGTCACGGTGGGCGTACTCCTCACCGACATGCTCCCCGCCGGCCTGGTCTTCATGGTCGCGCTCAGCCTGGCGCTGCTCATCAACACCTCCAGCGTCGCCGAGCAGATGGAGCGGGTGCGCAAGCACGCCCCGAACGCCCTGGGCACCGGCGGCATCATCCTTGCGGCCGGCGCGTTCCTGGGCATCCTCGAGGAGTCGGGGATGCTCGATTCCCTGGCCGGCAACATGATCGCGTTCTTGCCGGAGATCCTGGTCGAGCAGCTGCACCTGGTCATCGGTTTCCTGGGGATGCCGCTGGAGCTGGTGTTGAGCACCGACGCGTACTACTTCGCGCTCCTGCCGCTGGTGGACAACATCGCCGTGCAGCAGGGGGTGGAGTCCACGACGGTGGCGTACTCGCTGATCATCGGCAACATCATCGGGACCTACATCAGCCCGTTCAACGCCTCGGTGTGGTTGGCGGTCGGGATGGCCGGCGTGGACCTGGGCAAGCACATCCGGTACTCGTTCTTCTGGATGTGGGGCTTCACCCTGGCGCTGTTCGCCGCGTCGGTGGCCATCGGCGTCATCGCGATCTGATCCGGCCGAGCACCCCGACCCACGGCGCACCGCCCCCCGCGGCGCCACCCCGATCCGGCCCCGACGCGCACCCAGTGCGCGTCGGGGCCCTCGCTGTCCCAGCGCCCCCCGGTTCACCGGAACCCCGTCCCACCCGCACTCGCCCCACCCGGACTCTCCGCACCGCCTTCGCTCACCCGACCGGGTCGAGCTGCTGCCGCTCCACGAGTTCGCGGTACAAGGCGTTGCTCCGCATCAGGACGGGGTGATCGCCCTGGCCGACCACGCGCCCGTCCTCGACCACGATGATGTTCCCGGCATGGCGGACGGTCGCGAGCCGGTGCGCGATGACCACGACGGTCCGGTCGCGTCCTGCTTCGTCGATCGCCTTCTGCAGGCTGTGTTCGTTGTTGCTGTCGAGGTTCGAGGTCGCCTCGTCGAGCAAGAGCACGTCCGCATCGGAGAGCAGGGCCCGGGCGATGGCCAGCCGCTGCCGTTCACCCCCGCTCAGCAGGATCCCGTTCTCTCCGATCTCGAGGTCGAGCAGGTCCGCGGGTCGCTCGGCCAGGAACAGCAGGTTGCTGCGCCGGAGAGCCTCGATGCAGGCCGCGTCGTCGGCGTCGTGCCGGCCCAGCAGCAAGTTCTCCCGGACCGTGCCGGCCAGTGCGGGCGCGTCCTGCTCGACGTAGGCCAGGTGGGCACGGACCCGGTCGCGGGGGAGCGTGTCGACGTTCCTGCCGAAGAAGCGCAGTTCACCTTCGGCCAGGTCGTAGAAGCGCTCCATCAGGCCGAACAGGGTCGACTTCCCGGCGCCCGAGGGCCCCACGATCGCGGTGACACCGCCGGTGGGAACGGCGAGGTCGACCCCCCGCAGGGCCCACTCCCCCTCGGCGGAGCCCGGGTACACGAACCCGGCACCGCGGAACTCGAACGCCCGGCCGGCCCCCCGGTCCAGGCTCTGGTCGCCGGCGGGTTCGGCCGGGTCGTGCTCCGTGGGCAGGCTGAGTACCTCCTTGACCCGTCCGAAGGCGCCCAGAGCCTCGTTGAACGCGGTCACGATCCCGGCGAAGAGTGCGACCGGGGTGACGATGAGCATCATGTACATGACGAAGGCGCTGAGTTCCCCGACCGTCAGCGCACCGGAGGCCACCCGCAGCGCACCGAGCCCGACCACGGCCAGGAGCACGACCTGGACCGCGACACCGGAGAAGGAGCTCACCACGGCCTTGAGCCCGGCCACGCGCAGCCCGGCGTTCAGCGCCCCGGACGCCTCCTGGGTCCCCCGGTCGGTCTCACGCCGGGTGGACAGGGTTGCCCGGATCGTCCGCACGCCCCCGAGCGCCCGCTCCATGTGCGAGGACATGCGCCCGACGCTGGTCTGCAGCTGCAGGGCCGCCCCTTGGGTCCGGCGCCCGATGAGGATGACCGTGACGACCAGGGCGGCCACGACACCGACCACCACACCGAGCAGGAGCGCGTCGATCAGCGCCATGAACACCAGGGCGGCCACGACCGTCAGGCCGCTGGAGCACAGTTCCACCACGCCCTGGCTGAGGACCCTGCGCATGGACGAGGTGTCCGCACCGACCCGTGAGACGAGGTCGCCGCGCTTGCGCCGCTCGAGCACACCGATCGGCAGGCGCAGGACGTGCGCGATGAGCCGGCGCCTCATGTCGAAGACCAGGCGTTCGCTGGACCGCTCGAGAATGAGCTGTTGCAGGCAGGTCAGCCCCGCGGACGCGATGAGCAGGGCGGGCAGGACGGCCAGGACCCACGGCGCGACCCCGTCGGCGAAGGTGTCGACGGCCTCGGCCACGAGCAGGGGTTGCGCGACCGCCGCCCCGGCCCCGAGCAGCCCCAGGGCCAGGGCCGCCGCGAGCGCACGCCGGTGCGGGTGGACGTAGGGCCACAGGTCCGCGATGCGTGCCCGGGGTACCGGTTCCGGGCCCCGGTCCTCTGGCCCGGTGGCGGGGGTATCGGTGGCGGCCATGGGGTTCGGCTCCTGTCTCAGTGGTCTCTTCTGACGAATACGAGGGTGTGCACGGCGATCAGCACCAGCGCCCAGCCGAGCAACAGCGCGAAGCCCTGCCCGGTCGTCAGGTCGAGCCCGTCCTGCCCGCTGCCGGTGAACGCGGCCGCGCTGGCGTTGTGCGGCAGCACCTCCGAGGCTCGCGGGAACAGGCGTCCGAGCAGCGGGACCAGGAGGATCGGCATGAGCAGCAGGATCGCCAGGGCCGCCATCGCGTGGCGCAGCAAGTGGGCGAGGGTCGTGGCCAGGAGCACGAAGACCGCCGCGCTGAGCAGGTAGCCGGCCGCCGTGCTCAGCAGTTCCGCGCCCCCTGGGACCCCGGCCTCGGAGACCGTGTGGCGGATCCAGCGGTCCACCGCCAGGAGGGGGACCCCCGCGGCGACCGCTGCCCCGACGAGCACGGCCGTCCGGGCCATGACCAGGATCCGCCGGTCGGGTACGCAGATGAGCCCGTTGACGAGCTCTCCGGCGCGCAGGTCCGCCCCGGCCGTGACCGCGGCCAGCACCACGAGCACCTGGATGCTCCAGGTCAGCCCGAAGGTGTCGGGCAGGACCGCGGCCTCGCGTGCACCGGCACCGGCGACCCCGATCTCGGCGTCGGCGAAGACCGCGGCGGTGGTGACCAGGGTGAACGCGGCTGCGAGCACGAGCCAGGTCCAGGGCAGGGTCAGCAGGCGGCCGGTCTCGGCACGCAACGCCGCCCACGCCACGGCCCCCGTGCCGGGGCCGTCCGTACGGCGGTCGTGTGTGCTTGTGGTCCGGTCGGTCCTCACACGGCATCCCTCCTGATGAGCGTGGCCGTCCACAGCACCGCCGCGACCACAGCCCAGGCCAGCAGGGTGAGCAGCCCGGCGCCCGCCGAGGGGACTCCCTCGACCGCGTGGCCGAACAGGAACGACTGGGCCGCGATCATGGGCAGCACGTCGTGCACGGGTGGCACGAACGCCGACAACAGGCCGGACACCGTCAGCACGAGGATCCCCACGACGGCGAACAAGGCGATGAGCGTGCTGCGGAACACCGTGGTCAGGGCCCCTGACACGAGCGCCATGCACACCGCGTAGAGCATGATCCGGGGCAGGGTGAGCAGCGCTTCGGTGCCCAGGACCAGCCCGGCCGCCGGTTCGGGCAGCACGAACCACAGCAGTGTGCTGGAGAGCAGGTAGGCGGCTGTGCACACCACCAGGGTCAGGACGCACACCGCGGTGATCTTGGCGGCGGCCAGCACCCCCCGGGCGGGGACCGCCATCACGGTGGCCTGGATCTGGCCGTGGCGGTACTCCTGGCCCACGACCACGGCCACCACGAGCGGGAAGAACAGCGCCATGCTCTGGTAGGGCGAGCTCAGGACGGTCTCGACCACCCCTTGTTCGAGGGGGACACGGGCCCCGTCCAGGTCGGTGAAGGCCCCGTCCTCGAGCGTCTCGACCAGTTCGACGAGCAGGGTGGCGCCCATGTGGGCGAAGTAGGTGGTGAGGGCGAGCACGAGCGCGGCCCCGATCCACCAGCCGCGCAACGAGGCGGTCTTGGCCAGTTCCGCGGAGAACGCGCGGGTGAACACGGTGGCGCGTCCGGGGTTGTGTGCCGCGATCGTGGGAGCGGTGTCCTTCATCGGGCGGCCTCCCGGGTGAGGTCGAAGTAGGCCTCCTCCAGGGACGGGTATCCGGCAACGATGTCGCCGAGCGCGCCGGAGGCCCGTACCCGCCCGCCGGCCAGGAGGACGGCGTGGTCGGCCACGCTCTCGAGCTCCTTCATGAAGTGGCTGGAGACCAGCACGGTCCCTCCGGCATCGGCCCGTTCGCGCATGAGGTCCCGGATCCACCGGATGCCTTCGGGGTCGAGGCCGTTCATGGGTTCGTCGAGCACGATGATGTCGGGGTCGCCGAGGAGCGCGGCGGCGATGCCCAGGCGTTGGCGCATCCCGAGGGAGTAGCTCTTGACGCGGTCCTTGGCGGCCCGGCTCAGGCCCACGGCGTCGAGGACCTCCCGTGCCCGGACCTTGGGGATGCCGTTGCTGCGTGCGATCCACGTCAGGTGGTCCACGGCCCGGCGTTCGGGGAGCGGGGCGGCGTTGTCGAGCAGGGCGCCGACGGTGCGGAGGGGGAAAGCGAGGTCCCGGTAGCGGGAGCCGCCCACGGTGGCGGTGCCGGTGTCGGGCCGGGTGATGCCGAGGAGGATTCTGAGGGTGGTCGACTTCCCGGATCCGTTGGGGCCGATGAGGCCGGTGACCGCCCCGGGTTCGGCGGTGAAGCCGACGTTCTCGACCGCTCGGGCCTTGCCGTAGGTCTTGCTGACCCCGTCGATGGAGATCACGGGTCCGGCTCACCTCTTCATTCTGGTTCGACGTGTCGTCCTGGTCGTCGGTGTGTGCTGGCGTTCGGTTCGTGGTGGTCGGTCAGGTTCGTGCCCACGGCGGGCTCACCGACATGACCTTCTTGTATTCGGAGACGACCCCGGGTTCGCCCACGGGTTCGCCGTTGATCTCGACCCAGGCGTGCGCGGAGAAGGGTTCGAGCCGGAACCCCGTGCACCACACGGGGGCCCGGCCGTGCATGAACCCCATGAACATGACCGCGATGGAGCGTTGGAGGCAGCCGTTGCCCGCGCAGTGGTGGCTCACGTGGTTGACCGCGTTCCTCCACTCGAGGACCTCGCGGGCGCCCGGCTCCGACCTGCCGAGGAAGGGCAGGGAGAGGACGCGGCGGATGGCCTTCGGCGAGAACTGGGCCAGGACCCAGCTCAGCGCCACCGCCACCCGTGCGAGGACGCGGTGTCCGAGGGAGGGTCGCCATACCTGTTCGGGGCGGATGGGGATGCTCATGCCCGGCCGCTCACCAGGCCGGCCGAGACCATCTCCTCGAGGAGCCCCCGGCAGTCGGCGTCGACCATGGAGTACTCGGCCCCGGTGCGTTCGCTGATGGCGGCCGCCACCTCGGAGACGTCACGGTCCGCGAGCACCGCTCGGACGACCTCCGTGCCCACGTCATTGAGGTGCCAGTACTTTCCGGTGTTCTCGTCGAAGAGGACCGTGCCCTCGTCGATCTCGGTGAGGTTGAGTCCAGGGGCGAGTTTCATCGCGGGCCTCCGGTTCCGGTGGTGGTGAGGGCGTCGGCATCGTGCGCGGAACGCAGCCAGCGTTCGATGGTGTGGATCTGCATGACTTGTTCCACGGAGTTTCCGTCGGGTGTGTATCTTTCGATCTGGCGCCGGAATGCGGAGGGGTCGATGAGCCCCATGTCCTCCAGGAGGGATCCCTCGGCGAACGTGGCGCGGATGCGGTCCTTCTGTTCTTTGTATTCGGCGAACATCTCGGGTGAGTACTCCCCTTTGTCCCGCCGCTGGAAATAGTCTTCCGGCATTTTTTCCGGACGGGCTCGCGCCAGGAGGGGTTTGACCCCGCCGCTGAACCTTCCGCCGATCTCGAGGGCGAGCCCGGATTCGACGATCTCTCTGTCGAGGAAGGGGCTGGAGAAATTCACGTCCACCCCGCTGCCCCTCCGCTCCCAGCGGGATATCTGGTTCATTCTTCGCACAAGGGTCCCGTGGAACCGCACGGCTTCGAGGATCTGGTGGAGGGTGCGGTCGCGGTGCAGGGCCAGGGCCTCTTCGTCGGCGAAACGCAGCACCTTGTCCCGGGCCAGGTCCCGGGCGTCGCGGGAGAGCGCTTCGGGCAGGGCGATCAACGGTGTCCAGCGCGCCCCGTGCGTGTACGGGTCGAAGGCGGCGGAGAAGTCCGAGGCGGTGTTCTCGATCAGGTCCGCTCGCGGGTCGCTCCGGGTACCCAGCAGGGCGAGGGTGTCCCGCAGGCTCTTGCGGTTGACCTTGCGGAACGCCCTGAGCGTGCGGAACCTCCCCCGGGTGCGTGACCGCGCCAGGGACCAGGGCATGGCTGTGACCGGCCCGAACAGTTCGTCACCGCCGTGTCCACTGATGTGGGCGACCGGGGCCCCGCGAGGCGAGAGCGCCTTCAGCCGGCGGATGGTGTCCAGGTAGCGCGTGGCTCCGGAGGGCCCTTCGGGGAAGGCCTCGAACAGGTGGCGCTCGGTGTCGAGGCGTTCGGCGGGGCTGCCGTGGTAGGGCAGGACACGGTGGTCGCTGCCCAGTTCCGAGGCTGCGCGCGCCGACCAGTCCGCGTCGGTGTTGCCGGCCTTGCCCGACGACAGGAACCAGGTCCGCAGGTCGTCCCTGTGCTGGGCGAGGAAGAAACACAGCGTGGTGGAGTCGAGCCCGCCGGACAGATCCGCGCTGACCACCGTGCCCGGGGGCGCCGCGCGGTAGGTGGCACGGCCGGTGGCGCTGTTCAGCACGGGCGCGAGCGCGTCGAGCGAGGAGACGGGATCGGGCGGGCTCCACCAGGGTTCGACGGTGGCTTCACCGCCGTCGGCGCACCGGAGCCAGTGCCCCGGCGGGACTGCGCGCACCGAGTCCCAGATGGAGGACGAGGTGAAGGGGTGGTGGCCCTCCATGTTGCTCATCCGCAGTACGAGCTCGGCGGTGTCGACCGAACCGCCGAGCAACGCGCGCAGGACGCCCGGGTCGTCGGAGGCGATCGGCACGCCCGCGGTGCTCCCCCGGAAGATCGCGCCGGTGCCGGAGACGGTTCCCTGGGACCGTGTCACCCCGCCGGCGGAGGCGAGCATCGTGCAGGACCCGAAGAGGAAGCCCGCGAGGCCGTCCAGATCCTCGACCCGTCGGGCGCGTGCGACCTCCCTGCGGAGGAAGGCCAGTTCGCCGGTCAGGGCCTCGACCTCGGAGCTGTGGCCGACGAACACGGCATCCACGGCCGACCCGTGCACCCGTACCACCCCGCCGCAGACGGAGATCTCGCCCCCGCCCGTGATCCGTGTTCCGCCGACGTCGTCGGTGTAGATCCAGGGGTGCCCCGACGCGTGCGGCACCAGAAGTGCCATTCCGGCCTCGCGCACGGCGCCCTCGAAATGAGCAGAGACCGGAACATCAGGATGCACGACGAATGCCATGAATACCCTTCATGTCGGCTTTCCTCTGGTTCGCGACAGACCGGGGCGCCCGGGCGACATCTCATCGGACATCGGCCGGACGCCCCTTTCGCTTCACCTCTGATCACCTTCGGACAAGGGGATCAGAGTGCCGCGTTCGTGGTGTTTACCACGGGGGGTGGACGACGAAGACGGCGCGGAAGCCGAGAAGGTCGCGCTCGGTGGCGCTGCCGGCCCCGTTCGTGTCCTTCTTGAACGCGGCGATCTCCGTCAGCATGGGGGGTCGGTACATGACGATTCCTCTCATCGGGGTACTGAAGTATTTTTCTGTGCCGGCGATGACAACTGAACAGGATCTCAGGAACAGGGTCAAGCGCGGATTCCGGCTCTCATGTTCGGTGAATTGACTGGTGAGAAAGCCGGAAAATACCCCGGACCGAGAGAATCGCCTGGTCGGGCTGTGTGGACGGGCGCGCGTGGCCTGCACCCGCTTCGAACGCCGCTGACCTGGCACGACGTGCACTCCATGGCCGACGTGGCCGCATCGGGCCACGGTGTCTTCATGTTTCGGGTTCCAGGTCGGGGCGGCCGCGGGCATGCCCTGGAACGGCGGCTACTCCCCCTCGTCGGCCTCCGGTTCGGGGTCCCCGGCCGATTCCCAGTCGCAGGACAGGCTCGCTTCGAACAAGCCCGTGCGCGAGATGCACGTGACGTCGCGCCCGTCGACCTCGACCACGATCACCTCCGGCTCCACCATGAGGGTGTCGCGATCGTAGGAGTCGTCCCTGCTCTGGTACGTCGACTCCCCGTCCCACAACATCCCCACCAAGAGGACGATGCCGACGACGCCGATTATGAGGGCGATGATCCTCACCCAGGTACGGCTCCGCTGCCTGTCCAGGGCCCTGTCCAGCTCCACGCCCAGGTCCCTGACCAGGGCATCCCTGTCCAGCTCATCCATGTTTTCCTCCAGGGGGCCACGACGCCCCGGGCACACGGCCACAGCGACAGGCCGACGCCCGGAACACCAGGGGTTTGCTACGGCTCCCCCAACGTTCCCGCCCTACACGCCCCGCGCGCGCCCCGTGGCCACATCAGGCCACCACCCCACGAACCCGGCCTCCACACCGAGAACGGCCGCCCCGCTGTGTGCGAGGCGGCCGTTCGGGCGATCCAGGGTCAGATCCGGGATCAGAGGCGTCGTTGGGTCAGCAGTCGCTCTCCGGCTCCGCACCGGCCATGCGCTCGCCCAACCAGTCACGCGCGTCCCCGCTGTCGAGGAGGAAGCTGGTGATGTGCGGCCCGGACCGGGTCTCGTGCCACTCCAGCGTCGCCCCGGCCTCGCAGTAGGTCTCGGTCATCTCCTCGGCCTGGTCGATGGGGATGATGTCGTCGCCGGAGGAGTGGTACAGGTACATCGGCGCCTCGGGCACGGTCTCCCCGGGCTTGTTCTCCTCCAGCCGGGCCTGCCACTCGGGGGTGCCGATGAGGTCGACGTCGAGCAGGTCGTCCATGCTCTTGCCGAGGCCCAGCGGCAGGGTGTCGATCATGCAGCCGTCGGCGACCTTCTCGAACAGGAACTCGCCGCGCGCGTTGAGGTGCTCCTCCAGCGGCAGTTCCGGGTAGGCGGCGTTGTAGCCGTAGGCGGCGAAGGCCAGGAACGTGAAGTACAGGCTCCCGTCGATGTTCTCGGCCACCCGGTCGAGGTCGGCCGGCACCCCGCCGGCGGCGACGCCTTCCAGCGGCAGGTCGGGCGCGTACTCGGGCTGCATCTGCCCGGCCCACACTGCGGCGCCCCCGCCCTGGGAGAAGCCGGTGACGCCCATGGGGGACTCGGCATCCAGCTCGGCCTCGTCGAGGTTGGTCGCGGCACGCAGGGAATCGAGGACGGCGGCGCCCTGCGAGTGCCCGACCATGTACGTGTGCTCGTCCGGGGTTCCGAGGCCTTCGTAGTCGGGCACGACGAGCGCGTTCCCGTCGTCGACGACCTCCTTCATGAAGGCCGCCTCGTAGTCCAGCCCCTGTTCGAGGCCGACCGAGGGGGCGCAGTGCGAGCCGAGGCCGTGGGTGCCGATGGCGTAGGAGACCAGAGGTCGTTCGCCCTCGCCCTCCCATTCGGCCTCGGGCACCATGACCGTTCCGGTGACCGCCATGGGCTCACCGAGGGCGTCGGTGGACAGGTACATGACGCGCCAGGTGTCGGCGGGGAACGTGCCGATGCCGAGCGGGTCGACCTTGGCTTCGTAGGGTTCGGCGCGGATCACGTCGCCGGGTTCGCCCTCGGGCAGCGGTTCGGGCGGGACGTAGAACTCGTTCTGGGCCTCGGGGCTGTCGGCCTCGGGTTGTTCGAGCTGTTCCAGGATGTCGTAGGAGGAATCGGCGTCCTCGAGGTCGACGTCGTGCCCGGCCTCGGCGAGCTGGGCCTCGACCTCGGCGACGTCACCGGCGGCCTCGGTCTCCGGGGCGTCGGCCTCCGGGGCCCCGGTCTCGCCGGCGGCAGTGCCGGTGGTCAGGGTCAGGGAGACGAGGAGTGTGCCGGCTGCGGTGGTCGCGACCACCGACGTGCGCCGGCGTCGCGAGCGGGGGTGTGGTCTCACGGGGGCTCCTGATCGTGGGGGGCCGCCCCGGGGGTGGGGCCGGGCCGTACTCCACGAGCATCCACTGTTGTGAACTGAGTCACTACTCACCGGTAACCGAAGTTTGGTGCGGGCATCACTCATCTCCGGACAGTGACGCCCCACCTACCCACGGGTCGCACCGCCCCGGACCGAGCGCTGGCGAAGGCCGCTGAAGGCAGGCGCTGGCGGGCGATGGCGTGCGCAGACAGGCTCGCCCCCGTCACATCCGCATCCCGTTCACCGCGACCCTGCTCAACAGCGTGTGCCCCTGTCCCGAACCTGCGCCGGACCCGCTCCCCACATCCACCGGCCCACTCGCCTCCCAGAACCGCCTCGACACCTCTTCCACCAGACCGCGGCCGAGCTCGGTCAGGAACGGAACGCGCAGGCGGGCCACGGACCGGACCTGCCAGGCGCACACCAGCACCGGCACCAGCGCGACCAACGCGAACTGCCAGGTCTCGCGGGGCCACTGGATGAGCTCCTCGAACAGCAGGTACGGAACCATGGAGGTGGTCAGACCCCACACGGCGAAGCCGCCCATGACCAGGTTCCCGATCCGGTACCGGTTGAGCATCCGGGTGGCTTCGCGCACGGGGCCGGGGTCGACGCAGAGCCTCTTGCGCGCCAGGTTCTCGAGCAATGCGTCGGCCGCGGGCACCTGTGCGGCGCGGGCCAGGAGCTCGGGCACGCGGTATCCCTGCGGACCAGCGCCGGAGAGAAGGTGCCAGATCTCCGCCTGGAGCGGATCGGCCGGGCCCGGCGGGCCAGGCGGCCCGTGTGACCCGGGCTGCCCGGGCAGCCCGGGCTGCCCGGGCTGCCCGGGCAGCCCGGGCAGCCCGGGTTGCCCGGGTTGCCCGCCTCCACGGGCGTGCACCACCGCCGCGCGCACCGTCCCGGTTCTCGGGTCGGCCTGCACGAGTCCGGAGTCCAGGAGCGAGACGAAGGCGACCTCCACCGCCCGTGGAACGCCTCCGGCCAGCGCGCCCACCTCGACCGGCGTGAGACTGCCGGGACCTCCCGGACCTGCCGGACCTCCCGGCCCTACCGGCCCTCCCAGGCGCACGGGCCCACCCGGACGCACGGGCCCACCCGGGCTCTCGGCGTACGCGATGGTGCCCAGCACCAGTTTCCGCACGTCCCGGACCCATTTGATGAGCACGAGAGAGACGGGAAAGGCCACGAGCGGGAGCCCGAACAGGAGGAAGAGGAAGATGCCCCAGGAAGTAGCGAACATGTATGCAGCCACGGCGATACCCATGCCGGGTAAGACCGCGCCGGCCCGCCGGGGGTTCGCCCCCAGAGCCCGACGATAGAGGAAAACCCCTGCTCAGCGGCCACCCGCGCCCCCAGCACCACACCCGTCACCAAGGGAACGCGTACCTCGACCACGTACACATTCCAGACCACCCGCACCACAACGGGACCGCGTGGCCATAGGACGCTCAACCCCAGAACCGCCGCACCAAGAAACAAGCCCCCACCCACCACCAGGGCCACGCGCAAAGACCGATACCCCAGACCACGAACGCCATCAAGCCCAACCCCACCCGAGAACCACATGCCCCGGACCAGGGCCACGCACCTTCACGCCCGCGCCGCGACAGGAACGCCTGGGCCCTGGCCCACGTACACATTCCAGAGCGCCCGCACCACAACGGGAACGCGTGGCCATAGGACGCTCAACCCGAGAACCGCCGCACCAAACCACGAACCCCGACCCACCACCAGGGCCACGCGCAAAAACCGACCCCCCAAACCCACCCGCACCCTCAAGACCACCCGCCAGGACAGACCGCCTGCACTTGCCCTCTCAGGTGCCCCGGTCACGGACCCCCGCCGGATCCACCACCCCCACCACTTCCACCACTGCCTCCGCCGTCACCACCACCGAACCCACCGGAACCACCGAACCCGCCGAACCCGCCCCCACCGTCCGCTCCCCCACCGAAGCCACCGAACTCCCCGAGGCCACCGAAGCCACCGGGACCGCCCACACCGACGCCGCCCTCGTGCCCCTCGAGCCCCTCGGGCCCTTCCCCCACAGCCCCGAGGCCGCCGACCCCATCTCCATCCCCATCCCCGTCCCCCGACAGGTCCACCTCGTCGTACTCCACGAGCACCTCGACACCCGCGACGAACCGGCACTCCAACTCGAACCCGTTTTCCTCCTGCTCCTCCTGCCCCTCGACCCACCCATCCGCGACGGCGACACCGTGCACAGCCGACACCCCGTGCACGGCGACCATGCGCAACAGAAGGTCGATGTCCTCGGAGCCCAGAACCCCCGTGCCCGGGACCCCCGCACCCGGGACCTCCACACCCAGACCCCGCGCGTCGCGCGACCGCACCTCGTCCGCATCCCGCGACCGCATCTCGTCCTCGTACCGCGACCGGATCTCCTCCGCATACCGGTGCCCGATCTCCGCCGAGTACCGGCCCCGCGCCTCCGCCAACTCCCCCAACCCAAGCGGGGTGAGGAACGGCCGACGCACACGGAGCCCTGTATGGATCTGCCACAGCCCCATCACCCCCGCCGCGAACCCGAGCAGCGCGACCACGGGGACGAGGGGTGCCAGGACGGAGGACGGCCCGGGCATGAGGGTGGAGAACAGGCTGAAGAGTGCGGCCCAACCGGCCATGGCCGCGCCGATCACGATGCCTTTCCGGTACTCGCGCAGCAGCCGTCGCGCCTCGAGCACCGGTTCCGGGTCGTGCACGAGCCCTTGACCGACGAGGCCCTTGAGCATCCCGCCGGCCGCTGGACCGCGCGCCACGCGACGGAGGAGTTCCCGGACGGGAAGCCCGTCCTGCGCACCGGATCCGGACGCCCCGAACAGCCCCGATCCCCCACGCGCCCCGGACTCTCCGGACAGCAGGTGCAACATCTCCGCCTGGAGCGGCTCCGCCTGGCCGCGGCCCTTCCCGCCCGACCGAGTCCCCTCACTCGCCCGAACCCGCTCACTCAGCCGTGCGCTTCCCGTCCCCCGGTCGAGGCGCACGAGACCGGCGACCGTCAGCGAGACCAACGCGACCTGGAGTGCGCGCGGTGCCCCTCCGACCAGCGCTCCCAGCTCGACCGGGGTGAGGGCCGCTCCACCGGGTCGGCCGTCGCGCCCGGACGACGGCCCCCTCCCGCCGTGCGCATCGACCTCGACGTCCGCCTCCGCTGCCAGCCTCCGCAGCTGGTCCCCCACGTCCCGGACCTTCTTGAACAGCACGAAGAGGATCACGGCGCCGACGAGCACGACCCCGAAGGGGAGAAGGGTGAAGGCGGCGTGGTTCATGGTGGGCACCTCATGCGTCGGTCACCGGAGGGGGCGCCATGTGGGACGGGACGGGCACCGGAATGGTTCGCCCCCCACCACAGGAACGTCCGAACCCTGGCCCACCCGCACTTTCACAACCACCCCCGCCACAACGGGAACGCCTGGCCGACCGCCCCAGACCACGAACACCTTCCAGATCACCCGCACCACAACGGAAACGCGTGGCCATAGGACGCTCAACCCAAGAACCGCCGCACCAAACCACCAGCCCCAACCCACCACCAGGGCCACGCGCAAAAACCGACACCCCAGACCACCCGCACCCAAACACCAGGCGCCTCACCCCGGAACCCGACTCAAACCCCGCCTCAGCACCGCCCCCTTCACTCCCCGCCTCCACCACCTCCGTCTCCTCCCCCATCCCCACCGCCGGACCCGTCTCCATCGCCATCGCCGACGTCCCCGAACCCGCCACCGATCGCTTCGCCCAGCTGGAAGGCGTCGATCTCCACCTCGAACGTGTATCCGTCCTTCTTCCCGCTCCCCTCCCGCTCGAGGTTGCGCGCGAGCCCGGCCCCGGCCACGCCCCACAGCAGGTCGGGGGTGTGCGGACCGACCCGGAGCGCAACCACCTGCTCCTGCCCGTGCCCCTGCTCGCGCGCCTCCCCGCGCCAACCACCACCCGGATACCTCGGCCCACGCGACCCGACCGTCCCCCGCGCCGTGCCCGACCCACGCGACCCACCAACCAATCCCGCCCCGTACCCCGCCGCACGCGACACCACCTCCGGCCTGTGCATGTCCCGCATGCCCCGGAACCCGGTGACGGCGGCGTGCCGCAGCACCTCGTCCCGTCCCCACGGCCGGTCCACCTTCTTCCCCCCGATGTCCCGGTAGGTGGCCCGCGCCTGCCGCAGGAGCTGCCGGGCGGCAGGCGTCTCGGTGTGTCGGCGGGCCTGTTCCTTGTCCGGGGCGAACAGCAAGCTCCCGATCGCCACCGCTTCCCCGAAGATCCCCGTGAACACGATCCCGTCGTCGATGTGCGGGTCTCCCCAGATGTCCGCCACCCCGATCCACACCAGCACCATCGAGAGCAGGGCCCACACCATGGCGTGGCCGTTCCGGACGTCGAGGATCTTCCTGTCTCGCTCGGTGTCGGGGCCGGTGGCCGTGTATCCCCAGGACGTGAGGCCGGCGGCGATGCGGTCGATCACCGGGCTCTTCTCGACCGTGTCGACGAGGTCGCGCACGAGCACGGGCCGAAGCATGCCTCGGCCCCAGCCATCCCCACCACCACCCGGCGTCCGGAATGCGCTCAGCAGCGGGGCCCGCACGGCGTCGTCGGACGGGTGGTGGTCGGGCCCGACCCTGCGCACGTGTCCGGGCGGGGCGCCGTAGGGGGTGATGCGCCCGTCCAGGAGGGCCGAGACCACCGCGACCTGACCGACCCGCTCGGGTCCCCCGGCCAGGTGTGCGAGCGCCGCGGGGTCCAGGACCTCGGGACTCTGTGGGTGGTGCCGCGGATCGGGGCCGGTGCGCTTGGCGACGTGGCGCAGGTGCAGGCGGGCGCGGAGGAGCCGTAGGGGCAGGACACACGCGACGAAAAGGGGGTAGGCCCCGATCAGCAGGACCTGTGCGAGTTCGGGGGGCATGGGGTCACCTCGCCTCTGGAAACCGGTGTGGGAGCGGGAAGGGGCGTGGAACGAGCACGGAATCGACCTACGTCACGGGATGGGACGGATCGCGCGCTCCCCCGGTTCGTCAGGGAACCGCGTGCCTCCGGGCTTCGGGGCCCCGGAACCCCGAAGCGCGAACCCCTCCGAGCCCACCCCGCCCGAGAACCGCATGCCCCAGACCACGAACACCTTCAGGACCACCCGCACCACAACGAGAACCCCTGGGCCCAGACCCACCCGCACCTGCAAAACCACCCCCACCCCAGAAGCGCACGCCCCAGACCACGAGCCACCCGAAACCCACCCCGCCCGAGAGCCAAATGCCTCCCAGACTGGGAACACCTTCCAGACCACCCGCCCCCGGAACGCGTCCCCCAGGCCAGGAACACCTTCCAAACCACCCGCACCACAACAGGAACGCGTGGCCATAGGACGCTCAACCCAAGAACCGCCGCACCAAAACACCAGCCCCCACCCACCACCAGGGCCACGCGCAAAGACCGACACCCCGAACCCACCCGCACCCTCAAGACCGCCCCCACCCAGGAGAAGCACCCCCGGGAAGAGCCCACCCCGCACCCCACCCAGAAAAACCACCCCCACCCCACACAACAGAAAGACCGGCCGGGACCTCAGTCCCGACCGGTCTCACCGGTGTGTCCCGCCCTCTGTGGCGTTTCCGGTCTGCCCCGATCCCCCGGTTCCCCGAGTTCCCCCAATCCCCTGGGTTCCTCCAGTTCCCCGGGCCCCCGGTTCCGCCAGGTTCCCTCGTCCCCACGTAGGTCCCCCGGCGTCCCCGGGGTCTCGGTCTCCCCCGGCATCCCGGTTCCCGTTCCGCCAGTCCCCTGGCTTCCCGGCCCGGCCCACCGCTTCCCCGACTTCCCGACCCGATCCGCCATTCCTCCGGCTGTCCGCCAGTGCCCTGACTTCTCGGCCCGTTCCACCGGTTCCCCGGCGCCCCGGCTCGCGGTCACCCGGTGTCCGTGGCCCCTGGGACCCCCCGGTCCCCAGGCCCCCGGCTTCTCCGGGTTCCCCGTTCATTCAGCATCCGGCGTCCGGCATCCCGGCCCGGCTGCTCAGCATTGATCTCCAAACCCGGGGCATCCCTCTCGGAACCCCTCGAACCCCCTCGAACCCCTTCGGAACCCCGCTCGGCATCTCTCCCGGAGCACCTCTCAGCACCCCACGAAACATCCCTCCGGCTTCCCTCCCGGCATCCCTCTCGCTTTCCCCTTCCCCCGAGACACCCCCGAGTTCCAGGTCCAACGCCAAGCCCTACACAGGCCCAAGACAGTCCCTACGCAGACGCCACACAGCCCCTACGCAGGTGCGACGGAGGCGACCGGCGAACCGGTTCTCCCCAATCCGCCTCCGCCGCATCTGTTTCCCTCGATCGACGGCCACCTTCGGCCGTCCCCCGAGCCACCGGCCCCTCGACCGGTCACCCGTCGGGCTCGAGCACTCCCCCCTGGAATGAGTTGCACTCGAGCCCTCGGGGCACCGGACCTGCAGGCCACCCAGGTCACCCAACCACCGGCCCCCCGGCCGGCGCAGACCTCCGGGCCGTACGTTCCCCCTTTGGACACGTACGGACCGGTCGGCCCGTTCCCAGGTCGAGGTGTTGTCCGTTCTCGACCTGTTCCCGGACCAGTGGGCCCGCTGAGAACCTGCAGGTCCTTCGGGGCGCTCGTCGCCCCCTTCTGTGAAACCGACGAGCACCCACGTCTCTGCTGCGTACTGCGTTGTTCGTGCTTCGGACTGCGTTGCTTCGGACCTGCGTTACTGCGTTACTGCGTACTGCGGTGTGGATTGGTACTGCGGTGTGGATTGTGTGTTGCGTGTACTGCGTTCCTCATGGTTCAACTGCCGGCCACCGTCGGGGATGCGGGGTCGATGGGCTCTGTTCACGATTCCGATCCCGCATCCCCGGCGGAGACAAGGCCACCTTCGCACATTCGTCGGCCGCCCGCTGACGCTTATGCACCAATTGACCTGCACATCCTGACTCTGTGGCCAGATTCGGCCACCCTCAGCAATCAGCGCCGGAACCTGGTATGAGCACGCCGGTGCACACCCCCGCACCACCGCCCCACCCCTGCCCGCGGAACCCCTCGACCCCGCCTTTTCCACTCACCGGAATTCGCCCCGCCCAGAAGTGCCGTGCAGAATACACGGCATCCCGCCCGCACCATCCCGTTAGAACCGAATGCCAGCCGGAACACGGAACCTCTATTCCACGCCCGAACGACAACACCCCTGCTCAGAACTGCAATTCCCCACCGCCCCACGACCCCTCAGCAACCACACCCCCGAACCCCGCCGACCGCACCCGCCACACACCCGCGGGACGCCCGACAGCCACGGGATCCACAGCAACCAGGAGAGCCCCGGCCACACCCCACCCCGGGACCCACGGACCGGAACCCGCCACCACCGGAAGCAGGCCGGCACCGGCCTCCCACGCGCACCCCACCGAAGCCCCATCGAAGCCCCCACACCACCCCGCATCCCCTGCACCCCAAGGGTTCCCGTTTCCCCACGCCCACCCGGAACCACGCCGCAACCCGCCGCACCCGCATCACCCCGAGCCCGAACGAGCCCCCGGAGCCCGCACCACGGCCCCACCCGAGAAACCGACCACCCACCCCCGGACCGGCACAAGAGCCGCACGCTCACGGACCCCGCAACGAACGCCCGGGGAACGCCGACGCACCACCCACGCAGCGCACCGCGGTGGTTATCCACAGCGTCCGACCGGCCATAGCGCGGTGATGACAAGCGTGCGAAGATGACACTGATCCAACTGAATTGGCGTTCTTCCCCAGAACGCACACAACGCATCCCGCACCCGTTCTGCACGGGTGACGGGAACCTGTTCCCTCCGGCTTTTTGTGAGGACATCCGGCCCCGTGAACCTGCAAACCCGCTCGCCTGCACAAACGCGTCATCGTGAACACCCACATCCGTAATGGCCCCGTTCCGCGGAGCTGCGTGCCCACCGAGCCACGGTGGGTTCGGTCCTTCGCATCCGGGGGTTGCGTTCGAGCAGTTCGGTGGAGCCCGACTGCCCGAACCTTTCGAGTTGCCCGAATTCTCCGGGTTGAGGTGTGGGTCCCCGCGAACGCCGACCGGGCCGGGGCACGGGACGCATATGCGCAGGATGTTCGGAACGTGCCCGGATATGCGTCCGGGTTGACGCAGGTGACCGGGTCGACTCAGGTGACGGGGTTGACGGACCTTTCGGAGCTCACCGGGGCGCCGAGCCCCATGGGGCCGTCGAGCCCCTCGGAACCTCGGGGGGCTTTGCGGCCTTCGGGGCCTCCACGCCTTCCAGAGACTTCGGGAACCGCGAGCTCTCCGGGGGCTTCGAGTGCTTCAGGGCCGACCCGGGCGACGGGGTTGACCGGGTGCACGGAACCGCGCGACATACAGGTGTCTCCCCGCGAACCCACGGAACCCGCGTCCGTGCATGCGCCGCATGACGCTTCCACCGCGCCTGCGAGCCGTACCGGACGGGCGGAACCGACAGGGCCTGCCGGGCCTCCCGAATCAGCGGGATCTCCCGGATCAACGGGATCCGCTGCTGCCGAACACACCAGCGACCGGGCATCGACTACGTCCACCGGGTTCGCCGGCCACCTCGGCAGCGGCGGACCGGGGAACCCTTGTGCCCCGGCGGATCCGCCGATCCCACGCTTTCCGTCGGCTACGTCGGCTACATCGACGTGGCCGGCTCCGGTACCCCTGGCAAGCCCAGCGACGTCAGCGGTCTCCGTGGTCGCGCCGCCGCTTTCGGGCCCGGTGGGGTTCCGGACATCGGTGCCCCATTCCGGTCGCGCAGACCCGACCGGGTCTGCCGGTCCGGTTTCGTGGCGCTTACGTCAGCGCTTACATCGCTTACACGGCTTACATCTGCGCTTGCTTCACCGCTTACACCGGTTACATCGCGCTTACACCAAGCCGGTGTCCGAGCCCGATGCGGCTCGATCACGACATGGGGTGGCCGGATCCGGCCACCTGGAGAAAGGGACGTGTGGTGCGGAAGGAGGGGAAGAACCGGTGGTGGTGTCAGTGCATGCCCGATCCACCCTGAACCGGGCTGGGCCCAGCCCTCGCTCTCTGGCCGACCCGACAGACACCGGGGACCCGGGTGACAGCGGGTTCCCGGTGACGGTTCAGGGAAGTGAGGGTGTCGGTCGGCGGCAGGCCGTGGACCTCAAGCCACAGGCCGTAGGCCTCGGGCCATCGACCTCAGCGGCACCGGACCCCCGACGGTCGTCCACCGCACGCGCACGAGAGTAGTCCTGTCCCCTGAAGGAGCTTTTCCCCTATGCCCCCTACGAAGTCGAAGACATTGATGCAGAGGTTGAGGTTGCGCGAGCTCTGGCTGAGAGCTCAGATCGCCGCGGTTCCCCCACGCCGCAGGGGTGATCAGGGCGCCAGCATCATCGAGTACGCGGCGGTGATCATCCTGGTCGCAGCCGTGGCAGCGGCGATCTTCGCGCTCGGCATCCCGGACCAGGTTCGAAGCTCGGTTGAAGGTGCGGTGTCTGACATCCTGAGCGGCGGCGACTCAGAAGGCCCCGAGCAGCCGACCGATCCATAAACATGACGAACAAAGAATCCGATGAAGTGGAAAACAGGACGAGGTTCGGGCGTCCCCTTCTCGCTGCTGCGCTCATGATCGTACTGGTCGGCTGCGTCATCAACCCTGAAGATGAGTCAGGTGACGACGGCGGAGACCCGGATTCTTCCGAGGACCCACCTCAGGAAGAGCAAACCGATGAGCGCGGGTTCATCGCAACGTCGTACACCACTTCCACTCAGCTCGGGGTCAACCTTGAGATCAACGTCCGCCCGCTCGAGCTCATAGATGGGGAGGCTGTAAAACTCAGCATGGAAGTGTCCAACACTTCCGATGGAGGTTACTCTCTTCGCGATGCACTCAGCGATACCGACAACATGCACTCGGCAAGCAGTGCCACCCTCATCGACGCTGAGGAGCAAAGCCGACACCTCAATAATGAACTGGACGACGGGTCCTGCTACTGCACCTTCGCAGATGGTGAACTGGCGGCTGGCGAGAGCACGGACCTCGAAGTCATGTTTCCCGCCCCTCCCGAAGGGACAGAGAGCATGACAGTCACAACACCTATCACTTCACCCTTTTTCGACATACCGATCGTCGAGAGTTCGGAGTCGGCCGGCGAAGAATACACCGACGGAGAAATTCTTCCCCTCACCTTGATCTCCGACGACGAAGGAGGAACGGGCCGGAGCGACCAGGAGACCGACGAAGAGCTCAGCATCCTTCTCTCCTCGGACGTACTGTTCGACCTCGAAAGCTCCGACCTGACCTCGGACGCCGACGAAATCATCGAGCAGGTGGCCAGCGAGATCGACCAGTCCAGCTCGGACACCGTCACGGTCGAAGGCCACACGGACAACCAGGGAACCGACGCTGTCAACGACCCCCTCTCCGAAGAGCGAGCAGAGTCCGTCGAATCAGCTCTCGCCGAGCAGGTCACCCGAGATGACGTCACTTTCGAAACCGAAGGCCATGGATCGAGCGACCCGGTGGCAGACAACGACACCGAAGAAGGCCAGGAGCTCAACCGCCGCGTGACCGTGACGTTCGAGAAATGATGGTGGTGACTGTGCCCAAACTCCGCCAGAAAACGCTTGGCGCTTTCGCCTGCACAGCTTTGCTCATCCTGGCCTCTGGAAGCGCGAGCGCAGACGAAAATGAGAATGAAGGGATTCTCGGAACTGGCGAAGGGAACGAATCCCGATCTGACGGCTTGCACGCCGAGGCGAACAGAGTCGAGAGAAACGAGTCAGGAAACCTCGTCTCAGTCGACTGGAGTATCGCCAACGAGACTGACTCCGACCTAGCACTGACCTGGCTTTATGAGCAGGAGACATACACCTACAACGGGAACTTCTATTCAGGCGTCACGGCCGTAGACTCAGAGACGGATACGCGCTACCACCCGCTCATGGACCAAGCTGGCGAATGCGTGTGTGCCGGGAACATCTCTGGGCAGTTCTACGAACGCGTGGTGTCCGGTGGCAAGAGTGCCTACTGGTCCCTCTTCTCTGTCCCAAGCGATGTCGAGACACTGACCCTCGAAGTCCCGGGCTTCGAACCGATCGAGGACATCCCCATCGACTGACCGCCGGCACCGACCCCGACCCTCAGCAGCGGTTCCCGGATCCCCGATACCGGACCCACCAGCCCTCACGCCCACTACCTCTCCCCCACTTCTCCCACTTCCACCTTGGAGACGGAGTTGAGTACCCCCACACCACGCCGACAAGGGGACACCCGACGCCCGGTCGGGCCGGTCGGCCCTCCGGGGCGTCCGAGCGATCGTCCGGGAGACACCGACCGTCCTCCCAACAAGGGCCCCAACGCGGGTTCCTCGGACCCGGGTTCGCACGCCCCCAACAACAGGGCTCCTTCCGCGAACGACGGCCGGCCGATGGAACCGATGGACCCGGTTCCGGGATCTCCTGTGCCCGGCTCCGCCGACGCGCCTTCGTCGACGCCGTCGCTGTCGCCATCCCCTGCGGATCCCGCGGATCCCGCGAACGCTGCGGACACCGCAGATATCGCGGATTCCGCGGCCGAGCACACCCGTGGCTCGGGGGCCTCCGGTGCGTTCGACGGCGAGCTCGGCAACATCGGCAGCAAGGGCAGCGAAGAAGAACAAGTGGCAGGGCCTCGGTCCGATCGGTCCGGCCATCCCGGGGTCTCCGGCCCCGAACTCCACCCCGGTTCCGACCGCCGTTCCCTCCTCGCCCGCGCGCGGGACCGCGCGGGTGCTCACGGCGGCGCCCGGGCAGCCGCAGGCGCCAGCTCCCGCGCACGCGTCCGTCCCGGAGCCACCGGCTTCACCCGCCCCTCCAACCGCAGATCCACCTCACGCTCCGAGAGTTCCGAGCGCTCCGAGCGCTCCAACGCCGGTTCCGGTTCCGGCTCCGACTCCGGGGCTGCGCTGCTGGAGACCGCCGCGGTGCTGATCCTCGCGGCGGCGGTCATGGTGGCGATCTACCAGCTCGAGCTGAGCCAGACCTTCAACAACGGGGTCCGGCAGATGGTCTGCCTGGTCGAGGGGCCGGAGTGCGGGGAGAGCTGGACCGAGGAGGACCGTCCGGAGGAGCCGGAGAGCTACGGCGACAGCAACGGCGGCGGTTCCGGCTCCGGTTCCGGCGGGGCCACGACCGTCAGCAACTCCTCGGAGAACGAGTCGGCCGCGATGGAGATGGCCGGCGACCGGGGTTGGGACGGCCGGGAGTGGACGTGCCTCAACAACCTCTGGGGCAACGTCTCCGACTTCGAGTCCTCCTCCGGCGACGGCGACGACTCCGCCGGCGGCGGCCAGGGCATCCCGGGTTACGACCCGGAGGTGCACGGCGACCATCCGCCGCCGGACGACTTCGAGGAGAGCGCGAGCTCGCAGATCTCCTGGGGGCTGGACTACATCGATGCGGAGCACGGGAGCCCGTGTGTGGCCTGGGCGCAGTGGGAGAACTCCCGCTCGTACTGACCCCTGGCCTCTGACGCCTGAGCCCTGACCCGCGCCCGCCCGTACCGCCTCGCACGGCGCCGCGACCAGCGATCCGCGGGACCCGTGCCCGATGACCCGCGATCCGCATAGCGCTACCCGCCGCACGCATACGCATGCGCATACGCAGACACGGAGGAAGGCCCCGTTACCCGCGTAGCGGGCCGCGTGTAGCGGATAGCGGATGACGGTCGCGGGGCCACTCGTCTACCCGGATCACGCATAACTCCCGCCCCAACCATGCGCCCATCCCAGTCACCCCATCGGCCCCGGACCCACACGGCCTCGGCCCCACTACCGACCCATCCGGGGCCGCTATGCGCGTGCCGCATAGCGTCTCCGGTCGCACGCGAACCCTTCCGGATCCCCGCCCGGGCAGGGATCCTGGGCATCGAGGGCCTGTAACCCGGAGGCCGGAAACCCCGACGCTCCTGAGGGCGTCACACAGGTACCCACGACAGCGGACGACGGAAGAACGCACGATACGACGCGACGCCACGCGCCGGTTGCGAGCCCCTCGGCATCGCGTCCATAGGAGCCCCCCTTGCCTGATCACGGAGCCGACGAGCACCCCCACGGCGAGCCCGACTCCGGGCACGAGCCCGAGCGGAAGCACGAGCGCGAGCGGAAGCACGAGCGCGACCCCGGGGCCACGGACGACACCGGTCATACCGAGAACGCGGTGTCCGGCGGCGTTCACCACGACGCCCTCGTCATCCAGGGCGACAAAGTCAACGTGAACGAGCGCTCGTACGGTGATCACCACGACTACCGCGGCGCGACCTTCGTGAGCGAACAGCACGTACACCACCACGCGCCCCACGAGGTCGACTGGCCTGTGCGCGTCGGCGCCGCGCCCGGTCCGGCACCGCACTTCCGCCCACGCGCAATGACCGGAGAGCTCGAACGAGCGCTCGGACATTCCGGAACCGTGGTGCTCAGCCAGGTGCTGTCCGGAACCGGCGGGGTCGGAAAGACCGAGCTAGCCGCGCACTACGCGCGCACGCTCACACAGATCACCGACCCCAGCGAACGCGTCGACGTACTGGTGTGGGCCGAAGCCTCCAGCGCCGAACGCATCACGACCGCGTATGCACAAGCGGCACGCTTCCTCTTCCCCCAGGTCCCCGACGACCCAAAGGAAGCCGCGAAGCTCTTC
>NZ_JADBGI010000004.1 GCF_014892575.1 Nocardiopsis coralli | reverse complement strand
ACCGACCACGACACCCACCCCCACCAGACGCCGAAGGCGCCGAACCCGCCGAACGCGCCAAAGGCGCCGAAGGCGGCGCAGGCGACCAAGGCCTCGACGGCCAAGACGCCGGGCGCGAACGCCCCGGGGGCCAAGGCCCCGCCGGACTCCACCGGCCCGCCCGGCGAGAGCGAGGGCGAGGGCGACCCGCCGGGCAAGGAGGTTTCGCCCACCGCCACCGGCCCGCCCTCGGGCTAGCCACCCCGGGGCCACCCTCCGGCTGAACACTCACATCCCACACAGACCCCCAGGGACCTCACCCCCCGGGGGGCGGTGGCCCATGGGGTGTTCGGCCATGTCCGCACCCAGCCCCATACCCACACTCACTGGTGGCAGCCGAGGTCGGAGAACCCGGGGGCCAGGCACACCCAATCCCGGACGCGCCCCGGATCCGACCCCGCTTCCTACACACCGCTACCGCCACCGTTGCCGTTGCCGTTGCCTGTCAGCATGGCCGGAGGCGCGACAGGGACAGCCGACAGGGTCAGCCGGGCCTTCCAGGGCTGGGCATAGCCACCGGTCTCAGCCTTGCCCCCTCCCCCCGAGTACAGCGACTATGCGCCACAGGATGAGCGTTGGTGCGATGCCGGTGCCAGGGCCACGACACCCACAACCCCCGGCGCCCAACCCCTCTGCGTTCACCCCGGCAGGAGAACCGCCCACACGCCCGCGACTCCCTGACACTCAAAGGTCTGCCGGGAGAGGCCGAGGCTCAGCGGCCGTCCGCACGCGTGCCACCCCCGACACTCAATGCTCGGACGAGTGTGCGGGGCGTGCCTGTGCCGTTGCCGTTGACCTTTCGCAGGAGCGAGTTACCGCGCACACACCGCAAGCGTTGGTCGCAATGAAGCACCCCTGGGGGTTGGTCGTTGCAGTTGGCCTTCGGCCAGACCTCCCCGTTCCNCGTGCCACCCCCGACACTCAATGCTCGGACGAGTGTGCGGGGCGTGCCTGTGCCGTTGCCGTTGACCTTTCGCAGGAGCGAGTTACCGCGCACACACCGCAAGCGTTGGTCGCAATGAAGCACCCCTGGGGGTTGGTCGTTGCAGTTGGCCTTCGGCCAGACCTCCCCGTTCCTTTGGGCTGCCAGGGGGCCTCGGGGGAGCGGGTGGTTCGTCGAGGTGGGTCGGGTCAGCCCGGCGAACAGGGCCGGAACGCACACCCCGAGGCGCCCCGGCCAACCACGCACAACGCCGACGCATCCACTCCAACCCTGTGAACTGGTGGGGCGCCGAAGCGGGTTGCGTGCAGGCCCGGCCGGGCTAAGATCCCGACCCCGACGAACCACCACCCCCGAGGCAACACCACAGAACCCCACACACCGGTCACGACCGTCCCGCCCAGCACCAGTCCCCAACGGCCTACCGCCATGCCCGGAAAGTGAGCGCCGTTGCGATCGGGCCCGCCGAGGCGTAACCGTCGGCGCCACCGATCGTCCCGCCCTGCTCAGCGCGGCCCACGTGTAGCCGACTGCCGGCCGACCTACTCGATCGACTTGATCACCCGGGCGGGCGACCCTCCCACCACGGTGTGGGCCGGCACATCCCGGGTGACTACCGCGCCGGCAGCAACCACAGCGCCCTCCCCGATGGTCACCCCCTGCGTGACCACCGCAGCCGCCCCGATCCACACGTCGTCCCCGACGACGATCGGCGCAAGAGACAGATACTCCCGGCGCTCGGCGAGCGGCAGCGGATGTCCCCCGGTGATGAGGCTGACGTTCGGCGCGATCATCACGCGGTCCCCGATGCGGATCCCGCCCTTGTCCATGAACGTGCACCCCTGGTTCACGAACACCTCCTCCCCGAACGCCGTGTTCAACCCGTGCTCGGTGAAGAACGGCGGGTAGATCGTCACTGACTCAGGCAACGCACCCCCGAACACAACGGAAAGTAGTTCCGCACGACCCTCACTGTCGCTGAAGGGCAGCACGTTCAGCCGGGACGTCGCGTCCGTGACCTCCGCGATCCGCTCAGCATGGCGGGCGAAATCCGGCCCCGAGACCTGCATGACCTGCGTGGTGCGTGTAGACATGCGCTGACTTCACCACCCCGCAGAACGCACGGTCAAACAACCGTTCGGATCATGAACTACAACCGTGTGTTGTAGCAATACCGTGGGGTCATGGATGTCCAAGCGCTGCAGACGTTCGTGGCCGTCGCCGACACCGGCCAGTTCCAGGCCGCGGCGGCCGACCTGGGAATCAGCCAGCAGGCCGCCTCCAAACGCATCGCAACCCTGGAGAGACACCTCGGGGTCACCCTCCTGGTGCGAACACCACGCGGCTCCAACCTGAGCCTGGACGGACAGGTCTTCCTGCCGCACGCCAAGAAGGCGCTCACCGCCTTCGAACAGGCCGAAGAATCCGTACGACCGGGCAGCCGTCCCTTGCGCGTCGACGTGCTCAACCGCCGCATCGCCCCGGCCCAGGCCGTCTACCGCTTCTACCTCGGGCGCCCCGGTACGGGCCTGGACGCAGTCACTCTGAGGGACGAGAACGCCGGCCGGGCCGCCCGGAGGGTGCTCGAAGGCACCGTCGACGCGACGTTCCGAGCCCTGCCGCCCGGAGAACTCCCGTCCGGGATCACCGCAGAGAGGCTCCTGGACGTCCCCCTGCAGCTCCTGGTCGGGCCGTCCCACCCGCTGGCCGACGCGAACGGGGTCAGCCCCGCCGACCTGGCCGGACACCGCATCTGGATCCCCGGGATCAGGCCCGGCACGGAATGGGCGGCGTTCTACGACGCGTTCGCCGAGGCCTTCGGGCTGAGCATCGACGCGCTCGGCCCGAACTTCGGCGACGAGGCCCTCATGGACGCGCTCGCCGACTCGTCCTCCCTCGCCACCCTCGTCGGCAGCGAGGACCGCTACCTCTGGCCCCAGGGCCACGACCTGCGGCGCATCCCGTTGCACGACCCGACGCCGGTCTACCCGCACATGCTGCTGTTCCGCAGCGGGGACCGACACCCCGTGCTGACCGCGCTCCGGGAACACCTGCACACCTCGGCTCCGGGTGCCCCGGGCGACGTGTGGGTCCCGGAGCGGTTCGACCGGCCGTGACGGGGCCCTGCGCACAGAACGGCGCCGCCGGACCCGGGGGATCCGACGGCGCCGCGCGTATCGGGGATCAGGAACCGTTGTCGGGTCGGCTCTGCCCCGGGTGCCCCTCGGCGTCCAGCTCCTGCCCCTCCTCCACGGCAAGGTCGTCGAAGAGGGTCGCCTCCGCCTGCGGGGACCCGGTCAGGTAGCCCGCACGCGCCATCGCCGAACCGCCCACCGCCGTGGTGGCCAGCTGGATGACCAACGCCAGGCTGATCTTGAGCAGGTTCGGCCACGACGGCTGGTGCAGCAGCAGCCCGATGAGGATCAACGCGGTGCCGAACGCACCGGAGATCGTCACCCCGCTCAGGCGCGAGTACAGGTCCGGCAGGCGCATCATGCCCAGCGCGCCGACCAGGAAGGCCAGGGCCCCGGCGAGCATCAAGAGGTCGCCGACGAGTTCGACGGTGTTCATCGCTTCCCTCCCGCGGTCAGTCGGGCCAGGGAGATCGCGGCGAGGAAGCCCACGAGGGTGCAGACCACCACGATGTCCACCAGCAGAGCGGTCTCCAGGCGCACGCCGAGGATGGCGACGAGGCCGACGAAACCGAAGAAGATCATGTCCGACCCCGAACCGCGGTCGGCGCCGCTCGGGCCCCGCATGATCCGGTAGGTCGCGATGATCATGGAGGCGACGATGGCCGCCAGGGCGATGTCGATGATGCTCATCGGCGCTGTCCCCCCTCGTCCCGCTCCAGGTCCTCCGGCCGGGGCGGTACACCCTCCGGCCGTGTCGCCCTGAGCAGGTGGTCCTCGATGGTGTGCACGTACCGGACGATCGACTCGTGGCTCGACGCGTACATCGCGTGCACCCACACCGTCGCCGGGTCGTGGCGGGCCGCCACGGTCAGGGACCCCGGCGTGAGCGAGACCAGGTTGGCCATCATCGAGATCTCGAAGTCGGTGCGGCACCGCAACGCGACCTCGACGAACGCCGGCGAGATCTGGCTCCCGGGGGTGAGGATCTCCCACCCCACGCGCAGCGACCCCACCGCCAGGTCGTAGGCCAGGTACACGGGCAACCAAAGGATGCCCAGGATCCACTTCAGGACGCTCTTGACCGTCATCCGAGCACCGCCTCGACGTAGGTGGACGTGTCCAGGAGGTTCGCGGCCGCCGTCGCGCTCAGGTCGAGCAGCACGGTCGCCCCCAGGCCGATGCACAGGGTCGTGGCGGCCAGCACCACACCCGGAAGCAGCAGCGAGGTGGGCACCTTCGGCCGCACGAGCACCGTGGTGGAGCCGCCCGCCTCGTGGGGCTCGTCCACGGGCCGCTTCGGCTCGGGCTCCTTGCCCCAGAAGACGCCGCCCCAGATCTTGAGCATCGACATCAGCGTGAACAGGCTGACCGCGACGGCCACGGCAGCGGCCATCCACTCACCGGCCTGGAACGCGCCCGCCACCAGCGTCAGCTTCGCGACGAAACCCGAGAACGGCGGGAGTCCGGCCAGCGACAGCGCCGCCGCCATGAACGCGATCGCCAGCAGTGGTTCGTGCCTGGCGATCCCGCCCAACCGGTTGAGCGCCCCCGTTCCGTGGGTGTGCTCGATCGCGCCCGTGGACAGGAACAGCGACGCCTTCACGATCATGTGGTGGATCAGGTAGAAGATGCCGGCGATCAGACCCAGCTCCGTGAAGAGCGCGACCCCCAGCAGGATGTAGCCGATCTGGCTCACCATGTGGAAGACCAGGATCGACCGGGTGGTGTCCTCACCGACGGCACCGAGCACACCCACCAGCATGGTCGCGCTGAACACGACCACGCCGATCCACAGGTACGTGGAGTCTCCGTCGAAGACCACCGCGTACAGGCGGTAGATCGCGTAGATGGCGATCTTGGTGTGCAGCCCCGAGAACAGGGCCGTGACCGCGGGCGAGGTGCTGGGGTAGGTGCGCGCCAGCCAGCCGTGCACGGGCACGACCGCCGACTTCACCGACAGCGCCAGGATCACCACGCCCATGCCGACGGCGACCATCGGGGACTCCGAGGCCGCCCCGGCCAGCTGGCCGATGTTGACGGTGCCGGCCGCGCCGTAGACCAGCGCGACACCGGCGAGGAAGACCGTCGAGGTGAGCAGGTTGAGGGTCACGTAGATCCGGCCGGACCTGAGCCGCCGCAGCGACCCGAGCATGGCCAGCAGCCCGTACGCGGGCAGCAGCATGACCTCGATGAACACGAACAGGTTGAACAGGTCGCCGGTCATCAGGGCGCCCGTGACACCCGCCGACAGCACCAGCACCAGGGGCCCGAAGTAGGACGCCTTGTCGTCGCCCACGGCGACCGCGAAGGCCCCGCAGACCAGCACCAGCAGGGACGTCGTCCACAGCATCAGGGCGCTGAAGGTGTCCACGACGAACGGGATGGAGATCCCGTCCGCCCAGAGGGCCACGTTGTGGGACAGGATCTCCCCGTCCCGGGTGACCCAGAGGAGGGCCGTGCTGATCACCAGGGAGGCGGCGCTGGGCGCGAGCAGCAGGGTGCGGCTCAGCCAGAGCGGGGGTCTGGTCAGGACCAGGATCCCCGCGACAGTGAGGGGCGCGGCGACCAGGAGGGGAAGGAGCGCTGTGGTCATGATGCGTCCTCGGTGTCGTCGTCGCTACCGGTGGCGGCGAGCGTGAGCATGTAGATCGTGATCGAGAAGGCGATCACGATCGCGGTCAGGACGAAGGCCTGAGGCAGGGGGTCGGAGGCCACGTCCGCGTCGTTGTAACCCAGCAGCGGCTGGGCGCGGCGGAACGTGCCTCCGGCCGACATGAGCATCAGGTTGACCGCGTGCCCCAACATGACGAAGCCCAGGATGATCCGGACCAGGCCGCGCTGGAGCATGAGGAAGACCGCCCCGAACACCAGGACGCCGATCGTGATGGCGAGGGTCATCGTGTGCCTCCGTTCGGTACGGCGTCCAGCGGGTCCTCGGGGTGGTCGCCCGGGTCCTCCTCCGGCGTGCTCGCCGGAGGCTGGTCGGGTGTGGGCGCCATGATCCCGAGCGTCGAGTCACCGGGCCTGGACTCGTCCAGACCCAGCTGGTTGAGCGCGGTGAGGATGACGCCGACCACGGCGAGGTAGACACCGATGTCGAAGACCAGCGCGGTCGTGAGGTGGATGTAGTCGCCCCACGGCAGGGTGATCTCGGTGTGCAGCGGTCGCAGGAACGACCCGTCGACGTAACCGAGCACACCGGAGAAGACCGCCACGACGATGCCCGCGCCGATGATCATCGGGTAGGCCAACCGGATCCGGGCCACCTCGGCGCTGGGTGCGGCCAGGTAGACCAGGGCGAACCCGGCACCGCCGACGAGGCCGGCGATGAACCCGCCGCCGACGTCGTTGTGGCCGCGCAGCATGAGGTAGAACGACCAGATCACGAGCAGCGGCAGCAGGATGTAGCTCACCGCACGCATGATCAGCGTGTTGTCGTCGGCGTCGTAGGCGGCGCTGGTGCGGCTGACCACCACACGGCGGTCGCCGTAGGAGGGCAGCAGGCCGCTGGAGTTGAGCACCGCGATGATGATGAGCCCGGCCACGCCCAGGACGACCAGCTCGCCCAGGGTGTCCATGGCGCGGTAGTCGACGAGGATCGTGTTGACGACGTTGCTGCCGCCGGTGTCCTCCACCGAGTTGTCCAGGAAGTACTGGCCGGTCTCGGAGATGTCGCGGCGCCCGGTGAGGAAGTAAGCACCCATCGCCGCGGAGAGGCCCGCCGCGGCCGCGACCAGCGCCGTCAGCACCGTGCGGGTGCGCGGCACCTTGTGGAAACGCTTGGGCAGGCGGCGCAGCACGAGGGCCGCGATGACCACCGTCAGGATCTCCACGACCAGCTGGGTGAGGGCCACGTCGTAGGCGCCGAGCAGGAACAGCCACAGCGCGGTGGTGAACCCGGCGATACCGACCATGACCAGCCCGGCCATGCGCGAGCCGGTGACCACGGCGCCGATGACGGCGGCGATGGCCAGCGCGACGAGCAGCCAGTCCAGCGGGTAGGTGGTCTCGGCGAACTGGTCGGGCACGTCGAGGCCGACGCCGGCGACCGTGCCCGCCATCAGGGTCAGCACCAGGATGGGCATGACCAGGTGGCGGGTGGGCGAGTCCGAACGCGTGAGGTCGCCGACGCGGCGTCCGAGCCGGATGACCGCGTTGTAGATCGCCTCGAACACCGTCGGGCCGGTGACCGGGAACAGGGTGCGCCCGGCCAGGCGCTCGCCGGAGGCGGTCCACCACACCAGGAGCGCGCCCAGGCCGATGGCGGCCATCGACATGAACAGGTCGACGGAGAGCCCGTGCCACAGGGTCAGCTCGGCCGGGTAGTACGCGCCGGTGGTGTCGACCGTGGCGCGCTCGGCGAGCTGGTTCAGGGTGGGCACGGCCAGGCCCAGGGCGAGCCCGGAACCGGCGGCGACCACGGGGCCGGTGAGGAAGGCCGGGCCCGCCTCGCCGACGTCGGTACTGCCGCGCGGGGTGCCCCAGAACGTGCCGTAGGTGAAGCGGAACGAGTAGGCGAAGGTGAAGACCGACGCCACGACCGCCGCGGTTCCGGCCAGTGCGCCGGCCCATTCCGGACCGGGCGCCTCCAGCAGGCCCTTGAAGACGTTCTCCTTGCTGACGAAGCCCAGCAGGGGCGGGATTCCCGCCATGGACAGCGTCGCCAGCACCGTCACCCCGGCCGAGACCGGCATGCGGCGGGCCAGGCCGCCGAGCTCACGCAGGTCGCGGGTTCCGGCCCGGTGGTCGATGACGCCGACCATCATGAACAGCGCGGCCTTGAACAGCGCGTGCGCGAGCGTGTGCACGGTCGCCGCGATGAGCGCGGCCTCCGTCCCCACACCGATCACCGCGACGAGCAGACCGAGCTGGCTCACCGTCGAGTAGGCGGCGAGCTTCTTCAGGTCGTGCTGTTGCAGCGCGAAGACCGCACCGAGGATCGCGGTGATCAGACCGAAGCTGATCAGGACCGCGTTCCACACCACGAGGTCGGAGAAGGCCGGCGTGAAGCGCATCAGGAGGTAGATGCCGGCCTTGACCATCGCCGCGGCGTGCAGGTACGCGCTGACGGGGGTGCTGGCGGCCATGGCGTCCGGCAGCCAGTAGTGGAACGGGAACTGCGCCGACTTGGTGAAGGCGGCCAGGATCACCAGCACGGCCACGGTCGTGGCGAAGGCCGGGTCCTGCGACCACACCGGGTCGGCGAGGATCACGCTCAGCTGGGTGGTTCCCACGCGCAGCGACATGAGGACGACCGCGGTCAGCAGCGCGAGTCCGCCCATGGCGGTGACGAGGAAGGTACGGATGGCAGGCCGGCTCGCCGTGGGGCCGGACAGACCGATGAGGTAGAAGGACGCGATGGTCGTGAGCTCCCAGAACACGAAGAGCAGCACGACGTCGTCGGCCAGCACCAGCCCCGTCATCGCGAACGCGAAGAGGGACATGAGGAAGTAGAAGCCGAGCCTGCGTCCACCTGGGAAGTACCGGGTGGAGTAGGCCATGATGAGCGCGCCCACACCGGTCACCAGGAGGGTGAACAACCAACCGACGCCGTCCATGCGCAGCCGTAGTTCGACGCCGATCTGCGGCATCCACGGCTGTGTGAACTCGATGGTGCGCCCGTCGGCGAGCACGCTCGGAGCCAGGGCCAGCACGACCCCTGCCAGAGCCAGCAGGACGGCCGCCAGGGGCCATCCCGCGTTGCGCCCGAGGAGGCGGTCTGCCAGGGGTGTGCCGATTACGGCGGCGGCGAGGACCAGAAGCAGTATCAGCAGTACCACGTCACCGTCATTTCATAATGAGGGACTTCCACCTAGGCGACACAGCGCCCAGGGGAGACCTGGGTGTACATGTCAGTATTCACGCTTTAAATTTGTTATGTGTTTTTGTTATGGATTTATCTTCGAGAAAAGGGCGGCCTGAAGCTCCGTCCTGGGTGCCCGGTCCCGGCGCTTGCGGGGTGATTCCGGCGGCCAGAAGGCGCTGGGCGAGTGCTCGAGGCAGCGTCGCCGTCGGAAAACGGTCGGGTGGGCAAGGGTGCGACCGGACCTGGGTGGTCCACGCTCCCGTGGTGCTCGGGGCTCGATGTGGTGACGGGTGGAGCCCGACAGGGGCGGCAGCGGTGCCGCCCGATACGCCCGTTAGCGCCAATAACTGTACCAACGGTTGACCGGCGGGCGACACCGGGGTGCCCCCGGAGTGGGGAACCGCACGCTCGCTTTATGTGATGTTTAACCCGGGCGCATCTGGAAATGAAAAACCCCTTGGCGCCCTCTTCCGGACACCAAGGGGTCTGTTGTTCGGGGCTTCGGCCCCCTGTTCTCAGGCCTTTCCGTCCTCTTCGGGGCGGCGTTTACCGGCCTCTTCCAGATCGTCGAAGGCGGTCCCCGGGGTCGGCGGCGTTCCGGTCAGGTAACCGGCGCGGGCCATGGCGTTGCCGCCGATGGCGGCCGTCGCGAGCTGGATCAGCAACGCCAGGGCGATCTTCCAAGCGTTCTCCAGCGTCGGGTAGTCCAGGAACAACCCCAGCAGGATGAGCGCCGGCGCCAGCCCGGCCGTGATGGTGACGCCGCTGAGGCGCGCGTAGAAGTCACGCAGGCGCAGGAGACCGAACGCGCCGGCCAGGAACACCAGCGCTCCGGCGATCATGCACGCCATGCTGGCGATCTCCAACGGTGTCATCGTTTGCCTCCGGAGATCAGACGGGCGATGGACAGGGCGGACAAGAACCCGACCAGGGTGCACACCAGCACGATGTCCACGACGAGGTCGGTCCCGAGTCGGAAACCGAGGAGGGCGACCAGGCTCACGAACCCGAAGAAGACCACGTCGGCCCCGGCCCCGCGGTCAGCGCTGGAGGGACCGATCATGATCCTGTACGCAGCCACGGCCATGCCGATGATCACGGCCACGATGCCGATGTCGATGGGCTGCATCAGCGCTCACCCCGATCTGCACTGTCCGCGGTTTCCGGCCGAGGCGGAACCCCGGCTCGGGGGCGCGTCACAGCCAGCAAATGGTCCTCCATCGTGTGGATGTCCTCCCGGAAGGACGGGCGGTCCTCCACGTACAGGCCGTGGACCCACAGGGTCGCCGGCCGCTCCTCGCCGACGGCGACGGTGACGGTCCCCGGGGTCAGCGAGATCATGTTGGCGAGCATGGTCGTCTCGAAGTCGCTCCGGCACCGTGTGGGAACCTCGACGAACGCCGGGACCGAAGAGCTGCCGGGGGTCAGGACGTCCCAGAGCACCACCAGGGTGGTCTTGACGACCTCGAAGCCGAAATAGAACGGGAAACGGAGGGTGCGTAGCACCCAGAGCAGATAAGACATCAGCCGAGCACCGCCTCGATGTAAGCGGAAGTGTCCAACAAGCCCTGGGCGGCTTCAGCGCTCAGAGACAACAGGACCTGGGCCCCGAGCCCGATGCACAGGGTCGTTGCGGTCAGGATCAGCCCGGGCAGGAGCAGACCGGCCCGGATCTTCGGGGGAGCCACGGCTGTGGCCACGGAACCGCTCTCGTCCGAAGGCTCGTGGACGGCGTCGGTGTCGGGTGCCTTCCCCCAGAAGACACCACCCCAGATCTTGAGCATGGACATGAGCGTGATGAGGCTGACCACGATCATGATGATCGCGGCGGCCCACTGCTGGGCGTCCACGGCGCCGATGACCAGGGTCAGTTTGGCGACGAACCCGGAGAAGGGCGGGAGACCGGCCAGTGACAGCGCCGCACCCATGAAGACCAGCCCGAGCAGGGGTTCGCGTTTGGCGATCCCCCCGAGTCTGTCGAGCGCCCCGGTTCCGTGGGTGTGTTCGATCGCCCCCGTGGACAAGAACAGCGAGGCCTTCACGATCATGTGGTGGATCAGGTAGAAGATGCCCGCCATGAGGCCGATCTCGGTGAAGAGCGCGACGCCCAGCAGGATGTAACCGATCTGGCTGATCATGTGGAACACCAGGATCGACCGGGTGGTGTCCTCACCGACGGCGCCCATGACACCGATGAGCATGGTGGCGCAGAAGGCCACGATGCCGATCCACAGGTAGGTGGAGTCTCCGTCGAAGACCATCGCGTACAGGCGGTAGATCGCGTAGATCGCGACCTTCGTGTGCAGGCCGGAGAACAGCGCCGTGACCGCAGGGGAGGCCCGCGGGTACGTGCGCGCCAGCCAGCCGTGAACGGGCACGACCGCGGCCTTGATCGACAGGGCGAGGATGATGACACCCATGCCGACGGCGACCATGGGCGACTCGGAGGCCTGCCCGGCCAGTTCACCGATGTGCACGGTGCCGGCAGCGCCGTAGACCAGCGCGACACCGGCGAGGAAGATCGTCGAGGTCAGCAGGTTGACGGTCACGTAGATCCGCCCCGCCCTGAGCCGCCCGAGGGCGCCCAGCATCGCCAACAGCCCGTAAGAGGGCAGCAGCATGACCTCGATGAAGACGAACAGGTTGAACAGGTCCCCGGTGAGCAGAGCACCGGACACACCTGCGTAGAGCACCAGAACGAGTGCGGGGAAGAACGGCTGCATGTGGTCCCGGACGGCGACGGCGAACCCCGAACAGACCAGGACCAGCAGGGCCGTCGTCCACAGCATCAGTGCGCTGAAGGTGTCCACGACGAAGGGGATCGAGATCCCGTCGGCCCACAGGGCGACGTTGTGGGAGTAGACCTCCCCGTCCCGGGTGAGCCAGAGCAAGTAGGACGATGCGGCCAGCCCCAGGGCGCTCGGCCCCAGAAAGAGCGCTGTACGCAGCCACCCGCGCGGGGTGATCACGGCCAGCAGGCCTGCCACGGCCAACGGCACCCCGGCGAACATCGGGAGAAGCGCGGTGTTCATGAGGCGTCCTCGGTGTCGTCGTCGCTGCCGGAGGCGGCGAGGGTCAGCATGTAGATCACGATGGAGAAGGCGATCACGATCGCGGTGAGCACGAACGCCTGCGGCAACGGATCAGCGGCCCAATCGGGTGGGTTGATGCCCAGGAGGGGTTGGTCGCGGCGGAAGATGCCGCCGGCCGACATGAGCAACAGGTTCGCCGCGTGCCCCACGAGCAACAGCCCGAGGACGATGCGGACCATCCCGCGCTGGAGCATCAGGTAGACGCCTCCGGCGACCATGATCGCGATGGTGACAGCGAGGGTCATCGGGCACCTCCGGAGGTGGTCGTGTCCACTTCGACGGCGGTGGCCCCGGCGGTGCCTGCGGGAGCGGTGGCCCCGCCGCGGTCGCCCCCGGACGCCGCCGGTGACGGCGGTGCTGAGACCGCCGCTCCGCCCCCGTTGTCGAGCCCCAGCTCGTTGAGGGCGGCCAGAAGCACACCCACGACGGCGAGGTAGACACCGACATCGAAGATCAGCGCGGTGGTGAAGTGGTAGTAGTCCCCGCCGGGCAGCGGGATCTCGGCGTGGAGCGGTAGCAGGAACGAACCCTCGAAGAAGCCCAACAGGCCCGAACCGATCGCCACGAGGATGCCGCTCCCGATGATCGCCGGGTAGGCAAGGCGGATCCGGGCCGAGGCGTCACTGGACGCGGCGAGGTAGGTCAGTGCGAACGCGGAACCACCGACGAGGCCGCCGATGAAACCGCCCCCGGGCTCGTTGTGGCCGCGGGCCAGCAGGTAGAAGGACCAGACGACCAGCAACGGAAGCAGGAACTTGGCGACCGTGCGCATGAGTACCGTGTTCGGTGCCGATTCGAACGCCGGGTTCGCCACGGGGACCGTGACCTTGCGGCCCTTGTTCACCGGAAGCAGGTTGGTGCTTCCGAGCACGGAGATGATGATCAGGCCGGCCACACCCAACACGACCAACTCGCCCAGGGTGTCCAGCGCCCGGTAATCGACCAGGATCGTATTGACGACGTTGTCACCACCGGTGTCCTCGGGCGCGTTGTTGAGGAAGTACTCGGCGGCGGGCGAGAGTTCCCGGCGCCCGGTGAGCGCGAACGCGGCCGCGCCCGCCACCAGGCCGGTCGCGATGGCGATGACTGCGGTCAGGGCCGAACGCCTGCGGGTCACCGTGTGGAAGGTCCGGGGCAGACGGCGCAGCACCAGGACCGCCACGACGACCGTCAGTACCTCGACGAGCAGCTGGGTCAGAGCCACGTCGAAGGCGCCGAGGAAGAACAACCACAGGGCGGTCGTGAACCCGGCGACACCGATGAGGGCCAGCGCGGCGAGGCGGGAACGCGTGAGCACGGCGCCGAGGACGGCCACCGCCATGAGCCCGACCAGGAGCCAGTCCAACGGTCGGCTCGTCTGTCCGGCCGGGGCCGGCAGGTCGAGGCCGAAGTACACGACGGGGGCGGCCAGAACCAGCACGAGGACGATGGGCGCTCCCAGGTGGAAGGCGATCGCGTCGGTGCGGGTGAGGTCGCCGACCCTGCGCCCGGCGCGGATCGTGGCCCCGTGGAGGCGTTCGAAGACCGAGGGCCCGTCGACGGGCAGCAGCGGACGGCCGGCGTAGGACTCGCCGGAGGCCGTGCGCCACACGAGCAGCGCGCCGAACCCGATGGCCAGCGCGGACATCGCCAGCTCGGGGTTGAACCCGTGCCACAGCAACAGGTGTGCGTCGGCGGCGGTGTCGGTGGTGTCCTGTGCGACCCCGTTGACGAGGGGGTCCAGGACCGGCACGGCCAGGCCGAGGAGCACCCCGCCGAGCGCGGCCAGGGCGGCCGGGCCCCAGAAGGTGACCGGGGCCTCGTGGGTGCCCTCCTGGTCGGCCTTGCGCTCCCCGCGGGGTTCCCCGAAGAAGGCGCCGTGCACGAAGCGGAACGAGTACGCGAAGGTGAACGCTGCAGCGCCCACGGCCACGGCCCCGGCGAGCACGCCCACCCAGGGGCCGCCGGGTGTGCCGAGGAGGCCGGCGAACAGGTACTCCTTGCTGACGAAGCCCAACAACGGCGGGATGCCCGCCATGGACAGCGCCGCCAGGGTGGCGATCCCCGCGGTGACGGGCATCTTCTTCGCGAGCCCGCCGAGGTCGCGCAGGTCCCGGGTCCCGGCCTCGTGGTCGACCAGGCCGACCGTCATGAACAGCGCCGACTTGAACAGGGCGTGCGCGACGGTGTGCGCAGCCGCCGCCACCAGCGCCTCGGGGGTCCCCACACCGATCACGGCGACGAGGAAACCGAGCTGGCTGACGGTGGAGTAGGCGGCCAGGCGCTTGAGGTCGTGCTGCTGCAGGGCAAAGACCGCGCCGATCACGGCCGTGGTCAGACCGAAGGCGATGAGCGCGGCGTTCCACACGAGCACGTCACCGAAGGCGGGTGTGAACCGCATGGCCAGGTAGATGCCGGCCTTGACCATCGCCGCGGCGTGCAGATACGCACTGACCGGTGTGCTGGCCGCCATGGCGTCCGGCAGCCAGTAGTGGAACGGGAACTGCGCCGACTTGGTGAAGACCGCGACGACCACGAGCACCGCGACCAGCGACACGAAACCGGTGTCCTGCGTCCAGGTCTGGTCGGCGAGGATCGCACTGAGCTGAGTGGTGCCCGTGCGGACCACGAGCAGCACCACCGCACCCAGGAGGGCGAGCCCGCCCATGGCGGTGACGAGGAACGTGCGGATCGCGGGCCGGCTGGCCGTCGGGCCGGAGAGCCCGATGAGGTAGAAGGACGCGATGGTCGTGAGCTCCCAGAACACGAAGAGCAGCACGACGTCGTCGGCCAGCACCAGTCCCGTCATCGCGAACGCGAAGAGGGTCATGAGGAAGTAGAAGCCCAGTCGCCGTCCGGCCGGGAAGTACCTGGCGGAGTAGGCCATGATCAGCGCGCCCACACCGGTCACCAGCAGGGTGAACATCCACCCCAGGGTGTCCATGCGCAGGTGGAACTCCACGCCGATCTGGGGCATCCAGGGCACGGAGTAGGTCAGGGCCTCGCCGGAGCCGAGGACCTGGGGTGCTTGCGCGGCTACCAGTACGGTCAGAGCGGTCAGGACCGCCGCAGCGAACCAGCCCGTGTTGCGCCCCATGAAGCGCTCCACCAGCGGGATGCTCAGTACCGTCGCCGCGAGCACCAGGATCAAAGTCAGCAGCACCACGCCACTGTCCTTTCACAACTTGCCGCCGCGCCCTAAACGACACAGCGGCGCCCGGAGGCGCGCGTGATCAGGGTCGCGGCGGGAATGAGGGTGCGTCGATCGCGGAACCACCCGCCGGGGGTGCCGTCGTCCTGGCGCCCCGGCGGTGGTCGAGTGTGGAAGTCAACGGCGTCCCGGCGGGCACGCAGCGAGCTCACCGTGTGCGTTGGTGCCCCAAGAGGTCGTGTAACCGTTGGTTCCGTGCGGTCGGCAATTGCCGACCGGGGGCTTCTCTGCCTCGGCGAACCGGCTGCGGCGCGTCGCATGAGAAGCGCGCGGAGAGCGGGAGGAGGCGGGAACACGGTGCCGCTCGTGGCTGCGCGTGGCGACCATTTCCCCTCCTCAACCGACTCGTATGAACGTCGCCGGAACTCTACCAATCACGCGTGACCGGATGAAGCGGGCGTCACCCCCGTCACATGACCCCGATCTCGGTAGCCAGGGGACGGGTGACATGGGATGATCGTCGACTGTGATGACCGAGAGTGCGCCCCGAGGCACGCACATCTACCGCACCCCCTCCGGCGCGGAGGCGATCCGTTCCTGGTGCGAGGAGCGGCTGGCCGCCTGGCCCGAGCTGGAACGCCTGCCGGCGGTCGAGACCGCCCTGGGCCCCACGCGCGTCTTCCGTGCGTCCGGGGGCCAGGGCATGCCCGTGGTGATGCTGCCGGGTCCCAACCTCAACACCGCGACCAACATCGAGGTCCTGCGGGTGCTGGCCGAGGACCGGCCGGTGATCAGCGTGGACCCGCCCGGACAGCCGGGCTTGAGCGGGGACGTGCGCCCCAAGGGCGACCGGATGGCCGCCTACGGCGCCTGGTTCGACGAGCTCCTTCCGCAGATCACCGACGGTCCGGTGCTGGTGCTCGGCCACTCCCTGGGCGCGGCGATGCTGCTGGACTCCACGCCCTCCTCCCGCGTCGCGGGCCTGCTGCTGGTCGACCCGGCCGGGCTGGCCGCCGCGGGGACCGGCGGCGACCTCATGCGTGCGGCCCTGCCGTGGATGATCGGACCGCGCGACAGCAAGAGCGCCCGCCTGCTCAACGTGCTGCACGGGCACGACTACCGCATCGAGGCCTCCGATCCGATGGCGCGCTGGTGGACGCTGGTGGCCACGCACTGCCGCTACGTCCTGACCCCGCCGACCCTGACGGTCGAGTGCCTGCGGCCGTGGCACGACACCCCCACGGTGGTGGCGACCGGGTCCGAGGACGTGCTGTTCTCCCCGGCGCGCCTGCACGGCCCGGCCCGGCGGCTGCTGAACGCCGAGGTCGTCGAGCTGGAGGGCGCGGGCCACCTGTCCCCGTACGAGCGGCCCGGACGTGTGTCCGAGCTGCTCACCCGCCTGGACCCCGGGGCCTGACCGAGCCCGCCACTGAACGTGAGACCCCGCGCCCCCTTCGTGTTGGTGACGCGGATCATACCCATGCCCCGAGAAGAGCCGCTCCCCCTGGCGGGACGGGGTTTCAGTTGACAGTCCACCCCGAATGAGGCCTGCCTGGCGCCGGCGCTCCCTTTGCCTCCCATTGCACGGCATGTAACTTTAGCCTTGCCTTACTAAGTCAAGCCTTACCTGCGATGAGGCTGCCCCGAGTCTGGAGTCGTCGTGTCCCCACGTTCCGCCGCTTGGTTCTCCCTGTTCCCCGTCTCCGCCCTGGTTCTGGCCGGGTGCGGCACCGACGCGTCCGGAGAGGACGAGGCCGCGGACCGGACCGTGGCCGTCCAGGCCGAGAACGGCGAGGTCGAGGTCGAGGCGAACCCCGAGACGGTCGTCGTCTTCGACAACACCCAGCTCGACATCCTCGACGCCCTCGACGTCGACATCGCCGGCATCCCCGCCGCCGACGCAGTCCCCGGTTTCTTCGACCACTACGCCGCGGACGACACCGTCGAGAACGTCGGCTCCCTCTTCGAGCCCGACTTCGAGACCGTGGCCGAACTCGACCCCGACCTCATCATCAGCGGCGGCCGCAGCTCCGACGCGACGCCGCAGCTCGAGGAGATCGCCCCCACGATCGACATGAGCACCGACTCCGCCGACACCCTCGGCAGCCTCAACGAACGGGTGCTGGCCTACGGCGAGATCTTCGACAAGGCCGAAGAGGCCCAGGCCCTGGCCGCCGAGTTCGAGGAGCGCACCGAGGAGGTCGGCGAGCTCGTCTCCGGGTCCGGCGACGGCCTGGTCATCATCACCACCGCAGGCGAGATCAGCGCCTACGGCCCCGGATCCCGCTACGGCTTCTTCTACGACGACCTCGGCCTGGAGCCCACCCTCGACGTGACCAGCGACGACGCCCGCCACGGCGAGGTGCTGTCCTTCGAGGCCCTGGCCGACGCCGACCCCGACTGGCTCTACGTCATCGACCGCGACACCGCCATCGGCGAGGAGGGCGCTTCCCCGGCCGGGCAGGTCCTCGACAACGAGCTCGTCAACCGCACCACCGCCGCCGAGGAGGACCAGATCCTGTACCTGGACTCCGAAGAGGTCTACCTGGTGGGCGGCGTGCAGGCCCACCTCAACGTCCTCGACGACATCGAAGACGCCCTCTCCTAGGAAGCACGGGTCCCCGTGACCTCCTCCACCACCACCGCGCCGGCACGGCCCGGGGGACGGTCCGCCGACCGCGCCCCGGGCCGCGTCGCCCCCTACCTCAAGCTCACCGCCGCAGGGCTGGCCGTGCTCGCACTCGCCGTGGTCAGCCTGTTCGTCGGCGCCAGTGACATCACCCTGCAGCGCCTGATCGAGGACCCCGAGGCGCGCGAACTCTTCCTCATCAGCCGACTGCCCCGCACCCTCGCCCTGCTGCTGGCCGGCGCCGCCATGAGCGTGGCCGGGCTCATCATGCAGATGCTGACCCAGAACCGGTTCGTGGAGCCCTCCACCGCCGGGACGGTCGAGTCCGCGGCCCTGGGCATCCTCATCATCACGCTGCTCGCGCCCGCCGCCCCGCTCCCGGTGAAGATGACCGCCGCCTGCCTGGCCGCGCTCGTGGGCACGTTCCTGTTCCTCGGTGTGCTGCAGCGGGTCGCGCTGAAGTCGTCGCTGATCGTGCCGCTGGTCGGCATCATGCTCGGCGCCGTCATCAGCGCCGTCACCACGTTCATCGCGCTGCGCACCGACCTGCTGCAGACGCTCGGGACGTGGCAGTCCGGCGACTTCTCCGGAGTCATGCAGGGGCGCTACGAACAACTGTGGCTCGTGGGCGCGCTCGCCCTGCTGGCCTACCTGGTCGCCGACCGGCTCACCGTCGCCGGGCTCGGACGCGACATCGCCGTGAGCGTCGGTCTGAACTACCGGACCGTCATGGCGCTCGGCGTGGGCATCGTCGCCGTGGTCAGCGGGGTCGTGGTCTCCGTCGTGGGGACCCTGCCGTTCCTCGGGCTGATCGTGCCCAACCTGGTGAGCATGGCCGTCGGCGACCACGTGCGCCGCGGCGTGCCGTGGGTGTGCCTGCTCGGCGGCGGGGTGCTCGTGCTGTGCGACATCCTCGCCCGGGTGATCCGGGCGCCCTTCGAGATCCCGGTCGGCACGGTGCTCGGGGTCGTGGGTGCCGCGGTGTTCCTGTTCATGCTGCTGCGGAGGAGCAACCATGTCCGTCGCTGAGCACGAACCCACCACCACGGCGGGGGCGGGTACCGCAGCGCGGGCGGACACCGAGCGCCGCGGTTTCCCCACCTGGGCGCGCATCGCCGTGCTCGCCGGCCTCGCCACGGCCTTCTCGATCGCGTACCTGACCTGGGGCGTGACCGGGAACGTCGCCTACGTGATCGAGCGCCGGTCGACCGTCCTGTTCACCATGCTCATCGTGGCCTTCGCCGGTGCGATCGCCACCGTCCTGTTCCACACGGTCACCGACAACCGCATCCTCACGCCCTCGATCATGGGCATGGAAGCGCTGTTCGTACTGGTGCAGACGTGCATGGTGTTCGTGTTCGGGCTCGCGGGGCTGTCGATGCTGCCGCCGGTCGCCGCGTTCGTGCTCCAGGCCGGGCTCATGGTGCTGTTCGCGATGCTGCTGTTCAAGCGCCTGTTCACCGGCGGGATCGGCAGCCTGCATCTGACCCTGCTGGTGGGGATCGTCTTCGGGATCCTGTTCACCAGCCTCGCCCAGCTCATGCAGCGCCTGCTCGACCCGAACGAGTTCACCGCCCTGCAGAGCCGGCTGTTCGCGCGGCTGACCCGCGCCGACCCGGACCTGCTGCCGTGGGTGGCGCTGCTCGTGGTCGGCATCGGGGTCTACGTGTGGCGCAGGCACCGGCTCTACGACGTGGTCGGTCTCGGGCGGGACACCGCCGTCAACCTGGGCGTCGACCACACCCGGATCGCGATCCGCACGCTCATGATCGTCGCCGTGCTCACCGCGGTCTCCACCGCGCTGGTCGGCCCGATGACCTTCTTCGGGTTCATGGCGGCCACGCTCGCGTACCAGATCGCCGGGCGGCACGAGCACCACTACGTCATGCCGATCGCGTTCCTCACCGGGCTGTGTGCGCTGGTCGGCGGACAGTTCGTCCTGGAACACTTGCTCGGCCACGCCGGCACCCTCACGGTGGTCATCGAGTTCACCGGCGGTGCGCTGTTCCTGTACTTCCTGCTGCGAAAGGCCGCCCGTTGATCGAACTGACCGACCTCACCAAGACGTACGGGGCCGCGACCGTTCTCGACCAGGTGTCGCTGACCATCGAACGCGGCGGTGTCACCTCGATCATCGGGCCCAACGGCGCGGGCAAGTCCACGATGCTCACCATCGTCGGGCGCCTGCTCAAGGCCGACGGCGGCACGGTCACCGTCGACGGGGTGGACGTGACCCGGGCGCGCGGGCGGGACTTCGCCAAGCGCCTGTCGATCCTGCGGCAGGAGAACCGGTTCACCACCCGCCTGACCGTGCGCGACCTGGTGGCGTTCGGGCGTTACCCGCACTCCCAGGGGCGGATGACCGGCGAGGACCACGACCAGGTCGAGGCCGCGCTGGGCTTCCTGGACCTGGTGCCGCTCGGCGACCGGTTCCTGGACGAACTCTCCGGCGGCCAGCGCCAGCGTGCGTACGTGGCGATGGTGCTGTGCCAGGACACCGACTACGTGCTGCTCGACGAGCCGCTGAACAACCTCGACATGAAACACGCGGTGGCGATGATGCTGCAGATCCGCCGCGCCGCCGACGTCCTGGGCAAGACCGTCGTGATCGTCATCCACGACATCAACTTCGCCTCGGCCTACTCCGACCGGATCGTCGCGATGCGGGAGGGACGTGTGGCGCACGCGGGTGCGCCGAAGGAGATCATGACGCCCGAGGTGCTGCGCGACGTGTTCGAGCTCGACGTGCGCGTGGAGGAGATCGACGGTTCCCTCATCGGCGTCTACTACCGGTAGGGCGGCGCGGCCGGGTTTGCGGTCCCGTGGTGCGGCTATGGGGTGACCATGGCGCAGGGACCGAAGGAAGCACCGGGTTCCGGGCGGTTCGCCCCCGGGCTCGCCCTCGTGCGCCTGCAGATCCACGCGCAGAGCGATCCGCGCCGCTACGCGCGACGGGCGGGTCTGGTGTGCGCCGGCGTGACCCTGCTCGTGGTGGTCCCGGCGGTCCTGCTCGTGCTGCCGCGGGACGGCCTCGCGCCGGACCAGGCGTGGCTCGCGCTGGGGGCCTTCGTCGGCCTCGTGCTCGTGGGCCTCGGGGTGTTCGCCCTCTGCCGGGCGTTGTTCCGGTGGGCGGTCGGCGGTACCGAGGTGCCCGCCGACACCGAACCGCGCCGCATGAGGACGGCCGGGCGGTACGTGCGCCGCGGTGAGCTCAGCGGGGACCCCGCGCTGGATGCGCTCGGGCGGCGGTTGAGCGTGCAGGCCGAACGCATGGTGTCACCGCTCTACTGGGCTCCCGTGGTCGTGGTGACGGTGCTGCACGGGCTGAGCCTGGTGCTGCAACTGGCGGGAGGCCAGGTGAGCCCATTGCGGGTGATCATGCTCGTGCTCGTGGTGGCGGTGCTCGTGGTGCTTCCGCTCGTGCTGCGGACGCGCCTCCGCCGAGCTCGGGCGTTCCGGGACGCCCACGACGCCCGGTACGGGGTTCCGGCCCCGGACCCGCCGCGGGAGCCGTGGGCCTCCGGTCCGCGCAACGCGCCCCAGCGGTGAACGGGCGTCAGCGACCGAGCAGGCCGCGCAGAATGCGGTGGACCTCGTCGGGCCCCGGCGCGTTGGCGTCCGAGTAGGCGCCGCGCAGGAACATCCCCTCGATGGCGGTGGCCACGCCCGTGCGCTGCACGGGATCGGCCGCGTAGGGCGCGAGGAAGGCATCGAGCGTAGCCGTCCAGCGCTGGATCTCCGGGCGCATCGCCGGGCGCCGGGCCGCCATGAGGAAGAGCTCGCACTCGGCGACCAGGTGGGCCCGGGCCTCCTCGGTCGTGGGCGCGATGAGTCGGGCCAGCGCGGCGAGCCCCTCGTCGCCCGTGCCAAGGGCGTCGATGCGTTCGACGTAGAGGTCGTTCACGCTGGTCAGCGTCGCCACGAGCAGGTCGTCGACGGCGGCGAAGTAGTAGGTGACCGCGCTGGGGGGCACCCCGGCCTCGGCGGCCACCCGCCGCTGGCTCACGGATCCGGCGCCGTCGCGTTCGATGACGCGCATGGTCGCCTCGACCAGCAGGCGTCGGCGGTGTTCGCCCTTGCGCCTGCGGCCGTCCTGGATGCGGTCGGGGTCGGTCACGTCCTCTTCCTCCGGTCTCAGTGCTGTCCGCCCATCTCCAGGGCCATCACGCCGGCGATGACGAGGGCGATGCCGCCGGTCTGCACCCAGGTGAGGGACTCTCCCAGAAACATGACACCGATGACGGCGACGAGGGCCACACCGACGGCCGCCCAAATACCGTAGGCGACCCCGAGGTCCATGCCCTTGACGAGCGCCTGGGACAGCAGGAAGAACGCGGTGGCGTAACCCACGACCACGAAGATCGAGGGCAGGAGCTTGGTGAAGCCCTCGGAGAACTTGAGCGAGGTCGTCGCGAACACCTCGGCGAGGATCGCGCCTGCGAGGAAGATCCACGGCATGGGGTACCCCTTCCGAACAACCTGAGCGATCGCTCAGGTTTGTGGAGAAAATAGTTCGATCGCTCCATATTCTAGATGCGGGGAGTGACTGCCCACAACGGGTACAACAAGGGGCTTCCGGCACATATCCTGGAGGGCCTGACATGTACCCCCAGGGTGTACCCTCGGCGGCTCCGGCCCCCCGGAACCGCGGGGCGTCGGTAACCGCTCGATACCGATGCGGTCGGGGTCCGAACCTTTTTCGCTCTCGTGCGTCCAATACAGGGACACGGCGTTCGAGACAATCCATGGAGGTCCAGACGTGACGGGGAAGACCTACGCGGCCCGCCCGCGCCGGTTCGGTGTCGTGCTGGCGTCGCTGGCACTGATCGCCACCGCCTGCACTTCCGGCGACGCGGAGACACAGGGCAGCGACGAGGCCGATGCCGCCCCCGCCGAGCTCTCCATCTCCCCCGACACCGGCGAGGAGAACCTCCCGCCCAACTCCCCCATCAACGTCGCGGCCGAGGGCGGGTCCATCACGGGCGTCGCCGTCGACCAGAGCGTCGGCGATGACGACGAGGACGACTCCGACCTCTACGACATGACCGGCACCCTCAACGAGGACGACACCGAGTGGGTCAGCGACTGGAACCTGCGCCCCGGCGCCGAGGTCGTGGTCACCGCCACCGCCGAGAACGAGGCCGGTGAGGAGACCGAGCTGGTCCACGAGTTCACGACCGAGGAGGCCCCCGAGGGCAGCCGCCTCGGCCTGGCCTCCAACTTCCCCAACTCCGGTGACACCGTCGGCGTGGGCATGCCCGTGGTCATCAACTTCGATCGCCCCGTGACCAACAAGGTCGAGGTCGAGAACTCCATGGACGTCGAGTCCGAGGAGGAGATCGCCGGCGCCTGGAACTGGGTCGACGACCAGATGGCGGTCTTCCGTCCCGAGGAGTACTGGGAGCCGCACCAGCAGGTGAGCGTCGACCTGAACCTCGCCGGTGTCGAGGCCGCCGACGGTGTCTACGGCAACCGCAACCACAAGATCGACTTCGAGGTCGGCCGCGAGCTCATCGCCACCATGCACGTGCCCGACCACGAGATGGAGATCGAGATCGACGGCGAGCACGACCGCACCTTCGAGGTGAGCAACGGCGCCGCCAACCGCGAGTTCGACACCACCACCAGCGGCACGCACGTCCTCATGGAGCGCCACGAGGACCTCACCATGGACGCCGCCACCCTCGGCATCGACGAGGACGACCCCGACTACTACCGCCTCGACGTCAAGTACGCCGTCCGCACCTCCAACAGCGGCGAGTTCGTGCACGAGATGTCGAGCAACGGCAACATCGGTTCGGCCAACACCTCCAACGGCTGCACCAACCTGCGCATGGACGACGCCGAGTGGTTCTTCGAGAACACCCTGATGGGCGACATCCTCGACACCACCGGCACCGACCGCGAGTTCAAGTGGGACAACGGCTGGGGCTACTGGCAGATGTCCTGGGACGAGTGGCTGGAGGCCAGCGAGACCGGTGAGCCGCAGGTGACCGACGGGTCGGGCACGCCCGCCCCGGTCCACGGCGACGTCTGAGGCACCGGCCCGAACGCCCGGCGGGGGCCGCGGAACCGAGGGGTTCCGCGGCCCCCGCTCTCGTGTTCGGGGGTCAGCTCGTCACCGCGACCTGCCCGCGGTCCTTGTACACGGGCCCGCCCGCACCGGGGCGAATGTCGTCGGTGAAGATCTCCGTCGGCAGGTACACGGCGCAGCAGGCGTTGGGCACGTCCACGACCCCGCCGATCCGGCCCTCGATCGGGGAGGTGCCCAGGATCAGGTAGGCCTGCTCGTCGGTGTAACCCCACTTCTTGAGGTAGGAGATCGCGTTGAGGCAGGCGTTGCGGTAGGCCTCGGTCGCGTCCAGGAACAGGTTGGTGTCGTCGCGGTGGTCCACGCCCACCCCGATGAAGGTCAGGTATTCGGAGTACTGCGGTGCGACCCGGCCGGGTTGGAAGACCGGGTTGCGGTGCACGCCGTAGGACTCCATCCCGCCCTTGATCACGTCCACGTGCAGGTCGATGAAGCCGCCCATCTCGATGGCGCCGCAGAAGTTGATCTCACCGTCGCCCTGGCTGAAGTGCAGGTCGCCCACGGACAGCAGCGCACCGGAGACGTGCACTGGGTAGAGGATCCGCGAGCCGCGCGTGAGGTTCTTGATGTCGTGGTTGCCGCCGTTCTCCCGGGGAGGCACGGTGCGTGCGCCCTCCGCGGCGATGCGGTCGAACAGGTCGCCCTCGGCGGCGCCGGCGAGCGCGCCGGACGCCAGGGGCGGCAGGGCCAGCGGCGGGACCCGTTCGGGGTCGGTGGCGATGAGGGCGCGCTCGCGCCGGTTCCAGCGTTCCAAGAGCTCCTGCGAGGGCGCCACCCCCATGAGCCCGGGGTGGGTGATGCCGGTGTACTCCACGCCGGGCACGTGGCGTGAGGTCGCGACCTGGCCCTTGAAGTCCCACACGGCCTTGTAGGCGTCGGGGTAGTAGTCGGTGAGGAACCCGCCGCCGTTGACCTTGGCGAAGATGCCGCTGTACCCCCAGCCCTGGCCGCAGACCGGGCCCTTCTCGGAGGTCTCCTGCGGGATCGGGCCGATGTCGAGGATGTCGACGACGAGCAGGTCGCCCGGCTCGGCGCCCTCCACCCGGACGGGGCCGCTGAGCATGTGGGAGTGGTCGAGGTCGACGTTGCGCACGTCGTCGGCGGAGTCGTTGTCGCCGATCTGGCCGTCGGTCCACTCGCGGCACTCGATGCGGAACTCCTGGCCGGGGCGGGCGGTCGCTGCGGGCGGGACGTCGGGATGGAAACGGTTGTGGCCGGGCACGGCCTGCCGGGCCATGGGCCGGTCGGGGTCGTGGCTGAAGAGCACCTCGGGCATGGGCAACGGCCTTCCTGTGGTGGGGGGGGGATCCGGTCAGGCTCGGTGGGCGATGCGGGGGTTCTCCGCGCTCTCGGCCGCGACGTCGCGCATGCGGTGGGCGGCCCGGGGTCCGGAACGCACCATCGGGGCGGTGAACGTGCGGGCGGCGCGGGCACCGCAAGCGCAGTGCACGCTCTCGGGGGCCTCACCCATGGGGGCTTCGGCGGTGGTCTCGTGGCGTTCCGGACAGCGGTACAGGTATGCGGCCATGGCGACCTCACTCCTCGGGTGGGCTGTGGTCTCCGGGTGCGGGCCCGATCCTGGTGGGGCCCTGTGTCCGCGTTGCTTTCGCCGGGTGACGGGGGTGCTACATTCACATCCGAATGGAAGTTTCCCGGAGGGTCGGGCTCCGGGCAAGGGACGGAACGCGGATGGGTTCACACACCACGGGCGAAGGCCTCGACGCACTGTTCCTGCGCCGGATGGCGGTCGGCCTCGACCGCGGGGCAGCTTCGGTCGTGCGCGGCCACGGACTCACCGTCGACCAGTGGCGCATGCTCGACCTGCTCGCGGTCTCCGGTCCCCTGCCGATGGCCGCGCTGTGCGAGGAGCTCAGCCTGGCCGGGGCCACCGCCACCCGCGTCGCCGACCGGCTGGTGGACGAGGAGCTGGCGCGCCGTTCCGTCGACGACAACGACCGCCGGCGGGTGGTCCTGCGCGTCACGGGGAACGGACGCGACCTGCGCGCGGACCTCGCCGAACAGGTCGAGCAGGCCCAGCGCGAGCAGTGGGCGAACCTGGGCGGCGCCGACCACGAGCGTCTGGCGCAGCTGCTCCGCGCGGCAGCGGGGTTTCAGGCCCAGTAGGCGAACCAGAGCGGCCCGGGTGTGATGAACGGGGTCGTGGCCAGGAGCGCCGCCAACAGCGGGGCCGGAACGGGGTGGGGCGCCCGCGGACCCGGCGCGACGGGTTCCGCGGACATCCGCGTGCACAGGGCGACCGCGGTCCACGGCGCCACCACCAGCACCCACAGCAGCCCCAGGGCGGGGTCGATGCGCGCCACGGGCAGCGCCGGGAACAGGGGCACCAGGCCCAGGAGGGCGGGCACCACCCCGAGCGCCGGGAGGCGGAGCGGCCACCGCAGCCGCGGGAGCCTCGGACGCCAGGCGCGGCCGAGGTCGGGCGCACGCCCCCGGACGGCGTCGGCGGCCACCCGGAGCGCGGCGCACACGGCGATCGGGACCCCCGCGAGCAGGGCCAGGGCGCCGGCGGCCGCAAAAACCTGGGTGAGCAGCGGGAGCGAGGACCACACGGGCGCCTGTCCGCTGGTGATCGCGCCGTGCGCGGTGAGGGCGGCGGCGGTGAGCGCTCCCAGGAGCAGGCCGGGCAGCAGGGGCATGAGCAGGGCCGTCAGCAGCGCCCGGTAGTGCCGCCGCGTGGTGCGTGCGACCTGCCCCACGGCTGCGCCTACGCCCATCGCGATCCCTCCCGAGAAGCCCGTGCCGTAGGCAGATTACCCACGGTGGGAGGGGCCCGGGGCCCTACCAGGCGCGCACGCCCATCGGGGCGGGCAGGCGTTCGCGCAGCCAGGTCCAGGAGCCGTCGTTCTCGGTGAAGCGGCGCTGGATGCGTTCGATGCGGTCCTTGGGGTGGGAGAAGACTTCGCGCCAGTCACCGGCGGCGCGTTCTTCGAGGTAGAGGCTGTGCGCGTCGGTCCGGACACGCATGGCCTGGAGGGTGTGGGACGAGCCGTCGTCGAGCTGTATGCGGTAGTGAGCCATGACTGGTTCCCTGGTGTGTTTCGACGGAGGTCGTGACTCTACCGACCCCGATAACACTGCGTGAGGAAAACGGCGCGGATCGTGAGTGACCCCCGGGTGAATCCGAGATCCCGAACCACCCCGGTAGCGTTGGCGGCAATTGAACAGGCGAGCGGTGTGGGGAGCGGCCCGTTGTCCGAGACTCGGTGGTTGGACGAGGACGAGCAGTGGACCTGGCGCAACTTCCTCACTGCGGTGCACCTGCTGGAGGCCCGGCTCGACCGCCGGCTCCGGCAGGACTCCGGCCTGTCCCACTCGGCCTACGCCACACTCGCGGCGCTGTCGGAGACCTCCGGGCACATGATGACGATGAGCGCCCTGGCCGCGTACCTGCGCGCCTCGCAGAGCCGCATGTCGCACGCGGTCTCCGGCCTGGAACGCGAGGGCCTGGTGCGCCGTTCCAAACGCCCGGGCGACCGCCGCACCACGCTGGTCGAGTTGACCGGCGACGGCCGTGCGGCCCTGGAGGGGGCGGCGCCGGGCCACGTCGAGGAGGTCCGTCGTGTGCTCTTCGACGCACTGACCCCGGAGCAGGTGCGCCAGCTGGACGGCATCAGCGCGGCGGTGCTGGGGGCTCTCGACCCCGAGGGTGTGGAGCCGCGGTACACACGTTGACCGGGCCGTGGATCGCCGCCGCGGGGCGGGCCTCGATCCGGTCGCGGCTCCGCGGTACGAGATAGCTTCCTGGGAAAAGGTTGTACCTTCAAGTGTGGGGTGCGACCCCGGCCGAACCGACCCACGAAGCAGGAGTGCACCATGCCCCGACGCCCGCTCACCTCCAAGGTCCACGACGTCACCGCCCTGGCCGCCCGCGCGGTCGTCGGTGTCACCTTCATCGCACACGGCCTGCCCAAGGCCACCGACATCGGCGGCACCGCCGCGGGCTTCGAGGCCATGGGCATCCCCGCACCCGAGGTCGCCGCGATCGTCGGCGCCGTGATCGAGGTGGGCTTCGGCGCCGCGCTGATCCTCGGCCTGCTGCTCCCGCTCACCGGCATCGCCCTCGCCGCGATGATGGGCGCCGCCCTCGGCTTCGCGCACGTGGGCGACGTGTTCGTCGGCGGCTTCGAGCTCCCGCTGGCGCTGGGTGTGACCGCCCTGGCCCTCGGCTTCTCCGGCGGACGCCTGGCACTGGACAGCCTCCTGCCGCTGCCGTGGAACGAGCGCCGCGCCGAGAAGCAGCAGACCCCGGCCGCCGAGGAGGCACCGGCCTCCGCCTGACCGGCCTGCCGCTCGAGCGAGCCACACGGAGGGCCGCGCACCACACCCGGTGCGCGGCCCTCTTTCGTTTCTTATATTTCTTCTGAAACACCAGAAACAACGGCCACAGGTATCACCATTACTTCGCGAGAATAATCCTCGTTCTGTCGGCTCCGGATGGTGGCCCTGAGGCGTTTTGGGGGTAAATACGTAGAGTCGAAGCCAATAAACGCCGTGTTGTTTGGATCCGGTGTTCTGGGACCGTCCCCCCATTTCCCGGGTGCCCAACCTCCGACAACGGGAGCGTCGTGTCCGCATCCGCCCACCACAACAGCACACCCGACTGGCAGTTCAGGATCACCGACCGGGACGGCGGAGTCCTCCACGGTGCCGCGGTTCTGGTCACCCCCGACCACGTCCTCACGTGCGCCCACGTCGTGCGCACCGCCGCAGGCGAGGGCGGCCCCGGCACCCGGGTCCGCCTCGACGCACCCCGCGGCGACCGCTCGTGGCACACCGGGGCCGAGGTCGTCGAGGACGGATGGTGGTGGGAGGACGCTCCCCCGTGGGACGCGGCCCTCCTGCGCCTGGACCGCCGCGCCCCCACCGCCCCCGCGCCGCTCGACACCCGCGCGCCGCACACCCTGGCCGACCTGGGCGTACGGATCCTCGGGTTCCCGCACTCCCCCGCCGGACGCTGGCTCACCGGGGTCGTGCGCGGCCCCGGCGGAGCCCGCCCCGAGTACGTGCAGATCGACGTCGACGCCTCCGCGCCGGTCACCGTCACCCGCGGGTTCAGCGGGAGCGGGGTGAGCGACCACGACGGCCGGCTCCTCGGCATCGTGCGGGAGGCCGGGGCGCAGGGGCGGCTGGCCTGGATGGTCCCGCTCACCGCCGTGCCCGCACTGGCCCCCCTGCGTCACCTGAGCCCCGTGGGTCCCCCGCACCCCGCCGGGCCCGTACCCGTCCGGCACAGACCCGGGCCCGCCCCCGTCCTCGACCACGAGAGCCTGCACACCCTCGCCGAGGCCGTCTCCGACCTGGAGACCGTCGCCTCCCGCGAAGTGCGCGCCCTCTTCGTCAGCGCCCTCGACCCCCGGCTGCGGCGCAGGATCGACGCCGGGGCGGTCCCCGTCGTCTTCTCCCACGAGCTGGTCCTGCGCGCCCACCGCGACTACGGGATCCTCGGCGAGGTCCTGGACCACCTGGCGGCGTGGGAGGAGGCCAGCGCACCCATGCGGCGTGTCCGGGAGGCCGCCGCTCCCCTGTTGAGGGGGTGCGGTGACACCTGAGGACCGCGAGAGCCTGGTCGACGCCCTGTGCGAGGTCGCCTACGTGCAGGACAGGGAGGGCCAGAGCGATCTGCTGAGCTGCCTGCCCCTGCGCATCAGGCGCGAGGTCGGCACCGGGCCGGTCTACCGCTTCGCCCTGCGCCTGGTCACCGCCTGTGAGACCCAGGGGACCCTGCTGCCGCTGGTGCGCTGGGTCCTGCGCAAGGACGCGCGCAGTGTCGCCGCCGAGGCCCTGGCCGCGGAGGCGGCGCCGTACGTGCGCGAGGCCGAGGACACCGTGCTCGGGTCCGTGCTCGTGGACGCCGCCACCGCCGGGGCCGCCACCGTCTCCGGGGACCTCGCGACCGTGCGCGCCGAACTCGCCCTGCTGCCCTGCGAACCCGGGGTCCGCGAGACCTACCGGTCGATCCGCGCCGACCACGCCGGCAAGGGCGGCGGCCTGCCCCCGCCCGAGACCGCCTGGGAGGCGCTGGTCAACCTCGCCCTGCTCCCGGCCTTCGACGACCCCTCCCCCGCCGCCCGGTTCTGCGCCTGGCTCGCCGCCGCCCACCCCGCGTTGTCCTGCGCCGACCTGCTCGGACAGTGGGGCGGGGCCCTGGGCGCCGCCCCCCTGCCCGCGCCCGCGCCCGAGGACCTGCCCGCCCGCCTCGTGGTGCGGGTCAGCCGCAGCTGCCGCGACCGCTACGACCTGGAGAGCTGGTCGGTGCTGAGCGACGGCCGCGGCGGCCCGCCCGACTTCGCCGAGCACTGGATGGACCGCGACGTGCCCGGCGAGGAGATCAGCGTGCGGGTGGGGTCCCGGCTCGACCTTCTGCTCGCCGACTCGCGTTCCGCCCACCACCGCAGCACCCGCGTGGAGCTGGTGACCTCGCTCGACCTCATGGCCGAGGCCGTCGCCGAACGCTGGCAGAACGGGCGCACACTCCAGGGCCGGCCCCTGGGCGAGCGCGCCGAGGTCGTCTACCGCGACGAAGCCCTCCTCGACCGGCGCTCGCCCGAGGTCAGAAGTGCACAGAAACGTTTCTCACAACGCTGGTCCGGCCTTTTCCGCGACGGCCGTGCCGCGGTTTTCGACCTCTTCCACACGGCGGACATGAATGAGAGACTGATCGCCAAAAGGCTCGATGACGACAGAGTCATCGGAATTTCCGTTCCACGCGGTCTCGGCGAGGTCTTCCTGAGCGTGGCCCTGGCGGTGCGGAGCGGCGTTCCGGTGGTCATCTGGCATTTCGGGGATTCCCCCCGTCCGGTCGGATCCTGGTTGAGCCCGGTGCAGATGGAACGCGAGGTGACGGTGTCCCCCGACGACATGTCCGAGCTGCCCGCCGCCCTGCTGCGCTCCCGGTCGGGGCGCGTGTCGCCCAGTGATTACGGGTACATCGAGAGCAGCTCGCAGATCGCTGTCATCTACCACGACACCCTGCCGGTCCTGCCCCCTCCGCCCCCACCGATGTCCCACCGAAGCATCCAGTAGCCCGCGTCGGGCGCGGTTCGAAGGACAACCCCCCATGACCACACCAGCCGAATCAGGATCGACCGATCCCGTGCCGGACGTGCCGGAGTGGTGGATCTTCCACGGAACGGGCCAACCCCGCCCGCACCTGGACCTGCTCACCCAGCTGCCGCCCCCACCCCAGTGGCGGACCTTCGGCGGGCGGCCGGACCCCACCGACCCGCCTCACGACGAGACCAGCGGCCGTTACCTGGGACCGGCCCGCACCCGGGGTTTCGCCATCCCCCTGGGCCCCGAACGCAAGGACCTGCTCGACAAGGTCAACGCCGCCATCCACCTGCGGCGCCCCCTGCTGCTGGTGGGTCCCCCCGGTGTGGGCAAGTCCAGCCTGGCCCACCAGATCTCCCGCGAGCTGCAGTTGGGACGGGTCCTGCGGTGGCCGGTCACGAGCCGGTCGACGGTGCGCGAGGGCCTGTACTCCTACGATCCGCTCACCCAGATCCACGACCTCAACCTGGAGAACGCCCGTGTGCGGCTCACCGGCGACGAACCCCCGGGCGGGGACGACGGCCGGCTGGGCAGCAGCGCGCGTTCCATCGGGCGGTACCTCACGCTGGGCCCGCTGGGCACGGCGTTCCTCCCGGCGCACCTGCCGCGGGTACTGCTCGTGGACGACTTCGACCTGGGCGACTTCGACCTGTCGGGCGACCTGCTCGACCTGTTCGAGAGCGGCGGGTTCGACGTGCCCGAGCTCGCGCGCCTGGCCGGGGTCGCCGAGCGCATAGAGGTCGCCACCGACGACCCGGGGCGCCCGGTCGCGGTCGAGCGCGGCCGCGTTCTGTGCTCTGCCTTCCCCATCGTGGTTCTGACCTGCAACAACGACCGCGACCTCCCACCCGCGTTCATGCGGCGGTGCATCCCCGTGCGCATGGGACTGCCCCGGGAGGAGGAGCTCCTGGCCGCGGTCGCCGGGCACTTCGACGGCAACCTCCCCACCGGTACACGGGATCTGGTCACCAAGTTCCTCGACGCGGGTGTGCACGGCGACCAGCTCGCCCTCGACCAGCTGCTCAACGCCGTCCACCTGGTCGGGCAGCTCGACCACGACGGCGGTCCCACCCCCGAGCAGGTCGACCACCTGGCCGAGCTCCTCTGGCACCGGCTCACGGAATCACCCGGATGAGCGGCGGCCAGGAGCCCCTGCCGCTGGGCGAGTACGGCCTGGACGCCACCGACCTCGCCGACGCCGTGCACCTGGCCGCGGTCATGAAACAGGCCGCGGACGGCACGTCCCGGCTGCGGTACGGGCACCTGGCGCACCTGCCCTTCACCGAACCCCTGCCTCCGGACCCCGCGTCGCCGGGGGCGCTCCCGCGACGGCACGAGGCCCCGGCCGAGGACCCCGAACCGGCGAACAGGCCTCCGGTCGGGCCGGCGTCCGTACCGGCCGTGCCCATCGACGACCCCGCCCACCAGCGCCTGGAGGACCGCTCCGGCCTCCTGTCGGCGTTCAGCCTGTTCAACCTCAAGGTTCCGAGGGGCCGCCCCGAGCACCCCGACCTCGCCGACACCGCCCGCAACTATGCACGCGCGCTCCTGGACACCGCGCACTGGGGACCCGGGGAACGCCGCGCCTCCGGGGTGCCGGTGCTGCCCGCGCTGCGCCCGGGGGCCGCGCGGACCGTTCGCCTGGCCCTGGTCACCGACACCGGCGTGTCCATGCTGTTCCAGCGCGGTGTGACCGACGACCTCACGCGCCTCCTGCGCCGCAGCGGCATCTTCCGCTCCGTCGACCTGCTCGGTTTCGACTCCCGGCGGCCCGGTCCTCCCCTGCTCGCCGACCCCGACGGGCGCCCCCGACACCTGCGGCCGCCCGGGGAGGGCGGCCCGCACGTCACCCTGATCGTCACCGACGGGCTCGGCGCGGCCTGGGGCGACGCCGGGTTCCAGGACTGGGTGGCCCGTGCCGCCCGCGGGGGTGCGGTGGCCGTGCTGCACCTGCTGCGCCCGCAACTGTGGCGCCGCGGGTCGATCCGCACGGTGCCCACACGCATCCGCGCGTCGTGGCCGGCGAGCCCGGGCGGCCCCAACACCGGGTACGTGCGCGAGAGCTCCCGTGCCGGCGCGATCGAGGAGGAACACCCGCGCGGAACCCTGATCCCGGTGCTGCCGTTGCGCGCGGCCGCCCTGCACGACTGGGCGTCCTTCACGATGGTGCGCAGCCGCTCGCGCCTGTGGGTGCACGCCGCCGAGTACCCCGACCCCGGGGCGCGGGCCGAACCGGAGGTGCCCGAGGGGGAGGCGGTGCTGCGGTTCCGGCGCACGGCCAGCCCGGAGGCGTTCGAGCTGGCGGTGGCGCTGGCTGCGGTCCCGCTGCACCCGGCCGTGGTCTCCGAGGTGTGCCGCGACGTGTTGGGAGCGGCTTCCCCCTCCGAGCTCACCGAGGTCTTCTTCAGCGGGCTCGTGCGCCTGGCCGACGGGGTCCTGGACGAGGACCCGGGCGAGGAGGTCCGTTGGGACTTCCGCACCGGGGTGCGTGCCCGGCTGCTCGCGCTGGGCGGGCAGGTGCCGGAGATCCGGCGGATGCTGCGCCTGGCGGTACGGGTGCTGGGCGGCCGCGACCCCTGGTTCGACGACCTCGCCCGCATGCTCGACGGCGAACACGTGGGCACGCCCCAGGCCGGCGCCGGGGCCCGGGTGTGGGTCGAGGCGATGCTGCCCGCGGTGGAGAGCGCCGCGGTCGCACGCCGGTACCGCGCGCCCGTCGACGTCTACGCCCGCAACGGGCACGGGCACCCCCGGGAAGGAGACAGGCCGTGACACGACTCGTGCGTCTGCGCATCGGCGACCAGGGGCCGGAGGAGGACGAGGTGTACGTGGAGGTCGACGGCGATCCCCACGGCACCGAGCTGGTCTCGGGCGGGGACCGGATCGAGGAGGCGGTCGGCACGCTCACCGAACGGCTCTCGTCGGTGCGGCGCGCGGTGGGCGCCACCCTGGACGAGCTCGGCACCGCCCTCGGCCCGGACGTGATCCGGGTCACCGTCGGGGTGAAGCTCAGCGCGGAGACCGGCGCGATCATCGCCCGCTCGTCCGCCGAGGGCAACCTGCGCGTCCAGATGGAGTGGGACCGCAGGGACGGGACCGGCGGCTGAGCGACGGCCGGTCAGGGCCCCGCGGGCCGGGTGTCCTCGGGAGGTCGCCGAATCTGCCTACCATGCTGCTCATGCGCATTCTCGTGGTGGAGGACGACGACCGGGTCGCACGCGGGCTGGTGACCGCCCTGCGGTCGGCCTCGTTCGAGGTCCAACGGGTGGCCACCGCGGAGCGCGCCCTCAGCGCCCCGCCCGCAGACGTCGTCCTGCTCGACCTCGGCCTGCCCGACGCCGACGGCATCGAGCTGCTGCGCCGGCTGCGCGGCCGGCCGCAGACCGCCATCATCGCCGTGACCGCCCGCGGCGAGGAACGCGACCGGGTGCGCGGACTGCGCGCGGGCGCCGACGACTACGTGGTCAAACCCTTCGGTGTCGCCGAACTCCTCGCCCGCGTCGACGCGGTCCTGCGCCGCACCCGTCCCGCCCGCGCCGAACCCGAGGAGGCCGAACCGCCGATCCGGGTGGGTGACGTGGTCGTGCACCCCGATTCCCGGACGGCGACCGTGGACGGCGAACCGGTACGCCTGGCCCGCAAGGAGTTCGACCTGTTGGCTCTGCTCGCCGGGCGTTCGCCCTCGGTGGTGGCGCGCGACCAGATCCTCGACCAGGTGTGGGGCACCGCGTGGGAGGCGTCCTCTCGCACGCTCGACACCCACGTGGCGTCGCTGCGCGCCAAGCTCGGCGACTCGGTGCGCATCCGTACCGTGCGGGGCGTCGGTTACATGCTCGACGGGGCCTGACCCGTGCTGCGTCGCCTGCTCGTCATCCTCGTCCCGTTCGCGGTCGTGCTGGTCGTGGCGGTCCTGATGCCGCTGGGCACGATGACCGCGCAGCAGCGCACCCAGGAGGCCTACGTCGACCGCACGGGTGACGCCGGGCGGTTCGCGTCCCTGGCACAGAGCGCGCTGGAGGCCGAACGGTTGTCCGCGCTCAACCAGGAGCTGGAGCGCTACCGGCAGCTGTACGGGACCCCCGTGCTGGTGGTCGCCCCCGACGGGCAGGTCGTCGCGGGCTCGGAGGACGACGAGCGCTCGGCCGAGCTGCTGGACTCGCTGCCCCTCGACGCGCAGGTGCGCACCGCCCTGGCGGGTGAGCGTCCACCGCCGCCGGAGACCGTGTGGCCCTGGAGCGACGACCCGCTCGTGGTCGTCGAACCCGTGGGCCGCGACAGCGAGGTCGCCGGGGCGGTCGTGCTGGTCGCGCCCACCGACCGGCTGGGTTCGGAGGTGCTCGACGCCTGGGCCTGGACGGCGGTCGGCGGGCTCGTGCCGCTGGCGCTGCTCGTGGCCGCCGCCCTGCCGCTCTCCCGGTGGGTGCTGCGCCCGATCCGGCGCCTGGACGAGGCCACCGAGGCGGTCTCGTCGGGCGACCTGGAGGTGCGTGTGGACGCCGAACGCGGGCCGCCCGAACTCCGCCACCTCACCGACTCCTTCAACACCATGGTCTCGGTGGTGCAGGCCGCGCTCGAACGCCAGCGTGCGTTCGTCTCGGAGGCCTCCCACCAGCTGCGGAACCCGCTCGCGAGCCTGCGCCTGGCGGTGGAGAACCTCGCCCCGCACCTGCGGACCGAGGAGGCGCGGGAGGCCCACGCGATCGCCGTGGACGAGACCACCGTCATGCACCGGATGCTGAACTCGCTGCTGGCCGCGACCCGGTTGGAGAGCGTCACCGGTTCCGAACCCGTGGACGTGTCGGAGGTGCTGCAGACGCGGGTGGAACGCTGGCGGGCCCTGGGTTCCTCGCGCGGCATCGAGGTCGAGACCGACGTGCCCGAGGGGTTGCGCGCGCTCGCACCCGCGGGCGGGCTCGGCAGCATCCTCGACGAACTGGTCAGCAACGCGACGCGGCTCTCCGGCGGGACCCGGATCGCGGTGCGGGCGCGCGACGGCGACCCCGTGCACCTGTGGGTGCTCGACGACGGCGGAGGGCTGCCCGAGGAGGAGCGCGAGTCGGCCCTGGACCGGTTCTGGCGCTCGACCCGCCACCAGAACACCGAGGGCACCGGGCTGGGCCTCGCGATCGTCGCCGACCTCGTGCGCGGCAGCGGCGGACGGCTGTCGCTGACCGACGGCATCGGCGAGGGCGACCGCCCCGGCTTCGGTGTGCTCATCGAGCTCCCGCCGGCCTGAGGGGCCCGGTCAGCGGTCCAGGTAGGCCAGGACCGCCAGCACACGGCGGTGCCCGTCGGTCTGCGGATCCAGGTCGAGCTTGGTGAAGATCGACCCGATGTGCTTGCGCACCGCCGCGTCCGACACCACGAGGGTGCGGGCGATGGCGGCGTTGGACTCGCCCCGGGCCATGAGCCCCAGGACCTCGCGCTCGCGGGGTGCCAGGCGTTCGAGCGGGCTCGACCGGGCCGCCATCATCACGCGGATCACCTCCCGGTCCAGGACCGTGCCGCCCGACGCGACCTTCGTGACCGCCTCCGCGAACTCCTCGACGTCGCCGATGCGCTCCTTGAGCAGGTATCCCGCGCCGCCGGGGGCGTCGACCTCCAGGAGCTCCGAGGCGTAGGCGGGCTGCACGTACTGGCTGAGCACGATGATCCCGAGTCCCGGGCGTTCGCGGCGGATGCGGACGGCCGCCAGGAGCCCTTCGTCCCGGAACCCGGGCGGCATGCGCACGTCCGTGACGACGAGGTCCGGACCGTGGGCGCGCACCGCCTCCTCGAGGGCGTCGGCGTCACCGACCGAGGCGACCACGTCGTGGCCGAACCGGGTCAGGACCCCTTCCACCCCTTCGCGGAGCAGGACCGAGTCGTCGGCCACCACGACGGACAGTGGGTGCGTCATCGTTGCGGGATCTCCAATCGCACGGTGGTCGGCCCGCCCTCGGGGCTGTGCACGGTCAGTACCCCGTCCAGGACCGCCAACCGGTGGCGCAGGCCGCCCAGCCCGCCGCCGTCGGGGTCGGCGCCCCCTGGGCCCTCGTCGGTGACGTCCACGCGCAGTGTTCCGTCGTGTGTGTCCCCGCTGACCCGGACCGGGGCGCCGGGTGCGTGTTTGGCGGCGTTGGCCAGGGCCTCGCACACCACGAAGTAGGCGGTGGACTCCACGGCCGGGGGAAGGCGGTCGGGCGGGTCGAACTCGACCGAGACCGGGGAGGACGCACGGGCGGCCACGTCCAGCAGCGCCGCCCGCAGCCCGCGTTCGGTGAGCACCTGGGGATGGATGCCGCGGACCAGGTCGCGCAGCTCGCTCAGGGCCGCCGTCACCTGGTCCTGGGCCTCCCGGACCGCGCCTGCCGCCGGGGAGCCGTCAGGCAGGTCGAGCCGGGCCAGCCCCAGGGCGGTCTTCACGGCGACCAGTCGCTGTTGGGCGCCGTCGTGAAGGTCGCGTTCGATGCGGCGGCGTTCGTCGTCGAAGGCCTCCGCCAGGGCCGCGCGGGAGGTCGTGACGTCGCGCAGCTCCGCGGCCAGGCGTTCCTCACGCGGGGAGAGCACGGCGCGCACGATCTCCGAGCGCGCCGACGCCCAGGCGGCCACGAGGTAGAGGCCGACCAGCCACAGCGAGGCCCAGCCGGCCACGCTCGCCACCCACTCGGCCGGCCGCAGCCAGGCGGCGCCCCAGTAGTTGAGCACCCCCGCCAGCGGGGAGCCGAGCGCGACGACCAGCACCGCCAGGTCCAGCACGTACAGGACGCTGAGGGCGAGCACGGTGTACCCCACGTCCCGCCACGTACGGGTGGAGAACGCGCGGGCCCGCAGCCGGGCCCACCGTCCCGCTCCCGAGGGGGCGGTCTCCGGCGGAGGCTCCAGCTGCTCCCCGACCAGCCCTTCGCACCACCGGCCCCAACGGACCACCAGAGGGGTACTGCCCAGGACCGCAGCCAGGAACAGCATCCCCAGCGGCAGCGCCAGGATCTGCCACTGGCGCCCCTGCTCGGGCCAGTGCACGGCCAGCAGATGCACGGTCCCGTACAGGAGCGAACCCGCCACGAGGCCCGAGGCCAGGTAGGCCAGAGCCCGCCACGGCCACGCCGACAGCAGGAAACGGTGGGGCGCGAGCGTGATCGCCGCGCGCAGGGTTCGGACGGTCACATCCCGAGGTTAGACCGGCACCCCGCCCCGGCGCGGTGGACCAGGGTCTACCTCCGTCTCTCCACCACAGGCACCCGCGCGAGGGCCGCCCGCTCCGCTGTGCTGGAGACATGAACACCACCGTCGGCGCCGCACGGGGCGCCCTGCAGATCATCTCCCTGACCAAGCGCTACACCACCGGCGGGCACACGGTCGACGCCCTGGACGGCGTCTCGCTCTCCGTGCCGGAGGGCACCTTCACCGCCGTCATGGGGCCGTCCGGCTCGGGCAAGTCGACCCTGCTGCACTGCGCCGTCGGTCTGGACCGACCCGATTCGGGAAGCATCACCGTGGACGGGACGGTGCTCGACGGCCTCGGTGAACGGGGGCTCACCGAGTTCCGCCGGGCCCGGGTCGGGTTCGTCTTCCAGAGCTACAACCTCGTCGGCGCACTGACCGCGGCACAGAACACGGTGCTGCCCGCGCGCCTGGCCGGACGGCGAACCACGCGGGAGGAAGCCCTCGACGCCCTGGACGGGGTGGGGCTGCGCGACCGCGCCGACCACCGGCCGCACCAGCTCTCCGGCGGCGAACAACAGCGGGTGGCGATCGCCCGGGCCGTGCTGAACCGGCCCGCCCTGATCTGCGCCGACGAGCCGACCGGCGCCCTCGACCTCACCCGCGGCCGGCAGGTGCTGGACCACCTGCGCGCCGCGGTGGACCTGCACGGCCGGACGGTGCTCGTGGTCACCCACGACCCGTCCGTGGCCGCGCGCGCCGACCGGGTCGTGTTCATGGCCGACGGCCAGGTCGTGGACGGGATCGGCGGCGACGGCAGCGGCCGCCTCGACGCCGGGGAGATCGCCGTGCGCATGGCCGGGCTGGAGGAGACATGATCGCGCTCTCCATGGTCCGCCACCGGCTGCGGTCGGTCCTGGGCGGGTTCGTCGCGCTGGTCCTCGGGGTGGCGCTGATCGCGGCCTCCGGGATCGTCATCGCCTCCTCGCTGCCCGACGTGCCGCCGCGTTACGGGCAGGCCGACGTCCTGGCCGTCCCGGAGGCCGCGGGCACCAGGTCCGACGACGTCACCACCGCCCGCGGTGTCTGGGGCCACGGTGAGGCCGACGCCCTCGCCGAGGAGATCGCCGGTTCGGGCGGGGTGGAGACCGCGGTCGCCGAGCGGCGCTTCGACGTCCGGGTCATGGACGGCGAGCGGACCCTCGGAGAGCCGGTCGGCGACACCGCCGACGGCGCGGGCGGCGCCGGATGGTCCTCCTTCGGTCTGGGAAGCGTCCGCATGCTCGAGGGCGGGGCGCCGACCGGGACGGACCAGGTGGTGCTGCCGGCCTCCTACGACCGTTCGGTGGGCGACACCGTCACCGTGCTGACGGCCGGCGCCGAGTGGCCGATGACCGTCTCCGGTGTCACCGACGGGGACGACGTGCTCGTTCCCGACCGCCTCGCGGAGGGGACCGCCACGGCCGTCTCGGTCATCGGTGTGGTGGCGTCCCCGGGCATCGACCCCGCCGACGCCGGTGACCGGGTGCGCGGCGTGCTGGGGCCGTCCGCGGACGTGTTCACCGGCGCGGACCGCGGTGCCATGGCCGCGGAGTTCGACGACGCCGACAACTGGGTGGGCCAGCAGCTGTTGGTCCTGGTCGGGCTGCTCGCCGTGTTCGTCTCCGTGTTCGTGGTCGGCACAACGTTCACCTTCCAGGTGGAGGTGCGCCGCCGCGAACTCGCCCTGCTGCGCGCGGTCGGTGCGACACCGCGCCAGGTGCGCCGGATGCTGCTCGGCGAGGCTGCGGTCGTGGGCACCGCGGCGTCCCTGGTGGGGGCGGTCGCCGGGATCGCCGGGGCGTTCCTGCTCGGCCGCTGGATGGTCGGCATGGAACTGCTGTCGCCCGGCTGGGAGGTGCGCACCGTCGCCCTTCCGGTCGGTGTGGCCGTGGTGACCGGGGTGGCCGCCGCGGTCGCCGGGGTGTTGGGAGCCTCGCGCCGGGCCGCCCGGGTGGCCCCGCTGGAGGCGCTGCGTCCGGTGGAGGCACGGGGCGGAACGGTCCCTCGGTGGCGCCTGTGGACGGGGATCGCCGCGGCCGCGCTGGGCGGCGTGCTGGTGGTCGCGACCGCGCGGGGTGACATGGAGGCCTCGATCTCCTTCGCCCTGTGCACGAGCCTGGCCCTGGTCGTGTCCGCTGCCGTGGCCGCGCCCGTGTTCCTGCCCCGGGTCGTCGGTCTGGTCCCGGGGCGGTCCGCGCTCGCGGAACTGCTGCGGGCCGAGACACGTGCCGATCCCCGCCGGGCGGCCGCGACCATGCTCCCGGCCCTGCTCGTGGCCGCGCTCGCCGTCACCGTGCTGGGCCAGACCGACACGCTCGGCGCGGCGATCGACGAGCATTCCCGGGGGGAGGTTCCGGGCGAGGCGATGGTGGTGCAGGAGGACGGAAACCTGGGCCTGACCGACCGCGCCCTGGAACGGACCCGCGAGCACGCCGAGGGCGAGGTCGCCAGCCAGCTCTCCACCGGGGTGTACGTCGACGGCCGCTGGGTGGAGGCAGTCGGACGCCACCTGGACTCCCCGCCGGAGGGAACGGTGTGGGCCTCCCCCGCCACCGCCGCGGAGTTCGGCTGGGAGGAGGGCGACACCGTGGACCTCACCTGGCGCGACGGCAGCGACGGGCGGGTCCCGGTGACCGTCGCCCCGTTCCCTCCCGAACTGGAGCTGTGGGCGGAGCTGGCACTCCCCCACGACCTGGCGCGCGAGCACGACCCGGGCACCTTCGCGATCAGCGCGGCGTTCGACCCGAGGGACGCGGGGGCGCTCTCGGCGGAGCTGGCCGACCAGGGTTCGCGGGTGGTGGCCACCGACCGGCTGTTCGACGACGGGGTGGCCGAGGAACTGCGCCTGCTCCGGCTCTTCACCGGGATCATCCTGGCGCTGTCCCTGGGGTACACGGCCGTCTCCCTGGCCAACACGCTGTCGCTGTCGACCTCCGCGCGCCGGCGCGACCTGGCCCTGCTGCGGGTGACCGGTGCGCACCGGCGCCAGGTGCTGGGGCTGTTGACGGCCGAGACCGGCCTGGTCACCGCGGTCGGGCTGGCCCTGGGGGCACTGCTGTCCCTGCCCGGGCTGTTCGCGCTGACCGTGGGGTTGCGCGACGAGTTCGACCCGCGTGAGGGGCCCGCGGAGGTGGCGGTGCACCTGCCGTGGGCCGAGCTCGGCGCGGTGGGCGCCGCTTCCCTGACCATCGCCCTGGCCGCGGCGCTCGTTCCGGCCGTGCGCGCGCTGCGCCGGCCGCCCGTCGCCTGAGGGGGCGGTGGGCGGTGTGCGGGGCCGGACGCGGAAGAGCGCGCGTCCGGCCCCGCTACGCGTCGCGGCGTGCGGAGATGCCGTCCACGATCAGGTCGAGGACCTGGTCGAAGTAGGTGTGCTCGACGGCGAGCCCGTCCGGTTCCGACACCGCGGTGGCCAGGGTCGCCTCGTGCTCGTGCGAGGCGTGTGCCTTCGTGGTCCGCATCGCGACGGCGGAGGTGGCCGCGCCGATGATCTGGTTCGAGACCGCGCGGATCGCGACGGCCTGCTGTTCCTCGTCGCCGAGCCCGTGGAGCGCCTCGACGATCCGCCGTCCCAGTGCGACCGCGTTCGGGCCGATGAGCGGGCGTGCACCGGCGAACTCGGCCGCCCAGGCGTGTGCGGTCAGGGCCGCGTAGAAGCGTCGGGCGGTCTCCTTGATCGCGGTGTCCCAGGGGGCGTCTGCGGGCGGGAGCTCGGCGGCGGCCTCGGCCAGGATCCCGTCCACGGCCAGGTCGACGAGGTCCTCCCGCCGCTTGACGTACCAGTACAGGCTCGTCGCGTGCACGCCGAGTTCGGTCGCGACCTTGCGCATGGTCAGCGCCCGGGCGCCGTCGCGGTCGAGCAGCGCGATGGTGCCCTCGACGATGCGTTCGCGGGTGAGGGAGGGCTGGGAACGGCGGCGCTCCGTTCGGTGGAAGACGCTGTCGAACTGCTGCGCGGATCCGGGGTCGCTCATGGTCGCCAGCATAGGAACTCATACGTTGTATGACGCTCTCCAACAGTGTATGTTGATGCGCATGATCAACGAACCCTCCACCCAGCGACCGCACACCCCCTCCCCCGAACAGGCCCCCGACCCCGCGCGCACGACCGCCGTGCACCCCCACGGACTCACCGCGTTCCTCGTGATCGCCTTCGCCTTCTCCTGGACCGCCTGGTGGGCCGCGCCCCAGGTGATCCCCGCGGACAGCACGATGCCGTTCGTCGTCGCCGGCGGTTTCGGCCCGATGGTCGCCGCGGTCGTGGTCACCGCCGCTACCCAGGGCGGGGCCGGGGTCCGCGCGCTGTTCCGGCGGTACTCGATCGGGCGCAGGGGCGGCGCCGTCCCGTACCTGATCGGGGCCCTCGCCCTGGTCGCCATCGCCGCGGCCGCGGCCCTGCCCGTCTACACGGGAATCGTCCAGCTCGACGAGCCCGCGCTGCGCGCGGCGCTGATGACCGTGCCCGTGCAGTTCTTGGTCATCGCCCTGGCCGGCGGCGGCAACGAGGAGCTCGGCTGGCGGGGCTTCGCCCAGCCCCGGCTGCAGGGGGTGCTCACCCCGCTCGGCGCGAACGTGGTCCTCGGCATCGTCTGGGCCGTGTGGCACGCGCCCCTGTTCTCCCTGGCGGGCACGATGCAGTCGCAGATGTCCTTCCCCGCCTACACGATGCTGTGCGTCGGCCTCACGATCGTGCTCGCCCACGTCTTCAACTCCGCACGCGGCGGGGTACTCGCCGCGGTCGTCGTGCACGCCGCCGTCAACGTCGTCTCGGGGCTGAAGGCGGTGGTCGTGCACGACCCGGCCGGGGTCACCGAGGTCGCGCTCGTCCTGCTCGCCGCCGGCGTGCTCGTGCTCGCCACCCGGGGGCGCCTGGGCCTGCGCCCCGCCTGACCCGTCCACCGCACCGGGGGCCCGCCGCCGCGGGCCCCCGGCCCATGTCCGGACCTCGAGGAACTCAGGCGGGTTTGTTCTCCCGGTACCACTGGGCGGCGCCGGGGTGCAGGGGCACGACGCCGGTGGAGATGCCGGTGCGCACGTTGATCTGCGCGGCCTCGGGCCGCTGCTCGGCCAAGGCCTCGGCGCCCCGGTAGACGGAGTCGGTGATGCGGGCGACCAGGCCGTCGGGCAGGTCCGTGCGGCACAGCAGCAGGTTCGGGATCGACATGGTCGGGCAGGCCGCGATGCCCTCGTAGGTGGTGGCGGGGATGTTCGCCGGGAAGTACGCGTCCGGGTAGATCCCCACCATGAGGTCGGCGGTCGCCGACAGGTCGATCAGCCGCACGTCGTGGTCCTCCGCGAGGGAGGCGATCGCGGGGGTCGGCAGGCCGGTCAGGGAGAACATCGCGTCGATCTCCCCGGCGGCCAGCGCCTCGGCCGACGCGGCCTGGTCCAGGCGCACCGGTTCGGCGCCGACCCCGGTCTCGGCGAGGATCTGCTCCGCCGTGAACTCGGTCCCGGAGTTGACCTCGCCGACCGACACCGGGCGCCCGTCGAGGTCCTCGATGGAGCGCACCGGGGAGTCGCCCATGACGACCAGGTGCACGAAGCTGTCGTACAGGCGCCCGACCGCGCGGATCCCGCTGCCCTCGACCACCTCGGTGGAGAGCACCGAGTCGAGGTTGGCCAGCCCCAGGTGGGCCTCACCGTCCTCCAGCAGGACGAGGTTGTCGTGCGAGGCGCCGGTCTCGACCGTGCCGACGTCGGTGCCGGCGAGCTCCTGGTCGAGCAGCATCGCGATCCGGGACCCGATCTCCCGGTAGACCGCCCCGGGCGGGCCGGTGGCCACCACGAGTTCACCTGGACCGGGCACCTGACCGCGTGTGCATCCACTCACCCCGGCGGCAACAGCAGCGCCGGCCAAGGTCAGGAGCGCGTCACGGCGGTTCGGTCCACTGAGGTGCATAGGTGCAGCTTAGACACGGTTTGCTCGGGAGGCCTCCCCGCTCACCCCGAGCGACGAAGTGTCTCAGGTCACTCACGTTGGGTGGCGCAATGTCAGGGGAATCCCAAGTCTTCCGCAGTTGCGTTGCACACATCATCACCCAGTAACCAGGATCACAGGGTCAGAAGGAGGCAACCCGAGAGAAACCGTAGTGAAACGTGCGGTCCGGCTCGGGTTCCACAGGAGGGGCTTCAAGACAACAACTGCGACCCCTCGTGACCAGGAGGACTGTGATGGCGACCCAGACTCGTCCCGAGGCGCCGGAGGCGTCCTCGTCCACTCAGGACGGGCAGCCGGCCAACGGTGGTTGGACACGCTCGAAACTCATCGGCCTCGTGCTCGGCCCCCTACTGGCCGCGGTCGTGTACGCGCTCCTGCCCGAGATGCGCATGGAGTTCGGTGACGGGGACACAGCCCTTTCCGCCAACGGTGCGGCAGTGGCCGCCGTCACGGCGTGGATCGCCATCTGGTGGGCGACCGAGGCCATCCCGATCCCGGCGACCTCGCTGCTCCCCCTGGTCCTCTTCCCGCTTCTCCTCGAGGACGTCGGGGTGGGCGACGTCGCCCCCTCCTACGGTTCCGACACCATCTTCCTGTTCATGGGCGGTTTCATGCTCGCCCTGGCCATGCAGAGGTGGAACCTCCACAAGCGCATCGCGCTGACGATCGTCTCGAAGGTCGGCTCCAACACCGCAGGCCTGGTCGGTGGGTTCATGATCGCCACCGGTTTCATCTCCATGTGGGTCAGCAACACCGCGACGGCCGTGATGATGCTGCCCGTCGGCCTGTCGGTCATCACCCTGATCGCACAGTTCCGCAACGGCCGGACCGATGCCAACTTCGCGACCGCGCTCATGCTCGGTATCGCCTACTCCGCCTCCATCGGGTCCGTGGCCACGCTCATCGGTACCCCGCCGAACGTGCTCATGGTGGGCTACCTCAACGACGCCCACGACATGTCCATCGGCTTCGGCCAGTGGATGCAGGTCGGCGTCCCGCTGGCGGTCGTGTTCATGCTGCTGGCCTGGTTCGTCCTGGTGAAGTTCTGTTTCCGGCCCCAGACCAAGAAGGTCGAGGGCGCGCAGGAAATGATCCGTGACGAGCTGCAGAAGATGGGGCCCATGGGACGCGGCGAGAAGCTCGTCCTGCTCGTGTTCGCTTCCGCGGCCTTCTCCTGGATCTTCGTCCCGATGCTGGCCGAGACCGACATCATCGGCGGAGCCCTGCCCTGGCTGGCCAGCGTCGAGGACGCCGTAGTCGCCATGACCGTGGCCGTCGCCCTCTTCCTCATCCCGGTGGACCGCCACACACGACTCCTCGACTGGGACACCGCGGTCAAGCTGCCCTGGGGCATCCTCCTGCTCTTCGGCGGCGGGCTGGCCATCTCGGCACAATTCACCGACTCCGGTCTGAGCGAGTGGATCGGCGGTCAGGTCACGGCTCTGGCCGGTGTCCCCACCTGGGTCCTCGTCCTCGCGGTCGCCGGGCTGGTCCTGGCGCTCACCGAGCTCACGAGCAACACCGCGACCGCTGCCACGTTCCTCCCCATCCTGGGCGGTGTGGCCGTGGGCATGGACGTCGACGTCCTCGTGCTCATCGTGCCCGCGGTACTCGCCGCCAGCATGGCCTTCATGCTCCCGGTCGCGACGCCGCCCAACGCCATCGCCTTCGGTTCCGGCTACGTGAACATCGGACAGATGCTCAAGGGCGGGATCTGGCTCAACCTGATCGCCATGGTCCTGATCCTGGGCACCATGTACGGCCTTGTCGGCTGGGCTCTGGGTGTGAGTCTCTGACCTGAACGGGCCACCCGGGCGCCCCTCGCACGAGGGCGGACACCCCGGGACACCGGCGCGGCCCTGCCCGTCCCAGGAGCCCGCGCCACACCACGAAGGGGCGCCCCGGACCACTCCCCCGGGGCGCCCCTTCGGCGTGTCCGGACCCCGTGAAACACGGCGAAACCGACGCTTCACACGGCAGCACGGGGCCGGAAACACGGGCTTCCTAGCGTCGGGCCCCATGGACACACCGATGTATACACAGGACGGTCCCCCAGGGGCCGAGGCCCCGACCTCGCGTCGGGACCGGGTCTACGTCCTGCTGCGCGAGGAGGTCCTCAGCGGCCGTATCGCCCCCCGCACCCGCATGGGGGAGGTCCGCCTCGCCGAACGCTTCGGGGTCTCCCGCACCCCCGTCCGGGAGGCGCTGGCCCGCCTGCACTCCGACGGTCTGGTCGAACGGCGCGACAACGGCTTCTACGCCACCGTCCCCAACCTGGCCGAACTGCGCGACCTCTACGAACTGCGGGTCACCCTCGAGCTGCGCGGCATCTCCCGCGCCATCGAGGACCCCACGGTGCGCCACGACCGCCGGATCCTCGCCGCCGAGCTCGAACGCTGGGAACTGCTGCGCGCCTCCCCGCCCGAGCCGGACCCCTCGTTCGTGCTGCTGGACGAGCAGTACCACGCGGCCGTCTCACGCGCCTCCGGAAACCGGGCGCTCACCGACGCGCTGATCTCGGTCAACCACCGGATCCGCCGGGTGCGCATGCACGACTTCCGGACCGCCGACCGCATCGGTTCCACCATCGACGAGCACATCGCCATCGTCGAACACCTCCTCGCCGACGAGCTCGACGCCGCCTACCGGGCGATGCACGAGCACGTCGGCGCGTCCATGGCGGTGGTCCTCGAACGCGCCGAGAGCGCACTCACCCACATGGCCCTGCACACCGACGTGTTCTGACGGCACCCCGTAGTACGACCAGGGAGTTCCCCGTGTTCGACACCGTCCTCGTCGCCAACCGCGGCGAGATCGCCTGCCGCATCATCCGTTCCGCCCGCGACCTCGGCCTGCGCACCGTCGCCGTGTACTCCGACGCCGACGCCGGTGCGCCCCACACCCGTATGGCCGACGAGGCGGTCCGGCTGGGCCCCGCGCCCGCCGCCGAGAGCTACCTCGACATCGAACGCCTGCTGCTGGCGGCCGAGCGCACCGGTGCGGGCGCCGTCCACCCGGGTTACGGGTTCCTGTCGGAGAGCGCGGAGTTCGCGCACGCCGTCGAGGCCGCCGGCATGGTCTTCGTCGGCCCCGGCCCCCACCACCTGGAGGAGTTCGGCGACAAGCACACCGCACGCAAGGCCGCCTCCGCCGCGGGGCTCCCCATGGTCCCGGGCAGCGAGACCCTGCCCGACGCCGACGCCGCGGTGGCCGCCGCCGACCGCATCGGGTACCCGGTGATCCTCAAGTCGACCTCCGGGGGCGGCGGGATCGGGTTGAGCCCGTGCGCCGACGAGGCCGCCCTGCGCGAGGCGTTCGCGCGGGTCAGCCGCATGGCCGAGACCCACTTCGGCGGGGGCGGGGTGTTCGTGGAGCGCTTCGTGACGCGCGCCCGCCACATCGAGGTGCAGGTCTTCGGCGACGGTGCCGGGCGGGTGGTCAGCCTCGGCGACCGCGACTGCACACTCCAGCGCCGCAACCAGAAGGTCGTGGAGGAGGCGCCCGCCCCCGGCCTGCCGCAGCACGTGCGCGAGGAACTGCACCGCACGGCCCGCTCGCTCCTGGCCGGTGTGTCCTACCGGAGCGCGGGCACGGTCGAGTTCGTCTACGACGTGGACCGCGGCGAGGCCTCGTTCCTGGAGGTCAACACCCGGCTGCAGGTGGAGCACCCCGTCACCGAGGAGATCACCGGGGTCGACCTGGTCGCGTGGATGCTGCGGCTGGCGCGCGGCGAGGACGTGCTCACCGGGGTCCCCGACCACGGCCCGCCCCTGATCGGGCACGCCTTCGAGGCCCGGGTCTACGCCGAGGACCCCGCGCACGGCTTCCGTCCCAGTTCCGGTCCGCTCACCCGGGTGGAGACGCCCGAGTGGGCGCGCGTGGACGGCTGGGTCGAGACCGGGCAGCGGGTGACCAGCGACTACGACCCGATGCTCGCCAAGATCGTCGTCGGGGCCGAGGACCGCTCCGCCGCGGTGGAGCGCCTGGGCCGGGCCCTGGAGGAGACCCGCGTCGACGGGGTGCAGACCAACCTCGGTCTGCTGCGCGCGCTCGCCGACCACGACGACGTGCACGCGGTCGAGCACACGACCGCCACGTGCGCCGGGGTGGGCGACCCGGAGCCCCGCATCGAGGTGGAGCGCGCGGGGACCCTCACCACCGTGCAGGACTTCCCCGGCCGCACCGGGTACTGGCAGGTCGGCGTTCCCCCGTCGGGCGCGATGGACGACCAGGCGCTGCGCCTGGGCAACACCGCGCTCGGAAACCCGGAGGGCACCGCGGGCCTGGAGTGCACCATCGACGGCCCGTCCCTGCGGTTCTCCCACCCGACGACGGTGTGCGTGACCGGAGCGCCCGCCCGAGTGGCGGTCGACGGGTCGCCGGTCGCCCAGTGGGAACCGGTCGAGATCCCGGCGGGCGCCCTGCTCGACGTGGGGCCCGCGCGCGGACCGGGCATGCGCACGTACGTGCTGGTGCGCGGCGGCATCGACGTACCGTCCTACCTGGGCAGTGCGTCCACGTTCACCGCGGGTGAGTACGGCGGCCACGCGGGCAGGGCCCTGCTGCCGGGCGACGTGCTGCGCCCCGGCCGTGTCCCCGACGCCGCGCCCGCCCCGGTGCCCGAGGGCGACCGTCCCGCGTTCCCGGATCCGGTCGAGGGTGCGACGGGCGTGCACTGGGACATCGAGGTCTCCGAGGGCCCGCACGCCGCACCCGAGTTCCTCACGCGTGAGGGGCTGGCCGACTTCTACGCCGCGGAGTGGAAGGTCCACCCGCAGTCGGCCCGCAACGGTGTGCGCCTGTCCGGGCCGAAGCAGGGGTGGGCGCGTTCCGACGGCGGCCAGGCCGGGCTCCACCCCTCCAACGTGCACGACACCGCGTACTCGGTGGGCGCGGTCAACCTGTCCGGCGACACCCCCGTGCTGCTCGGCCCGGACGGCCCGAGCCTGGGCGGGTTCGTCTGCCCGGTCACCGTCGTCACCGGCGCGCGGTGGAAGATCGCGCAGCTGCGCCCCGGCGACACCGTGCGGTTCCACCCCGTCACCGAACGGGCCGCCGAACGCCTGCACACCGAGTCGACCGCGGCGCCCCTGGTGCGCGGCAGCGGCGCGGACGGCGACGACGGGGTCCTGGCCCGCATCCCGGCCGGCCCGGGCACGCCCGAGGTGACCTACCGGCGCAGCGGGCACGACAACCTCATGGTCGAGTACGGGCCGATGGTGCTCGACCTGGGGCTGCGTATGCGGGTCCACGCCCTCATGCAGGCGCTGGACCGCAACGCGCCCGCCGGGATCGTCGACACCACCCCGGGTGTGCGGTCGCTGCACCTGCACACCGATCCCGGGGTCCTGCCGCTGCGCCGGCTGCTCGGGGTGCTGCAGGAGATCGAACGGGAGCTCCCGCCCACCTCCGAACTGCGGGTGCCGAGCCGGACCCTGCGGCTCCCGATGTCCTACGACGACCCGTCGATCCACGAGGCGATCGCACGGTACGAGGCGGGGGTACGCGACGACGCCCCCTGGAACCCGGACAACATCGAGTTCATCCGGCGCATCAACGGCCTCGACCACGTCGACGACGTGCGCCGGACCGTCTTCGACGCGTCCTACCTGGTGCTGGGCCTGGGCGACGTCTACCTGGGCGCGCCGGCCGCCACACCCCTGGACCCGCGCCACCGCCTGGTCACCACCAAGTACAGCCCGGCCCGCACCTGGACGCCGGAGGCGGGCGTGGGCATCGGCGGCGCCTACCTGTGCGTGTACGGGATGGAGAGCCCGGGCGGGTACCAGCTCATCGGCCGGAGCGTGCCGATCTGGGCGGGGCTGCGCCAGTACGGGGCGTTCGAACCCGGAACCCCGTGGCTGCTGCGCTTCTTCGACCAGCTCACCTGGTACCCGGTCGAGCCGGACGAGCTCATGGACATCCGCGCCGACCTGCTCGCGGGCCGGCACGAGCTGGAGGTCACCGAGGGCGAGTTCGTGCTCGCCGACCACGAGCGCTTCCTGCAGGAGAACGCCGCCTCGATCTCGGCGTTCCGCGACCGTCAGGCCGCCGCGTTCGAGGAGGAGCGCAAGCGGTGGGAGGCCGCCGGCGAGTTCGACGACAAGCCGGAACCGGAACCGGTGATGCCCGCCTCCCTCGACCTTCCCGAGGGCGCCACCCTCGTGGAGTCGTCGCTGTCGGCCTCGGTGTGGACCGTGGAGGTCGAGCCGGGTACGACCGTGGCCGAGGGCGACCCGATCGCCCGTCTGGAGGCGATGAAGCTGGAGGTGGTCGTGCGCGCACCCTCCGCGGGCACGGTCTCCGAGGTGCTCGTCGAACCCGGACAGCAGCTGGACCCGGGCGGCGCCGTGGCCGTCCTGACCCGAGAAGAGGACGCCTGATGCACGCCCCCGTGGAACGGGTCCGCGCCGCCTACAGCCGCCTGCGCGAGGCCGACCGGCCCGAGGTCTGGATCCACCTGCGCCCGGAGGAGGACGTGGTCGCCCTCGCCGAGCAGCTGGAGGGGCGGGCCGGGGAGGACCTGCCGCTGGCCGGGACGCTCGTGGCGGTCAAGGACAACATCGACGTGGCCGGGCTCCCCACGACCGCCGGGCACCCCGACTTCGTGTACACCCCGCAGGAGAGCGCGCCCGCGGTGCGGCGCCTGGTGGAGGCCGGGGCGCTCGTGCTCGGCAAGACCAACCTCGACCAGTTCGCGACCGGGCTCGTGGGCACGCGCAGCCCGTACGGGCAGGTGCGCCACGCGTTCCGGCCCGAGCGGGTCTCGGGCGGGTCGAGCTCCGGTTCGGCGGTCGCGGTGGCGCTGGGCGTGGCCGACATCGCCCTGGGCACGGACACCGCGGGGTCGGGGCGGGTTCCGGCGGCGCTGCACGGCATCGTAGGGCTCAAGCCGACGCTGGGCCTGGTCCCGACCGACGGGGTGGTGCCCGCCGCCCGGCCCTACGACTGCGTGACGGTCTTCGCGCCCGACCTGGCGACCGGGGAACGCGCCATGGCGGTGATGGCCGGGCCCGAACCGGGTGACCCGTCGAGCCGCGAGGCGCCCTCGGACCTGCGGCTGGCCCCGAGTGTGCCCGCGCAGGTGGCGGTCCCCGGCGCCGACGGGCTGGCCCCGCTGAGCGATTCGGAGCGCGAACTTTTCCACAGGGCTGTGGACAACCTCGCACGTTCCGGGGCGATCGTCACCGAGGTGGACATCGCGCCCCTGCTGGAGGCGGCGCGGCTGCTCTACGACGGTGCCCTCGTCGCCGAACGCCATGCCGCCGTCGGCGCGTTCCTCGACAAACACCGGGACGCACCCGGCACCGACCCGACCGTCGCGGGGATCGTGCTGGACGCGGAGGGGATCCCCGCCGCCGCACTCGCCGTCGACCAGGCCCGCCTCGCCGAGTACCGGGTGGTCGCCGAGCGGTTGTTGCACGGCTGCGACGCGCTGCTTCTGCCCACCACCGTCGGGCACCCGACCCGCGCGGAGGTCGACGCCGACCCCGTGGTCGCCAACTCGCGCCTGGGCACGTACACCAACTTCGTGAACCTGCTGGACATGGCGGCGGTCGCCGTGCCCGCGGGGCAGGCGGACGGGCTCGAGTTCGGGGTCAGCGTGGTCACCCGCGCCTTCGAGGACCAGGTCGGGCTGGACCTCGCCGCCGTCCTCACCGGCGGGGAACCCGGCCCCGGCCTGCTCGCGCCCGGTGTGGAGCTCGCGGTCTTCGGCGCGCACCTGCGCGGGCAGCCGCTCGGCCACCAGCTCACCGGACGCGGAGCCCGGTTCCTGCGCGCGACGGAGACCAGCGCCGACTACCGGATGGTCGCGCTGCCCACGACCCCGCCCAAGCCCGGACTGCAGCGGGTGACCGAGGACGGACGCCGGCTGGCGTGCGAGGTGTGGCGCCTGTCCCCCGCCGCGCTGGGGAGCTTCCTCGCGGAGCTGCCCGCCCCCATGTCGCTGGGCGCGGTCACCCTGGCGGACGGCTCCACCGTCGTCGGTTTCGGGTGCGAGGCCTCCGCCGCCGAGGGCGCCCCCGACATCACCGCCCACGGCGGGTGGGTCGCCTACCTGGGCTCCTGACGGCCCCGTGGCGGGCGTGTGCCACGCCCCCGCACACGCCCACCGCGCGGGTCCGGCTCTCGGCCGCGATCAGACGGGCAGGTGCGGGCTCGGGCGGCCCGGGTGGGTCACCGTGAGCCGGTGCAGCGCGCGGGTGCAGGCGATGTAGAGCAGCGACCGGTCGGCGTCGGCCGCGTACTCCTCGGCGGAGGCGCGGGCGACGACGACCTCGTCGAACTCCAGCCCCTTGGCCAGGCCCACGGGCAGGACCGTGACGTCGTGGCCGAGGATCCCGCGTGAATCGGCGCTCGCCAGGGTGAGGCCCTCGACCTTCTCCGCCAACTCGCCGTGGAGCGCCCGCGCCTGGGCGTGCGAGCGGGTGATGATCGCGAGCCGTCCGCCGCCGGCCGCGCGGAAGCGGGCGATCTCCTCGGCGAGCCACCCGGCCTCGGACGCCCCGGTGCCGAAGCCCAGCACTTCGGGTTCGTCGCCGTGGCGGTCGATCGTGGTGACCTCGTCGCCCCGGATCCCGCAGGCGAACCGCATGATCTCGGCCGTGGACCGGTAGCTGCGGGTCAGCTCCATGACCCGGGCGTCGCGGAAGAGCCCGCCGAGCGAACCCGGGGTGTAGTCCTCGGTGTTGCCCAACGCCTGGGCGACGTCGCCGAGCACGGTCATGTTGCACCGGTACAGCTGCTGGAGCACCGCGTACTGGGTCGGCGAGTGGTCCTGCATCTCGTCGATCACCAGGTGCTGGATCTCCTGGTCCGGCGTGCTCCCGTGGAAGCGTGCGGCCACGAACAGGAACGGGTAGACGTCCCCCCACTCCAAGGTCTTCGCGGACGGAGCCCGGAACGCGGCCGGGGCGTCGGGGCGCCGGTACAGATCCCGGTACAACGCCCGCGCGGTCTTGACCTTGAGCATCGCGGTGAGCTCCTTGTTCACCTCCCCGGGTTTGGGCGGGAACGCGGCGGAGGGGTCCTCGAGGCGGGCGGCGGCGCACAGGTGCTCGGCCATGGAGCGCAGCCGGGCCCTGAGCGGGACGTGCGACAGGGCGGCGAACCGGGTGCGCAGGTCCTCGGCGTCCACCCGGAACGTGCGCACCCGCAGGTCACGGGCGACGAAGCTGTCCTCCACCGCCTCGGTCACCGCCCGCTCCAGCCACTGGTGGAAGGCCAGGGTCGCCTTGGCGCGGGCGCGCTCGTGTTCGGCCCCGTCCCCGGGTTCGACCGGGTCGACGGGGGCGGTGAAGTCCATGCGGTGCTCGGCCAGCCGGGTGCGGGCGATGCTCTCGAGGTCGAGGGAGACGACGGGTTCCTCGCCCAGTTCCGGCAGCACCTCGGAGACGTACTCGGCGAAGAGGCCGTTGGGCGAGACGATCGCGATGTTGTGCGCCTGCAGCCGCCCACGCAGCCGGAACAGCAGGTAGGCGATGCGGTGCAGGGCGATCGAGGTTTTCCCGGAGCCCGCGACCCCCTGGATCAGCAGGGTGCTGTCCGACTCGTTGCGGATGATGGCGTTCTGGTCGCGCTGGATCGTGGAGATGATCGAGCGCATGTGGGCGTCGCTGGTGCGCCCGATCTCCTCCAGCAGGATCTCGTCGCGGATCGCCTCGGCGGTGTCGACGGCGAACCGGAGCTTGCCGCCCTCGACCTTGATCTGGCGCTTGCGTTCGATCCGCCCGCCGATCTCGCCGGAGGGCGCCTCGTAGGCGGCCGGTCCGGGTTCGGACTCGTAGAACATGCCGCCGAGCGGGGTGCGCCAGTCCACGACCGCGGTTCCCTCGGCGTCCTGCAGGCCCTGGCGGCCGATGTAGTGCGCCTCCGCCCCGGCGGCGGTGTCCGGCGTGAAGTCGAGGCGCGCGAAGTAGGGCGAGCCGCGCATGGTCTCCAACCGCTCGCGCGCACGCATGGCGTGGGCACCCCGGGCGTCGATGCCGTTGAGGATCAGCTCGTTCTGGTACATCTCCGCGGGGTCGAGCTCGCCCCGGTTCTCGGCCATGTAGGCCTTGAGGCCGCGGTAGTCGGTGTCGTGGGATCCGAGCGTCTCGGTGAGCGCCGCGATCTTGGCCTCGAGGCGGTCGAGGGTCGCGGCGAGGTGCTCGCGTTCTTCGGTCTGTACGTCCGATGGTTCCCCGGTCATGGCGGTGCTCCTGATGGTCGTGGTGGAGTGCACCCTCAGACTACCTAACGGACGGTAGGTTGAGGGTGTGAGTCGAGTCGCTGCGTCGGGTATCCGAACTCCACCTCCAGCGGAGCCGGGCGGAACGCCATCCCCAGCAAGGTCCGCCGGTGCCCGAGATCGGCTCGGTCACCCTCCCGGAAGGTCGTCACCGACAGCCGCGGGTGGAGCGAGCGGGCCTCACCCAGCAGAGCCGACACCACCATGGCTCCGCGCGCCAGCGGATGCGCGGCGAGGTAGTCGATGTGGCCACTCTCGGGGTCGACGAGCAGCGCCGCGGCCGGCCTTCCCCCGCGGTGCGCCACCATGGCCCGGTGGGTCTCCGCGCACCGCGCCAGCGCCTCGGCGTGCCGGTCGGCCTCCAGCGCCGGAAGCATGTCGACCGCCGACAGCGACAGCGACAGGAGTTCCTCGACGGCGGCCCGTCCGGTGATCTCGAACCGGTCGGTACCGCTGAGCTCCCAGTCCGCCGCCTCGAACCGGTAGGGCAGCAGGAGCGGGTAGTACCGCCGCGTGCGCCTCCACGTGGCCGGAGGCGCCCCGTAAACGGCCGAGAACGCGGCCGTGAACGACTGCTGGGAGCCGAAGCCGTGATCCATGGCGATGTCGAGGACCGGTTCGGAGGTCGTGGCCAGTGCCAGCGCGGCCTCGGTGAGGCGCCGGCGCCGGATGTAGGTGTGCAGGGTCAGCCCGAACGTGCCCCGGAAGGAACGGTGCAGGTGGTGCGGTGAGTACCCCACCGCCGCGGCGATGCGGTCCAGACGCAGGTCGGTGTGCAGGAAACGTTCGACGTGGTCGACCGTCGCGGCATGGTCGGTCGAGCGCATGATCTCCTCGCGGTGTCCGTCGCGGCGGCGCTTCGGCTCGCCGACCGAACCCAGGCTAACCAGGGACGACGCGCCTGGTTTGTGCGATCTTGCGCTCTTGGCAACGGCCCGCGCACCCGGGAACGTCCCAGCTCCGGGCGAGAAGTTGTCCACAGGCTGGGGACGACGCCGCGCCGCTGTGCCCCGTGAGGCTCAGCGTCTTCGGTCGGTGTTGTCACGCGCCACCCCGACCAACAGGCGCAGCATCATCAGCGCCGCCGTTCCCAACAGCACCCACGCACCAGCGTCCAACACCTGAGCCTGGATCGACATCTCCGCCCACGTGGTCCGGGACCCGTCGGTAGCGATGAACAGGCCCACCGACATGAGCCCCGTGACCACCGTCAGCACCATGAGCACCACCCGCGTCACCATGTCCCGCATCATGCGCCGGTCGTCGGGGTGGGCGAAGGGGCGCACCTGCACGGTGAACCGGCCCCGGTGCAGCTGATCGGTGATGCGGTCGATACGGCGCGGGAGCCGGCGCAGGGTCGGCAGCATCGCCACGACCTCCCCCAGCGCCATGTCCCGCAGGTCCTTGGGGTTGACCCGCTCGGCCACCCGCGCGCTCACGAAACGCTTGGCCTCCGAGACCGCGTCGAAGCCCGGCGACAGGCGCACCAGCGTGCCCTCCACCGTCGCCAGCGCCCGGAAGACCGCCGCCAGCTCGCCCGGCAGCGCCAGCCCGAAGCGCGTGACGATGAGCAGCAGCTCGGTGAACATGCGCGCGTGCGCGGCCGTGCCCGTGTTGAGATAGCGCACCATGAACTGCCCCAGCGCACGCCGCAACCGTTCGGAGTCCACCCCGTCGGCGTCGGTGGCCACGTCCAGGAGCGTGTCGGTGAGCAGCACGGCGTCCGCACGGTCGATGGCCAGCATCATCAGCTGCAGCGCCTCGCGGGTGTGCCCGTCCAGGCGCCCCACCGACCCGTGGTCGAGCAGGCCCACCTCGCCGGTGTCGAGCAGGAAGATGTTGCCCGGGTGCGGGTCGGCGTGGAAGATCCCCTTGATCAGCACCTGGTCGAGCAGGCACTCCAGGAGCTCGTGTGCGATGCGGTCGCCGTTCATGCGCGCCGGGTCGACCGAGCCGATGGGTGTGCCGTGGAACCGCTCCATGACGAGCACGCGGCGGCTCGTCCAGGCCTCGTGCACCCCGGGGATGCGCACGGGCGAGCCCGCGGAGGCCTCCGCCATGGCGGCGATGTTGGCGGCCTCGACCTCGAAGTCGAGCTCCTCGCGCAGCGCCTCGGCGAACCCGTCGGCCAGGTCCACCACCCCGATCGCCGGGCCCCAGTCGGTGTGCTCGTGGAAGCGCCGTGCGAGCCGGCCGATGATGTCGAGGTCGCGTTCGACGACGGGCGCGATGCCGGGGCGCTGCACCTTCACCACGACCTGCTCGCCGGTGTGCAGGCGTGCGGCGTGCGCCTGCCCGATGGAGGCGGCGGCCAGCGGGACCGGGTCGAACTCGGCGAAGAGGTCGTCGAGGGGGCGGCCGAGCTCGTCCTCGACGCGGGTGCGCACCGCGTCGAAGGGCACGGGCGCGACCTCGTTGTGCAGCCGGCCGAGCTCCTCGACGAAGACCGGCGGCAGCAGGTCCCGGCGGGTGGCCAGCACCTGGCCGAGCTTGACGAAGACGACCCCGGCCTCCTCGAAGGAGCGCGCCAGCGACCGTGCGAGGCGGCGCTGGGTGGAGGCGTCCTCCCCTCCGTCACGGCGCCCGCCGACGTAACCCCACAGGCCGTGCCGGGCGAGGATCCACGTGATGGTGCGGTAGCGGCGCACCCGGCCGGCCCAGTCCTTGACCTCCAGCGCCATCGCCACCGGCCGCACCCGGGTGCCGCGCGGTACGACCAGCTCGGTGGCCACGAAGGCGAGCATCGCCAGGGCCGCCATCACCACATACACCACAGCCACGAACGCGGGTTCGTAGGTGTCGCCCCGCTGGTTGGCCACCTCGAACGAGCCGTAGTAGAGCACCACCGAGAGCACGCTGCCCAGGAGCATGCCGACGGCGCCGGAGAAGACCAGGCGCGGCACGCTGAAGGGCACGCCCATCATGCGGCTGGCCAGGAACCCCAGCAGGAGCAGGATCGGGAGGAAGACGAGGACGGACAGGAGCTGGCCGATCCACGCGCCGATGTCGGGCAGAGCCATACGTGCCTTCCGGGTGGTGTCGCGCCCCGGTCAGGGGCGCAGGAGGGGGTGATCCGGAGGGCCGACCGGGGTCCGGCGGGTCAGTGCCTGGCCCGGCGCGCGAGGGGTCGGTGTCTCCTCCATGTCCAGACTGCCAGCCTCTTCCACGGAGCGACATCCGGGTTTTCCCACCTGTGGACAACCGCTCGGATCACCGACCCGGCACCGCCCCGGACACACGTCGGGCCCCGGTTCACCGGAGGGTTTCCGGTGAACCGGGGCCCGACCGTGTCGGTCCCGCGTCAGCGCGGGCGTGCGGTCAGCAGGTGCCCGACCAGGAGCACTCGACCTCACCGCCGGAGGACTCCCCGGCGCGCAGCGGTGCCGCGCCGGATCCGGCCCCGTGGCCCAGGTGCTCGGCCACCGCGATGCCGATCGCGTCCTGCACGTGGGTGGGGGCCGCGCCCTCGTGGCCGTTGTTGACCACGCTGAAGACGAGCTCGCCGCCGTCGGGCGCGGGCACGTACCCGGACAGCGCGCTCACCCCGGACAGCGTCCCGGTCTTGGCGGTCAGCACACCTTCGGCGGCGCTGTCGGTCATGCGCTCGGACAGCGTCCCACCCACGAACGGGTCGGACTCCCCTGCCACCGGCAGTGACGTGCGGAAGTCCTCGGACCACTCGGCGCCGCGGGCCTGAACCAGCAGGTCGCTCACGGTCGAGGCGGTGACGAGGTTGCTGCGGGAGAGCCCGGAACCGTCGTTCAGTTCGAGCTGCGCGGTGTCCACGCCGATCCCCTCGAGGGTCGACTCGAGCTCGGCGAGCCCGGTCTCCCAGCTGCCCTCGCCCGCGGCCTCCTGACCCATCTCCTTGACGAGCATCTCGGCGTGGGCGTTGTTGCTGAACTTCATGAACGGCACGAGGATCTCGGCCAGCTCGGGCGAGGTGTGCCCGGCCAGGTCGAGCGGGTCGTCCCACTCGCCGGGCAGCTGCCCGTACTGGAGGTCGCCCTGCACCTCGACACCGTGCTCCTCCAGCGCCCCGGCGAACAGGTGCCCGGCCAGTCCCGCCGGCTCGTCGACGGTGCGCAGTTCCTCGACCGCGCCGGCGTCCGCGGGCAGGGAGCCCGTGACCTCGATGGTGTTCGTGCCGGTGGGCCGGTCGATCTGCAGGGTGTCCTCACTGCCGGGGGCACCGGTCTCGGCGCTGTTGTCGAGCTCGGCGTAACCGTCGGCGGCACCGAGGTCGACGGTGACGGCCTCGCCCTCGCCGGCGGGTTCGACGGCGACCTCGGTGACACCGGTGTCGAAGCGGTCCCCGTGGGCGACGGTCAGCGCGGAGATCTGCGCCCCGTAGGCGAAGGGTTCGTCCTCCTCCCACCAGTCGTCGACCAGGCGCTCCCCGTCGAAGCGGCTGTCGTCGGCGAGCAGGTCGCCCTCGACGACCTCGACACCGGCGTCGGCCACCTCGGCCGCGAGGGTGTCGATGTCGTCGGCGGACAGCGTGGGGTCGCCGCCGCCGACCAGGTGGAGGTCCTCGACCGAGGACGGGGCCCCGTCGGCGTTCTCGGCCACCACCCGGGTCTCGAAGGTGTGGTCGGGGCCGAGGGCCTCCAGGGCCGCGGCGGCGGTGAACATCTTCATGTTGGAGGCGGGCATCAACTGGGCGCCGGTCTCGTCCCCGTAGAGGACCTCGCCGGTCTCGGGGTCCTCGACGAGCACCCCGGAGGTCGCGCCCTCCAGGGCGGGGTCGTCGAGCGCCTCCTCGATGCGTTCGACGAGCTCCTCGGAGCCGGCGCCGGGGGCCACGTCGGCGTGGGCCGCGGGCGCTCCGACCGGGGCCAGCGGCACCAGGGGGACGGCGGCGACGGCCGCCGCGGCCAACCACGTGCGCTCACGTCGGGGACGGACGGTGCGGGACGGGCCGCGACGAGTGCGGTCCGGTGACGGAACGTGATTCATGTGTCTCCTACCGGTCACCAACGAAGCCACGAAGGTACCCCCGGAACCGGGCGTGCGCCATGCTTGCGCGCCGGTATGTCCCCGTATCGAACCCAATGGGAAGTCGCCCGGTTCCGGTCACCCTCTGTTCAGAGGAGCTCGACCACCTCCGAGTAGTGGCAGGCGTCGCGGTGCCCCGACCCGCGTTCCCGCAGCTCGGGAACCTGGTCGACGCACTTGCTCCGCTCGGCCTCCGACAGCTCGTTCGCGAACTTCGGGCACCGCGTCCGGAACCGGCACCCCGACGGCGGGTCGGCCGGGCTCGGGACGTCGCCGGTCACCACGATGCGCTCGCGCGTGCGCTCCTTGACCGGGTCCGGGAGCGGGATCGCCGAGATCAGCGCCTGCGTGTACGGGTGCGCGGGCGCCTCGAACAGCTGCTCGGTCGTGGCGGTCTCCACGATCTTGCCGAGGTACATCACCGCCACCCGGTCGGCGATGTGCTTGACCACCGACAGGTCGTGCGAGACGAACAGGTACGACAGCCCCAGCTCCTCCTGGAGGTCCTCCAGCAGGTTGATCACGCCCGCCTGGATCGACACGTCCAGGGCCGAGACCGGCTCGTCCAGCACCAGCACCTTCGGGTTGAGCGAGAGCGCCCGGGCCACCCCGATGCGCTGGCGCTGACCGCCGGAGAACTCGTGCGGGTACCGGGACCCGTGCTCGGGGTTGAGCCCGACCAGTTCCAGCAGCTCCTTGACCCGCTTCTTCGCGTCCCCGTTGCGGGTGCGGTGGATCAGCATCGGCTCGGCGATGATGTCGGCCACCGTCATCCTCGGGTCCAGCGACGCGAACGGGTCCTGGAACACGATCTGCAGGTCGCGGCGGAGCGGCCGCATCTGCTTGTCGGTCAGCCCCTGCAGCGGTTTGCCCATGTAGCTCACGCCGCCCGACGTCAACCGCACGAGGTTGAGCAGCAGCCGCGCGGTCGTGGACTTGCCGCACCCCGACTCCCCCACCAGCGCGAGGGTCTCGCGTTCGCGCAGTTCCAGGGAGACCCCGGAGACCGCCTGGACGTCGCCGACCTTGCGCTTGAGCAGGCCCTTGGACCGGATCGGGAAGTTCTTCACCAGGTCCTCGGCGCGCAGCAGCACCTCGGGCTCGCCCTCGGGCTCCGGTTCGGGGCCCTCGCCGGCGCTCCCGAACCCCTCGGCGGCCCCGGCGACCGATGCCTCCGCCTCGTCGAGCTCCTCGACCGACTCCACGCCCTCGGTGTCCACGGCCGTGGCCCGGAAGAGGTCCTCGGGCCGGGTGTCGGCGCGCAGCTCGTCGCTGAAGTGGCAGGCCGCGACGTGGGCGTCGGCGTCCCCCGGCTGCGCGGGGACCCGGTCGCCGTTGTCGAGGGTGCGCAGCAGCACCGGCTCCTCGGTGTGGCACTGTTCCCGGGCCATGGGGCAGCGGGGCGCGAACGTGCACCCCTGCGGCATGGCCACGAGCGAGGGCGGTGTGCCCAGGATGGGGGTGAGGCGCTCGGCGCGTGCCTCGTCCAACCGGGGCAGCGACCCGAGGAGGCCGAGCGCGTAGGGCATGCGCGGCCGGTAGAAGACCTCCTCGACCGGCCCGGACTCCACGATGCGCCCGCCGTACATGACGGCGACCCGTTCGACCTGCCCGGCGACCACACCCAGGTCGTGGGTGATGAGCACCAGAGCCGCGCCGGTCTCCCGGCGGGCGGACTGCAGCGCCTCCAGCACCTGCGCCTGGACGGTCACGTCCAGCGCGGTGGTGGGCTCGTCGGCGATGATGACGTCCGGGTCGTTGGCCATCGCGATCGCGATCACCACACGCTGGCGCATACCGCCGGAGAGCTCGTGCGGGTACTGGCGCAGCCGCTGGTCCGGCGAGGGGATGCCGACGATCTCGAGCAGCTCGCGCGAGCGTTCCCACGCCTTCTGCTTGCCGACGGCGTTGTGCGCCAGCACCGCCTCGGCGATCTGGTACCCGATCGTGTAGACGGGGTTGAGGGAGGTCAGCGGGTCCTGGAAGATCATCGCGATCTTCTGCCCGCGCACCTCGCTGATGGCCTTGTCGGGCAGGCCGAGGATCTCCTCGCCCATGAGCCGGACCGAGCCCTCGACCTTCGCGTTCTTGGGCAGCAGGCCCATGACCGCCATCGAGGTCACCGACTTGCCCGACCCGGACTCCCCCACGATGCCCAGGGCCTCGCCCCGGCGCAGGGTGTAGGAGACCTCGCGGACCGCGGGCAGGGGCCCGTCGTCGGAGGGGAAGGTGACACTGAGCGCGTCGACCTCGAGCGCCGTGTCCGTGGTGATGGTGTTCTCTGTCGTCATCGCCGCACCCTGGTCTGTTTCGGATCGAGCGCGTCCCGCAGGCCGTCGCCGATGAAGTTGATCGTCAGGCAGATCAGCACCAGCAGCACACCCGGCGGGTAGAAGGTCCACGGCCGGGTGGAGACCGCCGTGCGGGCCTCGCCGATCATCTGGCCGAGCGAGATGTCGGGCAGCTGGATCCCGAACTGGAGGAAGGACAGCCCCGCCTCCATGAGGATCGCGATCGCCACGAGCAGCGTCGCGGCGACGATGATCGGGCCCGCCGCGTTGGGCAGCAGGTGGCGGATGATGATCCACGGAGCGGACGCGCCGGAGGCCTTGGCCGCCTCGACGAACTCCTGCTCCCTCAGGGACAGCACGACGCCGCGCACCACACGGGCGATCTGTGCCCACGAGAAGAGGGCGATGATGACCGCGATCGTGGCCCAGGTCGTGCCGCCACTGGTGTTGCCCGACAGCGCTGCGACCGCGACGAGCGGCGGGACGATGAGGAACACGTCCACGATCCGCATCATGATCGCGTCGGTCCGCCCGCCGAAGTAGCCGGCGGTGGCGCCCCACAGGGACCCGAACGCGGTGGCCGACAGCGAGACGGTCAGCGCGACCTTGAGGGTCTGCTGGGCGCCGCGCATGAGCTGGCCGAGCACGTCGTGGCCGGCCGAGGACGTGCCGAGCGGGTGGTCACCACCGGGCGGCTGGTTGCTGAGGATGTCCGAGGAGACCGTGTGGTCCCACTTCCAGAACAGCGGTCCGAGGAACGCGAACCCGGCGATGACCACCAGCAGGAACAGGCTGATCATCGCGGGGCGGTGCCGGACGAACCGGATCACGATCGTCTGGAGCTGGGTGCGGTCGGCCGCCGACCGCTGCGCGGCCGTGCCGGGCGAGGTGATGGGCGTGCCGTTGTCACTCATAGCGGATCCTCGGGTCGAGCACGCCGTACAGGAGGTCGGCGATGAGGTTGGCCAGGATGACCAGGACGCCGCTCAGCAGCAGCCATCCCATCAGCGCGTAGGAGTCGTTGTTCTCCACGGCGGTGATGAAGAAGTCGCCGAGACCGCGCCACTGGAAGACCGTCTCGGTGAGGATCGCGCCATCGATGATGCCGGCGACACCGAGCGCGAATACCGTGGTCAGCGGGATCAGCGCCGTCCGCAGCGCGTGGCGGCGGATCACCGTCTTGTTGCGCAGCCCCTTGGCCCGGGCCAGCCGCACGTAGTCGCTGTTGAGGACCTCCAGCATCGACGTGCGCTGGTACCGGCTCCATTGGGCGAAGCTGGTCAGCATGAGCACGAGGGTCGGCAGGGCCATGTGGGCGAACGCGTTGGCGAACTGGTCCCAGAGTGGTTGGCCCTCGGCGTTGTAGCGCCCGTCGCCGATGGTGTTGAAGACCTGTCCGCCGACGAGCTGGTTGAGCTCCACGCCGGAGGCCTGGACGATGCCGGCGAGCCAGAAGGTCGGCATGGCCAGGCAGAGGAAGCCGATGAAGGTCAGGGTGTAGTCGAGCTTGGAGTACTGCCGCATGGCGCTGACGCAGCCGGCGATGATCGCCAGGCCCAGCGCGAGCATCATCGCGATGCCGACCAGGCGCAGGGTGGTCCAGAGCCGTTCGGCGATGGCGGGGCCGATCTCGTACTGCTGGCCCTGGGTCGAGGGTCCGAACTCCCCCTGCAGCAGTCCGATGTCGCCGTTGCCGCCGACGCCGGTGATCCAGAGCCAGTAGCGCTCAGGCATCGACCGGTCGAGGTAGAGACGTTCGCTCTCCTGCTGGATGACCTCCTCCGTCGGGGCCGGGGTCTGCATCCGCAGCTCGGCGAGGGGGTCTCCGGAGACGTCGATCATCACGAACGTGAGAAGGGATGCGAGGACGAGGACGGGTATCGCGCCCAGGATCCGCCGCACCGTGTAAACGAGCATGGGTGTGATCCTTCGGGGTGACGAGGACCGGCCCGGCCCAGGCGGGGGTGTTCCTGGGCCGGGCCGTGTGGAACCTGCGGACCGGGGGCCTACTGGCCGGCCAGGGTCCACTCACCGATGTTGTACGTGGCGCGGTAGCTGGAGTTCAGGTTGTCGTGCACGTTCTCCAGCCGGTCGTTGGCGAAGAAGTAGTTCGGCTCCGCCATGATCGGCATCACGTAGGCGTCCGGGACGAGGACCTCCATGGCCTGGTTGGCCAGGTCGGCGGCGTCGTCGAGGTCGGTGGCGTTGGTGACCTCCTCGGTCAGCTCGTCGACCTCTTCGTTCTCGTAGTTGCCGTAGTTGCTGCCGCTGCCGGAGTGCCAGTACTGCTCGGGGTTGGTGGCGAACCAGGGGGAGCCGGACCAGCCGTACTGGATGATGTCGTAGTCGGCCTCGGAGGTCATGGCGCCGAGGTCGTCGGTCATCTCGATGTTGGCGGTGATGCCGATCTCGGCGAGCTGGTTCTGGATCAGCTGGACCGACGTGTTGCGCACGTCGGTGTCGGTGCTGCGCAGGCGGAACGGGCCGATGTCCTCGCCGTCGAGGGTGAGCTGGTCGCCCTCGAGCTCGTACCCGGCCTCCTCGAGGATGTTCTGGGCCTCCTCGATGTCGCCGGTGCCCTGGGTCTCGCCCTCGTAGTGGTCGACGAAGTACTCGTTGTCACTGGCGAACATGTGGTTGTTCTTCAGCTCGTACTCGGGGTAACCGGCGCCGAAGTTGCGGTTGGCGATGTCGTCGCGGTCGATCGCGGTGAAGATCGCCCGGCGCAGTTCGACGTCGTCGAACTCCTCGACCCCCATGTTGAAGTCGATGTGCTCCCAGGTCTCGCCCTCGCCGATGTCGGTGACGGCGTTGTCGACGTCCTCCAACTGGGTGAAGACGTCCTCGTTGTAGTCGGCCGGGCTGCCGCCGTCGATCTCGCCGTTGACGAAGGCGTTGTAGAAGGTGCCCTCGTCGTCGTTGAACTGCATCGTGATGCGGTCCAGGCCGGGCTCGTCACCCCACCACTCGGGGTTGGGCTCCTTGATGACCTCGTTCTCGAGGTCGCCCTCCACGATCTGGAAGGGGCCGCCGGACCACTCGGGCATGGTGGAGTGCAGCCACTCGTAGTACTCGCCGAGCTCGTCCGGGTCGTCGATGTCCCAGCCGTTCTCCTCGGCCAGGTGCGCGGGCAGGAAACCGCCGGAGGTGCTGTGGGCGTCGAAGGTGCTCTCCCACTCGGGGTCGGCGAGGCCCTCCTTCAGCCGGACGGTGGCGGTCTGGCCGTCGGTCTCGATCTCCTCGATCTTGTCCTCGCTCATGCCCCCTCGGCTGTCGCACCCGTTGCAGTGCTCCTCGCCCGGGGTGGCCGCCATCATCCAGGTGACGCGCAGGTCCTCACCGCTCATCGGGGTGCCGTCGCTCCACACGGCGTCCTCGTTGAAGGTGAACTGCCATTCGAACGGTCCCTCGTCGGGGTCGTCGTTGAGGAGTTCGGGTTCCTCGGCGAGCACGTCCATGTTGAACTCGTACTCGCCCTCGGGGTTCCACTGACCCGTGAAGGGGATGGTCCCGGACAGCATCTGGACGTTGTAGACACTGCCGCCGGCCAGGCTGATGCTCTGCCAGGCGCCCGGGAGGCTGTTGATCACCCAGGTGACCTCGGCGGGCCCGCTGTCGTCGCCGCCCTCACCGGAGCAGCCGCTCGCGACCAGCACGGCCGACGTCGCGGCCGCGGCCAGCGCCAGCGTTTTCCTGCGTTTGTGCATTGGAGACACCCTTGATCCGTGAAACGAGCCGTGCTCGCGGCGAGGGCACTCTTCGCACACCCCGCCGAACTTAGGCGATTAGTCGCATACAACACCATTCAGCGAAATGTCTGTATAGCCCCAATGCCGGATTCGTGACCCATCCGCAACCCGTCCGCGGTTCTCGGCGCACTCACGCCGACACACGCCCTTAACCCGCCGGTCACAACCGCGTTTGCGCAGGCCACCAGGGAATCGACCACCACTCGCGACCGGATTCGGCCAACTCGGGAAAACCCTTCTCCACGCCCTTGTGTCAACAGTGCTGACTTTTTCTCGACCGGCCTTTTCTCACAGAACAACGCCGAATGGTGACGCAGAGAAATCCAGACATACGACGCATAAGGATCATTCATTCACACGAGGAACACCGTCACGGGAGACCGCAATCGAGCGCCCGGGATGTCCGAAACCCGGGATGCCCTACCGCCCGAGCCGATAGGATCGCGCCAGGACCCCCGCTGCCGCCCCCGCTCAGCGCCCCACCGAGAGAGGCTTGTGTCGTGCCCGAGACAGTCCGCATGGTCTGCCCTGTCGGCCGCAAACACGTGGAGCTGTGGTCCGGTTACACCATGCTCGTGCTCGCGGTGATCACGGTCCTGGTCGACCCCGCGCACTGGGCGAACCTCGTGCTCGCCGTCCTCCTCGCGGCCGCCGGCACCGCCCTGGCCGTGCACGGCCACCGCATCCACGCGCCCGTGCTCGAGTTCGACGAGCAGGAGTTCCGCTACACGCTCGGCCGGTACACCGTCAGCCTGGACCCCGAGCAGATCGGCTCCTACCACGTGCTCCCCGGGCGCATCCGCTCTCTCGGCCTGTGCGACACCACCGGGCGCCCCATGCGTTTCCCGTCGCTGCGCAACCGGCGCACCGCCCGCTCTTACCTGCCGCTCACCGGCATGACCGACCCGGCCCGGGTCGAGATGTTCATGGCCGCCGCCGGGATCCCGCCGCGCGACCGCTCCCTCACGCGGGGCTGACGCCGGCCCGAGGCCGCGCTCGGCCGGGACCGCCCGGACAAAACGTCCATCTCGGGTTTTCCACAACACATCAGCCCATTGCGCCACACACACCCCATGCGCATGCTCGACCCGAGTCGCGTGTTCTACCCTCGATGGCGTGAAGGAGTCCAGAATCACCGCCATCCTGACCGTGGCCGGCATGCTCGCGGCCATGTGGGTGTTCGAGCTGATCGACAGCTTCCTGATGTTCGGTCACCTCGACCGCGCCTTCGGCCTGCGCGCCTGGGACCTCGACTCACCCTGGACCGTTTTCACGGCGCCGTTCATGCACGGGAACCTGGAACACCTCATCGGCAACTCGCTGCCGTTCCTGGTCCTCGGCTCGCTCGTCGCCTTCAGCGGACTGGGCCGGTTCCTGCTGACCACACTCATCATCATCGTGGTCAGCGGCGTGGGCGTATGGCTGTTCAGCACCCCTTACAGCCTCACCGTCGGGGCCAGCGGCCTCGTCTTCGGCTACTTCGGTTACACGGTCCTGCGCGGAGTCATCGAACGCAAGACGGTCGACATCGTCATCATGATCTGCGTCGTCCTCTTCTACGGGACCATGATCTGGGGCGTGCTGCCCCAGTACCCGGGCGTCTCCTGGCAGGCCCACCTGTTCGGGTTCATCGGCGGGCTCGTGTCCGCCTACGCCCTGCCCCGGCGCGACGCCCGCCGTGCACAGATCAACCCCGGATACGAGGGCGGCGCCCAAGGGCGCTACTACGGCATCTGACCCGAGGCCGGCCCCTGGAACGACGGCGCGGACACAACGGCACAGACACGACGGCGCGGGCCGTCTCCCACCCGGGAGGCGGCCCGCGTCCTCATGCGGAGGGGCTGGGACGGAGCGTCAGAACTCCAGGCCCTCGGCGTCCTCGCCCAGCGTGCGCTCCAGGAACTCCGGGTTCTGGCTCAGCCACTCGCGCGCCCCTTCCTGGGGATCGCCCTCGTGCTCGACCAGGGTGAGCCCGGCGAGGTCGGCGAGCTCGGTGTCACTCATGTCCCACTCGTCGATCCAGCCGGTCAGGGCCGGGTACTCGTCCCGGAAACCCTCGCGGCCCACCGCGTGCAGGTCCTCGGCCTCGCCCATGTAGGCGGCGGGGTCCTCGAGGTCCTTCAGGTCGTGCTGGGCGTAGGCCGAGTGCGGGCGCCACAGGGTGACGACGATGGGCTCCTCCTCGGCGACCGCCGCGTCGAGCTCGGCCTGCATCGCGGCGTCCGAGGAGGTGACGAGCTCGAAGTCGTCCTCCAGCTCGTAGCCCGGCATCGCCTCTTCCTCGGTCACACGGGTCAGGCCCGCGCCCGGGTCGATGCCCACGATCCGGTTCCCGAGTTCGTCGGCGTGGTCGACCAGGTCCGGGATCTCGTTGACGTCCTCCATGTACGAGGGGACCGTCAACGTCAGGACCGCGTTGTCGTACCAGACCCCGAGGCTCTCGAGGTTCTCGCCGTAGTCCTCCCAGTACTCCTCGTGGGTCACGGGGAGCCAGACACCCAGGTAGGCGTCGACGTCGCCGTTCTCCAGGCCCTGGAACGCGGGGGCGACGTCGAGCTCGGTGATGTCGACGTCGTAGCCCTTCTCCTCCAGGATCACCGCCCAGAGCGAGGTGACGGCGATGCTGTCGTCCCAGGCGATCATCGCCAGGTCGATCGACTGCCCGTCCTCCGCCGCCTCGCCGTTCTCACCGGTGAGGTCCTCGGCCCCGCCGCCGCACGCGGTGAGCAGCAGGGCACCGCTCATGCCGGCGGCCGCGAGCCCGGTCAGACGTCTGTGGCTGTACATCGTGGGGTTCCTTCCATCAGGGGATGGCCGTCCGGGTGCTCGGTCCGGACGGCGGGTCAGAACTCCAGGCCCTCGGCGTCCTCGCCCAAGGTGTCCTCGAGGAAGTCGGGGTTGTCGCGGAGCCATTCGCGGGCGCCCTCGACCGGGTCGTCCTCGTGCTCGTGCACGGTGAGCACCTGGAGTTCGGCGAAGACGTCGTCCTCGATGTGCATGTCCCCGAGCCACTCGGCCATGGCGGGGTACTCCTCGGCGAAGCCCTCGCGGCCGACCGAATTGAGTCCGTCGGGCTCGCCCAGGAGCGTGTCCGGGTCCTCGAGGTCCTTGAGGTCGTGCTGGGCGTAGGCCGGGTGCGGGTGCCACAGGGTCACCACGATCGGCTCCTCCTCGGCGATGGCCCCGGCCAGCTCGGCCTGCATCGCGGCGCTCGAGGAGTTCACGAGCTCGAAGTCCTCGTCGAGGCCGTAACCCGGGATGACCTCTTCCTCCATCAGCCGGGTCTGGCCGGCGCCCGGGTCGATGCCCACGATCTGGTTGTCGAACAGCTCGGGGTGGTCGACCAGGTCGGGGATGGAGTCGACCTCGTCGACGTACTCCGGCACGGCCAGGACGCGGGAGGCGTTGTCGTACCAGGGCCCGAGGTTCTCCAGGTCGTCCCCGTAGTCCTCCCAGTACTCCTCGTGCGTGAGCGGGTAGGACATGCCGAGGAACAGGTCGACGTCGCCGTTGGCCAGGCCCTGGAACGCGGGGGCGATGTCGACCTCGGTTACCTCGACGTCGTAGCCCTTCTCCTCCAGGACGGCCTCCCACAGCGCGGTGACCGCGATCCCGTCCTCCCAGGGCACGAGCGCGATCTCGATGGACTGCGTGTCCTCGCCGCCACCGTCCTCGCCGCCGGTGAGGTCCTGGCCGTCACCGCCGCACGCGGAGAGCATCAGGGCACCTGCCACGCCGGCCGCGACCGGCCCGGTCATGCGCTTACGGCTGTACATCCGGGGTTCCTTCACATCAGGGGACAGGATCACGGGGGGCATGGGGGGCCGGGGGGTGTGGGGAATGGGGACTGACACACGACGACCCGGCTCCCCACGGCCTCTGGCGCGGGGGAACCGGGTCGGGCATCAGATACGGCGCGGTACCGGGATCAGAACTCCAGGCCCTCGGCGTCCTCGCCCAGGGTGCGGTCCAGGAATTCCTGGTTGTCCTGCAGCCAGACGCGAGCGCCCTCCTGCGGGTCGTCCTCGTACTCGTCGAGGGTGAGCACCTCGAGCTCGGCCAGCTCGTCGTCGCTCATCTCCCAGCCCTCGATCCAGCCGGACAGGGACGGGAACTCCTCGGCGAAGCCGTCACGGCCCAGGGCGTGGATCTCCTCGGCCTCGCCCATGAGGCCCTCGGGGTCCTCGAGGTCCTTGAGGTCGTGCTCGGCGTAGGCCGGGTGCGGACGCCACAGGGTCACCACGATGGGCTCCTCGTCGGCGACCGCGGCGGCCAGCTCGGCCTGCATCGCGGCACCGGAGGAGGTGACCAGCTCGAAGTCGTCGTCCAGGCCGTAACCCGGCATGGCGTCTTCCTCGGTCACACGGGTCAGACCGGCGCCCGGGTCGATACCGACGATGCGGTTGTCGAGCTCGTCCGCGTGGTCGACCAGGTCCGGGATCTCGTTGATGTCCTCCATGTACTCGGGGACCGTCAGCGTCAGGACCGCGTTGTCGTACCAGACGCCGAGGTCCTCGAGCTGGTCGCCGTAGTCGTCCCAGTACTCCTCGTGGGTGACGGGGAGCCAGGTGTCGAGGTAGAGGTCCATGTCGCCCTGGGCGAGACCCTGGTAAGCGGGGGCCACGTCGACCTCGGTGACGTTGACGTCGTAACCCTTCTCCTCCAGGATCACCTCCCACATGGCGGTGACCGCGATGGCCTCCTCCCAGGCGATCAGCGCGATGTCGATGGACTGGGCGTCCTCGGCGGCGCCGTTGTCGTCACCGGTCAGGTCCTGTCCGTCACCGCCACACGCGGAGAGCATCAGGGCACCTGCCATGCCGGCCGCGGCCAGCCCGGTCATGCGCTTACGGCTGTACATCAGGGAATCCTTCCCTCGGGGAATTCGGTTGTGCGGGGCTTGGCGGGGTGGGTCAGGCTCCGGACCGCGACTGCGGCCCGTTCTTGGTCACTGCCACGGTCAGGCGGTCCAGGAAGATCGCCAGGATCACCACTGCGATACCCGCCTCGAAGCCGAGGGCACCGTCGTTGCGGGTGATGCCCTGATAGACGTCGCTGCCCAGACCGCCGGCGCCGACCATGCCGGCGATGACGACCATGGACAGGCCGAGCATGATGACCTGGTTGACACCGGCCATGATGGTCGGGAGGGCCAGCGGGAGCTGGATGCCGGTGAGGATCTTGCGGTTGGAGGCACCGAAGGCCTCACCCGCCTCGACCAGCTCCTTGTCGATCTGGCGGATGCCCAGCTCCGTGAGGCGCACGCCGGGAGGCATCGAGAAGACGATGGTCGCGACGACGCCGGGAACCGCGCCGATGGAGAAGAAGAAGATCGCGGGGATCAGGTACACGAACGCCGGCAGGGTCTGCATGAGGTCCAGGACCGGCTTGACGATCTTGCTGACGGTGTCGTTGTAGGCCGCCACGACACCGATCGGGATCGCGATGACGACGGCGATCGCCGCGGCCACCAGGACGAGCCCGAGGGTGTCCATCGCGTTGTCCCACTGGCCGACCGAGGCGACCAGGGTCAGCGTCAGGAGCGCGAACAGGCCCATGCGCCAGCCGGCCACCGCAAGGGCGAGGAGGCTGAGCAGCAGGATCATCAGCAGCGACATCGGGTCGGTGACGACCATCGGCAGGACGAGCCAGCCGAGCAGGAGCGCCACCAGCCAGCCGCCGGCGATCACGGCGGTGCGGATGCGGGCGCCCTTGTCCATGGCACCCAGCACGGTCACCGCGACCAGGAACACCAGCGAGATGCAGAAGTAGGCGTCCACGACGCCGGTGTCGAAGAGATCGACCGCCCACAGGAACAGGAAGGGCGGCATGTTGTTGATGATCGTGTTCCCGAACTCTGCCCCTGCCTGCAGGATGTAGAGCAACGAGACCACGCCGACCACGATCGCCAGCGGAAGGCGCTTGGCGGTGCGGACCAGCGGTGCGGCGATGAGCACCGCGGCGATGAAGGCGAGCTGCCCGGCGCCCGGTTCCATGAAGAAACCGGACAGTACTTCGACGGCCCAGCGCACGAACGCGCCGATGGCGTCGAAGACGATCCCGAAGTTGGCCTTGAGCCACTCGTTACCGGCCTCGAACCAGGAGCCGATCGGGATCTCCGGAGGGAAGTCGACCTGATTCACGACTGGCCCTCCTTCCCGGCGGCGAGGGCAGCGAGCACGGAACCACGGGACACCATGCCCAGGACCTCGCCCTCCTCGGAGACGACACGGAGTCGATCAGCTGTGGTCATGTCCTCGTACAGTTCGGCGATCGGGGTGGCGGCGCCGACCTGGCGCGCGCCGGGGTCCGCGGCGACGCCGGCGTCGATGGCCGACGAGGCGGTCAGCACACGGGTGCGGTCCACGTCCTCGATGAAGCGGGACACGTACTCGTTGGCCGGCTCGTTCAGGATCTCCTCGGCCGTACCGATCTGGGCGACGCGGCCGTCCCGCAGCACGCAGATCCGGTCGCCGAGGCGCATGGCCTCGTTCAGGTCGTGCGTGATGAAGACGATCGTCTTGCCGAGGGACTTCTGCAGCTCCAGGAGCTGGGTCTGCATGTCCCGGCGGATCAGCGGGTCGAGGGCGCTGAAGGCCTCGTCCATGAGGATGATGTCGGTGTCGGCGGCGAGGGCGCGGGCCAGACCCACGCGCTGCTGCATACCGCCGGACAGCTGGTGCGGGAACTTGTGCTCCCAGCCCTCCAGGCCGACCATCTCGAGGTTCTGCATCGCCTTGGCGTCGCGCTCCTCCTTGGGGAGGCCGCGCAGTTCCAGGCCGTAGGCGGCGTTCTCCAGCACCGTGCGGTGCGGGAGCAGGGCGAAGTGCTGGAAGACCATGCTGATCTTCTCGCCCCGCAGGTTCAGCAGGTGCTTCTTGCTCAGGGCGGTGATGTCGACGCCGTCGACCTCCACGGTGCCCGCGGTGGGCTCCAGGAGGCCGTTGAGCATCCGGATCAGGGTGGACTTCCCCGACCCGGACAGGCCCATGACGACGAAGATCTCGCCGGGTTCGACCTCGAAGGACACGTCGATGACGGCTGCAGTCACGTCGAGGTCGGCGATGGTGTCACGGTGGCTGCCGTCGGAGAGCCGCTCGACGGCCGTCCTCGACTGCTTCCCGAACACCTTGTACAGGTTGTCTGCGCGTACTGCTGGCACGGTCTCCTCTATGGGGCTGTCCCGGCCGCGAGGCACGCATGAGGTGTCTCCACCCCGCGTTCGACCCGCGGATCCCGAGGGCAGCAGGCCTGCGCAGAGCCCCCTGTGCGCGCCCTTCGAAGGCGGGACCCGCTACCCGGTTCACGTCGGAGCGCTACCTTACCGAGATGTGAACGCACAGTTCAGGCGGTTTGTCACCGGGAAATAACAGGTTTAACCGGGACAAAATCCGTACGCCGACCTACAGCCGTGGTTGTCGATCCCACAAGGCGCCCGATCGTGATTTACACCACTGGCCAGTTTAGGCGACTCTGGGTAACAATCAGGTATACGCTGCACAGAGATACTGTATGTGTCTTTTTATGACCGTACCGTAAGGGGTTTCCGCGGTGAAGAGCCGGGGTCAGCCTTCCGGATCGATGCTGGTCCGGATGAAGTTCTGGTGGGCGCGCGAGGGCGTCGGACCCCGTTGCCCCTGGTACTTCGATCCGTACACGGCAGAACCGTACGGGTGCTGGGCCGGGGACGAGAGCCGGAACATGCACAGCTGCCCGATCTTCATGCCGGGGTAGAGCTTGATCGGCAGCGTCGCCACGTTCGACAGCTCCAGCGTCACGTGCCCCGAGAAACCGGGGTCGATGAAGCCCGCCGTGGAGTGGGTCAGCAGACCCAGGCGCCCGAGGGAGCTCTTGCCCTCCAACCGGCTGGCGATGTCGTCGGGCAGGGAGACCACCTCGTAGGTGGAGGCCAGCACGAACTCGCCGGGGTGGAGGATGAACGCCTCGCTCCCGTCGGTCTCGATCAACCGGGTGAGGTCCGGTTGCTCGACCGAGGGGTCGATGTGCGGGTACTTGTGGTTCTCGAAGACCCGGAAGAAGCGGTCCAGCCGGACGTCGATGCTGGAGGGTTGGATGAGGCCGGGGTCGAAGGGGTCGAGCTTGACCCGGCCGGCGTCGATTTCGGACCTGATATCGCGATCGGAGAGCAGCACGCTCCGAATTTACCGCCTGCCCCGACACCCTGTGCGACCTCGATCGATGCCCCCCGCAGGCACCGCGCGGGCGGCCGCGGGCCGGACCGAGTTGCCGACCGGCCCCGAACGTGGGCTAGGATGGGCCCCGTTGACGGAGCGGGACACGCGCCCGATCCGACGACGCGGATGTAGTTCAATGGTAGAACTTCAGCTTCCCAAGCTGATAACGCGGGTTCGATTCCCGTCATCCGCTCCGATCACCCGAGGCCAGGTCCAGCGACCTGGCCTTTTTTGTGTGTCCGGGGGCACGTGTGTGTCCGGGGCCGGGCCTGTTTGACCGCGGCGCGGCCTGTGCAGGGGGTCCGGTAGACCCGCTCGGGGCCCGGACGCGGAACCCGCTCCGGAGGTGCCCGAGCATCCCAGGGAACCGCCCCCGTCCGGGCGCGTGTTCCCACCGGGGCCCGGTTCCACAGGGGAGAGAGCCGGGCCCCACCGGGGCGGCCGACTCACCGGGGGGAGAGCCCGGCCGCCCCTTCACTCGTGCTCGGCCCGGGCGTCGCCACGCCCGCCGGCGATCACTCCTCGTCGGTGAACTCCGCGTGCATCCGGTCCAGGGCGGCACGGATGATGCGGGAGACCTGCATCTGGGAGCAACCGAGGTACCCGGCGATGGTGGTCTGCGACAGCTCACCGAAGTAACTGAGGACGACGGCGCGGCGCTCCCTCTGCGACAACCGGCTGAGGGCGTCGCGCAACAGCTCCCTGTCGACCACCGATTCGACGTCGGGATCGCGGGAACCGATCGTGCTCGCCAGAGGGACCTCGTTGCCTTCCTCGTCGGTCCCCCGCGGGGTGTCCAGGGACGCCGCGGAGTAGGCCGAGGTCGCGTTGATGAAGGCCCCGGTCTCCGAGGGATCCAGGTCGAAGTGGGCGCCGATCTCGCTCTGCGTCGGTTCCCGGGCGTGCTCGTGGACGAAGTCGGCGACGAAGCGGATCAGTGCCCCGCGTTGGTCCCGCCAGTTGCGGGGGACGTGCACCGCCCACTGGGTGTCGCGGAAGTGCCGTTTGATCTCCCCCGAGACCATCGGGAGCAGGTAGGAGACGAACCGCGATCCGCGGGAGGGGTCGAACCCCTGGATCGCCTTCATCATGGCGAGGGACCCCACTTGGAGGAGCTCCTCGGAGTCCACACCACGATTGCGGTACCGCAAGGCCTCCCTGGCCACCACGGGGCGGTACATCTGCACGATGCGGGCCCGCAGCCGTCCGGCGGCGCGCTCGTCGCTGCCCACTCGGACCAGATCCGCGAGGAGCGTCTCCCCGTTGACCGGTTCGCTGGGCCTGCGGGGCTGCGGTACGGGGTTGCGGGTGTCGGTCCGGGCTTCGCGCATGGCCATCATCTCCCACCTTCCGCCTCGTGTGAGCGGAGGTCGTGGTGGGACGGATCGGCTTCGTAGATCGCCGTACGTCCCACGAGGGAGGCCGCGCTGTCGGACCTTCTCGCGGGATACCCCGGACACTTCCACTCAAACGCCACACCCGCATCACGGCGAGGCGTGTCCGCCCCCCGTCGAGCTTGAGCCCCACCATCGGACGGGCGATGATGAACGCGCGGACGAACGCCGTCGAATCCTGTGCGGACCATCCGTCAGGGGTCCGGAGGACCGGGAATGACCAGCGCAGCCCAGAAGACCGCGGACGCCTTCGCCGACGTGGCCAGGAACCTGCTCGACCGGGGGTCCGTGCAGGCCACGCTCGAGGAGATCTCCGACCTGGCCGCGAGCGAGGTCGGCGGTTGCGAGTTCGCGGGGATCTCACTCGTGGGCGGTGACGGCACGATATCGACCCCCGTGGCCACGGATCCGCTCGTCGAACACGCCGACCAGCTCCAGTACACGACAGGCCAGGGTCCGTGCCTCGAGACGATCCACGACCGGCAGGTCTACGTCGTCGACGACGTGCGCCAGGACGGGCGGTGGCCCGTCTTCGCCGCCGAGGTCGCCGGACTGGGTGTGCGGAGCATGATGTCGCACCAGTTGTACACACGGCGCGAGGTCCTGGGCTGCCTCAACCTGTACTCCACGGAGCTGAACGCCTTCGACCGGGGCTCGGTGGAGATCGGGCAGGTGCTGGCCGCGCACGCGGCCGTCGCACTCGCCAGCGCCCAGAACGATGCGCGTCTGCGCGACGCCATGCAGACGCGCTCCAGGATCGGTGAGGCGACCGGGATCCTGATGGAGCGCTACAAGGTGCCCGGCGACCAGGCGTTCGCGCTGCTCGTGAAGGCTTCGCAGAACCTCAACACCAAGCTCCGGGAGCTCGCCGAGGTCCTCGTCGAGACCGGTGCTCTCCCCCGGGGTTCCTCGGGCCCGGACCGTCAGGGCTGACCCCCGGGCCCCGGCAACCGCCTGTTTCGTGGTCCCGACCCCCGGGCAGCGGAGGAGGACACCGCGGCTGCACAGGGGGGCACATGAGCAGGGCCGAAACGGCGCACGTACCCGCACCGCGCCCCACCGACGGCGACGCTCCCGGCCACCGGGGGCCGGGCCGCCACGCGAGGGCGCCGACCGCGCCGGCGCTCCTGAGCGAGCTCCAGGAAGGGAACCTCGATCTCCCGCTCCCCGGGGACGGGAACACCTGGCAGAGGTGGGAGTCCCTGATCCGGTTGGGGCGACAGGACCTGTCCTTGGCCCGGTTGGCCGAGGGCCACACCGACGCCGCGGCGATCCTGGACGAGCTCGGTGCGGACCTGCCGGCCTCCGGGGAGCTCTGGGGTGTGTGGGCCGCGCACCCGCCGACCCACCGGCTGAGCGCTCGCCGACACGGTTCCAGGTGGGTGTTGAACGGCAGCAAGCCCTTCTGCTCGGGCGCCCGGACCTGCACACACGCCCTGGTCACCGCGGGCGCCGACTCGGGTGGGCGGCGCCTGTTCGCCATCGAGAACGAGGGCACCACCGCCGACCCCTCCACCTGGGCCGCGGAAGGGATGTCGGACAGCGACACCCTCACTCTCGCTTTCAAGGACGTCCCCGCCGTGGAGGTGGGCGAGCCGGGCGACTACACCGGCCGCCCCGGGTTCCACCACGGCGGGTGCGGCGTCGCGGCGTGCTGGTACGGGGGCGCGGAGGCGGTGGCCGAGACGCTGGCCGACAAGGCCGGTGTCGGCTCTCCCGACCCGCACACGCTCGGGTACTACGGCGCTGTCGTCCGTGACCTGCGTGCGGCCCGCGACGTGCTGCGGCGGGCTGCGGAGGAGATCGACGACGACCCCGACGACCTCGGGGGCCGGGCCGCCGAACGTGCCCTCCTGGTCCGTTCTGTCGTGGCCTCGGCCTGTTCCTCCGTCCTGGGCCACTGCGCGGAGGCGTTGGGCGCCGGCCCTCTCGCGTCGGACGCCGCCTACACACGCGCTGCGCAGGACCTGTCGGTGTACATCCGGCAGCACCACGGTGCGCGCGACCTCGCACAGCTGGGGGAACGGGCCGCACACGGGGCGGCAGGAGCGGGGCCATGAGGCGTTCCCACCCGATCGATGCCCCAGGGACGGACGAGAGCACATGGCAGAGGTGGGCGGCCGGGGCGCGCCTGCCCGAGGCCGATCTTCGCGGCGTGCGCAACGTCGTGGTCGTCGCCCCGCATCCGGACGACGAGGTCCTCGGGTTCGGCGGGGCCCTGTCGATGCTCGCCGAGCGGGGCGTGCGTGTGCGCGTGGTCTCCGTGACCGACGGGGAGGGCTCGCACCCGGACAGCCCCACCACACCGCCGGAGGAACTCGTGCGCTTGAGGGTGGAGGAGCGTTCGGCGGCCCTGGCCGAACTCGGCGCCGACGACGCGGACGTGGTCCGTCTGGGGCTACCGGACGGGAAGGCCGCCGGGGCGGTCGCACAGCTCTCCGGCCGGCTGCGGCATCTGCTGGACGGTGCCGACCTGTGCGTGACGTCGTGGGAGGGGGACCTGCACCCCGACCACATGGCCGCGGGCGGGGCAGCGGCCGAGGCCGCGCGGGCCTGCGGAGTGGACCTGCTCCGGTACCCGGTGTGGATGTGGCACTGGGCCGAGCCCGGTTCTGACGCGGTGCCCTGGGACCGGGCGCGACGGGTGCCCCTGTCGGCCGAGGCCGTCGCGCGCAAGCAGAGGGCCGTGGCCAGGTTCCGCACGCAGATCGCACCGTTGAGCGAGCGTTCGGGCGACGAGGCCGTCCTGACGCCCGGCATGGTGGCGCACTTCGGGCGCGGGGAGGAGGTCGTGTTCGCGTGAGCACGGACCCGGCGTACTTCACCCGCATGTACGAGGGCTCGGACGACCCGTGGGGTTTCCGTTCCCGCTGGTACGAGCAGCGCAAGCGGGACCTCACCCTGGCCTGCCTGCCCGAGGAACGGTATGCGCGCGCCTTCGAACCCGGGTGCTCGATCGGCATGCTCACCCGCGGCCTGGCCCAGCGGTGCGCGTCCCTGCACGCCATCGACCCCGTTCCCACCGCGGTGGAACAGGCGCGTCGCGAAGCGGCCGGGGTCGACCACGTCCGGGTCGAGCGGGGGCGGGTTCCGCGTGACTGGCCCGAGGGCACGTTCGACCTGGTGGTGCTCTCGGAGATGCTCTACTACTTCGACGATGCGGAGCTGCACGAGGTGATCGGCCGGACCCTGGCGTGCGCGCTGCCGGGTGCCACGGTCGTGGCGGTGCACTGGAGGCACGAGGCCGAAGGACACGTGCGGTCCGGTGACGGGGTGCACCGCGTGTTGGCGGAGGTCCCGGAACTGTCCCGCACGGCCGGCCACGTGGAGGCCGACTTCCTCCTCGACACCTTCGCCGTTCACCCGGGTGGGAGGCCGTGACCGTGATCCGCGCCGCGGCGGTGGTCGTGCCCGCCCATGACGAAGGGGCGTCCGTGGCCGCCTGCGTGGCCGCGGTGCACCGTTCCCTCGCCCTCGCGCCTCTGCCTCCACACCGCTGCCACGTGGTGGTCGTTGCGGACGGGTGCCACGACACGACCGCGGCGGCCGCTCGGCTCATGGACGCGCACGTGCTCGATGTGCCCCGCGTGGGTGTGGGGACGGCGCGTGCCGAAGGCGTGCAGTACGCGATGGAGCTGTGTACGGGTGTGCGCCCCGGGGCTCTCTGGCTCGCCTCGACCGATGCCGACACGCTCGTGCCGCCCTGGTGGATCAGCTCCCAGCTCCGGTACGCCGAGGAGGGCCACGACGCGGTCGCGGGGACGGTCGAGGTCGGGGACTGGTCGCTGCGCCCCGAGGGGCTGGCCGCGCACTTCGCACGGCGTTTTCCCGTCACGGACGGACATGCGCACGTGCACGGCGCCAACCTCGGGGTGCGGGCCTCGGCCTACATCGACGCCGGCGGGTTCCCCGGTCTCGTGTCCGGGGAGGACCGTGCGTTGGTGGAGCGGTTGACCGTACGCGGCCACGCCGTGCGCAGGCCTGCCGACCTGCCGGTCCTGACCTCGGCCCGTCGTGCCTTCCGGGCCCCGGGCGGGTTCGGGCGGCTGTTGGACGACCTGGAACAGGGCAGCGTGTGATCCGGGGTGCCCACCCGGGGTAGAGCGAGGCCATGGAGCACGAACCGGACCTGCCCGACCCCGATGCGCCCGAACGCGTCCGGCGGGCCAGGGACGACGCCGCCCGGTCGGCCGAGGAGCTCGCCCGGCAGTGGGAGCAGGTCGTGGAGGCGTCCGAGTTCACGAACAACGACGACGAGCACGACCCCGAGGGCTCGACCATCGCCTACGAGCGCGAGCAGGTGCGCTCGATGCTCGGCCGCGTGAAGCGCGAGCTCGAAGCCCTCGACCTCGCCGCCGAGCGGCTGCGGGAAGGCACCTACTGGACCTGCGAACGCTGCGGCGGCCCGATCGACCCGGACCGCCTGGCCGCCCGGCCCACGGCCCGGGCCTGTATCGGCTGCGCCCGGCGCCCATGAACACCGTGTTCAGTCGGCACGGCCGGTGAGCACGTCGAGGGCGTGCTCACGGTGGTCGGCGAAGAGGCGGAGCGCGGACTCGGTGTCACGCGCGCGCAGCGCCTCGGCCAGTTCGCGGTGCTCCCCGGGCACGGTCGTGAGGTAACCGTCGACGCTCACACCGATGCGGCTCACGAGGAACAGGTGCACCTGGGAGCGGATCGTGTTCCAGGCCTCCTGCAGGCGGCGGTGGCCGGTCGCGGCGTAGACCGCGTCGTGGAACGCGACGTCGAGGGCGGCGAGCTCGTGGGCGTCCCCGGCACGGGCCATGCGGTCGGCGGCGCGGGCGACGGTGTCGAGGTCCTCGTCCGAGGCGTGTTCCACCGCCAGCTGGACGGCGAGGTGTTCGAGGGCCCCGCGCAGGCTGTCGATCTCGGCCACGTCGTCGGCGGAGAGCTCGACGACGACCGCGCCGCGGTGCCAGCCGCTGCGCAGGAGGCCCTCGCCCTCGAGCCGCATGAGTGCCTCGCGCACGGGGCCGCGGCTGACCTCGAGCTCCGCGGACAGTTCGGTCTCACGCAGCTGGGTGCCGGGCGGGTAGGTGCCGTCGAAGATCGCCGCGCGCACGGTGTCGGCCACCTCGTCGGCGAGGCCCCGGCGGCGGGCCGGCCCGACCTTGCCGGGCGGTCTGGTCTCGGATGCCACTCTTGTCCCACCTCCTCAGAATGTCCTAATGTTAACATTCGGACATCGCGGCCGACGCCCGCGGCTCCCTCCACAGGAAGGTTCAGCCATGACCGTTCTGGACTCGCCCATCCCCCGCTTCCACCTCGCCGTTCCGGTCGACGATCTCGCCGCCGCGCGCAAGTTCTACGGCGAGGTGCTCGGCCTCTCCCAGGGCCGCAGCTCCGACAGCTGGGTCGACTGGAACCTTGAGGGCCACCAGTTCGTGACCCACCTGGCGCCCGAACGCCAGCGCCGCATCCACAACCCGGTGGACGGCCACGACGTCCCCGTCCCGCACTTCGGCCTGATCCTGACCGTCGCGAAGTTCCAGGAGCTCGCCGAGCGCCTGCGCGCGGCCGGGACGGAGTTCGTCATCGAGCCCTACGTGCGGTTCGAGGGCGAGCCCGGCGAGCAGTGGACGATGTTCCTGCTCGACCCGGCCGGCAACGCGATGGAGTTCAAGGCCTTCGCCGACGACTCGCAGGTCTTCGCGACCTGAGCCCGCCGGCCCGAGCCGGACAGCAAGAAGGCCGCCCGTGGTGTGCACGGGCGGCCTTCTCTGTGGCTGTAGGTCTGTGGGGCCTACGCGGTCGCGGGCCTACGAGGTGAACAGCGCGGCGGCCTGCATGGCCGTCTGCACCACGCCGTAGAGCAGGGCGGCGCCGACGATCGCCCAGAGCACCAGGGCGGCGATCTTCGAACTGAGCTTGGTCCTAGCCTCGGTCATGTTCGACCTCCTCCTTCGCCGCGTCCTTGCGGTACACCGAGTCGGGCAGCGGGCGCACCATCATGTTCGCCAGGAACCCGACCGTCATCACGCCGACCATCACGTAGAGCGAGAGCTCGTACAGGGCGGGGCCCTCGTTCCCGGCGGCGATCTGGTAATCCGCGATGCCGTTGACGATCATCGGACCGGCGACGCCCGCGAGCGACCAGGCGGTGAGCAGGCGGCCGTGGATCGCACCGACGTTCCGGGTGCCGAAGAGGTCCTTGAGGTAGGCGGGAACGGTCGCGAAACCGCCGCCGTAGAAGGACAGGATCAGACCGGTCACGCCCACGAACATGACGACCGAGCTCGTGCCGGCCACGGCGATGAACAGGTACAGCACCGCGCCGAGGCCCAGGTAACCGATGTAGGTGCGCTTGCGGCCGATGCTGTCGGAGGCCGACGACCACACGATGCGGCCGAGCATGTTGCACAGCGACAGGAACCCGACGTAACCGGCGGCCTCGGCGGGCCCGACCTCGGTGAAGAAGACCTCCACCATCGGCGCGGCCTGCTCGAGGATCGCGATGCCCGCGGTGACGTTGCAGAACAGCACGATCCACACCAGCCAGAACTGGCGGGTGGTGAACGCGGTCTCCACGGTCACGCCGTCCACGGAGGGCTTCGGCGTGTCCCGGGACACGGGGGCCTGCATACCGCTGGGCGTCCACCCCTCCGGGGGCACGCGCACCGTGAAGGCGCCCATCATCATCACGACGAAGTAGCCCGCGCCCAGCACCAGGAAGGTGGGCGCGACGGCGTCGGCGGGCGTCTCGCCGAGGGTGTCGAGCAGCGCGAGGGAGAGCGGCGAGGCGATGAGCGCTCCGCCGCCGAAGCCCATGATCGCGATGCCGGTGGCCATGCCGGGACGGTCCGGGAACCACTTGATGAGCGTGGACACCGGGGAGATGTAGCCGATTCCCAGGCCCAGGCCGCCCAGGAACCCGTAACCGAAGTAGACGAGCCAGAGCTGTCCGGTGGCCACACCGAGGGCGCCGACGAGGAAGCCGGCGCTCCAGAAGACACCGGAGAAGAACATCGCCTTGCGCGGGCCGTTGCGCTCGACCCACTTGCCGCCGAACGCGGCGGACAGGCCCAGCATGACGATGGAGATGCTGAAGATGACACCGATCGCGGTCAGCGAGGTGTCGAAGCGTTCCACGAGGGGATTGCGGAAGACGCTGAAGGCGTACACCTGGCCGATGGACAGGTGCACGGCCAGCGCCGCTGGTGGGATGAACCACCGGTTGTAGTCGGCGGGAGCGACGCTCCGCTCGCGGTCAAGTAGGGAGGTCATCGACCACACTCGTTCACCGTTGTGTGCGTTTCTGGGGCGGGGGCGGGGGGTGACGGGGGGACTTCTGTGACCGCGGGGTCCGGGGTCGCCTGACGATATTCGTGTGCATTTGCCCCTGTCAACAGGGGTTTTCACTGCGTGGAAACAAAGTTGCGGCGGCCCGGGAACCGGTCCCGGGCCGCCGCGCGCTACAGGTGTCAGCAGCCGGTGCTGCTGGTGACCTCGGTGTTGCCGTAGTAGAGGATCTCGAGCCCGTTGAGCACCGCCTCGACGACCGTGCCGTCGACCTTCTGCTCGTAGTGCAGGTGGGGCCCGGTCGACCCGCCGGTGGTGCCGACGGTGCCGATGACCGTGCCGGTCTCGACACTGTCGCCGACCGAGACGGCCTGCGAGTCCAGGTGGGCGTAGAGCGTCGACACGCCGCTGCCGTGGTCGATCTCGATGTACTTGCCGTAGCTCTCGTCGCCCAGGTCCTCGACGGTGGTCACCGTGCCCGGGGCGCTGGAGCGCGTGTTCTGTCCCATGGCGTCCGAGCGCTGGAAGTCGACGGAGAGCTGGGGGTTGTGGTTGGTCCGCGTGTTGGCGTTCCAGACCTGGCCGCAGTCGAAGGGTGTACGGAGGTTGACGTCCTGGATGCGCTCGTCGGCCGAGGCTCCGACGGGGGCGAGCACGGTCAGCAGCAGGCTCATCGCCGCGAGCACGCCGAGGTTGCGGAGGATCTTCGGGATGTGTCGGGGGCTCATCCGGTTTCTTCTCCTCGCTGAGCGGGGGCGGGGGCGCCGGCACGGGGCGGCGGATGCGCGCCTGCGCAGGCGTGCGCGGAGGATTACCCCGAAAATAACCTTCAATGCGGGTGCGTGATATGTCGGTTCTTCACCGCAGGTGGGGAGAGGTGGCCGGAACCGCGTTCACCCTGGGGTCTGGACAGTGTTCCTAGGGTGAGAGGTGTACGTGCATCCCCTGATCCGGGAGAACCCGCATGAGCACGAGGACCCGAATCGCACTGGCCGCCGCGGCGGTCCTGGCCGTCGTCGCTGCGGCCGCCTTCTACGTCCTGGGCGACGACGGCCCCGACGGGGCCCAGGACGGGGCCGAGAACGCCTCCGGGGCGAGCGAGGCCGACCCGGACGTGGCGGTGGAGACCGTCGTCGACGACATGGGCGGGGCCTGGGGGACGGCGTTCCTCCCCGATTCCGGGGAACTCCTGGTCACGCAGGTCGCCGGAACCCTGTCGCTGGTCGACACCGACAGCGGTGGGACCACAGAGATCGACGGGACCCCCGAGGTCACCACCGAGGGACAGGGCGGCCTGCTCGACGTGGCGGTCGACCCCGAGTACGCCGAGGAACCCTGGGTCTACCTGACCTACTCCGCCGAGGACGACGAGGGCGGCACGAGCACCCACGTGGGACGCGGGCAGCTCGACGCCGACGGCGGTTCCCTGGACGACTTCGAGGTGGTCTACACCGCCGAGCCCGAGGCCAGTGACGACCACTTCGGGTCCGTGCTCGCCTTCGACGAGGACGGCAAGCTGATCGTGGCCTTCGGCGACCGCGGCAGCAAGGAGTTCGACGACCACCCCTCGCAGGACACCACGAACACGCTCGGCACCACGGTGCGCCTGGAACGCGACGGTTCCGTGCCCGACGACAACCCGTTCCTGGACGACGACGGGGTCGAGGACGAGATCTACACGTACGGCCACCGGAACGTGCAGGGCATCGCCGTACAGCCCGGCACCGACGACATCTGGCTCAGCGAGCACGGCGAGCAGGAGGGCGACTCCCTGCGCACGATCGACGGCGGGCAGAACCACGGCTGGCCGATCGCGCACACCGGCTGCGAGTACGGCACCGACATCCCCGTGGGCGACGACCCGTTCGAGCGCGACGACGTGGAGGCCCCGCTGCACCACTGGGAGTGCGGCTCCGAGGGCTTCCCGCCGGCCGGCATGGCCTTCTACGAGGGCGAGGAGTTCCCGTCCTGGGACGGCGACCTGCTCGTGGCCGGGCTCGGGCAGCAGTACCTGGCCCGCTTCACGGTCGACGGCACCGAGGTCGAGGAGGCCGAGGAGCTGCTCGTCGACGAGGGCCTGCGGGTGCGCGACGTGGTCGTCGACCCGCAGGACGGCGCGGTCCTCGTGGCCTTCGACGACGAGGGCGCCCCGCTCGTGAAACTGACCGCCGAGGGGTGAGCCGGCGCGCTCAGCCCGCCACCGGCTCCTCGTGCGGGATCACCAGCGGGGTGCCGGTGCGCGGGTCGGGCACGACGTCGCATGCCAATCCGAAGACATCGCCGACGAGTTCGCTCGTGACGACCTCCTGCGGCGTTCCGTCGGCGACCACACGGCCGCCGTCCATCATCACCAGGCGGGTGGCGAACCGGGCGGCCTGCGCGAGGTCGTGCAGGACCGCCACGACGGTGCGCCCGCCCCGGTGCAGCCGCGCGAACAGCTGCAGCAGGTCGTACTGGTGGGCGATGTCGAGGTAGGTGGTGGGCTCGTCCAGCAGCAGCACCCCGGTGTCCTGGGCGAGCACCATCGCCACCCAGGCACGCTGGCGCTGCCCGCCGGAGAGCGACGCCACCGGCACCTCGGCCAGGTCGGTGGTGCCGGTGAGGTCGAGCGCCTCGCCGATAGCACGTTCGTCGTCCGGGCTCCACTGGCGCAGCAGCGTGTGGTGGGCGAACCGGCCACGCTCGACGAGGGACCGCACCGTGACCCCCTCGGGCACCACGGGGCTCTGCGGCAACAGGGCGAGCTCGCGGGCGACCGCCTTGGTACGGCGCGTGCGCAGGTCGCGGCCGTGCAGCATCACCTGGCCGGACATCGGGCGGTTCACCCGTCCGAACGCCTTGAGCAGCGTCGACTTGCCGCAGCCGTTGGGCCCGACGACGACGGTGAACTCGCCGGCCCCGATCTCGAGGTCGACCCCGTGCACGACCGGGTCGGAACCGTAACCCAGGGTCAGCGACCTGGCGGCCAGCACGGAGGCGGAGGCGTCGTCACTCACAGGGATCCCTTTCGCCATTCACGGATGAGCAGGTGGCCCAGGTAGATACCGCCCAGGCCCATGGTGACGATCCCGACCGGCAGGCCCTCGCCGACGGGCACCTGCTGCACGACCAGGTCGGCACAGACGAGCAGCAACGCACCGACGGCCGCGGACAGCACCAGGCTGGGCCCGCCGGCACCGGACAGGCGCCGGGCGATCTGCGGTGCGGTCAGGGCGACGAACGCGATCGGCCCCGCCACACTCACGGCGGCGGCCGACAGCACGACCGACATGAGGATCGCCGCGGTACGGGTGCTCTTGGCGGGCACACCGAGCGTCTCGGAGATCTCGTCGCCCATCTCCCCGAGCCGGATCGGCCCGGCCAGGTACACCAGCACGGGCAGGGAGAGCGCGAGCGCGCCCCAGATGACGGCCGCGTGCTCCCAGTCACGGGCGGTGAGGCTGCCGTTGAGGTAGGTGGCCAGCGAGGTCGCCTCGTCCCGGGCCAGGACGGCGACGACGAAGTGCGTGAACGCCTGGGCCATGGCGGCCACGCCGATCCCGGCCACGATGAGGCGGCCGGGGTGGCGCAGGCCGGTCCCGGTGGAGAGCGCGACCAGACCGATGGCCAGTCCCGCACCGAGCAGGGCCCCGACCGGAACGGGCAGGACACCGGGCAGCAAGAGGGCGGCGACCGCGGCCCCGGAACCGGCCCCGGCGGCGAGACCGATGACGTCCGGGCTGCCCAGGGGGTTGCGGGTCACGGACTGGAACAGCGCACCGGCGATGCCGAGCGCGGCACCCACCCCGACGGCCACGATCAGGCGCGGGCCGCGCAGACGGGAGAGCACGAACCGGTCGGTGGCCTCTCCCCCGCCGGTCAGGACGCTCGGGAGCTGGGAGAGCGGGACGCCGAGGTTGCCGAGGGTGAGGGTGGCGGCCGCGCAGACGAGCACGACGACGGCGATCAGGACACCGACGACGAGGGAACGGCGGCGGATCGGCAGCGCGAGGGCACGGCCCAGGCGCAGGACCATCACGCCCCGCGGCGGGCGGTGTTCGGTTTCCGGGGCCGGCGGTGCGGACCGGGACCGGGAGGGAAGTGTGGACTGGCGGCTCACGCGGTACTCCTCATCCGGCGAATGGCGTAGAGCAGCACGGGCGCACCGACGAACGCGGTGACGACCCCGACCATGAGTTCGGTGGGGCGCAGCAGGGTGCGTCCCACGACGTCGGCGACCAGCAGCAGCGTCGGCCCGACCACCAGGGCGAAGGGCACCTGGAGGCGGAAGTCCACGCCGACCATGGCACGCACGATGTGGGGTACGGCGAGTCCGACGAACGCGATGGGGCCGACGGCAGCGGTCGCGCCGGCCGCGAGCAGGGTCGCCGCGACCAGCCCCCCGCCCTGCACCCACACCGTGGACACCCCGAGGGAGACGGCGGCGTCCCGACCCAGGGCCAGCCCGTTGAGGCCGCCCATGACACACAGGGCGATCAGGAGCCCGGCGAGGATGACCGGCAGCGCGGCCCAGAAGACGTCGAACCCGCGTCCCGCCAGGGAACCGACGACCCAGTAGCGGTAACTGTCGAAGGAGTCGGGCATGCTCAGCGCGACCGCCTGCACGTACGCGTTCAGCACCGCCGAGATGACCGCACCGGCGAGGATCAGCCGCACCATGCCGCCCTCACCCCCGCGGGTGCCGACGATGTAGGCGGCCGCGCCCGCGAGCACCGCACCGGGCAGGGCCGCCCAGACGGTCCCGGTGACGGAGGTCGGTCCGACCACGGCGGTCACGGTGACCACGGCCGCGGCCGCGCCGGCGTTGACGCCGAGGAGGCCGGGGTCGGCCAGGGGGTTGCGGGTGATGCCCTGCATGAGGGTGCCGGCCAGGGCCAGCGCGGCGCCGGCCATGATGCCCAGGACGGTGCGCGGGTAGCGCGACTCCACCACGGTGGCGGTGAACTCGTCGCCCGCACCGGTCAGGGCGCCGATCACCTCGCCGGGCGGGGTGACACGGGCACCCATGACCAGGCTGAGCAGGACCGCTGCGGCCAGGGCTGCCGTGCCCAGGCCGAACATGAGCGCGACGCGGACCCCGCCCGGGCGTGTGCTCCGGGCGGGGCTCGCGGGCTCCGTCGTCTGTGTCGCCATCGTGGGTCTCTCGGTCAGCCTTCGGCGTTCTCGAGGGCCTCGTCGATCATCGGCACGTAGCGCTCGGTGACCCAGGGGACGGTGAGCGGGTTGATGAGGGAGGACGCGGTGACGAAGGAGTTGTCCTCGCTGGAGACGACCGCGTCGTTCTCGACCGCGGGGATGGCGGAGTAGAGCTCCTGGCCCTGGATCTCCTCGCGGTCCTCCTCGTTGCTGTAGAAGGTGAAGATCAGGTCGCTGTCGGAGAGCTCGTCGGCGTTCTCCAGACCGATGAGCGCGGAGTCGGTGCCCTCGGTCTCGGGGAACTCCTCGGCGACCGGGTCGACGGTCAGGCCCATGCCGCGGACCATCGCCACGCGCTGCTCGTCGGGCAGGAAGACGCCGAGGGTCCCGGGGCCGTCGGTGTAGATGTAGGAGAACGTGACGTCCTCGAACTGCGGGTTCTCCTCGGCCGTCTCGGCCAGGGTCTGCTGGATCTCCTCGATGAGCCCGTCGGCCTCCTCGGGCTTGCCGAGCGCCTCGCCGATGACCTCGATCTGCTCGTCCCAGTCGATGCTCCACGCCAGGTCGGGGTAGGCGACCGTGGGGGCGATGTCCTCCAGGATGTCGTAGTCCTCCTGGGTGATGCCGGACCACGGGGCGAGGATGACGTCGGGCTCGAGCTCGATGATGGCCTCGAAGTCGATGTCCTCGGCGCCGCGGAACTGCTCGGGGAGCTCCTCGCCCTCCTCGGTGACGGCCTCGTGGATCCACGGCAGGTAGCCGGTGTCGTCACTCCCCCACTCGTACTCCTCGATGCCGACGGGCACGGTGCCCAGGGCGATGGAGGTCTCGGCGGAGCCCTGGCCGAGGGTGACCACGCGCTCGGGGGCCTCGGGGATCTCGGCGGTTCCCAGTGCGCTCTCGATGGTGACGGGGAAACCCTCACCCGAGGCGGCGTCCCCGCCGTCGCCCCCGTCGTCCCCGCAGGACGTCAGGGCCACGGTGAGGGTCGTGGCGGCTACGCTGGCGCCGAGGCTTCTGAGAGCGATGTGCATGGGGCGGCCTGTTCTTCCTCGAGAAGGGGGAGACTGCGACTTCCACAGCAGTGGAAGCAAACGAAGATTAGCCTAACCTAACTGCCTCGCCCGATTCAACGCCCCCTGGGCGATCTGCCCGCTTCCCTGCCCCTGCGGCCTTTCCCGTGACGCAGATCACTTCCCTTTTTCGTGCACCGCGTTCCGTAGAAAAGTTTCTCCGCTTGCACGACCGGACGACATCAAAAAACATTCTCGAAAACGCCATAAGCAGCATCGCCACCCCTGCCACCAGGGCGAAGTGCACACGACAAAGCACACAAGTCAAACCTTGAATGATCCTTGGGGCGCGAACACCACCCCCCGTACACACGGAAACCACCCCACTCTTCGCGCCACAACCCGCGTCAAGTGCGGAAATGACCCCGATCCCTGGACTCGGTGAAGCCTGGAACGGCCCCCGAGATCTTTTTGTTGCCGGCCTCCCCTTGTAACCTCCATTTCTCCGGCCGAACACAAGATCCGGCTCTTCGAAAATGGAGCGTGTCCGTGAACCCCGACACCCCGAAGACCCATGCCCGGAACGCCGGCGGCCCTGCCGCCGAGGCGCGGCGTGCCCGTACCGCACTGGCCGCCTATTTTTTTGTCACCGGAGCGCTGCTGCCGGTCTGGGCCTCCCGTATCCCCGCCGTCGCCGCACAGACCGGTGTGGGACCGGACGCACTCGGCATGGCCTTGCTCGGGCTGGGGGTGGCCGCGACCGTCACCGCCCGGGCCGGGGGCGCGGTGCTCGACCGGGTCGGGCCCCGCCTCGCCGTCGTGCCCGCCGCGATCGCCGCCTCCGCCGCGCTGCTGCTGCCGGGCACGGCCACGGGCGCCGCGCACCTGACCGCCGCCCTGGTCGTGCTGGGGATCGGGCAGTCGTTCCTCAACGTCTGCGTCAACACCCAGGCCGCCCACCTGCAGAAGTCCCAGGGCCGGTCGATGCTGTCGACCTTCCACGCCTTCGTGTCCATCGGCGGCTGCGCGGGGGCCCTGACCGGTGTGGCCTCGACCCGCCTGGGCCTGGACCCGCTGACCACGTTCCAGGTGGCCGGTCTCGCTCTCGCGGTGCTGTCCCTGGCTGCCGCACGGCCGTTCCTGCGCGGGATGCCGCGCACTGAGGGGGCCGGAAGGGAACGTGGCGTCGGCGGAGGACCCCGCTTCCGCCCGAGCACCTCGCCCATGGTCCTGCTGCTGGGCGGCCTCGCCCTCGCCGGGGTGCTCGCCGAGAGCGCCGTCCAGGACTGGAGCGCCCTCTTCGCACAGCAGTCGGTCGGGGCGAGCGAGACCATGGCCGCGACCGCCTTCGCCGCGTTCACCGTGGCCATGGCGTGCGGCCGCCTCATGGGCGACCGGCTGTCCCTGCTCCTGGGGCGGGTTCTGCTGGTGCGCGCAGGCGCGGCCACGGCCCTCGCCGGGTTCGTACTGGCCCTGTCGGTGCCGTTCGTTTCCGCGACGTTGGCCGGGTTCTCCCTGGTGGGACTGGGTCTGTCGTGTGTGGTGCCGCAGATCCTGAGCGCCGCGGCCGACCTCGACTCCGGCCGCGTGGGCCGCAACATGGGCACGGTCGCCTCGATCGGCTACGTCGGGCCCCTCGTGGGGTCGCCGGTCATCGGCGCGGTGGCCTCACACGGCGGTGTGGGGGCCGGCCTCGTGCTGCCCGCCGGGCTGATGGCCGTGCTCGCACTCGGCGCCGGGCTCCTCGCACACGAGCGCACGCGGGTGCGTGCGTGAGGCGGGTGAGCGGTCGCGCGGTCAGTCTCGGGCGGCGGAGAGCACCACGTCCACGAGCCGGTCCGCGGCGTCGGGGCGCCCGTGCTCACGCGCGCGCTCGGCCATCCGTGCGCGCCGCACCGGGTCGGCCAGCAGGGGCTCGGCCGCTTGGCGCAGGGAGTCCGGACCGACCTCGGAGACCAGCGCGGCCGCCGCACCCGTCTCCTGCAGGTGTTCGGCGTTGTGGCGCTGCTCGTCGCCGGCCGAGGTGGCCAGCGGGATCAGCACCGAGGCCTTGCCCAGCGCGGTCAGCTCCGCGATGGTGCCTGCGCCGCTGCGCGAGACGACCACGTCGGCGAGGGCGAGCACGTCGGGCAGCTCCGGGCCCACGAAGTCGGTGACGTGGTACCGCTCCCCCAGCCCCGGGGGCAGGCCGCGCGCCGCCCCGCGCAGGGCCTCCAGGTGCGCGGGGCCGCACTGGTGCACGACGTTGGCGCGCGCCAGCAGCCACGGCAACAGCCCGCCAACGGTGTCGTTGATCTGCTTGGAACCCTGCGCGCCGCCCGTGACGTAGACGGTGGGGCGGTCCGGGTCGTGGCCGGTGAACCCGAGGGCCTGCACCGCGCGGTCCGCCCGTCCGGTGAAGATCTCCGGACGCACCGGGTTCCCGGTCACCACCGCGAACTCGCGACTGCCCTCCGGCAACAGGTCGACCGTGGACGGGGAGGAGACCGCCACACGCGCGGCCGTGCGCGCCAGGACCTTGTTGGCCAGCCCCAGGCGCACGGTCTGCTCGTGCACGACCAGCGGGCGGCGGGCGATCTTGGCGGCCACCCCGACCGGGACGGCCACGTAGCCACCGGTGGCGAGCACGACGTCCGGGGCGAAGTCGGAGATGAGTGAACGCGCCTGGGCCACACCCCGGGGCACGTTGGTCATGTCCCTGACGTTGGCCGGCGAGACCATCTTCAGCGGGTTCTTGGCCCGGCGGATCTTGCCGGTGGCCACCGACTCGAAGGCGATCCCGTTCGAGCCCGCGACCCGCTCCTCCAGGCTGCCGTCGGCGCCCACCCACAGCACCTCCAGGGAGAAACCGCCGTGGGCCAGGCGCTCGCGCAGGGCGTTCACGGTCGTCAGGGCCGGGTAGGTGTGCCCTCCGGTTCCGCCCCCGGTCACGATCAGGCGGATGTCCTGGGTGGCGAGGAGTCCGTTGTCGCTGTTCACATGCTGTCCCATCTGAATGCGCACGAGAGCGGTGCACGAGGGCTCGGCAGGGGGGCGTCGGCCGGGCCTCGTCCGTCGTGGTCCCACTGAACCGTAACCGCACCCCGCCGGTGCCCCGTCACCCTCCGACAGCCGCCGGAGGCCGGACCGCCCTCCGTACGGGGGATCCCGGACCGATACGATCGTGCCCGCAACCTCCCCCTTCGTCGCGGGCCGCCCGGTGCCGGAGGCCCCTCGAGGGGGCTTCCCCGACGACTCGGAAACGGTACGCACATGGACGCCGAAGCCACCCAGGTCATGAGCAGGACGGGCGAGTTCACCAGCACGATGGGGTGGGAACGCACCGTCCGGGGCAGGGTGGCCGCGGCCCTCGACCGGTTCTCCGGTCCCCTCGCCGACCTGGTCGAACGCGACGCGAACGACGGCGACACCCGCCTCCTGGTGGCCGACCTGTTCAGTGTCGGGCTGAACTTCAGCAAGTACCAGGACCTCACCACCGAGTACCGCACCAGCGGCGACTCCATCGACTACGCGGTCGTGCTCGACGGTTCCCTGTTCGCGCCGATCGAGGTGCGGGGTGTGGGCGCCGAGCTCGACCTGCGCAACATCCAGATGTCCCGGCGCCTGGCCGTGGACGAGGGCGCGGAGTGGGTCGTGCTCACCAACGGGCGGGTGTGGCGCCTGTATCACCTGCGCCCCGACCCGGACGGCGGTGCGCCGAGCCCGGTGGTGGTCTTCGACGTGGACCTGCTCGACGAGGAGGCCCACGACCGCAACGTCGACGCGCTCTTCCACCTGACGCGGGAAGCGGTCGAGCACGGCCGGTTGGACGCCCTGCGCAAGTGGCGGGAGGCGTCGGAGTCCGAGGCGCTCGCCGACGCGCTGACCGGCGAGCGGGTGCTGTCCGCGCTCCGGGACGAACTGCGCGAACGCACCGGCCACCCGGGCCACCCCGGGGAGACCGAGGAGCTGCTCCGGGTGATGGCCGGCGAGGTCGTCGCCCGGGGCCTGCTGCCCGACCAGGGGTGACCCGGGTTCAGTCCAGGGCGCCGATGCGGGAGTAGACCTGCCGGTAGGTCTCCATGACACTCGGCCAGGTGCGGAACCGGCGCACCTCCTCCAGCGCCTGGGCGACCTGGGCCTCCCGGTACGCGTCGTCCTTGCGCAGCCGGATCAGCGCGGCGGCGAGGGCTGCGGGGTCGGCCGGGGGCACCAGGGTGCCGGCCCGCCCGTCGGCGAGGAGCTCGCGCAGGGCGGGCAGGTCGCTGGCGACCACCGGCACCCCGTACGCCATCGCCTCCACCGGTTTGAGCGGGGTGACCAGGCGGGCGACCCCGGTGTCCAGGCGCGGGACGACCATCGCGTCGAGGGCGGCCTGGGCGCGCAGGGCGTCGGCCGGTTCGACACGGCCGGGGAAGACGCAGGTGTCGTCGATGCCCAGGCGGTCGGCGAGGGCGATCAGGTCGTCGCGGTCCTCACCGTCTCCCACCAGCAGGACCCGCACGGCGCGGTCGCGGTCGCGCATGAAGGCGGCGGCCTCCAGGAGCGTTCCGAACCCCTCGTAGCGGTGGAGGCTGGAGACGGAGCCGATGACGAACTCCTCCTGGCCGATGCCGTGGGCGGCCCGGAAGGAGGCGCCGTCGGGGCGTTCGCTCAGCAGGCTCTCGTCGACGGCGTTGGGGGCCAGGTACACGCGGTCGGGGTCGACACCGCGTTCGAGGATCCGGGCTCGCATGGTCTCGGCGAGGGTGACCACGGCGTCGGCCTCGCGGACCAGGTCGGTCTCGCGCTGCATGGTCATCCGGAACCACTCGCTGGCGCGGCGGTCGTGCGCCCCGGGACGGGCCATCCAGCTCTCCTCCAGCAGACCCCGGAGTTCGTAGACCACGGGGATGCCCAGGGCGCGTCCGGCGTTGAGCGCGATGGTGGCGTTCTTGTGGCCGCTCGCCGCGTGCAGGACCGCCGGGCGCAGTTCGCGGGCGAGCGCGGTGACGGCGTCCACGGAGGCGTCGATGCGTTCGAACATCCCGGGGAACTTCTGGCCAGGAGCGACGCGGTGGTACGGGACCCCGTCGACCTCGGTGTAGGTGTCCCTGTCCTTGTCCTTGGGCGTGGGGTAGCCGGCGAAGGTGACGGCGTGGGCGTCGAGGCCGATGGCCCGCTGGGCGGAGAGGATGCGCTGGGTGCGCACGGTGTAGCCGGCCTGGGTGCGCGGGAGGGCGTTGGTGACCACGTGCAGGACCCGGCCGGGTACCGCGTTCTGCGGCACGACCGGGGGTTCGGGCAGGGGCGGGAGCGGGCCGAGGCTGCGGCGCATGCTGACGAAGCGGGCACGCTGGCGGGCGGATTCTTCGTCGTGGGCGGCGTGCGGGGTGACCTCGTCGACCGCTTCCTGGATACGCCCGTCGTCGAAGAGCTGCTGCGCGCGGGCGCGGGCCTGCTGGGCGGCCCTGCTCTTCCCGTGGTTCTTCCGGTCGTGTTCGAGTTCGGTGCGCAGCCGGGCGGTACGGCGTTCGGACCTCCGGGCGAGGAGTGCGGCTGCGCCGGAGGCCCCGACGGTCGCCGCCGCTGCGAGGAGGAGAAGCGCCGTGGGCCAGGTGAGGACCCCCGCGGCGGCGAGACCGAGTAGTACCGCGGTGCAGGCCGCCGCCCCTGCCGCCGCCGTGGTCGCGAGCCGACCCCTGCCGACCGGTGAGAACCCCATGTCGCCCCCTTGTGGATGGTCTGCGGTGGTTCCCGGGGTCCCCGTCGCCGACGGACCGGGAATCTTCGACCACGTTAGCCACGCATGCCGTCACTCCGGGTGATCGGAACGCGTGTGTCCTGGGGCGGTGTGGCGGTGTCAGTCGGACGTTTCGGAGTACCGGCGTCCGCGGTCGATCTCCTCCAGCAGGCGCACGACGTCGGTGAGCAGGGCGGCGCGGATCGGCTCCTCCTCGCCGGGGTCGTTCATCAGGTTGCGGCGGCACTCACCGACGCGGTCGAGGGCCTGGTCGAGGCAGGAGCTCAGCCGGTCGGAGACGGACTCGCGGTCGGGTTCCTGCTCGTCGTGCACGGTCTGCAGCACCTCGGCGGTGCTCTCCAGCAGGTCGGCGTACTCGTGGCGGAAGCCCTCGCTCAGTTCGACGTGCTCGGAGTACCCGCCCCGCACGTCCTGGAGGGCCTCGGCGATGGACTGCAGGTGGCGGGAGGAGCGCTCGAGCACGGCGATCCACGTGCGGTACCCGGTCAGGTGACCGCTGGTGCCCGCGCCGGTCAGGACCCGGCGGGGGTTGAGGCGCACGCGGTACTCCTGGCGTTCCACGGCCGCGCGGGCGTTGCGGGAGGTGTCGTCGAGGGTGTTGGCGGCCCAGGCCCAGTGGTCGAGGCTGCTCTCCTCGAGGTCTCCGCGGAGCTCGTCGGCGAGGCCGTCCACGATGTTGTGCATGCTGTCGGCGTAGTCGAGCACGGCGTTCTCGGCGTCCTTGAACCGGATCGTCGGCGCCATCACCAGGTTCGTGGCCAGGGCGGACAGGGCGCCCACCCCGACCATGAGGAGCAGGTGTCCGAGGTCGCCGACGCTCATCGCCGTCCCTCCTGCGAGAGCGAACGCGGCCACGACCGGGACCTGCTGGCCCTGCTGCCCGAAGAACCGCAGCTGCGCCAGGAGCAGGCCGACCAGGACGACGATCGCGAACGCCCACACCTGCAGGCCGACGGTGAGCCCGCCCATGCCCGCCAGGACCGCGCCGGCCGCCACGGCGGCGACGTAACGCCCCGACTGGAGCACCGAGCCGTACACGCTCGGCTGGACGATGAGCAGCGCCGAGAACGGGGCGAAGCCGATGAAGGAGCCCTGCGGGTCCAGGGGCAGGCCCACGGCCAGGGCGAGCGTGGCCGCGATCGTGCACTTGACGATGAGCACGGCGGTCTCGCGTTCGTACCCCCGCAGTTGCACCGCACGTTCGAGCCCCTGCTTGACCCGACCCCAGATCGTGTTCACACCGGCCTCTTCCTGGACGTCCGTCTCACGGTGCACACGTGTCCCCCGTGTCACCCCATCGGCCGGTTACCCGTTGTGCCCGGCTCCATGCATGTACGGGCTGTGCGGGTCGCCGTTACTGGCGGCGTACGAGCACCATGACGCCCCGGGACCAGCCGAGCAGCGGCAGGGCCTCCCAGCCCGCGCGGGACTCCAGGTCGGACAGGAGGGCCTCCGCCTCCAGGCAGTGGTCCTCGGGAAGGGTGGCGCCGGGCGGGTGGCAGGCCAGGTCCCCGACGACGTAGAACCCGCCGCGCTCGACCAGGGACAGGGCCTCGTCCAGGTGGGTGAACCTGCCCGCGCGGGTGTTGGCCAGGACCAGGTCGTAGCCGGGCCCGTCCACACGCTCCTCGAGCCACGCGCCCACATCGGTCTCGTAGACCGTCACCCGGGGGTCGTTCCCGTGGTGGGCGCGGGCGACGTCGAGGCGGCGGGTGTCGTCATCGAGGGTGTCCAGGCACGCGGTGGGGTCGAGACCGGCGAGCAACCACGCGGTGCCGACGCCCACACCGGTACCGAGCTCGAGCGCGCGCCCGCCGGGTTTCGCCGCGGCGAGGGTGCGCACGAGCCCGCCGAGCGCCTCGTCGCAGGCGACGGTGGCGCCGATCCCCTCGGCGTCGGACTCGATCGCGGTCAGGGGCCCGGGGCGGCGCCCGGGCGGTGCGGTGGCCACGTGATGACTCCTCGTGTCGGTCCGGTCACGCGCTCACGGTACCCCCGCGGGCCGTCGCCCCCGGGCACTGACCACACCGGTGGCCGGGTGGGCCGACTCGGGGTTTTCCCGTGCGCCCCACCGCCTCAGGCGGGGGCGGGGTCGCCGGCGGCGAGGGGATCGCCCTGGAGCGCGGCGGCCATGAGCTCGGGGAAGGCGTCGGGTGTGCACGCGAACGCGGGCACCCCGAGGTCGGCGAGGGCGGCGGCGTTGCCGTGGTCGTAGAAGGGGGCGCCCTCGTCGGAGAGCGCGAGCAGCACCACGACCTGGGTTCCGGCCGCCTTCATCTGCGCGACCCGGCGCAGCATCTGTTCGCGCACCCCGCCCTCGTACAAGTCGCTGACCAGTACGAACACGGATTCGGTGGGGCGGGTGATGAGCCCCTGGCAGTAGCGGATCGCCCGGTTGATGTCGGTGCCGCCTCCCAACTGCGTTCCGAACAGCACCTCCACGGGGTCGGTGAGGTGCTCGGTGAGGTCGGCGACGGCGGTGTCGAAGGCGACCAGGGACGTGCGCACGCTCCGCATCGACGCCAGGACCGCGCCGAACACACTCGCGTACACCACGGACTCGGCCATGGAAGCGCTCTGGTCGACAGCGAGCACCACGTCCTTGTGGGTCCCGGGGCTGCGGCGCCCGTGGCCGACGAGGGTGCGCGGCACGACCGTGCGGTGTTCGGGCAGGTAGTGGGCGAGGTTGCGGCGGATCGTCGCGTTCCAGTCGATGTCGGCGACCCGGCGCGGGCGGTGCGTGCGGGTGGAGCGGTCGACCGCGCCCTGCACGAGGGACCGGGTGCGTCGGGCGAGGCGTTTCTCGAGGTCGTCGACGACACGGCGGACGACGGTGCGGGCGCTCTCGCGGGCGCTGTCGGGCATCACGGAGTTCAGGGAGAGCAGGGTGCCGACCAGGTGCACGTCGGCCTCGACCGCCTCCATGAGTTCGGGTTCGAGGAGCATGCGGTGCAGGCCGAGGCGGTCCATGGCGTCCTTCTGCATGACACGCACGACGGAGGACGGGAAGTAGGTGCGGATGTCGCCGAGCCAGCGGTTCACGCGGGGAGCGGAGTCGCCCAGGCCACCGGAGCGCTCACCCGCGCCGCCCGCGCCGGAACGGTCGTAGAGCTCGGCGAGCGCGGAGTCCATTCCGCGGTCGGCCGCGCCCAGGTGTGTGTCGGGGCCGTCCTCGCCCAGGACCAGGCGCCAGCGGCGGGCGCGTTCGTCGGTGTCGGTGCTCATGCGGTGACCCTCCCGTGCGGGCGTTCGGCGGCGGCGTGGGCGAGGATCGCGCCGACCGCGGCCACGGCGGGTTCGGCGCGGGCGGGGTCCGGGGGCGGGCGCTCGGGCTCGGCAGTGGACCGGGTGCGGGTGGCGGCGGCGCCGATCCGGCGGCGTTCGGGGGCGGCGAACGCCCCGAAGGTGCGGCGCAGCAGCGGGAGCACATCGGCGAAGCGTTCCGGGGAGAGCCCGGTCAGCCAGGTGTCGATGAGGTCGAGGAGGCGTTCGTCGTGCACCAGCACCAGCCCGCTGCCCTGCAGGAACCCCTCGAGCCAGGCGGCGGCGCGGGCGGGTTCGGTGCCGGGTGACATGGTGCGGGCCAGGCGCCGGCGGAGGGTGGCGGGGTCGAGCTCGCCGGCGTCGCTGAGGATGCGGTCCACACGTCCGGCCACGCGCCCCGGAAGGCGGTCGTCGCCTGCGAGCGCGGACAGGGTGCCGGTCCAGGAACGCAACGGTTCCGCCCCCAGGAGGGTGACGGCCTGGTGGGTGCGGTCGAGGAGGGCGGCGGCATGGGCGGCTGCGTCGTCGTCCAGGCCGCGGAGGGCGGGTGCGAGCCCGGCGCACACCCGGCGGAGCAGGCCGTCGGCGACCGAACGCAGGTGGGCGCCCTCGGTGCGGCGCACGTCCCCGTAACGTCCGGCGCGGGCGAGGGGCGGAAGGGCTGCCATGAGCGCGGTGACGTCGGCGTCGGTGGCGGCGCGGTCGGTGAGGCGGGCGAGCACGGCGGGCAGGGCGGTGTCGAGCGCCGCGAGCAGGCACTGTTCCGTGAGGGCGGTGAGCACACGCAGGTCGGCGTCGTCGGCGAGCTCGGTGACACGTGCGGCCGCGGCCTCCTCCACGGTCGCGCCCCAGCGGGCGGCCTCGATGAGGGCCACGTCCATCTCCGGCTCCCAGCGCAGGCGCCAGGCCTCCCGGAACGTGCCGCGGTGGCCGCCCTCCGGGGTGCGCGGCACGCCCCACTCAACGTCCAGGACCCGGAGCCGGTGCAGGAGCACGCCGCGCTCGCGGTGGAGGTCCTTGCGCAGGTCGAGGTCGAGGTCGCGGGTGAAGGGTTCGGCCTTGAGACGCAGGCGGCGGCGTTGGGCGGCCAGGTCGTGCTGGAGCGGAACCATCGGGGTGGACGGCGGCACCGAACCCATGCGTTCCCCGAGCGCGAGCCGTCCGTGCACGAGCGCGGCCCGGGCCTCGTGGCCCTCGCACAGCACCCCGGTGAGGGCCTCGCGGACCTCGTCGAGCCCGGCGAGGGGGCGTCCGCGCAGGGCGGCGAGGGTCTCGGCGAGGCGGACCCCCTCGATGACGTGGGCGGAGGAGACCGCCTGGCCTTCGTCCTCGCGCAAGGTGCGGGCGGCGTCGGTGAGCCACCGGTGCACGGGACGGTCGGGCGCGCTGAACAGGTGGTGGTACCAGCCGGGCGCGCTCACCCCGGCGCGGTAACCGGCCGCGGAGGCCAGGCGTCCGTGTGTCCACGGGACCCAGGTGGCGGCGACCTTGGCCCTGGGCAGCCCCTTGAGCAGGGCGGTGTCGTCCTTGACGGTGTGGCGGGCGGTCCCGTGCAGGGCCGGGGCGTGCCAGGCACCGCAGACGACGGCGACGCGGTGGTGCCCGGTGCGGAGCGTGGCACGCAGGACCTGGCGCATGTGGGCCTCGCGGCGTTCGGTGCGCGGGCCCCCGGACCCGGCCTCGTCGCGGACCGCCGCCATGGCCTCCTGGATCGCGGGGAACGGGGAGGGTTCGCCGTCGCCGCGCTGTTCGACGACGTCGTCCCACCAGCGTTCGGTGTCGTCGTAGCCGGCGGCGCGGGCGAGGGTGCCGAGCGGGTCGGCGGGGGCGGCCGAATCCCCGTCGGGTTCCGGCTCCGGCTCGGGCTCGGGGGCGAGGGTGTGCGCGGCGGGCAGGTCGCAGAAGCGCACCTCGGCGCCGTGCTCGACCGCGTACCGCAGCGCCACCCACTCCGGGGAGAACGACGCGAACGGCCAGAACGCCCAGCCCTGCTCTCCCCCGGACTCGGTTCCCCGCCCGGTGCGGTGGGCGAGCAGGGCGACCGGTGGTTCGAGCTCCCCCACGAGGTGCACGAGCGCGTCGGCCTCGGGCGGTCCTTCGATGAGCACCGCCTCCGGGCGCAGGCGCTCCAGCTCGGCCCGGACGGCGCGCGCGGACCCGGGGCCGTGGTGGCGCACCCCCAGGACGCGCACGCCCTCCATGTCGACGGTCGGCATCAGGCGCCCACCTCGCGGCAGGCCCGGTAGAACTCGCCCCACCCGTCGCGGTCGCGGGCGACGGTCTCCAGGTACTCGCGCCAGACCACGCCGTCGGAGACCCGGTCCTGCACGACCGCGCCCTGGATGCCCGCGGCGACGTCGGCGGGGCGCAGCTGCCCGTCCCCGAAGTGCGCGGACAGGGTGAGGCCGCTGATCACGGTGGAGATCGCCTCCGCGGTGCTGAGGGTGCCGCTGGGCGACTTGACCTTCGCGGACCCGTCCTCGGTGACGCCGGAACGCAGTTCCCGGAAAACGGTGACCACCCGCCGGATCTCGGTGAGGCTCGAATCGACCTCCGGCATCCGCAGCGACCGCCCGAGCTGGGCCACTCGGCGGGTGACGATGTCGAGCTCCTCCTCGGCGGTGTCCGGCACGGGCAGCACCACGGTGTTGAAACGGCGGCGCAGGGCGCTGGACAGGTCGTTGACGCCCCGGTCGCGGTCGTTGGCGGTGGCGATGAGGTTGAACCCGCGGCGCGCCTGGACCTCGGCCCCGAGCTCGGGGACTGGCAGGGACTTCTCCGAGAGCACGGTGATGAGGCCGTCCTGCACCTCGGAGGGCATGCGCGTGAGCTCCTCGACGCGGGCGATCGCGCCCCGGGACATGGCGTTCATGACCGGGCCGGGCACGAGCGCGGCCTCACTGGGGCCCTCGGCGAGCAGGCGCGCGTAGTTCCAGCCGTAGCGGACCGACTCCTCCGAGGTACCCGCGGTGCCCTGCACGAGGAGCGTGGAGTCCCCGCTCACGGCGGCGGCCAGGTGTTCGGACAGCCAGGTCTTGGCGGTTCCGGGCACCCCGATGAGCAGCAGGGCGCGGTCGGTGGCCAGGGTCGCCACGGCGGTCTCGACGATGCGGCGGGCGCCGACGTACTTCGGGGTGATCTCGGTGCCGTCCTCCAGGGTGGTGCCGAGCAGGTAGTCGACGACGGCCTGCGGGGACAGCGACCAGCCCGGCGGGCGGGGACGGCTGTCGGCGGCGGCGAGCAGGCGGAGTTCGGTGGCGTGGGTCTGTTCGGCGTGGGGGCGCAGCGCCTGTGCGGTGTCGGTGGTCGCGGCGGTGAGGGTCAACTACAACTCCCTGTGCATGTCGCGGCGGAACCGGACGGTGTCGCGGGTGTCGAGGTAGAGGCGGCGGTTCTCGGGGCTGATGCCGGAGAGGTCGGGCGTCAGGTCGTCGAGGCGGTCGGGGGGCAGGTGCTCGGCGGCGGCCTCGCAGACGGCGCGGTATCCGCCGTCGGTGACCGGGTTCAGGAGCATTCTCGTCGCCGCCACCGACAATCCGGGGGTCCACGGGCCGCCTGCGACGCGCAGCAGATATCCGGCGTCGTGGAGGTCGTGGGTGCGTTCCAGGGCGGCGCACACCCAGGCGCAGCGTTCGCCGGGCGGGAGCGGGCGCAGAAGGGCGGACAGCTGGAGGACCCGGCGGTCCTTGGTGGCGCGGGCGAGGTGTCCGCCGACGTCGGGTGCGAGGGATGCCAACAGGGCGCGGCTCCACGGCGCGGACCCCTGGAACCCGGCGGCGTTGACGAGGGCGTCGTGCACGTCGGTGCGGCCGGAGCGCTCGACCCGGGCGAGGACCTGCGCGGGGTCGGGGTCGACCAGCTCGGTCCACACGTCCAGAGGGGCGTGGGTGATGAGCGTCCACAGGCGTTCGGCGCGGGCGGCCCCGGTGTCGCCGTCGGGGGCGGGAGCGGCCAGCGCGAGGTCGTGCAGGAGCCCGTCCGGGGCAAGGCCGGAGCGGCGCACGCGGACCGTCCCGTCGGGGCCGGGCGCGACGAGGTCCCGCACGTGCGCGCGCAGGCGATGGGCGTGGCCACTGTCGGGGAGGCGGCTGAGCAGGGACAGCGCGAGCCCGCGCACGCCTGCGGCCCGGTCGGCGAGGGCGGTGGACAGAGTCGGCTCGTCGTCGGTGGTGAGCCCCGCGGCCAGGACCGCCAGGAGGGAGCGTCGTCGTTCGGCCACGGGTTCGGTGCGCAGGACCTCGGCGACCCGCGCACGTGCGCCGGCGGGGTCGGTGCGGCGCAGAGCGGCGAGGGCACGGCGGCGTTCCGGCGGGCTGCCGTGGTCCCACACCCGGGGATCGAAGTGCGCGGCGGCGCCGTGGGAGCCCAGGTAGTGCCAGCTGTCGCGGAACCGGGCGAGCCAGTGCCCGCGCGCGCCCACGGCGGCGGCGACGGCGGGGCGGAGTTCGCTGTCGCGGGCGCCGCGGTCGAGGAGGGCGGGCAGGTGGGCGGCGGGGGCACGGAGGCCGGCGCGGGCGACGAGGTGCAGCCACTCGGGCAGGAGGGCGGTGCGCGCGGTGAGGATCTCCGCGAGGTGCCCGGAGGCGGCGGTGGAGACCTCGGGGGCGTCCCCGTGCCGGGCGGGTTCGACGGGGTCGGCGGTGTGCGGGGTGTGTCCGGCGGCGCGGCGCACGGCGGCGAGCGCGGCACGGTCGAGCAGGGCGGTTGCGGCGTCCGGGGCGCCGAGGGCGTCGGGCGCGGGCAGCCCCGGGGTGTCGGGGACCGCGCGGCGGGCCGTGCCCACGAGCGCGGCGGGGAGCAGGGACCCCCACGGGTCGGAGGGCGGAACGTCGGGGGACGGAACGTCTTCGGGTGGGGTCATGCGCGGATCCTCCTCGTCAGGGGTGTTCGGGCGTCCGGGGGTGGGAGCACACGGGTCGCCCCGCCCGGCATGCGGACGAGCGAGCGCGCGGAGAACGGTGCACGGACCCCCGCAGCGCCGACTGTCCACGGCGCGGACCGAGGCGCGGCCGTGCTCGCGCAGGCGCCCGCATGCGGGCACACACGAGCCCTCCACGAGCACGGACGTGCGTGTGCGCACGCCGCCCCATGCGGACGAGCCGGCACACGCAGGCCGGGGGACACACCCGGGTCCGGGCTCGCGGACGCGGACCCGTCCGGCCGGGGTCACAGGGCGACCGCCGGGGTTCCGTCGGCCCACACGGTGAGGGGCGTGAACCCTTCGGCGGGCGACCACTCACCGACGACCGTGGCGGGGTGCGCGCCGGTCGCCGCCAGCAGCCGCCACGGTTCGGGATCGGTCAGCGGCAGGGCACCGCCCTCCGGGTCGGCCAGGTACCAGCGCCCTTCGCGGCGGGCGGGCACGACCGCGGCGAGCACCACGAGGGAGGCCTCCAGCCACGGGTCCTGCGCGAGCCCGGCGGCATGGGTGTCGAGGGCACCGGCGACCGAGGAACCCGGGGGCGCCGGCGCGGGTGCGCACGGCCCGGTGTGTACCTCGGTGGCGCGGTGGGCGTCGGGGTAGAGCGCGAGCTCCGCCTCGGCCCGGGTCCCCGGTTCCGGTCCGCCGTCGAGCTCCGCGGGGTCGCGGCCGTGGGCGAGGGTCACGACGGTGCGTCCGTGCGTGCACCCGCGCAGCCACACACGGCGGCTCCACACCCCGGACGCGGGGTCGTGGGTTCGGCTGCGGGCGAGCACGGTCCAGGTGTCGGCGACCCGCTCCCCGTGAGCGAGCACCTCGTCGGCCCGGGTGGTCACACCGATGCGGGCGCGTACGGCGGCCCGGAGCGTGTCGGGCAGGTGCTCGCGTGCCCGGTGCGCCTCGGCGAGCAGGTGCAGGAGCGCGAACCGTTCGAGCACACGCTCGGGCCAGTCGCGGTGGCGGGCCAGGGCGGGCAGGCCGGAGACGAGTGCGGCGGCGCCGGCGGCCTTGGCGTCGACGAGGCGTTCGGCCATCCGGTCCCAGTGGTCGTAACCGCGGGATGGTGCCTCGGAGAGCCCGGACCCGACCTGGTCGCGCAGCCACAGGGACAGTTCCGCGAGCCCTTCGGCGACGGCGTGCTCCCGTTCGCGTCGGGCGGCCTCGGCCCGGGCGGGGTCGGGGGCGGCCGGGCGGGCCCGACGTGCGGTGCGGCGGGCGATCCACCGTCCGGCCCACTCGGGCGATGCGTCCGCTTCGGCCAGCTCATCGCGGGTCCACCGGACGAGCAGGCCGAGCGCGTGTTTGCAGGGGGTCTTGCGGCTGGGGCAGGAGCAGGTGCAGGCGGGCCCCTGGTCGGCGTCCACGTGCACGGCCACGCGGTAACTGCGGCTGCCGCTGCCCCGGCACTCGCCCCACACCACGAGGGCGTCGCCGGGCAGGAGGCCGGCGTGCTCCCAGGCGCCGGGGCGGGAGGTCGTGCGGGCGGCCTTCCACGACGGGGCGTCGGGAGCCAGGGCCTCGACGTCGTCGGCATTCCATCGATCGCTCACGGGAAAAGCCTAGGGACGGGCACTGACAGAATCGGCTCCGATTTCCGCCCGGACGACATTTTTTCAGAATGTCGTACCCATGTGCGACACTACGCCGCCAACCGGGACACCGGTCGCCACCGCACGTGAAACCGCCTCCGTGGCGAATTCGGAACACCCGGGTATCAAGGCTCCGAAATACGGCCCACCATAAACGTGGCCGCATTGAAAGCAGGCCCATTTCCCTCTTAGAATTCCACGACCGGCATGGTACTGACCCGCACGTACTCGATCCGGCGCGGCGGTCCCCGCTCCCCCTTCCATCACCGCAGCGATGCCCATTTCCTCGAAGGGAGGGAAGCGGCCCACACCCCGGGGTTCGCACACCCGATGACGACCACCCGATCCGGCGGCGACCACACCGCCGCCCACGGCTGCCCCGCGCAGTACGCCCGGCTGCACGAACCCGTCCCCGTGTCAGGGCGCGACGCGCTCTGGGACCAGCTGCGCCAGGAGCACGGCCCCGTCGCCCCGGTCGAGATCGAACCGGGCGTGCGCGTGTGGCTGCTCCTGGGCTACCAGGAGAACCTCTCCGTACTGCAGAACCCGCACCTGTTCACCCGTGACACCCGGCGCTGGCGCGAGGTCGTCGAGGGCCGCATGGACCTCTCGCGCCCCACTTTCTCCTGGCGTCCCAACGCCCTCTACGCCGACGGCGCCGAACACACCCGGTTGCGCTCGCCCATCGTCGACGCCCTCGGCAAGGTCGACATGGCCGCCACCGACCGCACGGTGCGCCGCATCGCCGAGGAGCTCGTCGACTCCTTCATCGCCGACGGGCGCGCCGACCTCGTCTCCGAGTACGCCGTGCACCTGCCGGTGCTGGTGGTCAACAGCCTCTACGGGCTCCCCGACAGCTACGGGCACATGCTCGGAGACATCACCCGGATCGTCTTCGACCAGGACGCCGAGCGGGGGGAAGAGGGTGTCGCGCGCATGCACCAGTACTTCTCCGGCCTGGTCAACCGCAAGCGCAACCGCCCGGGCCCGGACCTCGTCTCGTGGATGCTGCAGCACCCGATCGGGCTCAGCGACAACGAGGTCGCCCACCAGGCGGCGCTGATCAACAACGCCAGCCACATGCCCACCACACACCTCATCGGCAACACGGTGTGGACCCTGCTGACCGACCCTCGTATCCGCACCGCGCACACCGACGCCCGTCTGTCGGTGCAGTCGCTGCTCGACCACGTCATGTGGAGCAACACCCCGTTCCAGACCCTGCTGGGACGCATCGCCCTCCAGGACATCCGGATCGGCGGCGCCCAGATCCGCTCGGGCGACGCCGTCCTGCTCGGGTTCGCGCCCGCCCACCGCGACCCGTCGGTACAGCGTGAGGAGGACAAGGACACCGGGGTGGCCGGGGGCAGCCGCGCCCACCTGATGTTCGGGGCGGGACCGCACGCCTGCCCGGCCCGCGAACTGGCGCGCATGATCGCCGCGACCGGCGTGACGGTGCTGCACGAACGATTGGCCGGCCTGCAGCTGGACGTCGCGCCCGAGCAGCTGCGCTGGCACCAGTCCCCGTTCGTGCGGGGCCTGCGCGAACTGCCGGTGCAGTTCGTGCCGGCCGCGCCCAGAGGACCGCAGAAGACGGCCGCGGCGGAACCGCGCACCCGTGAGGTCGCGGTTCCGGGCCCGGACGAGCCCGAGGACCTGCTGGGCAAGCTCATGGGTTGGTGGCGCGGGCTGCGCGGCTGACCCCCGTGCCCCGGGGCCTCAGTCCCCCAAGGCGCGCACGGGCCCGGAGAGTTCCTCCTCGAAGAACCGGAAGAACCCCTCCGGGTCCGGCCCGGCGTTGATCAGGCACAGGTGGTCGAAACCGGCGTCGGCGAACCCGCGCACCGCCGCCAGGTGCCGTTCCGGGTCGGGGCCGTATCCGAACGCCTCGGCCATGTCGTCCTCGCGCACGGTCGCGGTGGCGGCCTCGAAGTTGACCGGGTTCGGCAGCTCGGCCTGGACCTTCCACCCGGTGACCCCGAACCGGAACATCTCCCGTGCCGAGGCGAGCGCGGACGCGTCGTCCTCCGCCCACGCGAGCGGGACCTCACCGTAGCGCGGACCGCGGCCGCCCGACTCGCGGTAGGTCCCGACCAGGCCGGGGTCGGGTTCGGTGGCGAACAGGCCGTCCCCCAGGTCCGCGGCCAGGCTCGCCGCACGCTCTCCCCCGGCCGCCACGACGATGTCGGGCGAGCGTTCGGGCAGGTCGAAGACGCGCGCGTCCTCCAGGTCGAGGTGCTTGCCCTCGTAGGAGTGGTAACCGCCGTTCCAGAGCAGCCGGATGATCTCGATGGCCTCGCGGAGCATCTCGTGGCGCACCGTGGCGTTCGGCCACGGCATGCCGACGACGTGCTCGTTGAGGCGTTCACCCGACCCGAGGCCGAGCGTGAACCGCCCGTCCGACAGCAGCGCGGTGGTCGCTGCGGCCTGCGCGACGATCGCCGGGTGCTGCCGGATGATCGGGCAGGTCACACCGGTGGCCAGTCCGATGTTCTCGGTGCGTTCGGCCATCGCGGCGAGCATCGACCACACGTACCCGGAGTGCCCGTGGCTGAACAGCCAGGGGTGGTAGTGGTCGCTGACCTCGACGAAGTCGAAGCCGGCGCGTTCGGCCCGCACGGCCTGTTCGACGATCTCGCGCGGTCCGAACCCCTCGGCGAACAGCTTGAATCCGACCTTCATGTCACTCCTTCACTCAGGCGGGGATCGATCCGGTCTCCCGCTCCCAGTGCCGGTGCAGGCCGACCTGCCGCAGGAAGGCCATGACGCTCTCCTCGTCCAGAGCCGGCGCCACGGTCACACCCTCCGGCGTGGTGGTGCTGCCGAAGGACGCCGGGAGCCGGTCGGCCAACGGGGTCCCGTCGACGATGCTCCGGCCGTCGGCGACCAGGAGGACCGGTTTGTGGTGCTTGTAGGCCTCCAGCACGAAGTGCCGCGCCGTGCCGTCCTCCGCGAGCGCCTGCGCCGACTCCGGCCCGCCGATCACGGCCACGGCGTCGTACAGCACCGACGAGACGGTGGTGTAGGCACGGTCGGCGTTGAGCACGCCCTCCTCGCGGGTGTGCAAAGCCCCGTCGCGCGGGGCCAGGTACTCCACGTGCGCGTGCTGGTCGGAGAAGGCCCTGCGGACCGCCTCGGCCGCGGGCGCGTCGACGCCATCGGCGACCAGCAGTGCCACTTGGCGTCCGGTGATGTCGCCGAAGGCCGTGTTCGCCTGGCTGAGCGCGGGTGAGGAACGCCCGTGGTTCGGGGTCTGTTCGATGGGTGGTGCCGCCACACCCACGCCCTCGGCCACGCTCACGGCGAGACCGTGGTCGACGTGGTTGAGGTTGGCCACGGCCTGCTGGCGCACGGCGAGCTCCTCGCACTTGCCGAGCTCGAACCGGAACGCCGCCACGACGTGCTCGCGCTCCCAGTCGGCGAGGCTGTTCCAGAACAAGGTGGCCTGCGAGTAGTGGTCCTGGAAGCTTTCGCTGCGGACCCGGATCTTGTCGCCGTCCACCCGCTCGGTGTAGTGCCGGTACACACCCTCGTCGGCCAGGGCCGGGCAGCCCCCGCCCAGGGTGTTCGGGTAGTACGACGTCTGTCCGCGGTGGACCCGGTGCTGGGCGAACCCGTCCCGCTGATTGTTGGAGACCGGGGCGACCGGCCGGTTCACCGGGATCTGCTGGAAGTTGGACCCGCCCAGCCGCAGGAGCTGCGTGTCCAGGTACGAGAAGTTGCGGGCCTGGAGCAGCGGGTCGTTGGTGAAGTCGATGCCGGGCACCACGTTCGCGGTGTGGAAGGCGATCTGCTCGGTCTCGGCGAAGAAGTTGTCCGGGTTGCGGTCCAGGACGAGCTTGCCCACGGGCCGCACCGGGACCTGCTCCTCCGGGATGATCTTCGTTGCGTCGAGCAGGTCGAAGTCGAAGCTGTGCTCGTCCTCCTCGGCGACCAGCTGCACACCGAGCTCCCACTCCGGGAAGTCGCCGCGCTCGATCGACTCGTACAGGTCGCGGCGGTTGAAGTCGGGGTCCTTGCCCTGCACTCGCTGCGCCTCGTCCCAGACCAGCGAGTGGGTGCCCAGCTTCGGCGTCCAGTGGAACTTGACGAAGGTGCCTTTGCCGTCGGCGTTCACGAACCGGAACGTGTGCACGCCGAAACCCTGCATCATGCGGTAGCTGCGCGGGATCGCACGGTCCGACATCAGCCACATCATCATGTGCGTGGTCTCGGGCTGCTGTCCCACGAAGTCCCACAGGGTGTCGTGCGCCGACTGCGCCTGCGGGATCTCGTTGTGCGGTTCGGGTTTGACCGCGTGCACGAAGTCGGGGAACTTGATGCCGTCCTGGATGAAGAAGACCGGCATGTTGTTGCCGACCAGGTCGTAGTTGCCCTGCTCGGTGTAGAACTTCACCGCGAACCCGCGCACGTCGCGCGGGGTGTCGGCCGAACCCCGGGAGCCCGCCACGGTCGAGAACCGCACGAAGACCGGCGTGGTGACGTCGGGGCTGCTGAGGAAATGCGCGGCGGTCAGGTCACTGAGCCCTTCGTAGGGCGTGAAGTGGCCGTACGCGCCCGCGCCGCGGGCGTGCACCACCCGTTCGGGGATGCGTTCGTGGTCGAAGTGGGTGATCTTCTCCCGCGCGTGGAAGTCCTCGAGCAGCGTGGGCCCGCGGGCCCCTGCGCGCAGGGAGTTGTCGGTGTCCTCGACCCGCACCCCGGTGTCCGTGGTGAGGGGCTCGGTCGAGTCCGTGCGGTCGTGTTCGAGCTGCCGGTCCTTGGCGTCGTGCTCGTCGTGGCCCATGGTCTCCTCCACCGGTGGTGGGTCGGGGGGCGTTCGCACGTCCTGCTTCTCCCTGACCGCCCTGACCGGACACGTGTCCCGTGAAACACGCCCGCGCGCGACTTTGTGCAGGCTTTCCACCGACACGGCACGCCGTCGTTGCGCCGCCCCGACCTGTGTATTCACCGCGTGCGGTCCCGGGTAGGGGGCGGCAGACACCCCGAGGCACGTAGGAGAGGAGGACCCATGTCCGAGACACCGCCTCCGCCACAGAGCCAGCCCCATCCAGGGCGGACCGAACCGATGGATCCGCAGCCGCGCGACGAGATGCGCGGGTACGAGGGCCGCGGCCTGTTGGAGGACCGGCGCGCTCTCATCACCGGGGGCGATTCGGGGATCGGCCGCGCGGTCGCGGTCGCCTACGCCAAGGAGGGCGCCGACGTCGTCTTCAACTACCTGAGCGAGGACGCCGAGGCCGAACACACCGTGTCGCTCGTGCAGGAGCAGGGCCGCAACGCCGTCGGTGTGCGGGGCGACCTCGCCGACGAGGACTTCTGCGGCCACCTGGTTCGCAGGGCCGTCGAGGAGCTCGGCGGCATCGACATCCTGGTCGAGCACGCCGCCACACAGGCCCCGGTGGACGACTTCACCGACCTGAGCACCGAGCAGCTGCGCCGCACGTTCGACGTCAACGTCATGGGGGTGTTCTGGACCATCAGGGAGGCGCTCGAACACATCCCCGACGGGGGTTCGATCATCATCACCGGGTCGATCAACGGGCTGCGCGGCAACAAGTCGCTGATCGACTACGCGGCCAGCAAGTCCGCGGTCATGAACCTGACGCTCTCGCTGTCACAGGTACTCAGGGAGCGCGGCATCCGCGTGAACTGCGTGGCCCCGGGCCCCGTATGGACCCCGCTGATCCCGTCCACGCTCGGCGAGAAGGGCGCGGAGGGTTTCGGGAAGCAGTCGCCGATGGGCCGCGCCGCCGACCCGGACGAGATCGCACCCTCGTACGTGTTCTTCGCCGCGGACCGGCTGTCGTCGTTCTACTCGGGCGAGGTGCTCGCGCCCACGGGCGGTGAGATCCAGGGGAGCTGACAGCGCACGAACGGGGCGCGGACGGGCCACCTCGTCCGCGCCCCGCGTTATGTGGAGGAGCGCCGCAGGGTCCGGGATCATCCTCCCCGCTGCGGCAGGAACTCCCGCAGTTTCAGGGCCAGGCCGCGCGCGGCCACGCCCCGGGTGTCGGGGTCGCCGGACAGCAACGACTTCGCGGTGTCCACGGCCTGGTCGAACTCCACCTGCGGCGGGATCGGCGGCACGTCGTCGTCGCAGTGCACGTCGAGCACGACCGGCCCCTCCTCGGCCAGGGCGGTGCGCCAGGCCGGGCCGACCATGTCGGGGTCTTCGACGGTGATGCCCTTCATTCCGACCGATTCGGCGAACCCGGCGTAGGACAGGTCGGGGAGGTCCTGCGAGAACGTGGTCTTCGGCGATCCGGCCATGGCACGCAGCTCCCAGGTGACCTGGTTGAGGTCGTTGTTGTGCAGGACGCACACGACGAAGCGCGGGTCCTCCCACAGATCGCTGTAGCCCTGGGCGGTGAGGAGCTCGGTGAGACCGTTCATCTGCATCGCGCCGTCGCCCACCAGCGCGATCACGGGACGGTCGGGATGGGCGAACTTCGCGCCGATCGCGTACGGGACCGCACACCCCATGGTCGCGAGCGTGCCCGACAGCGACCCCCGCATGCCGGGGCGCAGGTCGACGAAGCGCGCGTACCAGTTGGTGGCCGAGCCGGAATCGGCGGTGACGACGGCGTTCTGGGGAAGGAGCGGCGAGAGCTCGTGGAAGACCTTCATCGGGTTGATCGGGTCGGCCGGGACCTCCGCCTGCGCTGCCTGCACCCTGCGCCAGCGTTCCACGTTCGATTCGACCGTCTCGCGCCAGCCCTGTCGGCCGCCGCTCGTCCCGTCGCGGGTGAGCCGGTCGGTGAGGGCGCTCAGGGTGGCCGCGGCGTCGCCGACCAGGTTGACCTCGGTCGGGTAACGCAGGCCGATACGGCCCGGCTCGAGGTCGATCTGCACCGCCTTGCGGCCGAAGGGCGGCAGGAACTGGGTGTAGGGCATGTTCGACCCGACGATCACCAGGGTGTCGCAGTCGCGCATGAGCTCCCACGACGGGCGGGTCCCGAGCAGTCCGATGGCTCCGGTGACGTAGGGCAGGGTGTCGTCGAGCACGTCCTTGCCCAGGAGCGCCTTGGCCACGCCCGCCCCGGTGGCGTCGGCGAAGGCCCGAACCTCTTCCTCGGCACCGCGCGCACCCTGCCCGATGAGTAGCGCGACCTTGTCACCCGCGTCGACGGCCTCGGCGGCGCGGTCGAGCTCGCCCTCGGGCGGCAGGACGGTGCTCGGCTCGGTCGGCCCGGCGGCCGGCTTGCTGGAGGGGACCTGGAGGAAGTCGTGTGTGGGCGGGGAGTAGTCGGCCTCCTGGACGTCGGCGGGCACGATGACGGCGGTGGGGGCTCGTTCGGACAACGCGGTGCGCACGGCGCGGTCCAGGACGTTGGGCAGCTGCTCGGGCACGGACACCGTCGCGAGGTAGGCGCCGGCGACGTCCTTGAACAGGCTGTGCAGGTCGATCTCCTGCATGTAACTGCCGCCGACCGCGCTCCGGGTGGCCTGGCCCAGGACCGCGACGACCGGAACGTGGTCGAGCTTGGCGTCGTAGAGCCCGTTGAGCAGGTGGATCGCGCCCGGTCCGCCGGTGGCCATGCACACGCCGACACCGCCGCCGAACTTGGCCTGGCCGACCGCGGCGAAGGCCGACATCTCCTCGTGGCGGCTCTGGACGAACCGTGGGCCGCCCTTCATCTTCCCGAGCTCGGCGACGAGCCCGTTGACGCTGTCGCCCGGATACCCGTGGATATCGGTGACCCCCCAGTCGGCCAGGCGGCGCAGCAGGTGGTTGGCGACGGTCTGCGACATCAGTCCTCCTAGGGACCCGGGCATACCGGGGCCGGATCGGGGCGCGGTTCGGGGTTCAGGAGCGGCGCCGGCGGCCCGAGGCGGAGGTCTGCCGGTCGCTCTCCTTGCGCAGGGCTTCGACCAGCTCGTCCTTGCGCATCGTGGAGCGGCCCTCGATACCGAGCTCGCGCGCCCGCTCGTACAGGTGCCCCTTGGTGGCGTTGGCGTCGACACCGCCCGCGGTGGGGCGGTCGGGGCCGCGGCGCTTGCCGGCGCTCGGGTTCTCGGCCTGTGCGTCCGAGGGTCCCTTGCGCTGTTTGGGAACCCACCGGTCGCCCTGTTTCTCGAACTTGTGCTTGACCGCGGCGAAGGCGACACGGTGGGCGCGCTCGCCCTCCCCGTACTCCTCGACGGCGTTGTCGTGCGCCTCGATCCAGGTGCGCTGTGCCTTGACCGGCGAGCGTTGCAGCGTCGCGGGCAGTTCCTGTGCTCCGGGCATGTCGCTCGACCCCCGAAAGACGTGGTGCCTGTCGGTCACGGCCCTGCCCCGGCGCCGTCCACAGAAAACACCGGAACCCCACGAACCACCACAATCACGGCAGTCTCCGCAGGCCCCGTGGTTCCCCTGTTTCCCGTGGTCACGGCGCTCTCGGGGACTGGTGGTTCAACCGATGCGCGGCCCCGGGGGCGACCCCATAGTGGGACGACATCAGCCGGGACGTGACACGCAGTCACCGCCCGGACCCCCGCTGCAAAAGGACAACCCGTGCCAAGAACGATCCCCCGGCCCCCGTCGGCGTCCCCCGAACCCCCGCGCCCCGCACGCGCCGCCCGCATGGCGGCCCGCACCGCCGTCGTCGCCGGCGTCGCCGCCGCCACCGCCCTCGGTGTGCTCTCCCCCGTGCACGCCGAGAACCCGAACGAGCGCGGCCCGGACCCCACCGAGGAGAGCGTCACCGCGCCGACCGGGCCCTTCGACACCGACACCGAGAACGTGTCGTCCCTCGTGGACGGCTTCGGCGGCGGCACCATCTACTACCCCACCGACGACAGCGAGGGCACTTTCGGCGGTGTGGTCATCTCACCCGGTTACACCGCCGGCGAGTCCACGATGTCCTGGTACGGCGAGCGTCTCGCGTCCCAGGGTTTCGTGGTCATGACCATCGACACCAACACCCGTTACGACCAACCCAACAGCCGGGGACGGCAGTTGGAGGCCGCCCTGGACCACATGGTCGAGGACAGCGGTGTGACCGACGTGGTCGACGGCGACCGGCTCGCCGTCATGGGCCACTCCATGGGCGGCGGCGGAACCCTCGCCGCGGCCGACGACCGCCCCGAGCTGCGTGCGGCGATCCCGCTGACGCCGTGGCACACCAGCAACGACTGGTCGAGCGTCGAGGTCCCCACCATGATCATCGGCGCGGAGAACGACACCATCGCCTCCACCCGGTCGCACGCGATCCCGCAGTACGAGAGCCTCGACGAGGACCTCGACACCACCTACCTGGAGCTGCGCGGCGCGAGCCACTTCGCCCCGAACACGCCCGACGACGCGATCGCCAAGTACAGCATCTCGTGGCTGAAGCGGTTCGTGGACGACGACGTGCGCTACGAGCAGTTCCTGTGCCCCGCGCCGGACACCGGTATCGGCACGGACTTCTCCGACTACCGCGACTCCTGCCCCCACGGTGAGGAGCCCGCTGCCTGACCCCCATCCCCCCTCGAGCGCGGCCCCGGACCACCGTCCGGGGCCGCCTTCATGTGACTCACGGCATAGGCGCGGGCTATAGGCGCCTTCGGTTCCCCGTCTTTGTCACCCCGCGCACGCCGCTGGTGGAATCGCCGGAAAGGAAGGCGGGATGCCCGTGTTCGACTTCTTGACGTACCGAGTGTTCCAACCGCTGGCCGCCCTGGCGCTGCTGTCGACGATGTTCATCATGGCCGGCAACGCCGTCGCCCGGATCATCACCGGCTCCTCGCCGGGCTGGGTGGTCACGTTCCTCACCGAGCTCGGTATGCCCGCGATCGTCTTCTTCGGGCTGGTGTACACGACGGCCGTACAGGGCCACATCCGTGTGACGTCGTTCGTGCAGAACAGGCCGCCCCGGTTCCGCCTGGCCTTCCGGATCGTGGGCTGGGTGTGCGGGGTCCTCTTCCTGGTACCGATCGGCCTGGCCAACGCGGTCACGGCCGTCCGCCGCTTCGACGAACCCTCCGGCCAGGCGTGGTCGCTGCACCCGAGCATCGCCTACGGCATGGTCGCGGTCTCGACGCTGGTCGCGGCGGCGGTCCTCGTGCGTTTCCTCCTGCGCCCGGCCGAACACGCCGCGGCCGAGGAGGCCCACCCCGGCTGACGTTCCGCCCGCCCCGGCCTCCCCCTCACCCCCCTCTGCCCGGAACGAAGGTGGAAACCCGTGACCACGTTCCTGTTGATCGCGCTCCCCGTCGCCGTCTTCTTCGTCCTCCTCGCGTACGGGGTCGAGATCGCGTGGGCGCTCGGCGTCACCAGCGTCGTCGGGCTGCTGATCTTCCTGAACCTCGAGCCCACGATCGGTTATCTGGAGACCACCCCGTACCGCACTGCGGCGTCGTACACCTTGACGACGATCCCGTTGTTCCTGCTCATGGCGGAGTTCGCGACCCGCAGCGGCATCATCGCCCGCCTCTTCGTCTTCGCCGAGCGGGCGGTCTCGGGCATCCGCGGCGGGCTGGCGTACGCGGTGGTGCTGGCGGGCTCAATGATGGGCGCGCTGTCGGGCTCGAGCATCGGCGCCACGGGTGCCGTCTCGCGGCTGGCCGTGCCCCAGATGTCGTCCCGCGGCTACAACGACCGCCTGGTACTGGGAGTTGTCGCCTCGGCCGGGACCCTGGCGGTGATGATCCCGCCCAGCATCGGGCTGATCCTGTTCGGGGTGCTGACGGAGACGTCGGTCGGCGCGCTCTTCATGGCGGGTGTGGTCCCCGGGCTGATGACCGCGGTGGCCTACGGCGTGGTCATCTTCTGCTGGACCCGGATCCGGCCGCAGGACCTGCCGCAGGGCGACCCGGTGCGCTACTCGTGGACGGAGAAGCGCCGGGCCCTGGGGCCCGTGTGGCCGTTCCTGGTCATCGTGGTCGTCGTGGTCGGGTCGATCTACGGCGGGCTCACCACCGCGACCGAGGCGGCCGGCCTGGGCGCGGTCGCCACGCTGCTGGTGTGGTTGGGCATAAGCGCGCTCAACCGCAAGAACGAGCACGAACGCCCACAGCGGTTCTCCCGGAGCGCCCTGTCGGCCTCGGTGGACGCCACGATCCGGACCACCGTCATGATCCTCATGCTCGTGATCGCCGCGGCCTTCATCGGTTACTTCCTGACGGTGACGGGTGTGACGCGGGCGTTCGGCGCGTTCATGCTCGGCCTGGACCTGCCTCCGCTGGTGATCGTGCTGATGCTCGTGGCGATGTTCCTCGTGCTCGGGTGCTTCCTCAGCCAGATCGAGGTGCTCGTGCTGACCCTGCCGGTGGTGATGCCGGTCGTGCTGGCGCTGGGTTACGAGCCGGTGTGGTTCGGCATCGTCGCGATCAAGATGGTCGAGGTCGGCCTCGTGACGCCCCCGGTGGGCATGAACTGCTTCATCGCCTCGGGCGCGGTGCCGGGCAAACGGGTGGGCGACGCGTTCCGGGGCGCGTCGGTCTTCCTCCTCGCCGACGCCGCCGTCATCGCGCTCATCATCGTCTTCCCCGAGATCGTGCTCGCCCTGCCCCGCCAGGCCGGGCTCATCTGACGCCCCCTTCGCCCCCGCACTCTCGCCCCGCCCTCGACACCGGAGGAGACCCACATGCACAGGAGCATCTTCGACGAGGACCACCAGGCCTTCCGGGAGACCGCACGCAGGTTCCTGCACAAGGAGGTCGTCCCGCACTTCGCCGAATGGGAACGGCGCGGGGTCCCCGACAAGGGTGCCTACCGCAAGGCCGCCGAGCTGGGCCTGGTCAACCTGCAGGTCCCGGAGGAGTACGGCGGCCCGGGCACCGACGACTTCCGGTTCAACGCGGTCTTCATCGAGGAGTCCGCGCTCGCCGACTGCAGCCTGGGGTCGCTGCGGGTGCACTCGGAGATCGCCCTGCCCTACCTGCTCTCCTACGCCGACACGGCCCAGCGCGAGCGGTGGCTCCCGGCGGTGGCCGCGGGCGAGCTGTTCCTGGCGATCGCGATGACCGAGCCCGGTACCGGTTCCGACCTGGCCGGGATCGCCACGACCGCGGTGCGCGAGGGCGACCACTACGTGCTCAACGGCGCGAAGACCTTCATCACCGGCGGCCGCAACGCCGACCGGATCCTCGTCGTGTGCCGCACGTCGAAACCGGGCGGGGGCGACCGGCGTTCCGGGCTGAGCATCCTCGTGGTCGACACCTCCTCCCCCGGGTTCGAGGTGGGCCGCACGCTCGACAAGATCGGGCTGAAGGCGCAGGACACCGTCGAGCTGTCCTTCACCGACGTGCGTGTTCCGGCCGCGGACCTGCTGGGCGAGGAGGGCCGCGCGTTCGAGTACCTCGCCAACAACCTGGCGCAGGAACGGTTGACGATCGCGGTGTCCGCGCAGGCCTCGGCGGTGCGGGCGGTGCAGCTGGCCACCGCGTACGCGCGTGAGCGGGAGGTCTTCGGGCGGCCGCTGTCGGGGTTCCAGAACACCAAGTTCACCCTGGCCGAGTGCGAGACCGACGTCGCCGCCGGGCAGGCCCTGCTCGACCAGGCGCTGGAGGCACACTCGCGCGGCGAGCTGACCGGAGCGCACGCGGCCAAGGTCAAGCTGTTCACCACCGAGATGCAGCACCGGGTGGTCGACGCGTGCCTGCAATTGCACGGCGGCTACGGCTACATCACCGAGCACCCCATCGCCCGCCTGTACGCCGACGCCCGGGTCACGCGCATCTTCAGCGGGACCTCGGAGGTCATGAAGTCGATCATCGCCAAGTCGCTGGACCTGTGAGGAAGGAGTCCCCCATGGCAAGGCAGGACACCGACAAGAACACGGTGCTCACCGAGGAGCACGGTTCCGTCCTGGTCATCACCTTCAACCGCCCCGAGGTGCGCAACGCGGTCGACCTCGGCGTCGCCGAACGCCTGCGTGACGCGCTCGACGCGTTCGAGGCCCGCGACGACCTGGCCGTCGCCGTGCTCACCGGCGCGGGGCCCACGTTCTGCGCGGGCATGGACCTCAAGGCGTACCTGCGCGGCGAGCGTCCGTCCCTTCCGGGGCGCGGTTTCGCGGGCATCACCGAGCGCCCGCCGGAGAAACCGGTCGTGGCCGCCGTCGAGGGGCACGCCCTGGCGGGCGGGTTCGAGGTCGTGCTCTCCTGCGACCTCGTCGTGGCCGCGCGCGGGGCCCGGATGGGGTTGCCCGAGGTCAAGCTCGGGCTCGCCGCCGCCGCGGGAGGGCTGCAACGACTGCCGGAGCGGATCCCCGCCAACGTCGCCGCGGAGTGGATCCTCACCGGCGGGACCTACGACGCCGAACGCGCCCACGAGCTCGGGCTGGTCAACGTGCTCACCGAGAAGGGCGGGACCCTGCCGGCCGCGATGGAGCTGGCGCAGCGCATCGCCGCGAACGGGCCGCTGTCGGTGCGCGCGAGCAAACAGGTCCTGCGGGAGTACCGGGGATGGCCGGAGGAGGAGCGTTGGGAGCGCCAGCGCCGCATCACCGATCCGGTGCTGACCTCGGAGGACGCGCAGGAGGGCGCACGTTCCTTCGCCGAGAAGCGAGACCCGGTCTGGAAGGGCCGCTGACCCGCGGCCGCTGACCCGGAGCCATCGACGCGCGGTCGGCGGCACCGGGCGCCGGTCACACGGCCGGCGCCCCGTACCCCGTCGAGCGCGCGAGGCCGACGAAGGCCGCGCCCGCCTCGGAGACGGTGCGCGGGTCGTAGACGAGGCCGAACGCGCGGCTGAGCGGCGGGTCGAGGCTGCGCACGATCGCCCCGCGCTCGCGCGCGTGCTGCGCCTGCCCGCGTTCCACGAAGGACGCACCCACCCCCGCGAGCACGAAGGAGAGCCGCGCCTCCCGCTGCTCGACGACGGCCACGGGCGCGGGGTTGCGGCCGGCGCGGGCCATGGCGCGCACGATCTCCCCCGCGTGGCTGCCGCCGCCGGGCACGATCACCTGCGGCACGTCGGGCAGTTCGTGCCAACCGAGGGGATCCCGGTCGGGCACCAGCTCCGCGCGGTCCGGGGGCAGGGCGATGCAGTACTGCTGGCGCCCGAGTTCCAGGGTCTCCAGCGGCCGCTCGCCCCCGTCCGGGTCGAGCGACAGCTGTGCGGGCAGGTGGGTCACGACGAGCTCGCTGGAACCGCTGCGCAGGAGCGGGACGATCCCCGCCTCGTCCGGGACGTCGTCGATGGCCACGTCCACGCACGGGTGGTGTTCGCAGAACCGTGCGATGAGGCCGGTGAGGGCGGGGCCGGCCATCGAGGGCAGCGCGGCCAGTTCGAGGGTCCCGCGCACCCGCCCGGCCACACCGAGCGCGGCGTGCCCGGCCGCGGTGACCCCGCGCAGCACCTGCCGGGCCGGGGAGGCCAGGGCGTGCCCGGCCGAGGTGGGCACCATGCCGCGGCCGATCCGGTGGAAGAGCGCCGTGCCGAGCTCCCGCTCCAGCCCGCGGATCGCCTGGGAGACCGTCGGCTGGGCGACCCCGAGCCGCTGCGCCGCAGCGTTGACGCTCCCGTGGTCCAGGGCCGCCACGAAGTACTGGAGCTGGTGCACGTCCATGGCGGAAGCCTACGGTGCGGGCCCTCAGCGAGGACCCGTGGCCCGGGGCCATAGGAGGCGTCTCTACCTCCCTTCGCCCAACCGTCTTTGCCAGCGGCTCCGCACCGGTGGTGAAGTGCTTCACACAGCGACAGAGGGGAGATGCTCCGTTGAGCACGTACTGGCCCGAAGGACTCCCGGAGAGCCTGTCCTACCCCGACACCGACGCCTCGGCCCTGGCGTACTCGTCGGCCGTGCGTTTCCCGGACCGCACGGCGCTGGTCGACGGCGACGACGAGCTCACCTTCGCGGAGCTGCACTCCCGCGCCCACCGTTTCGCGCACGCCCTGCACGCACGCGGTGTGGGCCGCGGGGACGTCGTCGCCCTGCACCTGCCCAACAGCCTGTGGTTCTTCGTGGCCTACTTCGGGACCCTGCACTCCGGGGCGGCCCTCTCCCCCATCAACCCGCTCTCGCCGGAACCCTCCGTGCGCTCGCACCTGAACGGGACCGGAGCCGCGGTCGTGGTGACCCACCCCGAGCACGCCGCGACCGCGCTGGCCGCCGCCGAGGGCACCGCCGTCCGGGCGACCGTGCTCGTCCCGCCCACCGCGGTCGCGCCCGCGGGGGCGGACGGGCCGGGGCGACAGGCTCTGCTCGACCGAGGCGCGGTGGCGTGGGACCGCTTCGTGGAGGGGCAGCCCGACACCCGCCCCGCGACCGGCATCGCCGCCGACGACGTCGCCCACCTGGCCTTCACCGGCGGCACCACCGGGGAGCCCAAGGGTGTGCGCGTGCTGCACCGCAACCTCGTCGCCAACATCACCCAGTTCACGGGCTGGCGGGCCGGCCACGCCGTCGAGGCCGACGGCACCGGGGTGGCCCTGCGGCCGTTCCCGAGCGGCGTGGAGGGCGCGGTCCGCATCGGCTCGGACACCGCGCTCGTCGTCGCGCCGCTGTACCACGCGCAGGCCCTGGTCAACACCGGGTTCCTGATGCTGTGCGGGGTCACGGTCGTGCTCTCGGGCCGGTTCCGCCCGCCGGAATTCCTCGCGCTCGTCGAACACCACCGCGTCTCCTACATCACCGGCAGCCCCACCATGTGGGTCGCGCTCCTGGACTGCCCGGACCTGAGCACCCGCGACCTCTCCTCCCTCACGTGCCTGTCGTCGGGCGCCGCCCCCATCGACCCGGGCACCCTCGAACGCATGCGGGAGGCCTTCCCCTCCGCGATCATCGTCGAGGGGTACGGGCTCACCGAGGCCACGTGCGTGGTCACGTCGCTTCCCGCGCTCCCCTCCGGAAAGCGCAAGAACGGCAGCGCGGGCATCCCCGTCTTCGACACCGAGGTGGAGGTCCGCGACGGCACCGGCCGCGCACTGGATCCCGGGGAACAGGGGCGCCTGTGGGTACGCGGGCCCCAGATCACCGACGGCTACCACGGGCGCCCCGACGCCACCGCCGAACAGTTCGTGGACGGCTGGCTCGACACCGGCGACCTCGGGTTCCGCGACGAGGACGGGTTCGTGCACATCCGCGCCCGCGCCAAGGACATGCTCATCCACAAGGGTTACAACGTGTACCCGCGGGAGCTGGAGGAGATCCTCCTCGAGCACCCCGCCGTCGCGGCCGCCGCCGTCGTGGGCCGCGACAACCCGGTCACCGGCCAGGACCCCGTCGCCTTCCTCGTCCTGCACGAGGGACACACACCCCCCGAGAAGGAGGTCCTGGACTTCGTGGCCGCCCGGGTCGTGCCGTACAAGAAGCTCCGCGGGGTGCGGGTGGTCGAGGCCTTGCCGACCTCGGCCGCCGGCAAGATCCTCAAGAACGAGCTGCGCGCCGCCGCGGCCGCGACGGGGTGAGGGCGGTGCCGGGGCTCGCCAGGAGGATCGGGGCGGCGCTGTCGGTCCTCGCGCTCACCGCGTGCGGGCTGGGCGAGGGGGCCGTGGAGGACGACGGAGCGCAGGTCACCCTGCGGTTCGCGCTCTACATCTCCGACCAGAACGTCTACTACCAAGAGGGCGCCGAGCCGTTCAAGGGATACGTGGAGGAACACAGCGGCGGGGAGATCGCCGTGGAGCTCTACCCCGCCGAACAGCTCGGCAACGCCCGGGACTCCCTCGCCATGCTGCGGTCCGGGATCGCCGACCTGGCCTTCACCATCCCGACCTACGAACCGGAGCTGCGGTACTCGACCGGCTGGGAGCTTCCCCTCGGCATGGACACGGAGCAGATCGTGGAGGGCCGGTGGGCGTCCTACCACGAGGACGGCCCGCTGGCGGAGCAGTACCGGGACGCCGGGGTCGTGCCCCTGGTGACGAACACCGGGTCCCCGTTCCACGTGTCCTCGACGAGCCGGCCCCTGCCCGACCTGGAGTCCGTGCGAGGGCTGCGGATCCGTACGGGCAGCGACATCCACATGGACCTCGTGGAACGGCTGGGCGCCAACGCGGTCGAGGGCGCGAGCTCCGAGCAGTTCGAGCAGTTGGACCGCGACATCGTCAACGGGACCGTCTTCCACTACGGGGGTTACCGCGCCAACGGGCTCGACACGCTCCTGGGCCACAGCGCGCCCGACGTGCCGCTGCCTCCACCCGCCCAGAACACCTTCATGAGCCAGGAGACATGGGAGGGCTTGAGCGAGGAGCACCGGCGCATCGTCTACGAGGCCGGGCGCCGGGTCAGCGAGGACTCCACGACCGCGAGCATCGCCGAGTCGGACGCGGAGCTGGACGCCTTCACCGCTGACGGGTTCTCCGAGCACACGTGGCCGCAGGAGGACCTCGACCGCGTCGACGCCCTCTTCGCGGACGCGCCGGAGCAGTGGGCCGAGGACCTCGGCGGGGATGCCGGTGGAGCGTTGGAGCAGATCGAACAGCTCGGGGCGCGGACCGACGGGCAGGGCCCCACCGAGCTGGAGGCTGACTTCGAGAGCTTCCGCTTCCCGGGCTGAGCCCGTGGGGACAGACCCGACATGACCCACTTCACACCGCGCGGGCTACAGTGTCGCGGGCGCCCCCGGCCTGTTCGAGAAAGCACGGTGCTGACGTGGACCTGCGGCTCCTTGAGTACTTCGTCGCCGTCACCGACCACGGCGGTGTCACGCGGGCGGCCCACGCCCTCTACATCGCACAGCCCTCGCTCTCCCAGGCCATCCGGGGGCTGGAGCGGGAGACGGGCGCGACCCTGTTCGACCGCGGCGGCCGCCACATGGTCCTCACCCCCGCCGGACGGGCCTTCGACCGGGCGGCCCGCCAGACCCTGCGCGACGTCGAACGCGCGCGCTCGCGCGTGGAGTCGGTGCGCACACTGCGGAGCGGACGCCTGCAGGTCGCGGCGCTGGGCACCCTGGCGATGGACCCGCTGCCGTCCCTGGTCGGGCAGCTGAACGCACGGCATCCGGGCGTGCAGGTGTGGGTGTCCGATCCCGGCGGCCCGGACGACATCGAGGGCGCGATCCGGCGCGGGGAGGTCGAACTCGGGCTGAGCGAGCACCCGCCCCGGTCGGACACGTTGCGTTCGCAGCGCATCGGTTCCCGACCCATCGCCCTGGTCATGCCGCGGCCGGCCGCCGAGGCCCTGCCCGACCCGGTACCGCTCGACCGGGTCGCGGACCTGCCGCTGGTGTTGACCTCGTCGGAACAGGCCGGACGCTCCCACCTGGACGAGGCCGTGGAACGTGTGGCCGGGAACGTGGTCGTGCGTTCGGCCCACCGGCAGGTGGTGTGGGACCTGGTCGAGGCCGGCGTCGGGTCGACGTTCCTGCCGTTCAGGCTCGCGGAGGAGCAGATGAGCGGGGTCGCGATCCGGCGCACCGAACCCGCGCTGGAGCAGCAGATCGGGCTCGTGCACCGGCCCGGCCCGCTGTCGCCGGCCGCGCGGGCGCTGGTGCGCCTGGCCGTCGGAGAGGAGAGCGGCGGCTGAGCGGACGGTGGGGGCACGGCTTCGGGCCCGGGTCGGAACGGGGAGGCCGGGTCGGAACGGGCAGGCCCGGGTCAGAACGGGAACGACTCGAAGTCCGATTCCAGGTCGGTGACCCCGTCGTCCTCGGTCTCCTCCGCCAGGCGCCGGGCCTGCTCGACCGCCTCGGGCGCCCGACCGCCGATGTCCTCGATCCACTGGTCGAGCACGCCGTCCATGAGCGCGTCGAACTCCTCGAGGTCCTCGTCCGACCACGCGTGCGTCTCGAACCCGTCGGCGCGCAGCAGCTCGAGCTCCTCCTCGGCCTCCCGGATGCTCGCGTCCGTCGCCGAGGCGCTCGCCACCCGGCCCGCCTCGTAGACGATGCGCTGCTTGTCCTCGTCGAGCCCGTCCCAGAACGACCGGCCCATCTGCACGGACACACCCGTGCTCGGCAGGTCGAGGCCCACGGTTCCGTGGCGGATGAGGGAGTCCACACCGGTGGAACGCATCGACCCGTACTGGAACAGGTTCGCGTCGGCCACGCCCCGGTCCATGAGCTCGTACATCTCCGTGAACGTGCCGGTGACGCCGCTGCCGCCCATCGCCCGCGCCTGCTCGATGTGCAGGTCGCTGCCGGTACGGATGCGCAAGCCGCGCACCGACTCCAGGTCGGGCACGGGCCGGCCGACCGTGGTGAGCTCGGTGTTGGCGGCCGAGAGCGCACCGATGGGCACGATCCCGGCCTCGTGGTACTCGTCGACGACCGGGCCGTTTTCGTGCACGGCGCGCCAGCGACCCTCTGCGGAGCGGTCGGAGCTCAGGCCCAGCGGCAGGTCCCAGGCGACGGAGTACCGCAGTTCCGGGTGGTAGGAGGGCACGACGTAGGCGGCCTCGGTGATGCCGGAGCGCAGCATCGTCAGCGCGTCGTCGGCCTTGCCCAACTGTTCGCTCGGGTAGGTCTCGACGGTCAGTTCGCCCCCGGAGGCCTCCTCGACGTGTTCCTTGAACACGAGCGCGCCGTGGAGGTAGTGCACCGACTGGTCCGTGCCCTGCCACGACAGGCGGATCGTGTGTTCTCCGCCGCCGGAGACGAGGTCCTCACCGGCGCCGCAGGCGGTGAGCAGGGCGGCCGACAGGGCCGCCGCCAGCGGGGCACGCCACGGGGGGATGTGCCGTTGCGACCGGGCGGAACCCGGTTCCGTCGGAGCGTTCTCCACGTTCCCACCCCTCGACGCCGCCGTTGCCGTTCCATCGCAGCACCGGCCGCGCGGGCGGGCAAAGACGTGTGGCCGAACGCAGGGATAGGCGGCCCCTATGGCTGCGCGGAGCATAGGCGGGGGCTATCGGAGGCTTCGGCGGCCGGTCTTTGACCCCGCGTTCCCGTCCGGCCTTCCATGGCACACACACGTTGCCCCGAGCGGAAGAGGGACCGCAGTGACCCCCGTTTCCCACCACGGCCCCGCACGCGCGACCGGTCACCTGTGCCTGCCCGTCGTCCTGGAGAGTTTCGCCCGGCGTACCTCGAGCGAACGCCCCGCGCTGGTGTTCCGGGGGCGGGCGACGAGCTTCCGTGACCTGGACGAGCGGGTGAACCGGCTGGCCGCCGCCCTGCAGGGGCTCGGGGTCGGGCACGGGGACCGGGTCGCGGTGCTCATGCAGAACCGGCCGCAGGTGGTCGAGACGTGGTTCGCGGTGCAGCGGCTCGGGGCGATCGCGGTCCCGGTCAACACACGCTTCGTGGTGCGCGAGGTCGCCCACGTGCTCGCGGACTCGGGTGCGGCGGTACTGGCCGTGGACCCCTCCCTCGCCGACCACGGGATCACCGCGTGCGCGCAGGTCGTCACCGCCCCGCGGATCCTGTGCGCCACCGACCACCCCGACGACGAGGTCCCCGTCGGCACCGTGCACATGGAGCGCGCGATGCAGAGGGCCGGGCCGGGGCCGGCCCCGGTGGAGGTGAGCGAGCACGACCCGGCGTTCCTCATGTACACGTCGGGCACGACCGGGCGGCCCAAGGGGGCGGTCCTGACCCACCTCGGCCTGTTCATGACCACCGTCAACACCGGGGACGAGCGCCGGCCGCTGCCGGAGGACCGCACGCTGGTCAGCGTTCCGCTGTTCCACATCGCCGCGGTGAACTCCGTCGTCAACGCCCTGCTCACCGGGGGATGCGCGCTCATCGCCGAGCCCGGCCCCTTCGACCCGGCCTCGACCGCCGACACCCTGGAACGCGACCGGATCACCGCCTGTTTCATGGTCCCGACGCAGTGGCAGCTGCTCTGCGACCTGCCGGGGATCCGCGAACGCGACATCCCGCTGCGCTACATCACCTGGGGTGCGGCGCCCGCCTCCCGCGAGACCCTGCGCGCGCTGTACGCGACGTTCCCGGAGGCGCAGGTGTTGAGCGCGTTCGGGCAGACCGAGACCTGTGGGAGCACGACGATGCTGCGCGGGGAGGACGCGCTGCGCAAGATCGGGTCGGTGGGGCGCCCGCTGCGGTTCGTCGAGGCCCGGATCGTCGACGACACGATGCGCGACGTGCCGACGGGCGCGGTCGGCGAGATCGTCTACCGCGGGCCGACCGTCATGCGGGGGTACTGGAACGCCCCGGAGGCCACGGCCGAGGCGTTCCACGGCGGGTGGTTCCACTCCGGTGACCTGTGCCGGGAGGACGCGGACGGGTTCGTGTACGTCGTCGACCGGAAGAAGGACATGATCGTCTCGGGCGGCGAGAACATCTACCCCGCCGAGCTGGAAGCGGTGCTCGCAGAGCATCCGGGGGTGCGGGAGGCCGCCGTGGTCGGGGTGCCCGACCCGGTGTGGGGCGAGACCCCGGTCGCCTACGTCGTCGCCGGTGCCGACGGCGGGTCGGGCGCTGGTGGCGACGCCCCGCCGTCGGCCGGTGAGCTCGTGGACCTGTGCCGGGAGAACCTGGCCTCCTACAAGAAACCCCGCGAGGTGGTCTTCCTGGATGCCCTGCCCCGGACCGCGTCAGGGAAGGTGCAGAAGTTCCGCCTCCGGGATCGCTGACCACCAGCGATGTTCATCTGGATTTTCGCGGACCCGCACTGTTGGACGAGGAGGCTGCATCACCGTGAGTCCGAGGGCGTGATGTGAAAGGCGACCCGTGGTCCCCCGAAGTAGCGTTGGCCCTTGCGTTGCCACTCGTACTGCGGGTCTGACCGGCCAAGAACGGAGGGGTCGCCGCACTCGTTCCACGGGTTGCCGTACTTTCACCGGCTTGGGCCGCGTTCGTGCTCCGACGCTGGTTGATGATGGCGTCATCGATGGAGACCTGAGGCGCCGACGCTGACGGCGTTGCTCCAGCGACCGAGTTCCGCAGCTGCTCCCGTTGCTCGACCGCGTCATCCACCGTCGCCAGAGTCTCCCTGTCGACCGGTTCAAGGCGAATGTTCGGGTCGGTGCTGCGCATGTAGGCGACCGTCGCCTCGAAACGAGACTCCTCATCAGGTGTGGGAGCCCTACTCCGTTCATCGGTGATGGCGTTCCGCGCGCCCAAATCGTTCACCATCGTGCCATCAGGATCTCGGTGGTTCTCATGGAGAACCTGACCATCCCTGTTGACTACGAAGAGATGATCGACCTTCGCCTGCGACTCGAGATCGTGTGCGACATCCGGACCGTCTCTGTAGAAATTGTCGTGCAACGCCGGATCGAGCCATCTGCCATACGCGGTGTCCGGGTCGTCTCGGCTCTCCTGGTAACGGTGGGCGATGCCCAACCTACTGTTCGACTCGTGTGTGGCCACGAAGACCGCGGTGGTCTCATAACCTTGATCCCGAAAATCATCCACCCACGCGTCGGCGTGTTCCTGCTTACCAAGAGGATGGCTGGCAATCACGTCGTACTTGGGGCCACCGTACTCACCCCGAAGACGCCCCATATACTCCGAATGGTAGGAGTGGCCTCTGTTGTTCAATTCTGCCGATACTGCTTCTTGCCCGCCTCTTCCGTAGACCTGCATGATCTTTTCGTAGCGGGGGTGAATCTTCGCGTTGTCGTCCCCATCGTAGGAGGCCACGGACCCGGCAGGCAGAGTCTTGAACAAGCGTTCCTGCGTGGTCGACTTCCCCGCACCAGGCTGCCCGCCGACGATGTAGAACTGCGGTCGCTCACCAGGGCCACGCTCAGGAACTCGATTCGGCGTGAGTTCCTGAATACGCTCGTCTCTCTGCCTGCGGATTTCATGGTCCAGGTCTTCGGGGCGGATCATGAGTCCAGATCCGCGAGCCGCCCACGGAGCTCACGCAGCAGCGGCGGATACTCCTCCACGATCCGCTCACTCACCCCGTCGTCCATCCACTGCCCGGTCTTCAGAATCTCCGCCTGGCGATCGCGCTCCCTGTTGTACTCCTCCACCAGCGCAGGGTCACTCTCCTCAAGACGAAGGTTCGCGTACAGGTGCTTGGCACTTTCCACGTACCTCTTCGCCCGCTCTTGGAGTTTCAGTACCTCATGGGGCGGAATGGGGATGCCTCCAGGCGGAAGCTTCCCCCGGTAAGGCTTCTTCTCGTGATCAGACACGGTCCATCCTCTCCGAGCGCCATTGCCTACGTCCGGTGAGACCGTCCACCCGCCCACCTGGTTCCCGTTGATTCCCCATGCACACCGGTTCGGGACCGCCGCCATGAACGCCCTGAGCAGATCGGGTGGGCGGCAAGCGGCCAGGCCCCTGCCCGGCCGCTGGACCCGACCCGGATCAGGGCCGGGTTGCCCGGTTGAACCTCAGGCCTCCAGGCCCTTGCGCACGAGGTAGGGCTCCAGGCGGGGCTCACGCCCCAGGAAGTCCCGCACCGCGCCCATCGGGTCGACACTCCCGCCCACGGACAGGACCTTCTCCCGGAACCGGTCGCCGTTCTCGCGCCGCAGCCCGCCGTGCTCGCGCAGCCACTCGACACTGTCGGCGTCCAGCACCTGGCTCCACACGTACGAGTAGTAACCCGCGCTGTAGTCCCCCGCGAAGATGTGCATGAAGTACGTGCTCCGGTACCGCGGCGGGACGAGCGGGTGCGCGACGCCGGCGCGTTCCAGGGCACGCGCCTCGAAGCCGGCCGGGTCCTCGATCCTCTCCCCCGGCGCGAGACGGTGCCACTGCCAGTCCAGCAGCGCGGCCGCCAGGTACTCGAAGGTGGAGAAGCCCTGGTTGAAGCGGTTGGCGCGCTCCAGCGCTGCAACCAACTCAGCCGGCACGGGCTCACCTGTCTCGTGATGGCGGGCGTAGCGCTCCAGCACCGCCGGCTCGGTCGCCCACACCTCGTTGACCTGCGACGGGTACTCGACGAAATCGCGGGGCACACTCGTGCCCTCCACCAGCGGGAACCGCACCGCCGACAGCAGCCCGTGCAGGGCGTGCCCGAACTCGTGGAACGCGGTCTCGACCTCGTCCCAGGTCATCAGCGTGGGCCCCGAGGCAGGCTTGGTGATGTTGAGGTTGTTGACGACCACGGGCCGGTCGCCGAGCAGGAACGACTGGTCGACGAGGTTGTGCATCCACGCGCCGCCCTGCTTGGTGGGGCGGGCGTAGGGGTCCAGCAGGAACAGACCCAGCCCGGTCCCGTCGGTGTCGAAGACCTCCCACACGCGCGTGTCCGGGTGGTACCCGTGCAGGTCGGGACGGGCGGTGAAGGTGATCCCGTACAGCAGGTGTGCCGCGTGCAGCACCCCGTCCTCGATGACCCGGTCGAGCTCGAGGTAGGGGCGCAGCGCCTCCTCGTCGAAGTCGTAGCGTTCCTTGCGCACCTGCTCCGCGTAGTACGCCCAGTCCCACGGCTCGATCTCGTGCCCGGCCTGTTCGGCGAGCACGGCGGCCTCGCGTTCGACGTTGCGGCGGGCCGGTCCGACGAGCCCGTGGAGGCGCTCCTCGACGGCGTCGACGGTCTTGGCGGTCTGGTCGGCGACCTTGTAAGCGGCGTGGTCGGCGTAACCCAGGAGCCCGGCGTGCTCCGCGCGCAGCTCGGCGATGCGGACGGCGAGGTCGAGGTTCTCGGGGGCGCGCTCGGTGCTGAGCCGGTACAGCTTCTCGCGGGTGGCGCGGTCGGTGAGCTGGGCCAGGGCCGGCTGCACGGTGGTGTTGAGCAGCGGGAGCACGTACCGGCCGTCCTGCTCCAGGGAGGCGATGCGCTCCTCGCCGAGCCCGTCGAGGTCGGCGGGGTCGTCGGTGACCAGCGCGGAACCGCTGCCGGCGCGCACCAGGTTCTGCCCGAAGGCGGACAGCAGTTCGGCGAGCTCGGTGTTGATGGCGCGCAGGCGTTCCTGCTGGGCGTCGTCGAGCTCGGCGCCGGCCTTGACGAAGTCGGTGCGGTACCGCTCCAGGAGGTGGCTCTCCTCCGGGTCGCCGGTGCTCACCCGCTCGATGCGCTCCCACAGCCCGCGGTCGAGGAAGACGGCGTCGTGGTGGCCGGCCGAGCGGGGCGCGAGTTCGAGGTCGATCTCCTGGATCCGGTCGGTGCCGACGGAGGCCGCGAGGGTGTGCAGGGCGGTCTCCACCCGCTTGAGGGTCTGCCCGGAGCGCTCCAGTGCCGCGACCGTGTTGTCGAAGGTCGGGGGTTCGGGGTCGGCGACGATCGCGGCGACCTCGGCCAGGTGTTCGGCCACACCCTGTTCGAAGGCGGGGACGAAGTGCTCCTCCCGCACGGCCGCGAAGTCGGGCAGGCCGTAGGGGAGTTCGGAGGGTCGCAGCAAGGGGTTCTCGGTCACGGGGCTCCTCGTCGTAGGGCGGTCGCGGCCGTTCTATCGCCCGCGCGCCCGCCTGTCACCTGGTTTGCCTTGTGCTCACCCTCGGTGACTGCTGCGGTTCGGCGAGAGAGCGTACACCGCCACAGAGGGGGCTCGAACCCCACCCGAATCCAACGCGTTATGGGAACGTTGCGCGCTTTACCGAAACCGTCGTCGGAACCTCAGCCGGGCTTCAACAACCGCCCTGAACAGGGAAGATGCGTGCACACAGTGCTCGCGCGGACGCCCGTGCGTGCACACGGTCACACGACCGCCCCACGAGCGTGACCAGGAACGGGAACCCTTGCGCGCCAAGGCTTCTGTTCACGACTAACGGTTACGAAACACCTTTCCGGGACGAACGTCACTCGGTTACACGCATCACCCGGGTGACCGCAGAATGGACGCTGACCCAACAGGTTCCACACCAGTGTCGCGGTGCATCAACCCCGCACCCGCCACCAGCTTGTTAAGGAGGGCTGCCGTGGCCGAGACATCCGAGACGACGGAGAAACCCCCCGGCCGGGCCATGTCCGTGCTCCTCGGTTCCCTGCGCGGGATCGAGCGGGTGGGTAACAAGCTTCCCCACCCCTTCTGGATCTTCGCGTTCCTCGCAGGCATCGTCGTCGTGCTCAGCGCGGTCCTGAACTGGGCGGGTGCGCACGCGGTCTCCCCGATGGACGGGGAACGCATCGATGTGCAGAGTCTCCTCTCGCCGGAGGGCTTCCAGGTCATCTTCGGCGAGGCCGTCACCAACTACGTGAACTTCCCGCCGCTGGGCCTCGTCGTGGTGATGATGCTCGGCGTCGTGGTGGCCGAGCAGACCGGGCTCATCAATGCGCTCCTGCGCGGCAGCATCGTTCGCGTGCCGGCCAAGTACATGACTTTCGTGGTGGCCCTGGTCGGCATTGTCGGCAGCATCGCCAGTGACGCCGCCTACGTCATCCTGATCCCGCTCGCCGCCGTCGTGTTCCAGGCCGTGGGCCGCAGCCCCACACTCGGTATCGTCGTCGCCTTCGCCTCGGTCTCGGCGGGCTGGAACGCCACCTTCCTCGTGGCGCCCACCGACGCTCTCCTCGGCGGCATCACCACCCAGGCCGCGCAGATCGTCGACCCCGACGCCACAGTCACCCCGCTGGCCAACTACTTCTTCAACGCGGGTAGCGCCGTCCTCCTCGCGCTGCTCATCACGCTCGTCACCGAGCTGGTGCTGCGCAAGCGTACCGAGGGCCTGGACGACGTCTCCACCGGCGGTGACGCGCTCGGCGACTTCAACCTGCAGCCGGAGGAGCGCAAGGGTCTGAAGGCCGCCGGCCTGTCCCTGCTCGTGATGGCCGCGCTGTTCGTCGCCGCGCTGGTACCGGAGAACTCCTGGTTCCGCGGCCCCGACGGCACCGTCATGGAGTCCCCGCTCATCACCGGCATCGCCGTGGTCCTGGCGCTGGCCTTCCTCGTGGTGGGTACCGCCTACGGTGTCGTGGCCGGCACGGTCACCAAGGCCGCGGACATCCCCAACTACATGGGCAAGGGCATCAAGGATCTCGCCCCGGCCCTGGTGATGTTCTTCGCGGCCGCGCAGTTCCTGGCCTACTTCGAGTGGTCGGGCATGGCCGAGGTGCTGGCGATCCGCGGCGCCGAGTGGTTGGGCGACCAGAACGTCCCGGTGGCGTTCCTGTTCATCGGCTTCATCCTCCTGGCAGCGCTGATGAACATGTTCATCACCAGCGGTTCGGCGCAGTGGGCGCTCATCGCACCGGTGTTCGTGCCGATGCTGATGCTGCTCAACGTGAACCCGGAGACGACGCAGGCGATGTACCGCATCGCGGACGCCTCCACCAACATCGTCACGCCCATGAGCCCGTACTTCGTGCTCGTGCTGGGCTTCATGCAGCGCTACCGCAAGGACGCCGGCATCGGCACCCTGGTCTCGCTGACGCTGCCCTTCACGGTGACGATCCTGATCGTGTGGACGCTGTTCTTCCTCGGTTGGTACGCCCTGGGCATCCCGCTCGGCCCGGGCGCCCCGGTCAACTGACCCACGGGCACCGCACAGCACAGGGGCCCCGCACGGTTCGCCGTGCGGGGCCCACGTGTTCTCGGGGGTTCAGGCGGGCTCGCCGAGGCGCACGGGCAGCGCCATCGGGGAGTTGATGAAGACCGACGGGAGCTCGGCCGGCTCCCCTCCGTCCACGGCGGCCTCCGGGAAGCGGGTGAAGAACCCGCGCAGCGCCGTCTCCAACTCCATCCGGGCCAGCGCCGACCCCAGGCAGGTGTGCGGGCCGTGGCCCAGGCCCAGGTGCCGGGGGCGGTCCTCGGTCAGGTCGAACCGCCCGGCGCTGTCGCCGTACCGCTCCTCGTCGAGGTTGGCGGCCAGGTAGCCCAGCAGCAGCGGTTCGCCCTTCTCGACGGTCACCCCGCCGATCTCGATGTCCTCGCCGGCGAAGAGGAACGGCAGCGCCGCCACGCTCGTGGAGTGGCGCAGCACCTCCTCCACCGCCTCCGACCACTCGGCCTCGCCCTTGCGCAGCAGGTCGAGCTGGCCGGGGTGGGACAGCAGCACCTGCACGCCGTTGGCCAGCGCCGACGCGGTGGTCTCGAACCCGGCGCTGACCATCAGCCACAGGGTGTCGCGCAGTTCCACGTCACTGAGCCGTTCGCCGTCCTCGTTCGCCGCCACCAGCGCCGACGTCATGTCGTCACCGGGCTCGGCACGCTTGGCCGCCACGAGCTCGTCCAGGAACGCGTCGACGTCGGCCCGCATCTGCGCGACCTCCTCGGGGCTGCCCCCGGCGAAGGCCGTGGCGACCATCGCACGCATGCGGTCGTGGTGCGAGGGCTCGAACCCGAACAGCGCCGCGAAGACCGCGATGGACAGCGGGTAGGCCAGCTCCTCCTTGACGTCGACCGGCCCCTCGCCGGCCCGCTCGGCCAGGCCGTCGATCAGCCCTCGCGCGGTCTCCTCCACGGTCGGCCGCAGCGACTCGATCCGGCGCGGGGTGAAAGCACGCGAGATCAGCCCCCGCAGACGCCGGTGCTCCGCGCCGTCGGACGTGAGCATGTTGTCCAGGTGCACCATCGCCTTGACGGGGTGGTTCTCGGGCACCTCACCCTCGTTCAGCGCCCGCCACGACCGCCAGTTCCGGCGGAAGCGCGGGTCGTTGAGGGCCGAACGCAGTGCGTCGTCACCGGTCAGCGCCCAGACCTCGAGATCCGCGACCACAACGCGCGCAACGGGGCCCGCTTCCCGGAGGGTTCGGGCGAGTCCCCGGTGGTCTCCCGGCTCGAGGACGACGGGTCGGGGGTGTGCGGACATGACTGGCCTCCAGGGGTCGGGGTGGGCTGCGGGGTCCGGGGGGCGGTCTGCACGGGGGTGAAGGTCACGGGAAGGGCGTCCAGGCCGTGCGCGAAGGGGGAACGCCGCCAGGACAGGTCGTCGGCGGGCACGGACAGCGTCATGTCGGGAAGCATCCGGAAGACCGTCGCGACCGCGTCGACGCCGATCTGCCGGGCCAGGTTGCGGGCGGGGCACTGGTGGGGGCCGGTCCCGAACGCCAGGTGCGCGCGGGTTCCCGACGGCGACGTGAGGTCGAGGTGTTCGACGACGCGGGGATCGGCGTGCGCGGGGCCGTAGCCCATGATCAGGCAGTCGCCCTCGCCGACGGTCCACCCCTCCAGTTCCATGCGCTGGGCGGGGTAGCGCCCCGGCATGAGGAAGATCGGGGGCGCCTTCCACAGGACGATGTCGACGAGCTCCTCCACCCGCGCGTTGCCGCTCATGACGTCGGCGCGGGAGCTGCGGTCGGTGAGCAGGGCGTGGAGGGTGTTGGCGATGAGGTTCATCAGCGGGTCGTGCGCGGCCGAGATGATGAGGATGAGCTGGTGGGCGACCTCCTCGTCGTCGAGGCCGTTGCCGTGCCGGATCATCCGGGACACCACGTCGTCACCGGGTTCCTCGCGCCGCTGCAGGGTGACCGACTGGGCGTAACCGAAGAGCCCGCCCATCGCGGCCTCGGCCTCCTCGCCGCCGTCCCACACCTGGCGCATGAGGCCGACGAGCTGCTCGCCCTGGGTGTCGTCGAGGCCGAAGGCGCGGTTGAGCAGGAGCAGGGGCAGCCGGAACGCGAGGTCGGCGACCAGGTCGGAACGCCCGCGCGCCGCGGGTTCGGCCATGAGCTCGCGAACGTACTCGTCCACGACGGTGTGGGTGCGGGCGGCCGTGAGGATGCTGAGGGCGTCCTCGATGACCTCCCGGTAGCGACTGTGGTCGGGTTCGTCGCTGGCCAGGGCGTTGCGGAAGTACCAGAAGGGGCCGGGGACCCGGTCCGGGGTCGCGCGCCCCTCCTTGGCCTCGGTCCAGCGGCGGGGGTCGCGGGGGAAATGGTGGGGGTCCTGCAGGACACTGCGGTTGAGTTCGTAGCTCAGGACCACCCAGGCGAGAACACCCGGGGCGACCTCGACGGGGGCGAGGGAGCCGAAGCGGCGCCGCAGGTCCTCCATGGCTTCGGGGGCGGGTACCTCGGTGTGTCCGTGGAGGGGGACCGCGGCTTCACGCGCTGCGGCCATCGGGCACTGCGAGGGGGTCGTGTCGGCGGGCCTGTCGGGACTCAAACGTTCGGGTCTCCTTCCTCGCCCGTGTTCCGGGGGGCGGGACGCGCGGGCGTTCGGGTCGGGGCCGACGCGGGGGCGCGACACGCCTTCGCGTCGCGGACGCGCCCCCAAGTAAAGCAGGGACCAAGGGCCCCATCCCCGCCAGAACGCCGCAGGAGGCCACATTGGGGTATCGATTCCCCACGGTCCTCACGCATACCGGGTTGCGACGGCCGCCCCTCAGTCCCCGGTGATGTAGGGGTCCTCGAGCGGCTGGTCGCCCTCCAGAGGCAGTTCGACGACGGGCACGTAACGCCCGGCCGCCTCGCCCTCCGTCTCGTCGGTGTAGCTGAGCATGCCGCCCCCGCCCCGCACCTCGTGGGCGCTGTTGAGCAGCATCAACTGCGAGAACACCTCGGACGCGGTGGGCGGCTGCTCCTCGTCGCCCTCGTAGGAGATGCGCACCGCACGCGCGGCGACCCCCACGGCGTCGTGGTTGACCAGCGCGTACCCGTTGTCGAAGGCGCCCGTGTCGTCGCCGACGTACTCGCGGTAGGAGTTGACGAAGTCCCCGTAGTGCTCGGGTGCGTCGTCGCCGGGGGTGGCGTTCTCCCACCGCGGATCGGTCGCCGAGGCGTAGATCAGACTCATGTTGCCGTCCTCGAGGTAGCCCATGACGTCGTCGTCCTGGATCACGCTGAGCCCGGTCACCGCGAAGACGATCTTCAGGGGGATGTGGTCGCAGTCGCGGATCGAGAGGGTGTACAGGAAGTCGTCGAGGTCGGGCGCGCGGCCGGCGAAGAACACCGTGTCGGTCGCGTTCCAGCACAGGTTCATGCTGATCGGGGTGTACACGCCGCTGGACGACGACTCCCCGACCGTGGTGCCCCCGTACTCCTGGGCGGAGCCCTCGGTGAAGTCGGCGAGGTTCTCCTCGTAGGCGGAGCGCAGCGTGGAGACGAAGAGATCGGGTTCGTTCCGGTCGTAGACCAGGGTCCCGGCCGGTTCCTCGTCGAGCCCGTCCATGTACTCGCGCAGGGCCCGCACGTACTCGGTGTTGCTGGGGGCGGCACGCAGCAGACCGGGGATGTCGCCGTCGTCCAGGCCGTCCGCGGTGACCGCGGAGGAGACCATCGGGATGTTCTCGCTGCTCAGGCGCTCGGCGATGTCACGGGTGGAGTCGATGCTGACGCCCATGCCGGTGACCGCGACGAGGGGGATGTCGTCCTCGGTCATCGGGACGAGCTGGTCCACGACCGGTTCCCACTGGGCCTGCTGGCTGCCGACGTTGGCGAGCTCCAGCTGGATCTCCGGGGTCCGGTCACCGAAGCGCGGCGACTGGTTCGCGGTCATCTGCGCGGTGTAGGCCCCCTCGATAGCGCGCAGCATGCGCACGGGGTCCATCGGTCCGACCTCGCCGAAGCTGAACGTGCCCAGGTAGGCGATCTTGACGGCCTGGTTCTCACCCGATTCCACCGCCTCGGCGACCCGGTCGTTCTCCGCGGCGATCTTGCCCTGGATCTCCTCGAAGCCCTCGTGGAAGACGTGGGCGTCGTCGGTGATGCCCACGCACTGGCCGCCGATGAGGTGCACCCCGTTGCCGGGTCCCCCGCAGGTGAACTCGTCCCAGTACCGCAGGCCCACGGCCACGAGCACGAGGGCGAGCGCGGCCGCGGCCAGGGGCTTCCAGTGGCGCTTCCACCATGGTCTTCGCGGGACCTCGAAGCCCTGGATCATTCTGCCGCTGTTGGTGGCCTCCGGCATCGTCACTTCTCGCTTTCCGCGGGTTCGCCGCTCACTTGAACCGGTCCCACAACGACAGGTGCTGCGCCGCCTCGGCCAGCAGCCGGCTGGAGCCCTCCCCCGCGAACTCGGCCGCCAGTTCGGAGAGGGTCTGGTGTGCGGAGGCGTGCAGTTCGGCCGTCCGGAACATGTCGGGGTCGCTCAGCAGGTGGCGGGCGACCAGGAGTTTGAGGGTGTTGCGAACCAGGGGCGAGGGTTCGGCCGTCCGGGTCTGCTCGCCGAGGACCGTCAAGAGCACGTCGAAGTAGGGGCGTTCGAACGTGCTGCGGGTGGGTGCGTCGGTGATGTCCTTGAGCGTCCACACCCATTCGTCGCCGTCGATCTCGGGGTCGGTGAGCCGCTCGGCCAGGAACTCCGCGACCAGCAGGAACTCGCCCGCGCACAGCAGGTGGTAGGCCTTGCGCACCGGGTCGGGGCGCACGGTGCGGTAGTGGTGCACGAGGCTGCGGTGCACGGTCCCCCAGTCGGGGTAGGTGCCGACCGGTTCGCGCCGGGCCAGGACGCGCTGCAGCAGGCGGCGCAGCACCGTGGGCCGGCCCTCCTCCCACAGGGGGTGCTCCAGCAGGACGGGTTCGCCGACCTCGTGGGTGGGCTCCTTCTGTTCCCGGTACAGCCACAGCCCGGACTCGACGTCGCGGGCGGCCGAGCACGTGGTCAGGGCCGCGAGCAGGTCGGTGTTGAAGTTGTTGGGGGTCTCGCCGAGCACGCTGGTAAGCATGGTGTTCTCGGTGGTGGGCAGGGCCTCGATCCCGGGTGAGGGTGGACGGTCGAGCAGCGCCTCGGCGACACCGGCACCCTCGCATCGCACCCACGCCTCGACCAGCGCGGTGCTGGCGCCGGGGTGGCCGCCGGTGAACCCCCACAGGTGGTCGATGACGTCGTCGGAGTGCCAGCCCTGCCCACTGGCCTCGGTGAGGAGCTCGGAGACCTCGGCGGTGGTGAAGGACTGCAGGCGGTAGGGCGCCCACAGGTGTCCTTCGGTGTCGTCGGGCAGCACGTTGACCACGCCGGTGCGGCCGCCCGAGGTGGCCACCACGACGCTGAGGTGGTCTCCGCCGTCCTTGGCCGAACGCACGAGCGCGGACACCAGCTCGGGCCCGGATCCGCGGTCGACGTTGTCCAGCATGAGCGCGGGGGTGGGCAACTGGCGCTGGGCGCGGTTGATCTCGCGCAGGTCGGCGCGCAGGGCCTTGCACAGCGACTGGGCGGCGAGCTCGCGGTTGTGGCGGCCCAGGACGGCGTTGTACTGATCGGGTTCCTGGACCTGGTGGCGCAGGGCGATGAGTTCGTCGACGGGTTCGTTGATGCCGGTGCGGAACCAGCTCACGACCTCGTCGACGGTGTTGACCGCGAGCCCGGACAGGCCGAGCCCGGCGCGGATGATCTCGACGGCGCCGAAACCGGTGAGGAGTTCCTCCGGGGAGATGACCCGTCCGGCGCGTTCGAGCTGGTCACCGAGTTTGCGCAGTGCACCGCGGCCCCGGGTGCGCACTTTGCTGAGCACCCATTCCAGGCGTTCGCGTTCGCCTTCGGGCAGGGGTTCGTCGCCGAGGGGGTCGGAACCGAGGTCGGCCCGGATCGCCAGGAGCGCCATCCACAGGCGGGGGAACTCCAGGCGCCCGAAGTTCTCCCGGGTGTGGCCGAGGGCGCTGGCGTTGACCGAGGCGACGAAGCTGAGCACGCTCGTGACGTCGGTGAAGCGGTGTTCGGCCAGGTCGACGTAGGCGTAGGGGACACCCGCGTCGTACAGGGCGGATGCGGCCCAGCTCAGGAAGTGGGTCTTGCCGGTCCCGTGGCCGCCCTCCACGACCATGACCGGGCGTTTCCCCGAGTCGTCGCCGCCGGGCGAGGCCAGTGCCATGAAACGTCTGGCGCCCTCCCTTCGTCCGATCGGACTCTCCACGTGTGACTCGGCCACACGGCCCTCCCCTGTGGTGTTTACGTACCGCCCATCGACCAATAATGCGCGCCTGCGGTGACAATAAGAGGAAGCTCACATTTCGTTAGGCATGCGTTATGCACACCCGATGATTTCTGAGTCCTTTTTGCCCGATTGCCCTTTTTGGTGCTGGTGCTACTGGTGGGATCTCAAACCTGAAGAAGGACACACCAGAGTTGTCCACAGGCTCTGGACCCGTCCCGGCATCCGCTCAGGATCCGGAGCGCATGGGACGTTCGTAGGCGGCGATACGGGCCCAGTCACCGAACGCCGGGACCGTGTCGCGGTTGGGGGTCAGGTCGACCGAGTCGTACCGCGTGGTGACCGTCTCTCCCGCGGTCTTGTCCCGGACGATGTGGGTGAGCAGGTCGGGCCGGGCGTAGGAGTAACTCTCGATGACCGAGGCGTCGCCCGGGCTCGAGCGGGGATCGTCGTCCGGGTACGTGTGGACCCACACGCTGCGGAGGAACAGGTCGTCCCCACACCGCCGGAACACATGTTTCACGGTTCGGCGACCGCAATGGTCCATGAACTCGGCGGCCGCGTAGCCGATCTTCCAGTGGAAGGTCAGGATCACCGGTTCTCTCCCCGCTCCGGACCCGCGGAAGGCCCCGGTAGGAACCACGGCGGTGAAGCGTTCCCCGGAGTCCTCATAGCGTTTCCGGGCAGTCGCGGCCGTCATGGGCCTGTTCGCCTTCCCGAGCTTGAAGCTCCAGTTCAGGCAGTAGACCGTTTCGGCCATCGGTTCTCCTCGCGTGATCATGCGTTGTCCACAGGCTCTGGACCCGCCCCAGCGAATTCTTTCCGGCCCTGGTACCTCTTGGAGCTCAGCCACCGTTCCCCGCCGAGAGCGAGGTCCCCCCCATGGCACGACCGACCCTCCGGGAACCCGGGACGCCGGACGCACGCGGTCCGTGGCGGTTCCTGTGGTGGCTGATCCGGAGCCAGCCGCTGCGGGTTCTGCGCGGGGCCCTGCTGGGCATCGTCTGGATGCTGCTGCTGATGCTGCCGCCCTACCTGATCGCCCGCGCGGTGGACGACGGGCTGCGCGCCGGGGACCACCGGGCGCTGCTGGGCTGGGTCGGGGTGTTCCTCGTGGTGACGGTCGGCAACACGGTGGTGTCGATCCTGCGCCACCGCACGATGTCGATGGTGCGCATGGACGCGGCGCTGCGCACGATCCGTGTATTGGCCAGGCACGCCGCGTACCTGGGTGGACCCCCGCTGCGGCGCCCGAGCTCCGGTGAGTTCACCCAGATCCAGGGTGTGGACGTGGCGCGGGTGTCGCAGATCCTCACGATGACCGGGCCCGGGGTGGGCGCGGTGGCGGCGTACGCGGCGGTTGCGGGCATGCTGCTGACCATCTCGCCCGTGCTGGCCGTGGTCGTGCTCGTCGGCGTTCCGCTCATGGCGCTGACCGTCGGACCGCTGCTCGACCGGGTGCACGGGCGCGCCACGGAGTACCGGCGCCAGGAGGGCGAGCTCACCGCGCTGGCCGGGGACGTCGTGGCGGGCCTGCGCGTGCTGCGCGGGCTCGGCGGCGGACGGTTCATGGACGAGCGGTACCGGGGGCGCTCGGCTGAGCTGTTGGAGCAGGGGTACCGGTTGAGCCGGCCCACGAGCTGGTTCCAGGCGGTCAGCGCGTGCCTCCCCGTGGTGTTCCTGGGCCTGGTCACGTGGCTGGTGGCGCGCATGGCGGTCGGCGGGCAGATCACCGTCGGCGAGGCGGTGGCGGTCTACGGGTTCGTCGCGGCCCTGGCGGTTCCGGTGTTCTTCCTGGTGGAGGCGGCCGGCGACCTGGTGATCGGGCACGTGTCCCTGCGGCGGGTCACCGGACTGCTGTCGCTGCGGCCGGAGCTCACCGACCCCGAGGAGCCCAGACCCGCGCCCGAGAGACCGGCGGAGCTGTTCGACCCCGGTTCCGGGGTGCGGGTGCGGCCGGGCGTGACGACGGCGCTGGTCAGCGCCGGCGCCGGGGACGCGGTGGTGATCGAGCGCCTGGCACGGCTCACCGGGTCCGACGCGACCTGGGGAGGAACACCGCTGGACACTGTCGCGCTCGCCGACGTACGGGCCCGCATCCTCGCCAACGGAAACGACGCCCGTGTCTTCGGCGGCACCCTGCGCGAGGCCATGGACCCGCACCACCACCTGCCCGACGAGCAGGTGCGGCACGCGCTGTGGACCGCCGGGGCGAGCGAGCTGCTCACCGCCGCCCCCGAAGGGCTCGACGCCCCGGTGCAGGACCGTGCCGGGGACCTGTCCGGCGGGCAGCGCCAACGCCTGTTGCTGGCCCGGGCGGTGGCGGCCGACCCGGAGGTACTCATGCTCCTCGACCCGGTCTCGGCCGTGGACTCCCACACCGAGACCATGGTCGCCGCACGCCTTGCCGCCGCGCGGGAGGGGCGCACGACCGTGCTGGCCACGACCGCGCCGCCGTTGTTGGAGCTCGCCGAGCACGTGGTGTTCCTGGTCGACGGCCGGGTCCGCGCGGAGGGCGAGCACGCGGGGCTGGCCGAGACGCAGCCCGAGTACCGGGCCCTGACCGTGCGCGCCGCCGACGGGAGCCCTGCATGAGTACCGCCGAGAGCCTTCCGGTGGCCGACCGTGCCACCCTGTTCCGCGACCTGAGGGCCCTGCTGCGCGAGGACCGGCGCCGCGTGCTCGTGCTGGTGTTGCTGGCGTGCCTGACCAGCGCCGTCGCGCTCGCCGGGCCGTACCTGCTCGGGGTGGTCGTCGACCGCTTGGAGGCCGGGACCGCCACGGTCGCGACCGTCGACCGCATCGCGCTCCTGGTGCTGGTGGCGGCGCTGGTGCAGTTGGTGTTCGCCCGGTTCACGCAGCTGTGCGCGGCCCGGTTCGGCGAATGGGCGCTGCGGCGTGTGCGCGAGGACTTCGTGCACGATGCCCTCGCCCTGCCCGCCCGGACCGTCGAACGCGCCGGCGCCGGAGACCTCACCACCCGCGCCTCCACCGACGTGGGCAACGTGGGCACGACCCTGCGCGGTGCGCTGCCGGACGTCCTGCCCGCGTTCCTGCAGGTGGTGTTCCTGCTGGGCGGGGTGTTCTGGCTGAGCCCGATGCTCGGAACGCTCGCCCTGGTGGCGCTGCCGCCGCTGGCGCTGGTGACCCGGTGGTACCTGCGCCGTTCCCACCCCGCCTACCTGGAGGAGGGGCGGGCCACCTCCACATCGGTCGCCGAGGTCACCGCCACCGCCGAGGGCGGGCGCACGGTCGAGGCGTTCGGCCTGGCCGGGCAGCGCATCGAACGCACCGACGCCCGCGCCGGGGAGCTGCACACCGCCCGGATGCGCACGCTGCGGCTGCGCACGGTCTTCTACCTGACCGCGGACGCCGCGTTCGCCCTCGCCGGGGTGCTGGTGCTGCTCGTGGGCGGGCTCGCGTTCCTGCAGGGGTCGGTGAGCCTGGGTGTGGTGGTCACGTGCGCGCTGTACATGACGCAGTTGGACGACCCCGTCGGGCGGCTCACGTTCTGGACCGAGCAGGTGCAGCGCGGGGCCGCCTCGTTCGCCCGGCTCCGGGGTGTGTCGGCGGCCGTGGAACCCCGAGGGGCGGCGCTCGAGGAGCCCGACGGCGACCGCATCGAGGTGCGCGGTGCCCGGTTCTCGTACCTGCCCGGACGTGAGGTGCTGCGCGGGGTGGACCTCACCCTGCGGCCCGGCGAGCGCCTCGCCGTCGTGGGTCCTTCAGGCGCCGGCAAGACCACGCTCGGCCTGTTGTTGTCCGGGGTGGAGCGGCCCAGCTCCGGTTCCGTCCGCGTCGGCGGGGTGCCCGTCGCCGACCTGGCGCCCGAACAGCTGCGCGAACGTGTGGTGATGGTGAGCCAGGAGCAGCACGTGTTCGCCGGGAGTGTGCGCGACAACCTCGCCCTCGCGGCGCCCTCGGCCGACGACGCGTGCCTGCTCGCCGCGCTCACCGCCGTCGGGGCCGACTGGGCGCGTGCGCTGCCGGAGGGCCTGGACACCGCCGTCGGCTCCGGCGGACTGGACCTGGACCCCGCCCGCGCCCAGCAGCTCGCGCTCGCCCGGGTGGTGCTCGCCGACCCGCACACGGTGGTGCTGGACGAGGCGACGTCGTCCCTCGACCCGTCGACGGCCCGCCGCACCGAGCGCGCGCTCGCGGGCGCCCTCGCCGGACGCACCGTCGTGGCGATCGCGCACCGGTTGCACACCGCGCACGACGCCGACCGGGTCGCGGTCGTCGAGGACGGGCTCGTCACCGAGCTCGGCACGCACGCGGACCTCGTCGCCGCCGGCGGGCCCTACGCCGCCCTCTGGCGCTCCTGGCACGGCCCTGGGGACACCTGATGCGGGCGCGGTTTCAGTCGAGTCCGCCACGGCCGCGGCGGGCACGCGCCAGGACCCGCCGGAAGGCCAAGGTGGCCACCACGAACCAGACCGCCCCGACAGCGAGCATGAGCCCGGAGGCCGCCGCGACGGCCCCCAGGTCCCCGTCCTGGAGCGCCCGCACCGCGTCCAACCCGTGGGTCACGGGCAGCGCCTGCGCGATCCACCGCAGGACCGGCGGCCAGAAGTCCAGCGGCACCATCGCCCCGGAGAACGCCGTGGTGTACAGCGTCATCACCGTGCTGGCGATGTTGCGCACCTCGGTGAAGGACAGGGCGAGCGCGCCCACGACCAGGGCCAGGCAGTACGTCGTCAGCGCGGTCAGCGCCGCCAGGACGATCACGAACGGGACCTTCCACAGCGCCCACGGGTCACCGAAGAACGGGGGCACCGCGAGCAGCGCCACCGACGTCGTCACGGCCGCGGACACGGGCCAGAACACGCTCCGTCCGAAGAACAACAGCACCGGCTCGACCGGCGAGGCGGTGATGAGCGGCATGCGCCCCTGCATCCGTTCCCAGCAGGTGGAGGACGAGGTCAGCATCGTCTCGGTGACGCAGACCATCATCGCCGCGCCGACGATGATGAACGCCGTGTACTCCGGGTCACCCACGAGCACACCCACGAGGGCGAAGAAGACCACCTGGCACAGCAGCCGCACGAGCCACGCGAAGGACCACGATCGCCAGGTGTAGATAGTCCAGAAGTCGGCGTGGGCCACCATCGCGGCCCCGCGCACGGTCCGGGCCGCGCGCACGGGTGAGAACGTCATGGCGGTCCCCTTTCAGACCTGAGAGAGCGTGCCCTCGGAGCGGGCACGGCGCAGGAAACGCACGATGGTGGCCCCGCCGATGAGCAGGCCGAGGGCGCCCAGCGCGAGCACCATGAGCAGGCGCAACGCAGCGTGTTCCACCGCCTCGGGGGCGAGGGCGTCACGCATCAGGTCCGCGCCCCAGGACAGGTACAGCAGCCGGCCGACCGCCTCGAGCCATCCGGGGAAGAGCGTGATCGGCACCATCACGCCGCTGAGCACGAACACCGGCATCGGGAGGGTGTTCTGCACGATGCGCGCGCTGGGTGCGAGCACGAAGAGGGCGGAGAACGCCGCGGCGGTCGCGGCGGTGGAGACGGTCACGGCCAGGGCGGTGAGCACGAACAGGACGGGGTGGTGGATCGTGATCCAGGCGTCCATGACCAGCCCGGCCGCCAGGATCGACAGGCCGAACGCGGGCAGGGCGAGCAGCATCGCCCCGCACAGCCTGCCGAAGAGCAGCGCCGGAAACGACACCGGGGAGGCGACGAGGAGTTCGAGGCGTCCCCCTTCGCGGTCCTCGCTGATCATCTCGCCCGCGTACATCAGCGCCGCCAACCACAGCGTCATGAGGGTGGGCGCGACCACCGCGTAGGAGGCCAGGTCGCCGCGGCCCGAGTAGGTGACCATCGACAGCAGCGTGATGGTGAAGAAGGGCGCGCTGACGAGGGAGAAGTACGCGTTGGTACTGACCGCGAGCTCGCGTGCCTGAAAGCCGAACCCGAGCCCGAACGCGCGCAGGAGCGCGGTCACCGGTCCACCCCCATCCCGCGCCGGCCGACCAGGTGGAGGTAGACCTCTTCGAGGTCCGGCCGACTGCGGGCGACGTCGCGCACACCGGAGTCGACGAGCGTGCGCAGGACGGCGAGTGTGGCGTCGGGTTGCTCGGTCTCCACGCGCACGAGGGAGCCCTGATCCTCGCGTACGGAGACGACGCCGTCCAGCGCCGCGATCCGGTCGCGCACGTGGTCGGGCACCCCGCGGGCGTCGACCCTCTCGTAGGCCGAGACCAGGTCGCCGATGGTGCCAGGGCTCTCGGTGAGCTCGAGCCGGCCCCGGTCGATGAGGGAGACCCGGTCGCTGAGGGCGGCGGCCTCGGCCATGTCGTGGGTCGTGAGCAGGATCGTGGTGCCGCCGTCGCGCAGCTCGTGCACGAGGGCACGGAAGTCGCGCGCGGCCACCGGGTCCATGCCGACGGTCGGTTCGTCGAGGATGAGCACGCCGGGGTCGGAGACCAGGCCCCGGGCCAGGTGCAGGCGCTGTTTCATGCCCCGCGAGAAGGAACCGGCCCGCTCGTCGGCGCGCCCGTCGAGGCCGACACGTTCGAGGAGTTCACCCACTCGGGCGCGGCGGCGCCGACGCGACAGCCCGTACGCTCCCGCCCAGAAGTCGAGGTTCTGCCGGGCGGTGAGCCGTTCGTAGAGGCCCTTCTCGCCGCCGAAGACCACCCCGAGCGCGAGCTTGACGGCGTGGGTGTCGGTGACGACGTCGTGCCCCAGCACACGGACCGTTCCGGAGGTGGGGAGCAGGACCGTGGAGATGATCTTGCACAGCGTGGTCTTGCCGGCGCCGTTGGGGCCCAGGAGGCCGTGCACCTCGCCCTCGGGAACCGTGAGGTCCACTCCTGCGAGCGCCTCGAAGTCCTCACCCCCTTTCCGCCGGTACAGACGGGTGAGGTCGGTGATCTCCAGGGCGGGCACGGAGCCTCCAGGGGGTTGGGGGTGCCCTCAGGCTACGACCCGGCCCATGACGCGATCATGCCCGCACCTACGCGCGCATGAGGAGTGCTTGCTCGCCATCCCGGATGCCGTCGCCTGGTGTTGGGCCAAGGGCGGTGCGTGGAAGCAGAGCGTCATGCCCATGATCGAGCAGGTCCACCGGCTCTGAACGCGCGAAAGGCGGCTCACCAACCGTCCGGATGGCTGCCGCCTTCACTTCACCGGAGCTACTGCCCCGTGCGTTTTCGACGTTAGACGCACTCGGACCCGCATGCATGAGACATGCGCTTCCCGGATGGGCCGGATGGTCGCCACCTGCGACAGCCGGTGCCGGCCCTACGCGCCCGCGCGGCGCAGCCGCTCGGCCCCCTGCTCCCGCACGGCGTCGCAGCACAGCGGGGCGCCGCCGTGCAGGGCCTCCCAACGGGCGTTGTGCGCCGCGGGCCACAGGCTCGCCGCCCACGCCAGCTGCAGCTCCGCTTCCCCGAACCGGCGTCCGCGCGCCTCCTGATAGGTCTCCAGAAACGCGGCGGAGCTCTCCACGGGTGCCAGCGTCGGTGGGAGAGCGCTCGCGAACGTTCCGGAGGCCGCGCCCGCCAACGCCGCCTCGGGCTGCCACGCCAGGCTGTCCCAGTCGTGCACGGCCCACACCCGGTCACCGCGCCAGCGCAGGTTCTGCGCCTCGAAGTCGGCGTGGCCCAGTACACGGGGCAGGTCCTCGGCCAGTTCGAGCGCCCTCGCCCGTGCCCTCGTCGCGGTGCGGATCACGTGCTCGGGTACGGGGTGCTGAACGCGTGCGTCGAGCTCGGGGACGGCCGGCCACAGACCGGGGTCCCCGTGGTCCCACCGTGCCCACCGCGGGTTCGGCAGCGGGGGTGCGATGGGCGCGCCGTCCAGATCCGCCATCATCCGTGCGAACACCTCCGCGTAACGCCGGGCGATGACGGGGGTCTCGCCGTGCAGCACGTCGCCGCCACCCCGGTACTCCTCCGCGTGCACGGCCAACGCCTTCTCGCCAACGGAGCCGGCCACCGTGCTCACGGGCGTGAGCGGGTGGGCACACGGAAACCCGCGCTCGGACAGACGGGCCTGGGCGGCAACACAGGCGGCGGCCCGGAGGTCCTCGTCCGGGCGCACCTTGACCACGACCTCGTGCCCGCTCGCCATGCGCAGCCCGTAGACCCGCGACATCGACCGGTGCCGGAACAGCACGGAGACCGGTTCGTCGTGGAGATGGTCCATGCACCAGCTCGGAACCCAGTCCGGCAGATCGTCGAGCGCCACAGCGCGCATGTTTCCACCTCGCGCGGCAGCAAGGAAGACATGTCTCTGCACCGGTTTACTGCTCGGCTCAGAGGTGTGGTCGGATGCCGGTCGCTTCGCGTTCCCTGCGCAGCTCGGCGAACTTCCGGTCCTGCTCCTCCAGGGCCATTTGCTCTTCCAACGTCAGTGGAGCGTTCTCGGGGTCGGTCGGGTCGTAGCCGGTGGTGGGTTCGGCACTATCGGCCATGTCGGTCCCCTCGGGTTCGGGGTTCGGAAGTCAGACAGGAGCGGACCCTCTCAAGGGCAGGATCCGGCGCCTCGTCACCGGAGGGGCTCCCACCGGCCGACCCGCGGTTCCGGATGTTCCATCGCCACAGCCAGGTCCTCGGCGCTGTCTCGGATGATGGTCGGCTCGGTGCCGTCGTCCACTCGGGCGGTCGCGATCCACATGCGCCCGGAACACCGGATCCAGTACCGCTCGCCGTGAAGAGCCTGGAGCCGGGCAAGCTCATGCGGGGATCGTTCGGACGAAGCTCCGCCCCCGTCGGATGATGACTCTCGAGAAGACACATGCACTCCTGCACTTATGTATATAAGTTGAGAGTCAGTCTCTCCGGACGCACCCGCGAGCGCAAGCAGTTCAGGAGAACTCAGTCGTCAGCCGAGATCCTGTACTCCAGGACGAACCTGTCCGCGGCCATGACCGTGTCACAGACCTCGATCACGCGACCGCCCACGTCATACGCGCTGCGCAGGAGTCGGATCACCGGCGCGCCGACCCCGAGGGAGAGCGCAGACACTTCTTCCTTCGTGCCTGGGCGGGCCGAGACTTCCTCGACGAACTCGGACAAGCGGTGCCCGTTCGCCTCCAGACGGGCGTAGATTCCTCCGGGGCCGGGCTGTTCCGAAGCCAGTTCAGGGATGGCGTCAGCCAGCTCCCTGGGGATATAGGAGGCGGCGGTTTCGACCGGCACTCCATCCGCGAAATACAGACGTCGGCGCTCCAACACCTTCGAACCCTCAGGCACCCCGAGCTTCAGCGCGATCTCCTGTGCAACAGACACCGAGCCGATGTTCAGTACCCGCACATCCGCCGTGATCCCTGCTTGGTCGGTCTCGGCCAAGAACGCAGCCTGGCCGGCCTCCCGGTGTGAACGGCGGAACCTGTCGAATGACTTACGGCGCACAGCCGGACGGCCGCGGACGAAGGTGCCCCGGCCGTGGAAGGTCTCGGCCAATCCCCACGTGCGCAATTCCGTCACGGCCTTGCGCACGGTCCCCTGGGCCACGCCGTATCGACTCATCAGTACGGCTTCACTGGGCACGCGTTCGCCCGACGGTAGTGTCCCTTGAAGGATCTGCTCCCGTAGGTCCTCAGCGATCTGCATGTACCGCGGTCGACCCAAGTCTCGCAACGTAACCCCCCATCGCAGTCGCCTCTCGTCAGAGCACTCAGACAGTACAAGGTGGTCCAACGCTCATGCACTCCGTCTCCGTCGCGGGCGCCGTCATCGACGTGGAGGGCCGCTTCCTCGCGATCAGGCGCGCGGACAACGGGCGCTGGGAACTCCCGGGCGGGGTTCTTGAGGCGGATGAGGAGATCGAGGCCGGGGTGCGCCGCGAGGTGCACGAGGAGACCGGAATCCGGGTCCGTGTGGGCCCCCTGACCGGGGTGTACAAGAACATCCGCAGGGGCATCGTCGCCCTGGTCTTCCACTGCTTTCCTGAGGGCGGAGACCTCTCAACGACCGATGAAGCGACCGAGGTGGCATGGCTCAGCGAGCACCAGGTGCACGAGCTCATGTTGGAGGCCTACGCCTGCCGACTGCTCGACGCGGCCACGGACGGACCGCCGAGCATACGCACCCACGACGGCACCCGCCTCCTATGAGCCACCGGTCCCCGTGGTTCGGGGGTGCGAGGCCTGAACCGTCGACGCGGGATTACCGATTCGCAGCAGAACACATATGCCAAAGATTCGGACAATCGGGGCATCCGAGAATGGCTGAATTCCGAACCTTGCCCCGACACCCATTCTGCGCCCGCACAGCCTGAGCTGGGAAAACCCGGAAGCCCCGAATATTTTTCCGGGGAATCTCGCCGAACCCGCCAAACCGGTGTTCGAGCGCTATAGGGTGCTGGCATCGCCTTGATCCACGCAACACCCTGACCCCGCGATCCGACGATCTCTTCGATCTTAGCGGACCCCGCGGTCCCAGCGATCGCCCGAGGGCGGGCCCCGAGGATGGATCGGTGGTTCCACAACTGAAAAACACGGTGACCCCGCGACGGTTTTCCAGCCGCCCGGGGCCGTGGCCAGCAACATCCACCCTTTAACCAAAGGAATTGCCAGCATGCCCAAGTGTATCGCTGCCGTGTTCGCCGCTGCCTGGAACCTGACCCGGGCACTCATCTCAGGGCTGTTCTCCCAGCCCAAGGGCCGCCACTCCGCCGAACAGCTCCGGCGCCGCCGCTCCACACGCGTACGCCCCTACGCCCCCATGACCCCAGCAGCTCCCGAGCGCCTCCCCTCACATCCGACCGTGCGAAAGCACGACGACGTACCCGAAGAGCCCCCGGCCCTCAAGCCCCCGTCGGTCGAAGCGGAGATCGACGCCGACGAAGTGGCCCTCGTGCGCCCGTACTTCCGTGCCCACGAGGCCGCAGCCTCAGCCGAGTCCGAGGCGCTCCGCGTTCAGGGCCGCGCCACCGCCCGACTGCGCGCATGGGGCGCCGACCTGGACCACCTGGAGTCCGGCCCGGACTCCCCCTTCTCCTTCGGCCCGCCCCCGCGCGGCACCCGCACCCACACGCTCGACGAACACCCCGCCCCGGACCCGCAACCCGAATCGGCGGCCCCGTTCCCGGCCCCAGCCGCCCCGACCGACACCTTCCACGTCCCGGCCCCGCGCACCCCGGCCCCGCGCGTACCCGCACGCATGAACGGCCTCCCGCACCTGTCCCGGATCCGGGAACGCCAACAAGCGCGGCGCGGCCGGACCCAGGGCAGGCACGGACGCGTCCTCGCGGGGTCGGGCACGTGAACACCACCGCCGACCCGATGAGCGCACGTACGACATCGGTCGGCGATCACCCCCGATGAACGCCGCGCGCGTCGGCGGGCCCGTCCCCCGTCGACGCGCGTCCCTAGGCGCGCAGCTCGTCGATGGCGCGCAGCACCCGCTCGGGCGACAGCGGCAGCGCAGTGACCCGCGCGCCGCCGGTGGCGTCCGCGACGGCGTTGGCGATGGCGCTGGCCACCGGCAGCATCCCGCCCTCGCCCATGCCCTTCGCGCCGAACGGCCCGGGGCCGTGCCCCTGCTCCTGGGTGATGGACACGAACGATTCCGGCAGGTCCTCGGCCATCGGGACCCGGTAGTCGAGCGCCTCACCGTTGAGCAGCTCGGCCCCGTCGTAGCGCATCTCCTCGAACAGCGCCTGCGCCATCCCCATGACGGCCGCGCCCTCGTCCTGGCCGCGGCAGTTGGCGAGGTTGATGGCGTGCCCGGCGTCGCCGCTGACGACGAGCTTGTCGAGGGACACCACCCCGGTCTCGGGGTCGACCTCGACCTCGGCGGCGACCCACCCGATCTCCCAGAACACACAGGGCGCATCGAGGGGCGCGAACTCGGAGTTGGCGGCCTTGGCGAACCCCTCCCCGGTGAACTCGTAACCGGTCCCGCCGTAGTGGCCGAGGATCAGCGGCACCAGGGGCACGGTCTCCCCCTTGTGAACCAGGTTCCAGTGGTCGAGGTCGAGCTCCTCGACGGGGTGCCCGAGCCGCTCCGAGGCGAACTCCAGCACCCGCCGACGGGCGTCGAGGGCGGCTCGCTCGACCGCCTTGCCGGTGACGGCGATCCCCGACGAGGCGTTGGTGCCCTGGTCGAAGGGGGTGGTGTCGGTGTTGACGGGTGTGTACACGACGTGGTCGAGCGGGACCTTGAGGACCTCCGCCACGACCGCGGCGAGGGAGGTGGAGATGCCCTGCCCGACCTCGATGGACCCGCAGTGCAGGTACACGGTCCCGTCGGTGGAGAGCTTCACGCGCGCCTGCGCGGGTTTGTTCACGCCCCCGCCGTCCTTGAGGCCGACCGCGAGCCCAACGCCGCGTCCGGGCACCCGTTCGCGCCCGTGGTACCCGATCTCGGCGGCGACCTTCTCCAGCCCGAGCCGCAGGTCGCTGTCGATGCCGGACTCACCCGGGACGAAGGGTTCGCCGAGCCCTTTGAAGTTCATCACCCGCAGGTCGTAGGGGTCGATGCCGAGGCGTTCGGCGATCATGTCGACCTGGCTCTCGCTCGCCCAGGTCGCCTGCGTCGCGCCGAACCCGCGGTAGGGGCCTGCGGGCGTCGTGTTGGTCATGACGCAGCCGCACCGGGAGGAGATGTGCTCCCACCGGTAGGGCCCCGGCATCCGGTACCCGGCCTTCTCGGCGACGAGCGGGCTGCCGTCGGTGTAGGCGCCTGCGTCGAGCAGCACCTCGCTCTCGCGCGCCACGAACCGGCCGTCCGCCATCACGCCGGTGCGCACCTTGAGCAGGGCGGCGTGCTGGGTCAGCGTCAGGAACCCTTCCTCGGTGGTGAGGCAGTACCGCACGGGGCGCCCGCTGAGTTGGGCGAGAAGCACCGCGATGGGTTCGGTCTTGCAGTTGTGCTTGGACCCGAACCCTCCGCCGACGAGGGGCACGTGCACCCGGATCCGGTTCTCGGGCCGCCCGAAGACCCGCGCGAGCTCCTTGCGCAGCGGGAACGGGTTCTGCGTGGAGGTCCACAGCTCGATCCCGAACTCGTCGGCGCGGGCGACCGTCACGAACGGTTCCAGGTGGAAGTGGTTCATGCGCGAGAACACGAAGGTGTCCTCGAAGACGTGGTCGCAGCGGTCCCACACCGCGGGGTCGCCGGTCTCGTAGGAGAACTCGAAGGAGACGTTCTTGCGCGGCCGCAGCTGCACGGACGCACCGGTGCCGTAGGGCGGGAGCACACCCCGGGGCGCCTCCTCGAACAGTTCGGGGGCACCGTCGGCTTCGGCCTCCTCCACCCCGGTGACCGCGGGCAGGGGTTCGTACTCGACGTCGACGAGTTCGAGGGCGCGCAGGGCGGTGGCCTCGTCCTCGGCGGCCACGGCGGCGACGACGTCCCCGACGTAGCGCACGCGGTCGGTGGCGACCACGGGCTGGTCCTTGACGAAGAACCCGTAGACGGGGTCGAGCCCTTCCAGGTCGTCGCGGGTGACGACGGCGTGCACCCCGTCCAGGCGTGCGGCACGGGAGGCGTCCACGGACACGAGGCGGGCGTGGGCGTGCGGGCTGCGCAGCACCTTGGCGTGCAGCATCCCAGGCAGGACGACGTCGGCGGTGTACTGCGACCGCCCGGTGGTCTTGACGTGGGCGTCGGCGCGTTGGTCGCCGCGGCCGACGGTCTCGCGGGTGGTCACTCGCCCTCCCCCTCACGCACGATCTCGCCGGCACGCAGCACCGATTCGAGGATCATCTCGTAGCCGGTGCAGCGGCAGACGTTGGAACTGATCCAGGCCCGGACCGTTGCCGGGTCGGGGTCGGGGTCGCGGCGCAGGAGGGCGGCGGTGAGCATGAGCATCCCGGAGGTGCAGTACCCGCACTGGAACCCGCCGCGCTCGCGGAAGGCCTGTTGGGCGGCGCCGAGGTGGGTGTCGGCGGACTCCCCGTCGACGACCTCCACGTTCGCGCCCTCGACCTGGAACGCCATCATCGAGCAGGTGGCGACGGGGCGGTCGTCCACGAGCCCGGTGCAGCTGCCGCAGACCCCGCGTTCGCAGGACAGCTTCACCCCGGTCATGCCGTGGCGCTCGCGCAGCAGGTCGGCGAGCACGGTGTTGGCGGGCACGGTCTCGGAGCGCTCGGTCCCGTTGAGCCGGTAGGTGACGGTGGTCTTGTCGGACATGGTCAGGCCCCCTTCAGCAGGTCCTGGAGTCGGCGCCGGATCAGGACGGCGGCGGCGCGGCGCCGGTAGTCGGCCGAGGTGACCGGGTCACCCACGGAGTCGTCGAAGCGGGCTGCGGTGTCCTGGGCGAGCGCGGTCAGCCCCGCCTCGTCGCGGGGGTGGTCGGTGAGGTCGAAGTCGACGGCGCGGGGCGCGCGGTACTCCGACCCGAGCACGGCGCGGCCGTGGATGCCGGTGTCGGTCTCGCGCAGGGCGACGGCGACGGTCATGACGGGGCGCAGGGACCGGTCGTAGGCGAGCCGCACGCGTCCGGGTTCGGGGATGCGGGCCCCGAGCAGGAGCGACGCGGCGGGCGGTGCGTCCTCCCACAGGTCGACGGGTTCGGTCTCGAAGACGCCGTCGGGGCCGAGGAACCGCAGGCGTGCGCCGAGCGCGCGCAGCATGATCGGCATCTCGTAGCGGGTGCGGCGTGCCATGAGGTTGCCGCCGAGCGTCGCGGTGAAGCGGATCCGCACGGTGGCGATGCGTCCCCAGCCGTCGGCGAGGCCGGGGAGGAGGCTGACGACGTCGGGGGCGAGTGAACCGGTGGCGTGGTCGACGCCGGCGCCCAGGTGGAGGCCGTCGTCGGTGTGGGTGATGCTGCGCAGTTCCTGAACGCCGCCGAGGTGGACGAGGGCGCTGGGGGCGAGCCCTTCGCGGAACTGGGCCGCGAGGTCGGTGCCGCCGCAGTGGTAACGCGCGTCCGGCCCTTCCTCGGTGTGCGCGGCGACGGCCTCGGCAGCGGAACCGGGCCGCAGCAGCCGGACCCGGGGGAGTGATCGGTGTGTGGGGGACACCCAGCCCGTACGGCTGGCCAGCAACTGCATGCGCGGTCTCCTCTGTGCCGTGCCCCAGGGGACGGTATTTTAGAACTCAGATGAATCGACAGCCAGGGGATCGACATACGCTCGCAACAGAACACGAATAAGCGGCGTCTACGTCGAAACGATCCGAGTCAACGGGGGCAGAGTTTTACTTGGCACTAAGATTTTCGTGCAAGTATTTCTAGCAAGCCCCACACAGGAGCGCAAGGGTTCTCCAGGGGTGCACACAAGAACGTGCGGGCGCGGACACCGTGGTCCGCACCCGCACGAGTGCTGTCTTCAGGGGGCCGTCAGAGCTGGGCGGCCTCCCGCGCCAGCTCCGTCACGCGGTCCCAGTCCCCCACCTCGATCAGCGAGGACGGCGTGAGCCAGCTGCCGCCCACGCAGCCCACGTTGGGCAGCGCGAGGTAGGAGGGCGCCGAGTCGACGGTGATCCCGCCGGTCGGGCAGAAGCGCGCCTGCGGCAGCGGGGAGGCCAGCGACTTCAGGAACGCCGCACCACCCGACGCCTCGGCCGGGAAGAACTTCATCTCGTGCACGCCCCGCTCCAGCAGTTCCAGGGCCTCCGAGACCGTGGAGACACCCGGCAGGAACGGCAGCCCCGTCTCGGCCACCGCCGCGCTCAGACGCGGGGTGCAACCCGGACTGACCAGGAACGACGCCCCGGCCCGGGCCGCCGCCGACGCCTGCTCCGGTGTCGTCACGGTGCCCGCGCCCACCACGGCCTCGGGCACCTCGCCGGCGACCCGCTCGATCGCCTCGAGGGCGCCCGGGGTGCGCAGGGTGATCTCGACTCCGGGCAGCCCGCCGGCCACGAGCGCGCGGGCCAGCGGCACGGCCGTGGCGGGGTCGTCGACCACGACCACCGGCATGACCGGCGCCAGGTCCAACAGGTCGGCCCCGGAGGCGGGCTTCGTCGTCATCTGTGTGCTCTCCCGTGGAAACGAGGTGGATGGAGGTGTGTGCGGACCCGGGTCACAGGACCCCGGCGCCGGTCTCGGCCGGGCCGACCGCTCCGCGCATGGCCGCGAACAGTTCCCGTCCGGTGCCTGCGGAGGAGTCCACACTCGGGCGGGCCGCCTCCCGGCCGGAGAGATCGGCGAGCACGTCCAGTGTGCCCTGCGACGCGTCCAGTCGGACCGGGTCGCCGTCGCGGATGTACGCCAGCGGGCCGTCGTGGGCGGCCTCCGGCGAGACGTGGATGGCGGCGGGCACCTTGCCCGAGGCGCCCGACATCCGGCCGTCGGTGACCAGGGCGACCTTCTGGCCCCGGTCCTGGAGCACGCCGAGCGACGGGGTCAGCTTGTGCAGCTCCGGCATGCCGTTGGCGCTGGGGCCCTGGAACCGGACCACGGCCACGAGGTCGCCGGTCAGCTCACCCGCGGCGAAGGCCTCCTGCAACTGCGCCTGGTCGTCGAAGACCCGCGCGGGCGCCTCCACGACGTGGCGTTCGGAGGCGACCGCGGAGACCTTGATGACCGCGCGCCCGAGGTTGCCCTCGAGCATGCGCAGGCCGCCGTCGGGGGCGAAGGGGTCCTCCGCACCGCGCAGCACGTCCTTGTCACCGCTCTCGACCGGGCCGTCCACCCAGGTCAGCGATCCGTCATCGGTCAGCTGCGGGACCTTGCGGTACTGGGAGAGCCCGCGGCCCATGACGGTGTCGACGTCCTCGTGCAGCAGCCCGGCGTCGATCAGGGAACCGATGAGGTGGGCCATGCCGCCGGCCTGGTGGAACTGGTTCACGTCCGCGGCGCCGTTGGGGTACATGCGCGTCAGCAGCGGCACGACGTCCGACAGCGCGGCGAAGTCGTCCCAGGTGAGCTCGATGCCGGCGGCGCGCGCCATCGCGACCAGGTGCAGCGTGTGGTTGCTGGACCCGCCGGTGGCCAGGAGCGCGACGACGGCGTTGACGACCGCACGCTCGTCGATCTGCTCACCGACCGGGACGTGGTGCCCGCTCACGGCGGTGTGTCCCAGCACGCGGCGCCCGGCCTCAGCGGTCAGGGCCTCGCGCAGCGGGGTGCCCGGGGGCTCGAAGCTCGCGCCGGCCAGGTGCAGACCCATGACCTCCATGAGCATCTGGTTGGAGTTCGCGGTGCCGTAGAAGGTGCAGGTCCCGGGCGCGTGGTAGGCGGAGGACTCGGCCTGCAGCAGCTCGCGGCGGCCCACCTGGCCCTCGGCGTGCTGCTGCCGCACCTTGGCCTTGTCGCGGTTGGGCAGGCCGGAGGGCATCGGGCCGGCCGGGACGAAGGCCACGGGCAGGTGGCCGAAGGACAGGGCGCCGATGAGCAGGCCAGGGACGATCTTGTCGCACACGCCGAGCATGAGGGCGCCGTCGAACATGTCGTGGGACAGCGCCACGGCCGAGGACATCGCGATGACGTCGCGGCTGAACAGCGACAGTTCCATGCCGGCCCGCCCCTGCGTGATGCCGTCGCACATGGCGGGGACACCGCCGGCGAACTGGGCGACGCCGCCGGCCTCGGAGACCGCCGACTTGATGAGGTCCGGGTAGTCCTTGAGCGGCTGGTGCGCGGAGAGCATGTCGTTGTAGGCCGACACGATCGCCAGGTTCGGGGTCACCTCGCCCGAGAGCTTGAGCTTGTCCGAGACGCCGCACGCGGCGAACCCGTGCGCGAGATTGGCGCATCCGAGGGAGCTGCGGGCCGGGCCCTCGCTCGCGGCGGCCCGGATGCGCTCCAGGTAGGCGGCGCGGCTGTCGGCGCTGCGTTCGGCGAGGCGGCGGGTCACCTCTGCGACGACGGGATGGACTTCGACGTGCGCGGTCATCGTGTCTGCTCCTGTTCGTACCAGGTCCGGCCGTTGCGGCCGATGAGCCGGTGGGCGCCTGCGGGGCCGGCGCTCCCGGCCGGGTAGATCTCGGGGGAGGTGTGGTGGTCGGTCCACGCGGCGATCACGGGGTCCACCCAGCGCCAGGCCGCCTCGACCTCGTCGCGGCGCACGAACAGGGTGGGGTCGCCGGCCAGGACGTCGGCCAGCAGCCGCTCGTAGGCCTCGGGCGAGCGGGTGTCGAAGGTGTCGGCGAAGCTGAGCTTCAGCGGCACCGGGCGCAGCCGCGGGGCTCCGGGGCCGGGTTCCTTGGCCGTCATGGTCAGGTGGATGCCCTCGTCGGGCTGGAGGCGGATGACGAGGTGTCCGGGCCCGGGGAGGCCGTCGGCGCCGGGGAAGATGGTGTGCGGCACCTCCCGGAACCGCACGACGATCTCCGAGCGCGCCTGTTCCATGCGCTTGCCGGTACGCAGGTAGAAGGGCACGCCGGCCCAGCGCCAGTTGGCGACCTCGGCACGCAGGGCCACGAAGGTCTCGGTGTCGCCGGTGGCGGGTCCGCCGGCCTCGTCCAGGTAGCCGACGACCTCCTCGCCGCCGACGCTGCCGGGACCGTACTGTCCGCGCACGGTGTCCTCGTGCACGCGGTCGCCGGTGAGCGGCGTGAGCGCCTGCAGGACCTTGAGTTTCTCGTCGCGTACTGAGTCGCGGTCGTAGCTGGACGGCGGCTCCATCGCGGTCAGGCACAGGAGCTGGAGCAGGTGGTTCTGCACCATGTCGCGCATGGCGCCGGAGGTGTCGTAATAACCGCGCCGGCCGCCCACACCGACCGACTCGGCGGCGGTGATCTGCACGTGGTCGATCCAGCGCGAGTTCCACAGGGGTTCGAGGATGACGTTGGCGAACCGCAGCACGAGCAGGTTCTGCACCGTCTCCTTCCCCAGGTAGTGGTCGATCCGGTAGGTGTCGGCCTCCGGGAAGACCTCGGCGACCTCGGCGTTGACCTCGCGCGCGGAGGCGAGATCGCGGCCCAGGGGCTTCTCGAGCACGACGCGGGAGCCGGGCACGGCCAGTCCGGCGTCGCGCAGACCGCGGCAGATGGCACCGGAGAGCATGGGCGGGACGGCGAGGTGGAAGACACGGTCGCGGCCGGGCGTGAGCGCGTCGGCGAGGTCGTTCCAGCCGCGGGGGTCGCCGCCGACGTCGACGGTGACGTGGGCGAGGCGGTCGAGGAAACGGCGCAGGACGTCGGGGTCGTTGACCTCGTGGTGTCCACGGATCGCGGCTGCGGCCTTGTCGCGCAGGTCGGCGGCGGTGAGGCCGTCGCGGGACACGGCGACGACGCGGGTCCCGGGGTCGAGGCGGCCGTCGCGGTCGAGCAGGTGCAGTGACGGCAGGAGCTTGCGCATGGCCAGGTCACCGGTGCCGCCGAAGACCACGAGGTCGGTGGGTCCGGACGCGGGTGGCTGAGGCATGTCGGTTCTTCCGTCGGGGAGAGGCGCGGTGGGGGGGTGCGCGGGAGAAGGGGGTCGTTCCAGGTCGACTGACCCTCTTCCGACCATAGGCCGGAGTATGAACAAAAACCAAGCACACTTCTGAACAATTATTTACATAACCGCGCACCGTTTCTCGCGCCTGGGTGTGCCAAGGCCACGGATGGTTCAATGTGGCATGCCCAGAACCCCGGGACGCCTGTCTTCGACCGCCACGAGCGGCCACATCCTGGAGCTCATCCGCACCGGCACGGCCACCAACCGCTCGGAGATCGCCCGCACCACCGGCCTCTCGCGCCCCTCCGTGGCGCTGCGCGTGGCCGAGCTCGTCGGCGGCGGGCTCGTCGTCGAACGCAACGGTGCCCCCTCCGGCGGCGGCCGCCCGCCCACGCTCCTGGAGTTCGACGCCTCCTCGGGGCTGATCCTCACCAGTGCCCTCGGCATGGCCCGCAGCCAGGCCGCCGTGTGCGACCTCAACGGCGCGGTGCTCGTGCGCACGCCCGGCTCCCCCGACCTCGAGGGCGGCCCGGAGACCACCGTGCCGTGGCTCCTGGAGACCTGGCGCGAACAGCTCGCCTCACTGGGCAGGGACACCGGTTCCGTGCGCGGCGTCGGCATCGGGCTCCCCGGGACCGTCGAGTACCACACCGGACGCGCCGCCTACCGCCCCTTCCTCGGCCCGTGGGCGGGGGTCGCGCTCGGACCGCTCATCGCCGAGCACCTGCCCGCGCCCGTCCCCGTGACCGTCGACAACGACGTCAACGTGATGGCGGTCGGCGAGCACCTGTGCGGGGGCCACGGCCGCCCGGACGACATGGTCTTCGTCAAGGCCTCCACGGGCATAGGAGCAGGGCTGGTCTCCGGCGGCAGGTTGCTGCGCGGGTCGCTGGGCGCCGCCGGGGAACTCGGCCACATCCCCGTGCGCGACAGCGGCGGGCTGCCGTGCCGCTGCGGCAACACCGACTGCCTGGAGGCCGTCGCGGGCGGGCGCGCGCTGCTCAACGCCGCCGCGGAGCAGGGCAGGGACGTCGACGGGCTCAAGGAACTGGTGTCCCTGGCACTGGACGGCGACCCGGTCGCGGTCACCCTCGTGCGCGGGGCAGGGCGGCGCCTGGGCGAGGCCCTGGCCGGCGCGGTCAACCTCCTCAACCCCGACACCATCGTGCTGGGCGGGGACCTGTCGGAGGCCTACGACCACCTCGTGGCCGGCGTGCGCGAGGTGATCTTCTCGCAGTGCACCGCCCTGGCGACCCGGCAGCTGCGGGTCGTGTCGAGCTCGCTGTGGGACGAGGCCGGCGTGCGCGGATGCGCTGCGATGGTGGCCGAGGAGATCCTCTCACCGGAAGCGGTCAACGCATTCCTCGCCGGGTAGGAACACTTGACAACCCTCACCGAAGTGGCGAATAGTCACCGATCACCGCGCGGCCCCCTCGATGTTCCCCACGCCTGAACCGCGCGGCCCCCGCCCGGAAAGGTCCCCTCGTGCTCGACACCGAAGTTCTCACCGCTCTGCTCGTGGGTGCCGGGATCGCACTGGTCACCAGCGTGGCCGTCACCGCGTTCCAGGCACGCCTGACCCGGCGCACCGACACCAGGTCCGCCTCCCGCACTTCGGCACGGAGCCTGATGAGCGCCTTCATCTCCGAGCGCGACTCCGACAGCCCTGGTGACAACTTCCTCGGCGAGGCGGAGATGACGGTCATGGCGATGACCGACCGTAAGACCCGCGACCGGCTCCGCGACCTCATCCGGCTCCTGCGCGAACGCTCGCTGCCGGAGCTGGAGGAGCTCAGCGGGGTCAACGCCGAACGCGCCCGCCGCCTGCTGTGCGACCACGCGCTGGAGGTGCTCGGCGCGCACCTGCGTTCGGAGCGCCTGCCCGAGGTGCCCTCCAACGTCCGCACGATGCTCTCCGTCGAGGAGGAAGCACTGCGCATGCGGTCGGGCGAGGCAACCGCCCCGAGCGAGCCCATCACCAAGACCGCGGTCACCGAACGCCCCCGCCACACCGGCGGCAAGGGCGGATCGAGCGGTGGCACGGCCCGCCGCAAGACCGCCGCCAAGCCGGCCCCGAAGCCCGCTGCGAAGGCTTCGGCCAAGACCGCGACCAAGATCCCCGAGACCGAGACCGACAAGGCGCAGAAGAAGGAGAAGGAGAACAGCGCCTTCTGGGACGACGACGAGTAGACGACACCTGGCCGAACAGGGTCGCTTCTGCCCGAAGACACTGCCGGTGTGCCCGTCCTGGTGATTTCGGCGGGTCACACCGGCCTTCGTCCGCACAAGGATGAGAAAGTCGGGCTCGGGAGCGCCAGAAGGCGCCCGACCTGCGAAGGAATTGTGCGGCGCAATTGCGGTCAGTACTCCCGCTCGCGGACAACCCGAGCACGCCACCGGAGACAACTTCACCTAGGATCGCCACGCGTGGGTGTCGGCATCCCCGTCCTGGCCCCGTGTCCCCATCCTCTGCACCGGACCTGGTCGCCCGCACCCCCCGCCCCCCGCTCCACTCCGCACACGGACCACTGACCCTTGCCGGGCGACGACGCGGTCCTCGGCCCGCCCCGTCGCCCGGGACCACCGAGATTGCACGATGGCCGCTGACGACGACAACAAAAACGGACCCGGTCCGGACGACGACCGCTCCCCCTCCTCCCCTGCCGAACCCGGAGGCGTCCCCACACCTGCTTCGGATACGGAGGGAAATGAAGTGACCACTGAGGGCACTGGTGCGGACGGGAAGGACGAGGAGCCGGAGGAGACCGGCACCGAGGACACCGGCACGGAAGAGACCAGTACCGACGGCCCCGCGGACGACGCCGAACAGCCCGGCATCGAACAGGTCGAGGCCGACCTCGCGTTCGACGAGGCGGAGCCCGAGGAGCCCGAACCCGACGTCGACTCCCCCGGGCAGAAGGCCGCGGAGGCGGCCCCGGCAGCGAAACCGGTGCGGCCGCGCCGGTGGCGCAAGGCCCTCCTGTGGTCCGCCGCCTCGCTCGCCCTGGTGATGGTCGCCCTGGTCGGCGGCGCCTACGCCTACTACCACTCGCTCCGGTCCGACATGGACCAGCACGACATCGAGTCGGTTCTGGTCGAGGAGGACCGCCCGGACGCCATCGACGACGCGGTCAACGTGCTCTTCATCGGCTCCGACGGGTACGAGGAGGACAGTCCCGCCTACACGCAGGAGTTCGAGGGCGAGCGCTCCGACTCCCTGATGCTCGCGCACATCTCCCCCGACGACCGTGCGTCCGTGGTGAGCTTCCCCCGCGACTCCCTGGTCGAGCTCCCGGGCTGCGAACCCTACGGCGAGACCGACGGCACGCACCCCCACTACGGCATGATCAACGCGGCGCTCTACCACGGCGGTCCTCCGTGTGTGGTGCACACGATCGAGTCGCTGACCGACATCCGCATCGACCACTTCGTGCACCTGAGCTTCGCGAGCTTCCGCGACGTCGTCGACGCCATCGGCGGGGTGGAGATGTGCATCCCCGAGCCGATGGAGGACGACCGCTCCGACCTGGAGCTCGACGCCGGCGACCAGGTGCTGGACGGGGAGACCGCACTGTCCTTCGTACGTGCGCGCTACGAGATCGGCGACGGCGGCGACATCGGACGCATCGACCGGCAGCAGATGTTCATGGCCGCGCTGGCCAACCAGGTGGTCAGCAGCGAGGTCCTCACGAGCCCGCGGAAGATGAACGGCATCGCCGAGGCCGTCGCCCAGCACAGCGCCACCGACCAGGACCTCAGCCTGGACCGCATGGTCTCGCTCGCGTTCACGCTCGCCGACGCCGACCTGTCGGACATCGAGTTCCACACCGTGCCCTGGTTCCAGGCGCCGCACGACCCCGACCGGATCGTGTGGAACGAGGAGGAGGCCGAGAAGCTCTTCAACGCGGTCCGCGACGGTGAACCGCTGCCGGAGCTCATGGCCGCCGACGACACCCAGGCCCCGAACGAGCCCCCGGGCGCCGAACCCACCGAGGCCGGCCTCCCGCAGACCGAGGACGAGCCCTCGGAGTCGCCGTCGCCGTCCGCGCGGCCGGGCGAGGGGCGCGACGCCACCTCCGACCCCTGCGCGGACGGCCTCGGTCTCGGCACCGAGGACGACTGAGGGGCGGACACGGCAACGGGGGCGGGCCCGCACCGGGTCCGCCCCCGCGTCACGTCCGGGCGGCGGGGACCGTCTCGTCCGCCGTCGTCCGCACCGGGAACCCCCACAGTTCGACCGGTGCCACCTCGGCGGCGGGTCCCGCGCGCCGCCCAGACGCTGTGCGCCCGCCACGACCTGCGGGCGCACGTTCCGGGAAGGTTCAGACCAGGTCGCCCGGGAGCATGTCGGTGACGGGGTCGGTGTTGACCTCGGCGCCGGTCACGTCATCCAGGCCGGACATGGGCAGCGCCTCGGTGCCCAGCTCGGGCTCGCCCAGCTCGGGCAGGCCCTCGAGCCCGACGAGGTCCTCGTTGGTCTGCACCTCGTCGGACATCGGCAGGGTGTCCTCGACGCCGACGAGGTCGGCGACCCCGCCGGTCAGGTCGGCGTTCTCACCGGTGTCGAGGCTGACGGGGCTCTCGCCGTCGCTCATCGGCACGCTCTCGCCGAAGTCGCGGACCGGGTCGTCGAGCTCGACCAGGTGGGGCTGCACCTCGTGGACCCCGACCATGCCGCCGACCTCGGAGGCGGTGTCGGAGGCGACGTCGGTGACCTGCTCGACCGTCCCCGCGTCGTCGCCGTCGGCCAGCGGCACCGTGTCCTCCGCGCCCGACAGCACGTCGCCGAGGCCCTGGGTGACATCGCGCTCAGCGACCAGCGGCACCGTGTCCTCGGCGCTGACCGGCATCACCCGGTTCAGGCCCTGGTCGGGGTCGAAGGTGCCGGACAGCGGCAGGGTCTCCTCGTCGAGGTCCAGCGGGCCGAGGGCGGTGGTGTTCTCGGTCCCGGCGTCCACGGGGGCGTCGGCGTTGACGTTCTCGAGTACAGGGCCGGTGCCGGCGCCACCGGACTGCGGCTGCACCTCGGGGTCGGCGGAGAGCTCGCCGGGCTGGACGTCGACCACGCTGTCGAGGGGCAGCTCCTCCAGGGGCAGGCCGTCGAGGGTCTCGGCGCCGGCGACGCCCGCCCCGAGGGCGACGAAGCCCGCGGTACCGGCGGTGAGCAGCAGGGTTCGAGCGGTGTGGAGCATCAGGGGTCCTTCCGAAAGGGTCATTGCCGTGCTTCTGTGCCTTCGGTCCTGGTCGGTGCACCCGGACCGACGTGAACCCCGTCGGTGTGTTTCGGCGGAGCTCACGACGGTTCCCAGAGAGCGTGCGGGCGCGGCGGCCCGGGGCTGGGAACGGTGCGTGAGAAGGACTGCGCGGCGCGCTCGGAGGGCGCGGCGGGGCGCAGGAGGGAAGGCGCCCTAGTCGGGCGAGAAGGTGGCCTCGTCCGCGGGTGCGGCGGGCACGGAACGCAGCACGTGCCGGGCGGCCTGGAGCTCGCCCGGGGCGGGTGCGGGGGCGCCGAGCGCCGAGAGGTAACCGGCGACGGCTGCGTGCACGGGTGCGGCCGAGGCCGCCGCCGTGGCGGGCAGGGCGCTGCCGCCGCTCCCGGAGGCGTCGGCGGGCGCTGCGTCGCCTGTTCCGGGGCCCTCGTCGACGGGTGCGGCGACGGCGTCGGCCGGGGCGGAGGGGCCGTCGGTGACGGTCTCCTCGACCGGGGAGGGCCGTTCGGCGGGCGCGGCGTCGCGGGGCCGGTCGCTCTCGCCCTCATCGTGTCCGGAACCCTGCTCCTCGGTCCCTTCCTCGACCGCGGGTGCGGCCTCGGGCTCGGGCTCGGTCACGGGTTCGACCGCGGTGTGGACGTCGTCGTGCACACTCCGGGTGACCTCGCCGAGGTCGGGGACCTCCGGTTCGGCCACGTCGGCGGGCAGGTGACCGGAGGTCTCCTCCACGACCTGGGCGGCACGGTCACCCGCGTCGGTGACGGCCCCGGTGAGGGGCTCGTGCAGACCGCTCACGCCGAGCGCGTCCTCGTGTCCGAGGCCCTCGCCGACGCCGGAGAGGACGTCGGAGGCGGGTGTGGTGCGCTCCTCGGCCTGGGCGGGTGCAGCGGCCAGCCACACGGCGGCCAGGGCGCCCAGGAACAGGCCGGCGAGCACCAGCCAACGCCGGGCCGGGTCGGAGGGCACGGCGGCGCGGGCGCGGGGTGCGCCGTGGCTGCCGTGGTGTCCGATCACCGGGGAACGTCCTTCACATTGAGCGAGAGAAAAGTGACTCTCTGCGGTCGGTTCACGGTGACGCTAACACGGTCGCTCAGTGGCCGGAGGCGGTTTTCCGGGAATTCGGCCCCGGGCCCCTGCCCCGGCGGACCCGCCGCAACCATCGCCGACGCAGGTCCGTACCCGTCGATCCGGGGGCACGGCTCCGGCGCTCGGCGTAGACTCGTGCTCCGACGCCTCGGCCACCGGCTCTGCGGAGGTTGACCGACACATGACCGAACTCCCCGGGAGCCACCCCGGCCCCACCGGCTCCCGCCCCTCCACCGATCTGGGCGACCTGCTCACCGGGGTCCGCTCGCACCTGAACACCGGCATCACCCCCGAGGGGCGCGTCCACTCCCTGCTCCAGGCCGTCCTGACCATCGGCGCCGATCTCGACCTCGCCACCGTCCTGCGCCGCCTCACCGAGGCCGCCGCCGGCCTCACCGGTGCGCGCTACGCCGGCCTGGGCGTGCTCGACGAGGACGGCGGGTTCAGCGAGTTCATCCCCGTGGGGATGTCCGACGGGCAGGCCGAGCTCATCAACCGGTTCCCCCAGGGCAACGGGATCCTCGGCAGGCCCCTGCACGACCGGGCACCGCTGCGCCTGGCCGACCTGCGCGAACACCCCGACTTCGGCGGGTTCCCGGCCGGGCACCCGCAGATGGTCAGTTTCCTCGGGGTGCCCATCCAAGTCCGCGACGAGGTCTTCGGCAACCTCTACCTCTGCGACAAGATCGACGGCGAGGAGTTCTGCGCCGAGGACGAGTCGATCGTCACCGCCCTGGCCACCGCCGCGGGTGTGGCGATCGAGAACGCCCGCCTGTACGAGGAGACCCGGCTGCGGGAACGCTGGCTGGGCGCCTCCACCGAGATCACCACCCGTCTGCTGTCGGGCGCCGACACCAACCAGGTCCTCGGTTACATGGCGGAGCAGAGCCGGGAGATCGGCGGCGCCGACACCGCCGTCGTCCTGCTCCCGGACCGCCACGCACGCGGGCACCTGTTCGCCGAGATCGCCGACGGCCCCGTCGCGCAGGAGATCCTCGGGACCCCCGTGGAGATCGCCCGCACCCAGTGCGGGTGGGTGTACGAGAACGGCGAACCGCGCATCGTGCCCGACCTGCGCGAGGCCGAGTGCCCGATGCTCACCCACCGGGGTTACGGCCCCGGGCTGCTGGTACCGCTCGGCACCCCCGGCAACACCCGCGGTGTGCTGCTGCTCGGCAAGATCGCCGAACGTGCGCCCTTCACGTCCACGACCCGGCGGATGCTGCACTCCTTCTCCGTGCAGGCCGGCGTGGCCCTGGAGCTGGCGGAGGCACGCCGCGACACCGAGCGCCTCGTGGTGCTGGAGGAGCGCGACCGCATCGCCAAGGACCTCCACGACGTGGTGATCCAGCGGCTGTTCGCCTCGGCTATGACCCTCATGAGCACGTTGCGCCTCATCACCTCGCCGGAGGCGGAGGAGAGGGTGCAGCGCACCATAGACGAGCTGGACGGCACGATCCGCGAGATCCGGTCGACCATCTTCGCGCTCCAGAACCCGCCGCACCGCAAGGACACCTCGCTGCGCGGGCGCATCCTCGAACTGTCCGAGAACTCCGCGCACGGCCTGGGCTGCCACCCCGGGGTGAGCCTGGACGGGCCGATCGACGCCTCGGTGCCCGACGAGATCGGCGAACAGCTGCTCGCGGTGCTGGGCGAGAGCCTCACCAACGTGGCCCGGCACGCACGCGCCACCGAGGTGCACGTGTCGGTGAACGCGGAGAGCTCCGCCGAACCCGGGCGGCGTACCGGGCTGACCCTCACCGTCACCGACGACGGCATCGGACTGAGCGAGGGCGGTCGCCGCAGCGGGCTGCGCAACCTCGAGGACCGCGCACGTTCGTTGGGCGGGGACTTCGCCGCCGGGCGCGGGGAACAGGGCGGCACGATCCTGGTGTGGCGTGTGCCGATCCCCGACGACGCCGGCGACCACACCGAGGGTTTCTGACCCCTCAGTAGCGGCGGCCGCGCAGCTCGGCGACGAGCACGGCGGCCTGGGTGCGGCGCTTGAGGTCGAGCTTGGACAGCAGCGCCGACACGTAGTTCTTCACGGTCTTCTCCGCCAGGTACAGGCGCTCGCCGATCTGGCGGTTGGTCATGCCCTCGCCGATGAGGTCGAGGATCTGCCGCTCCTGCGGGGTGAGCTCGGCCAGCGGGTCGGGCTCGGACTGCCCGCCGCGCAGGCGCTCCATCATCGCCCCGGTGCTGCCGGAGTCCAACAGCGAACCCCCGGCGGCGACGGTGCGCACCGCCCCGACCAGGTCGGCCCCGTGGATCTGCTTGAGCACGTAACCGGCGGCGCCGGCCATGACGGCGTCGTAGAGGGCGTCCTCGTCGGCGAACGAGGTGAGCATGAGGCAGGCGATCTCGGGGTGGCCGGACCGGATGTCGCGGCAGACCTGCACACCGGACCCGCCGGGAAGGCGCACGTCGAGGACGGCCACGTCGGGGAGCACGACGGGAATGCGGGACAGCGCCTGTTCGGCGGTCCCGGCCTCACCGACGACCGTCATGTCGTCCTCGGTCTCCAACAGGGCCGCCACACCCCGGCGCACGACCTCGTGGTCGTCCACGAGGAAGACCCTGATCTGCTTCCCAGCGCTGTCGGTCACACCGCCCGTCATCGGTCCATCCTTACCCCGGGGTCTGCGCGAGGCGCACACTGCGCCCAGAAGAACGGTAATACGTGGCGCGGCCGGCGTGCGGGCCCGAAGGGTCCGGGGACCTCGGCCGAAAGTCCCGGATACGGGCAATTCGCGCGTGGAACTGCGGAAATGCCCCGCTTCGACCCCGCCAGGAACGTGATCAGGCCGTGACCTCGAGCGGTCACGGCCCGATGTGCGGAGCTCCGGTGTCAGGGGCGCCGGTCGGCCCACGGGCGGGCCAGCTCGAAGGCGCGGCAGGCCGCCAGGACCCGGGCGTCGGAGTGCCGGGGACCCACGACCTGGAGCCCGATCGGCAGTCCGCCCTCGCTGAACCCGCACGGCACGCTCGCCGCCGGCTGCTGGGTCATGTTGAACGGGTAACTGAAACCCGCCCAGGAGGTCCACCGCTGCCCGGCCAGCCGCGGCGGGGACTCCTGCCCGGCCTCGAAGGCGGTCATCGGCATCGCCGGGGTGAGCAGCAGGTCGTAGGTGGTGTGGAACAGGCCCATGCGCTTGCCCATGTCCATGCGCGTGGCCATAGCGGTGAGGTAGTCCTGCGCGGAGAAGGCCAGGCCGTCCTCGATGACCTCGCGCAGCCCCGGGTCGAGCAGTTCCCGCTGCCGGTCGTCGAGGTGCTCGGTGGCCTTGGCGGCGCCGCTGTTCCACAGGACCTCGAAGTCGCGGCGGCACTCGGGCAGGCCCGGGTCGGCCTCCTCCACGTGCGCGCCCAGCGCCTCCAGGACGGTGGCCGCGTCGGCCACCACACGCGCCACCTCCGGGTCGACCTCCTGGCCGCCGAGCGTGGGGCTGTAGGCGATGCGCATCCCCCGCACCAGGGCCTCGGGGTCGTGGTGCAGCCGCACGTCGCCCAGCCCGGGGGCCGGCGTCGGCATGGCCATCCAGTCGCGCGGGTCGAACCCGGAGACGACCTCGAGCATGAGCGCGAGGTCGCCGACGGTGCGGGTCATGGGGCCGGTGTGCGCGAGCGAACCGAACGGGCTGGCCGGGTAGTGCGGCACCAGGCCCCACGTGGGCTTGATGCCGCACACCCCGGTGAAGCTCGCGGGGATCCGGATGGACCCGCCGCCGTCGGTTCCGGTGGCCAGGGGGGCCATGCCGGCGGCGACCGCGGCCGCCGCTCCCCCGCTGGAACCGCCCGGCGTGGTCGACAGGTCCCACGGGTTGCGGGTGATGCCGTACAGCGGGCTGTCGGTGACACCCTTCCAGGCGAGCTCGGGGGTCGTGGTCTTGCCGACCAGGACCGCCCCCTGCTCGCGCAGGCGCGCCGTGACCGGGGAGTCCTCCTCCCACGGGCAGTCCTGCGGTGTGTTGAGCGACCCCTTCAGGGTGGGCCAGCCCTTGGTCAGGTGGATGTCCTTGATCGAGGCCGGGACACCGTCGAGCAGACCCTCGGGGGCGCCGCGCCGCCAGCGTTCGGCGGAGGCGCGGGCCGCCTCGAGGGCCTCCTCGGGACGCACCAGGCAGAAGGCGTTGAGGGCCGGGTTGTCCTGCTCGATGCGTTCGAGAACGGACTCCGCGGCCTCCACCGGGGAGAGCTCCCCGGTCGCGTAGCCGTGCAGGAGCTGCTCGGCGGACAGGTCGGCCGGCGCACCGCCGTACCCCTCGCGTGCCCGGGGAACACCCGTCCGGCCCACGGCGCCGTCGGCCGTGCCGACGCCCGCACTCTCGGTCCCGGCCCGGTCGGAACGGATCGTCACTTCAGCCTCCCAGTGTCACACCGCGGTTCGCAGGTCAGCCGGGGACGTATCCCCGGCCCTTGTCGACGACGTGGAGCAGTTCGCGCCCGTCCAGGTAGCGGGCGAGGTTGTCCAGGAACAGGTCGACCAGTTCGTCGCGCCAGCCGACCACGTCACCGGACATGTGCGGCGAGACGACGGAGCCCGGCAGTCCCCACAGCGGGTGGATCGCCTTGAGGGGCTCGCGTTCGAACACGTCCAGGGCGGAACCGGCGATGGCGCCGCGCTCGAGCGCGGCCACGAGGTCGCTCTGGACGACGATGGGGCCGCGCGCCACGTTGATCAGGCGCGCGGTGGGTTTCATGAGGTCGAGGAAGCGCCGGTCGACGAGGCCGCGGGTGGACTCGGTGAGCGGTGCGGCGATGACGACGTAGTCGGCCTCGGGGAGTTCGCGGAACAGGGTCGCCCCGCCGTCGTGGCCGCGCTCGTCGAGGCTGGACTCGACCACGGTGCCGAAGTCGGGGTCGCCCTCGCGCGCGTGGCTGCCGGAGGCGTGCACGTCCATGCCGACGGCGGCGAGCTTGCGTCCGATCTGGCGGCCGATGGGCCCGGTGCCCACGACCAGGACACGCTTGCCGCTCACACGCTCGGTCTCGCGGTGCTTCCACAGGCGCTCGTGCTGGAGGTCCCAGGTGCGGTAGAAGCCCTTCGCGAAGGCGATGACCTGGCCGAGCACGTACTCGGCGATGGGCTCGTCGAAGATGCCGCGGGAGTTGGTCACCACGACGTCGCTGTCCACGAGCGCGGGGAACATGAGGTTGTCGACGCCGGTGGTGGCGGCGTGCACCCACTGCAGGGTGTCGGCCTTGGCGAAGGAGGACGCCAGGGCCTCGGAGAACAGGTCCCAGACCAGGAGCGCGTGCGACCCCGGGAGCTCGGCGTCGAGGCCGTCGGCCGTCGTGTAGACGACCTCGCCCAGGCGGGGGTCGTCGTCGATGCGTTCGTGCCCGGGCGGGCGTTCCCCACCGGTGAGGACCAGCAGGCGGGGACGGTCGGGGGCGGTCGGGGCGGAACTGTTCACGGGCGTGCACTCCGATTGCGACTGATACGGCCTGCGGGTGGGGCCGGGTTCGCCCTGCACGATGAACGCTAGGGAGCCGCACATGGATTGTCAACAATCCACAAAGCGGCTTTTCCTGGGGAAACCGGGCTCCTCGACCCCGCTCTTGCCGGAGGCCCTACCCGTGCCCGGGAGCTTCTATTGCCGCACCCCGGGCGCCAATCGTAAGATTGTTGACAATCCGTACGCGGATATGGATCGGAACCCGTCCCCACCAGCGCGAACACCGCAATCAGCACGATCCGAAGGGACGAGCACGTTGCCCCGATACATGAGGATCACCCTTGCCGAGCGCGGCGTCTCCTGCGTCGCCGAACTGCTGGACAAGGACGCCCCTCGCACCTGCGATGCCGTGTGGAACGCACTGCCCCAGGGCGACGCAGTGCAGCACGCCAAGTACGCACGCAACGAGGTGTACACGATGGTCCCGCGCTTCGCGGAGACCGAACCCGGTCAGGAGAACCCGACCGTCACCCCGATCCCCGGCGACATCGTCTACTTCTCCTTCGACGGCGGCATGCTCGACCGCACGTTCAAGGAGGACAAGAACATCGACCACCTGCCGGGCGTCATCGACCTGGCCCTGTTCTACGGGCGCAACAACCTGCTCCTGAACGGCGACGTGGGGTGGGTGCCCGGCAACGTCTTCGCGAGCGTCGTCGAGAACCTGCCCGCCATGGCCGAGGCCTGCAACGACGTCTGGCGCTCGGGGAGCGTCGGCGAGCGCCTGCTGTACGAGCGACTCGACCGGTGATCCGCGGAGCGAGGCCGCCGCACGTTCCTCACCCGACCATGAGCACGACCCACACACGACACGTTCCGGGAGGTGAGTGACCGATGCGGACCGACAGTACCGAGACCGGCACCGACGCCGAGCCGCAGGTCGTCGAACTGGCCGCGAGCCGGGTGACGCCCTGGCAGGCAGGGGTGGGTGTCATCGCACCCTACGACTTCGCGCTGGACCGCGAGCTGTGGCGGTGGACGCCCGACGACGTCTCACTGCACATCACGCGGCTGCCCTACGTCCACGTCCCGGTGACGGTCGATCAGGCCGCGGCGCTGAGCCGGGCCGAGCAGGTGGACCCGGCGGTCCGCGCCCTGCTCGCACCGGAACCGCGCGCCATTGGGTACGCCTGCGCCTCCGGCAGTTTCGTACACGGGCCCGAGGGCGAACGCCTCCTGCACGGCACGATGCTCGAGGCCGGCGCGCCCCGGGCGGTCACGACGTCGGGAGCGATGATCAGGGCCCTGGACGCCCTCGGCCTGAGGCGCATCGCGGTGGTGACGCCCTACGTCGACAGCGTCACCGACCGGCTGTTGTCCTACCTCGGCGAACACGGTGTCGAAGTGACCTCGAGCGTGGGGCTGGGCCTGCTCAGCCACATCTGGCAGGTCACCTACGCCGCGGTCTCCGACGCCGTGCACTCCGTGGACCACCCCGACGCCGAGGCGGTCTACATCAGCTGCACCAACGTCCTCACCTACGACATCATCGCGCCGCTCGAACGCGAGCTCGGCAAGCCCGTCCTGGCCGCGAACCAGGTGACCATGTGGGCCCTGCTGGCCGACGCCGACCGGCACGCCGTCGCCCACGGCCAGGGCCTCCTGGACGCGACCGCCCCGAGCAGGGTGTGACCCGCTCCCCGAGACGAATGGAGAACCAGTGACCCGCGTCGGATTCCTCTATCCGGGCCACAGCGCCCAGGACGACTACCAGGCCTTCGCCGAGATGATCGGCGGCGGTGTCGAGCTCCCGGTGGTGCACACCCTCATGCGGGAGGACGCCCACCGGGTCGACGCCCTCCTGGACGTCGGCGGCCCCGACGTGCTCGCCGAGGGCGCCGACCGCCTCGCAGAGATGGGTGTGGACGCGGCCGTGTGGGCGTGCACCAGCGGCAGTTTCGTCTTCGGCTGGGACGGCGCCCGCGACCAGGTCGCGGGGGTGCGCGCGCACGCGAGAGCACCGGCTTCCAGTACCTCGTTCGCGTTCGTGCACGCCCTGCGCCAGCTGCGGGTGCACGACGTGGCGATCGCCGCGACCTACCCCGACGACGTCTCCGCGAAGTTCGTGGAGTTCCTGAGCGCTGCCGGGGTGAACGTGGTGTCGCTCGCGAGCCACGGGGTGCCCACCGCGGCGGAAGTGGGTGTGCTCGAGCCCGACGGGGTCGTCGACTTCGTCGTGAGCAACGACCACTCGGCGGCGACCGCGGTGCTGGTCCCCGACACCGCGCTGCACAGCGCCGCCCTGGTCGAACCGTTGGAGGCGCTCCTGGGCAAGCCCGTGCTCACCGCCAACCAGGTGAGCGTGTGGGAGGGCCTGCGGCTGGCCGGCGCCGCACGTGTGGAGAAGGGGCCCGGGACGCTGTTCCGTTCCGGGACCGATCTGGTCGACACCGCCCTTCACGTGCACTGACGCGCGCGCAGTGACGCCGGGTGCGGGCGGGACGGGGTCGTGCCCGCACCCGGCACCGGCGGGGGACGATCCGTCCCACGTGCGAACGAAGAGGAGCACACCATGCCTTAATCTCGACCCCACGCCGAGTCCGACCGCCGTCTCCAGGAAGGAAACCGGCCCATGTCCGCCTCAGGACAACTCAGACCCGTGCCCCGTCGCTCCACCGCCGAGCTCATCGCCGACCAGCTCAGGTCGGCGATCATGTACGGCTCCCTCTCCCCCGGCGACCAGTTGGGCGAGGCGGACCTGGCCGGACGGCTGGGGGTGAGCCGCGGGCCGCTGCGCGAGGCGATGCAGCGGCTCGTGCAGGAGGGGCTTCTGCGCAGCGAGCGCCACCGGGGCCTGTTCGTCCGCGAGCTGGCCTCCGAGGACGTGCGCGACATCTACATCGCCCGCCTCGCCGTGGAACGCACCGCGTGCGAGGTCATCATGCGCGGCAACCGGGGCGAGGCCGTGGCCCGGTTGACGCCCGCGCTGGAGCGCCTTGAGGAGGCCGCGCGCAGCGGTGACCGCGACCTGATGAGCGACGCCGACCAGGCCTTCCACCAGACCCTGGTGAGCTGCTCGGGCAACAGCCGGCTGGAGCGCATGACCCAGACGCTCCTGGTCGAGACCCGCATGTGCCTGACGGTGATGCAGGACGTCTATCCGGAACCGGACGAGCTGTTGCAGGAGCACCGCCGCATCCTCGACGCGATCGCGGACGGGGCCGAGGACCGGCTCCTGGAGCTCATCGAGGAACACATGACCGACACCGTGGAACGCATCAACGCAGGTCGGCCCGGCGAGGACTGAGTCCGGGGCCGACCGGGGCGGACGCCCCTCAGGGTCCACACCCGTGCGGCCCGGCGTGTGTGGGCCCGTCACACACTGCGAGGAATTCGGTCGTATGTGTTGCATGCGCACGGGTATGTCGTGTTAGCTTCGGTTTCGGACAAGGCAGGGCGCGCTTTTCGGCCCAGTCCTAACCGGGCGCAGCCCCCTTCTGTGCCCGGGTCCACCATCCCCCTTCCGGCACACCGCCCCCGCTTCCCCGGTGGAAGGACCCCTCTCCGTGTTCACAGCCTGCGGTCACGTCAGCGCCCCCGGCGCACGTGCTGCCGTGCTGTCGGACGGGGTTCCGGACGCCCTGCGGCGCACCCTGGTCCTGCTCGGCCTGCTGGCCGGCGCCCTGACCACCTCGTGGGTCCTGGGCACCGCCTCCGCGCAGGCCGGGGAGCTCGACCTCACCGGCGGTGTCGAGGAGGTCCAGGAGCAGGTGGACGGGGCCGTCGAGGCCGAGGTTCCGGAGCCCGCCGAGGCCCCTGAGGGCACCGGGGTTCCCGAGATCCCGGAGACACCCGAGGCCCCGGAGGTTCCGGACGAGCCGGTGGACGAGCTCGGCGACACGGTCACCGACACCGCCCACGAGGCCACCGGAACGGTCGACGAGGTCACCGGATCCCTGGACGAGACCGTCCCCGAGACGCCCGGCGTCGACGTGGTCGGCCAGGTGCACGAGACCGTCGACGGCGTCACAGACGAGGTCGACCAGCGGGTCGAGGACACCGTTCCCGCCACCGAACCGGCACCCGAGACCGGAACCGGCGACACGGAGCCCGCGCCCGAGCGCGAGCACACCGGCGCCGAGAACCGCACCGCGGACGAGAACACCGCGGACACGGCCGACCGGCAGGCCCCGAGCCCGGCGCAGACCCTGACCGAGCGCGACGACCGCTCGTACCAGGCCACCGCCGACGACGGCACCGAACAGGGCCAGGTCTCCCCCGACGCCGGGTCCCACCACCCCACCGCCACCGCCACCGGCACCGCCTCCGCGAACGGCGGCGCCCCGGCCGGCGCGGTCGCCGGTTTCCTGCCCTCCACGGGCGCACCGGTCCCCGCCCCCGGCCCCGAACAGGCCGCCCTGGACGTCCTGCGCGCGGTTCCCGCCGCCGACGCCGGCGAGCCCACCGTCGCCCCCGACTGACGGTTCTCCTCACCGAGCGCTGCTGATCAGCGCTCCTCCCCGCGCCGTAGAGCGCCCTCGCCCACAGCGGCCCCTTCCCAGCCCCGGCCCGCACCGCCACGGTGCGTGAACGACCGGACGCTCTGGGGGTTGACGTGAGCCCCGCACCGAGGAGAACCACCTTCCCCGCCGGCGGAGTTCAGGTCAGTCGCAAAGCCCACTGGGCCGAGGACTGAAACCCCGGTCGACGTGCCCGTGCCGCTCGCATCCGTCCACGTGCACGGTCACGTCGCCCGGCCCCGAAGAAGAGCCACCGGTATCCGGAAGGATCCACATGTTCAACAACGCCCGTACCTCCGCCCGCACCCTGCTGCTCGCCGCCGGCACCGCCGGGTTCGTCGCCCTCGGCAGCGGGTTCGCGACGGCGGAGCCCCTCCCCGACGCCACGGGCGCGATCGACGGCGCCGCCGGCCAGGTTCCCGGCGCCGAAACCCTCCCGGCCACCGAGCTGCCCGGCACCGAGGACGTCACCGCGCCGGGTGTGCCCTCCGTCGAGCGCACCGTGACCAACGAGCTGGACGGCCTGCTCAGCGAGGCCGACGTCGCCCAGATCCCCGAGCTGGCCTCGCTCGCCGAGATCGCCGAGCTGGAGGGCGTCGAGGGTGTGGCCCTCGGCGACATCGACGGCCTGGACACCGCCGCCCCGCAGGTCCCCGCTCTCGACGGGGCGGTTCCGCAGGTCGACGTCGACTCCTACACCTCCGCCGCCGAGGCCGCCACGCTCCCGGCCCGCTTCTACGCCGCCGAGAACGTCGACCCCGACGAGATCGTGCAGACGGTCGAGCACACCACCGTCCCGGTGCTGTTCATCGCCGCCGACGCCCAGAGCGACGTGGACGCCCTCGCCGACGAGGTGGGCGCGGTCGCCGACGGTGCCCTGTCCGGTGTCGGCGCCGACGTGTCCGGCATCGAGCAGCTCGCGCTGGGCTCCGCCGACGACCTGGCCGGCGGCGTTCCCACCGACCTGGAGGTCCTCGAGGTCGCCGACCTGCCCGTCGACACCGACCTCCCGGTCGACGGCGTGGAGACCGGCGACGTCGTCGACGGCGGCGCCACCGAGAACCTGCCCGCCACCGGTGACGTGACCGAGGAGCTGCCGCAGACCGACGAGGTCGGCGCCGACGCGCTGCCCGAGGTCCCGGCCGTGGACGGCGTCGAGGACACCGTCGACGAGGTCACCGACGTGGAGGGCCTGCCCACCGACGCCGTCGGCACCGAGCTCGACGACGTCACCGGTGACGTGACCGAGGACGTCACCGGCGACGTGACCGAGGACCTGACCGGCGCGGTCGACACCGACGCCGTGGACACCGAGCTGGTCGACGGCCTGCTCTGATCCACCGGTCCTTCCAAGGACGTGCGCCCCGGACCGGAGGTGGCCGGGGCGCACACCGGGGCCGGCCGCGGTCGGCACCCCCGGCCGATCATGCGCCGAGGGCAGTGGGGACTCCACGGCGCACTCGGGTGGAACCGGTTCGGCCGGGGCCGCGCCGGCCTCGGAACCCCAACGGCCCCGGAGGGCACCTGCCGCCGCAGAACGCGGCGCGGCAGCCCTCCGGGGCCGTTCCCTGTGTGTGGGGTGGGGATCAGATCCCGCCGATCCCCACGTACTTGTACTCGAGGAACTCGTCGATGCCGACGTCTCCGCCCTCGCGGCCCAGGCCGGACTGCTTGATGCCGCCGAAGGGGGCCGCCGGGTTGGAGACCACGCCCTGGTTGAGGCCGACCATTCCGGCTTCCAGCGCCTCGCTCACCCGGAACGCGCGGTTGAGGTCGGTGGTGTAGACGTAGCTGACCAGCCCGTACTCGGTGTCGTTGGCGATGGTGATGGCCTCCTCCTCGGTCTCGAAGGAGGACACCGGGGCGACGGGCCCGAAGATCTCGGTGTCGGCCATCTCCGCGTCGTGGGGCACACCCGAGAGCACCGTCGGGTTGTAGAAGTGCCCGGCGCCCTCACCGCGGCTGCCGCCGACGAGCACCTGCGCACCCCGGCCCACGGCGTCGTCGACCAGGTGCTGGACCTTGTCGCGGGCCTTCTCGTCGATGAGCGGTCCGACGTCGACACCGTCGTCCAGGCCGCGGCCGACCCGCAGCTCGCCCATCCGCCGGCTGAGGCGCTCGGCGAACTCCTCGGCCACCCCGGACTGGGCGTAGATGCGGTTCGCTGCGGTGCAGGCCTCGCCGATGTTGCGCATCTTGGCCTGCATCGCCCCGTCGACGGCGGCGTCGAGGTCGGCGTCGTCGAAGACCAGGAACGGGGCGTTGCCACCCAGTTCCAGGGACGTGCGCAGGACCTTCTCGGCGCTCTGCTCGATGAGCTTGCGCCCCACCCCGGTCGAGCCGGTGAAGGAGACCTTGCGGATGCGGCCGTCGCGCAGCAGCGGTTCGGTGAGCCCGCCGGCGTCGGTCGTGGGCAGCACGCTCAGCACACCCTCGGGCAGGCCGGCCTCCTTGAGGATGCCGGCGAGGGCGAGGGCGCACAGGGGCGTCTGCTGGGCGGGCTTGAGGATCATCGTGCACCCGGCCGCGATCGCGGGGCCGATCTTGCGGGTGCCCATGGCCATGGGGAAGTTCCACGGGGTGATGAGCATCGAGGGGCCCACCGGCTGGCGCATGATGAGGAACCGCGCCTGGCCGTTGGGGGCGGTGGCGAACCCGCCCTCGATACGGACCGCCTCCTCCGAGAACCAGCGGAAGAACTCCGCGGCGTAGGCGATCTCGCCCTTGGCCTCGCCCAGGGGCTTGCCCATCTCCAGGGTCATGAGGGTCGCCAGCTCCTCCTGGCGCTCCATGAGCAGCTCGTACCCCCGGCGCAGGATCTCGCCGCGCTCGCGCGGGGCCGTACGCGCCCAGGAGGCCTGGGCGTTGTGTGCGGCGGCGAGGGCGGCGAGCCCGTCGACGTCGGTCGCGTCGGCGACCTCGCAGAGCACGGAACGCGTCGAAGGGTCCTCGACCTCGAAGGTCCCGCCCGCGGCCGCTTCATGCCACTTGCCACCGATGAAGAGCTTCTTCTCCACCTGTGCGACGACTCGTTCTTCCAGATCAGACATGTTCCTACTTCCGGTCGAGGGGGCCGGCCGGCGAGCCGGCCTGTGGTCAGAACTGCCCGACGTGAGCCCACTGGACACCGCCGCGGCTGGGATGCTTCCATAGCAGCGTCGATTGTCAACAATCCTACGGAAACCCGAACACGGAATCGAGGCCACCGATGGCGGAGCTCTCCCCGGTTCTCAAGCAGGCAACCCCCGTCCTCGCTGAGCGAGGCGAGGGTGTGCACATCTACGACGAGGACGGCCGCCGCTTTCTCGACTTCACGGCGGGAATCGGCGTCACCAGCACCGGCCACTGCCACCCCAAGGTGGTCGCTGCCGCCCAGGAACAGGTCGGGAAACTCATCCACGGCCAGTACACCACCGTGATGCACAGGCCGCTCCTCCGGCTCACCGAACGGCTCGGCGAGGTCCTGCCCCAGGGCCTGGACCGGCTGTTCTACGTCAACTCCGGCAGCGAGGCCGTCGAGGCCGCCCTGCGGCTGGCCCGCCAGGCCACCGGCCGCCAGAACGCGATCGTGTTCACCGGGTCCTTCCACGGGCGCACCATGGGCGCCGCTGCCCTCACCACCTCCGGGACCAAGATCCGCGCCGGCTTCGGCCCCCTGATGCCCGGCGTCGTCGTCTCCCCCTTCCCCCACGCCTACCGGCTCGGCATGAGCGAGGCGGACGCGGTCGCGCACGCCCTGCGCGAGCTCGACTACCAGCTCGCCACGACGACCTCCCCCAAGGACACCGCCGCGGTCTTCATCGAGCCGGTGCTGGGTGAGGGCGGCTACGTCCCGGTCCCGGACGCGTTCCTGCAAGGGCTGCGCGAGCGCGCCGACCAGCACGGGTTCCTCCTGGTCACCGATGAGGTGCAGACCGGCTTCGGGCGCACCGGGACCTTCTGGGGCCACGAGCGCTCCGGCATCACCCCCGACATCGTCATCACCGCCAAGGGCCTGGCCAGCGGCTTCCCCATCTCCGCGATCGCCGCGCCGGCCTCGGTCATGGAGAAGGCCTGGCCCGGGTCGCAGGGCGGCACCTACGGCGGCAACGCGGTCGCGTGCGCCGCGGCGCTGGCCACCCTGGACGTGATCCAGGAGGAGGACCTGGTCGCCAACTCCGCCGCCCAGGGCGAACGTCTGCGCCAGGGCCTGGAGAAGGTCGGCTCCGTCCACCCGGAGATCGGCGACGTGCGCGGCCGCGGGCTCATGCAGGCCAGCGAGTTCGTGACCGCCGACGGTTCGCCCGACGGCGCGACCGCGGCGCGGGCCCAGCAGGCCGCCGCGAAGAACGGGCTCCTGTTGCTGACCTGCGCGCCGCACGGCAACGTGGTGCGCATGATCCCGCCGCTGGTCGTCAACGGCGAGCAGGTGGACAGCGCCCTGGAGCTGTGGGCCGCCTCCGTCGAGGAAGCGACCTCCTCCTGACCCTCGTGCCCGGGGCGGAGCGCTCCGCCCCGGGCCGCGCCGCGTGTGGTCCGGGCACCTCCCGGTGTGCGGTACCGTCGATGCGGACGGCGTTCTGCGCACGTCACGGCCTTCGTGCACATGGCCCGGTTCACACCGGAAAACGGCACGAAAGCACTCCGAGACTCTGATAGAGTCGAAGACGTCGCCGGGGAGAGCGAGAGCCCGCCCCGGAGACAACACAACAGAATCTGCACTCGTAGCTCAATGGATAGAGCATCTGACTACGGATCAGAAGGTTGGGGGTTCGAGTCCTCCCGAGTGCGCCACCTTGAGACAGTGAAGAAAAAGCCGGTCCCGGACACCACACGGGCCCGGCTTTTTCTTTTGTGCTGGCCACACCCCCTCGCCCGGAATTGAGGGCTTGCGGTTGACGTTGCGTCAAGCCCTACCGTCGTCGGTGCAGGTGGAAAGGGGTGCGCAGCATGGACCGGCCGATCCAGGAGGTCGTGGCCGCCACGGGCACGACCAGCCGCACACTGCGGCACTACGACCGCATCGGGTTGCTGAAGCCCTCGCGGGTGGGCCCCGGCGGGGTTCGGCACTACGACCGCGACGCCCTCGTACGGCTCCAACGCATCCTCCTGCTGCGTGAGCTCGGGCTCGGACTCCCCGCGATCGCCGACGTGCTCGGAGAACAGACCGACGTGCGGTCGGCCCTCCGGGAACACGTGCGGCGGCTGCGGCAGGAGCAGGGCCGGATCGGCCGTCAGGCGGACTCCGTCGAGCGCACGCTGACCGCGCTGGACGACGGAAGGGAACCGACGATGGAGACGATGTTCGACGGGTTCGACCACACCCGGTACGAGGACGAGGTGCGCGAGCGCTGGGGCGACCGCGCGTGGGAGCACAGCAACGACTGGTGGAACGGGCTGAGCGACACCGAACGGCAGGAGCTGACCGCACGCTCGGCCGAGGTCAACGGTGCGCTGCGACAGGCGGCGGAGGCCGGGCTGGAACCGGGCTCCGAGGGGTTCCAGGGCGCGGTGGCCGACCACCACACGTGGCTCGGTGCGTTCCCCGGGCCGGAGTGGAACCGCGAGAGCTACCCGGCGCTCGGTGAGATGTACGTGTCCGACGAGCGCTTCGCCGCGAACTACGGGGGCGTCGAGGGCGCCCGCCGGGTGCGCGACGCGATGGCGCTCTGGGCCGAGCGCAACCTCTGACCCCGGTGATCCCACCACTGCCCGGTCCGCGCCCGCGGGCCGGGCAGTTCGCATTCCGGGCCGCCCACCGCTCAGAAAACGAAAGAGAAAAAGCTCTCCACCGGCGCTTCGGCAGGAATTCGGGGCCAAGGTGAACGGGACAGAAGAACGGCACGGGGGCGAACTTCCGCTCCGTTCGCGGCGACAGCCGGTAGCCGATGTGTCACGTATGCGAAAATCCTGACCTGCCCCTGTACGAGGCGCAACCGCACACTCACCAACGGATGCCACCCCCGCCCGCACGGACGGGATCCGGGGACGCGCAGAATTGGAGACAAAGCTCTCAGGGCGTTCTGCTCGCACGAATCTGCTCCTACAATAAGTTCGTTCAGAACTGTGAGAGGTGATTCGTGCATCTACTCCCGTCCGATACAGAAAAACTGCTTTTGTCGGTCGCCGGAATGATCGCCCGGGACCGCCGCGACCGCGGGGTCGAACTCAACCATCCCGAATCGGTCGCGCTGCTCTCCTGCTGGGTGATCGAGCGGGCCCGCGAGGGCGCCACCGTCGCCGAGCTGATGAACGAGGGCCGCACCGTGCTCCGGCGCGAGGAGGTCATGGACGGCGTTCCGGAGATGATCCCGAACGTGCAGGTGGAGGCCACCTTCCCCGACGGGCGCAAGCTCGTCACGATCACGGAGCCGATCCAATGATCCCCGGTGAGATCCGCACACGTTCCACGCCGCTCGACCTCAACGAAGGCCGTGAACAGCTGTCCCTCGTGGTGGTCAACACCGGGGACCGCCCCGTCCAGGTGGGGTCCCATCTGCACTTCCCCGACGCCAACCCGGTGCTCGACTTCGACCGCGAACAGGCACGGGGGTTCCGTCTCGACGTTCCCGCCGGCACCTCGGTGCGCCTGGAACCCGGGGTGAGCCGCACCGTTCACCTGGTCGCGCTGGGCGGGCGGCGCCACGTCCCCGGCCTGCAGCTGGCCGACCCGAGCGAGCTCTCCGGCACCGGACAGCGGCCGCCGCGCCCCGTGGTGCCGTTCGGTACGCCCGGCACGGACGTCGAGGAGCCGCTCCGGGCCTCCGGCGCACCCGTCCGGGTCAGCGGGGCCGGGGCGCACGACGGCGACCCGGCCGAGGTCGTGCCGACGGAGGATCCGCCCGCCGGCACGACCGACGAGGACATCAACCCCGAAGGGACGGAGGAGCAGCCGTGAGCCACATCGACCGCCGTGAGTACGCCCAGCTGTACGGGCCCACGGTGGGTGACCAGATCCGCCTCGCCGACACCGACCTGTGGATCGAGGTCGAACAGGACCTCACCGCCGGCGGCGACGAGACCGTCTTCGGCGGAGGCAAGACCATCAGGGAGTCGATGGGCCAGGGCATGACCACCCGTTCCCAAGGCGCCCTGGACCTGGTGATCACCAACGTGGTGGTCCTGGACCACTGGGGCATCGTCCGCGGTGACGTGGGGATCCGTGACGGGAACATCGTCGCCGTCGGCAAGGCCGGGAACCCGGACACCATGGACGGGGTCCACCCGGACCTGCTCGTGGGCCCCGGCACCGACGTGATCGCCGGGGAGGGCAAGATCCTCACCGCGGGCGCGGTCGACACCCACGTGCACTTCCTCAGCGAGATCGAGATGCACGAGGCGCTGACCACCGGCACCACCACGGTGATCGGCGGCGGCACCGGCCCCACGGAGGGGTCGAAGGCCACGACGGTGACGCCGGGGGCCCACGCGCTGACGATGATGCACCGCGCCCTGGACCGGTTCCCGCTGAACGTTCTGCTGTTCAGCAAGGGGAGCACCGTCTCCCGTGAGTCCCTCGCCGAGGACGCCCTGGCCGGCGCCGGCGGGTACAAGGTGCACGAGGACTGGGGCGCCACCCCGGCGGCGATCGACGCGGCCCTGCGCGGCGCCGACGAGTTCGGCCTCCAGGTCGCGCTGCACGCCGACTCGCTCAACGAGACGGGATACGTCCAGCACACCCTGGACGCGATCGCCGGGCGCGGGATCCACGTGTTCCACGCCGAGGGTGCCGGCGGCGGCCACGCGCCGGACATCATCGTCACGGCGAGCGAGGCGAACGTGCTCCCGGCCTCCACCAACCCGACCCTGCCGCACACGGTGAACACGGTGGACGAGCACCTGGACATGCTCCTGGTGGTGCACCACCTGAACCCCAGGGTCCCCGAGGACCTCGCCTTCGCCGAGTCCCGGATCCGGGCCTCCACGATGGCGGCCGAGGACGTCCTCCAGGACATGGGCGCCATCTCGATCACCTCGACCGACGCCCAGGCCATGGGCCGTATCGGCGAGCTCATCTGCCGCACGTGGCAGGTGGCGCACGTGATGAAGAACCGCTTCGGACGGTTGTCGTCGGACCTGCCCGCCGACAACGCCCGCGCGCGCAGGTACGTCGCCAAGTACACGGTCTGCCCGGCCGCGGCGCACGGCGTCGACCACGTGATCGGGTCGGTGGAGGCGGGCAAGATGGCCGACCTCGTGCTGTGGGACCCGGCCTTCTTCGGGATCCGCCCGACGGCGGTGATCAAGAGCGGCGCGGTCGTCGCGGCCCCGCTGGGCGACCCGAACGGCGCGGTTCCGGCTCCGCAGCCGGTGCTGATGCGCCCGGCACTGGCCGCGCGTGCGTCGTCGGCGGCCGACCTCGCGGTGAGTTTCGTGTCGCCGATGGCGATCGAGGACGGCCTGGCCGAGCGCCTGGAGCTGCGGCGCCGTCTGGTGGGGGTCCGGCCGACCCGGCACCTCACCAAGGCTGACATGCCCAACAACACGGCGCTGCCCCGCATCGACGTGGATCCGGAGACGTTCGCGATCAGCATCGACGGCGAGCCGGTCCGTCCCCAGCCCGCCGCCCGGGTACCGCTCGCGCAGCGGTACACGATGTTCTAGGACGCCGTGTGACCACACGACTGGGCACCCTTCTGCTGGCCGACGCGCGTCTGCCGGTGGGAGGCCACACGTACTCGGCGGGTCTGGAACCGGCGCTCGCGGACGGTCTCACGGTCGACCGGATCCCGGACTACATCGCCGCGCGCCTGCGCACGGTGGGGCTGACGGAGACGGCCGCCTCGGTTCTCGCGCACCGGGCCGCCGGGGGCGCGTCCGGCCCCGACGGCCTCGGCATCGACGCGGGGGCGTTGGCCGACGTGCACGACGCGCTCCTGGCGCGGTCGCCGAGCGCTCCCCTGCGCGACATCTCGGGGCTCCTCGGGCGCGGGTTGGTGCGCCTGGCCTCCCGGCTCTGGCCGGAGCACCCGGCGGTGAAGGCCTTGCGCAACCTGGACCGCTCCCCGCAGCGGCCGGTCGCGCTCGGGGTCGTCGCCGCGGTCATGGGTTCGTCGGAGGACGAGACGGCCCGGGTGGCGCTGTACGACGACGCCCAGACGGTGGCCTCGGCCGCCCTCAAGCTCGCCCCCGTGGACCCGGTGGACGCCGCCGGGTGGGTCCTGGGATCCGAGGGGGTCATCGCCGAGGTCGCCGCCGAGGCGCTCGCGGTCCGCGACGCCGACGACATGCCGGCCCGGACCGCACCACAGATCGAGGGGTGGTCCCTCGAACAACAGAACAGGACCAGGAGGATCTTCGTTGCCTGAACAGCAGAACACCGACACCGCCGCTGCCAACACGTCCGAGGGGCGCCGGGCCATGCGCCTGGGTGTGGCGGGACCGGTCGGAACCGGCAAGAGCACGCTCATCGCCACCCTGTGCCGCGAACTCGCGGAGCAGATCAGCATGGCGGTGGTCACCAACGACATCTACACCGACGAGGACGCCCGGCTGCTGCGCGCGGCCGGTGTGCTGCCGGTGGAGCGCATCCACGCGGTGGAGACCGGGGCCTGCCCCCACACCGCGATCCGTGACGACGTCACCCCGAACCTGCTCGCGGTGGAGGACATGGAGGCGGACTTCGCCCCGCTGGACCTGGTCGTCGTGGAGAGCGGCGGCGACAACCTCACCGCCACGTTCAGCCCGGCGCTGGCCGACGCGCAGATCTTCTGCCTGGACGTGGCCGGCGGCGGCGACGTGGCCCGCAAGGGCGGGCCGGGCATCGAACGCGCCGACCTGCTCGTGGTGAACAAGACCGACCTGGCCCCGCACGTGGGTGTGGACGCCGAACGTATGGTCGCCGACGCCACGGAGTCCCGGGGCGGGCTGCCCGTGCTGGCCCTGAGCCAGCAGGACGACGTGTCGATCAAGGCCCTCGCGTCGTGGGTGCTTCAGGTGCTGGAGGACCACCGGGCGGGGATCCACGTGCCGCGCGACCCCGGTCCGATGGCGCCGCACACGCACGCCGACGGCACGACCCACACCCACGAGGACGCCGACCACGGCCACGAGCACGGGTGAGTGGTCGTCGATGAAGGAATCGGTTCCGGCCCGCATCACTGTCGAGCGCGTGGGCGGCCGGGTCCGCCTGACCGATCTGTCCGGCGGCACCTACCTGCGTGCCCAGCCTCTCGGGGTACGCGGTGACACCGCACGCGTGGCCCTGGTGGGCACCTACGCGCTGTTGCTGACCGGGGACCGTCTGCGGATGGAGATCACGGTCGGCCCGGGTGTGTGGTTGGAGCTGGTCGAACCGTCCGGGATGGTCGCCTACGACACCCGGGGCGCCGGTCCGGCGAGCTGGCAGGCCGACCTGCGGGTGGGCGACGGGGCGTGCCTGGTGTGGCGGAGCGCCCCGTTCGTGGTCTCGGCCGGGGCCGACGTGACCAGGCGGACCCGGATCGACGTGGCCGGCAGCGGCCGGGCACTGGTCCACGAGACGCTGGTGCTCGGCCGCAGTTACGAGGCCGGCGGCGGCCCGCTGCGGTCGACGGTGTCGGGCCGTGTCGGCGGGCGTCCGGTGCTGGTCGAGGACCTGGACCTGCGCGGTCCGGGCTCGGGCGAGGTCCCGGGGGTCATGGGCGGGCACCGGGTCCTGTCCTCCACGTTCCTGCTCGGCGCCCGGCCGGAACGGGCCACGGGTGCAGGAGAGACCCTTCTGCACGGCCCGGGCGCCCTCGCGCGGGCGCTGGCCGGCCAGGCGCACGAGGCGGAGTCCGCGGTCGCCGTTACCTGGGAGAACTGGAAGGCGGCGTTCATGGACCCGTCCCGGTACGAGACGACGTCGGAACCCGGACCCGCGGCGGGGGCCCGGACCTCAACCGGCGAGGTCCCCGATCCCGCGGACCCGGTCGGCCCAGGCCTCCAGTAGCGCGTGGTCGTGGCTGATCACGAGGAGGCCCGTCCCGCCGTGTGCGAGTGACGACAGCAGGGCCGCGATGCCTGCCGTGGAGACCGCGTCGAGCATGGCGGTGGGTTCGTCGCAGACGAGGTAACGCGGGGAGGCGGCCAGCGCACGGGCCACACAGGCCCGCTGCAGTTGCCCCACGGAGACCTGCCGGCCGTAGCGGTCGAGCAGGTCCTCCGGGAGCCCGGCGCGTGCGGCGAACTCCGCCGCACGCGCGGCCGTCTCCCCTCGCCCGCCGCGGCCTCGGCCGCGGGACAGGAGCGGTTCGGCGATGATCCGGCGCAGGCTCATGCGCGGATCGGTGGCCGACCGGGGCGACTGGTGCAACAGCCCCACACGGCCGTCCATCCGTCCCCGCGTGGTGCCCACGGGTGTGCCGTCGGCCCGTACACGCCCGGCGTCGGGCACGCGCAGGCCGGTGAGGACCCGGGCGAGGGTGGTCTTGCCGCTGCCGGACGGGCCGGTCAGCCCCAGGATCTGCCCCGGCTCGAGCCTGAGGCCCGCCCTGTCCAGGACCGTCTCGTTCCCATGGCGGAACACCACACCCTCAGCGGTCAGAGCCATCGTGATCCTTCCCGTTCGGTGCGAGTGTCGATTCCTGGGCGGCGGCGGTCCCCGAGGGCGGTTCGGTGACCGGGTTCAGCCCTCGCGAGGGCAGGGCGGCGAGCAGGGCCCGGGTGTAGGGGTGGCTCGGCTCGGTGAGGACCCGGCCGGCCGGTCCGTGCTCGGCGATCCGTCCCGCGCGCATCACCGCGACGGTGTCCGCTGTCCCAGACTTCTCCAGGGCCTGAAGGTCGTGGGTGATGAGCAGGACCGCGGTGCCGGCGTCGGCGGTGGCGCGCAGCAGGGCGAGGACCTGCCCGGCCAGTTCGGGGTCCAGCCCGGAGGTGGGCTCGTCGGCGACCAGGACGTCGGGGTCCCCGGCGAGCGCCGCCGCCAGGGCCGCGCGGGCCGCCATCCCGCCGGAGAGTTCGTGCGGGTACTTCTCGGCCGCGGAGCTCTCCAGCCCCACGCGCGCCATGAGCTCCTCGGCGGAGGCACGCCCGCCCAGCGCCGCCGCGGCCTCGGCGATCTGCGGTCCGATCCTCCGGACGGGCGTGAACGTGTCGGCCGGTGACTGCGCGGCGAGCCCGACCACGCGCCCTCGGAGCCCGCGCCACGTGCGTTCCCCGGCGCCGAGCACCTCCCGGCCCGCGATCCGCATGCTGCCCGAGCATTCCGTGCCCGGGGGCAGGAGCCCGCACAGGGTGGACGCGAGCGTGGACTTGCCGCACCCCGACTCCCCGACCAGGGCGGTCACCCGGCCGGGCCGCAGGTCGAGCCCGACACCGGTCACCGCATACGTCCGGGGTCCTGCGCCCGCGGGGTACCGCAGGTCCAGGGAACGCAGTGCCACGACCGGGGCGGCCTCCGCGGTCCCGGGCCCGTCCACCGGACCGGCCCCTGCCGCGGGTGCGTGCGCGCCCTCCTCTCCACGACCGCCGGCCCGCAGCACCCCGCTCACCCCGGCGACGGCCAGCGCGACCGCGACGAGCACGCCGGCCGGGGCGGCCAGGGTCCACCACGCACCCGTGAGCACGTCGCCCCTGGCCACCTCGAGCAACGTGCCCAGGCTCGCCCGGTCCGGCGAGAGCCCCAGTCCCAGGAAACTGAGCGTGGACTCGTGCCAGACGGCGTGCGGGACGAGCATCACCAGCCCCACCAGGGCCTGCGGCGCGGCCGCGGGCACCAGGTGCCGCCACAGGACCTGGCTTCGGCGGGCACCCCACAGGTAGGCGGCCTCGACGTACTCGGACTCGCGCACCGTGAGCATCTCGGCCCGCACCACACGCGCGATCTGGGGCCAGTGGGTGAGCGCGACCGACGCGATGATCGCCGGGAGCGACCCGGGGAACATGGCCACCACGACCACCCCCACGAGCAGGTGCGGCAGGGCGTTGACCCCGTCGGTCACCCGCATCGCCACCCGGTCGGCCCACCCGCCCGCCGTCACGGCGAGCGCCCCGACCGCCACCCCGATGGCTGTGGCGGCCACGGCACAGACCGAGGCGACGAGCAACGACACACGCAGGCCCTCCGCCGACCGTACGAACAGGTCGTGGCCGGAGTGGTCCGTGCCGAACCAGTGCTGCGGCCCGGGCGGCAGGAGCGCCTGCGAGAAGTCGGCCGACTGCGGGCCGGCCCACCACGAGACGGCGACGGCGTACACGACCAGGAGCGCCAGCACGGCCGCCGGCAGGTACCGGCCGGTCGGGCGGCGTGCGCCCCGCTCGGCGGGGTCAGACATCGGAGCTCACTCTCGGGTCCAGGAGGAGGTAGGCCGTGTCGGCGGCGAGGGAACCCGCCAGGACCACGGCGGCGGTGGCCACCGTGAGGGCCGCCAGGAGCGGGAAGTCGAGCGCCTGCGCCGAGGCGACCAGCGCGCTCGCGATGCCCGGCCAGGCGAAGACCTCCTCCACCAGCACGGCCCCCACCACGAGTTCGGGGAGCCGGGCGCCGACGATCGTCACCAGCGGCGCGAGCGACATCGGCAGAACGTGCCCGGTGACCGTCCTGCGGCGCGAGAGCCCTCGCGCCCGGGCCGCCCGCACCGGTTCGGAGGCCACGGCACGGGCGACGGCGGTGCGCACGGCCAGCAGCATCCAGGGCAGCTGGGTGAGGGCGAGGGTGGTGGCCGGCAGCACGAGGTGGCTCAGTACCCCGGCGGCCGTGTACCCCTCCCCCGGTTCCGCGGCACCCGCCACCGGGGCCCAGCGCAACAGCACCGCGAAGACGGTGACCGCGCCCAGGGCGACCACGAACGGGGGCACGGCCTGCACGAACACGCCCATGCGGGTGATGGCCCGGTCGGTCCGGCCGCCGGGGGCCAGGCCCGCCGCCGTTCCGCACGCCAGGGCCGCCGGGACCGCGACGGCCATCGCGGTCCCCGAGAGCAACAGGGTCCACGGAAGGCGGCCGGCGAAGACCTCGGCGACCGGCATCGCGTACACCCGGGACCAGCCGGCGTCGCCCCGGAACAGGTCGACGACCCACGCGCCCCACGCCTGCCACCACGGGGCGTCGAGCCCCAGGGCGCTGCTCAGTTCCTCGCGCTGACCGGCCGAGCTCTGTTGGTACCCGGCCCCGAGGTGGGCGGCGAGGGGATCGAAGGGCGAACGGTCGGCGAGCAGGAACACCAGCACGCTCAACCCCGCCAGCACGGGTACCGCGACGGCGGCGCGGCGCAGGAGGAGGCGGAGGAGGTCACCGCGGCGGTCGCGCCACAGTGTGCGGCGGCCGGCGTGTGTCCGGCCGCCCGGAACTGCGCTCATTCACGCCATCCGGCGATGTTCCACCACGGCCCCCAGGAGACCCCGTGGGCGTGGGGTTCGAGGACGAGCGGCCCGCGGTCCCAGCCGTCCTCGGCAGCGACGTAGGTGTGGTCGGCGAAGGCGAGGAAGACGTAGGTCGGCTGCTCGACGTAGGCCCGCTGCACCTCGCGGTAGGCCTCGGCGCGCTCGTCCTCGTCCGGGGAGCTCCTGGCCCGTTCGAGGTGTTCGTCGACCCCGGGGACGGAGAGGTCGGCCGGGTTCTCGTACGTGGGTGTGTCGTCCTCGCGGGAGTGCAGGGTCGCGTACACCTGCGTGTCCAGGTCGTAGGGCTTGTCGCCGCCGCCGAGCAGGATCGCGGAGTCGGCCGTGTGCTCCTCGATGTCGTCCCAGGAACCGCCCTCGAGCTCGACCTCGATGCCCAGGGGTTCCATCTCGGCCGCGAACGCCGTCGCCAGGTCCCGGCGCATGTGGTCCGAGGCGAGGTAGCGGAGGGTGAAGGACGCGCGCTCGCCGTCGCGGGTGCGCACGCCGTCCGGGCCGTCCGTCCACCCCGCTTCGTCGAGGATCCGGGCGGCCTCGTCCGGGTCGTGCTCGAAGGCGGCCCCGGGGTCGTGGGCGTCGCCGTAGACGGCCGCGACGGGTGTGTGCGCGGGGGTTCCGTGGCCGGCGAGCACGTGTTCGACGATGCCGTCGCGGTCCACGGCCAGGTTCATCGCGGTGCGGGCCTCGGCGTCGGAGGTGAAGGGGTTCTCCGACGGCAGGGACAGGCCGCGCCATTCGGCGGTGCGCACGGGCTGGAGCTCGACTCCGTCGACGCCCTCGAAGGTCTCGGCGGTGGTGGGCGGGAGCACGGTCCCGTCGATGCTGCCCCCGCGCATGCGCTGGGCCCTGGTGCCGTCGTCGGGCAGGTACTGGGTGACCAGCTCGGTGACCTGGGGCTGCGGCCCGTGGTAGTGGGGGTTGGGCTCGAACACGGCCTCGTCGCCGCTGAGTTCGGAGAGCACGTAGGGGCCGGTGCCGACCGGAGCCCGGTTGCGTTCGGAGTCGGCCGCGGGCCCGGGGGTGATCTCCTCAGCGGGGGTGATGCCGAGGGTCATCCGTGCGGGCATCGCGTAGTAGGGGTGGCTCAGGGTGAAGCGCACGCCGTGGTCGCCGGTGGCGGTGACCGACTCGATCATGGAGTAGGAACCGGCGACCTCGGATGCGGTCCCCGGGTCGAGCACGGCTTCGTAGGTGGCCACGACGTCGTCGGCGTCGAGTTCGGAACCGTCAGAGAAGGACACGTCGGTGCGCAGCTCCACGTCCCACACGGTGTGGTCCGCGTTGGCTTCGGGGGGCGAGGCGGCCAGGGCCGGAACGAGGTCGGGCAGCTGGTCGTCGCCGCTGGACTCGGGGCGCAGGAGGCCCTCGAAGATCGGGGAGACACCGAGTTCGCCGTATCCGCCGACCGGGTCGAACTCGCCCAGGGGTTGGGCGTCGGCGAGCACGATACGGGTCGGGGTGTCCGTGGAACCGGGGTCCGGGGCGGAGCAGGCGGTGAGGAGGAGGACCGGGGTGAGCAGGGCGCTGACGAGGAGGCGTTCTCGGACGGATCTGGGCATTCAGCTCTTCCTGTCGGAATCGGTGTACACCTGATCATCTGATCATCTGATCAGTCGATCAGACAATAAGACTTCCGGTTCCGAGTAACCAGACGTTCCGGGCGCCTCGGCCCAGAAGGTGTGGAGACAACCATCACCACGTCTCCGCGAACCTGTGAGAATGGGACCGATGACTTCCCACAGTGATCAGCTCCGACCGGACGACCGACCCGACATCAGCGCCTGGGCCGACCGGTTCCGGATGCTCGGGGACCCGACCCGGCTGCGGTTGCTGAGCGCGATGCACCAGGCCGGGCCGGGCACGGCCTCCGTCGGTGACCTCGCGTCGGCCGCCGGGATCTCCGACACCGCGGCGTCCCAGGCGCTGCGGACCCTGCGGCTGCAGGGGTGGGTCCAGGACGAGCGGGACGGGCGGTCGGTGCGCTACACCCTCACCGACCCGACCGTGCACGCGTTGCTCCACACGATGGGCGACGACCACTGAGCAGGCACCGGAGGCCGGGCACGGCCCCGTGTCAGGGGGCGTCCACGGTGCGGCGCTCCATCAGGAACAAGGTGTCGCCCCCGTCGGGGAGCTCGCGCACCGTCTCGAACCCCTGGTCCCGGTAGTAACGAGCCAGCTCCGGGCCCACACAGCTCAACCGCAGCCACGCCCGCCCCTGGTGCGCGGCCTGGCGTGCGACCCAGCGGGAGATGACGGCGCCCGGGCGCAGGCCCCGGTACTCGGGGTGCGTGACGGTGGAGAAGAGGTGGAGCGCGTCGTCCCCGGCACGCCCCGCCTCCGCCCAGCCCTCGGTGGTCGGGCGGTCGAGCACCGTCGTGCAGCCGACGACGTCCTCCGGTTCGGCGGAGTTGCCGGGGTCGGTGCACAGGAGCCACATGAACCCGTGCCGGGCCTGGCCGGCCAGGTCGTCGGCGTCCTCTCTCAGGGACGGCAGGCCGCGGTGTTCCAGCCAGGAACAGCGCGCACGGATCATGTCGGCCACGGCGGGGGTGTCGTCGGCGGTCGCCTTGCGCATGCGGAACATGTCCTGCTCTCCAGGCGGGCCCGGCCCGTGGGGAAGGCCGCCGTATGGGGATCGGTGCGCCACACGGAGTGGTTCCCCGCCCCCGCGGGTTCACTCGCGTCGGTACTGTGGCGGAGAGTTTCGGTCCATCACATGGGACCCGAGAACACGACCGTCTCCCCTGCGTGCTCCATGGTCACGGTGAGGAAAGCGGCCCCCTCGGGCACCGAACACTCCATCAGGATCTCGAACAGGCCACCGAAGACTTCGCCAGGGAGGTCCTCGTACTCCGCGGCCGAGACCTCTCCCCCCGCCGTGCACGTGACGGAGAAGCTGTTGAAACCCAGGGGCCTGCCCAGCTCGGGCAGGTCGGCCACCAGGGTGAACCCGGCAATGTCGGGGGCGTGCCCGGTCACGTCCTCCACGCGGTAGAAGGCGTCGGCCTCCTCGCCGGTGAACTCGTGTTCGTAGGCCCCGACCGGGTGCGGCACGGCGACCGTGTGACCCCATCCCGCGGGCCGTTCGGGAGCGGGTTCGTCCTGTCCGGTACATGCGGTGGTGAGCGTGAGAGCGAGGGCACAAGCAGGAGCGGCCCAGGGGGATGTTGCGCGCATCCGCCCATCATGGCGCACACCTGTGGAACAGGGCTTGACCCTCACGCGGCGTGAGGCCCGAGCCTGAACCCATGAGCAACGAAACCGGCCGCTTCCCGGCCTTCAGCCTGAGCCCTGTCCCCGAACCGGTCCCCGGCGTCGCACCGCCGGAGCTCTTCCAAGGCATCTACGGCATGCCCGCCTTCGTCACCGTCGAGTCGGCCGACCTCGCCGCGTCCACGGAGTTCTGGACGCGGGGTCTGGGCTTCTTCGACTTCTTCTCCCTCCCGGGACAGATCGTCCACCTGCGGCGGTGGGCGTTCCAGGACGTCCTCCTGGTCCCCGAGCGCGAGCCCGGGACGGCGGGCGGCGCCACCGGGGTGACGGTCAGCTTCTCGTGCGTGCTCGACCAGGTCGAGTCGGCCGTGAAGGCCTGCGAGGCCCTGCGCCCCGGGTGCACGTCCGGCCCGGCGAAGACCCCGTGGAACACCGTCGACGTCGAGGTGCGCACCCCCGAGGGCGTCCGGGTGATCATGACCGCGGCCCGGCCGTACGACCCCGACCCCGACGGCGAGCAGGCCCGGAACCTGCGTGCGATGGGGATCGAGGCGCCCGAGGCATGAGCGCGGGCACACTGGAGGGCGTGAGCGAACGATCCGACCCGGCGCAGGAACCGGTGACCGTGGGCAGGGCGGCGTCCCTGGCCGGCGTGACCGTGCGCACCCTGCACCACTGGGACGAGATCGGCCTCGTTCACCCCTCCGGTCGCTCGCCCGCCGGGTACCGCCTCTACACCGCCGCCGACCTGTCGCGCCTGCACCGGGTGGTCGTCCACCGGGAACTCGGCCTCTCCCTCGAGGAGACCGCACGCCTGTTGGACGCCCCTCCGGAGGAGTCCGCCGACGCACTCCTGCACCAACGCGACCGCCTCCGTGCCCGCATCGACCGCCTCCAGGGCATGGCCGACGCGCTCGACCGGCTCGCCGAGGCCCGCGAGTCCGGGCTCCTGCTGTCCGCCGAGGACCAGGTCGCGGTCTTCGGCCGGGACTGGAACCCGGACTGGGCCCAGCAGGCACGCACCAGGTGGGGCCACACCGAGCAGTGGGCGCAGTACACCGAGCGTGCGGCCGAACGCACCGCCGACGACTGGCGCCGCATCACCGCCGGGGTGGAGGCGTTCAACGCGGACCTGGCCGAGGCGGTGCGTTCCGGTATCGACCCCGGCAGCGAACGGGCACACACGCTGGCCGAACGCCACCGGGCCTCGATCGCGGAGTACTTCGACTGCACACGGTCGATGCACGTGATCATCGGGCGCATGTACGCCGAGGACCCCGGGTTCCGGGACCACCTCGAGTCGCTGGAACCCGGGACCGCGGACTGGCTGCGCACGGCCATCGACGCCAACGCCCGCCACCACGGATTGGACCCCGACACCGCGACCTGGGGATGATGGTGGGAGCACCCCGACGGCGAAGGAGCCGCCACCATGGACACCCCGCCCCAGCCGATGCATCCGGTCCGGCCTCGCCCCGCGTCGCGCCTGCCGCGAGCGATCGTGCTGTGCCTGCTCGCGAGCGCCCTCCTCGGCGCGTTCACAGAGTGGCCGGTGTGGGCGTGTGTGGCGGTCGCGGTGCCGGCGGGCGCACTGCTGTCCGGGCTCGTCACCCAGTACGTGCGCCGTGAACCGCGCGAACCCCGCGAGCCGGGGCCCGTCCCGGAGCCCGGCGTTTGAACCCGGGCCCCGGGTCCGTCACTCCGAGCGCAGGCCGTCGGGGCGCATCGTGCGCAGCAGCAGCGGCACGGTGACCAGGGTCGCCACGACGACCGCCCCCGCGCCCGCCCCGGCCAGGAGCGCGATCTCACCCGCACACGACCGGAGGGCGCCGGACCGTGGTCCGGCGCCCTCCGGTTCCGGGCGCGCCCGGCGGCGGGGGGTGAGTCAGCCGACGGGCTCGGCCGGGGGCCGTCCGCGACCGTCGTCGTCCGGGGCTCCGCTGTCCTCGGAGGCGGTGATCCCCGGGTCCTCGGCCTCGGGGTCGTGGGCCTCCGTGGCGCTCGCGGGCACCACGGCGGTGGCGCTTTCGTGGTCGCGCAGCCAGCGCACCAGGGAGAACGCGACCAGGGTCAGCACGGCGATCAACGGGAACGCCGTCACGACCGACAGGGTCTGCAACGCGTCGGTTCCGCCGGCCGACATGACCGACACCGACACCCCGGCCAGGACGAGCGCCCACAGCACACGGTTGGCGCGGGCCGGCTCGACCTCGTTGGGCAGGTCCTTGGAGGTGGCCGAACCCATGATGTAGGAGGCCGAGTCCAGCGTCGTGGCCAGGAAGATCATCAGCAGCACCAGGAACAGCACCGTGATGAGGCCGCTGAGCGGGAACGCCTCGAGCGTCGCGAAGATCGCCGGTACGGCGCCCTCCGCCTCCAGGGTGTCGGCGATGGCCGCGGTGCCCTGCAGCTCGAAGGCCAGGCCGGAGTTGCCGAGCAGCGCGAACGCCAGCCAGCAGCCGAGGCTGCCGAACCCGCACATGCCGATGATGATCTGCCGGACCGTGCGGCCCTTGGAGATCTTCGCGCAGAACATGCCGACGAACGGGCCGTAGGAGATCCACCAGCCCCAGTAGAAGACCGTCCAGACCTCCTCGAAGCCGGAACCGCCGACGGGGTCCATGTAGGTGCTCATGCGCACGATGTTCTGCGCGAGCATGCCGACACTGTTGGTGAAGGTGTCCAGGATGAACACCGCCGGCCCCACGACGAGGATGAGCAGGCCCAGTGCGGCGGCCAGGTACAGGTTGAGGTTGGCCAGCCGCTTCAGGCCCTTGTGCAGGCCGAAGAAGACACTGACACCGAACAGCAGGGTCCAGAGCCCGATGACCACGGTGTTCAGACCGACGGTCGCATCGACGCCGAGCATGCGGGAAGCGCCCTCGGAGACGGCGGGCACGGCCAGTCCGAGTGAGGTACCGGCGGCGCCGATCATGCCGAGGACGAAGAGGACGTCGATGAGGCGCCCGGCCCAACCGTCGACGCGGTCGCCGAGCACGCCGCGGCAGGCCTCACTGAGCCGCAGCCTGCGGACCTTGCGCACGTGGTAGGCGTAGGCCAGCGCGAGGGACGGGACGCAGAAGACCGCCCACGCGGTCAGGCCCCAGTGGAAGAGGGGATAGGTGGCCGCCCACTCCGCGGCCTCGGTGCCGCGAGGTTCGAGGCCGTAGGGCGGCTCGGTGTAGTAGTGCGCCCACTCGATGATGCCCCAGTACATGAGGCCACCGCCGATCGCGGCGGTGAAGAGCATGGCGAGCCAGGTGGGGGTGGAGAACTCGGGGCGGTCCTCCGGCTTGCCCATCTTGATGTTGCCGAAACGGCTGAACGCGAGCCAGATCAGCAGGACGGCCAGGCCCAGGACGAACCAGATGTAGACCCAACCGAAGTCCGACTCGAGACGCGATAACACGCTCCCGAGCAGACGTTCACCCGTTTCCGGGGCGAACACGAACGGTGCGGTGAAGCCGACCACGAGGATCAGCGATGGCCAGAAGACTTTGGGATCGATGTTCCAACGGATGACTCAAGTCACCTCCGACGCCGGGGTCACAACTTCCCCAGTGCTACTCCCTTGCGCTTGACTAATCAACCAGTCAAACATCGCATCGTTGCGATCCTGAGTGAAGGATCAAGATCCGGAAACGGCGAAAATCCCCCAGTTCCAGGGGTTGAGCCATCGCAACGCCTCCGTGGGAGCGCTGTTCATAACGAAGCAGCAAACCACTTCCGTTGCGATAATCGCTACGACACTGCTACGTTCGCTGCCGTGAACGGCGAAGCAACCGACGATGTGCGCGACAGGGCCCGTGCGGCGATCCACAGGTCGGGGATCTCCCAGCGGGAGTTCGCGGACCGGCTCGGCATCGACCCCACCAAACTGTCCAAGTCCCTGACGGGCCGGCGGCGGTTCACCCCGGAGGAACTGGCGGCCATCGCCCTCGAGGCCGGCGTGACCGTGAACTGGCTGCTCAACGGCGACGACGACGCGGTCACGGTGGCGGCGGCGCCGCGGGACACAGCCGTGGCGGCGCCTCCGGCGGGCCCGGCCGACCGCCCGCTGGCCGTGAAGGAACACAACCGAAGACTGCAGATCATCGAGGCCGCGTGGACGCTCATCGCCGAGCGCGGGTTCCACTCGGTGCGGGTGGCCCAGGTCGCCCGGGCGTGCGGGACCTCCAGCGCGACCGTGCACTACCACTTCCCGACCCTCAACCACCTGCTCGAGGAGGCGTTGCGCCACTCGGTCAAGCAGGCCTTCGACCGACAGGTCGCCGGGCTGCACGAGATCGAGGACGCACACGAACGCCTGCTCAGCCTGATCGAGCTCCAGCTGCCCGCCTCGGAGCGGCTCCAGCTGGAGTGGTCGATCTGGATGCAGGTGTGGACCTCAGCAGCGCTCGACCCGGAGATGCGCGAGATCCACGCACACTCCTACCGGCGCTGGCACGAGACCATCGCCCGCACCCTCACCGAGGGGATCGACACCGGGGTCTTCGCCGACCACGGCGCCGAGGAGATGACCAAACGGCTGACCGCGCTGATCGACGGCATGGGCATCCAGGTCATGACCGGCATGCCCGGGCGCTCCGTCGGCCACATGCGGCGCACCCTGCACGAACTCATCGAGCGCGACTTCCTGAAACGGGACTGACGCGGGACCGGAGCAGGACCGAACCGGCCCCCGGACACGTCCGACCGGCCCCGACGCGGCCCTCGAGCACGCCCGACACTCCCAGAGCATCCGACCCCGGCGGGGATCCCGCCCGGGGGCGATCAGCCACGCCCAGAGAAAGGCGAGATCCTTCGTGAGCGACACCCTGAACCAGAACGTCATCCTCACCACTGCCCTGACCGGGGCCGGTGACACCGTGGGGCGCAGCGAGCACGTGCCCGTGACGCCCGCGCAGATCGCCGCCTCCGCGGTGGAGGCCGCAGAGGCGGGCGCCAGCGTGGTGCACATCCACGTGCGCGACCCCGAGACCGGCGCCCCCTCGCGCGACAACGCCCTCTACCGCGAGGTCGTCGACCGCATCCGCCAGACCGGCATCGACGTGGTCATCAACCTGACCGCGGGCATGGGCGGCGACCTGGTCATCGGCCAGGACGACCCGCTGAAGTTCGAGGAGGGCACCGACCTGGTCAACGGGCTCGACCGCCTGCCGCACGTCGAGCAGATCCTGCCCGACATCTGCACCCTCGACTGCGGCACCCTCAACTTCGGCGACGGCAGCAACGTCTACATCTCCACCCCGGACATGCTGCGCGCCGGCGCCAAGCGCATCCAGGAGCTGGGCGTGCGCCCCGAGCTGGAGATCTTCGACACCGGCCAGCTCTGGTTCGCCAAGACGATGCACGCCGAGGGCCTCATCGACGACCCGTCGCTGTTCCAGCTGTGCACGGGCATCCCCTACGGCGCCCCGTCCGACCCGGCGGTGCTGCAGTCGATGGTGAACATGCTGCCCGAGGGCGCCCAGTGGGCCAGCTTCTCGATCGGCCGCAAGCAGATGCCGTGGCTGGCGCAGTCCGTGCTCATGGGCGGGCACGCCCGCGTGGGCCTGGAGGACAACCTCTACCTGAGCAAGGGCGTGAAGGCCACGAACGGCCAGCTCACCGAGAAGGCCGTGAACATCATCGAGCAGCTCGGCGCCCGCGTGGCCACCCCCGACGAGGCGCGCAAGCAGCTGAACCTGCGCAGCCTGAACGCCTGATCCCCGACCGACGCACCCCGAGAGGCCCGACATGACAAAGATCGCCAAGACCTCCCCCGAGTCCGTGCGCACGGTCGCCTGCATCGGCGCCGGCGTGATCGGCGGGGGCTGGGTCGCCCACTTCCTCGGCCGCGGTTACCAGGTCGTGGCCTGGGACCCGGCACCCGACGCCGAGCAGAAGCTGCGTTCCCTGGTGGACTCGGCCTGGCCGGCGCTGGAGCGGCTCGGCCTGGCCGAGGGCGCTTCCAAGGACAACCTGACGGTCGCCCCGACGCTGGCCGAGGCGGTCGCCGGCGCCGACTTCGTGCAGGAGAGCGCGCCCGAGCGCCTGGATCTCAAGGCCGACCTGCTGGCGGAGATCGACGCGGCCCTCCCCGAGGGGGTCGTGGTGGGCTCCTCCACGTCCGGATACAGCATGTCCGAAATGCAGGTGAAGGCGGCCGACCCGTCGCGCCTGGTCGTCGGGCACCCCTTCAACCCGCCGTACCTGGTTCCGCTGGTCGAGGTCGTGGGCGGTGAGAAGAGCGAGCAGTGGGCCGTGGACTGGGCCTCGGAGTTCTACCGCCTGGCCGGCAAGTCCGTGATCACGATGGACCAGGAGCTGCCCGGTTTCATCGGCAACCGCATCCAGGAGGCCGCGTGGCGCGAGGCGCTGCACATGGTCGCCGAGGGTGAGGCGACCGTGGCGCAGATCGACCAGGCCATGACCGACGGTCCCGGCCTGCGGTGGGCCTTCCACGGTCCGTGCACCACGTTCCACCTGGCCGGGGGCGAGGGAGGCATGGCGCACATGCTCGACCACTTCGGTCCGTCGCTGAAGGCCCCGTGGACCCGTCTGGAGGCGCCGGAGCTCACCACCGAGTTGCGGGACCGGATGGTGGAGCAGACCGACGAGGTCGTGGACGGGCGTTCCACGGCCGAGCTCATCGCGCAGCGCGACCGCCGCATGATCGCGATCATGCGCGCGCTCGAGGAGGTCGAGCGCGAGGAGGCCGCCGAGCGCGGGGAGGGGCAGGCATGAGCACGACCCTGACCGAGCGGGTGCGCCCGGAGTGGATCGACTACAACGGCCACCTGACCGAGGGCGGGTACGTCTTCGTCTTCGGTTACGCCACGGACGCGCTCATGGAGCACGTCGGGCTGGGACCCGAGTACCGCGAGGGATCCGGGTGCTCGCTGTACACGGTGGAGGCGCACGTGCGTTACCTCGACGAGGTGGGCGCCGACGCCGGGCTCGAGGTGCTGACCCGGGTCGTGGGTGCGGGCACGAAGAAGCTGCGCCTGTGCCACGAGATGCGGGTGGACGGCGCGTTGGTGGCGACCGAGGAGATCCTGGCGCTCCACGTCGACCAGGAGCAGGGGCGGGCCGTGGCCTTCCCCGACCAGGTCGCCGAGCGCATCGCCGCCGAGTTGGAGCAGGCGCCGGAGTACGCGGGGCGTTCCATCTCCGGCTGAGGCGTGTGGCCTACGGCCGCCCTGCGCCGGAGGGGCCGGTCAGCTCGCGAGCTGGTCGTCCGTCTCGCGGCGCAGGGCGCGCCAGGCTGCGATCCAGCGCTGGCACTCGGCCTCGTCCTCGCCGACACAGGCGGTGACGAAGGCCAGCAGCATGACGTAGCGGGGCAGGTCTTCGGTCTCGAGCGCGGCGCGGAAGGCCGATGCGCTGACCGTGCCTCCGCTGCGGTACTCCAGCTCCTGGTAGCTGGGGCCTCCGGCCCAGGCGAGGCAGCGCCGCATGGTGAGCGTGAACTCTGCGGGCGTGCGCGCGTGCAGAGGGTCGGGGCGGGCCGCCGCGGCCAGGGATCGGTTGGGCCCGGTCGGTTCGAGGACGCCCGTGGGGGACAAGGAAAGGCTCCCTTCGCGAAACTGCTGCGGGTTTCGGTGGTGCCCTCCGACGTTTCGGGCAGGGGGCACCGGGGCGAGAAGATCGCCTGGAGCGGGGTGGATCGTGCCGGGTGCAGAAGATCCCCGGCTGTTCGTCCTGGGTGAAATCTACCGGACGCTTCGGACCCGCGAAAGCTTCTTACCTCCCGGACACGGGAAGCCCTGTCCCACAACGGGAGGGGGAACGTGAACGTTTCATGTTCGGCGCCGGTGTTGTTCTGCGTGTGACGGCGCGGCCACCGGGAGAAACGCGCGGAGGCCCTCTCTTTCTCGGTCACACGTCCCACGGCCGGATTTTTGTATAGATCACGTTCTCAGGGCGCCGTAAAAGCCGAACCGAAACTGTTTTTCAGCCTTGACCGGAACCCGGTTCCCAGGTCAGCACGGTCGCATCGTCACTGCGTTTGCCACGGGGGTACCGGAGCCCGTCCGGGTCGTCTGCCTCCAACGACCTGACCTGGTCGATCAGGGCGAGTGGGCCGCTCTTGAGCGCCAGTCCGGCCGCGGAGTCCCAGTCGTGGGCGCCGAAAACGTCGACGGCGCGGGAGGCCCCGTCGGTCATCGCCACGAACCCGAGTACCCCGTCGAGCGGAAGTGAACCGGAAACGGCGGCACCGGCCGCGCGGGGATCGGCCCCGGCCGTCCAGAACCCGCCGTCGACGTTGCGGTACGCGCGGATCGTGTGGCGGCGCCGGTGCTCTTCCTCCGCGCGGGCGGGGGTCCCCGGCTCCGTCTCGTAGGGGGCACGGGCCAGTTCGGCGCGCAGGTCGTCCAGGCGGGTCTCCGCAAGAAGGCGTGCGCCCTCCCTCCCTGCCACGACCAGCACGGAGTCGGAGAGCACCAGGTACTCGAACCGGTCCCCGTTGATCCGGGCCGCGACCACGGTGGCCGAGGGGGTCTCCTGCCGGGTGAGGTCGCAGGTGTCGGCGTGCAGGGAGGAGGCCTGCTCGATCGCGCCCGCGAGGGCCTCGCGGAGCGGCGCCCCGGACTCGACGCCGGCGAGCAGCAGCGCGCCCAGCCGCCGTGTGTACCAGGCCACGCCGTGCACGCACCCGTCGCCGGGCCGGCCGCTCACCCCGTCGAGCAGGACGGCGGTGCGGTCGGTGGCGGCGGCGAAGTCCTCGTTGTCCCGGTCGCTGTTCCCGGGACGGGTCGCGATTCGGAACGGCACGGCACCACCCTCTCCCCGCGGGCGGCGGCTCCGCCCGACGGGTTCATCCTGCCGCAGTCGCTCGCACGCACACGCGCCCGGGGCGCACACCGGGCCGGGACGCGGAGGTGGCCCGGAAACAGAGTCAGGCGTGCCGCAGGCACGCACACCCGCACAGGGCGGACGCTCACATGCAGGGCCGAAGGCCCCGCGTCCAGCCCTGCCCAGGGCACAGGCATGCCGCAGGCACCCACCGGTGCCGTGGCCCGGCCACACATGCAGGCGCCCGGAACCAGCGTGCTTGCGGACCCCGCCATCGGGCTTCTCGGCCGGAGGCAGAGGGCAACCGGGCCGGGACGCGCGCGGGGCCGGGGGCGATGCCCCCGGCCCCTGCCGTGTGTGCGTCGGTGCGGGTCAGTGCACGACGACGGTGGCGTGGATGTCCAGGTGTCCGTTCTCCCAGAGCCAGTCCATCGCGGCCAGGCTCACCCGGGCGCAGCCCTTGGACGCGGGCTCGGCGGGCACGCTCGGGTAGCCGTGCACCGCGATACCGCCGTTGAAGTACTTGGGCTTGTACAGCGAACCGTAGGGGCCCGGGTCCCAGGCGTCGACCTCGCGGAAGACGTCGTAGGTGCCCGTGGGTGTGGTCGCCACACGCTCGCTGCCGTCGTCGCCCTCGTAGGGCTCGCCGGAACCGGTGGACGTGTGGATGGTCTGCTGCACCTCGCCGTCGGAGACGACCAGGAGCAGCTGGTTGTCGAGGTCGATCTCCACCACCGCGCCCTCGGACGTGGTCGCCGAGGGCACCACGCCGTCCTCGAGGGCCTCGAGGGTCGCGGGGCCGACGATGCCGTCGCGGTCGAGACCGCCTGCCTTCTGGAGCGCGATCACGGCGTGCTCCGTGTGCAGACCGAACTCGCCGTCGGCGCCGTCGATCCAGTACCCGAGCTCGGCCAGACGCTCCTGGAGCGCCTCGACCTGGGCACCGCTGTCACCGGAACGCAGCTCCTCGGTGATCCCGGTCTCGGCGGGCGCCTGCGACACGGCCGGGGCCGGGGAAGCGGGCGCGGAGGAGACCGCGGGGGCCGAGGCCGCCGGGGCCGCGGGGGCAGGCGCAGCGGTGGCGGGTGCGGATACCAGAGCCGTGCCGACCGCCAGGACACCGGCGGTGGCCACGGCGATCAGGGCGGACCTGGCGGAGAATCTGTCGGGGATCCGTACGGGGGATGACAGAGGGGTAGCCATATCCACCATTGTGCCCCGAAGGCGGGATCCGCGCGCCCCCGGGACCGAATCTGTGGACGAACGTCCCACCGGGTGGGGTGCCGGGTGCCGCGCCGTCCACGCGCGGCACCCGGCACCACCGTTCCTCACGTGCGGGCGCGTGCCCGCCCCCCGTACACGCACCTGCGCATGAGGGCGTCCAGCGGCCCGGGGCGCCCGGTGCTCCCGAGCCAGGCCGCCAGGGCCAGCGACACGGACCAGGCCAGGGCCGCGGTCACCAGCGCGCCGAAACCGCCCACGGTGGTTCCGAGCCCCACGAGATCGGGGTGCAGAGCAACGGCGACCAGCACCGAGTTGAGGATGTAGAAGGTCAGCGAGCGCTCCCCCATCGCGGCGATGGCGCGGGTGGCGGGGCCCTTGCGGCGTTCCAGCCGGATCGCGAGCAAGGTGAAGGCCGCCGCGTACCCGGCACCGCCGAACACCCCGGTCAGCACCTGCAGGGCGAGCAGCAGGCCTCCCTCGACCACCCCGGGTGCGAGCACACCGAGCGCCATGAGCGCCGAGGGCACCGCGCCGGCCACCGACACCGCGATGCCGACCACGGCGATGCGCACCAGCAGCGGGCGGTGCGCCTGCGGGTCGTCGAGGATACGGGCGCGACCGGCCCGGTATCCGAGCACGACCAGCAGGAACAGCGGGTAGGCCACACCGATGAACACGGGGCCGAAGGGCAGGCCGAACAGCCGCTCGAACCAGTCCGCCGACGTGAGGTACCCGGGCACCGCGAAGGACCCCTCGGCGCCCTCCATCTCCATGCCGGCCTGCATGCCGATCATGGCGAGCGGCACGGTGACCACGTAGAAGACCGCGAAGACCACCGCGGCGCGCACGATCGCCCGGTTCGACCGCAGCAGCAGCCACCCGGTGACCAGGGCGGCCAGGCCGTAGGAGGTCAGGATCTCCCCGGGGAAGACGAACAGGGCGTGCACGAACCCGAAGAGCAGCAGGAACCATCCGCGGCGGCGCAGCAGGCGCCGGATCTCGCGGTCACCGGTCCCGCGGTCGGCCTGGCGGCTCACCATCCACGCCATCCCGTACCCGAAGAGGATCGCGAACATCGGGAAGGCGCGGTTGTCCAGGAACAGGTGGGTCAGGGCCGAGGCGGTGCGGTCGAGCGGGCCCTCCCCCGAGGCGTCGGTGCTGAAGCCGACACCCGCGTACACCCCCGCGTAGGCCATGGCGATGAGCAGCAGCATGAACCCGCGCGCGAGGTCGGGCGCGAGTACACGTTCCTTCCGTGTCCGAGCGTCCGGTGTGGACATCTGGGTCTCCTCAGGTGGTGCATCGGTCGGTCCCCAGACTCCCGCGGACGGGCCCGGACACGGATCGGCCGATCGGTCGGAGCGGGTCCTCCGACCGGCCAGGTCCGTGCCGGGCTCCCCCGGTCACACGTCGGCGGCGCTCGCGAAGAACCAGGCGATGGACAGCGCACCGGGGTCGACCACGTCGGCGGCGCGTTCACCCAGGTAGCTGGCCCGGCCCTTGCGGGCGACCATGCCGCCGGTGCTCTCGGCGCCGGCGTAGGCGGCCTCGGCCGCCTCGCGCAGGGCGTCGCGCCACCCGGTCGAGGCGCTGCCGGCGAGCGCCTGCACGGCCGGGGCCATCGCGTCGACCATGGTCTTCTGGCCGACCTGCGCGCCGCCCAGCCGCTGGACCGCGGCCGTGGCGGTGTCGAAGACCGAGGCCAGGTCGGCGACGGCCCAGGGGGCCTCCGGCCCGTGCGCCACGCGGCCGAACCAGAGCCCGAACAGGGGCCCGCTGGTGCCGCCCGAGGCGAGGAAGGTGTCGGAGACCGTCCGGAAGACCTCGGCCGGGTGGCCGGGGTCGATACCCTCCAGGGCCGAGCGCGCACGCCCGAGGGAGGTGTCGATGTTCCAGCCGAAGTCGCCGTCGCCGGCCCTGCGGTCGAGGTCGGTGAGGTCGTCGGCGCCCCGGGAGACCCGGTCGGCGAAGGCGAGGAACCAGGCCTTCGTCTCCGGGCCGCTCAGCCGGGCGGCGTCACCTGTGTCGGTCATGTGTTCCCTCTTCCCGTGGTGGATCAGCCCGTCGTGGATCAACGCAGCGCCGGCGTGTGCACCGGTGCGTCCCAGAGTTCGGCCAGCTCGTCGTTCAGGGCGGTGAGTGTGATGGAGACGCCCTTCATGTCGAGCGAGGTCACGTAGGGGCCGACCAGGGTGCGTTCGAGGCGCAGGCCCTGCCCCTCCAGGTACCGGCGGAGCTCGAGCGCGGCCACCGACAGTTCGAGGCCGTGGGTGGCGCCGAGCCCGTTGACCACGGCCAGGACCGGTGCACCGCGGCCGAGGCCGAGCGACTCCACCAGCGGGGCGGCCAGGCTCTCCACGAGGTCGGCGGCCCCGGGGGCCGGACGGGTCTCGATACCGCGCTCGCCGTGGATACCGACACCGAACTCGATCTCGCCCTCCTCCAGGTCGAAGGAGCGCAGCCCGGTGAGCGGGTTGACCGGCGCCTGGAAGGACATCCCGAGCGTGGCCGAGCGGGAGACGACCTCCCGGCCCAGGTCGCGGACGCGTTCGACGGGTGCTCCGGCCTCGGCCGCCGCCCCGCACACCTTCTCGGTGACCACGACCGCGGCCGTCCCGCGCCGGCCGGGGCCGCCCTCGTCCTCGCTCCGGGTGGCCAGGTCGTCGTCGACCAGCACGGTCTCGACGGTGTGGGTCTTCGACAGCAGGTCGGCGGCGATGTTGAAGTTCAGCACGTCGCCCGTGTAGTTCTTGATGACCAGGACGGTGCCGCGCCCGGTGTCGGCCGCCTCGATCGCCGCGCGCACCTGCAGGGCGTTGGGGCTGGCGAAGACGTCCCCGGGCACGGCGGCGTCGAGCATGCCCCGGCCGACGAACCCGGTGTGCAGGGGTTCGTGCCCCGATCCCCCGCCGGAGACCAGCGCGACCTTGTCCCGTGCCGGTTCGGCGCGGGTGACGAAGTCCGGATCGCGGTGGAGGCGGACGAGGTCGCCGTCGGAGACCTCCAGCCCCTCCAGCGCCTGCCGCACCAAATTCTCCCGCGCGTTCATGACGTGACCGCCCATCCGGCGCCTCCCTCCTGGTTCGTGGCCTCGGTGGCCCGGACATCCGGGTGGCATACCCAGTCCCGGTCCGGTGTCCCGCCGCGCGCTCCGACCGAGAGATGCACCTCAGCCGGAGGAGAGCGGTGACTTCGAGGTTCCCGGGCTCCGGTGGCCGTGGCAAGACCTTGTGCACAGCCTGTGGACAACCACGGGATCACCGAACACGGCGCCGCCGAACGTGTTAGGTTCGGTCCTTCGCGGCGACCCGGACCTGACACGCACGGCATCAGGGACGTGCCGAACCCCCGGAACCGGTGCAGGCCTTCAGCGCGGCACCGGACCCGGCCACGTCCTGTCCGTCCGCCCCGTCCGGAGCCGCTCCTTGCTGGTCCACGGCGCGGTGTATGCCCGAGGGCTGCGCCGCTACTCCACCTATCGCGCCGCCACCCTGGCCGGTGTCCTCACCAACTCCGTCTTCGGCGCCATCAACGCCATGGTCCTGCTGGCGCTCTTCGGCGCCCGCCCCGAGATCAACGGCTACGACGCGACCGACGCCGTCACACAGGTCTTCATCGGCCAGGCGCTCATCGGCGTCACCCTCATCATCTCGGGCCCCTCTCTCGACCTGAGCACACGCATCCGCACCGGCGACGTGGCCATGGACCTCCTGCGGCCCGTCCCCTTGCAGAGCTGGTGGCTGGCGCAGGACCTCGGCCGCGCGACCTTCGCGTTCGCCTGGCGCGGCCTTCCCACCTTCGCCGTCGGAGCACTGCTGTTCGACCTGGCCGCCCCCGACGCACCCCTGGCCACGGTGGTCTCGCTCCTGCTCGTCGCCGTGCTCGGCTTCGCCCTGCGTTACCTGTACACACTGTCGGGTTTCTGGATCCTCGACGTGCGCGGCCTGTGGACACTCATGGGCTTCGTCGGTCCGGTCGCCGCGGGCATGATGCTGCCGCTGGCGCTGTTCCCGGCACCCGTCGCCGACGTCCTGCGGCTCCTGCCGTGGGCCTCGCTCGTACAGATCCCCGCCGAGATCTATCTGGGCAAGGACACCCTGCCCGGCGGGTCGGCCCTGGGCGGCCTGGCCCTCCAGGCGGGTTGGGCCACCGTGCTGCTCGGGCTGGGCGCGTGGGTGACCGGCCGCGCCACCAGGAAGGTGGTGGTCCAGGGTGGCTGACCCCATCGCCCCGCGACGCGTCCCGCACCTCGTGCCGCGCCCGGTGCAGGACTACGCCCGACTCGCGTGGACCTGGACGCGCACCGCGTTCCAGTACCCGGCCGGTCTGGCCCTGATGACCACGGGCGTCGTCCTCTCGGTGGTCGCGGAGTTCGGGGCCGTGCTCGTGGTCTTCTGGCGGGCCGGAGAGCTCGCCGGCTTCTCCATGGCCGAGGGCATGGTGGTCTACGGGCTCGCCGCGGCGGCGTTCGGCACCGCCGACCTGCTCATGGGCAACGTCGAACGCCTCGGCGAACGCATCCGCTCGGGGGAGCTGGACACCATGCTGGTGCGCCCGGTCTCCCCGCTCGTGCAGATGGCGACCGACGACTTCTCCCCGCGGCGCCTCGGCAAGATCCTCCCCGCCCTGGGGATCCTCGCGGCCGGTCTCTGGTGGGCCGCACCCGAGTGGACCGCCGGCAAGGCCCTCGTGTTCGCCGTCCTGATGGTCTCGGGGGTGGTGATCTGTGCGTCGGTGTGGCTCGTGGGCGCGTGCCTGCAGTTCTTCGTCGCCGACGCCCGCGAGGCCGCGAACTCCGTCACCTACGGCGGCCAGGCCCTGACCGAGTACCCCCTGGCGGTCTACGGGCAGGGCATCGTGCGGGCCGTGACCTTCACCGTTCCGCTGGCGTTCGTGAGCTGGCAGCCCGTCCTGTACGTGCTCGACCGCCCCGACCCCACCGGCCTTCCCGACGCACTGCGTTTCGCGGGCCCCGCCGTGGCCGTGCTCGCCGCGGCCGTCGCGGCCCTGGCCTGGCGCACCGGCCTGCGCCACTACCGATCCACCGGGAGCTGACCATGACGACCGAAGAACACACCGCCCGAGCGATGGTCGAGGCGGTCGGGATCGGCCGCGACTTCACCGTGGCCGAGGGACGGTTCCCCCGCCGCGTCAAGCGTGTGGTGCCCGCCGTGCGCAGCATCGACCTGACGGTGCGGCCGGGGGAGATCGTCGCCTGCCTGGGCCCCAACGGCGCGGGCAAGAGCAGCACGATGAAGATGCTCACCGGGATCCTCTCCCCCACGCGCGGAAGCCTGCGTGTGGCGGGTCTGGAACCGTCGCGCCGCCGCACGACCCTGGCCCGCCGCATCGGTGTGGTCTTCGGACAGCGCACCGGCCTGTGGTGGGACCTGCCCCTGCGCGACAGCCTGGAGCTCACCCGCCACCTGTACCGGGTCCCGGCCGCCGAGCACGCCCACCGGTACGCCGAACTCACCGAACTGTTGGAACTCGGCCCGTTCCTGTCCACCCCGGTGCGCCAGCTCAGCCTGGGACAGCGCATGCGCGGCGACCTCACCGCGGCGCTGCTGCACAACCCGCGCCTGCTGGTGCTGGACGAGCCCACCATCGGGCTCGACGTGGTCAGCAAGGCCACGATCCGGTCGTTCCTCGCCCGCCTCAACCGGGAGGAGGGCACGACGATCCTGCTGACCACACACGACCTCGGCGACGTGGAACGCCTGTGCGAGCGGGTCGTGGTCATCGACCGCGGGTCCGTGGCCTTCGACGGCGGCCTCGACGGGTTGAGGGCACGCGACCCGGGCTCGGACATCGAGACGGTGGTGGCGGGCCTGTACCGCGACGGCGCCGCACGCCCGTGACCGCGGTACGCCCGTGACCGCCGCACCCATGCCCGGTTGATACCGATCCGGTGACGAGACGTGCTCGGGACGAACCGGACGGTTCGGCCGGTCCCTCCCACCGGATATGGCTTGGGCGATGTGGATCGGTGTCTTCTTCGGTGTCCTGTCCTGTGTCTCCTACGCGGCGGCGGCCGTGGCGCAGCGCAGGCTCGCCGTCCGGCTGACCGGACTGGGCGAGGGACGGTTGGCCGCGCTGTTGCGGCACCCGCTGTGGTGGATCTCCATCGTCTTCAACGCGGGACGTGCGGTCTTCCAGGTCGCGTCGGTGGCGTTCGCCCCGCTGACGGTGGTGCAGCCGCTGGGCGTGCTGACCCTGGTCATCGGGGTCCCCTGGTCGGCGCGGCTGGGCGGACGCGGGGTCACCCGCCGCGAGTGGCGCGGGGCTGGGCTGACCGTGATCGCACTCGGGCTGCTGCTCGCGGTGACGGTCACCTCGGGTGAGGGCGGCGTGCTCGACCCTGCCGACACCGTGGTGCTGTCCGTGGGCACCGTGGCACTGCTGTCGGCCACCGCGTGGATCGCGCACCGCTTCAACTCCGCCGCCTGGCGCTGTTACCTGCTGTCGGCCGCGGCGGGGGTGGCGTTCGGGGTCTCGGCCGCGACCGCCAAGACCGCGGTCCTGGTGATCCCGGAGACAGGCATGTCCGGGCTCCTGGACCCGTCGCTCCCGGCCACCGCCGTCATCGCGGTCTCCGGCCTGTTCCTGGCCCAGGGCGCCTACCAGGGCATGGACCTGGGCGCCCCGCTCGGCATCACCACCCTGGTCAACCCGGTCGCGGCGTCCGTGGTGGGCGTCGCCTTCATGGGCGAGGCCTACGCGGGCGGGTGGATCGGCATCGCGGTCGCCGTGGTGTGCGGGCTCGGGGCCGCGTACGGGATCCGCCTCCTCACGGTCGGCGACACCCCGGAACCCCGCCGCCCGGAGCGCGACAGCGAGCCGGAGACGGCGCCCGCCCCTTGACGGACCAGCGAAGATGAAGTGTTCCTCATGTGCACTTCATCCTGTGTGCGTCTCGGTCGGGAAGGATTCCTGTCATGAGATCACGCGTCGTCCTCGTCGTCGCCGGGGCCCTGGCCGTACTGGCCGCCGGGGCCCTGGTGTGGTTCCTGTGGAGCGGTGAGGCCCGGGTCTCGCCACCGGTGGAGGTCGTGGTCGGCGAGTCGCCCGAGACCGCGCCGGCCCCGCCGTCGGAGGAGGACTCCGTGGCGCCGCCTCCCCCGGTCGTGGACCGCGACGGCGACGGAGTGCACGACGACGAGGAGGCCCCCGCGGCCGAGCCGAGCCCGACGCCGTCCCCGAGCACGACCCCTCAAGCGCCCCCTCCCGGCACCGGCGGCGACTGCGCCGATGATGATGACGACGACGGGGACGACGACTGCGACGAGGACGACGATGACGACTGACGGACCGCGCGGCAGCGAGGCCACCACCGAGGACCTCGGCTCGCACCGGGCCGCCGCGGCCGGACGGGGTTCGGGGCACACGCTCCTGTACCCGACCGTCGTCATGCGCGAGCCCATGCCCGAGCCGCCCCAGCGCCGCCGGGTGTCGGCGCGCCTGGTCATCACCGTGTGGGTGGCCTCCCTCATGGGGCTCGTCCTGGTGCTGGTCAACCTCGTCACCTGGAGCGCCCTGACCTCGCGCACCGACGAACGGGTCGACCAGGCGCTGTCGCAGGAGATCGGCGAGTTCGAGGAGTTCGCGGCGGTCGGCACCGACCCCGAGACCGGCAACGACTTCACCGACGTCGGCGAGCTCATGCGAGTGCACCTGGAACGCCAGTACCCCGACGACCAGGAGATCCTGTTCGGCTGGGTCGACGAACCCTCCGCGGTCCCGGGCGGCGGCAGCGCACCGGGCACGGAGACCGACTCGGGGCGGTTCCGCCAGGGTTCGGAACCGCCGCTGGACCTGTCGGCCGACCCGGAGGCGGCCGCGCAGATCCTGAACTCACCCGACGCCCGCGGCACCCTCGACACCGAGGAGGGCCCGGTCGAGTGGGAGAAGATCCGCGTGCATCCCCCGGACGGCCAGGACGGCTCCGCGGGCTGGTTCGTCATCGGTTACTTCACCGCAGAGGACCGCGAGACCGTCGCCTCGACCATGGCCACGGTCACGCTGGTCAGCCTGTTCGGCCTGGTGTTCGCGGCCACCGCCGCCTGGTGGGTGGCCGGACGCATCCTGCAGCCGGCCCAGCAGGTACGGCAGGCGGCGGCGCAGATCACCGAGGAGGACCTCACCCGGCGCATCGACGTGACCGGCGGACGCGACGACATCGCCTCCCTCGCCGAGCAGTTCAACAGCATGCTCGACCGGTTGGAGGGCGCCTTCACCGAGCAGCGCCGGTTCGTCGACGACGCGGGGCACGAGCTGCGCACACCCATCACGATCGTGCGCGGGCACCTCGAGCTCATGGGCGACGACCCCGAGGAACGCCGCGAGGTCGTGCGGCTGGTCACCGACGAGCTCGACCGCATGGGCCGGATCGTCGAGGACCTCCTGCTGCTCGCCAAGGCCCAGCAACCCGACTTCCTGCACCCGGCCACGGTGTCGTTGGCCGAACTGACCAGCGACATCGACGCCAAGATCCGCGGTCTGGGCGACCGCGACTGGCGCCTGGAGGCGATCGGCGACGCCACCTGGCACCTGGACCCGCAGCGCATCACCCAGGCGATGGTGCAGCTGGCCGCCAACGCGGTGCGCCACACGCAGCCTGGCGGCACGATCAGCATCGGGTCGACCGTGCACCAAGGCAGCGCGCTGTTCTGGATCACCGACGACGGCCCCGGGATCCCGCACGCCGAGCACGGCCGCATCTTCCAGCGGTTCTCACGCGGCGGTACCCCCCGCGGGGAACGCGGCGCGGGCCTGGGGCTCGCCATCGTCCGTGCCATCGCCGAGGCCCACCACGGGCGCGTGGACCTGCGCTCGGCGCCCGGGTCCGGGTCGACGTTCACCCTGGTCGTGCCCGACACCACCCAGTCCCGAAGGGAGCACGTGTGAGCCGCATCCTCATCGTGGAGGACGAGGAGCGCATCGCCTCGTTCGTCCGCAAGGGCCTGACCGCCAGCGGGTTCACCACCACCGTGGTGGGCACCGGGGCGGCGGCGGTCGACTACACCGTCACCGGCGGTTTCGACCTGGTGCTGCTCGACCTCGGGCTGCCCGACACCGACGGGTTCGACGTGCTGCGGCGCATCCGGGCGCTGGGAACGGACGTTCCCGTGGTGATCCTGACCGCCCGCGACGGGGTGCACGACACGGTGACGGGGCTGGAGATCGGCGCGGACGACTACGTCACCAAGCCGTTCCGGTTCGAGGAGCTCCTCGCGCGTGTGCGCCTGCGCATGCGTGCCGAACGCACCACCGACCTGACCGTGATCGAGGCGGGCGGACTCTCGCTCGACCTGCGCACCCGCCGGGTCTCGGTGCAGGAGCGCACGGTGGACCTGACCGCACGCGAGTTCGCGCTGTTGGAGCTGCTCATGCGGCACGAGGGCCAGGTGCTCTCGCGCCAGCAGATGCTCTCCCACGTGTGGGGTTACGACCACGACCCGGGTTCGAACGTGGTGGACGTGTTCGTGCGCGCGCTGCGGCGCAAGGTCGGGGCCGAGCGCATCAGCACCGTACGAGGGATGGGATACCGCCTCACCGGGTGAGGGGCACGGCCGCGACCCGCTCCGCCCCGGGGCGATGACGTGCGTGACAGGACCGCCCGGAGAAGATGAAGGTCCCCTCATGTGGGGCTCATGGACCGCTCACCGGGCGTTCGCATGATGGTGGCCATGATCTGGTTCGCTCTGGCGGTCGACCTGACCGCGATCTTCGTCCTGTCCTACGTCCTGTACTTCCGGCGCCACGGCCGGCGGGACCTCGTGCTCGCCTACGTCGCCCTGAACGTGGGCATCTTCTCCGTCGTGGCGATGCTGACCATGAAGGAGGTCGGCCTCGCCGTCGGGTTCGGCCTGTTCGGTGTCCTGTCGATCCTGCGGCTGCGCTCGGACACGATCAGCCAGGGCGAGATCGGCTACTACTTCACCGCGATCGCCCTCGGCCTCATCAACGCGGTGGCCGCGCCCGCGCCCTGGACGATGCTGGGCCTGAACGCGCTCATGCTCGGCGTCATGTACGTCGCCGACCACCCGGGCCTGATCGCACGGTCGCGGCGCCGGGTCGTCACCCTCGACGTGGTGATCGAGGACGAGACCGCGCTGCGCCAGGAGCTGGAACGGCGGCTGCGCGGCAAGGTCCAGCACGTGCTCGTCACGGAGGTCGACTACGTGCGCGACCTGATGGTCGTGGACGCGCGTTACCAGGAACCCCGCTCCGCGCCGGTGCCCTCGACCGGCTCCACCCTGACCCTGTCGCTCCCGGCCTGGATGGGCGGTCGATGAACACCGGACTGCTCGGGGACCTCTCCCCCACCCCGCTCTCCCTCGACGAGATCAACACCCACGCCTCCCTGGTCACCCGGGTCTGCCGCAAGTACCTGGTCCCGGCCGACGCACTGCCCGCGGTCCTGGCCGAGAACGGTGAGGAGATCGGCGTCCTGACCATCGGCGGCGCTGACTCCTTCCGTTACTCCTCCACCTACTTCGACACCCCCGACCTGCGCAGTTTCCGCGACCACCGGCAGGGACGGCGCCGCCGCTACAAGGCACGCGTGCGCTCCTACGTCGACACCGACACCCGGTTGTTCGAGGTCAAGCTCAAGGGCGTGCGGGGCCTCACCGACAAGGTGCGGGTCGACCACGACGGGCCGACCCACGTGCTGCCCCGTGCCTCCAGGGCCTTCCTCGACACGACGCTGGGCGGGTACGGGCTGGGGGTACCGGAGACCGTGGCGCCGACCGCGGTCACCGACTACCGGCGCACGACCCTGGTCACGCTCTCCGGCACGGAACGGTTGACCCTGGACACCGAGCTCGTGGGGCGCCGGGGCGGCCGCGAGGTGCGGATGCGCCCCGGGGTGGTGCTGCTGGAGGTCAAGACGCGCGGCGGGCTCACCTCGACCGAACGGCGTCTGCACGCACACGGGTTCCGGGAGGTCTCCTTCAGCAAGTACGCGGCGACCGTGGCCGCGCTCGAACCCCGGATGCGCGGGAACCGCTGGGGCCGGGCCGCGGCCTCCTGCCTGGAGCCGGCCGGCCCGATCGAACGCACGCCCTCCGCGTGTTTCACGTGAAACCCGGTTCACGCCGCAGGTCCGGCGCACATGGGGACCACCGTCCCGTATCCGATCGGGACGGTGGCCCGGCCGCGGGGAACGCCTCCCGCCACGAAGGGCGCCCCGCGACGGCAACGGTCTTCCCGCTGTGCGGACGATCACGCGCGGGCGGCCCGGATCAGTCGGCCGGACGCAGGTCCACTCGGCGCAGCAGCTGGGCGTTGAGCGCCACGATGATCGTGGACAGGCTCATGAGCACCGCACCGACGGCCGGCGCGAGCACGAAGCCGATCGGGGCGAGCACACCGGCGGCCAACGGCACCGCCGCGAGGTTGTACCCGGCGGCCCAGACGAGGTTCTGCAGCATCTTCCGGTAACCGGCCCGGGACAGGGTGCGCACCGACACGACCCCGCGCGGGTCGTCGGAGGCGAGCACCACCCCGGCGGACTCGATCGCCACGTCAGTGCCGGCACCGATGGCGATACCGACGTCGGCACGGGCCAGGGCGGGCGCGTCGTTGACCCCGTCCCCGACCATGGCGACCCGGTTCCCGCGGTCCTGCAGGTCGCGCACGACGGCGTCCTTCTGGTCGGGCAGGACCTGCGCGAAGACCTCGTCCAGGCCCAGGCGGGCAGCGACGGCGTCGGCGACGTTGCGGGCGTCGCCGGTGACCATGGCCACGCGCACGCCCTGTTCCTGGAGTTGCCGGACGGCGGAGGCCGACTCGGGGCGCACCTCGTCGGCCAGGGCCAGGGCGCCCACGACGGCGCCGTCGTCGACCACGTGCAGCACCGTGGAGCCCTGCGAGCGCCAGGTGTCGGTGCGTTCGACGAGGTCGGCGGGTTCGTTCAGGTCCATCGACGCCAGCAGGGACGGGCCGCCCACGTGCACGGTGCGCCCGTCGACGGTGGCGCGTACGCCGCGTCCGGTCAGGGACTCGAACCCGCTCGCACGCGGAACGCCGCCCGCCTCACCCGCGGCGCGGACCACGGCCCGGGCGAGCGGGTGCTCGGAGTCGGACTCGACCGCACCGGCCAGGGCCAGCACGGCTTCTTCGGTGTGTCCGGCGACGGCGGCGGTGCCGTTGACCGCCGGGGTGCCCTTGGTGAGCGTGCCGGTCTTGTCGAAGAGCACGGTGTCGACGAGGCGGGTGCGTTCGAGCGCCAGACGGTCCTTGACCAGGATCCCGTTGCGCGCGGACATCGTCGTGGAGATCGCGATCACCAGCGGGATCGCCAGCCCGAGGGCGTGGGGGCAGGCGATGACGAGCACGGTGACGGTGCGTTCGACGGCCGATCCGACCTCCCCGAGCGAGGTCCACACCACCGAGGTGACGACGGCGGCGCCGAGCGCGAACCAGAAAAGGAGCGCGGCGGCGCGGTCGGCCAGGGCCTGGGAGCGGGAGCGCGAGCTCTGGGCCTCGCTCACCAGGCGCTGGATCCCGGCGAGCGTGGTGTCGTCGCCGACGGCGTCGATGCGCACACGCACGGCGGAGTCGGTGGCCACGGTGCCGGCGACGACCCGGTCGCCGTCGGTGCGGGTGACGGTGGCGGACTCGCCGGTGATCATGGACTCGTCGAAGGCGGCGCGCCCGCTGACGACGGTTCCGTCGGCGGGGACCCGGCCGCCGGAGCGCACCAGGACGGTGTCGCCCAGCTGCAGGTCGGCGACGGCGACCTCGGTGACCTCACCGTCGTCGCCCAGGCGTTCGGCCCGGTCGGGCAGGAGCGCGGCGAGCGCCTCCAGCGCGCCGGAGGCCTGCCCGAGGGCGCGCATCTCGAGCCAGTGGCCGAGGAGCATGACGACCACGAGCAGGACGAGCTCCCACCAGAAGTCGAGCTGCATGCCGACGACGCCGAAGCTCGCGAGGAGGCTGGAGCCGAACGCGACGGTGATGGCCATCGCGACCAGGGTCATCATCCCGGGCCGGCGGTCCTTGAGTTCGGGCCACACCCCGGAGAGGAACGGCCATCCGCCGTAGAGGTAGACGACGGTGCCGAGCACCGGCGGCACCCACTCCAGGGATCCGGGGACCTCGTATCCGGCCCACCCGGCGATCATGTGGCTGGTGAGGACCACGGGGAGGGCGAGCACGAGGCTCCACCAGAACCGCACGCGGAACATCGCGGCGTGGTCCCCGTGCCCTCCGTGTCCGTGCCCCTCGTGCCCCGAGTGACCGGCGTGGTCGTGTTCTCCGTGGTCGTGGGGCTGGTGTGTCCCGTGTTCGCCTGCGCTCATGGGTGTCTCCCTCCGGCGTCAACGTACCCATAGGGGGTATCCGGCGATCGGACGTCGGCCTGTCCGGCGTGCCGCCACCTTGAGCAATATACCCCCAAGGGGTATTCCCCCCACAAGCCCCGGGACAACTGAACCCGCCGCGATTCACTTCCGGTCTTGCACTGAGTTCATATTCCGCACGGTCATGCGTAAAACGCACAACTGGGCCCCGCGACCTGCTCTTTCGCCGCACACGGACCCCGAGAACCGCTCTCACCAGCCACGTTTCCGGGAATTCACGCCCTTGTCATGTGATGTGACGCGCCTTACAGTCCAGCGAGACGTCGCGCGACCCCTCGTCCACCAGCACGATCCCCGCCGTCACCGGCGAAAGGACGGTATGAGCCCACACCCCCGCCCTCCCCGGCGCACACCACGGTCCTTCGCGGCCGCGCTCCTCGCCCTCGGCCTGGCCGCGACCGCCTGCACCGTCCCGCAGAACGAGGGCGCTTTCCCCGACCGCAGCATCGAGCTCATCGTCCCCTGGCCCCCGGGAGGAAGCGGCGACCAGACCGCCCGCCTGCTCGTGGCCGAGGCGCGCGAGACCTGCGGGACCGACATCATCGTCCGCAACCAGGAAGGCAGCATCGGGGCCGTCGGTTACCAGGCGATGTCCGAGGCCGAACCCGACGGCCACACCCTCGGGATCATCGGCATGGAACTGGCGATCCTCGGCCACCTGGGCGTCTCCGACATCGGGCCCGAGGACCTGCGCGGCGTCATGCAGTACAGCTACCAACCCGACGTCTTCGCCGTGCCCGCCGATTCGCCCCTGGAGAACCTGGACGAGGTCTTCGACGCGGCAGGCGACGACGGCGTCAAGATCGCCACCGCCGGAACGGGGTCGGTCTACCACGTCTCCTTCTCCGGCATGGCCATGGAGGCGGGCGTGGAGGAGGGCATGGACAACGTCCCCTTCGACGGTTCCGCGCCGGCCATCACCGCCGCCCTCGGCGACCAGACCGACATGGTCGCGGTCGGCGCCGCCGAGATCGCCCCCTACATCGAGTCCGGTGACCTGCGCGCCCTCGCCACGACAGGCCAGGAGGAGGTCTTCCCCGGCACCCCGACCCTTGCCGATCAGGGACTGGAGTGGGACAGCGGCGCCATCCTCGGCGTGGTCGCCCCCAACGGCACCCCCGACGAACGCGTCGGGTTCCTCACCGAATGCCTGGGACAGGCGCAGGGGGCCGAGGACTTCTCCGCGTGGATGGCCGCCCAGAACCTCGACCAGGAGTTCCGGGACGGCCCGGACTTCGACTCCTACCTCGACGACCAGCACGAACTCTACGGCCGCACCGTCCAGGAGCTCGGCCTCGCGCCGGAGGAGGAGCATCTGTGAACGCCGCCGCGACCACCCGGGGCGACCGGGTCATCGGGGTGATCCTGCTGGCCCTGTCCGCGACCCTCCTCGCCCTCAGCTTCGGTTTCCCGCCGCCAGGCCAGGAACACGACCCAGGAACGGCCGCACTTCCGCGCATCGTCGCGGTCGTCCTCGGTCTGCTCTCCCTCGCCCTGATCTGGCGTCCGGAACGCTCCGGCCCGCTGCCTGACACCGGCGGGCTGGTCCAGGTCGGTGCGATCGCCCTGCTGTCCCTGGTCTACGCGCTGCTGCTGGAACCGATCGGGTTCGTGCTCGCCAGTACCGGGTTCATGGCCGCCGCACTCCTGCTCATCGGCGTCCGCCGCCCCGTCGCGATCGCCGCCGTGTCGGCCGGGGTCGCCGTGGGCCTGCACCTGCTCTTCGCCCAGCTCCTGGAGGTCTTCCTGCCCACCGGCCTCCTGAGCGGGCTTCCTCTCCTGGGGGCCGCATGAACATCGAGAACTGGCTCATCGGCATCGACGCGGTCCTCGACCCCGGTGTCCTGATCTTCATCGTGCTGGGCTGCCTCGTCGGCATCGTGGTGGGTGCCCTGCCCGGGATCTCGGCCACGGTCGGGGTCGCGGTCCTGCTGCCGTTCACGTTCTCGCTCGATCCGCTTCCCGGCATGATGCTCCTGCTCGGTATCTACGGCGGTGCGGTCTACGCGGGGTCGATCCCGGCGATCCTCATCCGTTCGCCCGGCACGCCCGCCTCGGCGGCGACCGTGGAGGACGGCAACGCCATGGCCAAACAGGGCCGGGCCGCGGAGGCGCTGAGCATCTCCGTGGTGGCCTCGTCGCTGGGCGGTCTGGCCGGGGTGGTCGCCCTGGGCCTGTTCGCGCCCCTGCTCGCCGGGATCGCGCTGGCCTTCGGCCCGGCCGAGTACTTCCTGCTGGCCGTGCTCGCCCTGACCGTTGTCGCCTCGGTCTCGGAGAACCGCCTGGTCAAGGGGTTGATCAGCGGTGTGCTCGGCGTCGGTCTGGCCCTGATCGGCCTCGACACCATCCAGGCCTACCCGCGGTTGAGCTTCGACGACCCGAACCTGGCCGCAGGTATCGGGTTCATCCCGGTCCTCATCGGGCTCTTCGCGGTCTCCGAGGCCTTCGTGCAGTTCGAACGCTCCCGGGGACGCACCCTGGGGCAGGCGGCCGTGCAGAAGTTCCGGCCGACCCTGTCCTGGCTTCGAGGTATCACCCCGCCGATCCTTCTGTCCTCGCCCATCGGCTTCATCATCGGGATCATCCCGGGCACCGGAGGGGACATCTCGGCGTTCGTCGCCTACAACGAGGCCAAGCGCGCCGCCCGCGACAAGCGCCGGTTCGGCAAGGGCGAACCCCGCGGGATCGCCGCCGCCGAGACCGCGAAGAACGCCGGTACGGCCGGGGCGCTGGTCCCCATGCTCACGCTCGGCATCCCCGGCGACGTCACCACCGCCGTGCTCATCGGCGCCATCACCGTGCACGGGCTGCGTCCAGGACCGGAGCTCTTCACCGGCAGCCCCGAGCTGGTCTACGGGATCTTCGTGGGTTTCCTGCTGACCTACCTCGTCATGCTCGTCATCGGCCTGCTCGGGACGGGGCTGTGGTCGCGGCTCATCACCGGGATCCCCACGCGTTACCTGTGGCCGACGGTCTTGGTGCTGTCGATGATCGGTGCGTTCGCCGTGCGTTCGAACCCCTTCGACGTACTCGTCATGGTGGTCTTCGGGGTGATCGGCTACCTCATGACCAAGTTCGGGTTCCCGCTGGCGCCCATGGTCATCGGGCTCATTGTCGGGCCGATCGCAGAGAGCGGGTACCGGCGCACCATGATCATCCACGACGGCGGCTTCGGGTGGCTGCTCGAACCGATCCCCCTGGTGCTGAGCGCGCTCATCGTGCTGTCGGTGGGCTTCGCCGTTCGCCGCGCGGTCCGCTCTCCCAGCGGCACCGAGGCCGAGGGGGACGGGCACGAACCGCCGGCCCAGGAGGAGACCCGGACCGTGGACGGGCTCCAGGACACGGAAGGCACCGGGCACGAACCCGGCTCGGGCCGGGACCCGGCCTGACCGACCCCGCACGGCCCGCACACGGAAGGGGCGCCGCGACCGGTACGGCCGCGGCGCCCCTTCCGGCATCCCTCACCGGGTCACCGGTGCACGGTCTCCCTCAGGACCGCCAGCGCCGCCCCGTGCGCGGCGCGGGCCGCCTCCCGGGGACCGTGCGAGGCCAGCTCGTCGGAGATGACCTCCACGCTCACCAGCCCCGGGTCGATCCCATGGGCGTCGAGGGCGCGCAGCATGCCCGCGACGTCGCCGTGGCCCTGCCCCGGCAGCACACGGTGGTGCAGGGACTCGGTGCGCATCGGTTCCATGGGCGTTGCCAGGACGTCGCAGAGCTGAACGGACACCACACGTCCGGGGTCCAGTCCCTCCAACGACGCCGCGGTGGAACCGGACCGGGCCCAGTGCCACGCGTCGACGATGAGCCCCGTGTTCTCCCGTCCGCTGCGGTCCATGGCCCGCAGCGCCGAGGGCACGTCCGGGATCCCGCTGTAGGGCATGAACTCCACGCCGACGACCAACTCGCCCGCCCGGTCGCACAGGTCCCGCAGGGCCCGCGCGACGGTGTCCTCGTCGAAGCTCTCCAGGAGCCCGACGTTGACGTGGGCCACCCCGAACCGGCGGGCCATGTGGAAGACCGTGCTTTCCTTCTCCCGCTGGGCAGCGTCCCGCTCGGTGTCGCTCCCCCACCCGGTCACGTACTCGACCTCGGTCAGGGCGAGATCGTGCTCGGCCAGGTGTGCGGCGATGCCGTCGTCGGTCCAACCCTGCGCCAGGGCGCTCCGGTAGTCCTCGGCGCGCAGGCCCAGACCGGTGAAGCCGGCCGCCGCCGCAGCACGCACGCGTTCACCGAAGTCCACCGAGGAGTGGATACCGTAACCGGCCAGGGTCAGTTCCTTCGTCCACTGCTCCATCGTTCGCCCTCTCTCGCCCGTCGCCCCTGTGTCCGCCTGTGCGCTCACCCTGCGCCCCCGTCCGTGTGTGCCGCTTCGTCGGCGGCCACCGCGGTTCCGGCCGTGTACCCGGAGGCCATCGCCGGGCCGAGGTTGATACCACCGGTGGGATAAGCACCGCCCATGACGCTGACCTGGTCGTTCCCGGCGGCGTACAGCCCGGGGACCGGCGTTCCGGAACCGTCGAGCACCCGGGTGCGGGTGTCGACGTCCAGGCCGGCGAAGGTCCCGAAGCTGCCCGGCAGGACCTTGATCGCGTAGAAGGGGCCTCGGTCGAGCGGCGCCAGGCTGGGGTTGGGCCCCACTTCCGGGTCGCCCGAGCGCTGGTTGAACGGGGTCCCGCCGCGTCCGAACTCGGGGTCCTCACCCTTGCGTGCGTGGGTGTTGAACGCGTCGACGGTGCGCCGCAGGCCCTCGGGGTCGATGCCGCAGCGTTCGGCCAGTTCCTCCACGGTGCGGCCCTTGCGCAGGTAGCCCGAGCGCACGTAGGGCGCGACCGGGACCGGGAAGGGTTTGCTCATCCCGAAGGGGTAGCGGCGCTGGAACCGGTGGTCGCACACGAGCCAGGACGCGACCTCCTCGCCCTCGGGGACGGCGTCGACCATCGCGGCCACGTAGTCGTGGTAACCGTCGGCCTCGTTGACGAAGCGGCGGCCGTTCGCGAGCACCCCGATGAGCCCGGGCTTGCCGCGGTCGACGATGTGCGGGAACCGGCCCACGGCCCCGTTGGGGTAGCGCACGAGCGAGACCGGGCACCAGGCCACGGCCGACCGGACGTCGGTGCGCAACCGGCCGCCGACCGTACCGGCCAGGTCCGCACCGTCGCCCGAGGCCGACGCGGGAGCCATGCTCCAGTGCTCCTCGCCGGTAGGGGTACGCGGGAAGTGCTCCCGGCGGCGCGCGGGGTCCTGCGGGAACCCGCCGGAGGCCAGGACCACACCGTGGCGGGCCCGGTACCGGGTCTTCCCCTCGGGGCCGGCGACGACCGCGCCGGTGACCCGGCCGTCGGGCGCGGTGGTGAGCTCGATGACCGGGGACCCGGTCAGCAGGCGCACACCGAGCCGGTCGGCGGAGGTCAGCAGCCGGCCGACGAGGGCGGGTCCGTTGACGAGCTGGGTACCGCGCCCGCGCAGCAGCAGATCGAACACGTGCCGGGTCACCCGGCGGGCCACGTGCAGGAACGCCTCGGGCGAACGCCGGAAGTGCAGGAAGGACTGGAGGTCGGACCCGGCCATGATGCCCATGCCCAGGAAGGACGTCGCGTACAGCTGAGGACGCATCCGGCGCACGAGGTGTCGGGGCATCCGGCGTGAGCTGTAGGGAGCGGGGCCGACGGAACGCCCGCCGGTGCCCGCACCCGGTGTGTGGCCGTGGAAGTCGGCGATCGCGGCGCCGTCCACGAACTGCAGCTCGGTGTGGTCGCGGAAGAAGGAGACCATGCGGGGTGCGGCCTCCAGGAAGGCCTCCACCCGCTCCTCGTCGTAGTAATCGCCGAGTTCGTGGCGCAGGTAGGTGCGGGGACCGTCGGCGGACTCGGTGTTGCCTCCCTCGCGGGAGACCGGGTTCCCGGGCGCCCACATCCAGCCGCCGGACCACGCCGTCGCCCCGCCGAGGACCGGTTCCTTCTCGGCCACCACGACGTCGCGCCCGTGCCAGGCGGCGGTGACGGCGGCGGCGAGCCCGCCCGCACCGGAGCCGACGACGAGGACGTCACAGTCCCGTTCCTGCTGTTCGGCGGTGATGTCAGTACTCACGGTCCTCCTCTGCGGTCCGGGGCAGCGGGTCGGGCCCGCCCCGGTCCAGGTGCACGGTCCTGCCGGTGCGGCAGGAGGTGTAGACGGCGTCGACGACGGCGAGCGAGTCGCGTGCTTCGCGGCCGGTCACCGCGGGGTCACGGCCTTCCCTCAGGGCGGAGACGAAGTCGGCGATCTGGAGGGAGTGGAACGGGCGCAGCCCCGCGTTGATGCTTGCGAGGTCCGGTGTGGCGGCGGAGGCGTCTGCGTACCCGTCGGCGGTGTGGCGCTGCCCCGGGGCGGTCCACAGGTCGATGGCACCCTCTCCGCCCTCGGGGTACTCGAGCAGGGACGCGGTCGCGCCGGACTCGCCGGTGACCGAGACGAGATTGCCGAGGTTCTCGGACCCCACGGTGTGGGCGTGCACGGTGGCGACGGCACCGGAGGCGAAGGAGAGGGCCGCCGCGGCGGTGTCCTCCACCTCGATGTGGTCCCCGTGTTTCTGTGTGGCGGTGAGCCCGGCGACGGCGACGGGTGTGCCCATGTACCAGCACAGCAGGTCGATCTGGTGGACGGCCTGGGTCATCAGCACACCCCCTCCGTCGGTGTCCCAACGTCCGCGCCACGGGTCGGCGGAGTAGTACTCGGCCGGGCGGTGCAGGCGTACCCGGACCTCGCCGGCCAATGGACGGCCGAGGGTCCCGTCGTCGACGGCATCGCGGATGCGCCGCGCCGCGGGCCACAGACGGCGTTGGAAGACCACACCGAGGGTGGTCCCGGCCGCGCCGGCCGCCGCGATCATGCGGTCGGCGGCCGCAGGGTCGACCGCGATCGGTTTCTCGCACAGGGCGTGGACGCCGTGGCCGGCGGCGCGGACGACCGCCTCCTCGTGGTGGGGGTGCGGGGTGCACACGACCACTGCGTCGAGGCCGAGCCCGTACAGCTCCTCCGGGGTGGAGACGGCGTGCCCGATACCGTGCTCGCGGGCGAACCCGTCCGCGCGTGCGAGGTCCGCGTCGAGACAGGCCACGGCCTCAGCACCGGGGTGTCCGGCGAGCGCGAGGGCGTGGTTCGCGGCGATCCGGCCGCAGCCGATGATGCCGAAACGCAGTGGTGTTCCGTGGTTCATCGCAGGGCCCCTCTCCGGGCTGTGTCGTCGGGGTCGGCCCCGGTGCCCGCGGTGGGCCGGGAGCCGAGGAGGCCGAGCAGGGAGTGCGCGGCGTCGTGCCCGCTCCACACGGCCTCGCGCAGGGTCGCGCCCCGCCCGTCCGCGGCCCCCACTCGGGCGTACGGGATCCCCTCGGGCACCAGGGCGACGGCGTCCTCGTCGGGGGCGAGGCCGCGGGATCGCAACAGCGGGCCCGGGGCGGGCAGACGCAGGACACGGCCGTCCTCGCCCTCCGCCTCCACGTGCTCACCGTCGGCGGCCAGGAGGCGGGTGCGCAGGTGGATACCGACCTCCGGCGCGGAGGTCAGGCGTGGCAGGGCGAGGATCTTGGCCCTGCGGCCGGCCTCGGGCGCGATCTCGTCGCCCTCGCCCAGGAGCAACACCCGGCATCCCCGGTCGGCGAGGGTGTCCGCGGTGCTCATGGCCACCGCGTCGGTGCCCCACACGGTGACATGGCCGGGCAGTTCCCGATCCTGGTGGCCGCGCAGCCAATCGCGCACGTCCGTCCCGTGGTCGGTGTCGGCTGCGCGGGGGCGGCCCCCGGTGGCCACGACGACCAGGTCCGGGGCGGTGTCGGCTACTCCGCGGGGGTCGGCCGTCCGGCCGAGACGCACGTCGACGCCGAGCCGGTCGAGTTCGGCCGGGGCCCACTCCAGGAACCTGCCGAAGTCCGGGAGGGACTTCATCCGGGCGGCCAGTGTGAGGTCGCCGCCCAGGTCCTCGTGGTGCTCCAGGAGCGTGACACGCAGACCGGCGCGGGCGAGTTCACGAGCGGCCGTGATCCCGGCCGGTCCTCCCCCGACCACCGTGGCCGCGGCGGGCGCCGCGGGTTCGGGGAAGGGGAGCGGAACCCCGCCGCGCCCGACCTCGGGGTTGACCGAGCAGGCCACCTGGCCGAGGCCGAGGTTGTCGATGCAGACGTTGCAGGCGATACAGGGGCGGTAAGGGGTGCCCTCCAGACAGGCGGTCGCGAAGCCGGGGTCGGCGTGCAGGGCACGGGCGAGGCTGACGAAGTCCGCGCCCGCGGCAAGCGCCTCCTCGACCGCCCCGGGACTGTTCAGACGCCCGGCAAGACCCAGCGGGAGGCCGAACTCGCGGTAGGGCTCCAGGTACTCGGTGAGCAGCCCGGGGCGCCACTCCCCCGACTGGACGATCCACTCGCCGGCCTCGTAACTGCCTGCGGACAGGTCGAGGAAATCGACGCGGTCCAGGCTGGCGCGGCGCAGGACCGCCAGGGTGTCCTCGGCGCCGAGCCCGTCCTCGGGCCCTTCCAGCACCGAGACCCGGATCCCCAGGGTGATGCCGGGAGCGGCGGCGCGCACCTCGTCGACGACAAGGTCGAGGAAGCGTTCGGGCGCGGCGAACTCGTCCGTGCGGTGGTTGCTGATCGGGGACATGAACTGGTGGACGAGGTACCCGTGCGCGGCGTGGATGCTGAGCACGTCGACGCCGGCGCGCACGCAGCGTTCGGCGGCGCGCCCGTAGTCGCGCGCGAGTTCGCGGCACTCGTCGGCGGTCAGTTCCCGCGGGGTCTCACCGCCCGCGGGCAGGCACGGTACCGGGGAGGGCGCGACGTTGGGCCGGCCGGTCAGGGCCGACTGCGCGGTCCGCCCACCGTGGTTGAGCTCGCAGCACATCAGCGCGCCCTCGGCGTGAAGGGCGTCGGCGATGCGGCGCAGACCTGGGACACAGAGGTCGTCGTGGGCGCCGAGCTGGTGTGTGCGGCCCTTTCCGTCCTGGCGCACGAAGGTGGCCTCCGTGGTCACCATCGCGACGCCGGCGCGGGCGCGGGCGGCGAGGTAGTGCACGTACTGATCGGTGGCGTGCCCCTCCGGGGTGCAGTAGTTGCGTTCCATCGGCGCCGAGACCAGGCGGTTGCGCAGGGTCACGGAGCCGAGGCGGAGCGGTGCCGGTGTGAGGGGTGTGGGGCTCAAGGCTCTCCTCGGGGTCCGGGGGCGGGTTCACACACGTGCGCGGGAAGCGAGGTGCTCCCCGACGGCGAACCCCCTGGTGACGGCGGAACCGAGCGTGGCCCCACCGCCCGGGTAGGCGTCGCGGAAGACGGAGGCGGACACGTTGCCGGCGGCGTGCAGCCCTTCGAGGGGGTGTCCGTCGGCGCCGAGCACACGACCCCTGGTGTCCACGGCGAGGCCGCCCGCGGTTCCGAGCACGCCGGCCGAGATCGGGACGGCGTGGAAGGGGCCGTGCTCCACGGGGCGCAGGCAGGGGTTGGGGGTGTTGTCGGGGTCGCCCAGGTGGCGGTCCTGCGGGCTGCCCCCGCGTCCGAACTCGGTGTCCACACCCGCACGTGCGTCGGCGTTGAACCGCTCGAGCGTCGCTTCCAACCCTGCGGGGTCGATGCCACACGCCTCGGCGAGCCCGCGCGGGGTGTCGGCGGTGGTCATCCAGTCCTCGACCCGGCCAGGTACGGACCCGGCCACGGAGTAGCGGCGCAGGTACTCGTGGTCCATGACGAGCCAGGCGGGCTGGTTGGCGAGCTTGCCGGTCCCGGGTTCGACGTTGCCGAAGACCCGGTTGGCGTCGTGGTAGTTGACCGCCTCGTTCACGAAGCGCCGACCGGCGGCGTTGACGGTCACCGAACCGGGGAGGGTCATCTCGACGTTGCCCATGCGCCCCGAGGGCCTGCCGTCGTAGCGCGCATCGGGCGGGGTGATGACCGGCACGCCCCAGACCGCGCGCACGAGGTCGAGGGAGGCTCCGGCGCCCATCCCCAGTTCCAGGCCGTCGCCCTCGTTGCTGGGTGCGCTGATGGGGGTGACGGGGAAGGCGAGGAAGGCCGCCCGCAACCGGGGGTTCCACTCGAAACCGCCCGAGGCCAGCACCACGTCGGGAGCGGTGAACGTGCCCGCAGCGCTCTCGACCTGCCAGTCCCCTCCGTCCGTGCGCTCGAGCCCGGTCACACGGGCGCGGTTGGCCACGTGAACCCCGGCCTCGGCGGCGGCGACCAGGAGCCGCCCCACCAGGGCGCCGCCCATGGTGCGCAGGCCGTCTCGGCGGCGCTGTTCGAGCAGGCCGGGGTCGACGGGTTCGCCCTGGAGGGCGTCGCGCTCGGCCATGCTGATCGGCGGGAGGTACGTGGGCGGCCGCACCAGCTCGACCAGGCCTTCGTACGGTCCAGGGTCGAAGGGGTCGTTGTCCAGACCTCGGCCCCCGCTCGCCGCACCGGGCAGATGCTGGTGGTAGTCGGGGCGGCCGAGCGCGCGCAGCCGGATCCCCGCCTCCTCGGTGAGGAACCGGACGGCGCGGGGCGCGGTGTCCAGGTACCAGTCGATCCACTCGGCGTCCATGTACCCGTCGGTGGCGGCGTGCAGGTATGCGGCGGCGCCCTCGCGGGTGTCGTGCCATCCGCCCTCGGACATGAGGTGGTTTCCGGGCACCCACATGACACCGCCTCCGACGGCCGAGGTCCCGCCGAGGCGCTCGTCCTTCTCCAGGACCAGCACCCGGCGTCCGCCCCGCGCGGCGCGAACCGCTGCGACCAGGCCCGAGGCGCCACTGCCGAGCACGACCGTGTCGTAGGCGGTGTCCAGGTTCCGGTGCTCGGTGATCACCGCTCACCCCCGGGCATGCGGATCACGACCTTGCCGACGAGCTCCGTGCGCGAGCGCATCGCCTCGAACCCCTCGGAGATCCGGTCGAGGGGGAAGGAGTGGGTGACCAGGGCGCGGGCCGCCCCGGTGTGCCGGGTCAGCAGCTCGAGTGCCTCCCCGATGAGGTCCTGGCTGTTGCGGCTGCCGAGGAGGTCGAGGTCCTTGGCGGGCAGGACACGCAGCGACAGTTCGGTGGTGCGGTCCGAGATGCCGACGGCGACGACACGGCCGGCGTTGGCGACGGCGTCGAGCGCGGAGTCCAGGCTCGACGGGGCGCCGGTTGCCTCGATGACCAGCGGAGGGCCGTAGCGTCCGGCCCAGGCGCGGACGGCGTCGGTGTCGAGTCCGCGGTCCGGGTCGACGAGCAGGGTGTCGGTGGCACCGAACTCGCGGGCGAAGGCCTGGCGCCCGGGGTGGGTGTCGGCGGCGACGACCTCCACGCCGAGGGAGGTCAGACAGAGGGTGCTGAGCAGGCCGATGGGGCCGCAACCCAGGACCAGGGCCCGCTCGCCGCTCTCGGGGCGCCCGCGGCGCACGGCCTGCAGGGCGATGCTGAGGGGCTCGGCCAGCGGTGCGAGCTCCGTGGGCAGGCCGTCGGGAACGGGGTGCAGGTCCTGGACCGGTACCGCGATGTACTCGGCGAGGGCACCGTCCTGGTAACAGCCGAGGGCGGAGAAGTGCGCGCAGGCGTTACGGCGCCCGATGGTGCAGGCATGGCAGGTGCCGCAGGTGACCATCGGGGAGACGGCCACACGGGTTCCGGGGTTCGGCCCGCTGCCGGGGTCGTGCAGGGACTCCACGGTGCCGACGAACTCGTGCCCCTGGACGATGGGCAGTTCCGTGGCGTAGTCGTCCTCCCAGATGTGCAGGTCGGTGCCGCACAGGGTGACGGTGTGGACCCGCACCAGGGCCTCACCGGGCCCGGGGGCGGGAACGGGGGCCTCCTGGATCTCGACCTGTTCGCCGGTGACCGTGCGGGCCACCCGCATCGTGGAGGTGGGGACGGGGGCGGGTGTGGTCGCGGGGGAGGTCAACGGATCCCCCCGAAGACGATGGTCCACTCGTCGATGCTGCGTGAGGCGATGAGCCCTTCCCGCTGGAAGGGGTCACCGTCCATGAGGCGGGCGACGTCCTCGGCCGACTCTCCCTCGATGATCAGCAGGGCGCCGGGGCTGCCCTCGGAGGCGAGGGGGCCGGAGACCCGCAGCCGGCCGTCCTCGTGCAGCCGGGCCAGGAAGTCCTTGTGCCGGGGGCGGTGCTGGTCGCGTGCGGAGGGGTCCCCGCCGTAGGTGTAGACGACCGCGTAGGTGTTCATCGGTGCTCTCCCGTTGGGTCCGTGTGGAGCCGGTCACGTCGCACTGATCGTGACCCCGGGAGATCATGTGTGTCCAACACTCAATTCGTCATGAACTAAGCGCTGATCGCTCTTTATCTTGGGGAGGTGCGTGCTTCACGGCGTGGGGAGCACGTCATCGGCCACCGACAGCAGCGCGCGCAGCCCTTCCGTCGGGTGCTCCGGGTTCCACGCGATCCCACTGCGCAACCGCGGTGCCTTCCCTCGCAGGGGGCGGAAGACCGAACCCTCCGGCATGATCAGACTCAGGCAGCTCGGCGCCAGGGAGACCCCGAGCCCCGCAGCGACGAACGACAGGATCAGGTACGGATCCACGACCTCCTGGCCCTGCCTGGGACGGAACCCCGCGTCGAGGCAGGCGCTGACCACCAGCTCACGCGAGACCGCCTGCGGGGGCAGCATGATGAAGTCCTCCCCGGCCAGATCGGCCAGGTCGATGCTGTCCTCGCCGGCCAAGGGGTGATCGGTCGGCAGCACCGCACCGAACTCCTCCTCGCTGATCGCCCTGACCTCCATGCCGTCCTCGGCCAGCGGCATGCCCACGAACGCCAGGTCGATACGGCCCTGGTGCAGCAGCTGCATGGCGTCGTGGGTGACGACCCGGTCGACGAGCCGCAGGTCGATGCGCGGGTAGCGGGCCCGCAGGGCACGGGTGAGCGGCGGCAGGGTGCGGTGGTTCAGCGCCCCGGAGAACCCGATGGTGACCCGGCCGTAGACCTCGCCCTCCAGCGAACGGGTGGCCCGGTGCGCCAGGTCGATCTCCCGCACGACCCGTTTGGCGTGCGGCAGGAACGCGTGCCCGGCCGAGGTCAGCGCCACCGACCGGGTGTTGCGTTCGAACAGCACGGCGCCCAGGTGGCGTTCCAGCTTCTTGATGGTCTGGCTCAGCGGGGACTGTGCCATGTGCATGCGGTCCGCGGCCCTGCCGAAATGCAACTCCTCGGCCACGGTGATGAAGGCCTCGATCCAGCGAATCTCCATGTCCCCACCTCGCAGGGTCGCTCCCGTGCCGGACCGGCGCAACAGTACTCCAGCTCACACGACGGTGCCCGCCCGGCCCTGGGGCCGGACGGGCACCGTTGCTGCGCCGCTCGTCAGTTCTCGACGGGTTCGTTCTCGGGTCTGCGCCCGTACCAGGGCCACCACTCCACGGTGCGGCCGTGCGGGATCATCCGGTCGAGCCGGATGGTCAACCTCAGCGCCAACCCGCCGGCGACCATGCCGGTGACCAGGTCGGAGAACCAGTGGAAGGTCAGGTAGATCGAGACCGTCGACTGGACCAGGGCGATGACCACGATCGCGTACGCCAGGCGCCGGATCACGTGCGGCCTCGCCGCCCCGAACCGGATGATGAGGAACAGCACCAGCCCGTAGATGAGGATGGCGTTCGCCCCGTGCCCCGACGGGAACGCCACGTTGCCCGGGCCCGAGAAGAACTCCGCCTCCCCGTACTTGGCGTGGCCCCGGTGGATGGCCAGCTTCATCACCGACACCAGCGACATCATGCCCACGACGCCGACCGCGGCCAGCACGATCGGCCGCCAGCTGCGATGCCAGTAAGCCAGTTGCAGCGCCACCACGCCCAGGACCGGCAGCGCGCTGTAACGCGAGGCCAGGTTGTCCAGCGAGTAGATGAGCGGCTCACGTATGTGGTCCCAGAGCGGCCGTTCGAAACTGTTGAGGAAGTGGTCGACCGGGTGCAGAGGCCCGGCGGCCAGCATCGTCATGACGATGAGCCCCACGGCCAGGATGATCGCGATGCGGTCCGAGGCCATGCCCCAGGCGATCTCACTGACGCTGGGCCACTTGACCGTGCGCACGATCGGGGGCCCGGGGGCGAACTCGTTGGTCCGCACGACCGGGATGGGTCCGCTGTAGGGCCCCGGGGCGGGGCGGCGTCTGGCCCCGTCACGTGGTCGGGTGGCTTGTGGGGACCGCGAATGTCGGGTCCGCGAAGAATGCGTCATGTACTCGGTGCTGTCTCACACGTCGTGGGCTGGCCTGTGGCGCAAGCGTGTGGGGGACGGGCTAGCCGCGGCTTTCGATCCTGATCTGACGTCCTCGGGGTGGCCGACCGCACGGGGATGCGGGCCGAACACCCGTTCCCTCTTCTTCGACGACCGGACCCGGCGACCGGTTCACGTGGTTCGTGACTGCCCGTCGCCGCGGCCTTCCGAGGCCTTCTCTGGTGCCGAGTCGCGCCCGCGTGCGCACCTGACACACCTGTTCCGTACGCGCAGGTCAACGCGTTCTCGCCTGTTGCATCGCCGTAGCGTTGGTCACATTTCGCACGGCATTGTGTGGATATTGCCGACAGTCGAGACTACCCGGGCCCTCCGCTCCGAGGCGGCGTCGTGCGCCACACCCCGCCCGCCACCCCCCGCGGGCGGACCGGGAAGCACCGCACCACGGCACCATGTTGACCCCCACGATACCTTTCCGTGATGCTTTCGTGAGCGCAGCACACCCGGACGTCTCCTCACCACACGGCCGTGTGGCACTCTTCAGAGAGCTTGTACGACACTCACCCAACCGGCCCCCGCGTCGACCGCGGGCGGACCGAGCGACGGAAGGGACCTGGATGGTCGACCTCCCACAGTTGCCGGAGGACCCCTCGAAACTGGCGCGGGAGCCGTTGCGGGAACAGATCCGGCAGGTTCTGGTCGAGGGGTTGCTGTCCGGCCGCTGGAAACCGGGTGAGCGCATCGTCGAACGCCGCGTGGCCACGGAGCTCAAGGTCAGCCAGGCACCGGTCCGCGAGGCTCTGCGCGAGCTGGAGACCCTGCGCCTCATCGAGACCGTGCCGAACAAGGGCGCACGTGTACGCGCCTTCGGTGTGCAGGACATGGCGGAGATCTACCCCGTGCGCGCCGGTCTAGAGCTGGTCGCCGCACAGTTGGCCGCCGACACCCTCGCCGGCGACCCCACCCCCCTCGAGCGCGAGGTCGAGGCTCTCCAGGCCGCAACGGCGCGCGGTGACGTCGCCGAGCAGATCCGGCACAGCGTGGAGTTCCACCGGGAGGTCGTGCGCGCCGCCGACAACAGCGTGCTCATGCACACCTGGGAGTCGCTGGGCGTGGAGGTGTGGACCGCCCTGTCGGTGCGCTGGCTCGACATGGAGCTGCACGCCAAGGCCGTCGACCACGCACAGATCGCCGAGGCCTTCCGGAACCGGGACCCCGAGGTGGGCCAGATGCTCAGCGACCACGTCCTCAACTACGTCGAGGCGGCCATGCGCTCCACGGAGAAGACACCGTGACCTGGGGCACCGCGCTCTGACCTGCCCCGTCACCCGAAAATCGGTCATCTGCCGTAAACTCGTATTGATCGATCATCGATCAGTCATTAGAGTGTGCGCGACGCACGTCACACTGAATAGGGCACCGGAGACCGGGAAGCAATGCGGTCACGGGTCCGGTCGAGACAAGAACACACCGACCCGCGATCGCCGCGCCGGGGAAGACACCGGCCACGGTTCCCACGGCGCGTGCCCGCACCAGCCACATCGTGCCGCTTCCATCTGAGCCAGGCGGCGGCACACGCCACGGCCACGTACGACCGCGGGCCACGGCGAACCTGGACCCCCGGCCCACAGGACGGGGCACCAGGTCTTCTCGTACGAAGAAAGGCACACCATGGCTGACACGGCCAAGCCGAAGGGCGGCTCCGCCAAGGCCTCCGGGTCCAAGCGGCGCAGTCGCAAGGACACCTCCGGCATCGCCAACGAGAACCCAGACGTCCTGCTCGACTACTACCGCCGGATGCTGTTCATCCGCCGGTTCGAGGAGCGCACCTCCCAGGCCTACACCCAGGCCCGGATCGGTGGTTACTGCCACCTCAACCTGGGCGAGGAAGCCACCGTCGTCGGCCTGATGTCGGCCCTGCGGCAGACCGACTACCTCTACACCAACTACCGCGACCACGGTTACGCCATCGAGAAGGGCATGGACCCCAAGCGGGTCATGGCCGAGCTCTACGGTCGCCAGGACGGTGTCGCCCGGGGTTGGGGCGGCTCCATGCACATGTACGACACCGAGACCCGGATGCTCGGCGGCTACGGCATCGTCGGCGGGCAGGTGCCCCTGGCCGCCGGTGCGGCGCTGGCCGTCTCCTACCGGGAGAGCGACGACGTCGTCATGTGCCAGATGGGCGACGGCACCACCAACATCGGCGCCTGGCACGAGACGCTCAACATCGCCAAGCTCTGGAACCTGCCGGTCGTGTTCGTGGTGATCAACAACTTCACCGGTATGGGCACCACCGTCGACATGTCCTCCGCCGAGCCCGAGCTGTACAAGCGCGGCTCCGCGTTCCGCATCGAGGGCGAGCGCGTCGACGGCCGCGACGTCCTGGCCGTGCGCGACGCCGCCACCCGGCTGGTCGAGCGCGCCCGCGAGGAGCAGACGCCGTTCCTGCTGGAGGCCTGGAGCTACCGCATGAAGGGCCACTCCGTCGTGGACCCTGCCAAGTACCGCACGCAGGAGCAGAAGGACGAGGCCCGGGCCAAGGAGAACGACCCGGTCGCGATCTTCGGCGACGAGCTCACCAAGGCCGGCGTGCTCAGCGAGGAGGGCCGCGAGGAGATCGCCGCCTCCGTCAAGGAGCGCGTCGCCGAGGCCGCCGACTTCGCGGAGAACAGCCCCCACCCGGACGTCTCCACGCTCTTCGACTACACGTACGCCACCCCGGTGCCCAACGAGTCGCGGCGCATGCCGGCCGACCCGGTGTTCGCGGACTAGGAGAGAGAACAACACATGTCTGTGATCACTTATCGCCAGGCTCTACGGGACACGCTCCGCGCCGAGATGGTCCGCGACGACAGCGTCTACGTCGTCGGTGAGGAGATCGGTCTCTTCGAGGGCTCCTACAAGATCACCGAGGGCCTGCTCAACGAGTTCGGCCCCAAGCGGGTGCGCGACACCCCGATCGCCGAGGAGGGCTTCGTCGGCGCGGCCGTCGGTTCGGCCATGCTCGGCCTGCGCCCGGTCGTCGAGCTGATGACGATCAACTTCTCGCTCATCGCGATCGACCAGATCATCAACCACGCCGCCAAGATCTACGGCATGTTCGGCGGGCAGACCAGCGTGCCGATGGTCATCCGTACCCCGGGCGGCGGCGGCCAGCAGCTCGGTGCGACGCACTCGCAGAACATCGAGCTGTTCTACTCCTTCATCCCCGGCCTCAAGGTGATGGCGCCCAGCACGCCGGCCGAGGCCTCCTCGATGCTGCGCGCGGCCATCCGCGACGACGACCCGGTGCTGTTCCTGGAGAACCTGGGGCTGTACAACTCCAAGGGCGAGGTCCCCGACGACTACGCCGAGCCGGAGAACGACAACGTCGCCACCATCGGCTGCGCCGGGATCGCGCGCGAGGGTTCCGACATCACCCTCATCGGTTACTCCCGCATGGCGACGGTGGCCAACCAGGTCGCCGAGAAGCTCCAGGAAGAGGAGGACATCAGCGTCGAGGTCGTCGACCTGCGCAGCCTCCGCCCCCTCGACCGACAGACCTTCGTGGACTCGGTGAAGAAGACCGGTTCCGCGGTGATCTGCGAGGACGACTGGCTGACCTACGGCATCGGTGCCGAGATCGCCGCGTCGATCCAGGAGGGCGCCTTCGACTACCTGGACGCCCCGGTGCGCCGGGTCGCCATGGCCGAGGTGCCCATGCCGTACGCCAAGCCGCTGGAGACCGCCGCGCTGCCGGGCGTGGAGTCGATCAGCACCGCCATCAAGGAGACCCTGAGCGCCGTCGGCAAACGGGTCGGGTAGAGGGAGTACCAATGAGCGAGATCCACATGCCGCGCCTCTCCGACACCATGGAGGAAGGCGTCATCAGCAGCTGGGTCAAGAAGGTCGGCGACAAGGTCGAGTCCGGTGACGTGCTGGTCGAGATCGAGACCGACAAGGCCGTCATGGAGTACGAGGCCTTCGACGACGGCTACCTGATCAAGCAGAACGTCTCCGAGGGCGACACCGTCCCCATCGGTGAGGTCATCGGCATCCTGGGCGACTCCCCGGACGCGGTTCCCGAGGAGTCCGGCGGCGGCGCCCAGCCCTCCGAGGACAAGGCCGAGGAGAAGGCGGAGGAGCCCGCCGAGGAGCCGAAGGCCGAGGAGCCGGCCGAGGACAAGGCGGAGACCGAGGCGGCCCCGGCCCCGAGCGGGTCCGGCCCGGCCGACCGCCCGCGCACCTCGCCGCTGGCCCGGCGCCTGGCCAAGGAGTACGGCCTGGACATCAACGCGATCCAGGGTTCCGGCCCCAAGGGCCGTATCGTGCGCGCCGACATCGAGGCGGCCGCCAAGGAGGGTCAGCCCGCCGAGGAGCAGGCCCCGGCCGCCCCGCAGGAGAGCAAGCCGGCCGCTGCCCCGGCCGCGAGCCAGTCGTTCGACGACGGCCGCGACTCCGAGGAGCTCAAGGTCAGCAACATGCGCAAGGTCATCGCGCGCCGCCTGACCGAGAGCAAGCAGACCGTGCCGCACTTCTACCTGCGCCGCACGATCGACGCCGAGGCGCTCAAGGCGTTCCGTACGCAGATCAACGGCCAGCTGGCCGACACCGGCGTGAAGGTCAGCTTCAACGACCTCATCGTCAAGGCCTGCGCGACGGCGCTGAAGCTGCACCCGGCCGTCAACTCCTCCTGGGTCGACGACAAGCTGCTGCAGCACAACCGCATCAACGTGGGTGTCGCCGTGGCCGTGGACGCCGGCCTGGTCGTCCCGGTGCTGCACGACACCGACAAGGCGACGCTGTCCGACATCTCCACGAACACGCGTGAGCTGGCCGGCAAGGCCCGTGACGGCAAGCTCAAGCCGCAGGAGATGAGCGGCGGAACGTTCAGCGTGTCCAACCTGGGCATGTTCGGCGTGGACAGCTTCTCGGCGGTCATCAACCCGCCGGAGGCCGCGATCCTGGCCGTCGGTGCGATGCGCCAGGAGCCGGTCGTGGTCGACGGCGAGGTCGAGGTGCGCAACCGCATCTCGGTGGAGCTGTCGGTGGACCACCGCGCCGTGGACGGTGCCGTGGGTGCCGCGTTCCTGAAGGAACTCGCGGAGATCCTCGAGCAGCCGATGCGCATCATTCTGTAGGTCCTGCCTGTGCACACGGACGCCCCGGCCACCGCGGCCGGGGCGTCCGTCGTGTTCGGGGCGGGGGACGTCAGATCAGGGGGGCGTGGAAGTAGGAGGTCCGGCGGTGGAACAGCCCGTCGGGTGAGGGCGTGAAGAAGTCCGCGAACTCCGCGGTCGCCGCGCTGCCGTCCTTGAGGGTTCCCTCGAAGGTGCCCCGGACGGCCACGGCCCCGTCGTCCTCCACCAGTTCGATGATCTCGTGGCGGCCGTCGGCGATCACTCGTTCCCCGCTGAAGAACGCCTCGATGCTGTCCCGGCCGACCATGGGCTCGTACCCGGGGCGGCGGTAGACGGCGTCCGGGGCGAACAGGGCGATGAGTCCGGGGACATCGTCGGCGTCGACCAGCGTGTAGTAGCGGCGGACGTTCTCTGCGAATTGCGACATGCACGCTTCTTACCCCACGAAGCGGTCAGACCTCGCACCGAGCGCCCCTCCCGGGACACAAGAGAGCCCCGGCCGCGGCGGCCGGGGCGTTCTGGTGTCGGGCAGGTGTCAGGCGGTGCCGGTTCCGGGGCCGAACGCAGGGCCCGCACCGGACGGCCCTCCGGGACCTGAGCCCGGGGCGCCGGGCCCTCCGGGCGGGGGCTGGGCGACGTCGCTGTGCTGGCCGTTACTGGGCGGGCCGCTGTGGCGGGGGCCCTTGTCGATCCCGACCAACCGGTTCAGGTGGCGCTTGCGCCCCAGCACGAACCAGGCCACCGCGCCGATGATCGGGTACCAGAGGATCACCAGCACCCACAGGAGCTTCCCGCCCCCGGTGGTGTCCGGGTTGATCAGGGCCGAGATGAGCGCGGCGATGACCAGGACGAGGACGGCCAGGGCGATCACCACCATGATCACCCCGAAGAGCACACCCACCCAACCGAGCTCCGGCCTGTCCATCATGGTTTCTGCGAGCTGTGTGACCATGACTCCCCCATACATGAAGTACCCGTATTGTCACGCAGGGTAATTCATGCGCCTCCGGAGAAGCCCCTTTCGCGGGTTTCGGGCGTTTCTCCGGTCGGGTCTCAGGCCAGACCGGAACGCACGGCGTAGATGGCCGCCTCGGTCCTGGAGTGCACCTGGAGTTTCTCCAGGAGGTTGCGCACGTGGTTCTTCACGGTGTTCTCGGTGATGAACAGCCGCGAACCGATCTCCCGGTTGTTCAGCGAATGGGCCAGCAGGCGCAGGACCTCGGTCTCTCGCGGGGTCAGCTCCGGGACCGCCTGGGGCTGCGGGGCGGTGTTCTCCTGCTTGGCGAGCTCGGCGAACTCCCCGATGAGCTTGGTGGCCATGGAGGGGTTCACGGTGGACTGTCCGGACGCGATCTGGCGCACGACGCCGGCGAGGTCGGTCACGCCGATCTCCTTGAGCAGATAGCCGGTGGCCCCCGCCTTGAGGGCGTCGAAGAGGTCGGACTCCTCGTCACTCATGGTGAGCATGATGAACCGGGTGTCCGGGGTGGTGCGCCGGATCTGCTGGCACGCGTCGATGCCGCCGGCGCCCGGCATCATCACGTCCATGATGATCACGTCGGGTCTGAGCTCGCCTGCCAGACGCACGGCCTCTTCACCGGTGCCGGCCTCGCCGAGCACGTCGATGTCCTTCTCGTCGTCGAGCACGGAGACCATGCCGCGGCGGAAGAGGGCGTGGTCGTCGACCACCAGGACACGGATGGCCTCGGGGTCCGAGGCGGGTACGGGGTAGAGCCCAGCGGGTGTGGGGGGGTGGGGGCTCACGGCGGCGCCTTCCTAAGTGCGGCTGTCGACCATTCTCCCTGGAGGTGCCCCGCCTCTACCCGTCACAGTCGCGGGGAGGCAGGGGGGCGGCAGGGGCACCCGGGGCGCCCTGGTGATCGGGGGTGTCGGGGAAACCGGAGCAGGGGCGATTCCGACCGCTCGGCATCGTGGGCCTCCGTGTCTGTGGGTTTGAGGGCAGTTTCCCACAGTGCACGCGATTACGGTACGTACTCGCCAGTATTCCCCCGACAGGGGGCTGGTGGGCTCCGCGCCGGGTTTGTCGCACGAGCGTCCGGGGGCCGTGCTGCACCGAGGTGTCGCGTGTGCCCTGTGTGATCAGAGAATTACAGAATTGCCGAGCGGCGAACCGTGCGTTCCCGCAGTTCAGAGCCGGATCCGCACCGGTCCGCCGTGCGGGCCCATCGTCACCTACTTGCCAGTAGGGGCTTCTACCAGGGCTTTTCGCTGCTTTACTGGGAACATGGGCGAGCTTCGGCGATCTGGCAGGTTCACTCCCGACCCCCCAACCATGGGACGCCTCAGAGCCACACCCGCGGCCGGGTCGGCGGCCGTCGGGAACACGTGAGCCGTGGAGAGGCAACCACGCTACGTCTGGCTCGCCGAGCAGCTCCGGCGCCCCATCCAGCGCGGTGAGATCGCCCCCGGCACCCGCCTGCCCTCCCGCACCCGCCTCGCCCGCCGGTACCGCGTCAGCGAACAGGTCTCCCGTGCCGCCCTGCGCCTCCTGGCCACCGAAGGCGTCGTCGAGGCCCGCCGCGGGGCCGGGTACTTCGTGCCCGACAACCCGGTGGGCCACCACATCCTGCGCACCGACACCGGCTCCGTCCAGGGCCTGGGCGGGCTCCGCCGCGAGGTCGTGGGCACCGAACAGCAGCGCAGCCAACCCCCTGTCTCCACGCGCCTGCGCCTGCGCCCGGACGAACCCGTCTACCTGACCACCGCACGCGGCATGGCGCTGGACCGCCCCGTGGCCCTGCACCTGTCCTGGGAACCGGCCCTCATCACCACCGGAACCCTGCACACACCCTTCGACGCCGCCCCCGGACAGAGCCCGATCTCCCGGCTCGAAGCGGTCGGCCACCCCGTCGACGGGGTCGTGGAGGAGGTCTGCCTGCGTGCGCTGAAGGAGATCGAGGCCGACCTCATGCACGCCACCCCGGGCGTCCCGGTCCTGGTCGTCGAGCGCACCCACTACTCGCGCGGGCGCCCCGTGGAGACCTCCGACCTCATCAGCACCACCGACCAGTGCCGGCTCGTCTACCGGCTCTCCCTGCCGCGGCCCCGCCCTCCCGCGGACGCCGGGCCCGGGGCGTGACGCGCGGCGGGTCCACCGGGTTCCGGTCCGGGTTCCGGTCGGGGTGTGCCGACACCGACCGTGCATGTACAGACCGTGCAGACACAGAAACGCCGCCGCCGACGGATCAATGGTCCGTCGGCGGCGGCGTACACCGTCAGGGCCGGGGACCTCGGGGTCCCTCCGGCCGCGGGGTCAGCCCTGGATGAACTCCTGGGCCACGACCTCGGCGATCTGCGCGGTGTTCAGGGCAGCGCCCTTGCGCAGGTTGTCGCCGCACAGGAACAGGTCCAGCGACGTCGGGTCGTCGATCGACTGGCGGATGCGCCCGACCCAGGTCGGGTCGGTGCCCACGACGTCGGCCGGGGTGGGGAACTCGCCCTTGGCCGGGTCGTCCAGGACCTCGACACCCTCGGCGTCACCGAGGAGCTTGCGCGCGTCGGCGGCCGGGACCTCGCTGTCGAAGGTGGCGTGCACGGTCAGCGCGTGGGTCGTGATGACCGGGACGCGCACGCAGGTGGCGGCCACACGCAGGTCCGGGATGCCCAGGATCTTGCGGGACTCGTTGCGGACCTTGAGCTCCTCGGAGGAGTAGCCGTCCTCCTTGAGCGAGCCGGCCCACGGCACGACGTTGTAGGCGAGCGGCGCCGGGAACGGGCCCAGCTCGTCGACGGCCCCGCGCACGTCGCCGGCCTTGTCGCCGAGGCTGCGGTCGGCGGCCACGGCCGACATCTGGTCGCGCAGGGTGTCGATGCCCTCCTGACCGGAACCGGAGGCGGCCTGGTAGGAGGAGACGACCAGGTCCTTGACGCCGTAGGCGCGGTGCAGGGCACCGATGGCCACGATCATCGACAGGGTCGTGCAGTTCGGGTTGGAGATGATGCCGCGCGGGCGGTTGCGGACCTGGTCCGCGTTGACCTCGGGCACCACCAGCGGGACGTCGGGGTCCAGGCGGAACGCGCCGGAGTTGTCGACGGCCACGGCGCCGCGGGCGGCGGCGACCGGGGCCCACTCCTTGGAGACCTCGTCGGGCACGTCGAACATGGCGACGTCGACACCGTCGAAGACCTCGGGGGCCAGGGCCTGCACGGTGACGTCCTCGCCGCGCACGCTCAGCACCTTGCCGGCGCTGCGGGCGGAGGCGACCAGGCGGATCTCGCCCCAGACGTTCTCGCGCTGGGTGAGGATGTCGCGCATGACCGTGCCGACGGCACCGGTCGCACCGACGATGGCGAGGGTGGGAAGACGGTTGCTCATCGGCCGGTACCTCCGTAGACGACAGCCTCGACCTGGTCGGCGTCGAGCTGGAACTCACTGTGGGCGGCGCGCACGGCCGCGTCGATCTGATCCTCCTCGACGATGACCGAGATGCGGATCTCCGACGTGGAGATCATCTCCACGTTGGTGCCCGCGGCGGCGATCGCGTCGAAGAAGCGCGCGGTCACACCCGGGTAGGAGCGCATGCCGGCGCCGATCAGGGAGACCTTGCCGATCTTGTCGTCGTAGCGCAGGGAGTCGTAGCCGACCTTGTCCTGGACCTTCTTCAGCGCGGCGACGGCCTCCTTGCCGGTGTCCTTGGGGACGGTGAAGGAGATGTCCGTGCGCGACGTGGAGACCGCCGAGACGTTCTGCACGATCATGTCGATGTTGATCTCTGCGTCCGCGAGGGCCTTGAAGATCGTCGCGGCCTCACCGACCTTGTCGGGCACTCCGACGACGGTGATCTTGGCTTCGCTCCGGTCGTGGGAGACCCCGGAGATGATCGGCTGTTCCATGCCTTCGCTTTCCTCGACTTCCGAAACGATCCAGGTCCCGGGCTTCTGACTGAACGACGAGCGCACGTGCAGCGGGATGTTGTACTGCCGCGCGTATTCGACGCAGCGCAGGTGAAGGATCTTGGTGCCGCTCGCGGCCATCTCCAGCATCTCCTCGTAGGAGACCTGGGGGATCCGGCGGGCGGTGGGTACGACACGCGGGTCGGCGGTGAAGACCCCGTCGACGTCGCTGTAGATCTCGCAGGCGTCGGCGTTCAGGGCACCGGCGAGCGCGACGGCGGTCGTGTCGGAGCCGCCGCGGCCCAGCGAGGTGATGTCCTTGGTGTCCTGGGAGACGCCCTGGAAACCGGCGACGATGCAGATCGCGCCCTCGTCCACGGCCTCGGCGATTCGGCCGGGGGTGACGTCTATGATCTTCGCGTTGCCGTGCAGGGACGTGGTGATGACACCGGCCTGGGAGCCGGTGAAGGAGCGCGCCTCGTACCCGAGGTTCTCGATCGCCATCGCCACGAGAGCCATGGACATGCGCTCACCCGCGGTCACGAGCATGTCGAGCTCGCGAGCCGGCGGCATCGGGGAGACCTGCTCGGCCAGGTCCAGCAGTTCGTCGGTCGTGTCGCCCATGGCGGAGACGACGACCACGACGTCATGTCCCGCCTTTTTCTGAGCCACGATCCTTTGGGCTACTCGCTTGATGGCTTCCGCGTCAGCGACGGAAGACCCACCGTACTTCTGCACGATTAGGGCCACGATCGATGCTCCTGAGGAGTTGGGATCAAGACAATTAACAACGGAGTGTAGCCAGTGACGCCTCGCGCACCCGCTCCGACCTGCGGTTGGGTGGCGTGGCAACTTGACGCACCAGCGTTCGGGCTTACCCGTTCGAACGACGGTTACTCAGATTTCGTCCGCATTACGGGCAAATGTGAGCTAGAACTCCAAGCTCCGGCGGCCCTCGAAGGCGCGGCCGAGCGTGACTTCGTCGGCGTACTCGAGGTCGCCTCCGACGGGGAGCCCGCTGGCCAGGCGCGTGACTTTCAGCCCCATGGGTTTGACCAGCCGCGCCAGGTAGGTCGCGGTGGCCTCCCCTTCCAGGTTGGGGTCGGTCGCGAGGATGATCTCGGTGATCTGGCCGTCGGCCAGGCGCGACATGAGCTCCTTGACACGCAGGTCGTCGGGTCCGACGCCCTCGATGGGGCTGATCGCGCCGCCCAGCACGTGGTACGTCCCGCGGAACTCGCGGGTGCGCTCGATTGCGACGACGTCCTTGGACTCCTCGACGACGCAGACGACGGCGGGGTCGCGGCGCGCGTCACGGCAGATACGGCACTGCTCCTCCTCGGCCACGTTGCCGCAGACCGAGCAGAACCGCACCTTCTCCTTGACCTCGACAAGCGCGTTGACGAGGCGTTTGACGTCCGCGTTCTCGGCGGACAGAAGGTGGAAGGCGATGCGCTGCGCGCTTTTCGGACCGACGCCGGGCAGCCGCCCGAGCTCGTCGATCAGAGTCTGCACCGCGCCTTCGTACATCGCCTACCCGTTCACCGGGCCGACTCTTCGGGGGCGGCCCGTCTTCCCCTTCTCAGCGTCCACGGTATCCGTGCCGACGACCTCTCGCGCACGCGGAGGCCGCCGTCACCGACCCGCGAACGGTGGCTCACATACCGGGAAGGCCGGGCATCCCGCCGGGCATGCCACCGGGCATCCCGCCGAGCCCCTCGGTGAGCGGGCCCATCTTCTCCTGCTGCATCCGCTCGACCTGGGCCTCGGCGTCACGGATCGCGGCGAGCACGAGGTCGGCGATGGTCTGCGCCGACTCGTCGCTGTCACCCGGGTCGATCGCCTTGGGGTCGACGGTGATGTCCTCGACCTGGCCGCGGCCGCTCAGCTTGACCTTGACCAGGCCACCGCCGGAGCTGCCCTCGACCTCCGCCTCGTCGAGCGCCTTCTGCGCCTCGACGAGCTGTTCCTGCATCTGCTGGGCCTGCTGGAGCAGGGCCTGCATGTCCATTCCGCCAGGGTTCACGGCCGTCTCCTCGCCGGCACCCGCGGTGCCGGATATCGCTGTGTCGCTGTTCCTGCGAGCGTAACCGCTCGTGTCCGGCGCCGTCCTGTGTCCGGTCGGCGCCCGGAAGGGGGTTCCGGTCGCACCCGATGGGTGCCCGTGTGACCCCCTCGCCCCGACAACGAACGAGCCCGCACGATCACTCCCCGGCAGCGGCGCCGACCTCGGGAGGGCCTGCGATCCGGTGCGGCCCGACCCACCGCAACCGCCCTCCACACACCAACAAGACGAAGAGTAGCGCTAACATCACTTTCGGTTGTAGATGTGTCTCGAGGGGCACGACCGATACGTCACGGGGGACCGAACACGTGTTGACCGCCAGGGAACGCCACTCGGCGCTGATCGAGGCGATGGTCGCGGACGGCACCCTCACCGACCCCGGTCTCATCGCGGCCTTCCGGGCCGTCCCACGACATTCCTTCATCCCCGACACCGGGGCGTCCACCGTGCGCGGGACCGCCCTGAACGCGGCCGGGAACCCGGAACGCTGGCTGGCCGCCGTCTACGCCGACAACGCGATCATCACCCGCCTGGACGAGGGCGGGGTGCCCCGGCAGCGCGGCGACGAGGCCACCCCGCGCACGCCGGAGGCCGAGGCGGCGACGTCATCGAGCTCGGCGCCGACCGTGTTGGCCCGGCTCCTGGGCCTGGCCGACCTCACCTACGGACACCGTGCGCTGGAGATCGGGACCGGGACCGGATGGAACACGGCCCTGCTCGCGCACCGGCTCGGCGACGACTCCGTGGACTCGGTGGAGATCGACCCCCGAGTGGCCGGCAACGCCCGACAGGCACTGACGGCGGAGGGACGCTCGCCCCGGATCACCGTTTCGGACGGGTACGCGGGGCACCCCGAGGGGGCCCCGTACGACCGCATCACCTCCACGTGCGGGGTGCGCGCGCTGCCGCCCGCGTGGCTGGAACAGGTCGCGGAGGACGGACTCATCGTGTGCCCGTGGGGTGCGTTGGAGGGCGCCGGGGTGCTGGCGCGCTTCGAGTGCCCCGGCGACGGGACCGCGCGGGGGACCTTCCACGGGGGTGTGGGGTTCGTGCCGCTGCGTGTTCCCGGGCCGCAGTTGCCGCCTGTGCACGACAGCGGGCAGCAGCCGGACGAGTACCGACTGACCCAGGAGGACCCGATCGCGCCGCTGATGTCGTTCCCGTCGGCGTTCGCGCTGTCGGTGATGGTGCCGGACTGGCGTGTGCGGCGCCGGTGGATCGGCACGGGCTCGGGGGTGTGGGTCAACGACCGCGCCGACGAGTCGTGGGTGCGCGTCTACCCGTACGGCACGTCGTGGATGATCGAGCAGGGCGGCCCGCGCAGCATCTGGGACGAGTTCGAGGACGCGCTCGACGAGTGGTCGGAGCTGGGCGAACCCGCGCCGGAACGCTTCGGTATCTCCGTGTCCGGCGACGGAACCCACCGGATCTGGCTCGACTCCCCGGAGGGCCGGGCCTGGGATCTCTCACCGGTCACCGACGGCTGATCACCCCGGACACACAACGGCGGCCCTCACCGCTGGGGCGAGGACCGCCGGAAGGGGACTGGCCCGCACGGTCATGCGCCGCCGGCCCCCTGGTCAGCGGCGCGTGCGTTGCGTTCCTGGATCCGTCGCAGCAGATCCTGTCTGTGGTCGCGCGCCTGTCGGTCGGCGCCGCCGACACCTCCGCCCCGGCCACCCTTCAGGTCGGAGCGCGAGACGGTGGAACGCTGTCCGCCCATACCGAGCAGGTTGTCCTTGTTCTTGGCCATGGCCTTCTCCCCTTCATCATCGAGACGCCGCGTCTCGTTCGCATGGCGTCGCGGACGAACGTACCTGATGCGAGACGATACGTCTCGTTCTTTTTCTGGGTACCGTGGGCGCCATGACGGAGAACACCCCACACGACCGGGGACGGCAGACGCCGGACCCGCAACGCCGCAGCGCACGGGCCGAGCGTGCGATCCTCGACGCCGCCTCGGAGCTCATCGTCGAGGTCGGGTTCGCGCGGATGACCATGGAGGGCATCGCCTCCCGCGCCCGGGTCGGCAAGCAGACCATCTACCGGTGGTGGCCGTCCAAGTCCGCGGTGGTCCTGGACGTGTTCAACCACCTGACCGGGGAGCAGACGGGCGAGGCCCTACCGGACACGGGCGACCTCGCGGCCGACCTGAGAACCGTGCTGCGCGCCACCGTCGACGAGTTCAACGACCCCACGATGGACCGCATCGCGCGCGCCTTCACCGCGGAGATCCAGCGCGACACCGAGCTGTCGCAGCGGATCTCCGGGCTGCTCGTCGAGCCTGGGTCGGAGGTGTACAAGCAGCGCCTGCGCAGCGCGATCGACGCGGGCGAGGTGCGCGCCGACGCCGACCTGGAGCTGGCGGTGGAACTGCTGACCGGCCCGTTCCTGAAGCGGTGGCTGATGCGGACCGCCCCGCTCACCCACGCCTACACCGACGACCTCGTCGACATGGTCATGCGCAGTCTGCGGCCCTGAGCCCGTGCCCGGACCGGGGGACGGCGGGGTCAGCCCTGAGGGGGCTCGTGCTCGATCTCGTCGATGAGCTTGCCGCCGAGTTCGGTCTCGATGAGCGCGACGCCCGAAGCCCCTGAGGAACCCGAGGGGCCCGATGCGTCGGCCGATCCCGTTGAACCGGCAGAACCCGCAGAACCGGGGGATCCGGCCTGGCCAGCGGCGTCTCCCGCCGGCGCGGACGGGGCAGGCTGCTGCTCGGGCCCCGGCCCCTGCGGCGCGCGGCGCTGCGGGTCCGCGGGGACGTGCTCGGGCGGCGGGGCCGCGGCGGCGTCCTCGTACGGGTCCGGCGGCGGCTCCTCCAGCCCGGTGACGATCTTGTCCGGCGGCGGGCCCGACGGGGTCTGTGCGGGTGCCTGAGCCTCGGGACCGGCCTGCGGCTCGGGGGCCGGGGGCTCCTCGGCGGCGGGTCCCTGCGGTTCCGGGGTGCTCGCGGGTGCCGGCGCGGGTGCCGGATCGGCCGGGGCAGCGGGTGCGGGCTGGGCCGGGGCCGGGTCACCCCATCCGGCGGGTTCGGCCGGACGCTGCGGTTCCGGTCGGCGGGCCGGGGCCCCACCGCCGTTCGAGCCGTTCTGACCGTTCGAGCCACCGGCGGCGACCCTGACCTCGACGCCCAGGACCTCCTGGATCGCCGCGGAGACCACCTGGTCGCTGCCGCTGTTACCGAAGCCCTTGGCCTCGTTGGGGCGCGAGAACCCGAGGAGCACGGTGTTGCCCTCGACCGCGACCGGGCCGACGTCGCTTCCGGTCAGCACCATCCAGGTGAACCGGCGCCGGTTCTTGACCGCCTCCAGCACCTGGTGCCAGGCGCCCTGGAGGCGGCCGAGGTCGACCACGCCCCCGCCCGAGGACTGCGCCGGGGCCGGAGCGGCCTGCTGGGGCTGCGGGCTCGGGGCCGGGGAGGAGCCCGACCAGCCCGCGGGCTCGGCCGGACCCTGAGAACGCTCGGGGGCCGGCTGCTGCGGCTGCGGGACCGGTGCCTCGGGCTGCTGCTGTCGCACTGGCGCGGGCGGGGCCGCCGGAGGCGCAGCGGGAGCCTGCGGTTCCGGCTGAGGTGCGGGCGCCGGGGCAGCGGCCGGGGGCGTCGCAGGCGCCTGGGGGGCCTGCGGGGCCTGCGCCACCTGCGGGGCCTGCGGGGCCGCGGCTCCGGAGGCGACCCGGCGCTCCATCTGCTCCAACCGGGCCAGCAACGCCGTCCGGTCGGAGTCGACCGCGGGCAGCAGCACACGCGAGCACATCAGCTCCAGCATGAGCCGCGGCGCGGTCGCCCCGCGCATCTCCGTCAGCCCGGCGTTGAGCACGTCGGCGGCGCGCGTGAGCTCTGCCGGCCCCAGCCGGGAGGCCTGGCCCTGCATCTGCTCGACCGCCTCCGGGGCGACGTTGACCAGACCCTTGTCGAGGGCGTCGGGCACGGCAGCCAGGATCACCAGGTCGCGGAACCGCTCCAACAGGTCGGTCGCAAAACGGCGCGGGTCGTGGCCGCCCTCGACCATCCGGTCGATCAGCCCGAAGGCCGCGGCCCCGTCCCGGTCGCCCAGCGCGTCGACCATCTCGCCCAGCAGGCTGGAGTCGGTGTATCCGAGCAGGCCCACCGCGCCCTCGCGCGTGATGCCCTCGTCACCGGAACCGGCGATGAGCTGGTCCAGCACCGACAGGGTGTCGCGCGCCGATCCCGCGCCCGCGCGCACGACCAGGGGCAGCGCGGCCTGCTCGTAGGGGACGCCCTCCTCCTGGAGGAGGTCCTCCATGAGCTCCTTGAGGGTCGTCGGCGGGATCAGCCGGAACGGGTAGTGGTGCGTGCGCGACCGGATCGTCCCGATGACCTTCTCGGGTTCGGTCGTGGCGAAGACGAACTTCAGGTGCGGCGGGGGCTCCTCGACGAGCTTGAGCAGCGCGTTGAACCCCTCGCGGGTGACCATGTGCGCCTCGTCGATCACGTAGATCTTGTAGCGCGAGCTCACAGGCGAGAAGAAGGCGCGTTCCCGCAGGTCGCGGGCGTCGTCGACACCACCGTGCGAGGCGGCGTCGATCTCGATGACGTCGATGCTGCCGCCGCCGTCCGGGCCCAGCGCGACACAGGAGTCGCAGGTGCCGCACGGGTCGGGTGTGGGCCCCTGCTCGCAGTTGAGCGAGCGGGCGAGGATGCGCGCGCTGGTGGTCTTGCCGCAGCCGCGCGGGCCGCTGAACAGGTAGGCGTGGTTGATGCGTCCGCTGCGCAGCGCCTGCCGCAGCGGGTCCGTCACGTGCTCCTGACCGCGTACCTCGCCGAACGTCGCCGGACGGTACTTGCGGTACAGCGCGATGCTCACGGTGCGATCACTCCCCTGGTCCCTGCCACGGGTCCATTCAACCCGCTACCACCGACAGCTCGGGCCGGGTCGTGGGAAACCGGGAGGGGGACTTCCGGGGCTGCCGGAGACAGAAAAAAGGACCCCCCGCGCACCCGCCAGAGCCCACTTATCCTTGCTGCCTTCCGGCCCTGGGGAGGTTCATAGGGTGACGCCGCACGAGGGGTCTGCCCCAAAGCCTACCCGAAAGAACAACCGACTTGTCCAACCCGCGATCGCGGCCCTCTCCACCCCCGAGAACGCGTGTGCACACCGCTCCACGGAACCGGTAGTGTCTGCCCGCGGCCGCACGCACCAGCGTTCGGCGGCGGTCGGTTCTCGGCCGGAGGGATGGACGAAGCACCCCTTCGGAACCTGTAGAGTTGATCTCGGAGGATTCGCCTAGTGGCCTAGGGCGCACGCTTGGAAAGCGTGTTGGGGGCAACCCCTCAAGGGTTCGAATCCCTTATCCTCCGCCACGAACGAAGGCCCGGAGCGCACAGCGTTCCGGGCCTTCGTCGTTTCCGCGGCTCGATTCCCCGCGTCAGCTTCGGGTCCGGCGGCCCCGGACGGTCGACGCCGGCAGGCGCCCCGCCCGCGAGACCCCCGAGAGCTCGTCGCCGTCGACATCCAGCTCGAACCTCAGGTTCAGCCGCAGCGGCCGGCGCACACGCTGGCGCCAGGTGAGCCGGGCACCGTCGAACTCCAGGTCCAGCAGCTCCTCGGGTTCGGCCCCCTCGGTCCAGGCGATGCCGGAGAGCGCGCCGCCCTCCTCCGTGATGCGCACGGTCGGCTCGATCCGGCCGATCGGCGTCGTGATGGTCAGGTCCCAGTCCCCGGTGACCGGCATGGGCGTTCCCTCCTCGTTTCTGTGGTGGTCAGGAGACCGGCTCCAGGCCCTCGGCGCGCCAGACGACACCCCGGCGCTCGTGGGCGAAGAGCCGTTCGACGGAGAGCGCGATCCTCGGTCCGAGCTCCCGCTCCAGCAGGTACAGCCCCAGGTCCAGGCCGGACGTGACCCCGGCCGCGGTGACCAGGTCGCCGTCGTCGACGACGCGGGCGTCCACGTGCACCGTTCCGGTCGCCTCGAGGAAGTCCGCGCCCATGTGGTGGGTGGTGGCCCGGCGGCCCTCGATCAACCCGGCCATCGCCGGGACGAGCGACCCCCCGCACACTGTCGCCAGCAGCGCCCCGGGGCGTTCCAGGACCTCCCCGATCAGCCCGGGAAGTGCGGTGGTGAGGGTGCGGCCGAGGATCGCGGGGATCGAGTTCTCGTCCACCTCCTCCGAGGCCGGGTCGGGCATGGCACCGACCGCGCCCGGAAGGACCACCACGTCGGCGGCGCCGGGGTCCAGAGCGGCGGTGGCCCACACCGTCATCCCGTTCCCGCTCGGCACCTCGCGTGCGCCCTCGGCCGAGACCAGCTCGACCTCGAGCGCCCCGCCGGACGCCGTCCCTCCCGCGTACAGAACCTCGTACGGCGCCACCGCGTCCATCGGGTCGAACCCGTCGAACAGCACCACTTGGGCCCGCATCGTCCCTCCCCCGTGTGTCTTCTCCGGGCGGCCGTTCCGACCGCCGGGACACGACGTTACGGGCGCCCGGAACGCAGTCCCAGGGGCTGGACGGACATAGTTCAACGGGATCCGGCCAACCCCGTCCACCCTGGTGGGAGCAGTCACGTGCTCCAGTGTTCCGGGATTTCCGGCTGGCTGTTTTCCGTCGTTGAATAAGATCCGGACATGCACACCGTGGCCGTCCTCGCCCTCGACGACGTGGTGGGGTTCGACCTCACCACCCCGGTCGAGACCTTCACCCGCAGCCGCCTGCCCGACGGCCGTCCGGCCTATCGGGTCCTGGTCTGTTCCGCGCGCGAGGAGGTCGCCGCGGGTCCCTTCCGGCTGCGTACCGAACACGGATTGGAGGCGCTCGCCGAGGCCGACACCGTCATCGTCCCGGGGGTGGAGAACCCCGCGGAGCCGCCGTCGCAGGACATCGTCGAGGCCCTGCGCGCGGCGTCCGCCCGGGGCGCCCGCGTGGCCTCGATCTGCTCGGGTGCGTTCGTGCTCGCTGCGACCGGGCTCCTGGACGGGCTCCGCGCCACCACGCACTGGGCCGGGGCGGCCCTCCTGGCCGAGCTCCACCCCGAGGTGGCGGTCGACCCCGACGTGCTCTACGTGGACAACGGGGCGGTACTCACCTCCGCGGGCGCCGCGGCCGGGCTCGACCTGTGCCTGCACCTGGTGCGCCGCGACCACGGGTCCGCGGTGGCCGCGCACACCGCCCGCATGTCCGTCATACCGCTCGAGCGCGAGGGCGGCCAGGCGCAGTTCATCGTGCCGGACCGCCCGGCCGTGCCCGACGGGGCCGCCCTCGAACCGCTCCTGCGGTGGATGGAGGAGCACGCCGAGCACGACCTCACCCTCGACCGGATCGCCGCGCGGGCCGGGCTGAGCACCCGTACGCTCAGCCGCCGGTTCCGGGAACAGACCGGGACCACACCCATGCGCTGGCTGCACCGCGCCCGCGTCCGGCGCGCCCAGTACCTGCTCGAGTCCGGGAACCACTCGGTCGAGCACATCGCCGGCCTGGCCGGGTTCGGTTCCCCGACCGCCTTCCGGGAGCGGTTCAGGGCGGTGGTGGGCACGAGCCCGCAGGCCTACCGCCGCGCGTTCCGTTCGGGGTGAGGCCCCGGGTCAGGGGCGGGGGATGTTGCGCAGGTTCGAGCGCGCCATCTCGACCATCGCCCCGACGCCGCCCTGCAGCACCGTGCGCCCCGCCGACAGCGCGAAACCGGCGACCTGGTCGGCGGTGATGCGGGACGGGATCGACAGCGCGTTCGGGTCGGTGATCACGTCGACGAGGTACGGGACGTCGGCCGCGAGCGCCTCGCGCAGGGCCTCGTGCACGTCGTTGGGGTCCTCCACCCGCACCGACCGCATGCCGAGGGCACGGGCGACCGCCGCGTAGTCCACCTGCTGGTGGTCGGTCTGGTAGGCGGGGATCCCGTCGACCATCATCTCCAGCTTCACCATGCCGAGCGAGGAGTTGTTGAAGACCACCGTCGTGATCGGCAGGTCGTGCTGCTGCACGGTGATGAGCTCTCCCAGGAGCATGCTGAGCCCGCCGTCGCCGGAGAGCGAGACCACCTTGCGGTCGGGCGCTGCGTAGGCGGCACCGATCGCGTGCGGGAGCGCGTTGGCCATCGTCCCGTGCGAGAAGGACCCGATGACGCGCCGGTGCCCGTTCGGTGTGAGGTAGCGGGCGGCCCACACGTTGTTCATACCGGTGTCGACGGTGAAGACGGTGGACTCGTCCGCGACCTTGTCGAGGCAGTCCGCCACGTACTCGGGGTGGATGGGCGTGTGGTGCTCGATGTTCTGCGTGTAGGCGTCCACGACCCGGGTGAGGGCCCGCTCGTGCTTGCGGAGCATCTCGTGCAGGTACCGGGCGTCGGACTTGTCCTCCACCAGCGGCAGCACCGCCCGCAGGGTCGCGGGAACGTCCCCCTGCACGGCCAGGTCGAGCGGCACCCTGCGGCCGAGGCGGCGCGGGTCGTGGTCGACCTGGACCACACCCTTCTTCGGCAGGAAGTCGTCGTAGGGGAAGTCGGTGCCGAGCAGGACGGTCAGGTCGGCCGCCTCCAGGGCGTCGTGGCAGGCGCCGTAGCCGAGCAGGCCGATCATGCCGACGTCGTAGGGGTTGTGGTACTGGATCCACTCCTTGCCCCGCAGGGAGTGCCCGACCGGGGCGTTGGCCTTCCCGGCGAGCGCCATGACCTCGCGGTGGGCGTCGCGCACCCCGACACCGCAGAAGAGCGCGACCTTGTCGGCGGCGTTGATGCGGGCGGCCAGTTCCCGCACGTCGTCCTCGCTGGGCCAGGCGGTGGCGCGACCGGCGGTGACCGGTGAGGTGTCGGCCGGACCGGTGGCGCGCTGCCCGGCGATGTCCCCGGGCAGGACGAGCACGGACACCCCCGGGGTGCCGAGGGCGTGCTGGATCGCCACCCGCGCCAACCGCGGCATCTGGTCCGGGTGGGCGACCAGCTCGCGGAACTCGGTGACGTCGCCGAAGAGCCGCTCGGGGTGGGTCTCCTGGAAGAACTGGGTCCCGATCTGCCGGGAGGGGATGTGCGAGGCCAGCGCCAGTACCGGGACCCCGCTGCGTTGGGCGTCGTAGAGGCCCTGCACCAGGTGGGTGTTGCCCGGGCCGCAGGAACCCGCGCACACCGCGAGCCCGCCGTCGACCTCGGCCTGCCCGGCGGCGGCGAACGCGGCGGCCTCCTCGTTGCGTACGTGCACCCACTCGATGCCGTCGGTCTCGCGCACGGCGTCGACGACCGGGTTGAGGCTGTCCCCGACCACGCCGTAGATGCGGGTGACCCCTGCCGAGGCCAGGGTGCGGACGAGCTGTTCTGCGACGGTGTTCCTGGCCACGGCGGTGTTCCTCCCTGCGACGGCACTGTCGGCCCCAACGCTAGGAGCGCGGTGCCCCGGAACCCGGGAACGCCACACTGCGGCCCTCCCCGGCACCGCACGCCCGTACGCGGCGCTCCTGGTCGCCCGCGACCGTGCTCCCTAGGGTGGGGACCCTGGCCGACTCGTCGTCCGAGGGGAGACGCATGAGTACCACGGTGGCGGTCCTGGGGACCGGGATCATGGGTTCGGGGATGGCCTCGAACCTCATCGAGCAGGGGTTCGACGTACGGGTCTGGAACCGCAGCAGGGAGAAGACCCGGCCTCTGGAGGACGCGGGGGCGCACTCCGCCGCATCGCCGGCCGAGGCGGTGGAGGGCGCGGCGGTCGTGCTCACCGTGCTCTTCGACGAGGGTGTGACCGCCGAGGTCATGGAACGCGCCCTGCCCTCGACCGCGCCGGGCGCCGTGTGGGCACAGGCCGGCACGGTCGGGGTCAAGGGCACCGCCGACCTCGTGAAGCTCGCCGAACGCAACGGGGTCGGGATCGTCGACACCCCCGTCCTGGGCACCAAGGGACCCGCCGAGCAGGGCACGCTCGTGGTGCTGACCGCAGGCGAGGGGGAAGCGCTCGCGACGGCCCGTCCGGTTCTGGAGGCCTTCTCGGCCAAGGAGATCCACGTGGGCGACCGACCGGGACAGGCCTCGGCGCTCAAGCTCGCGTGCAACGCCTGGGTCACCACGCTGACCGCGGGTGTGGCCCAGTCGATGGCGATGGCCGAAGCGCTGGGCACCGATCCGCGGCTGTTCCTGGAGGCGATCTCCGGCGGGCCGCTGGACGCCGGGTACGCGCACGTCAAGGGCGAGGCGATGCTCAGCGGTGAGTACGACCCCTCGTTCACGGTGCACGGGGCGCTCAAGGACCTCGACCTGATGGTGGACAGCGCACGCAGCCACGGCGTTGCGGCCGGTGTCCTGGACGGTGTACGCGTGCAGTTCAAGGCGGCCGAACTGAGCGGTCACCGGGACGAGGACATCGCCGCCGTCTTCGAGGCCGTCACACCCGACGACCGGTGAGTATCCCCCGACCACAGCCACGGAGGTGTCGAACATGACCCAGGACGTTCCGCAGTACGAGCTCGACGACGGGACGACGCTGCCCGCTGTCGGCTTCGGTACCTACCGGCTCACCGGCGAGGAGGGGACCCGGTCGATCCTGTCGGCGATCGAGTCCGGTTACCGGCTCCTGGACTCGGCGGTGAACTACCAGAACGAGGACGCGGTGGGCGAGGCCGTGCGCCGCTCCCCGGTCCCCAGGGAGGAACTGCGGGTCACCTCCAAGCTCCCCGGACGCGACCACGCCTACGCCCGCGCCCTGGAGGCGGTCGAGGGGTCGTTGCGCGCCACGGGCCTCGACCGGTTGGACCTCTACCTCATCCACTGGCCGAACCCGATCGAGGACCTGTACGTGCAGGCCTGGCGGGCGCTGGTGGAGGCGCGCGAGCGCGGGCTGGTGCGGTCGATCGGCGTCTCGAACTTCCTGCCCGAGCACCTGGACCGGATCATCGAGGACACCGGCGTCGCGCCGTCGGTCAACCAGGTGGAACTGCACCCGTACTTCCCGCAGGCCGAGCAGCGCGCGGCCGACGCCGCACGCGGGGTCCGCACGGAGTCGTGGAGCCCGCTGGGCCGGGCCAACTCCGTGTTGAGCGAGCCGGTGGTCGAGTCGATCGCGCGCACTCACGGGCGGACCACGGCACAGGTGATCCTGCGCTGGCACGTGGAGCTGGGGTCCGTGCCGATCCCGAAGGCCTCGGGGCCGGAGCGCCAGACCGAGAACCTGTCGGTCTTCGACTTCGAGCTGTCGGGGGCCGAGGTCGAGGCGATCTCGGCGCTGGGCCGCCCCGACGGCCGCAACAAGGGCCAGGACCCGGCCACGCACCAGGAGTTCTGAGCCGAGCAGCCGGCCGCCGGGCCCCGGGGAATCAGGAGCGTTCCCCGGGGCCCGGATGTGTGCGGTCCGGTTCCGCGGGGGCACCCCTCCCGATTTTGCAACTTGTTGCATAAACTGGTCGCGGCCGGCCCGACACCGGCCACGAGGCACCGCGCAAGGAGACGAACATGAGCGAGCACCCCCACCTCCTGGAACCCCTGGACCTGGGCTTCACGACCCTGCCCAACCGCGTCATCATGGGCTCCATGCACGTGGGCCTGGAGGAGGCCCCCAACGGGTTCGAGCGGATGGCGGAGTTCTACGCCGAGCGCGCCCGCGGCGGCGTCGGGCTCATCATCACCGGCGGCATCGCCCCCAACCCCGAGGGCGCCACCTACACCGGCGCATCGAAGCTCACCACCCCCGAAGAGGTTGCGGAGCACAAGACCGTCACCGACGCCGTGCACGCCGCCGGCGGGCGCATCGCCATGCAGATCCTGCACACCGGCCGCTACGCCTTCAGCGAGGAGTCGGTCGCCCCCAGCGCGATCAAGGCCCCGATCAGCGCCTTCACCCCCCGGGCGCTCACCGAGGACGACATCGAGCGCACCATCGAGGACTTCGCGAACACCGCCGCACTGGCGCGCGAGGCCGGCTACGACGGTGTCGAGATCATGGGCTCCGAGGGTTACCTCATCAACCAGTTCATCGCCTCGGCCACCAACCAGCGCGAGGACCGCTGGGGCGGCTCCTACGAGAACCGCACCCGCTTCCCGCTGGAGATCCTGCGGAGGGTGCGCGAGCGCGTCGGCGACGACTTCGTGGTGGTCTACCGCCTCTCCATGCTCGACCTGGTGCCCGGCGGTTCCACGTTCCCCGAGGTCGTGCAGCTCGCCAAGGCCGTCGAGGAGGCCGGCGCCGACATCATCAACACCGGCATCGGATGGCACGAGGCCCGCATCCCGACCATCGCCACGTCCGTGCCGCGCGGTGCGTACAGCTGGGTGACCCGCAAGCTCATGGGCGAGGTGTCGGTCCCACTCGTGGCCGTCAACCGGATCAACACCCCCGAGGTCGCCGAGCAGGTGATCGCCTCGGGCGACGCCGACATGGTCTCCCTGGCCCGGCCCTTCCTCGCCGACCCGCACTTCGTGGCCAAGGCCGCGGAGGGGCGCTCGGAGGAGATCAACACCTGCATCGGCTGCAACCAGGCCTGCCTGGACCACACGTTCAGCCTCAAGATCACATCCTGCCTGGTGAACCCGCGCGCCTGCCACGAGACCGAGCTCGTGTTGGAGCCCACCCGCACCGCCAAGGACGTGGCCGTGGTCGGTGCGGGCCCCGCCGGTCTGGCCTTCGCGGTCTCGGCCGCCGAGGTCGGCCACCGCGTCACCCTGTTCGACTCCGCGGACACGATCGGCGGCCAGCTCGACATGGCCCGCCGGATCCCCGGCAAGGAGGAGTTCGACGAGACCGTGCGGTACTACCGCGTCCAGCTCGGCAAGCTCGGTGTGGACGTGCGCCTGGGCACCCGCGTGGGCGCGGGCGACCTCCAGGGGTACGACGAGGTCGTCGTGGCCACCGGCGTCACCCCGCGCATCCCCGACGTGCCGGGCATCGACCACCCCAAGGCCGTCTCCTACGTGGACGTCCTGCGCGGCCGCGTCGAGGTCGGCGAGAGGGTCGCGGTGATGGGCGCCGGCGGGATCGGCTTCGACGTCGCCGAGTTCCTCACCGACGGGGGAGAGGGCGCGAGCCAGGACATCGGGGAGTTCTTCCGGCAGTGGGGCGTGGACACCGACCACACGACCGTCGGCGGCCTCACCGAACCCGCGCGCCCCACCCCGCCGCGCCGCGTGCACCTGCTGCAGCGCAAGACGAGCAAGCCGGGTAAGGGCCTGGGCAAGACCACCGGGTGGATCCACCGCCTGGAACTGCGCCACCGCGGCGTCGAGATGGTCGCCGGCGCCGCCTACGACAAGATCGACGACGAGGGCCTGCACATCACCGTCGACGGTGAGTCCCGGGTCCTGGACGTGGACCACGTCGTGGTGTGCACCGGACAGGAACCGCAGCGCACGCTCGCCGACGAGCTGGCCGAGCTCGGCACGACCGCGCACGTGATCGGCGGTGCCGACGTGGCCGCCGAGCTCGACGCCAAGCGCGCCATCGACCAGGGCACCCGTCTGGCTGCTGTGCTCTAGGGCCTCGCTCCGCTTCGGCCGCGCCCACCCGTCACCCGCCAGACACCTGCTGCCCTCGTACCCCGACCTCTAGAATCGCGGCCATGTCCCTGCCCCACGCGCTCCTGACCGCACTGCTGGAGAAGCCCTCCTCCGGTTCGGAGCTGACCCGCCGTTTCGACCGCTCCATCGGTTACTTCTGGTCGGCGACCCACCAGCAGATCTACCGCGAGCTCGGGAAACTGGAGCGGGCGGGGCTGATCCGCACCCTGCCCGGCGGGGCACCCACCCGCGGGCAGAAGAAGGAGTACGAGGTCCTTCCCGAGGGCCGGGCGGAGCTCGTGCGCTGGGTCGACCAGCGCGAGGACCCCAAGGTCGCCCGGGACCCCCTGCCCCTGCGGCTGCGCGCCGCGGGGGTGGTGGGCCTGGGCGGCCTCGTCGACGAGCTACGGCGCCACCGCGACCTGCACCGGGCCCGGTTGGCGGAGTACCGCGAGTTCGACCGGCGCGACTACGCGGACGAGCCCTCCACCCAGCAGGAACGGGTGCAACGGCTCGTGCTCCGCGGCGGCATCGACGTGGAGGCCGGGTGGATCTCCTGGCTCACCCGCGCGGTCGAGGAACTGTCCGGGGAGGCCCCGGAGGAGGACACGGCCGGGACGGACCCCTGACGTCCTCCGGCCGTCCGGGGGCCTTGACCACCCCGCGGGCGCCGGTCAGGATTCCGGTCGAGACCCGGCCCACGGGTCGCCCCCGCCCGGAAGAGGGAGACGATGATCCGGCAGACCCTGCACGAGGGCTGGCACTTCTCGGCCACCTCGGGCCCCGTCCCCGACCACGTCGCCGGCCGGAGGATCCCCGCCCGGGTCCCCGGCAGCACCCACCTGGACCTGCACGGCGCGGGTCTGATCCCCGACCCCTACCAGCACCTCGCCGAGGCCGAGCTCACCTGGTTGCACCGCAGCGGTTGGCGTTACGAGCTCGGCGTGCGGACCACCCCTCCCGCACCCGGTGAACGCCTCGACCTGGTCCTGGAGGGCGTGGACACCGTCGCCGACGTCGCGGTCGACGGGCGTGTGCTCGGCCGCACCGCGAACATGCACCGCACGTACCGCTTCGACGCACGCACGGCCCTGGGCTCGGGGCGCGGAGCCCTGAGCGTCGACCTCTCCCCCGCACTGGAGTACGCGGAGCAGCGCGAAGCCGCCATGGGAGCGCGCCCACACGTGAACGCACACCCCTTCAACGCCGTCCGCAAGATGGCCTGCTCCTTCGGGTGGGACTGGGGACCGGACCTGCAGACCGCGGGCCTGTGGAGACCGGTGCGCCTGGAACGCTGGCGCACCGCGCGCCTGGACACCGTGCGCACGCTCGTGACCGTGGAGGAGGACGGCACCGGCCGCGTCGAAGTGCACGCCGCCGTCGAACGCGACGACCCCGGCGCCGAACTCCGGGTGTCCGCCGAGGTCGCCGGGGTACGCACCGAGGCGGTCCTGCCGCCCGGGTCCCACGAGGCCGTCGCCGTCGTGCGGGTCCCCGAGGTGCGCCTGTGGTGGCCGGCCGGCCACGGCGACCAGCCGCTCTACCCGCTCCGTGTGCTCCTCCACGGCGCCGACGGGGTGCTCGACACCCACGAGCGGCGCACCGGGTTCCGCACCGTCACCGTCGACACCGCACCCGACGAACACGGGACCCCCTTCACCGTGGTCGTCAACGGCCGGCCGATCTTCGCCAAGGGCGCCAACTGGATCCCCGACGACCACTTCCTCACCCGCATCACCCGCGACCGGCTCGCCCGGCGCCTCGACCAGGCCGTCGGTGCCCACATGAACATGCTGCGCGTGTGGGGCGGCGGCATCTACGAGTCCGAGGACTTCTACGACCTGTGTGACGAACGCGGCGTGCTCGTCTGGCAGGACTTCCCGCTCGCCTGCGCCGCCTACGCCGAGGACGCCGAGCTGTGGCACGAGTTCGAGGCCGAGGCGCGCGAGCACGTCGCCCGCCTGACCCCGCACCCCTCCCTCGCCCTGTGGAACGGCGGCAACGAGAACCTGTGGGGGTTCATGGACTGGGGCTGGCAGGAACCCCTCGCCGGCCGCACCTGGGGGCACGGGTACTACACGGACCTCTTCCCGCGGGTGGTCGCCGAGCTCGACCCCACGCGCCCCTACTCCCCTGGCAGCCCCGCCAGCCCCGGGCACGCCCTCGACGCCGTCCACCCCAACGACCAGGACCACGGGACACGGCACGAGTGGCAGGTGTGGAACCGCCTCGACCACCGCGCCTACCGCGACCACGTACCCCGGTTCTGTTCCGAGTTCGGGTTCCAGGGGCCGCCCACCTGGCGCACGCTCACCGACTGGGTGCACGACGATCCCCTCACCACCACCTCACCCGGGTTCCTCCTGCACCAGAAGGCCGAGGACGGCAACGGCAAGCTCGCCCGCGGCCTCGCACCGCACCTGCCCGAGCCCGCCTCCTTCACCGACTGGCACTGGGCCACCCAGCTGGTGCAGGCACGCGCGGTCGCCTTCGGCGTCGAACACTTCCGGTCGTGGTGGCCGCGCACCGCCGGGGCCCTCGTGTGGCAGCTCAACGACTGCTGGCCCGTCACCTCATGGTCGGCGGTCGACGGCGACGGGCGACCCAAACCCCTGCTGTACGCACTGCGTCACGCCTTCGCGCCCCGTCTGCTCACCGTCCAGCCCAGGGAAGGCCGCCCCACTCTGGTCGCGGTCAACGACACCGGTGAACGCTGGACCACCCGGCTGCGTGTGCGCCGCATGCGCCTGGACGGCACCGTCGAACACGAGTCGTCCCTGGACGCCGACATCGCCGCACGATCCGCACAGGCGCTGGAACTGTCCGACCCGGCCCTCACCCCGGCCGAGGCCGCACAGGAGGTCCTCGTGGTCGACGACGGCCGCACACGGGCCGTGCACACCTTCGCCGCCGACCGGGACCTCGCCTACGACCCCGGCGCGGTCACCGCCACCGCCGCGCGCGTACCCGGGGGTTACCACATCACCGCCACGGCGTCCTCGTTCGCGCGCGACACCGCGGTGCTCGCCGACCGCCTCGCACCCGACGCGGAGGCCGACACCATGCTCGTCACCCTCCTGCCCGGGGAGTCGCACACCTTCACCGTGCGCACCGACGCCGACCTGGACACCGCAGCGCTGACCTCGGCGCCCGTACTGCGGTCGGTCAACTCCCTGTTCCGCCCCTGAACAGCGGTCGGCCCCGGGACACCCGCCCCGGGGCCGACCGCACCCGCGCTCACGGACGCAGGGCCCGGACCACCTCGTCCGCGGCCCGGCGCCCGGAGGCCACGGCGCCGTCGAAGTAGCCGTTCCACTCCGTGGCGGTCTCGGTTCCCGCCCAGTGCACGACCCCGACCGGGGTGCGCAGGACCGAGCCGAAGGTCGTGCCCGCCCCGGTGGTCAGGTGCCCGGAGAAGCACCCGCGGGTCCACTCCTGCGCGAGCCAGTCGTACTCGACGAAGTCCTCCGGGCTCAGGGCCGGGGCGCCGAAGAGCTCCGCGAGCCGCTCCAGCACCGAGGCCCGCCGCGCGTCCGCGCCGTGGCGGCGCAGTTCCACGGCCTCGTCGCCGTACGCGAACGCCGTCAGTACCGCCCTGGGCGCCCCGGGCGGGGTGTTGTCTACGGTCTCGGTGAGGAGCCCGCCCGCGGAGGTGGAGATGCCGGAGTATCCCGCCTCACGCCAGAACGGTTCCGCGTAGACCGCGTGGACCTTGAGCGCCGTGCCCGCGGGGACCCTCTGCAGGGCGCCGTCCTTGAGCGGGGGCAGCGGCGGGTCGTAGCGCAGCCGGGACGCGATCACCGGCGGGACGGCGACCACGACCCGGTCGGCGCGGTAGGCGTGCACGGTGCTCTCCACCCGCGCGCCGTCGTCGGAGTACTCGATGCGCAGGACCGGCTCGCCGAGGCGCAGCACCCCCTCGGGGAGGTCGGCGGCCATCCGGTCGGCGATGACCTGGGCCCCGCCGACCACCCGGCTCTCCTGCGCGCCGCCCTCGTACCCGAGCAGGGACTGCACCCCTCCCGCGCTGACGAGGTAGAACAGGGTCTCCAGCACCGATGTCTCCGCCGGCGAACCGGCGAGGAGCCCGCCGGAGACCACACGCGCCACGTACCGGGTGGCCACGTCAGGGCGCCCGGTGGCGTCGAGCCAGGACGCGAACGTCATACGGTCCCACTGCCGCGCCTCCTCGGCCTCCCACGGGCTTTCGGCGGGCACACGGCGGCACATCGCCTCCAGGGAATCGAAGAGCTCGGTGACGTCGGGGAGCAGGTCCTCGCGGCGGTCACCGTCGAAGTCGTTGACGGCGGCGCCGTGTGCGGGCGTGCGGTAGATCTCCACCCCGTAGCGCTGCACGATCTCGTTGATGCGCAGCTGGGTGGGTCCGATCCACTGCCCGCCCAGGTCCAGCTGGGTGCCGTCGTCCAGGTACCGCGTCAGCGCGCGACCGCCCACGCGCGAGCGGGCCTCGAGCAGTTGGACCGACAGACCCGCGTCGGTCAGTGCGTGCGCGGCGCTGAGGCCGGCGAACCCTGCGCCGACCACGACGACGTCGTGGTGTTCGTACCGTCCCGCCACTGTTACCCCCAAAGACGTGAGGAACACGGCCTCGCGGCCGGGTCTTCAGGGCGCCGATCCTCCCGCGCGGACATGCCTCCTCCCGGTCGCCACACGCTGACCGGAAGAAGGCATGACCTCCACGTATGTCCGTTATTAACTGATCGTCGGGAAAGCCCGTTCCTGGCGCACCCCGAGCTCAGCGATCCGGCGCAGGTGAGCCTCGTGGCTGAACCGGGCCTCGAGCACCTCCCAGGCCCGCCGCACCTGGCGCTCGTACCGGTCGTGATCGGTCATGAGGAGGCTGATCTCCTCCCGCACACCGAAGGGGTCGGAGTAGACCCCCGCGTCACCGAACAGCGGCTTGAAACGGGGCGGCATGATCGTGGGGACCCCCGCAGCCATCGCCTCCAACGGGGAGCGGCCGAACGCCTCCACGTAGTCCGATGCGGTGAAGTACGAGTACACGTCCAACCCGTGCAGGAACTCCCTCGGGGAAACGGAGTCGAACCCCTGGACCCTCCACGTGTCCGGAACCCCGCCGAGCACCCCGGCCGCGCTGTCCGCCCCGCCCAGCACGTGGATCTCCCGTCCCTGACCGGACGGGTAGGCCGCCTCCAGCAGCCCCGGGAGCTCGGGCCACTTCACCGGTTCGTCCCTCGTGTGCCGGCCGACCCGGGCCGTACCGTCGTGCTCCCGCCGGCGGGGCCGCCGCCAGGCAGCGAGGTCGATGATATTGACCCAGTCGTCCTCGGCCAGCTCCACACCGTCCAGCTCGGCACCGTGGTGCTCCAGGAGCGCCGACCGCACGGCGGGGCCGATCGGGTACCACGTGTGCTCGCCGACCCACCCGTCGAGCACCGCGCGCACCCTGCCCGGATCCCATGTGGCAGGGGAAGGGCCGTCGACCCCGTAGCGCTCGCACGGCGGCTGGTTGACCACGAGCACCGTACGTCCCGCGCGGATCTCCGGCAGGTCCTCGAGCAGGTTCTCGCAGACCTTCGGGTGCCGGACGAGCAGCAGGTCGCAGGTGATGCGGTCGCTCCAGTGCACGAACTGCACACGGTCGCCGTCGACGACCTCCAGGACCTTCGGGTTCACCGGCCTGCCGACCTTCGAGGGCCGGAACGGGGTCGACAACAGTCCGGTCCGCAGCCCGGCGGTGGACTGCGCCCGCACCTCCTGGATGTTGCTCCCGGTGGTGCCCCCGGGAAGCCCGAAGTCCGACACCATGAGTACATCCACGTGGACACTCCGGCCCTCCGGGGCCATCACGCCCCTGACCCGCTCGGCCGTCACCGCCTCCGGGTCGGCCATCAACGCCGACCGGCGGAAGCTGCGCGCCAGGTCCTCCCGGCCGGCGGAGGCATGCCTCTCGGCGATCGACGCCAACCCCTCGAAGCGGGCCTCCTTGCTCCGGTCGGGGGCCGAGCAGAACGCGCGCATCTGCTCGATCCCGGACGCACTGAACCCGTTCCACAGCAACAGGCGCAGCCGCTCGAGCTCGGCACGTTCGGCGTCCGCCTCCCGGTCCCTGGCCCGACCGCGTTCCCCGCGTTCCCGGGCCTTGCGCTCCCGCTTCTGATGCTGTTCCTGCCGCTCCGCCCGCTCGTCGGCCCGGTCCACCTCTTGGTCCACCCTGCTCCGCAGGCGCACCACCGACCGGCCGACCCAGAACAGTCCGCAGGCGACCATCGCGAACCCGGCGGCCAGGGCCAGGCGCAGGTCGGCGAACAGGACCACCATCAGCCCCGCCGCGCCCCCGACCGCCGCCACCCGCGCCGGCGGGACACTGTCGCGCAGGCTCCACAATTGCTGTCCGACCGTGTTGGCCTGTCCCATCCACATCCCCTCCTCGCCGGCCCGGACCTCTGCCGGGCCCCGTCACCGCCCCTCAGACCGGGGCGCCGACCCGCACACCGATCGCGGCCAGCCGCTGCAGGTGCGCCTGGTGGCTGAAGCGGTCCCGCAGCACCGCCCACGCCTGTTCCACCTGGTCCCGGCTGCGACGGGGGTCGGCCGTGAGCCAGTCGACGGCGTCGCCCACACGCCCGGGGGTCGCGTAGACGGCGGCCGATCCGAAGAGCTCCTCGAACTTGGGAGGGAGCACCGTCGGGACCCCGGCCGCCATCGCCTCCAAGGGGGCCCGGCCGAACGCCTCCAGCAGGTCCGAGGAGGTCTGGTAGACGTACACGTCCAGATCACGCAGGAACTCGGGGACCGGCAACGAGTCGTAGCGGTAGGTGACCCACCCCTCGGGCAGCCCGCCGAGCATGCGCCGCGGCACCGACGTCCCGCCCAGCACATGGACCTCGCGCCCCTCCCCCGCGGGGTAGGCCGACAGCAGCAGCTCCGGCGTCTCCGGCCACTTGGACTCGTGGTCGCGTGAGTGCCGACCGATCCGCACCGCCCCGTCCGGCTCGCGCTCCCCGTCCCGGCGCCATTCGTCCAGGTCGATGATGTTGGTCCAGTCGTGGTCGGACAGGCGCACCGGACCGAGCTCGTCGGCGTGGTGCTCCAGGAGCGCGCGGCGCACGAACGGGCTGATCGGGCACCACTCGTGGTCACCGATCCAGTCCTGGAGCACACGATGGGTCTCGGCGACGTCCCAGACGGCCTCGCCGGCGCCGTCGTCCCCGTAGTACCGGCACGGGGTCTGGTTCACGATGAGCTTCGTGGCCCGGGCCGTGACGTGTGTGAGGTCCTCCCGCAGGCTCTCGACACTCCTCGGGTGGCGCACGATCATCACGTCGCAGGTCACCTGTTCGCCCGGGCGCACGTACCGCACACGGTCGCCGTCCACGAACCGGTTGAACTTGGGGTTGACCGGCCTGCCCGGTTTCTGGTTGTCGAACGGGTGGTGCAACAGCCCCGTGCGCAACCCGCCCGCCGTCTGGGCCGCCAACTCCTGGAGGTTGCTGCCCGTCGTCCCGCCCAGGTTGCAGAAGTCCGACACCAGGAGGACGTCGACGTGGACCGGACCGTCGGGCAGCGGCTCGGGTTTCACGGAGGGCCCCGGAGGCCGGGGGTCGGAGAGCAGGGCGGCATGGCGCAGGGCCCCCGCGCGGTCGGTCTCACCGATCGAGGCGTGCCGGTCCGCGGCCGCAGACAGCGCCGCGGCACGGGACTCCGGAGTGCGGGTCGGATCGGCGGAGAACTCGCGCAGCTCCGCCAGCGCGGCCGTGGAGAACCCGCCCCACAGGTGGCGGCACATCCGTTCGACGGCCTGCTGGTCGGCCCTGCCACGGCCGCTCACGGGGCCGGCCGTGGCCGCCGCGTGTTCCTCCCGGCGCAGCACCGCCACCGAACGGCCGGCCCAAGCCACACCGGCGCCGAGGAACAGGCTGGCCGCGGCCAGGCCCGGTCTCCCGCCGACGAGCACGACCAGCAGGGCCACACACACGGCGGACACGGCGAAGGCCGTCCGCATCGGTACGTGACGGCGCACCCTCCGCCGGAGGCCGGCGAGCAGGGCTCGAGGGTCAGGGGTCATCGTCGTCTCCCATCGAAGCTTCGGTGTCCGGGCCGCACGGTTCCTCACGAGGTGCGCGCGGCACGGACCCCCACGTCACCGAGACGGCCCAGGTGAGCGTCGTAGCTGAACCGGTCCCGGACCACCTGGCGGGCGCGTTCGACGCGGCGTGCGTGGTGTTCACGGTCGGTCATGAGCAGGTCGATCTCGGCGCCCACCCCGGAGGGTTCGGTGTAGATGCCGGCGTCACCGAAGAGGGGCTTGAACTGCCGGGGCAGCACGGTCGGCAGCCCGACCGCCATCGCCTCCAGGGGCGAGCGCCCGAAGGCCTCCACGTAGTCGGTGGAGGTGAAGTACACGTACACGTCGAGCTCGTGCAGGAAGTCCCGCGCCGGAACGCTGTCGAACGGGTGGACCGTCCAGTTGTCGGGCAACCCGCCGAGCAGGCCTTCCGGGCTGTCCGCCCCGCCCAGGACCCGGTACTCGTAACCCGCGTCGGGCGGGTAGGCGGCCTCCAGGAGCTCGCGCGTCTCCGGCCACTTGGACACGTGGTCGCGCGAGTGCCGCCCGACCCGCACCGTGCCGTCGAAGGGGCGGGGCTCGGGGCGCGCCCACTCGTCCATGTCGATGACGTTGACCCAGTCCCACGAAGCGAGCGGCATGTCCGGGAACTCGTCGAGGTGGTGCGCCACGAGTGTGTCGCGCACCGCCGGACCGATCGGGTACCACGTGTGCGGCCCGAAGCGTTCCATCAGGTTGCCGTGGACACGGGCGGGGTCCCAGATCTCCTCGCCCCTGCCGTCCGCTCCGTAGTAGCGGTACGGCGGCTGGTTGATGATCAGCGCTGTGTGGGCGGCCTCCACCTCCGGGAGGTCTTCGGCGATGACGTCGCAGACCTTCGGATGCCGGATCAGCAGCAGATCGCAGGTGATCCGGTCGCTCCAGTGCACGAGCCGGACGCGGTCCCCGTCCACCAGACGCATGATCTTCGGGCTGATGGGCCTTCCGCGGTTCCAGGCGGTGATGGGGTGATGCAGCAGCCCCGTCCGCAGCCCGGCGCGGGTCTGCGCCTCGATCTCCTGTGCGTTGCTGCCCGTCGTGCCCCCGGGGAGACCGAAGTGCGAGACGATCAGCACGTCGAAGTGCAGGGTCTCCCCGCGATCACCCAGCACCGACCGCACCCGCTCGGAGCTCGGCGGCGACAGGTCGGTGAGCAGCGCCGCACGCCGCATCTGCTGCGCGCGGTCCGAGTGGCCGGTGTGCTCGAACCAGGCTCCCAGGCCGTCCAGGGCGCGCGCCCGCCGTTCGGTCCCGTGGCCGGCGTCGAGGGTGTACTCGCGCAGACCCTCGCCCGCTGCCCCCGAGTCCCCCTTCCACAGGCGGTGCTCCAGCTCGCGCAGGCGGTTCTCCGATTCCTGCTGCCGGCGCCGTTCCTCGGCACGGTGTCGACGGTCGCGCTCCCGCACCCTGCGTTCCCGGCGGAGCGCGGCCAGTTCGGAGCCGAGCAGCCAGAGCCCCGCGGCGGGGAAGAGGAACGCGGTCACCATGGCAACGGGGGTCGGGGCGACGAGGACGACGACGAGGGCCACGGCCGCCACCGCCAGGAGCAACGCCTTCCTGGGGACCCTCCGGCGCAACCGCAGCGTTCGACGGCGGAACTCGTCCGCCCATGTCAGAGCCATACTGTGGCGTCCCCCATCATGCGTTACTGCTCAAAGTAATCGAACAAAAACCCACGGTAACCAGTCGGGGCACAGAATTCACGACGACGGCACGGAGCCCGGAGCGGGCACAAAAAAGCCGCCCCCGGCAGTGCCGGGGGCGGCTTGGTGGCGGTGGAGGAGGGATTCGAACCCTCGAAGGGTTGCCCCTTACCCGCTTTCGAGGCGGGCGCCATCGGCCACTAGGCGACTCCACCGAGAGGAACTCTACAGGATCCTGCGCCGAGCGAAAAATCGGGAGAGCAGACCGGAGCACTCGGCCGCCACATCGGCCCCCACGAGGTCGGGCGGGAGCACCTCCGGCCGGTGGTTCTGGCGTGGATCGCGCACCGCGTCCCACACCGATCCGGCCGCCCCTGCCTTCTCGTCGCGCGCCCCGTACACCAACCGGTCCACACGCGAGAGCACGGTCGCCCCCGCGCACATCGTGCAGGGCTCCAACGTCACGACCAGGGTGCACCCCGACAGACGCCACTCACCCCGCACACGGGCCGCCGCCCGGAGCGCCAGGACCTCCGCGTGGGCCGTGGGATCACCGGTCGCCTCACGCTCGTTGCGGCCGGTACCCAGGACCGCGCCGTCCCCTCCCAGAACCACCGCGCCCACGGGGACGTCGCCCGTCTCCAGGGCACGCTCGCCCTCGAGCAGGGCCAGACGCAGAGCGGCGTCGACGAGGTCCCGGTCCATCGCCTCAGAGCCTCATGCCGTCGAGCAGGTCGGCGAACCCCGCCCGCTCGGCGACCACGGCCAACACGTCGCTGGGCAGCACACCGCCGCCCGAAGCCAGGTCGTGCAGCTCGTCCTCGGTCACGCCGAGGTCGGTGAGGAGGTCCCCGTCACCGTCGGGGACCGGGTTGGGTCGGGAACCGGCGCTCTCGGACGGCGGCGGCGCACCCAGCCCGCCGGCCTCCGACAACACCGAGGCAACGGGGTGGTCGTGCACCACGCGGGCGTCGGAAAGATAGATCCGGGGTTCTTCACCGCCGTCCTCGGCCCGGACGATCGCGAACCACTCGTCATCGGCCTCCACGAGGAGGAGGGCCTCGTCACCGCCGCGGTCGACCGCGAAGTCGACCATGAGATCGGTGATGTCGTCGATCATGTCCGCTTCGTCGAGCTCGACCTCGGTACCCCGCCACACCTTCCCGTCCGGGGCGAAGATGGCTGCGAAGGTCGACACCGCGTGCTCTCCTGTTCTGCCGGGGTGAACTCCAGGACTCCCTTACCCCATCCCGTCCAGGACACGCTGGAAGGACTGGGCGAATCCCAGCCGCTCGGCGACGCTCGCCAGCACCTCGTCGGGGTACAGGTCGAGGTCGCCCGCGAGGGCGCCCAGCTCCATCTCGTCCAGGCCGAGATCGGCCACGATCGACAGGTCGCCCGCGGGCAGGACCTGGTCCAGATCGTCGTCGTCGGGGACGTCGATCCCGAGTTCGTCCAGGACGTCGCGGGCCATCTCCCAGTCGACCGAGGCGGTCACGTCGGAGAGGAAGAGGGAGGTCTCCTCACCGTAGACCCGAACGATGATGAAGAAGTCGTCGCCGATCGAGACCAGGCCGAGCGAACCGCTGATGCTGGGTTGCTGGCGCAGGGCGTGAATGAGCCCCTTGAGGTCCTGGGTGAGGGCGACCGGGAGCAGATCGACGTCCCAGTACTCCTCTTCCCTGTAAGCGACGGCGGCGAAGTCGCCCGAATCGTCGTCACCATGATCGAGTACTGTCATCGCCACCCCAACCCGGCCGGTGCATCGGTGCGGACGACGGAACCCCGGATCGCCCCTGCGACAGCCATGGTAACGATCACCCCGCGCCTCCCGTCATCCTTGTCCACAATCAGTGCTCGGCGGTGTCCGCGCAGGGGCGGACTCATGTGCCCGCCCGCGTCCGCGGGCCACCACCGGACCCGAAGGGTAAGGGGCGCGCGCTGCTGTCTGCCAGGGGGTGCGGCCGATCGGTACGGGAGTGGTGCGACGCATGTGACGCCCGCGCTGCGGCGGTGCGGGCGGACCTCGCGATTAGACTCGGGCACGCCCACTTCTCCCCAGCCACCGTCCCGTCAGCCCAGCTCAACCGGAGAAAGCCTTGGAAACCCTGGTCGTCGACCACCCGTTGGTGGCGCACAAGCTGACCACCCTGCGCGACGTGCGGACCGACTCCCCGACCTTCCGGCGCCTCACCGACGAGCTGGTCACCCTGCTCGCCTACGAGGCCACCCGCGACGTACGCGTGAGCGAGGTCACCCTGGAGACCCCGCTGACGCGGGCGACCGGAACCCAACTCACCCGCCCCACCCCCCTGGTCGTCCCGATCCTGCGCGCCGGGCTCGGCATGCTCGACGGCATGACCCGTCTGCTGCCGACCGCCGAGGTCGGTTTCCTCGGCATGGCACGCAACGAGGAGACGCTCCAGCCGGCCACCTACGCCGACCGCCTCCCGCAGGACCTCTCGGGCCGCCAGATCTACGTGCTCGACCCGATGCTGGCGACGGGCGGCACTCTCGCAGCAGCGCTGCAACTGCTGGTCGAGCGCGGCGCCGACCACATCACGGCCCTGTGCCTGCTGGCCGCCCCCGAAGGCCTGACCGCCGTCGAGCAGCAGCTCGAGGAGTCCCTCGACCCCGACCACGGAGCCACCCTGCGTGTGGTCACCGCCGCGGTCGACGAGCGGCTGGACGAGAACGGCTACATCGTCCCGGGGCTGGGCGACGCGGGCGACCGCCTGTACGGCTGCCACTGAGCCGACAGCCCTCTCCGCATCCCGAGCGCCCAACCGGTCTCCGGTTGGGCGCTTTTTCGGTCCATTTTCCGGGCGCGTGAATGAAGGTCCGAAAGACGGGTAATGGCACACTGGTAACGTGCATCGCCCCAGGTCGAAGCAGCGGGTCCACCAGACCGCAACCCCCTGCTGCATTAGCCGAATTCGATTCGAGATGGGAACGTAACAGACACGAGTGATCATGGTTGAGAACCGCCCTTAACAGGGCAAACCCGCCGGACCGAAAAGAACCCCACACAGCGCGTAGCCGAGCCTCCTCCCCCAGGACCGACCGCCCTTCGCGGCCGACGTCCAGGCAACCCTCCGCGGGCTACGCACAGCCCCGAGGCGCACACAGTGCGCGACACACCTCAGAAGAGCCCCCAAGGAGTGAGATGCCGGAGAACCCCTCCCCTTCGACGCCCCACATCTCCCGCGACTCGCATTTCGCCCCGGTGGTCCACCGGCTGGAATCGGAGTTCAACGGCGTGCACCACACGGCGACCGTGACCCGGTGCGTGAACGCGGCCCACCACGGAGCCCAGGACGTCACCGGGAACGCCACGCCCGAGCTGGTCGAACGCATCGCCCGCCAACATCTGCAGGTTCTGGCCCTGGCCCTCAACGAACAGCGCTGACCTGCGTACACGGGTTACGGCCCCTCTTTCACGGGGTTACCAGCGGCACCGGAAAAGGACAGTTTCGGCAAGCGTCGAACGTCCGACATAACGCCACGCCGATGGTGTAGCACTGGCTTTACGGGCACCATGGTCGGTGGAACAATCTCTGCTGGGCCAGTGGGTCAGGTGGATTCCAAGGGGAGTCAGACGTGGCGAAGTTGAAGAAATGGGGCGGATACGCGCTCATCGCCTTTGTGGCGTTCTATCTGCTCACGCAGCCGGAGAGCGCCGCAGGGGTGATCCAGAGCGCCCTGGGCGGGCTCATGGGCGGCGCGGAAGCGATGTCCCGCTTCGTCAACGCGCTGCTTCCTTAGGGGTGGTCGGCCGGCATGCGCCTCGTAGCGTCGAGTAACAGCGCACCCGCCTCGGTCAACCGTTACCTGCTCCCCCACGAGCAGGACGTGGTGACCATCCGCAGGCATCCAGCCGTGCTCATCGGGCCGGTCAGCGCGGTGCTCGCCGCCCTGATCGTGGCCGGGATCCTCAGCAACACGGCGATCGCCAACAGCACGGCGAGCCTGGCCATCATCTGGTGGCTGTGGCTGCTGATGCTGGTGTGGTTCGTCTGGCAGGTGGCCGAGTGGTCGGTGGACTACTTCGTCATCACCTCGGCGAGGCTCCTGCTCACCACGGGACTCATCACCCGCCAGGTGAACATGATGCCGCTCGGCAAGGTCACCGACATGCGGTTCGAGCGCACGCTGCTCGGCCGCTTCCTCGGTTACGGGACGTTCGTGATGGAGTCGGCCGGTCAGGACCAGGCCCTCAGCAAGATCAACTTCATCCCGTACCCGGAACAGCTCTACCTGGAGGTCGTGGGGCTCATCTTCAAGGAGTGAGGCCCTCCTCCACGCACGAGAGCGACGACGAGAGCACCCGCTGCGGCGGGTGCTCTCGTCGTTTCTGCACCCGTCGTCCGGGTTCGCCCCTCGTTCACCTTCCGTTCACCTGAGGCCCGATCCAGCCGCGGAAGCCCCGGTTCTCACCGCCCGGGCGATTGACTCCAAGGTGAACGACGGGTTAACTTAGATCATCTGAAACGGAAACGAGAGGGGTCACCATGGCGCGCCGGACCGAACGTGCACCTCAGCCCACTCGCTCCCACACCCGTCGCAGCACGCGCTCTGCCGCCACGACCCGCCGCCTCTCCGGCCTGGGCAGCGGCCCCGCAGCCGTCCCGCAGCCCCGCGAGGACGCCGACCGCATCAGCTCGGGGCACCCGATCATGCACTGGGTCCTCGTGACCGACGAGAACGGGCGCACCCGCCCCGAGGCCCGCTGGTTCTGACACCCCCCCCGGCCCCACGACTCGCACAGGCCCCCGCCCACACCGGGCGGGGGCCTGATGCGTGTGTAGGGCGGTGCTCCTGTCACTCGATCCCCGCGCGGATCGTTTTGTCGACAAATCAGCCCGTCGATTAATCGGGTTCCGGTTGTCTGAATACAGGACCTCCGGCCACACAACGGAGGTGATCCTGCTCTCACGGCGACCACCCGCACCCGGCCGGCACGGGACGGCTCACCCCGATGCGGACCGGAGGGCCTCCATCCGGCCCCGCACCTGCGGCCTCATTCGGTGTCCGAAACCCGCTCGGCCGTTTCCCCTCCGGCACGGGGCCGCGGCACACTCGGGCCTCCGCACCTGGAGGACACGCGCCGGGCCCCGCCCGGAATGTTCGCCGCGAGGATCCGCCGGCCACCCCGCCGGCTTCGGCGACAGGCACGGGGCTGTGGCGTCATGTCGACGTAGCTCTTTGTCGACTTTTTGGTCTGCACAAAAATCGACTTGTGGACGGACCGATATAACCGCAGGTGGTTCTGTGGTTACAGCACTTCAGAGACCTGTCGCCGTGGCGACACGTCGCTCCATCAGCCCGGCGCCATGTCGACAAAGCGGCTGTAGTGCCCCTGGAAGGCGACGGTGACGTCCGCGGTCGGACCATTACGGTGCTTGGCCACGATGATGTCCGCCTCGCCCGCGCGCGGCGACTCCTTGTCGTGCACGTCCTCGCGGTACAGGAGGATCACCATGTCGGCGTCCTGCTCGATCGAATTGTGTACGTGGATCCCGTTGGCGACAAAATTGTGCGTGCCCGGAACCGTGGCATCGAACACCTCGCGCTCCCCGAGCGGCTCCACCGCGGCGATCTCATCCCAGAAAACGTCGTTGGTGGCGAGCAGATCCAGATCGGCGTCGTCCAACACCTGGGCCACTCGGGAGAGCCGGGTTCTGCTCGGCGCGCGCTTCCACATGCTCCTGCCACTGAAACTGGTCTCCATGGCGGACGCGAACTCACGATGGGTCATCCCCCGGTTTGCGAGGCCTTCTCGGACCTGATCCCACACCTGGTGAGGGACCGTGTCCAGATTGGTGTTGGCCTTGCGACCGGCGAGCGCCGTCACACACTCGTCCACGCGCACCGACCGCGCACCGTGGCAGCCCACCAGGTCGGCGAAGCGACGCTGGTCGTCGACACCGTTGACGTCCACGGTGTAGCTGGGCCGGTAATCGCCCTTCCGGGTCTCCTTGATCCGGCTCATGATGCCGAGCCGCATGAGCAGGTGGCTCACGTCGTCGACCAAGCGACGGCTCGTTGTCGAGTAGTAGATGCGGGCCTTGTCCGCCGCCCGGTCCCACCCGACCGACCCGTCGGTCGCCCATAGGTGTCGGAGGAACAACGCGACCTGTGATTCCGGCAGGGAGAAGACCCCGCACGGGACGAACTTCTCGTGGCTGCGCAGCCCGAAGAGCCCCAAGCCGTCCAACCACTGCGCGATCGGGTTCCGCTTACCGTGGGTCAACCGGTACGGGGACGGAAGCCGGAGCGAGACCGTGCGGGCAGCAGCGTGCTCGTCACGCACCGCCCGGACCCCGAAGTGGGCCGCGGCCTCTGTGACGACGGCCAAGTTGTCCTCGTCCGTGTTCGCGTAACGAATCGGCTGCCGACGGACGAAGGAGCCGTCCCCGATGAGGTGAGCCAAGAGGATGACCTCCGGCTCCGACCATGAACGCACCTGCTCAGGTTCCGGCACCGACCGGGGTACGGCGATCCGGTCACCCGCACCCAGTTCCTCCAGCGGTGTCCATCCGTCGAACGCGAGGAAGGGGTGGTTTCCCGACGCGGTGACCTCCCGGCCCGAGGTGAGGAGAAGGCGGTACACCTGCTTGGTGCCGCTGGAGAACACGTGAGTCATGGTCCGGGGAACCATGCGCAACTTTTCGTCGAGGGACCACACCGGGATATCGGTCTCCCCGCTCTCGTGCAGCTCACCCAAGGTGGTCTCAACACCCGTGTCTGCACGCCGTACACGTGTTTCTGGGACCAGGCATCCGGACTCACGCAGGTCCGAGACCTGCGGGCGCTTGTCCGTGCGTTGTTCCGGGCCACGGTTGAGCTGTGAGAGCGCCACGACCGGAACCTCGAGCTCCTTGGCCAAGAGCTTGAGGGAACGCGACATCTCCGATACCTCCTGCTGCCGGCTCTCCACCCGGCCGGAGGCGCTCATGAGCTGGAGGTAGTCGACGACGATGAGCTTGAGATCGTGCTGCTGCTTGAGACGGCGCGCCTTGGCACGGATCTCCATCATCGACATGTTCGGGGAATCGTCGATGAACAGGGGGGCGTTGGCGACCTCGCCCATGCGTCTGGCCAGGCGGGTCCAGTCGTCGTCGGTCATCAGACCGGACCGCATCGTGTGCAGCGGGACCCGCGCCTCGGCCGAGAGCAGGCGCATGACGATCTCGTTCCGCCCCATCTCCAGGCTGAAGAAGACCGAGGTCATGTCGTTCTTGATGGAGGCCGCCCGAGCAAAATCGAGTGCAAGCGTCGACTTGCCTACTGCCGGGCGGGCGGCGATGATCACCATCTGGCCGGGGTGCAGGCCGTTGGTGAGCGCGTCGAAGTCGGCGAAGCCCGTGGGCACACCCGTGAGGCTGCCGTCGTGGGCACCGATCGCCTCGATCTCGTCGAGGGCGCCGGGCATGATGTCGGCGAGCGCGAGGTAGTCCTCGCCGGTGCGCTTCTCGGCAACGCGGTAGATCTCGGCCTGTGCGTGGTCGACGAGGTCGTCGACCTCGCCGTCGCCGGTGTAGCCGATCTGCGCGATGCGGGTACCGACCTCCACGAGGCGGCGCAGGATCGCGCGGTCGGAGACGATCTTGGCGTAGTAGCCGGCGTTGGCGGCGGTGGGGATCGCCTCGGTCAGGGTGTGCAGGTAAGGGGCGCCGCCCACCCGGGTGACCTCGCCGCGCTTGGTGAGCTCGGCGTTGACGGAGATGGCGTCGACCGGCTCGCCGCGGGAGAACAGGTCCACGACCGCGTCGTAGATGATCTGGTGCGCGGGCCGGTAGAAGTCGGCGGAGCGGATGATCTCCACGACCTGCGTGATGGCGTCCTTCGACAGGAGCATGCCGCCGAGCACGCTCTGCTCCGCCTGGATGTCGTGGGGAGGGGTGCGATCGTATCCGCGTTCCTCGGGTGGTTCCTCGGCGACGCTCACGGACTACTCCCCCAGAGACGATGACGACCCCTCCAGGATGCCCCATCCCGAGGTCCTCCCGGACCCCGGCAGAAGCCTGTGGACAACCGCCTGTACCACCATGTCCCGGGCTGCGCGGGACGTTGTGCGCACAGGTTGTGCACATCACCTGTGGATAACTTTGCGACGTCCCGTTCATGACCCATTTGATCTGCGAAAACGTGCTTCGTGACCCCCGGGTGCCAGATGCCTCACAGAGGGTCTTTCCACAGGTTGTCCACAGGCTTTCGCGCGCCTGTGGACAACTTCACCCACCCCGTCGAACGGGTGTCCGGTAATCTTGCCCCGTCATGCCCAGACTGCTCTCCGCCGCGCCCTTCCGGCACCGCCACGACCGGGAGATCTTCGCACTCGCGGTCCCCACGTTCTTCGCTCTCATCAGTGAGCCCCTGTTCCTGCTCACCGACTCCGCGATCGTCGGCACTCTCGGCACCCAGGCCCTCGGCGGGCTCGGGGTGGCCGGCCAGGTCCTGCTGACCCTGGCCGCGGTGTGCATCTTCCTCGCCTACGGGACCACCGCCGCGGTGGCCCGCAAATTCGGGGCCGGGGACATCCCCGGCGGGATGCGCGACGGGATCGACGGCCTGTGGCTCGCCGTGCTCCTCGGGATCGCCGCCATCGGCATCGGCTGGCCCCTGGGCCCGTACCTCATCGACATGCTCGGCGCCTCCCCCGAGGTCGCGCCCTACGCGCTGACCTACCTGCGCATCAGCCTGCTGAGCACCCCGTTCCTGCTGATCATCATGGCCGGGACCGGGGTCCTGCGCGGACTCCAGGACGCCCGCACCCCACTCGTGGTGGCCGTGGCGTCCTACGCGGGCAACGCCCTGCTGTGTGCGCTCTTCGTGCTCGTCATGGACTGGGGCATCGCCGGTTCGGCCTGGTCGACGGTGATCGCGCAGGGGGCGGGGGCCTTCTGGTACGTGGCCGCGATCGCCCGGTCGGCCCGCGGTCAGGGGGTCTCCCTCGCGCCGAGCCTGTACGGCCTGCGCCGCTCGGCGACCGCCGGGTTCGCCCTGTTCCTGCGCAGCGTCTCCATGCGTGTGGTCGCGCTGGTCACGACCGCGGTCGCCGCCCGTCTGGGCGACGAGTCGATCGCCGCGCACCAGGTCAGTTACAACATCTGGGCCCTGCTCGTCTTCGCCATGGACGCCGTCGCCATCGCCGGACAGTCCATCGTGGGCCGCTACCTCGGCGCCGGCGACGTGCGCGGGACCCGCGACGCGACCCGGCGCATGGTCGAGTGGGGTGTGATGGCCGGGCTGGTCTTCACCGTCGTGGTGCTGTTGGTGCTGCCCTGGGCACCGGTCCCCTTCACCGACGACGCACACGTGGCCTCGTTGATCATGGCCTCGCTGGTCGTGGTGGCCCTGATGCAGCCGTTGAGCGGGGTGACGATGGTGCTGGACGGGGTCCTGATGGGGGCCGGGGACCAGCGTTACCTCGCGTGGGCGTCCCTGTGGACGATGCTGGCGTTCCTGCCGTTCGCGCTGGCCCTGCCGAGTGTGGCGGGGTCCCAGCTGTGGGGGTTGGTCGGCCTGTGGGGGGCCTTCTCCGTGTGGATCCTGGCCCGTGCCCTCACCCTGGGGCTGAGGGCACGGGGCGGTGCATGGCTGGTCACCGGGGCAGAGCGGCCCCGGTGACGGGTCACAGGACCGGTTCGCGCTGACCGATCGTCGGACCGTGGTAGTGGTTGGCGACCCGTTCGGCCTGCGGGAGCCCGGGGAACGACGGCAGCTGTTCGGGGCGCAGATCCAGGTCCACGACCCCGTCGAGTTCGCTCCGCACGTTCGACATCTTGGCCGCGGTGTCGCTGCGCAGCTGCGGGAGCAGCCCGTACAGCTCGTCACCGGGGCAGTTGGTCGAGTTGTAGTCGCGGTGGCCGACGATCGCCTCCTCCGGGTCCAGCCCGTAGGCGGTGCACAGCCAGGCACACGTGTCGGCCAGTGCGTCGAGGAGGTCTCCGGGCGGCGTGGCCGAGGTGTAGGTGCCCTCGTTCTCGATCCCGATGGTGTGGTCGTTGTGGTCGGCGGTGTGTGCGCCGATCACGTGCGACCCCTCGCCCACGGCGGCCAGGGAGCGCTCACGGCCCTCCATGATGTGTCCGCCGCGGCTGATCGTGAACTGCTGTCCGGTGTCGGCCCACCCGTTGGTGTCCATGTGGAACCTCTGGATGGAACGGGACAGGGCGGCCGCGTGCGACGTCGAGGTGTCGGAGACGTTCTCGGTCGCGGTGTGGTGCACCACGATGTGCGTCGGTCCGCCCGACCGGACGTCGATCGTCTCCTGGGGCGCACGGGCACCCCAGTCGTCCCGCGTGAACACCTTCGGCATCGCGGCGGCCCGGGCCTCGCGTGCGGTGGTCGTGCCCAGCCCTCCGCCGAGCAGTACACCCCCGGCGAGGAGTGCGGCCCCGCGGAGCATGGTCCTGCGGTCCAGTCTCTCTACGGCCATCGATGCTTCGTCCTCTCTGTGCGGGGCATCCGGGATGCCAACACAGAGAACACGATAGATTACCAACTGTAATCACACTTGGGCTTCAGGGGCGGCGTGTCCATCTCACACACAGACGAAAGGCCCCGCCCCGCACGAAGCGGGACGGGGCCTTCGACGGTCGACCGTGACTAGACGCCTGCGACGTCCAGCTTGATGGTCGCGCTGACCTCGGGGTGGAGGCGCACGTCGACCTTGTGGGCGCCGACCGACTTGATCGCGTTCTTGATCTCGATCCGGCGCTTGTCCAGCTCGGGACCGCCGGAGGCCTTCACGGCCTCGGCGACGTCACCGGCGGTGACAGAACCGAACAGACGGCCGCCCTGGCCGGCGCGCTGCTTCAGGCGCACCGTGAGCGACTCGACCTGGCCGGCGATCTGACGGGCCTCGTCCAGCGTGCGGATGTCGCGGGAGCGACGGGCGCGCTGGATGAGGTCGATCTGCTTCTGGCCGCCACGGGTCCACACGATGGCGAACCCGCGGGGGAGCAGGTAGTTACGGCCGTAGCCGTCCCGCACCTCGACGACATCGCCGGGGGCTCCGAGACCGTTGACCTCGTGGGTCAGGATCAGCTTCACGACAAAAACCTCCCTCGGAGTTTCCCGGCTATCGGGTGCTGCTGGTGTAGGGCAGCAGGGCGACCTCGCGCGCGTTCTTGATCGCGGTCGCGACGTCGCGCTGGTGCTGCGTGCAGTTACCGGTCACCCGACGAGCACGGATCTTGCCGCGCTCGGAGATGAACTTACGGAGAAGCGTGGTGTCCTTGTAGTCGATGTAGGACTGCTTCTCCTGGCAGAAGATGCACACCTTCTTCTTGGGCTTGCGCGCTGCCGGCTTCGCCATCGTGGTGCTCCTTCGCAAGAGCCCCGGGTCGTTCCCGGGGATGGTCTATGACAAATGGATGGTGGCACGGTGTCCGGCGGACACCGGCCGGGGTGATGCTCGGTGCTCGACCTCGGACTAGAACGGGGGCTCGTCGGAGAACCCGCCGCCGCCGAAGCCGCCGCCACCGCCGTTGGTCGCCCACGGGTCGTCGGCGGGTGCTCCGCCGCGACCGCCCTGGGGGCCGCCGCCGAAGCCGCCGCCCTGGTTCCCGTAGCCGCCGCCCTGGGGCTGGCCGCCACCGAAACCGCCACCTTGGCCGCCGAAGCCGCCGCCGCCCTGACCCGCCGTCTTGGTCACCTTGGCGGTGGCGCGGCGCAGGGCGGGACCGACCTCGTCGACGTCGATCTCGAAGACGGTGCGCTTCTCACCCTCGCGGGTCTCGAAGGAACGCTGCTTGAGGCGCCCCTGGACGATGACACGCATGCCGCGCTGGAGGCTCTCCGCGACGTTCTCCGCGTACTGCCGCCAGACGGTGCAGGTGAGGAACATGGACTCGCCGTCCTTCCACTCCCCCGCCTGGCGGTCGAAGGTGCGAGGCGTCGAGGCCACTCGGAAGTTGGCGACCGCGGCTCCACTGGGCGTGAAGCGCAGTTCAGGGTCGTCGACGAGGTTGCCGACGAGCGTGATCTGGGTTTCGCCTGCCATGGATCGGCTCCGGTTCGAGATAGACGGATCAGGCGCTGGGGCCTGTTCCCCCGATCATCCGCGCCGGTGACGACAGAACGGAATGCTCGGAGGCAGGGGGTGTGGACAACCGCCGCCCTCTGGGGACGGACCGGGTCCTAGTGGACCTCGGGGCGGAGCACCTTGGTGCGCAGAACGGACTCGGCGATGCCGAGCTGGCGCTCCAGCTCCTTGACCGTGGCGGGCGTGGCGGTCAGGTCGACGACCGCGTAGATGCCCTCGGCGTTCTTGTCGATGTCGTAGGCGAGACGGCGCTTGCCCCAGATGTCGACCTTCTCGACCGAGCCGCCGTCGTTGCGGACGACGCCGAGGAAGTTCTCCAGCGACGGGGCGACGGTGCGCTCGTCGAGGCTGGGCTCGAGGATGACCATGATTTCGTAACGACGCATGAGCGTTCGTTCCTCCTCTGGACTGTTGCGGCCATGGAATCTCCATGGCAGGAGGTCAGGTGCCCCGTTCCCGTCACCCGGACCGGGCCGGGGAGTGATCGGGGCTCTGAGCCGTACGGGAGCCAAGATTACCAGCAGCTCCGTACCACCCTGGCGGGTCGGTTCCGCCCCTGTGGACAGCGAGAGGGGCCGGCGTCCGCGCTGTGCTGCGCGGTCGCCGGCCCCTCGTCACCGTGTCGGCATGTCGATCTGTCAGGAGGTCGATCTGTCAGGAGATCGGCACGTCGCGACGTCGACCTGTCGGTATCACTCCCGCTGAGGCCTGATCAGGCTGTTGTTGTCCTCCTCGGGAGCTTCCTCCTCCGGGTCCCACGGCCACTCGGGGCCGTCGTCCTCGCCGTCCTCCTGGCACTCGGGGTGACCCTCGAACTGCGGGTCCTCGCAGTCGATCTCCTCGGGCTCACAGGTGGGGTCGAGCGGGTTGCAGTCCTCCGGAGGCGTGGGCTCCTCGGACGGCTCGTCCGTGGGCTCCTCCGTCGGCTCCTCGGTCGGTTCCGGCGTGGGCTCCGGCGTCGGCTCCGGCGTGGGCAGGAAGCTCTGGTCGTCACCGATGAACTGCGGCGGCGGGAACTCCTGGACCTCCTCACCCTCCATCGCGGTCGTCATGAATTCGCTCCAGACGTTCGCGGAGGTGGTGCCACCGAAGATCTCCACATCGCCCTGACCGCCGATCTCCAGCGGTTCGGCGCCCGCCCGGCTGAGGCTGACCGCGGTGGCCAGCTGCGGGGTGTACCCCACGAACCAGGCGGAGACGGCGTCGGAGGAGGTACCGGTCTTGCCGGCGACGGGACGGCCGTCGGGCAACGCGGCGTTCTCACCACCGCCGTTCTCCACGACCTGGGTCATGGCGTGGGTGGCGTCGGCGGTGACGTCGCTGTCGAGGACCTCGGAACCGCTCTCGATCTCGTCGGCGTCGTTGGGCTGGACGACGTCGCCGTTGCGGTCGCGCACCTCCGTCACCATGTGGGCCGGCTTCTGCTGGCCCTGCGCGGCGAAGGTGGCGTAGGCCGAGGCCATGTCCAGGGTGTTCACCTGGTGCGTACCCAGGGCGACGAGCGGCCCCTGGACCGAGGTCTCGGTACGGGCCGCGTTCACGCCCATGTCAACGGCCAGGTCGTCGACGTTCTCCACACCCGTCTGGACCATCAGTTCCACATAGGGGGTGTTGATGGAGTCCGCCGTCGACTGGATGAGGTCGACCTCGCCGTAACTCTGTTCGCCGGCGTTCTGCACCGGGCTCTCCAACCCGGGGAACTCCTGCGGGGAGTCGCCGTCGAACTGGCTGTTGAGGCTCACCCCGTCCCTGAGCGCGGCCGCGAGCACGAACGGCTTGTACGCCGAACCCGCCTGTGTCTGGTGGGTCAGCGAGTTGTTGACGACCTCCGCTGCGTTCGGTCCCCCGTTGAAGGCGACGATCTCCCCGGTCTCGGGGTTGACGGAGGTGAGTCCGCGCATGGTGTCGTCGGCCATCTCCGGGAGGACGTCGAAGGCGTCCTCGGCGGCGGTCATCAGGTCCTCGTCCAGCGAGGTCTGGATCGTGTACCCCTGCGTCGCGATGTCGGCGCCGGTGATGCCGTCGTACCGGCGCTCCACCTCGTCGACGACCGCGTTGTTGATGTAGGCGAGTTGCGGGTCGCCCTCTTCCTCGGGGTTGTATTCGACCGTGTCCGGGAACTCGAGGTTCTGCGCCTCCTCCTCGGGCAGGCCGAGTTCGGGCTCGATCTCGTTGAGCGCCGCGAGCTGGGTCTGCAGGTAGTCCCAGCGCTCGCCCCGCATGACCTGGTCGTGCGGACCGCCCGGCTCCGGGTTGGAGAACGCGCTGGGCTGCTGGATGATCAGCCCGATGAAGGCGCCCTCGGCGTCGTCGAGCTCGGAGACGGGCTTGTCGAAGTAGGCCTGGGCCGCGGCCTCGACACCGGAGGCGTTGCGCCCGAAGTAGATGGTGTTGAGGTACTGCTCGAGGATCTGGTCCTGCTCCAGCTGCTGGGCCAGCTTGATCGAGATGAAGATCTCGCGGATCTTGCGCTGGATCGTCTGCTCCTGCGAGAGCCCGCCGTAGTAGTTACGGGCCATCTGCTGGGTGATGGTGGAACCACCGCCCGCTTCACCGCGGGAGAGCAGGGCACGCGCGGTACCGGTGACGCTGATGCCCGGGTCGTCGTAGAAGGTGTGCTGCTCGGCGGCGAGCACCCCGCTCACGACACTGTCCGGGATGTCCTCGAACTCGACGGGCACCCGGTTGACCTCACCGGTGGTGAGGGCGACGCTCTCTTCGCCGTCCTCCTCGCCGGCCCACATGATCTGGGTGGCGCTGAGCTCGACCTCGGCCTGGTGGTCGAGGTCGTCGGCGTCGGGGGCGACCGAGTAGAACACGGCGAACGTGCCGACACCGGCGATGATCAGGAGGCCGAAGACCGCGAGTGCGGGCTTCCAGGCCTTGGAGAAGAAACGCTTCCACCAGGGCCGGTCGTCGTCGCCCGCGGCACTGCGCCGACGGCCGCCACGGCCTCCTCCACCGTCTCCGCGTCCCGGAGGACGGCGGCGCCCTTCGGCACCGGCGGCGTGGGTGCGGTCGCGCTCGCGGGGGTCGCGGGGGCCGTCCGCCCTGCGGCGCCCACCGGCCCGCGGGTCGTCGGGGCGCCTGCGGCGGGGGCGTTCGCCCTCGGCCCCGAGGGCCGCGGTCTCGTCGTCGGGGCGACGGCGGCGGGGGCGCTCACCGTCCTCGGGGGGACGGCGGCGGTGTCCTTCGGGGGGCCTGCGGCGCCGGCCTTCGCCGGGCGGGGGCTCACCCTCGGGGGGCCGACGGCGGCGCGGCCGTTCGGCGGGCTCCTCTCCGCCCCAGAATCCGCTCTCCTCGCCGGCCTCCGGCCGACGGCGCCTCCCGGGACGCTCGGCCCCGGGCGGGACGCCGTCCCAATCGCCACCGTCGCCGTGCGGACCGTCGACCGGGCCATCGGCCCGTCGACGGCCGCCTTCGGCACTCCGTCGTCGTTCGGTACTCACGTGGTCCTCGATTGCCTCTCACGGCCGGTCGGCCTGACGATTCCTTGGTGGAAACGGGGGGACGGTCCCCCTGGGGGATCGGTGATCCGCGACCTGCGTCCGCGGTGCTGACGTGGCTCGGCCGGTGGTTTCGTGCCTCGGCACGGGGCCTCGGCCGGTGCCTTCGCCTGTCGTTCAAGGCTTGATGAAGAGACGCCCACGCGGGCGCGTAGGTTTTCAACAGGTCGCGAAGACGTTGGCCGCTTCTTCCTCCTGATCGTTGGCCAGCGGGGCTCGCAACCGTCGGCGCGGGGGGCCGACGGGGGCCGTCATGGGCGCGCGGCCCATGGGGGCGGAACGGCTACGCACGCAAATCAAACGTCACGGTAGAGCGATGAAACGGCATAGCACAACCCACGCGCGAGAGTATCGCGCGTGACCGAGTTGTCGGCCACGCCGGGTCGCTCCGTACCGATCGGGGCAGTTCACGCCGCAGGTTCCGGACCGTGGTCGCATGGCCTCGATGCGCCCGGTTGTGCGCTCGGTGACCGCTCCATGCCCTCCTGTGCCGGTGTGAGATTCAGCGCCTCTGAGCTGGGGGAACTCGGTACCACTGGCGCCGCACGCGGGGACGGATCCCGTGTGGCCGCCCTGACCTGCCGGGTCGCCCCGGACCCCCCGCGTACTGTCGTGCGGGCCGGGCCGGTGGGCGGAGATAGAGTCATACCGAGCAAAACAGCCAGAGTTGCATGTTCCCCCCGACTGCCGACGGCCGTTCAGGGGAGGCCGCGCCAACGGCGTCCGTGGGACGTCCGCACGGCGGCTGAGGGCGGGAACAGATCCGCCCCGGGCGCTGCTGACCTCAACACGGACAACAAGAAGCAGAACGGCGCGCCCCGGTTCCTCCGGAGCGGGCGCGTCGAGCTGTGCGCTGTGGAATCCATGTTCGCGGAACAGAAGGAGCAAGGACCAATGGGTTCGGTACGTGTAGCCGTCGTGGGCGTCGGCAACTGTGCGGCGTCGCTCGTCCAGGGCGTGCACTACTACAAGGACGCCAACCCCGAGTCCCGGGTACCTGGCCTGATGCACGTCCAGTTCGGCCCGTACCACGTGAGCGACATCGAGTTCGTCGCCGCCTTCGACGTGGACGACAAGAAGGTCGGCCACGACCTCGCCGACGCCATCACCGCCAGCGAGAACAACACCGTCAAGATCTGCGACGTGCCGCCGACCGGTGTCCCCGTCATGCGCGGTCCGACCTACGACGGCCTCGGCCGTTACTACCGGGAGATGATCCAGGAGTCCCCCGAGGACGCCGTCGACGTCGTCGCCGCCCTCAAGGCGAGCGAGGCCGACGTCCTCGTCTCCTACCTGCCGGTGGGTTCGGAGGAGGCCGACAAGTTCTACGCGCAGTGCGCCGTCGACGCCGGTGTCGCCTTCGTCAACGCCCTGCCGGTCTTCATCGCCTCCGACCCCGAGTGGGCGGAGAAGTTCACCAAGGCCGGGGTCCCGATCGTCGGCGACGACATCAAGTCGCAGATCGGCGCCACCATCACCCACCGTGTGATGTCCAAGCTGTTCGAGGACCGCGGCGTGGTCGTGGACCGCACGTACCAGCTCAACTTCGGCGGCAACATGGACTTCAAGAACATGTTGGAGCGCGAGCGCCTGGAGTCGAAGAAGGTCTCCAAGACCCAGTCGGTCACCTCGCAGATCCCGCACGAGCTCAACGCCGGTTCCGTGCACATCGGCCCGTCGGACCACGTGCCGTGGCTCGACGACCGCAAGTGGGCCTACGTCCGCCTGGAGGGGCGCGCCTTCGGGGACGCGCCCCTCAACCTCGAGTACAAGCTCGAGGTGTGGGACTCCCCGAACTCCGCCGGCATCATCATCGACGCGGTCCGCGCCGCGAAGATCGCCAAGGACCGCGGCATCGGCGGCCCGATCCTGGCGCCCTCCTCCTACTTCATGAAGTCCCCGCCCGTGCAGTACAGCGACTCCGAGGCGCACGCACAGGTCGAAGAGTTCATCGCGGGCGGCGACGACGCCTGAACCCGCCGCGACCGCAGGGGCCCCGGCCCGGGATCACGAGCGTTCCCGGCCGGGGCCCTTCGTATCGGGGGCGGCCGCCGCCCGGGACTCACGGCCCTAGGGTGAGGCCGTGTCCTCCTCCTTCTTCGGCGACCTGCGTGTGGTGCTGCGCGGCGCCCGGTTCCGCCGCCTGTTCGGCACCCGCCTGGTCTCCCAGTTCTCCGACGGGGTCTACCAGGCGGGCCTGGCCGGCTTCGTGTTCTTCAACCCCGAGCAGCACACCAGCGCGGGGGCGGTGGCCGCCGCGTTCGCCGTGCTGCTGCTGCCCTTCTCCGTGGTGGCCCCGTTCGCGGGGGTGCTCATCGACCGGTGGCCGCGCCGCCAGGTCCTGCTGTTCTCCTCACTGGTCAAGGCGGTACTCGGGGTCGTCACCGCGGTGCTGGTCGCCCAGGGTGCAGGTCCGGCGTTCTTCGTGGCCGCGCTGCTGGTGCTGAGCGTCAACCGGTTCTTCCTGTCCGGGCTCTCCGCCGGACTGCCGTACGTGGTGCCGCGCGACCAGCTCATGATGGCCAACGCGGTCACCCCCACGTGCGGCACCGCGGCCAGCTCCCTGGGCACGGGCGTGGGCCTGGCGATCGGCATGATCGGCGGTGAGGACGCGCTCGGGACCGGGATCATCCTGTTCGTGGCCGCGCTCGGTTTCGCCGCCGCCGCGCTGGTCTCGCTCAGCCTTCGCTACCGGGAACTCGGTCCCCACCTGGAGGAGGAGCCCGAAGAGGTGCGCGCGGCCGTCCGCAACGTGCTGCGCGGGATGCTGAGCGGACTGCGGCACATCGGCGACCGGGTCCCGGCCCGGGACGGCCTGCTGACCATGGGTGTGCACCGGGTCCTGTTCGGGGTCGCGACCCTCATGACACTGCTGCTGTACAACAACACCTTCACCGGCGGCGGGGTGGCCGGTCTCGCCGGTTTCTCGGTGTCGGCCGCCCTGCTCGCGATCGGTTTCTTCGCCGGCGCCGTGGCGACCCCGTGGGCGACCGCCCGGATGAGCGCGAGCACGTGGATCGCGTCGTTGCTGGCCACGGCGGCGGTCGCACTGGTGGTGTTCGGCCTGCCGTTCTCACCGGTGCTGTTCCCGATCGCCGGTTTCGTGCTCGGGTTCGTCTCCCAGGCCGTGAAGGTCACCGTCGACACGTTGGTTCAGCGACATGTCGACGACGCGTTCCGCGGCCGTGTGTTCTCCGTCTACGACGTCCTGTTCAACGCCACGTTCGTACTGGGCGCGGCCCTCGCCGCGGTGTTCGTCCCGCCGTCGGGGGTGAGCGCGGCGGTGGTGGTGGCGATGGTGCTGGTCTACGCCGCGCTCGCCGTGGGCTGGACGGTGCGTGCACGCAGACTGTCAGCAACATGTAAGGGCCGTGGGGCACTCTGGGCGTAGAGGGCGGCGACGAGGTCGCCGCCGACGACCGAGAGGAGTCACCGTGCGCACGTCCGCCAAGACCGTCCTCATCTCCGGCGGGGGTGTGGCCGGCCCGGCGCTGGCCCACTTCCTGTCCCGTCAGGGTTTCGTACCCACGGTCGTGGAGCGCGCCCCGGCTCCGCGGGCAGAAGGGTTCCGCATCGAGCTCTCCGCCCAGGGCCTGACCGTGCTGGACCGGATGGGGCTCCACGAGCGGGTGCACGCCGTCAGCGGGGCTCCGCCCAACGCGACGATCGTCTACGGCGACGGTCCGGAGATCGGCATCCCCAGTTGGGCCGGGGGCGGCAGGGCCATCGCCCGCGACCGCCTGTGCTCGCTCCTCCACAAGGAGGGCGAGCAGGCGGCCGAGTACCTCTTCGACGACTCCATCACCGCGTTGCACGAGGACGACGAGGGTGTGCTCGTGGGGTTCGAGAACCGGGAGCCGCGCCGTTTCGACCTCGTGGTGGGCGCCGACGGGCTGCACTCGAACGTGCGCGGCCTGCTGTTCGGGACGACCACCGAGGACCACGCCTTCTTCCTCGGCACCAACCTGGCCATCTTCACGGTGGACAACCACACCGGCCAGAAGGACTCGACCAAGTTCCACGTCTGGCCCTACCGCGGGTCGGCGGTGACGACGTTCCCGGGCAACACCGACCTCGAGGGCATGTTCCTGTTCCGGAGCCTGCGCCCGGTCGAGTCCCAGGGCATGCGCCAGGCCGAGGTCAAGGACTTCGTGGAACGTGTGCACTCCGACCTCGGCGGCCACGTTCCCGACCTCCTGCGGGCCATGCGCGGCACCCGCGTGCACATGGCGCCGTCCCAGCAGATCCGGATGCAGGAGTGGCACCGGGGGCGGGTGGTTCTGCTCGGCGACGCGGCGCACTGCCCGGACCCGATGACCGGGATGGGCAGCGTGCTGGCCCTGCTCGGGGCCATGGCGCTGGCGGGGGAACTCGCACACCACGACGGTGACCACGTGCGCGCGTTCGCCGCCTACCGTGAGGCGATGCGTCCGCACGTGGACGCCGCACACAAGGTGGGGCCGCTCTCCACCGGTTTCGCGGCGCCGCGCACCGGCCGCGGCGGGATCCGCATGCGCTCGGGGGTCATGCGTGCGTCGTTGGCCGCGCTCAAGGTCGCCGGAAAGGAGAACTCGGGCGCAGGGGACCCCTTCGGTACCCCGCCCGAGTTCCCGTTCGACCGGTACACCCCCTGAGGCGGCCCCGGCTCACTCGATGTGCTGACCGGCCCACTCACGGAGTTCGGCCGTGGCCTCCTCCTTGGACATCGGACCGTTCTCGAGCCGCAGCTCCAGCATGTACCGGTAGGCCTTGCCCACGGCCGGCCCGGGCCCGATGCCGAGGATCTCCTGGATCTCGTTGCCGTCGAGGTCGGGCCGGATGCGGTCCAGCTCCTCCTGCTCGGCGAGCTCGTCGATACGGCGCTCGATGTCGTCGTACGACCGCGCGAGCGCCGCGGCCTTGCGCTTGTTTCGGGTCGTGCAGTCGGCCCGGGTGAGGATGTGCAGGCGCTCGAGCTGGTCACCGGCGTCGCGGGCGTACCTGCGCACCGCCGAGTCGGTCCACTCCCCCTTGCCGTACCCGTGGAAGCGCAGGTGCAGGGAGACGAGCTTGCTGACCGCGTTGACCACGTCCTTGGAGAAACGCAGCTTGTTGAGGCGCTTGCGCGTCATCGAGGCGCCCACGACCTCGTGGTGGTGGAAGGTGACGCGGTTGTTGCCCTCGAACGAGCGGGTCTTGGGCTTGCCGATGTCGTGCAGCAGTGCGGCCAGGCGCAGCACGAGGTCGGGTTCGTGGCCGCGGGAACGCTCCAGGTCGATGGCCTGGTCGAGCACGGTCAGGGAGTGCTGGTAGACGTCCTTGTGCCGGTGGTGCTCGTCGATCTCCAGGCTCATCCTGGGGATCTCGGGGAACACGTACTGGGCGATGCCGAGGTCGACCATGAGCTCGATGCCCGTGCGCGGGTTCGGGCTGAGCATGAGCTTGACCAGCTCGTCGCGCACACGTTCGGCCGAGACGATGGTGAGCCGGTCGGCCATGTCCCGGGCCGCCTCGGCGACCTCGGGGGCAAGTGTGAAACCGAGCTGGGCGGCGAAGCGGACCGCGCGCATGATGCGCAGCGGGTCGTCGCTGAAGGAGTCCTCGGGCCTGCCGGGCGTGCGCAGCACCTGGGCGTGCAGATCGCGCAGGCCGCCGAAGGGGTCGACGAAGGTGCCGTCGGGAACGTGCACCGCCATCGCGTTGACGGTGAAGTCGCGGCGCAGCAGGTCGTCCTCGATGTCGGTGCCGTAGGCGACCTCGGGCTTGCGGGACTTCGGTGAGTAGGACTCGCTGCGGTAGGTGGTGATCTCCAGCTGGAGGCCTTTCTTGCGCAGCCCCACGGTGCCGAAGTCGATGCCGACGGTCCACACCGAGTCGGCCCAGCCGTCCACGAGTTCGAGGATGCGCTGGGGCACCGCGTCGGTGGTGAGGTCCACGTCGTGCGAGTCCCTGCCGAGGAGTGCGTCGCGTACTGGCCCGCCCACGAGCGCGAGCTGTTGGCCCTGTGCGGCGAAGCGTTCACCGAGCTCGTCGGGCACGGGCTGGATCGAGTCGATCAAGGAGCCCAGGGTCGACCTCTGGGCATCGGTCAACCGACCGGTCTCGTGGCGGGCGGTGTCGTCGCCCGGAAGCTCTGTGTTCGGCACACCACGCAGGTTAGGCGGCCCCGACCGGTGACCGCGAATCGTCCCTCACCCGCATGAGGGACACGTGACCGGCACCGGACGCGCCGCACGGCCCCTCAGCACGATCCCGCGTTCCGGGGAGGGGGTATCTTCGGTGCAGTGGTGGGACGCCGTCCTTCGCGCCCGCCCGACCCGCGTCCGCCGAGTGCGCCGTGCGGGTATCCGCCGTCACCGCCCCTGCCGCACCCATATCCTCCGGCGGTACGGCCCTTACGGACCCGAGCAGGAAACCGGTCAAGCGTTGCGTCGATTTGCCTCCGCATCGGTGGTCATGGCCCTGACCACCGCGCTGCTCCCGATACCGGGCACACTCCCGCCCGCGGCGGCCGAGCCCGATGAGGACACCGTCGATCCGCTCGTCGTGGACAGCATCACACCCGACGTGGTCGACGAGGACGCCACCCTGCGCGTCAGCGGCCAGGTGACCAACACCACCGACGAAGAGGTGTCGGAGGTGTCGGTACGCATGCGCTACTCGCGGCACCCCTTCAGCGACCGCGGCGAGCTGGACGAGTTCGCCGCCGGGGACGGCTGGCAGCCCGACGCGACCGGGCCCGAGGAGGACGTCTCCGAGGAGCTGGCACCCGACGCGGGCCAGGGGTACGCGCTCAGCACCGACGTGGACGAGCTCGGACTGTCGGGGTACGGCGTGTTCCCGATGATGATCGAGGCGGTCGACGGCGACGGAACCGTGATCGGGTCCCAGTACACGTTCCTCCCCCACCTCGACCCGGACGACGAAGCACCCGAGATCGACCTCGCCTGGGTGTGGCCGCTCATGGACACCCCGCAGCGCGCCGACGACGACACCTTCCTCACCGACTCCCTGCCCGAGTCCCTCGAACAGCAGGGCCGCCTGGGCAGGTTGCTGGCCTCGGGCGCGCAGGTACCCCTGGACTTCGATCCGGGCGACGACGACCTGCCGGAGGACCTGGGCCTGGAGACCGCCCCCGAGGAGGAGGAACCCGAGGAGGGCTCCCCCGAGGAGGACGAGGCCACCAACGAGGAGACCGCGGAGTCCGAGCCCACCGACGACGCGTCCCCGACCGAGGACGACACCGAGGAGCCCGAGGACGAGGAGGAGCCCGAGCCGACCCGCACCGAGGGTGTCCCGGTGACCTGGGCGGTCGACCCCGGCACGCTCGACGACATCGCCCGCGCCGCCTCCGACGACTTCGAGGTGCTCGACGACGTACTGGCGATCCCGGCCGAGTCCGACCCCGTCCGGCACGACCACGAGGCCGACGAGGCGGCCCAGGTGTGGCTGCGCGAGGCGCGCCGTGTGCTGCCGGCCGACACCGTCGCGGCGTCCCCGTACGCCAACCCCGACCTGGCCGCGATGCTGCGCAACGACATCGACACCGACGCCGAGGCGTCCGTCCGGATCGGCCGCGAGGCGACCATGGAGGCCCTGGAGCTGGCGCCGGACGAGTCCTACGCCCTCCCGCCCGGCGGGCTCATGGACGACTCCGTGCACGAGCTGCTGTCCGAGGCCGGTGCCGACCGGTTCATCCTGGACGGCAGTGCGATGCCGCCCGTGTCGTGGCTGTCGACGACCCCGTCCGCGCAGGACGCGCTCCCCTCCCCCACCGGGGACGGCGAGGACGTCGCGCTGCTGAGCGACCCCGGCCTCACCGAGGTGCTGTCGATGCCCTCGGAGACGCAGGGCGACTCGGCGCTCGCGCTGCAGCGGTTCGCCGCCGAGACCGCGATGATCGCCGGTGAGAACACGGGCGGCGACCGGGTGGTCGTGGCCTCCCCAGAGGCCCAGTGGGACCCGGGTGAGGAGTTCGCGTCCGGGGTGTTGGAGGCGACCGAGTCCCTGCCGTGGCTCAACCCCGAGAACCTCGACGACGTCGAACTCCCGCCGGAGGACGAGCGCGAGGACACCCGCGGCGACCTGACCTACCCCGAGTCCGCCTACGACACCGAGCTGAGCTCCACCTACCTGGGCCAGATCCAGGACGTCAACCGCGACGTCCGCATGTTCAACAGCATACTGGTGGAGGACAACGACCCCTTCCGCCCGGCCCTGCTGCGCCTGTCGTCGGCGTACTGGCGCGACGAGGAGGCCCTGGCCGGGGCGATGCGCTCGCTGGTGGCGCAGGACGTCCAGGACGGCCTCGACTCGGTCCGCATCATCCCCGGCGAACCGGTGACCCTGGCGAGCCGGACCGGTATCACCGGGATCCTTGTCGCCAACGACCTCGAGGACGAGTCGGTCTTCGTGACGCTGTCGGTGTTCTCGGAGAACTCCGAGCGGCTGACGGTGGAGAGCTACACCGACTCCTTCGAGATCGCTCCGGGCGCGAAGACGACCGTGTACGTGCCGCTGTCGGCGCGTGTGAACGGCCGGACGGTGCTGCACACGAGCCTGCACAACTCCGCGGGTGAGCCGATCAACGCCCAGGACACGGAGATCCCGGTGAACGCGACGGGTCTGGGCACCCAGGCGCTGCTGATCAGCGGGATCGGTGTGCTGATCCTGGTGGCCGCTCTCGCACCGCGTGCGGTGCGCAAGTGGGCGCGTTCGTCGTCGAAGTCCTCGGCCGCCGCGGCCGCGGCCGGCGGTGCACCCGGGGACGGGGACGGCGAGACGCCCGAGGGCGAGGAGAGCTCCCAGGGCACCGTGGCTCCGGCCGGTGACGACACCGAAGAGGCACCGTCCGAGGGCACCGATGGGGGGTCCGAGGCCGACCTCTCCGACGGCGAGGACACCGACCGCGCCGAGGCCGACCAGGACGCGGAGCCCTCCGAGGCCGACCGTGCCCCGGACGACGACACGAGCACGCCCTCACACGGCGAGGATGGGGGAGACAGCACCCCCGGCGCGGACGGCCCCCGCACATGAGTGCCCGGGCCCGCGCCCCCGGCGGGTCGAGAAGTCGACTCGCCGACCTCCCGACCTGTCGACACGTCCACGTGCCGACGGGCCCCGGTGTCCGCATGTCGACACTCGCGGCCGAGCGCCGTTCCCCCGCCCCGACCGGGGCCTGCCCAGCCGGACGAAAGGAAGCCTGATCCACCGTGGCCACCGACTCCCCGAACGGCGGCAAACACCGCCGAAGTTCCCCCCAGCAGCAGGACCCGGTCGAGGGACCGCTCCCGGGCGAGAGCACGGTCCGGCCCTACGGCGGCCCCACCCCCTCCTACGAAGAGGGTGAGCTCCCCGAGCCGGCGCCCGCGCAGTCCGGCGGCGACGGTCCCGGCGACGGGGGCCACAGCGCCGCGGGCAACTCCGACGACGGCGGGATGATGCGGTCCAGCGCGGTGATGGCCGTCGGCACCATGGCCTCCCGCATCACCGGGTTCGCGCGCACCATCGTGCTGGGCGCGGCCATCGGCACCCACTTGCTCGGTGACGCCTACCACACCGCGCACACGATCCCGTTCATCCTGAACGACCTGCTCATCGGCGGCCTGATGGCGAGTGTCATCGTGCCGTTCCTGGTCAAGCGCCGTAAGCGCGACGCCGACGGCGGCAAGGCCACCGAGGACCGCCTGTTCACCACCACGATGCTGGCGCTGTTCACGCTGACGGCGGTGGCGGTGCTCGCGGCCGAAATCCTCATCTACCTGTACGGGTCGCGCTTCACCCCCGCGCAGTTCGACGCGTCGGTCTACCTGGCGCGCTACCTGCTCACCCAGATCTTCTTCGTGGGGATGAGCGGCCTGCTCAGCGCCATGCTCAACACCCGCGGCAAGTTCGGCGCCGCCGTGTGGGCCCCGGTGCTGAACAACATCGTCATCATGCTGGTGGCCGGCATGTTCCTGCTGGTGGCCGGCCCCGACCTCACCCCGGACGAGGTCACCGACGGCCAGCTCACCCTCCTCGGCGCCGGCACGGCCGCGGGTATGGCGCTGCAGGCCGTGGTGCTGTTCGTGGCCCTGACCCGGACCGGCTACCGGTGGCGTCCGCGCATCGACCTCCGCGGCTCCGGCCTCGGCGAGGCCGTGCGCACCGCCGGGTGGATGATGCTCTACACCCTCCTGACCCAGGCGGGCCTGTGGATCACCACCAACATCGCCAACGCCGCGAACGTCGCCGCCGTCGAGCAGGACCCCGACGCCGCGGTCGGTGCGGGCATCACCGCCTACAACCTCGCCTACCAGCTCTTCCAGCTGCCGTACGCGATCATCGCGGTCTCCCTCATCACCGTGCTGCTCCCCCGGATGAGCGCCCACGCCGACGACCGCAACTGGACGATGGTGCGCTCGGACTTCTCGCGCACACTCCGGATCTCGGCGTTCGTGCTGGTCCCGATGGCGTTCGCGATCGCCCTGTTCGCGAAGCCGCTGTCGATCCTGGCCTTCGCCCGCGGGTCGATCTCGGTGGCCGACGCGACCAGCATCGGCTACATCCTCGCGGTCATGGCGCTGGGCCTGGTCCCCTTCACGGTCTTCCAGCTCATGCTGCGTGTGTTCTTCGCGATGGGCGACACCCGGACCCCCGCGATGATCGCGATCGCCAACCTGGCGGTGCACGCCGCCCTGGCCTTCGCCTCCTACCTGCTGCTCCCGCCTGCGCACGTGGTCACGGGCGTGGCCGCGGGCTTCATGATCTCGTTCCTGTCCGGCCTGGTCATCGCGGGGAACATCCTCAGCCACCGACTCGGCGGGCTTGACGGAAAGCACATCCTTGGCACATTGTTGCGCCTGCACCTGGCCGCGATCCCGAGCGTGGCCGCCGGCTTCGGTGTGATCCACCTCTTCGACACCTACGCCGGCCCCGGCCTGCTCAACTACATCGGTGCCCCCGTCGTGGGCTGCGTCCTCGGGGCGCTGCTCTTCCTCGGAGCGGCCCGACTGCTGCGTGTCCAGGAGCTCACCTCGGCCGTGGAACTGATCCGCGGCCGCCTGCGTCGATAACGCCATCCCCCCTCCCCCCGACCGGGCCCCACCGGGGTCACGCCAGTTTCGACCTAGTGAAGGACCGCGCGACGGTGTCCAGCGATCACCCCCGACAGGATCCGCGGGAGCCACGGGATTCCGAGGCGACCGAGACAGAGGCGCAGGAGCACGGAGGACGGCACACGCTCGTGATGCCGGAGGACGTGCTCGACGCCTACGAGCGCAGCGAGCCGCGGAGCGAGCCCGAGACGGGGCTGCGCACCGACCGCGACCCGACCGACATCGGCGACCTGGGTACCGCAGACCGTGCGGGCCTCGAGGACGGCGACGAGGTCGGCGGATCGAGCCACACGGGGTCGGGCAACATCGCGAAGTCGAGCGCGATCATGGCGCTCGGCACGGTCTTCTCCCGCGGTACGGGCTTCGTGCGCACGATGGTGCTGGCCGCGGCGATCGGGACCCAACTGCTGGGTGACGCCTACCAGACCGCGAACATGGTCCCGTTCATGATCTACGACCTGCTCATCGGCGGGTTGTTGGCGAGCGTGTTCGTCCCGTTCCTGGTCAAGCGCCGCAAGCTCGACGAGGACGGCGGCGACCGCACCGAGCAGCGCCTGGTCACGCTGATGCTGCTCGGCCTGCTGGGGATCACCATCCTCTCGGTGTTCCTCGCGGAGTGGTTCATCCGCATCTACGCGGGCGGGTTCTCCGGGGCGCAGTACGACGTCTCGGTGATCATGGCGCGGTTCCTGGTGCTGCAGATCTTCTTCATCGGCGCCAGCGGTCTGGCCAGCGCGATGCTCAACGCGCGCAACAAGTTCGGGGCCCCGATGTGGGCGCCGGTGCTGAACAACCTGGTCATCATCGGGATCTGTCTGTGGTTCCTGGCCATCGCCGGCCCGGGGTCGACCCCCGAGGACCTCATGGCCAACCAGAGCCAGATCGCCCTGCTGGGGCTCGGCACGGTCCTGGGCCAGGTCGTCCAGGCCGCCGTGCTGATCTGGTCGCTGGCCGCGGCCGGGTTCCGTTGGCGCCCGCGCCTGGACCTGCGCGGGTCCGGCCTCGGGGAGGCCGCCGGCGCAGCCTCGTGGATGATGCTCTACATCGGCGTCGCTCAGGTGGGCGCGCTCGTCTCCACCAACGTGGCCACGCGCGCGGGCGCGATGGCGGCCGAGGCGGGGTCCTCCGGCGCGGGGATCGCCGCCTACAAGTTCGCGTCGATGATCTTCCAGCTGCCGTACGCGATCATCGCGGTGTCGGTGATCACGGCGCTGCTGCCCCGGATGAGCGAGCACGTGGCCGCCGGGCGCAAGGACCAGGTGCGCGCCGACTTCTCGCGGGGTTTCCGGCTGTCGTCGGTGCTCATCGTCCCGATCTCCGTGGCGATGATCGTGTTCGCGGTCCCGTTCTGCGTGATGATCTACGCGCAGGGCAGCACCTCGGCCGAGGACGCCGCCACGATCGGCCGCATCCTCATGGTCTTCTGCGTGGCGCTGATCCCGTTCACGCTCTTCCAGCTGCAGATGCGTGTGTTCTACGCGCTCGGCGACACCCGCACGCCCGCCCTGGTGGCCCTGCCGTCGGAGGCCGCGCACGCGGTGACCGCGTTCAGCCTGCTGCTGTGGATGGAACCGCAGTACATCGTGGTCTGGCTGCCCCTGCCCTACGGCCTGTACTACGTCCTGGGGTCGATCATCATGTGGCGCCTGCTCCACAAGCGCCTCAACGGGCTGGACGGCCGCCGCACGGCGTCGACCCTGTTCAGGCTGCACGTGGCGACGATCCCGGCTGCGCTGTTCGGACTGCTGATGATCTCCGTCTTCCAGGGCCTTCCCGGCAACCTGTGGCCGGCTCTCGGATCGATGCTGGCCGGAGGTGTCGTGGGTGCCGTACTCTTCGTCATCACAGCCAAGTTCCTGAAGGTGACAGAAGTCACAGCTTTCCTCGATCTGATCAAGGCGAAGTTGCGACGGGGCTGATCACCGGGAACGCACCCCCCGGCGATCGGCCTCCGGAATGAGCCGGAAGGCGGGTCAGTATCCGTTGTCCACCAAAGGTGCTGTTCACGCGTCCTAGCATGGACAGGCACCGCTTAACCGCTACCGCATTGTTTATCCGAGCTGCCCGAAGGGAGGCTGGGGACAGCACTCAGAGCCGATGACCCCCTCGTTCGAGACCCGCGCCCCGTCCCCCAGGACGCAGGAGCCCAGCGGGACGCACAGCGAGACACGGCACTGGCGCCCGTCACTCCCATCATGAGCACCTTCCTGATCGAACCCGGGGCCAAGCTGGCCAACCGGTACCGCCTCGACGACGTCGTGAGCGAGACCGGTGGTGCCACCAGATGGAAGGCCACCGACGAGACACTCGCACGGCCCGTGGCCGTGTGGACCTTCACCGAGGGCTTCCCGCGTACCTCCGAGGCCGTGCGCGCCGCACGCGCCACGAGCCGGATCCCCGACTCCCGCGTCACACAGGTCTTCGACGCCGACGACACGGCACCCGTGCCCTACGTCGTCGAGGAGTGGGTCATCGGTTCCTCCCTCGCCGACCTGCTCGCGCAGGGCCCCATGGAGCCCGAGCGCGCCGCCGGCCTGGTCACGGAGGCCGCCGAGGCCATCGCGGCCGCGCACGAGGGCGGACTGCACCACCTGTGCCTGACCCCCGACAAACTCATGTGGAGCAGTGGCGGCGCGGTCAAGGTCACCGGCATCGGTGTGGACGCCGCGCTCCTGGGCACCAGCGTCCAGGACCCGGCCGCGGCCGACGCCCAGGGCCTGGGCCACCTGCTCTACGCGGCACTGACCGGGCACTGGCCCGGCACCCAGCAGAGCTCACTGCCTCCGGCGCCCCAGGGCCCGGGCGGACCAGCACCTGCCGACCAGGTACGCCCGGGCATCTCCGAGCCCCTGGCCACGATCTCCACCCGAGCGGCCCTGCCGCATCTGGTGGGCCAGGTCGTGCCCGGCCCTCCCCTGACGACCCCGGCGGACTTCTGCCGCGCCATGGCCGACGTGCCCCGGCTGATCCCGCTGCCGGTGTCCCCGGCCGAACCGGCGCCCGAGCCCGAGCAGGGCACCTCGCGGCGCACCGGCGAGTTCGGCAGCACCGGGACCGGTCCGCGCCGGAGCGAGCGCGCCGGAGCGGCGGCTGCTGCCGCGGCACCCGCTGCCTCCCCCAGGGGACGTCGGCGCTCCCCGCAGCAACAGAGCACGGCCCGCAAGGCCCTCGTGTGGGGTGCGGCCGGGCTCCTGTTCGTCGGTGTGGTCGCCGGCGCGTGGACGCTCGGCTCGATGATGCGCCCGTCCGAGGAGGCCTCCCCCAGCGGAGACGCCACGAGCGACGGCGACGTGGACTCGGCCGATCTCGACGCGCTCCAGATCGCCCAGGCCGACGGGTTCGACCCCCTCGGCGACGGCAGCGAGCACGGCAACAACGCCCCGAACGTCCTGGAGAGCAACGGCGAGGTCTGGAACACCGAGGGTTATAAGGACCCCATGGGCCAGACCAAGGCCGGCGTCGGGCTCCTGCTCGACATGGGCCAGAGCCAAGAGGTGCACGAGCTCGACCTCACCGTGCCGGAGAGCACCTACGGCGTGCAGATCCGGGTCGGCGACACCCGCACCGAGACCAACCAGGGCGAAGAGGTCCTGGACTCCGACCTCCCGGTCCACTGGCAGGGGCAGGTCTCCGGTGAGGAGAGCATCGAGCTCGACGAGCCCGCCTCCGGGCAGTACGTCGTGGTCTGGTTCGTCGAGATGCCGTCGGACGGCGGCACCTTCCGCGGGACGGTGGACGAGGTCGAGGTACGCGGCATCCAGGGGTAAGGCACGCGGCGTCCAAATGTGGGGTATGTGATCAGCGCTGATGGAGTCGGTCCACGAGCTCTCCGACCGTGAGCTTCTGACGAGGCACGCAGACGGCGACGACCAGGCCTTCGCGGTCCTGGTGCGGCGTCACCGCGAGCGCCTCTGGGCTGTCGCCGTGCGCATCATGGCCGACCCCGAGGAGGCCTCCGACGCCCTGCAGGACGCGTTCCTGTCGGCCTTCCGCGCGGCGGGCCGGTTCCGCGGTGAGGCGCAGGTCAGTACCTGGATGCACCGCATCGTCGTCAACGCCTGCCACGACCGCCTGCGGCGCCGCAAGGTCCGCCCCGCGACCCCGACGGAGGGCGAGACGCTCGACGTGCTCGCCAATGACCAGGACCTGCGCGGGGGCACCACACACGACCACGCCTCCCGTACCGAGACACGCCTGGTCGTGCGCGACGCTCTGGAGCACCTCCCGCTCGACCAGCGCATGGCGCTGACCCTCGTCGACATGCTCGGGTACCGGGTCGAGGAGGCCGCCGAGATCCTCGAGGTGGCTTCGGGCACGGTCAAGAGCCGGTGTGCTCGAGGTCGCTCGAAACTCCTTCCCTCGCTCGCGCATCTGAGGAACCCTCGGTCCTCTCGAGACGTCACATCTGAGAGAGGAGGTGCCAATCCATCGTGACGTCCCATCCCGAGGTGGAGGCACTCGCCTTCTTCGCCGAAGGGCTCCTGGAGCCGGACGAGGAACGCAACGTCGCCCTGCACGTCGAGTCCTGTGAAGAGTGCTCGAAGGCCCTGGACGAGTTGTCCAACGTCTCCCAGGTCCTGGCCGCGGCGCCGGCCCCCGAACTTCCCCCGGAAGTCGCCGACCGCCTCGAACAGCAGATCGCAGAGGCCGTCCGTGACCGCGCGGTCGAGCCCGCGGACCCCGTCGGCGCCTCTTCCGAACCCGAACCGTCGGACGTGCCCGCATCCGTGCCGCCGCCCGAGGGCGCGCCGGTCGCGAGCCTGTCCGAGCACCGCAAGCGCCGATTCGGCCTGCCCCGCATCATGATGGCCGCCGCTGCCGCGGTGTTCGTCGTCGGTGGCGGCGCGGCCGTGGTCAACGGGGTCCTGACCCAGAACGACGACGAACAGAGCGCGGCCGCCCCGCTCTCGGACGACCCGGCGGCCGAGCATGAATCGGACCCCGACACCGCGCAGGCCTACACACCCGAGCTCGTGCGCAGCGGGACCTCCTACACCAGTGGCGACCTCTCCGAGCAGGCCTCCGAGACCCTGGACCGTTCGTCCCTGGGCGGCACGTCCGAGGACGAGCCGCTGCCCGCGGAGTCGACCGTCCCTCCGGGCGCCGAGGCATGCGCGTCCGGTGCCGCCGAGGAGCTGGGCCTGCGGGTCGTGCTCGTCGACGATGCCCTGTACGGCGCTTCCTCCGACCCCGCCTGGGTCATGTTCGCCCCCGACGGCGACGACGTCGAGGTGCTCGTGGTCGAGGCCGACTGCGACCGGGCCGACGAGGTCGAGGACAGCATCCTGGCTCAGGAGACCGTCGAAGGGTAGTGACGTCGACAGGTCGTTCTGTCGACAGAGCGACCGGCCGATCCGCCTCTCCCGTGTCCCGCTCTCCCTGTCGAGATGTCCGTGTGTCGCCGTGTCGACACGGCGACCCGTCCCCCGTTCAGGCCTCGCCCGAGGCCTCTCCCGGACGCACCAGCCCGGTCTCGTAGGCGATGACGACAAGACCGGCACGGTCGCGGGCCCCGAGCTTGGCGAGCACACGGCCCACGTGGGTGCGGGCCGTCTCCGGGCTCAGGTGCAGGTGCTGTCCGATCTCCCCGTTGGACATACCGCGGCCGACCAGGGCCAGCACATCGCGTTCGCGACCGGTCAGGACCGAGAGCCGTTCCCCGGATCCGTGGGCCGGAACCGAGGCGACCATCCGTTCGACGACCCGGCGGGTGACGCCGGGTGAGAGCAGCGCCTCCCCCGCCGCGATCGTCCGGACGGCCCCTCGCAGTTCGTCGGGTCCTGCGTCCTTGAGCAGGAACCCGGCCGCCCCGGAGGCCAGTGCGGCGAAGACGTTCGAGTCCTCCCCGAAGGTGGTCAGCACCACCACACGTGTGTCGACATGTCTCTGTGCGGACGTGGCGTCCTGTCGCTCTGCCGACCTGCGCCGGCCGAGCTCGCGCAGCACCTGGAGGCCGTCCAGGTCCGGCATCTGTAGGTCGAGGAGGGTCACGTCGGGACGGTGGCGATCGATCGCCGCGAGGGTCTCGCGCCCGGTCCCCGCCTCGGCGACGACCTCGATGTCGCCGTCCCGTTCGACGAGGGAGCGTACGCCCGTGCGGACGAGCGGTTGGTCGTCGGCGAGCAGCAGGGTGATCAACGCGGCCCCCCGATCGGCAGCCGTGCCCGGACCAGGAACCCGCCGTCGGGCCGCGGGCCGGTCTCCAGTTCCCCGCCGAGGAGGCGGACCCGTTCGCGCATCCCCGCGAGCCCGCTGCCGGTCCCCTCGTCCCCGGCCGGGGTGGCCCCGTCGTCGGCCACGCTCACGGTGAGATCCTCCCCGTCGACGGTGAACTCCACGGTCGCGGATCGGGCCCGCGCGTGCTTGAGCGTGTTCGTGAGGGCCTCCTGCACGACCCGGTGGGCGGTCGCGTCGACCAGGGCGGGCAGGTCGCCTCGTTCGGGGCGTCCGCGCACGTCCACGGTGAGTCCGGCGGCACGCACCTCGGCGGTCAGGTCGTCGAGGTAGGCCAGGGACGCGGTCCCGGCGACCTCGCTGTCGGACCCGCGCAGGGCGTGCACGGTCGACCGCAGTTCGCGCAGTCCGGCGCGTGAGTAGTCGGTGACGTACCCGAGTTCGGTGCGGGCGGTGTCGAGGTCGGGCCGGTCGCCCTCGAGGGCCTCGACCGCGACGGAGGAGTGCAGCATGACGACGGTGAGCCGGTGGCCGACGGCGTCGTGGAGGTCGCGTGCGATCCGGGTCCGTTCCAGTGAGACCCGCTCGGCGGCCTCGGCGCGGGCGGCCTGGCGGTCGAGTTCGGCGATGCGCATCCGCTGTTCCCCTGCGCGGCGGCGCTGCACCTGGATGTGGCCGAGGGCGATCGCGGCGCCCATGATCGCGACCGTGGAGGCGAGTTCGTAACCCAGGACGAAGGCGGGGTCCTGTCCCTGGGCCAGGCGTACGCCGGTGGACAGCAGGAGCAGCCCCGTCGCTGTGCCGACGGCCCACCGGGTGCGGTCGGCCTCGGCGGCCGAGTACAGCGCCGGGGCCAAGGGGACGGCCAGCCCGATGATCGGCAGGTCCAGCACGTAGTTCGCGACGATGAGGACACCCGTGGCGAGCAGCACCGCGACCGGGCGGGTGCGGCGCCAGAACATGAGTGCGCCGAGCATGACCGCGATGAGGTACCCGAGCGCCGGGCGGTCCACGACGAGGGGTTCGTCCACACCCGGGTCGGCCACGTCGGAGCCCACGGCGATGGCGACGACGGCGAAGACGGCGAACCCGAAGAGGGCGTCGACTGCGACGGCCCGGCGGCCGCTCTCACTGGACATGGCGGTGATTCTACGGAGCGCGGGTCCGGGTGTCCCTACCGCGGCGCGGTCCTCCGTGTACGCGTTCGCGCGTAGGCGGTGCACGCCCGTATGCGTCCGAGAAGGCGCGCGTGAGGGGACGCACCGGGGCGCGGCCGAGCTCTACCGTCGGTGGACGTCATCGCAGGTCACACGTCGGAGGTCACCATGTCTCAGCCTCTTCCGCCCCGCCCTTCCCAACAGGGCCGGCCCCCCGGTCTGCCGTGGGCGCTCGTTCTCGGACTCGGTGCGCTGGCCCTGGTCCGTCCGCTGCTCAGCATCGTGGGGGTGACCGAAGCCGTGGGCGGGGCGATCGTCCAGCCCCTGGTGACCGTTCTCATCACGGCGGTGTGGGTGGGAACCGTGGTCGCGGTGCGGGAGCCGCGCCCGGTCGCCACCCTCGTGCTGACCGGCCTCACGTACGCGCTCGCGTCGGTCGTACTGAGCGCGGTGCTGTCCCCCGTGCTGTCCGGTGAGCTCCAGGGCCCGCTGGCCAACCCGGTGGCGCTCGTCCCGATGGCGGCCACCAACGCTCTCTGGGGGCTCGTCGCGGGGTTGATCGCACTCGGGGCCGGGTCGGCCCTCCGCACCCGCCACAGGGTCACCTGAGCGCCGTGCAGGAGGTCGGCGCGGAGGCCTCCACGGGCTCTGCCCTGCACGCCCGCACCGATACCCCTCCCCAGTACCCGGAGGCCCTGTCCGATCGGGAATAGCCGGACGCTTACCATCGGTTGTGCTAACCATTCTCCCCGAGGTCACGCCCGGTGGCCGGGGCAGCGACTGTGCGAAGGGCCAACGAGCGTGAGTGACGTCCGCAATGTGATCATCATCGGTTCCGGTCCCGCGGGATACACCGCGGCCGTCTACGCAGCACGTGCTGAGCTGCGCCCCCTGGTCTTCGAGGGTTCCATCACCGCCGGCGGCGCGCTCATGAACACGACCGACGTCGAGAACTTCCCCGGGTTCCCCGACGGGATCATGGGACCCGACCTCATGGACAACATGCGCAAGCAGGCCGAGCGCTTCGGCGCCGAGCTCGTCCCCGAGGACGTGACCGAGGCCGACCTCACCAAGCCGGTGAAGGAGGTCGTCGCCGGCGGCGAGACCTTCTACGCCCACACCGTCATCCTCTCCACGGGTTCGGGCTACCGCGAGCTGGGCGTTCCCGGTGAGAAGGAGCTCTCCGGCCGGGGCACCTCCTGGTGCGCCACCTGCGACGGCTTCTTCTTCCGCGACCAGGACATCGCCGTGGTCGGCGGCGGCGACACCGCGATGGAGGAGGCGCTCTTCCTCACGCGATTCGCCAAGTCCGTCACGGTCGTCCACCGCCGCGACGAGCTCCGCGCCAGCGCGATCATGGCCGAGCGCGCCCACGCCAACGAGAAGATCAGTTTCGTGTGGGACACCGAGGTCACCGAGGTGCTCGGCGAGGAGCGCGTCACTGGGCTGAAGACCTACAACAACAAGACCGGCGAGTCCGGCACCCTGGAGGTCACCGGCCTCTTCGTCGCCATCGGTCACGACCCCCGTGTCGAGCTGTTCGACAAGCAGATCGAGCTCGACGAGGAGGGTTACGTCAAGGTGGACTTCCCCTCCACCCGCACCACCCTCCCCGGGGTCTTCGCTTCCGGCGACGTCGTCGACCACGAGTACCGCCAGGCGATCACCGCCGCCGGGACCGGCTGCTCGGCCGCACTGGACGCCGAGCGCCACCTCGCCGCGATGGGCAACTGACACCCCGATCGACCATGCGGTCCCGGCTCCCCGTCCCCCGGGGCGGCAGCGGTGCCGAGACCGGATCCCTCACGTTCCGCCAACCGAGGAGAACCATGTCCAACGTCAAGACCACCACCGACGCGTCCTTCAAGGACGACGTCCTCTCCAACAGCAAGCCCGTCCTCGTGGACTTCTGGGCGGACTGGTGCGGGCCGTGCAAGCAGATGGCCCCGGTGCTGGACAAGCTGGCGGAGGAGTACGGCGACAAGATCGAGGTCGTCAAGATCAACACCGACCAGAACCCCGACACCCCCCGCACCTACAACGTCATGTCGCTGCCGACCATGAACGTCTACAAGGACGGTGAGGTCGTCAAGCAGCTCATCGGCGCCAAGCCCAAGCGCGTCCTGGAGAAGGAGCTCGCCGAGTTCCTGTGACCCTCAGCGGTCCCCGGACACGCGAGGGCCCCGGAGCGTTTTCTTCGCTCCGGGGCCCTTCTTCGTGCGCGGTGTTTCACGTGAAACACCGCGGGCGGACGGTCAGGAGGCGCGGCCGTCCATCTGCTCGATGATGCGCTCGAGGTCCTCCATCGTCGCGAACTCGACGACGAGCTTCCCCTTCTTCTTGCCGAAGTCGACCTTCACCGTCGTGTCGAAACGGTCGGAGAGGCGCGTGGCCCACTCCTCCGCCTGCGGCGGCGGGGTCGGACGCCCGGTGCTGCGCCGTGCGCGGTCGCGGTCGTCGACCCCGTGGCCGCTCTTCTGCAGAGCGATGGTCTCCTCCAGGGAGCGCACCGAGAGCCCTTCCAGGTTGACCCGCTCCGCGAGCCGCTCCTGAAGCTCCGGTTCCTCCACCGCGAGCAGCGCCCGCGCGTGGCCGGCGCTCAGCACACGGGCGCTCACCCGTGTCTGCACCTTCGGCGGCAGGTTCAGCAACCGGAGGGTGTTGGTGATGTGCGACCGCGACCGGCCCAACCGCTGGGCGAGCTCCCCGTGCGTGGCACCGAAGTCGTCCAGCAGCTGCTGGTACGCGGCGGCCTCTTCCAACGGGTCGAGTTCCTGGCGCTGGAGGTTCTCCAGGAGCGCGTCCCTGAGCAACTCGTCGTCGCCCGTGCTGCGCACGATTGCGGGGATGCGCTCGAGACCGGCCTCCTTGCTGGCCCGCCAACGGCGCTCGCCCATGATGAGCTCGTAGCGCTGCACGCCCTCCCGGACGGCGAGCTTGCGTACCACCACCGGCTGCAGGAGACCGACCTCCACGATCGAGTCGCGCAGTTCCTCCAGCGCCTCGTCGTCGAAGTTGACCCGCGGTTGCCGGGGGTTCGGCGTGATCGCCCCGAGCTCGACCTCCTCCAGATACGTCCCGTCGGACAACCCCGCCGGACCCTCCGGGGTCACATCGACGACCTCGGGGGCCTCCGGCACGGGCGCCGGCTCGGGGGTGCCACCGCCCTCCGACGGCGCGGGGGCCGCCGGCCCCTGCGGGATGAGCGCCCCCAGTCCCTTGCCCAGTCCGCGCCGCTGCTGACTCACCGGCAATTCCCTCCAGATTCCTTCGTACGAACGTCGTGCGCCCCGGGGCTCCTACCCCGGGAACACGGAGAACCACCGGCCCGTCAACGACCGGCGGTCGGGGCGCGGTGGGCCATCTCCCGCGCGGAGTCCGCGTAGGCGGACGCACCCGTCGAGGACGGGTCGTAGGTCATCACCGACTGCCCGTAACTCGGTGCCTCTGAGACCCGCACGCTGCGCGGCACCACCGAGTTGAGGACGACCTCACCGAAGTGGGACCTGACCTCGTCGGCGACCTGTTGGGACAGGCGCGTGCGCCCGTCGTACATCGTCAGGAGGATCGTGCTGATGGACAGCCCGGGGTTGAGGTGGGACTGCACGAGTTCCACGTTCCGCAGCAGCTGGCCGAGACCCTCCAGCGCGTAGTACTCGCACTGGATCGGGATCATGACCTCGTCGCAGGCGACCATCGCGTTGACGGTGAGCAGACCCAGTGAGGGAGGGCAGTCGACGAGGATGTAGTCGAGTTCGGAGGTGTCGTAGGCGGCGAAGGCACGCTTGAGGCGGGCCTCCCGCGCGACGAGGGAGACGAGCTCGATCTCGGCGCCCGCCAGGTCGATCGTGGCCGGCGCGCACCACAGGTTGGGGATGTCGGGGACCGGCTGCGCCAACTTCCGGATCTCTTCGTCCTCCACCAGGCAGTGGTAGATGGACCGGGTCTGGTTGTCGCGCTCGACACCGAGCGCCGTGGATGCGTTCCCCTGGGGGTCGAGGTCGACCACGAGCACACGCTGCCCGTGCATCGCGAGAGCGGCGGCGATATTGACCGTCGTCGTGGTCTTGCCGACGCCCCCCTTCTGATTGGCGACGCTGATCACGCGGCAGCGCTCGGGGCGCGGCCACACTTCGTCGTGCCCGTGTGTGGACGTGGCTGCGTGAGCGGCGTTGGCCAGGGGCGTGTTCGGCGCCGCGGGCGTGGGTGTTTCACGTGAAACACCGTCGCCGTCGAGCAGATCACCGTAGGCGCCCGGCGCTGTTTCACGTGAAACAGCGGCCTGGTCGGCTGGGTACTGGGGCACGAATGAGTTCACCTCTTCCGTCCGCGCTTCTTCTTGCCGCCCCGCGACTTCTGGGATCCGGGGGGCGGACCACCGTCGGATGTCACCGTGACGCGAACGACCGTGGTAGCGGGATCGACTTTACCCCGACCGACCCGGATCACATCGCTAACACTTGGCCGCAATTTTGAAACGTCTTTCTCTGCGGCTGCCAATTCGGCCTCGGCCTGCTCTCCCTTGAGCGCCAGGAGGCTCCCGTTCTTACGCAGGAGCGGCAGGGACCATCCCGCGAGCCGGCCCAACGGCGCGACCGCACGGGCGGTCACGAAGTCCGCCGACAGGTCTCCGCGCACCTCCTCGGCACGCCCGCGGCGCACCTGGACATTGGGGAGCTCCAGCGTCTGCACCGCTTCCTCGAGGAAGACGGTGCGGCGAAGGAGCGGCTCCAGGAGCGTCACGTTGAGGTCCGGGCGCATCAGCCCGAGGACCACCCCGGGGAGCCCGGCGCCCGACCCCACGTCGATCACGTCGGCGCCCTCCGGGAGGAGCTCCTCCACGACGGCGCAGTTGATCAGGTGCCGGCCCCACAGGCGCGGGACCTCACGCGGGCCGATGAGCCCCCGGCGGACGCCGTCGTCCGCGAGCAGTTCTGCGTAACGTCGGGCCTTGGGCAGGGAGTCACCGAAGACGGCCTCCGCCTCCTGCGGCGGCGCTTCGGCTGCGGGCGGGACGTCAGGCCCCGAGGTCATCGGACACCACCTGTCGGTACTCGTCCATCGTCATTTCCATGCTTGCGCGGCCACCCGGGCGCGGACTCTCCCGGCACGGCCGAACGGGGGTGCGTGGGGCAGGGGGTTCATGAGAGTCGACCACCATCGGGTCGGACCCCCATCGATCCTATGCGGGACACCGCGCAACCATCACCGTCGACCCGGGGATCGGGCGTTTCACGGGCCGTGTTTCACGTGAAACAGGGGTGCCGCAGACGCGCGGACCGCCCACGGGGATCGGCATGTCGATATGGCGACGGGTCGATGCACCCCCTCCTCCTCGACCCCAGATCCCAGGATCCCTTGGTGCGGTGGCCTTCCCGTGCACCCGATTCATGGCCATGTCGACATGGCCATGAATCGGCCAGTGGTTTCACGTGAAACACGACCCGACCGCTCCCACCAAGGGCACGCGTGGGCGCGTGTGTTTCACGTGAAACAGGCCCCGGACACGACGAAGGGCGCCGGTGCTCTCGCACCGACGCCCTCGGGTTCTGCGTGAGGGTCGACCTCAGGCGGGGTTGACCACCACGTACCGGTTGGGCTCCTCGCCCTCGGACTCGCTCGTCAGACCGGCAGCGGCGACGGCGTCGTGCACGACCTTGCGCTCGAACGGGGTCATGGGCTCCAGCGAGTGGGACTCCCCGCTCTCCTTGACCTTGTCCGCAGCGTCAGTGCCGACCTGGAAGAGCACCTTCCGGCGCCCTTCCCGGTAACCGCCGATGTCGAGCATCAGGCGGCTGCGCTCACCCGTGGCCCGGTGTACGGCCAGCCGGGTGAGCTCCTGGAGCGACTCCAGGACCTCGCCGTCGTCACCGATGAGCTCGTCGAGGGTCGCGCCGACCACGGAGACGAGAGCACGATCGCCCTCGACGTCCATGTCGATGTCCCCGTCGAAGTCCCCGATGTCGAGGAGGCCCTCAATGTAGTCCGCGGCGATGTCGCCCTCGTTCTCCAAGGATTCGACGTCGATACCGGACTCAGGCGCCTCTGCCACCGCTACTCCACCGCTCTCTTCCTCGCTACGTCCCACAGCGATCCCGTCTCCTCGTTCACGTCGTGACCTTCAGGGGCATTGTCGCCCGCGTACGCGACTGTGTGCGCGGCCGACACGAAGCACGACGACGGTCTCCGGCCGGGCCGAGGGGGTCCCGTCAGGAACCGCCACCCGTGCGCTTGGAACGCGGCTGCTTCTTCGGCTGCTTGCGTTCGATCTTAGGCTGTTCCGCCGGCTCGGGCGCGGGTTCGGTCCCCTTCTTGCGGCCGAGCATGCCCTTGGCCGAACCGTTCTCCTTGGCCTTGGGCTCCTCACCCGGCGCCGGCTGGTTCCGGTAGAGGATGTGCTGCTGACCCATGGTCCAGACGTTGGAGGTGACCCAGTAGACCAGAACACCGACCGGCATCATGAGGCCGAAGAGCCCGAAGAGGGGCGCCATGTACATCATGATCTTCTGCGTCTGCATCATCGGGTTGTCAGGCTGCTGAGCCATGCTCCGCTTGATGCTCTGACGCATGGTGAGGAAGGTCGTCAGACCCATGGTCACACACGCGATCGCGATGACGACCTTGGCGATGATGGGGTCGGAGGCGCCCAGCGCGGCCAGCTCCTGCTCGGAGGAGTTGAACTGGGCGGCGATCGGGGCCGCGAAGATCTGGGCCTCACGGGCCTGCTCGACCAGCTGCTCGTCGAACCCGAACCGGGCGTTGCCCTCAGCGACGTTGCGCAGCACGTTGAACAGGGCGAAGAAGACCGGCATCTGCAGGAGGAGCGGGAGACAACCCATGATCGGGTTGGTGCCGCTCTCCTGGTAGATCTTCATGGACTCGCGCTGCAGGCGTTCCTTGTCGTGCTTGTAGCGCTCCCGAAGCTTGGCGATCTTCGGTTGGACCTCCTGCATCTTGCGCTGCGTGTTCATCTGCTTGACGAACAGCGGCACCAGCAGCAGGCGCATGACGACGGTGAGCAGCACGATGGACAGGCCCCACGCCCACCCGCTCTCGGGGTTCAGGCCCACGGCGGTCAGACCCGCATGGATCCAGACCAATACGTGGCCGACGATGTTGTAAAGCCAGTCCAGCACCGGCCAACTCCTAGGTGATTCGTTCGGCTAGCGGTCTCCGGGGCGGATTCCCGGGTCACCGGGTCCGTCCGCCGAGTCATCGGGAGCGGGCTCCCGTTCGGACCCGGGTCCGCCGTCGGAGGCGGCCCGGTCGGTACGAGCACCCCGGGGAGGCGGGACGGGGTCCAGGCCTCCGGGGTGGAAGGGATGGCAGCGGGCGATCCGTGCGACGGCGAGCCACAGTCCGCGGAGGGCGCCGTGCACGCGCAGGGCCTCCATGGCGTACGCGCTGCACGAGGGGTAGAAGCGACAGACCGGCGGGAACAGTGGGCTGATGAAGCGTTGGTATCCCCGGATGGGCAGCATCAGCACACGCGCGAACGCGGTCGGTCTGTGCTCGGTCATCGGCTGGCCCACCGTTCTCCGGCCGCTTCGGGGCGGCGGTTCCCTTCTGCTTCACCGTTCGCCGGCCCCTCGGGAGGACGGGTCCGGCCACGGCCGCGGCGGCGCCGCGAGGCGCTCTTGGGGCGCTTCGCGGCGGCGATCGCACTGTCCAGTTGCGCGGCCAGTTCCTCGTTCCGCGCGGTGGCGGAGGAGGGTTTGGCACGCACTACCAGAAGGCTACCGTCTGGCAGATCACCCAGCCGAGACCGCATCAGGTGACGGAGGCGGCGCTGGACCCGCTTGCGGACGACCGCTCCCCCGACCGCTTTGCTCACGACGAAGCCGACGCGGGGCGGTTCGGGGTCGGTCCCGGTTCCGGACCCGACGGTGGGCGGTGAGAGGTAGACCACTCCCAGGGTCTCGCGGGAAGAACGCTTTCCGGAGCGCATGACGGAGCCGAACTCGGAGCTGTGGCGCATCCGGTTCTTCGGCGACAGCATGGCTTCCTCCCGGCTCTCCGCGTCTTCCCATGACAAAGGGACCGGCCGGCGAGTGGCCGGACCGGTCCCCGAGAGTGTGGGTCTCGCGCGTGACCTAGTGGCTCACGCTCAGAGCCTTGCGCCCCTTGCGACGGCGCGAGGCGATGATGGCGCGACCGGCGCGCGTACGCATGCGCAGCCGGAAGCCGTGGACCTTAGCGCGACGCCGGTTGTTCGGCTGAAACGTACGCTTGCTCACTTAAGGCTCCAGGGGCGTGTCAGGAAATACATACGACAGACCCCCAGGATATGCGGGGTCGTGCTGTGCTCATGCGCCGAGGACGCGTCACCGAGTACTGAGCACACGGGCGCAGACAGAATCATCGGCATAAGCATAAAGAACATACGGCCTGGCCCGCGTGGGGTCAAATCGGGCCTGTTCAGGGGGTGCGGCCGGGCGGTCCGCCCGCTCTCCCCTCGCGCGCGTGGCCCGCGCGCGAGAGACTGTCGGCCCGGGAGGTGGAGGGGTTCGGCGGAAACCTGTGGACACCGGTTGTCCACAGCGTGTGAGACTTCCACATCCCCGGGCTCCTGTGGATAACCTCAGCCTGTGGATAACTTTCCCCTCGCCGGGGAGCCGCCTGTGCACAACCTCCTCATGATCGTTGCACACATGCCCTGACCTGCGCACTGTGGAAAACCCTGCGCTGTGCACACCCATCTGAGACCCTGTGGACAAACCTGTGCACAACTTGTGGACAAGCGTCCCCGACTGTGGATACTCACCAGTAACCCACAGGGCCGCGCCACCGGCTCCGTGAAGTTGTCCACAGGCCCGGATCCCCTTCAGGGACGCCCGAAGCGTCCCGTCGACCCCCTGTGTGGGAGGACAATGGAGAGTCGCGCCCACACCGGGGCAGCGCGCACGAGCGCACGAACGCCCGAACAGATCCGCACCGAAGGGACAGCACCCATGGCAGGTCACCTTGGCTGATGCACAGGTCAACCTCGCAATGGTCTGGTCCAGCGTGCTGGACGGGATCGACAACGACGCCCTGCCCGCGCACCAGCGCGCCTGGCTTCCGCAGACCCGTCCGCTCGGCCTGATCGAGGACACGGCGCTCATCGCCGCACCGAACGAGTTCACCAAGAAGGTGCTCGAGACCCGGCTCTATCCGGCCATCAGCAAGGCGCTGTCCGGACAGCTGGGCAGGGACATCCGTGTGGCGGTGACGGTCGACCCCACCGCGGTCCCCACGCCACCGCCGACGCCGCAGACCCCCCAACCGGTGCAGCCGCCGCCGTCCTCCCCGGCCCAGCACAACCCTGCCCCGACGCCGTACCCGGAGGCCCCTGCCCAAGGGCCCCAGGCCCAGGGGCCGCAGCACGCCCCTGCGCCCGAGCCGCAGGCACAGCCGCAACCGCAGCCGCCCTTCCAGCCGCCGGAGGAGCGCTACTACAGCGCCCCCGAGCAGAATGAACAGCACTGGGAGAGCAAGCACGCCCGCCCCGCGCCCCAGGAGCACGAGCAGGCCGACCTGCTGCAGCCCGAGCCCCAGGGGTGGGAACGGCGCGGTGCACACGCCGCCCCGCAGGCCGAGCCGCAGCATTATTCCCAGGAGGAGCTGCCGGGCGCGGGCCCCCAGGGTGGGGAGACCGCCTGGCCGACGCACGGTCCCGAGCCGGCCCCGCAGCCCGCTCCTCAGCCGGCCCCGCAACCGGCACCGCAGCCCGCGCCTCAGGCAGCGCCTCAGCCCGAGCCGTGGCGGGCCGAGCCGGGCGGGTGGGCACCGCGGTCGGAGGAGCAGGTCCCCGCGCCCGAGTGGGACGCGCCCAACCGCTGGGAGACCCCTCAGACCCCTCCGGCCGAAGACGCACCCGCGTCCGCCGGGGCCGGGGGACAGACCCCCTCCGACCAGGGCAAGGCGCGCGAGTCCCCCGGGGCGCCGCCCGGCCGCTCACAGGAGGCCCCGCCCAGCGAGCACGCGCGCCTGAACCCGAAGTACACCTTCGACACGTTCGTCATCGGTTCGAGCAACCGCTTCGCGCACGCCGCGTCGGTCGCGGCCGCGGAGGCGCCCGCCAAGGCCTACAACCCGCTGTTCATCCACGGCGGTTCCGGCCTGGGCAAGACCCACCTCCTGCACGCCATCGGGCACTACACGCACCGTCTCTACGAGGGTTCCCGGGTGCGTTACGTCAGCTCCGAGGAGTTCACCAACGAGTTCATCAACTCGATCCGCGACGGCAAGGCGGACGGGTTCCGCCGCCGGTACCGGGACATCGACGTGCTCCTGGTGGACGACATCCAGTTCCTGGAGAACAAGGAGCAGACGCAGGAGGAGTTCTTCCACACGTTCAACACGCTCCACAACTCCGACAAACAGATCGTCATCTCCAGTGACCGGCCGCCCAAGCAGCTGACGACGCTGGAGGACCGGATGCGCAGCCGGTTCGAGTGGGGCCTGCTCACGGACGTGCAGCCGCCGGAGCTGGAGACCCGTATCGCGATCCTGCGCAAGAAGGCCGCGCAGGAGGGCCTGGCGGCGCCGCCGGAGGTCCTGGAGTTCATCGCGAGCAAGATCTCCACGAACATCCGCGAGCTCGAGGGCGCGCTGATCCGCGTCACCGCCTTCGCCAGCCTCAACCGGCAGTCGGTGGACCTGGAGCTGACCGGGCAGGTCCTGCGCGACCTGGTGCCCAGCGACGAGGTCCCCGAGATCACGACCGGCACGATCATGTCCCAGACGGCCGCCTACTTCGGCCTGACCGTGGACGACCTCTGCGGGACCTCGCGTTCGCGTGTGCTCGTGACGGCCCGCCAGATCGCCATGTACCTGTGCCGGGAGCTCACCGAGCTGTCGCTGCCCAAGATCGGGCAGCAGTTCGGCGGCCGCGACCACACGACGGTGATGCACGCCGACCGCAAGGTGCGCGCGCTCATGGCCGAGCGGCGGTCCATCTACAACCAGGTGCACGAGCTCACCAGCCGCATCAAGGACCAGCCCTCGCTGCACTGACCCCCGCCCGCTCCAGGGCATCCGTGACTCCGGGGAGGGCCGACGTCCCTGTCGGCCCTCCCCGTTCTGTGTCGAGGTGTCGACCCGTCGACGGCACGACTTGTCGACGGGTCGACCTGTCCACGGGCCGATGTGTCCCCCCGTGCAGACCCCGCCTCTTCGTCCACAGGTCCACGGGTGATGCGGCCGCCGCCGGCCCTGCGGAAGGCCGCTCACCGCCCTGAGTGCAAGTTATCCACAGGCTTGTGTGTGGATGAGCACCCCGGTGACCGCTGTGCGAGGTACCGTCCCCGACCTGCCCCTTCCTGGCCACAAAGCACCGAACGCCCTGCTCTTCGGGCTGTTCCGGGGTTTCATCCACACCCGAGCCTCCGCCCCCGGACGACCGTGTCAACGGCGGATGTGCACGTTCTTCGGGGTGCCTGTGGAAAACGCTGTGCACAGCATCTTTGTCCCAGTACGAGAGGTACGTCGGGGTGCTCGAAAAAAAATTTTCAGCGATCTCGACTCAGTTGTCCACAGGTGGAGGTCGAATTCTGTGGACAACACTGTGGAAAAGCTGTGGACAAGTGCTCCCGCCCTGTGGGTAACCGGGGTTCAGCTGTGGACGGAGTTCACCCATCATCCGATCACGGGACCTCAGCCTCATGTGGACAACCTGGGGAAAACCTGTGGACGCAGCTGTGGATGCCGTGTGGACAACCTGTGGGCCCTCTTCTTCATCCACAGTGACCCGGAGTTTCCCACAGCTTCACCCACAGGCCCTGTGGACAAAAATTCCGTCTCTGACCTGCAAAGACAATGGTTATCCACACTGTCCACAGGCCCTACTACTACTGCGCACCTTGAGTAACCCAGATGTGGCGTCAAAACAGCTTCGCTGCGAATCTGTGGACAACCGGCCTCGAGAGGGGCCGGAGCAGCGAGGTGTGGTGTCGTCAGCGGCAGCCGGTGAATCCGGGTAACGTGTGGTCTCGCCCCTGTCCCGTCCCGCCCTCAGGTGCGGAGACCCCGACGGGGACCGGGTGACTCCCCCGGTGGTCCACACACTGTGGACATCCACCGGCGACGCGCAGGACCCGGCCACCCCCACAGACACCCACGAGCTGCCAACGTGAAGGCTTCGACCGACGTCGTCGGTCGTGCGGAAAGTGAGTCGGACAAGTGAAGTTCCGGGTCGAACGCGACGTACTGGCCGACGCAGTCGCCTGGACCGCGCGCACTCTCCCGACGCGCCCCTCGGTCCCGGTGCTCGTCGGCATCCTGCTCGAGACCGACGACACCGAGGGCACCCAGCGCGTACGGCTGTCCGGTTTCGACTACGAGGTCTCCACCCAGTCGGTGATCGACGTCGATGTCGAGGAACCCGGCCGCGTCCTTGTGCCCGGCAAGCTGCTCTCCGAGATCACCCGGAACCTTCCTCCACAGACTGTGGAGATCTCCACCGACGGCGCCAAGGCCCTGGTCACCTGCGGCAGCGCGAAGTTCACCATCAACACGATGTCCGTCGACGAGTACCCCACGCTCCCGGAGATGCCCGGTCTGAGCGGGACCGTCGGCAGTGACGCCTTCGCCGCCGCCGTCGGCCAGGTCGCCGTCGCCGCCGGCCGCGACGACACCCTGCCGATGCTCACCGGTGTGCGCGTCGAGATCGAGGGCGAGACCATCACGCTGGCCTCCACCGACCGCTACCGCCTGGCGGTGCGCGAGCTGACCTGGAAGCCGGAGAACCCGGAGCTGTCCGCGGTCGCCCTGGTCCCGGCCAAGACCCTCGCCGACACCGCCAAGTCGCTCACCTCGGGCGCCGAGATCTCGGTGGCCCTGGCCAGCGGCGACACCGGCGACGGCATGATCGGCTTCGAGGGCGGCGGCCGCCGGACCACGACCCGACTCCTGGACGGCGAGTTCCCCAAGTACCGGGCCCTGCTGCCGGACAGCTTCAACTCGGTCGCCGAGATCAACCGGGCCGAGTTCGTCGAGGCCGTCAAGCGCGTCTCCCTGGTCGCCGAGCGCAACACCCCGCTCCGCCTGGCCTTCTCCGAGGGCACGCTGACCCTCGAGGCCGGCACCGGCGAGGACGCCCAGGCCGTGGAGACGCTCGAGGCCGAGCTCGACGGCGACGACATCCAGATCGCCTTCAACTCCGGCTTCCTCCTGGACGGCCTCGGGGCGATCGGCGGCGACGTGGCGCGGCTCAACTTCACCACCTCGACCAAGCCCGCGATCCTCACCGGCAAGCCCGTCGAGGAGGGCGCCGCCCCCGAGTACCGGTACCTGATCATGCCGGTGCGCCTGTCCAACTGATCCGCAGCCGTTCGATTGACTGACACCACCGGCCGCCTGTCGCGGTGGCCGGTGGTCCGCACGTGTCCACAGCTGGGAGGACCCATGCGACTCGGAATGATCGGCCTGGGCAAGATGGGCGGCAACATGGCCGCCCGCCTGCGCGAGAAGGGCCACGAGGTCGTCGGTTACGACGTCACCTCCGACCAGCGCGACGTCGACAGCCTGGCGGCCCTGGTCGCCCGCCTGGAAGCGCCGCGTGTGGTGTGGGTGATGGTCCCGGCCGGCGACCCCACCGCGGCGACCGTCGCCGAACTCGGTGAGCTGCTCGGCGAGGGCGACCTCGTCATCGAGGGCGGCAACACCCACTACGTCGACGACCGGACCCGCGCCGACGCGCTCGCCGCCAAGGGCATCGGGTACCTCGACGCCGGCGTCAGCGGCGGTGTCTGGGGCCGCCAGAACGGCTACGGGATCATGGTCGGCGGCGACGCCGAGCACGTCGAGGCGGCCCGTCCCGTCTTCGAGTCCCTCACCCCCGACGACGGCGGCGGCTTCGTGCACGCGGGTGCCGTCGGTGCCGGCCACTTCGTCAAGATGGTCCACAACGGCATCGAGTACGGCATGATGCAGTCCTTCGCCGAGGGGTACGAGCTCATGGCCGCCTCCGGGATCGTCGACGACGTCCCCGGCACGTTCGAGAGCTGGCGTGAGGGCACCGTCGTGCGCTCCTGGCTGCTGGACCTGCTCGCGCGTGCGCTGGAGGAGGACCCCGAGCTGGCCGAGCTGCGCGGGTACGCCCAGGACTCCGGCGAGGGCCGCTGGACCGTCCAGGCCGCGGTCGACCACGCCGTCCCGGCACCGGCCATGACCGCCGCGCTCTTCGCCCGCTTCGCCTCCCGCCAGGACGACAGCCCGGCCATGAAGGTCGTCGCGGCCCTGCGCAACCAGTTCGGCGGCCACGCCGTCACCAAGTCCGCCGAGGACACCCCCTCCGCCTGAGCCGCGTCCGGCCGGGGCGACGTCCGTATCCGCCCCGGCCCGACCCCGTTCTCATGCCACCCCCGAGGAGGAAGGCCGGATGTACGTCTCCCACCTGCAACTGGCCGACTTCCGGTCCTACGGCGAGGCCCTCCTGGAACTCTCGCCCGGGGTCACCGTGTTCGTCGGCGCCAACGGCCAGGGCAAGACCAACCTGATCGAGGCGCTCGGTTACGTGGCGACCCTCAGCAGCCACCGGGTCTCGTCCGACACCCCGCTCGTGCGCCAGGGCGCGCCGCGGGCGATCATCCGCACCAAGATCGTGCGGGACGAGCGGTCGATGGTCGTGGACCTGGAGCTCAACCCCGGCAAGGCCAACCGGGCCCGCATCAACCAGTCCCCCGCCCAGCGCCCGCGTGAGGTGCTCGGCGCGCTGCGCACCGTCCTGTTCGCCCCCGAGGACCTCTCGTTGGTCAAGGGCGACCCCGGCGAACGCAGACGCTTCCTGGACGATCTCCTGGTCTCGCGCGCCCCGCGCATGGCGGGGGTGCGTTCCGACTACGAGCGGGTGTTGAAGCAGCGCAACGCCCTGCTGAAATCCGCGTCGGGCCGTATGTTCTCCCGCAAGGGCGCACCCCCGGACCTGAGCACCCTCGAGGTGTGGGACGCCCATCTGGCCGAGACCGGTGCCGAGCTGCTCGCGGCCCGCCTGTCCCTTGTGGACGACCTGCGCCCGCTGGTCGAGGAGGCCTACGCCGGGCTCACCGACTCCGGCGGCCCCGCGCGGCTGGCCTACCGTTCCTCCATCGACCCGGACGCCCCGGAACCCGCGCCCGACCGCGAGGCCCTCACTGCGGCGCTGCGGTCGGCGATGGCCGAGGCCCGCGACCGTGAACTGCAGCGCGGGGTCAGCCTGGTGGGCCCGCACCGCGACGATCTGGTGCTGAGCCTGGGAGAGCTGCCGGCGAAGGGGTACGCGAGCCAGGGCGAGTCCTGGTCGTTCGCGCTGTCGCTGAAACTGTCGGCCTTCGGGCTGTTGCGCGAGGAGAGCGACGACCCGGTGCTGATCCTGGACGACGTGTTCGCCGAGCTGGACGCCGAACGCCGCCGGAGACTGGCGGAACGGGTGCGCGACGCCGAGCAGGTGTTGGTGACCGCTGCCGTCGAGGACGACATCCCCAAGGAGCTCGACGGCGCCCGTTTCGTGGTGCGCGACGGGGGCGTCGGTGATGGATGAGTTCCTTCCACAGCCTGTGGACGGCCCCGGCCGCCCACAAGGCCCCGGGTCCGGTGCGGCGCAAGGGCATCCACAACCTGTGGATGCCCCCTCCCCCGCGGACGAGGCGCCGCAGGCCTCCGGTGCCGACCTGGCCCGCCAGGCCCTGGCGCGGGCCCGAGCCCAGGCGCGTGAGCGCGGGGGCGACACGCGTGCCCCCCGCCGCCATCGCCGCCGTGGCCGATTGCGGTCACGCGACGAGCCCCAGATGTTCGGCGACGCGGTCCGTACGTGGCTGATCGAACACGGATGGCAGGAGCAGGTGGCCATCGGAGGGGTCTTCGGGCGGTGGTCCGACATCGTGGGTGAGTTCAACGCCAGTCGGCTCCAGCCGGAGAGTTTTTCGGAGGGCGAGCTGGTCGTCGTGGCCGATTCACCGACCATGGCGGCCCAGGCGCGAACGATGGTGCGGCCCTTGATGAAGAAGCTCAACGAGGAGCTGGGTGACGGCACCGTCCTGGCCATCAAGGTCCGAGGGCCCGGTTCGCGCCGCCGTTGACCCCTGTGGCGCAGGACGCGCCTTCTGTCGCGTTCCGATGTTTCAGCAGGTCACAGGGGTGAAAGACTGGTTCTCCCGTGATGCGTGAGCCTTCGGGGGCGCCCGTGAAGCGGGTTCGGTGGAGTGTTGCCGGTCACTTGTGCCCTCAAGGCCGCTGAAGGCGTCACCGGCTCTCGGAGGGCCCGTTCCGCGTGAGGGGGCTCGCGTCCCTCGCTGAAAATTCGTTGTGAGGCGGCACAGGGCCGCCAATGCCACTTTGTCGCACCACGCGAGGTATCATGGAGCCGGTTCTTCAGACGCCCCCAAGCCGGTACCACGCCCCAAGCAGAGGGTGGACGGACGGCCCGTACGGCGAGCGCTGATCCCCAGGTGCCGAGGTGAGTCGGTCCCTGCGGGCAGCCCTGCCGCGGGCCCACCCGTCGCCTCCTCCGTACCGGTGGACGGGTGTCCCCAGCAGGAGGGTGTTCCCACTTGGCCTACGACGCTCGATCAATCACTGTCCTCGAGGGGCTTGAGGCAGTACGCAAGCGCCCCGGGATGTACATCGGTTCCACCGGAGAGCGGGGCCTGCACCACCTGGTCTACGAGGTGGTCGACAACTCCGTCGACGAGGCGATGGCGGGCCACGCCGACGCCATCGAGGTGACGCTGCTCGCCGACGGCGGCGTGCGCGTCGCCGACAACGGCCGAGGCATCCCCACCGACCTCCACCCCGTGGAGAAACGACCCGCGGTCGAACTCGTCCTCACGACGCTGCACGCCGGCGGCAAGTTCGACGACAAGTCCTACGCGGTCTCCGGCGGTCTGCACGGTGTCGGTGTCTCCGTCGTCAACGCGCTGTCGTCCTCCCTCGACGTGGAGATCCACCGGGACGGCCACATCTGGCGCCAGCACTACGAGATGACGCGCCCGACCGGCGACCTCGTCCGGGGTGAGGAGGCCACGCGCACCGGTACCCAGATCACCTTCTGGCCGGACGCGGGCATCTTCGAGACGACCACGTTCTCCTACGAGACGCTCTCCCGTCGGATGCAGGAGATGGCCTTCCTCAACAAGGGGCTGTCCATCTCCATCCGCGACGAGCGCCCCGATTTCGTGGACGACGGCCCCGTGGTCAACACGTACCACTACGAGAACGGCCTCTCGGACTACGTCGACTACATCAACTCCAAGAAGGAGCCGGCGCACGCGTCGATCATCTCCTTCGAGGAGGACGGCGACGGCATCTCGGTCGAGATCGCCATGCAGTGGAACCAGTCCTACACCTCGTCGGTGCACACCTTCGCCAACACGATCAACACGGCGGAGGGCGGCACGCACGAGGAAGGGTTCCGCACCGCGCTCACCGCGCTGATCAACCGGTACGCGCGCGATCAGAAGCTGCTGCGCGACAAGGACGACAACCTCACCGGTGACGACATCCGCGAGGGTCTGACCGCGATCATCTCGGTCAAGCTGGCCGACCCCCAGTTCGAGGGGCAGACCAAGACCAAGCTCGGCAACACCGAGGCCAAGTCCTTCGTCCAGAAGGTCACCAACGAGCACCTGCGCGACTGGCTCGAGCGCAACCCCGGCGAGGCCAAGGACATCGTCTCCAAGGCCAGCCAGGCCGCGCGCGCCCGCGTGGCCGCGCGCCAGGCGCGCGACCTCACCCGCCGCAAGACCCTCCTCGAGACCACGTCCCTTCCGGGCAAGCTGTCGGACTGCCAGTCCACCAACCCGGAGGAGTGCGAGGTCTACATCGTCGAGGGCGACTCGGCGGGCGGTTCCGCGAAGGGTGGCCGCGACCCGCACCACCAGGCGATCCTGCCGATCCGAGGCAAGATCCTGAACGTGGAGAAGTCGCGCATCGACCGGATCCTCAAGAACAACGAGGTCCAGGCGATCATCACCGCCCTGGGCACCGGGATCCACGAGGACTTCGACGCGAGCAAGCTGCGGTACCACAAGATCATCCTCATGGCCGACGCCGACGTCGACGGCCAGCACATCCGCACCCTGCTGCTCACCCTGCTGTTCCGCTTCATGAAGCCCCTGGTCGAGGCCGGCAACGTCTACCTCGCCATGCCGCCGCTCTACAAGATCAAGTGGGACCAGCGCGGCTCCGACGCCGACTACGCGTTCTCCGACGCCGGGCGCGACCGCGCCATCGAGGCCGGTATCGCGCAGGGCAAGCGGGACCCGCGCCCCCGCGACCTGGTCCAGCGGTTCAAGGGCCTCGGCGAGATGAACGCCAACGAACTGTGGGACACCACGATGGACCCGGCACGGCGGGTTCTGGCCCAGGTCAGCTTGGACGACGCCGCTCAGGCCGACGAGATGTTCAGCGTGCTCATGGGCGAGGACGTCGAGTCCCGGCGCTCCTTCATCCAGCGCAACGCCAAGGACGTCCGTTTCCTGGACATCTGACCCGGCGGAACCCAGCTCCACGACTCCTCGAAGAAGGGATCGACATCCGTGGCGGATGCGAACAACCCGGACGCTCCCACGGGCGAGCACGACCGGATCGAACCAGTCGACATCCAGGTCGAGATGCAGCGCAGCTACCTCGACTACGCGATGTCGGTCATCGTCGGCCGTGCCCTGCCCGATGTGCGTGACGGCCTCAAGCCGGTCCACCAGCGCGTGCTCTACGCCATGTACGACGGCGGGTACCGACCCGACCGCGGGTACTTCAAGTGTGCCCGCGTCGTCGGCGACGTCATGGGTAACTACCACCCGCACGGCGACAGCGCCATCTACGACACCCTGGTCCGCCTGGCCCAGTGGTGGTCGATGCGCATGCCGCTGGTCGACCCCAACGGCAACTTCGGTTCGCCCGGCAACGACCCGGCCGCCGCGATGCGTTACACCGAGTCCAAGCTCGCGCCGCTGGCGATGGAGATGCTCCGGGACATCGACAAGGAGACCGTCGATTTCCGGCCCAACTACGACGGCCGCTCCCAGGAGCCCGTGGTCCTCCCGGCCCGCTTCCCGAACCTGCTGGTGAACGGCTCGTCGGGCATCGCGGTCGGTATGGCCACCAACATCCCGCCGCACAACCTGCGCGAGGTCGCCGAGGGCGTCAACTGGTACCTCGACAACCCGGAGACCGACGACGAGGAGCTCCTCGAGGCGCTCATCGCGCGGGTGAAGGGCCCCGACTTCCCCACCCGCGGCCTCATCGTGGGCCGCCGCGGGATCGAGGAGGCCTACCGCACCGGGCGCGGTTCCATCACGATGCGCGCGGTCGTCGAGGTCGAGGAGGACAGCCGCGGGCGCCAGATCCTCGTCGTCACCGAGCTGCCCTACCAGGTCAACCCGGACAACCTCGCGCTGAAGATCGCCGACCTGGTCAAGGACGGCAAGATCAGCGGCATCGCCGACGTGCGGGACGAGAGCAGCGGCCGCACCGGGCAGCGCCTGGTCGTGGTGCTCAAGCGCGACGCGGTCGCCAAGGTCGTGCTCAACAACCTGTACAAGCACACGCAGCTGCAGGAGACGTTCGGCGCGAACATGCTCGCGCTGGTCGACGGTGTACCGCGCACCCTGCGCCTGGACCAGATGATCCGCCACTGGGTCAAGCACCAGGTCGAGGTCATCGTCCGCCGCACGCAGTACCTGCTGCGCAAGGCCGAGGAGCGGGCCCACATCCTGCGTGCGCTCCTGCGCGCGATGGACCGCATCGACGAGGTCATCAACCTCATCCGCGGCAGCGCCTCCGCCGACGACGCCCGTACGGGTCTCATGGAGCTGCTCGAGATCGACGACGTGCAGGCGCGCGCGATCCTCGACATGCAGTTGCGCAAGCTCGCCGCCCTGGAGCGCAACCAGCTCACGTCCGAGTACGACGAGCTCATGGCGCAGATCGCCGACTACAACGACATCCTCGGGTCGGACGTGCGCCAGCGCTCGATCATCCGCTCCGAGCTCGGCGAGATCGTCGAGAAGTACGGCAACGAGCGGCGCACGCACATCATCCCCTTCGAGGGCGACATGCGCATGGAGGACTTCATCGCGGAGGAGGACGTGGTCGTCACGATCTCCCGCGGTGGGTACGCCAAGCGCACCCGCGTCGACAGCTACCGCGCCCAGAAGCGCGGCGGCAAGGGCGTGCGCGGTGCCCAGCTCAAGCAGGACGACATCGTCCAGCACTTCTTCGTCACCACGACCCACCACTGGATCCTCTGCTTCACGAACCAGGGGCGGGTCTACCGGATGAAGGCCTACGAGCTGCCCGAGGCCGCACGCGACGCCCGCGGCCAGCACGTGGCGAACCTGCTCCCGTTCCAGCCGGACGAGGAGATCGCGCAGATCATGGCGCTGCGCGACTACGAGGCCGCCCCGTACCTGGTGCTGGCGACCCGGGCCGGCCTGGTCAAGAAGTCCCGCCTGGGCGACTTCGACTCCGCCCGTTCGGCCGGCATCATCGCGATCAACCTGCGTGAGGACGACGAGCTCATCGCCGCCCGCCTGGTCTTCTCCGAGGACGACCTGCTGCTGATCTCCAGCGACGCGCAGGCGATCCGGTTCCCGGCCTCGGACGAGTCGCTGCGTCCCATGGGCCGGGCGACCAGCGGTGTGATCGGTATGCGGTTCCTCGAGGGCGGCCACCTGCTGTCCATGGACGTGATCCGGCCCGGCGACGGTGCCACCGACATCCTGGTCACCACCGAGAACGGTTACGCCAAGCGCACGCCCTCCGACCAGTACCCGGTGCAGAACCGGGGCGGCAAGGGTGTGCTGACCGCCAAGGTCGTCGAGGCCCGCGGCGAGATCGTCGGGGCCATGACGGTCGACCCCGAGGAGGACGAGATCTTCGCGATCACCTCCATCGGCGGGGTCATCCGTACCGGCGTGGACGAGATCAAGCAGTCCGGCCGCACCACCATGGGTGTGCGCCTGATGAACCTCGACAACGGCAACAAGATCATCGCCGTGGCGCGCAACGCCGAGGCCGCGGGCGAGGCCGAGGCCGAGGAGGCCGACACGGAGGGGTCCGAGGTCGACGACACGCCGGACGCCGAGGCCTAGACTGCGCGGTACGTCCCGATGTATTTCGGTTCCCGTGGGCCCCGGATCCCAGGGCCCACGGGTAACCACGGCGCCACCACCGTTCTCAACGAAAGTCCAGCGGTAACGTTTCTATGTCTGACAACGAGCGGAACTCCACCTCGAACGACTCCGACGCGGACGGTGTCGACACGGCTGTTGAGAAGGACGCGGGCGGGTCCACCGCGGAGACCGCTTCTTCGGAGACCGGTTCCTCGGCCGAGAGCGGGGAGAGCGGCGGCGCGGAGGCGACCGACACCTCCTCGGTCCCGGAGGGCCCCACCGCGGTGAAGGCGACGATGTCCAGCCGCAAGGCGCACCTGACGGTCTCCCGGGTGGAGCCGTGGTCGGTGATGAAGTTCAGCTTCGTCGTCTCGCTGGTCTGCTTCATCATCCTGTTCGTGGCGGTCGCGGTCATCTACGCGACGCTGTCGGTGCTCGGCGTCTTCGACGAGCTCACGGCGATGATCACGGCGCTGCTGGAGGGCGACGGGGGCGAGGACGAGCTCGGGCTGAACCCCGCCGCATGGTTCTCCCCCGGCCGGGTGCTCGGTTACACCGGTGTGGTCGGTGCCCTCAACATCGTGCTGCTCACCGCGCTGTCCACGGTGGGCGCCATGCTGTACAACCTGGTCGCGGACCTGGTGGGCGGCGTCGACATCACCCTGTCCGAGGCCGAGTAGCCGGCGCCGGAGGGGCTCGGCCGCCGGTTGGTCCGAGCACTCCCGAAGGGCGATAAAATGGGAGGTGGAGAAGGACGCGGGCTCCGTGTCCCTCCGCCTTCCTCGTCCGGGATCCGGTTCGCTCCGGTCTTCCGGATGCGGTAGAGTTCCACTCGGAACGCGGGCGTATAGCTCAGTCGGTTAGAGCGCATCCCTGATAAGGATGAGGCCCCAGGTTCAAGTCCTGGTACGCCCACCAGCGAAAAGACCCCCTTCGGGGGGTCTTTTTTTGTGCCCGTGCGCCACAGGTGCGTCAGGGCAGGGGTGTCTGCTGGTAGAGCGCGAGGCGCCACCGGCCGCCGGTGTAGCGGTACGTGCTGGCCATGCGGGCCTCGAACGGCGGCTCGTCCCCCCTGTGAGCGCGGCCCGTGTAGACGAGCGCCGCGGAGTCCGGTCCGGTGTCGATGCGGCGGACGCCGGTGAGCTCGTAGGTGTCCCACGTCGGTGCCTGGTCGAGCGAGGCGATGACGGCGTCCCGGTCGAACACCGATCCGTCGGCCAGGACCATGGCGCCGTCCTCGGTCATGAGCTCGCCGTAGAAGGTGTCGCCCGTGCCCTCGCACAGGGAGCGCCATCCTTCGTGTTCCAGGGCGAGGAGTTCGTCGGTCGTGTCCACGGTGCCTCCCGGTGGTGGTTCCCCTGGATCTCAGCACGCGGAGCCCCGGGTCGGCAAGGCCTCGGTTGCGGCCTGTCCCATTGGTGACCTGCGGACCTGTCGACGTGTCGACAGGTCGCCGTGCAGGCACGGGCTCACTTCCTTGTTTTCCTGCTTGTTTAATTGACTTTGGGTGGGCGAGGCCGGCCGCCTCACACGTCGGGGAGCCGGTCGCGCACGTGCTTGTGGTCGCTGGCGTAGATGATCTGGCTCCGGAACCCCACGACCTCCTTGCGGCGGCTCAGCCGGTCGATGAGGAACGCGTGCAGGTGGTCGAGGTCCTGCACGGCCACGTGCACGAGGAAGTCGTCGTCGCCGGCGACCACGTACACCGCCAGTACCTCGGGCAGGTCGATGAGGGCCTTGCGGAACCCGTCGATCACCGGACGGCTCAGCGGCCGCAGACGGGTGCTGACGAAGGCCTCGACGCCCCGGTTGAGCGCGCGCGGGTCGATCTCGGCGTGGTACCCCCGCAGGACCCCTCGCTCGTGCAGCGCGCGCACGCGCTCCAGGCAGGTCGACGGGGCGATCCCCACCCTGCGCGCGAGCTCCCGGTTGGTCTGCCGCGCATCCGTTTGGAGTTCGCGCACGATCGCCGTATCGAGTTCGTCCATCGGCCGCCTCACCTCGATCTTCCGAATGATGTTCAGATCTCTGGCTCTGAATCCGGGCGTATGTCTAGTGTATTGACCGTAACGCCGATCATCCGCATCTGTGAGGTCACTGTGTCCGACCGCAAGCTTGTCATCGCGCTCCAGGAGGACCTGTCCCCGGCACTGGCTGCCAACGCCGCCGCGGTCCTCGGGCTCGCCCTGGGTGGGCGCCTGGAGGGCTCCGTCGCCGGGGACTCCGAGGACGCCTCCGGGGGTGTGCATGCCGGGCTCAACCCGCACCCGGTGCCTACACTCACCGCGAGCGCCGACCGTCTCGGTGAGTTGCACGCCAAGGCGGCCGCCCGTAAGGATGTCGTGGTCGTGGGCTTCAACGAGGTGGCGCGCAGGTCCCGCACCTACGAGGCCTACACCGAGGCCCTCGCCCGGACCCCCGCCGAGGACGTCGCCCACGTGGGTGTGGCCCTGTTCGGACCCCGCAACGCGGTCACCCGCCTGACCAAACGCCTGCCCCTCATGGCCTGATCACCATGTCGAGGGGACGCCTTGTCGACAGGTCACCGAAACGGCCTGTCGACCTCCGGGGCCACGTGTTTGCGGAACCACGACCCCGCATCGACAACACATAGAGCCCCGGGAGGGCAGAACCCTGGCCATGGACCCCACCGACGGCCGCATCCACGTGCGCGGCGCGCGGATCCACAACCTCCGCGACGTCCACGTCTCCGTGCCGCGCGACGCCCTCGTGGCCTTCACCGGGGTCTCCGGTTCCGGGAAGTCGTCGTTGGCGTTCGGGACCCTCTTCGCGGAGGCGCAGCACCGGTACATGGAGTCGGTCGCCCCCTACGCCCGGCGCCTGCTCCAGCAGCTGCCCGCTCCGGAGGTCGACGACATCACCGGCCTGCCGCCGGCCGTCGCACTGGCGCAGGCCCGTTCGGCGCCGTCGGGGCGGTCCACCGTCGGCACGCTCACGATGGTGTCCAACTCGCTGCGCATGCTGTTCTCGCGGGCCGGCCACTATCCGCCCGGGGCCGAGCGCCTGGACTCCGACTCCTTCTCCCCGAACACCGCCGTGGGCGCCTGCCCGGTGTGCCACGGGGAGGGGGTGGAGCACGAGGTCACCGAGGACTCCCTCGTCCCCGACCCCTCGTCGAGCATCGCCGAGGGTGCGATCGCCGCCTGGCCGGGCGCGTGGCAGAGCAAGAACCTGCGCGATGTGCTCGACACCCTCGGGTACGACGTGCACCGGCCCTGGAGCGAGCTCCCGCAGGCCGAACGCGACTGGATCCTGTTCACCGAGGAACAGCCGGTCGTCACGGTGCACCCCGTGCGCGACCCGGGCCGGATCCACCGCCCGTACCAGGGGCAGTACAGCAGCGCCCGGCGCCTGGTGCTCAAGGCGTTCGCGGGTTCGGCGAGCGAGTCCCGGCGCAAGCGCGCGGAGCGGTACATGGTCGACCGGGTCTGCCCCGAGTGCGGCGGGCACCGGCTGCGGCGCGAGGCCCTGCGGGTCACGTTCGCCGGGCACACGGTCACCGAGGCGGCCGCCCTGCCGCTGACCGCGCTGGCCGACCTCCTGCGCCCCTGGCTGGGAACGGAGGGGGCGGCGTCCACCCTGGCCGAGGACATCGTGGGGCGCGTCGAGGTCCTGGCCGAGCTCGGCCTCGGTTACCTGAGCACCGACCGGCCCGCGCCCACGCTCTCCAGCGGCGAGATGCAGCGCATCCGTCTGGCCACGCAGCTGCGCACCGCCCTGTTCGGGGTGGTCTACGTGCTCGACGAACCCTCCGCGGGCCTGCACCCGGCCGATTGCGAGGCGCTGTCCGGGATCCTGCGTCGATTGCGCGACGGCGGCAACACCGTCTGTTTCGTCGAGCACGACCTGGACGTGGTTCGCGGCGCCGACTGGGTCGTGGACGTGGGGCCGGGCGCCGGCGAGAACGGCGGACACGTGCTCTACAGCGGCCCCGTCGACGGGCTCGCCGGGGTCGAGGGTTCGCAGACCCGGCGGTACCTGTTCGAGCACCGGGTCCCCGAACGCCGTCCCCACACCCCGTCCGGGCAGCTGGAGGTGCGCGGGCTGGAACGCAACAACCTCCGCGGTCTCGACGTGGACGTCCCCCTGGGTGTGCTGACCGCCGTGACCGGGGTGTCCGGGGCGGGGAAGTCCAGCCTGCTCACCGGGGTCGCCGAGCGCGCCGCCGAACGGGGCCGGGCGGTGTGGGTCGACCAGCAGCCCATCGGGCGCACGCCCCGCTCCAACCTGGCCACCTACACCGGGCTGTTCGACACCGTGCGCAAGTTGTTCGCCGCCACCGACACGGCCCGCGAACACGGGTACGGGCCCGGACGGTTCTCCTTCAACGTCACCGGCGGCCGCTGCCCCACCTGCGAGGGCGAAGGGTTCGTCTCGGTGGAGCTGCTCTTCCTGCCGACGACCTACGCGCCCTGTCCGACCTGCGGAGGGTCCCGCTACAACCCGGACACGCTGCGGGTGGCTTATCGCGGGCGCACCATCGCCGACGTCCTCGACCTGTCGGTGGAGGACGCGCTCGCCTTCTTCGACGACGTTCCCGCGGTCCGGCGCTCCCTCGACACCCTGAACGCCGTCGGCCTCGGTTACCTGCGGCTGGGGCAGCCCGCCACGGAGCTCTCCGGCGGGGAGGCCCAGCGCATCAAGCTCGCCACCGAACTGCAGCGCCGCCGTGTCGCCGACACCGTGTACCTGCTGGACGAACCCACCTCCGGACTGCACCCTCACGACACCGACGTGCTCATGCTCCGCCTGCAGGACCTCATCGACGCCGGGGCGACCGTCGTTGCCGCCGAGCACGACATGCGGGTGGTCTCGGTGGCCGACCACGTGATCGACCTCGGCCCCGACGGGGGCGCGGCCGGTGGTCGGGTCGTCGCGGAGGGCACACCGGCCCACGTCGCCGCCGCGCCCGAGAGCCGGACCGGTGCCTATCTGAAGGGACTGCTGTGATGCGCCACGGTCTGTACCTGCCGCCGTTCGGGGAGCTGTCCGACCCCGCCGTCCTCGCCGAGCTGGCCGTACGCGCCGAGAACGCCGGCTACGACGGGGTGTTCCTGTGGGACCACGTGGCGCGCCCGCTCAACCCGGGCCTGCCGGTGTGCGACCCGTGGATCGCGCTCGCCGCGATGGCCTCCCGCACCGAACGTGTCGTGCTGGGAACGCGCGTCACCCCGCTCTCCCGGCGCAGGCCGGAGATGGTCGCCCGGCAGGCCGTGGCCCTGGACCACCTCAGCGGGGGACGCTTCGTGCTCGGGGCGGGGCTCGGCGGGGACACCGGCGGTGAGTTCTCGCGCCTGGGCGAGACGACCGGTGCGCGCGAGCGGGCGGGCATGCTCGACGAGGCCCTCGACGTGATCTGCCGCCTGTGGACCGGCGAGGAGGTCCACCACGAGGGCACGCACTACCGGGTTGACGGGCTCCGGTTCCTGCCGCGCCCGGTTCAGCGCCCCCGCATCCCGGTGTGGGTGGCCGCTCAGTCGACCAGCGCCGCACCCCTGCGCCGTGCTGCGCGGTACGAGGGGCTGTGCCCGGAGACCGACCCCGACGGGTTGTGGGAGATGCTCGCGTCGGTCTCCGAACACCGCGGCGGACTGGACGGGTACGAGGTCGCCGTCGGCGGCCCGCCCGGGCAGGACGCCGCCCCGTTCCGGGACGCCGGCGCCACGTGGTGGCTGACCCAGTTCCCGGAGGTCACGACCGTCGCCGACGTCGAGGAGGCCCTCTGACCCGGCGCCGTGTCGCCGTGGCGTCCTGCATGTCACCGTGTCGACATGGCGCCATGACCGCATGACGCCACGGAAACGGGGCTTTCAGTCCACGCTCAGGACCTCGACGAGGTCACCGACCGCCGGGTTGGGCAGGGCCGTGGCGATGTCGGCGACGGTGACCATCCCGACCAGCTCCGTGCCGTCGATGACCGGAAGGCGCTTGACCCCCTTGTCGACCATGGTGTTCAGTACGACGTCGACCGGGTCGTCGGCGCCCGCGGTGACCGCTTCCCCCTGGTTGAGGCTGCCCGCCGGGTCGGCGAGCTCCTTGCCCCCGGCGAGTCCGCGCACGACGATGTCCCGGTCGGTCAGCACCCCCTTGAGCCGACCGTCCTGGCCGCAGATCGGAAGGGCGCCCACCCCGTCGCCGGCCATGAGCTCCGCCGCCTTCTGGAGCGAGTCGTCCGTGCCGATGCAGCGCGGATCCGGTGTCATGACTTCGCGCACCGTGGTCAGTGCCATCGCTGATCCCCCAATTCTGGCGATGTTCTTCCGGAGCTCCGATCGGGTTCGGCCCCGCGAGCGGGACGAATCGGGCTCGGACCTGCCCTGCCCGTGGGCCCGGAGGCCGAATCAGGGTGCGGAGCCCTGATCGGAACCCGGAGCTCCGCACCGGGGCTCGGTGCACCACAGATACTCGCCGTCGGGGCCGCGACCGGTGTGCCACAGGCCCTCCTCTCCCGGCGAAGGTCCCCACACCAGGCGCGGGCGGTCCTGCCCGTCCAGACCCAGCAAGATCGTCCTGGGCTGTTCACCGAACCCGCTCAGAGGCACCGTGGTGTGTTCGGAGCATGTGAGGTCGAGGCAAGAGACCAGAACCAGCTTCCAGGCGTCCAGGTCGGCCGTGGCCACGTGTGGCACGCCCTGCGAGTCGATCGCCAGACCCGGTGGGGCGTGCGTGGTGGTCCAGGCGTAGGGGCTACCGGTGAGCACACGGGAGGTCGACTCGGTACAGGCGGCGTCGTGGCAGTCGACGAGGTGAGTGCCGCTCTGTTGGGCGTCGGTGTGGGCGATGACCGGGGTTCCGTCCGGCCGGTACTCGATACTGGAGCCGGTCACCTCGATCGGGGTGTCGGCGTCGGTGGAGGCGTTGATCTGCCGGGTCAGCTCAGTGGTCACCGGGTCCGAGCAGGCGGTGTCGGCACAGTGGATCAAGGTGAAGGATCCGGAGTCCGGTTCCTGCACCGTCACGGAAAAGCCACCGTCGGGTGAGGCAGCCACGTCCAGCCCCATGTCCCCCCCGTGCGTGTTCGTCCCTGTGGAACCTGTCCGTCTGTTCGAGCTCTTCATCCAGATCCACTTCCCGGGGGTCGGTGCAGGCGGCGTCCTCGCACACGTGGGCACGCAGACCGTCGAGATGGTCGGGTCCTTCTTCCTCCATGCGGTGGTGTGGGTCGACGTAGGTCGTCACGACCACCCCGTTCTCCAGAGGTGCGGGGGCGCTGCGGTACTGGTCGGCCACACCGTGGGTCTCCCGCAGCTCGGCCGTGTCCAGGTCGTCGCCGAAGTGCACCGTGGTCCCGTCCTCGGAGATGGTCATCTGGCCGGCGTCTGCCCCGTCGAGGTCCAACGGCTCCGAGACCAGTTGGGGCGTGATGTTCGGCGACAGCGCTGTGGCCAGGGGCGGGGCTACGGTCGGAAGGGCCACGGCAACGGCCAACACCGGCACTGTCGCGCGCGGGACGGGCCACACCGTGTTTCCTGCGGCCGTTAGGCGCCGGTCCACGCGTGCCAGGTCGAGGTACCAGGGTGAGTCCGGGCTCGCGTGCACACCCGGGGCACACAGCAGCAGGAGTACGAGCGGGACGGCGAGGGTCAGGAGTGCTCCGCGGGCCGCCAGAGCCAGGAGCTGGTCGCCGCCGGAGCCCACGATGGCCCCGACGGCGATCTCGGTCCCGGTGACGGCCAGCACAGCGGTGGCGACGCAGGCCGACGTGAGCACCGCGTGGCTGGTGCGGCGCGTGGTGCCCAGTTCCCAGGCCCGACGCACGGCGTCCACCAGCCCTCGCCCCTCCAAGAGCGCGGCGGACAGCGCGACACACCACACCGCCATGAGTAGGAGGTAGGGCGGCAGGAGTACGAGCATGGCGAACGGTGGCGGGATGTCGCTCTCGGTGAACCTCACCATCCCCGTCCACAGCGTGGCGGCGGTCAGGGCGCCGGTCCCGGCGGTCCACACGACGAGTGTGCGCAGACGCCGCAGGCCGATGCGCCAGGCCGCAGCCACCGGGACGTCCCGCCCCATGAGCGCGGCGCTTCCGAGTGTGACCGCCGCGCCCAGGCCGACGGCGGCCCCAGCCAGGGCCGCGACCGTCAGAACACCGCGGGCCACGATGCGCCACGCGTCCGGATCGTCGAGGAGCACGGGCAAGCCGTTGGCGATGACGTGCCCGGGAAAGGACAGGAGCAGCGCAGCCGGCGGGGCCGCAAACGCCAGGGGCACCGTGATCGACACGAGCAGTGGCCACAGGCGTCGCACGTAGACGAGGCCCACAGCACAGAGGGTTGCCGCGATCCCGCCCGGAAGACCGAGGTCCTCGGGGCGGTTCTCCAGGTTCCGCGTGTGATGGCGGGGGCCGTGGCCCGTTCGGGCCGACTCGTCGGGGTGCACCTGGGGTCCTTGGGTCGGGGGATGCTGCGTGCGCAGGTTATCGACCTCCGGTGCGGCCCACCCCCGCGCGGTTCCCGGCCGACCCGCGCAGACCGACCGTTCGTTCAGGACATACGCGGCGAACAGGAAATAGGTGCCCCCAGTGGTTGGAGTGCTGTGGGTCACATGTCATGGTGTGCGTTGGATCACCGGATCGCACTGATTCGTCGTTCTGTTCGGCCCTCCCCCTGGGCCGGCGCGAGAACCTACGGAGCACCCATGGCACCTTCCGACCCACCCGCCTCCCGCCCGGACGGGACGCTCGAACCCCGGGAACGGCGCAAGGTCCTCGCCGGGACCATGGTCGGCACGACCATCGAGTGGTACGACTTCTTCATCTACGCCCAGGCGGCGGGCCTGGTCCTGTCCCCGCTCTTCCTGTCACCCCTCGCCGACGCCAACCCCGTCGTGGCGCAGGTGCTGGCCTTCGCCACCATCGGCATCTCCTTCCTCTTCCGCCCCCTGGGCGCGATCGTGGCCGGACACCTCGGCGACCGCTTCGGCCGCAAGAGGATCCTCGTGCTCACCCTGGTGATGATGGGTGTGGCGACCTTCCTCATCGGACTGCTCCCCACCTACGCGCAGATCGGCGTGGCCGCGCCGGTGCTGCTGATCTTCCTGCGCGTGGTGCAGGGCTTCTCCGCCGGAGGGGAGTGGGGCGGCGCCGCGCTGATGTCGGTCGAGCACGCCCCCGTGCACAAGCGCGGGCTCTTCGGCGCCTACCCGCAGATCGGCGTGCCCTGCGGCATGATCCTCGCGACCTTCGTGGTCTGGGCGATCACCGCGGCCATCGGCACCGACGCGTTCATGGAATGGGGTTGGCGCATCCCGTTCCTGCTGTCGTTCGTCCTGATCGTGGTCGGCCACCTCATCCGGCGAACGGTCGAGGAGTCCCCGGTCTTCGAGCTGATGCAGCGGCGCCGGGCCAAGTCCTCCGCTCCCCTGGGTCGCCTCTTCCGCAAGAACACCAAGGAGGTCGTGCTCGCCGCGCTGATCTTCGTGGCCAACAACGCCGCCGGTTACCTCGTCATCGCCTTCCTGGCCACCTACGCCTCACGCCCGGCGGAGGAGTTCGGTCTGGGCATGGACCGCGAGACGGTGCTCCTGGCGACCACCCTCGCCTCGTTCGGCTGGCTCATCTCGACCATGTACGGCGGGTGGGTCAGCGACAAGCTCGGCAGGGTGCGCACCTTCCAGGTCGGCTACGTCATCCTCGCGGTCTGGGCCGTGCCGATGTGGTTCATGATCGACACCGCCGACGTGCTCTGGTACTTCGTCGGGGTGTTCGTGTTCTGCCTGACCCTCGGACTGAGCTACGGGCCCCAGTCGGCGCTGTACGCGGAGATGTTCCCCGCCGAGATCCGCTACTCCGGTGTGTCCATCGGCTACGCGTTGGGTGCGATCCTCGGCGGTGCGTTCGCGGCCACGATCGCCGAACTGCTGCTGACCTCGTTCGGCGCCTCGTGGACCATCGGTGTCTACATCGTCGTGCTGTGCCTGATCTCGGGCACGGCCGTCTCCCTGGTGAAGAACCCGCAGGGTGTGGACCTCCACGTCGAGGACGACACGGCCGCGCGTTAGGCACGAGGGCGCACCGGGCGGGACCCGGACACGGCCCCGCCCGGTGCGGCTGTGCCGACTTGCCGTGCCAACGGTGAAGCGATATCCCTCGGGCAACGGAACGAACGGAGGCGGCCCGTGTACCCCGACATGCGATGGCTGAACCGGCCCCCGGAGTGGGACGTCACCGATGGCGTCCTGACAGCGGTCACCGGCGACCGCACCGACTTCTGGCGCGAGACCTTCTACGGTTTCGTCCGCGACGACGGTCACGTCTACGGCCTCGACGTCGAGGGCGTTTTCACCGCAGAGGTGACCTTCTCCGGGGACTACGAGACCCTTTATGACCAGCTCGGCCTCATGGTGCGCGTGGACGATGGGAACTGGGTCAAGGCCGGCGTCGAGTTCACCGACGGGGTCCCCCATCTGAGCGCCGTGGTCACCCACGGTGTCTCCGACTGGTCGGTGGTGCGACCCGCGGACACTGGCGGTGAGTTCACGCTCCGCCTCGTACGCCGGTACGACTCGGTGCAGATCCAGTACCGGGACGGCGACGGTTGGCAGATGTTGCGCATGGGTCCCCTGGTGCCCGCCGAGCGGGCGTTCGTGGGGCTCATGTGCTGCTCCCCGCAGCGTGCGGGGTTCCGGGCCCGGTTCCGCGACTTCACCGTCACAGGGGAGGCACCGGAGGGCCTGCATTGAGCGGTCAGGGGCCCGGGCCTGGAACGCTCTTCCTGGCCGGAGGCCTGGCCGGTTTCACGTGAAACACACATCGCGAGACGCCGACAGGGTGACCTGTCGGCGCCTCGCCATGGTCGACACCTCGACGAGGGCTGTGCCCGGGGCGTCAGAGCACGATGTCGCCCACGAGATCGATGACCTCGTCGTCCGACATCATCCCGATGTGCCCGATGCAGCCGGTCTCGATGTTCTCGGCGCCCGGCAGGGAGGTGCTGTCGACGGGCGAGATGACGGCGTCGCAGGGTGAGCGCATGGTCGTGTAGTCGACCGGCCCGGGGGTGGGGTCCTCGTTGAGGTCGTTGAGGAAGTCGGAGTCGTGGCGCATCTCCTCGCACGGGGTGATCGGCGAGGGGCACAGGTTCGCGATGTTCGTGCCGTTGTTGGGGCCGCCGATGGAGATCCACTGGTCCACCGTGTCGGTGCCGCCGAGGTTCTGGATGTAGTAGCGCGAGGAGAGTCCGCCCATGGAGTGCGTGACCATGTGCACGCGCTCGGCGCCGTGCTCGTCGAGGAGGTCGTCGACGTGGTCGCCGAGCCCTTCCGCGATCGTGGTGTTGGAGCGGGCCCAGTCGTAGTCGAAGGCGCTGAGCAGCTCCTCCGGGTAACCGGAGTCGGCCAGGGTCCCGCGCATCTCGTCCCACTGGTCGCCCTTGCCGCTGAAGCCGTGGACGAAGACGACGGGGGTGGACGGTTGGGCCGCGGCGGCCGAGGCGGGGAAGAGGGCAGCGACGAGGGCGAACCCGGAAAGCAGGGCGAGGAGGCGTCTCATGGGGGACTCCGTCGGTGAGGGGGTGGGGGAACTCCGAGTGTGTGTCCGTCCCCGCCGGGTGCGCATCGGCTGAATCGCCGGTCTCTTTACTCACGATTGACTGACGGGTAACTTGGCGGCGTGACAAGCGTGACCCCGCTCACACGCACCACACCGATGCACGGACGCCACCACGAACTCCTCCTGGTCCGGCACCTCCTCCGAGCCGCACGCTCCGGGGACGGCGCCGCCCTCCTGGCCACCGGATCCCCCGGAACCGGCCGCACCACCCTCCTGGAACGGGCCGCAGCGGACGCCGACGGCCTCACCGTCCTCCGCACCCGGGCCGCCCCCGCCGAACGGCACCTCCCCGCGGCCGGCCTCAACCAACTCCTGCACCCGCTCCTGCACCACCTGCCGCGCTTACCCGCCCGACCGCGCGCAACGCTCGTCCGGGCACTGGACAGCGGCGACCCCGGGCAGGCCGGGTCCGTGGCAGCAGCCGTCCACGGGCTCCTGGCCGCGGCGGCCGCGCGCACACCCCTGTTCGTCTGCGTCGACGACTTCCACCTGCTCGACCCCCTGTCCATGGAGGCCGTCGCCTTCGCCGCGCGACGCCTGCCCGCCGACGGGGCGGCGGCCCTGCTCACCTCCCTCCACGAACACCCCGATCACCTCGCCGGGGTCCCCGTCCACGCCTTACGCCCCCTGAGCCACACCGACCTCCTCCGAACCCTGGAGGAAACCCCCGGACTCTCCGGCACCGCACGCAACGACCTCGCCCGCGCCGCGCAGGGAAACCCCGGTGCCGCACTCGAACTGGCCGCCGGGGCCCGTGCGGCGGAGGCCGGCGACGTGCACACCGCGCCGCTCTGGGCGCCGCCCCCGGCCGAGGGCGAACGCACCGAGGCCTACGCGGAAACGATCGCGCGCCTGCCCGCTCCCGCCCGACGTGCCCTGCTCGAGACAGCGGCCGACCCCGTCCACGGCCCCGGCAGCACCGACGCCCTCACCCCCGCCCGGCGGGCCGGCCTGGTCACCGACGAACACGGCAGACCCGTCCCCGCCCATCCCCTGGCCCGTGCCGCGGCCTACCACCGGGCCGACCCCGAGGACCGGCGGAGCGCCCACCGCTCCCTCGCCGCCCGCGCGCACGCCTCCGGAGACCTCGACACCGCCCTGCTCCACCGCGCCGCCACCGCACCCGGCCCCGACGAGGGGATCGCCGCCGAGCTCGCCGCCTCAGCCCTCCGCGCGGCCCGGACCCGCGGTCACGCCCACTCCTCCGTCCTGCACCAGCAGGCCGCCGCCCTGACCTCCGACCCCTTCACCAGGGCCGTGCGCAGCGTCGAAGCTGCACGCGCCGCGTGGACCTCGGGAGACCCGGAACGCGCCCACCGGCTCCTCGACCGGGGCCACGCGGCGCCCGAACACGCTGACCTGCTCCGAGCCGAGATGGAACTGCGGTCCGGGGTGGCCATCGACGCCTTCCACCTCCTCGACGCAACGGTCACCCGAATCGCCGACCGCGACCCGCAGGCGGCCCTGCAAGGCCTGTTCCACGCGGGCGAGGCCAGTTGTCTCTCCGGTGACCACGCACGGTTCTTCGCCACCGCCGAGCGTGCGGGCCGGTGGCGTGGAGGTGAAGGGGTCCGTCACCCCCGCGACCTCCTCCACCTGGACTACATGGCGGGCAAGGCGGCGCTCTTCCGCGGACGCCACCGGGAGGGCGTGGCCACCCTGCGCGGGGTTCTCGACCGGGCCGACGCGGCCGGCGACCCGCAGTCCTTGGTGTTGGGCGCCATCGCCGGGCTGTTGTGCGGGGACCAGCAGCGCACCAGGTCCCTGGCCACCCGTGCCGCCACACGCGCGCGTTCGACCGGGGCCCTCGCCCTCGTCCCCCAGGCCCTGGAGTTCCGCACGTACGCGGAACTGTGGTCGGGGCGCCTCGCCCAGGCCGAGGCCACCGCCGTCGACGGGCTCGCGATGGCCACGGCTTCGGGGCAGCGCAACTGCGCCGGCCACCACCGGGGTGCTCTCGCCCTCGTCGCGGCGGTTCGGGGCGAGGAGGACGTGTGCCGCACCCACGCCGGTTCCGCCCTCGCGGTCGCTGCCGAGAACGACGTCGGCCTTCCCGCCGGACTGGCCGCCTGGGCCCTGTGCCTGCTCGACCTGGGCGCCGGCCGTACCGCCGAGGCAGCCCTCGGGCTCAGGGCGCTGGCGCACGCCGGCCCGGGCCGCGGGCACGCCGCCGTACGGCTGCTCATGACCCCGCACCTGGTGGAGGCGGCCGTCCGGGGCGGGGTCCCGGTACGGGTCGACGCGGGGCTGGCGACCTTCGAGGCCTGGGCCGGAGCCACCGGCGACGCCACCGCACACGCCCTGGTCATGCGCTGCCGAGGGCTGCTCGCCCCGGGCCGGGAGGCCGACGCCTGGTTCGAACGCGCACTCGAACTGCACGCCTCCGGATACTGCGACCTGGACGAGGCCCGCACACGCTTGCTGTACGGGGGCCATCTGCGCCGTACCCGCAGGCCTGGCCGGGCCCGCGAGCACCTCTACACCGCCCTGTCGTCCCTGGAGCACCTGGGCGCGGTGCCGTGGGCCAGACAGGCCGCGGAGGAACTGCGGGCCGCCCGCGGAACCACGGGCCCGTCCCCCGCCGTGGACCTGGACCGCCTCAGCCCGCAGCAGGCGCGCGTGGCCCGCCACGTCGTCTCCGGCGCCACCAACCGCGAGGTCGCCGCGCGCCTGCACCTGAGCCCTCGTACCGTCGACCACCACCTGCGCAACATCTACGCCGAGCTCGGTGTGCGCTCCCGGGTGGAACTGGCCCGCCTCGTCTCCCCCGCGGACTGACCCCGTCCGGAGCGCCCAAGCGTGTGCCCCGCGCGGCGTGTCCTCACCTGCCGTCCCCGCGCCGTGGCCGACGGTGAGACGAGCCCGCGCCGACCGTTGCGGGCCAGGGGGAGGCACACGATGGGGGTACGGACATGGATCGAGTCGTGGCCGGTCTACCGGCAACTCACGGGCGAAGATCCGACAGGTCGAGGGGCGGCCGCCAAGTCCCGGTGGAGTGAGGATCTGCGCCCGCGCACCGAGGACGCCGACCGTGTGGTCAAGTCGGTCTGCCCGTTCTGTGCCGTCGGCTGCGGACAGAACGTCTACGTCAAGGACGAGCAGGTCGTGCAGATCGAGGGGGACCCCGACTCCCCCGTCAGCCGCGGCCGCCTGTGCCCCAAGGGCTCGGCCAGCCTGCAGCTGACCACCGGCCCCTCCCGCGAGGAGAAGGTCCTCTACCGCCGCCCGCACGGAACCGACTGGGAGGCGCTCGACCTCGACACGGCCATGCGCATGGTCGCCGACCGGGTGGTCGACACCCGTGAGGAGACCTGGCAGGAGGAGAGCAACGGCCGCCGCGTCGCCCGCACCATGGGCATCGCGAGCCTGGGCGGGGCGACGCTCGACAACGAGGAGAACTACCTCATCAAGAAGCTCCACAGCGCGCTCGGCGTCGTGCAGGTGGAGAACCAGGCGCGTGTGTGCCACAGCTCCACGGTCGCCGGGCTCGGCACCAGCTTCGGCCGCGGCGGCGCGACGATGTTCCTGCAGGACCTGCAGAACTCCGACTGCATCGTCATCGAGGGGTCCAACTTCGCCGAGGCCCACCCCGTCGGGTTCCAGTGGGTGATGGAGGCCAAGGCCCGCGGCGCCGTCGTCATCCACGTCGATCCCCGGTTCAGCCGCACCAGTGCCCTGGCCGACCTGCACGTGCCGATCCGGGCCGGCACCGACATCGCGTTCCTCGGCGGGATCATCAACCACGTCCTCACCGAGGGGAAGTACTTCGAGGGGTACGTCAAGGCGTTCACCAACGCGTCCACGATCGTCACGGACGAGTTCCGGGACACCGAGGACCTCGACGGGCTGTTCTCGGGCTTCGACCCCGCCGCGCGCGACTACGACGTGTCGAAGTGGACCTACGAGGGTGTGGAGGTCGCGGCCGCGGCGGGCGACCGCAACCAGCTCTACAAGGCGCGGTCCGAGGAGGAACTGGACGTCTCGCGGTCGGGCCGCCCCGAGCAGCAGGGCGCGGGCGGGGCCGTGATCCGACACGCCTCGCGCCAGGACGAGACGCTCCAGGACCCGCGCTGTGTGTTCCAGATCCTCAAGCGCCACTACGAGCGCTACACACCGGAGATGGTGGAGGAGATCTGCGGGATCCCGAAGGAGACCTTCCTCCGGGTGTGCCGGCACCTCACCGAGAACTCGAACAAGGACCGCACGAGCGCGTTCTGTTACGCGGTCGGCTGGACCCAGCACACCGTCGGGTCGCAGTACATCCGCACCGCCTCGATCCTGCAGCTGTTGCTGGGAAACATCGGCCGGCCGGGCGGCGGGATCCAGGCGCTGCGCGGGCACGCCAGCATCCAGGGCTCCAGCGACGTTCCGACCCTGTTCGACCTGCTGCCCGGATACCTGCCGATGCCGCACGCGCACGAGGAACAGGACCTGGGTTCCTACGTGCGGGCCGTCGGCCACCCGCACAAGGGGTTCTGGTCGAACATGGAGGCCTACACCGTCAGCCTGCTCAAGGCGTGGTGGGGCGAGAACGCAACCGCCGACAACGACTACTGCTTCGGGTACCTGCCCCGGCTGACCGGGTCGCACAGCACTTACGACACGGTCATGGCGCAGATCCGCGGTGAGTGCAAGGGGTACTTCCTCATGGGGGAGAACCCCGCCGTCGGCTCGGCCAACAGCAGGGCCCAGCGCATGGGCATGGCCAACCTCGACTGGCTCGTGGTGCGCGACTTCTCCCTCATCGAGAGCGCGACCTGGTGGAAGGACGGGCCCGAGGTCGAGTCGGAGGAGTACCGCCCCGAGGACATCGGCACCGAGGTGTTCTTCTTCCCCGCGGCCGCGCACACCGAGAAGTCGGGGACCTTCACCAACACCAACCGCACGCTGCAGTGGCACGACCGTGCAGTACACCCGAGCGGTGACCGGCGAAGCGACCTGTGGTTCATGCACAGGCTGGGCGAGCTGATCCGCCAACGCCTCGCCGCTTCCGAGGACCCCAAGGACCGGCCCGTCCAGGAGCTGACCTGGGGGTATCCGCTCGAACCCGACGGGGAGCCCGACGCCGCCGCGATCCTGCGGGAGATCAACGGGCACGACGCCGAGGGACGTCCGCTCGACGCCTACACGGAACTGCGCAGTGACGGGTCGACCTCCTGCGGGTGCTGGATCTACTGCGGTGTCTTCAAGGACGGCGTCAACCAGGCCGCCCGCAAGAAACCCGGGTCCGAGCAGGACTGGATCGCGGCCGAATGGGCCTGGAGCTGGCCCGACAACCGGCGCATCCTCTACAACCGGGCCTCCGCCGACGAGGACGGACGCCCCTGGAGCCCGCGCAAGAGCCTCGTCTGGTGGGACGCCGAACGCGGAGAGTGGACCGGGCACGACCGCCCCGACTTCGAGAAACACAAGGCGCCCGACCACAGGCCGTCCGACGGTGCCGAGGGCGTGGAGGCGCTGAGCGGGCGCGACGCCTTCATCATGCAGTCCGACGGCAAGGGGTGGCTGTACGCACCCGCGGGCCTGAACGACGGGCCGATGCCGACCCACTACGAACCGCAGGACACCCCGTTCGACAACCCGCTCTACGCACAGGGCCGCAACCCGACCCGGCTGCTGTACCCGCACGAGTACAACCTGTACCACCCGGACCCCGGCAGCCCGGAGGCCGACGTCTACCCGTACGTGGTCACGACCTACCGGGTCACCGAGCACTTCACCTCCGGCGGCATGAGCCGGTGGACGCCCTATCTGGCCGAGCTCCAACCCGCGTTCTTCTGCGAGGTCAGCCCCGAACTGGCCGCCGAACGCGGGCTCAGCCACGGCGACTGGGCCACGGTCGTCACCGCCCGCAACGCCGTCGAGGCCCGGGTCATGGTCACCGACCGCATGGCCCCGCTACGGGTGCAGGGCCGGGTCGTGCACCAGATCGGCATGCCCTACCACTGGGGCCCCAACGGCTACAGCACGGGCGACTCCGCCAACGAGCTCATGTCCATGGCGCTCGACCCGAACGTGCACATCCAGGAGGTCAAGGCGCTGACCGCCGACATCCGGCCCGGCCGCCGGCCCAGGGGCCCCGGGCGGCGCGAACTCGTGCGTTCGTACCGCCGCCGCGCACGCATCACCGAGTCGACCGGAACGGGGGAATGAACGTGAGCACCGACAGCGGCGCCGAGCAACCGCGGCTCGGCTTCTTCACCGACACCAGCGTGTGCATCGGGTGCAAAGCCTGCGAGGTGGCCTGCAAGGAATGGAACATGGTCCCTGAGGACGGCCTCGACTTCACCGGGATGTCCTTCGACAACACCGGGGGCCTGAGCGCCGACACCTGGAGGCACGTGGCCTTCGTCGAACAGCGCGAACCCCTCGCCCACCAGGAGACCGGCCTGGGGCGCAGGGACACCGTCGACCTGGGCATGCCCTCGTTCGAGCTCCCCGGGGCGTCGGCGGCGCCGGAGGAGCGCGGCGAGTTCCGGTGGCTCATGTCCTCGGACGTGTGCAAGCACTGCACCCACGCGGCGTGCGTGGACGTGTGCCCGACCGGCGCACTGTTCCACACCGAGTTCGACACCGTGGTCGTGCAGCAGGACATCTGCAACGGCTGCGGCTACTGCATCCCGGCCTGTCCCTACGGCGTCATCGACCGGCGTGAGGACGACGGCCGGGCCTGGAAGTGCACCCTGTGCTACGACCGGGTCGGCGACGGGCTCGAACCCGCCTGCGCGAAGGCCTGCCCCACCGACTCCATCCAGTTCGGCGACCTCGACGAACTGCGCGAGCGCGCCGCACAGCGCCTGGAGGACCTGCACGGCGCGGGGGTGAGCTCCGCGCGCCTGTACGGCGAGGACCCGGACGACGGTGTCGGCGGCAACGGGGCGTTCTTCCTGCTGCTGGACGAACCCGAGGTGTACGGGCTGCCGCCGGACCCCGTCGTCACCACACGCGACCTGCCGTCGATGTGGCGGCACGCGGGTGCGGCGGCGGTGGTGATGCTGGCCGGGGTGGCCGCGACGTTCCTGGGAGGCCGGAAATGAGCACGTCGGACGTGACCGAAGAAGAAATGCACGGGCAGAAACCCGGGCGGGACGCCGTCACGGGCGCCGCCGGTGTCGTCGGGGAACAACAGCGGCGCGAACGCGACGCACGCCCCTCCGAACGGCACGCCGACGACGGCGAGTTCGCCTCGTACTACGGGCGGCCCGTGATCAACGCGATCGTGTGGGAGGCGCCCGCGATCGGCGGCTACCTGTTCCTCGGCGGCCTCGCCGGGGCCTCCTCCGCCCTCGCGGCGGGTGCGGAACTGACCGGCCGGCCGGGACTGGCCCGACCGCTGCGCTACACCGCCCTCGCCGCGATCTCCGGATCGACGGCCGCGCTCATCTACGACCTGGGGCGCCCGGAACGGTTCCTCAACATGCTGCGCGTGTTCAAACCGACCTCGCCGATGAGCGTGGGCTCGTGGATCCTCATGGGATACGGGCCCCTGGCGGGTGTCTCCGCGGTGACGGCCCTGACCGGGTGGTTCCCGCGCACCGGACGCCTGGCCACCTACGGTGCCGGGGCGATGGGCGCGCTCGTGGCGACCTACACCGCGCCCCTGGTCTGCGACACCGCCGTCCCGGCCTGGCACGAGGGCTACCGGTACATGCCCTTCGTCTTCGCCTCCTCCGCGGTCGCCGCCGCCGGGGGTGCGGGGCTCATCGGCGCGCCCACCGAACAGAGCGGTCCCGCACGCCGTGCCGCGGTCGGGGGCGCCATCGCCGAGACCGCGGTGTCCACGGCGATGGAGCACCGCATGGGGCTGTCGGGTGAGCTCTACGGGCGGGGGACGGCGGGCCGGTACATGCGCGCCGCCAAGACCCTCACGCTCGCGGGTGCCGCCGGGGCCGTGCTCGGTCGTCGCAGCCGGGTCGCCTCGGCGCTCAGCGGCGCGGCGCTCGTGGCCGGTTCGGCGTGCACCCGGTTGGGGGTCTTCCACGCCGGGCGCCAGTCCCAGGAGGACCCGAAGTACACCGTGGTGCCGCAGCGCCGGCGGCGCGACGCCCGCGAGCGCGCGGAGAACGCCCAGGTGTGAGGCGGCGCGGATGCCGGGGAAGGGTTCCCGGCACAGACGGACGGCCCGAGGAAGGATCTCCGCACGTGTTCCATCGACCCGGACTCCCCAGCGACCTGCCCGGCCCCGAGGACCTCTGGGGCCGGGCGGGTGCTGTCGCGGTCGTCTCGGCCGGGTCGGGGGCGGTCGACGCCGCCCTCGTCGACCGGTCCCTGGCCGTGGGGGTCCCCGGCTCGGGGTTCCGCCTGCTGAGGGTCGGCGACGGGCGTTTCGTGCTGCTCGGCCAGAACCCGGACAGCGCCCCGGCGACCGGGCTGCGCCGCCCCACCGACCCGTTCGACGGGGCTCCCTCGTGGCTGCCGGTCGATTGGCTGGAACGCCACCGTCTGACCGACCCGCACTTCCTCTACTGGTGGGAGGACACCTGGGTGCGCGCCGCCTATCCCGACGACTGGGACGACGACGGGATCGCCGGGCTGCTGGGCTGGTCGGCCACACCGTCCGCCACGGCGGATGAGGTCGCGCGCCTGCTCGGCCCAGGCTCCTCCGCGGCCGAGGTCGACGAGTTCGTGGCGCGGTGCATGGGCCGCGACCTCACCCGGGAGGCGGTCGCCGAGGCCGCGTCCGGGGTGTCCGGGTTCGACACCGGGACCGCGGTGACCGTCGCACACGGGCTGGGGCTCACCGAGGGTTCCGACCCGCCGGAGCTCCCCGCCGGTCAGGGGCCGCCGCCGGTGCGTTCGGTGCCGCTCATCGGCCGTGACGAGTGGGCGCTGCTCGTCGGGGACGCACTGCGCACCGCCGGCGAGGACCACGGCTACGACCCCTCGGGCCGCGCGGACCCCGCCCTGCTGGAGCACGGTCCGCCGGCCGACGGTGCTCCCCCGTGGGCCGGCCTGCTCGACCCGCGCACCCGGTGGTCGCCCCCGTGGCCGGGCCCGCCCGGGTTGCCCAGCGTGGACCCGGTGGAGATGGACGCACAGGAGCGGGCGGTGCTGATCGACCGGATCCGGGCGCTCGTCGTCGAGGCCGCGGACGGCCTCCCGTGGCGGAAGCTGCGCCTGGTCCACCGTGCGCTCGTGGGTTATGCGGGCGGCGAGATCGTGGCGGTGAGCCCCGACGCCGAGCACCACGTCCCGCTCCCCGACGGCCTGCGGGAGGAGATGGCGCTGCTGCGTTCGGCCACCTTCTCGCCCGGGTACGGCGCCTGGTTCACCGCCTGCCTGACCCTGGAACACGGCAGCGGGTGGCGCATGTCCTACGACCGCACCGACGAACCCGCGTTCTCGATCCCGCCGCCGGCGTTCAGTTACGCGCTCGACGCCCGGTACTTCCCCCGGGACGGGGCGCGGACGCCGCTGTGGCTGGCCGAACGGCTGCGCGCGGCAGGAGGGGGTTCCTGAGCGCGGGTCTCCGTGTGCCATGATCTCTGCAGAACCACAACAGAAGACGACTGTGCGCCATCACAGCCCATCCCCCCGAGGTGCTCATGGACACCCATCCCCCCGCCTTCGAGCTGTACGGCCTCAGGAAGACGTTCGGTGAGAAACGGGCCGTCGACGGCGTCGACCTCACCGTTCCCCGAGGTTCTTTCTACGGTCTCGTCGGGCCCAACGGCGCCGGCAAGACCACGTCCCTGACCATGGCCGTGGGCCTGCTCCGTCCCGACGCCGGCGGCGCGCAAGTCTTCGGCACGGACGTGTGGGGTGCCCCCGACCGGGCCAAGGCGATGATCGGGGTGCTGCCCGACGGCATGGCCATGCCCGAGCGCCTCACCGGACGGGAACTGCTCACCTACCTCGCGCAGCTGCGCGGCCTCTCCCCCGCCCAGGTGCAGGAACGGGTCGACGACCTCCTCTCGGGCCTGGGGCTCGACGAGGCCGAGAACACGCTGATCATCGAGTACTCGGCCGGCATGCGGAAGAAGATCGGGCTGGCCGGTGCACTGATCCACGCCCCCAGGCTCCTGGTGCTGGACGAACCGTTCGAGGCCGTCGACCCCGTGTCCGCCACCGTCATCAAGGACCTCCTGCGCTCGTTCGTCGACGGCGGCGGGTCGGTCGTGGTCTCCAGCCACGTCATGGCGCTGGTCGAGCAGGTCTGCGACCACGTCGGGGTCATCGCCCGGGGCAGGGTCCTGGCGCAGGGAACCGTGGGTGAGGTCCGCGGTGACCACGCCGGTCTGGAGGAGGCCTTCGTCGACCTGGTCGGCGCCCCCGAACCCGTGAAGGGGTTCGCATGGTTGGCGTGATGGTCCGGATGAAGCTGGCGATCCTGCGGCACGGTTCCGGGAGCCGGAGGGCCGTCGGCGGGGTGGTCGGTCTCGCCCTGGCGATCGCGACGCTTCTGACCGCCGCCTTCGCCCCGCTCCCCGCGGCGGCGGGTCTGCTCGCGGCGCTCGTCGCGGCGTGGACGCTCGGGTGGGTGCTGGGGCCGTCCGGCTCCGGCGGGGGTGACCAGTCCCTGCGGCCGGAGTACTTCGCCCTGGAAGCGTTCCCGGTCCGCCGTATCACCGCGGGGCTGCTGGCCTCCGCCTTCGTGGGTGTGACCGCACCGGTGACGGCGTTGGCGCTGGTGTCGCTGGTGCTGCTCGGGGCGCGGTTCGGCGCGGTGGCCGCGCTCGTGGCCGTGGTCGCGGTCCCCGCCCAGCTGCTCCTGACCGTGCTGGCCTCACGTGTGGTGACGGCGTTGTCGAGCGCGGCCCTGCGCACGCGCCTCGGTATCGAGGTCACCGCCCTGCAGAACGCGGCGGTGCTGGCGACCGGTTTCTCGGTCTTCATGCTCTACCAAGCGGTCTCGCAGTACTCCGACGTGCTGGGGTCGCTGTGGAACGAGGGTTTCGCCGACCCCTGGACGTCCGTACTGTTCGCCCTGCCCTCGGGGTGGGGCGTATGGGCGGTCACCGCGGCGGGCGAGGGCAACGTGCTCCTGGCCCTGGGGTTGCTGCTGGCGCTGGGGCTCTCCTCGATGGGCCTGATCGCGGTCTGGACCCGGCTCGTGCACACCCGGGTCACCAGCCCCACCACCGCGCCCGGCCGTGTGGGAGGTGGGCTGACCGGGTATGCGGTGCGCGTGCTGCCGTCGGGTCCCCTCGGCGCGGTCGTCGCGAGGGAACTGCGGACCTGGGGACAGGATCCGCGGCGCGCCCTGGAACTGCGCATCGCCCTGTGGACCGGCGTGCTCGTCTGCGGGCTCGGGCTCCTCGTGGGGCTGACCTTCATGGTTCCCCTGGCGGGCCTGGTCACCCTGGCCCTGGGCGCCCTCATGTCGCTCAACGTCTACGCGCTCGACGGCACGGCCCTGTGGCAGACGCTCCTCACACCCGGGGCCGAACGCCGCGACGTGCGCGGGCGCCAGCTCGTGTGGCTGCTGCTGTTCGTGCCGGTCGCGGTGGTGCTGTCGGCGGGCGGGGCCCTGGTGACCGGGCAGGACTGGGCGTGGCCGTGGGTGGCGGCCCTGCTGCCCGCGCTCGCCGGTGCGGGCGCCGGGTTCAGTGTTCTGTTCGCCGTGGCCTGGCCCGCCCCGGGGCCGGAACCCCATCGACACGGCGGGGACGCGCTGGAGTCCGGCGACGTGGTCGGACAGTTCACGCTGCTCTTCCCGATCCTCCTGGTGAGCTGCGTGCCGCCGGCCGTCGTGACCGCGATCGGGGTGTTCGGCGGCCTGCCGGGTGTGATGTGGGCCGGCGCCGCCCTGGGGGCGGTGGAGGGCCTGCTGTTCTGGTGGGTGCTGGGACGGGTCGCGTACCGGCGCCTGGAACGCCGCGGGCCCGAGCTGCTGACCACACTGCGCTGGGGATGGGACGCCACCGCCGGGCAGAGCGTGGCCGAGCGGGTCGAGCACGGCGGACCGGACCGGGAGGACGGCGGTGGCGGGGACGGCCCCGAGGAGCACGGCGCCCTGGTCGACCGCGTCGGCCGGAACCTGGAGACGATGCCACCGCGCACCGGCGCGCTCATGGCCGTGCTCGGCCTGACCTTCTGGCTGCCGCTCTACCAGGGTGCGATGTCGTTGATCGCCCTGGCCACCGGGGCAGTCGGCCGCTCCTGGCACCTGCCGCTGTACCTGCCCGAGGCGCTGCGGATGCCCGGTGCGGTGTTCGCGCTCGTCCTCGGCGCGGCGATGGCCGCGGCCCTGGTGTGGCTGCTCCTGCGCCGGCCGCGCGAGGACGGCGACGGGGTCAGGAGTCCAGGACCTGGCCCTGACGCTGAACGACCGGGGGCTCGACCGACCACGGGAAGTTGATCCACCGGTCGGTGTGGCGCCACACGTACTCGCACTTGATGGAGGACTGCGGCTTCTCGTAGATGACCGCGCTGCGCACCTCGGCGACGTGCTCGGCGCAGAAGTCGTGCACGAGTTTGAGGGTCTTGCCTGTGTCGGCGACGTCGTCGGCCACCAGGACCTTCTTGTCGCTGAGGTCCACCACGTTGGGCACGGGCGGGAGCATGACCGGCATGTCCAGGGTCTGGCCGACCCCCGTGTAGAACTCCACGTTCATCACGTGCAGGTTCTTGACGTCGAGCGCGTAGCCGAGGCCGCCGGCGACGAAGAGGCCGCCGCGGGCGATGGAGAGGATCATGTCGGGCTCGAACCCGTCGTCGGCGACCGCGGTGGCCAGATCGCGCATCGCGGTGCCGAAGAGTTCGTAGCTGAGGTTCTCGCGCTCGTCGCTCACGGGGATTCCTTAGTGACCGGTGGGTGTGGTGGGGGCCGCCGACCCGCTTCCTCGCTGGTGGGGGCCGGTGCGGCACCGGCCCATCGTATGCCTGTCCGGTGTGTGCCCCGGAGGGACGGGGTGCCGGGAGGGCCGGACAACTGTCCAGCCTCCCGGGTGGTTCAGGTCACATGGGTGGACGGTTGGCCAGAAAATCCGGCGAAGATCGCGACGTTTTCTCGGATCTTCCCGGTTTGTGGCGAACAGATGGCTCCGAATCGCACCATGTTGCCGTACGAGTCATCCACGACACACGGAGGTGGTCGCATGGCCGACGCCCGGGACCTGTTGCCCTCCGAGCAGCCCGTACAGCTGCTCGACACGTCGGGCCGCGCGGTCGACCACCCGGTCCTGCCGCTCCCACACAAGGACCGGTTGCTCGCCGCGTACGAGTCCCTGGTGGTCGGCCGCCGCGTCAACGACCAGGCCGGAGCCCTCGTCCGGCAGGGCAAGCTCGCCGTCTACCCCTCCTCCCACGGCCAGGAGGCCTGCCAGACCGGCGCCGCCCTCGCCCTCGCCGACGGCGACTGGCTCTTCCCGACCTACCGGGACACCGCGGCCGCCGTGGCCCGGGGCGTCGACCCCGTCGAGGTGCTCACCCTGCTCAAGGGTGACTGGCACTCCGGCTACGACCCCCACGAACACCGCGTCGCGCCCCAGGCCACACCCCTGGCCACCCAGCTCCTGCACGCCGTCGGCGTCGCACACGCCGCCCGCCTGCGCGGTGAGGACACCGTCGTCATGGCCCTGTGCGGCGACGGAGCCACCAGCGAGGGCGACTTCCACGAGGCGCTCAACTTCGCCGCGGTGTTCAACGCCCCCGTCGTCTTCTTCGTGCAGAACAACGAGTACGCGATCTCCGTCCCCCTCGCCCGCCAGACCGCAGCGCCCTCCCTGGCACACAAGGGCATCGGCTACGGGATCAAGGGCGAACGCGTCGACGGCAACGACATCGCCGCGGTCCTGGCCGTGCTCGAGCGCGAGGTCGCCGCCGCCCGCGCCGGCGCAGGACCCCGGCTCGTGGAGGCGCACACCTACCGGATGCAGGCCCACACCAACGCCGATGACGACACCCGCTACCGCGACGGCGGCGAGGTCGACCCCTGGCGCGAACGTGACCCCCTGCTGCGCGCCGAGGCCCACCTCAAGCGCAGACGGGTGCTGACCAAGGCCCGCGCGGCCCGCATCGCCGAACGAGCCGAGGAGGTAGCCGCCGCCATGCGCGCCGGTGCGGACGCCGACCCCGACCCGGACCCCTCGCAGCTCTTCGCCCACGTGCACTCGCGTCCCACACCCCAACTGACCGAGCAGGCCGCCTTCCTGGCCGACGAACTCAGCAGAGAGGGCAACTGACATGGCCGAACGGTTCACGAAGACGTCCATGGCCCAGGCCCTCAACCTGGCCCTGCGCGACGCCATGGCCGAGGACCCGACCGTGTACGTCTTCGGCGAGGACGTCGGCCCGCTCGGCGGGGTCTTCCGCATCACCGACGGCATCACCGACGACTTCGGCGAGGAGCGCTGCTTCGACACCCCGCTCGCCGAGTCCGGGATCGTCGGCATGGCGGTGGGCATGGCCATGAACGGCATGCGGCCCGTCGTGGAGATGCAGTTCGACGCCTTCGCCTACCCCGCGTTCGAGCAGATCGTCAGCCACGTCGCCAAGACCCGCAACCGCACCCGCGGCCGGGTCACGCTGCCCATGGTGATCCGGGTTCCGTACGCCGGAGGCATCGGCGGGGTCGAACACCACTGCGACTCCTCCGAGGCCTACTACGCGCACACCCCCGGCCTCACCGTGCTCGCCCCCTCCACCCCCGCCGATGCGTACTGGATGCTGCGCGAGGCGATCGCCCTGCCCGACCCGGTCGTGTTCATGGAGCCGAAGAAGCTCTACTGGGGCAAGGACGAGGTCGACCTGAGCACCCCTGCACCGGGCATCGGTACCGCCGTGCTCCGCCGGGAGGGCACGGACGCCACGCTCATCACCTACGGGCCCTCCGTGCCCACCGCGCTCGAGGCCGCCGAGGCCGCCGCGCAGGAAGGGCGCAGCCTGCAGGTCGTGGACGTGCGGTCCCTCGTGCCCTTCGACGACACGACGGTGTGCGAGGCAGTGCGTTCCACCGGCCGGGCCGTCGTCGTCGCCGAGGCGAGCGGGTTCGCCAGCGTCGCCTCGGAGATCGCCGCGCGTGTGAACGAACGCTGCTTCCACTCCCTCGCGGCCCCGGTCCGGCGTGTGACCGGGTTCGACATCCCGTACCCGCCGCCGAAGCTGGAACGCCACCAGCTGCCGGGTGTGGACCGCATCCTCGACGCCGTCGACGACCTTCAGTGGGAGGACCAGTGACAGACCGGACCTTCGACCTGCCCGACCTGGGCGAGGGCCTGACCGAGGCCGAGGTCGTGCGCTGGCTCGTCGCCGTCGGCGACACCGTGGCGCTCGACCAGCCCGTCGTCGAGGTGGAGACCGCCAAGTCGATCGTCGAGGTGCCATCGCCCTTCGCCGGCACCGTCGGCGTCTTGCACGGCGAGGAGGGCGCGGTCGTCGAGGTGGGGCGGCCGCTTATCACCGTGGTGTCGGGGGATTCCGAGGCGGCGGGTGCGGCGGTGCCCGCGCCTACGGCTGCGACTGCGCCCGACCCGGCCGGTGAGCGCTACCGGGAGGAGGAGCGTGCCGGATCCGGCAACGTGCTCGTCGGTTACGGGACCCCCGAGACCGGTGGCCGGGGACGCACGCGCCGTCCCCGGACCCGTCCCGCCGCGACCGCCGTACCGTCCACGGGTGGGCGGGGCCGCGTTCCGGAGCCCCGCGGGGTGCCTGAGCCCCGCCGGGTTCCGCTGGTGACCTCTCCCCTGGTCCGGCAGATGGCGCGGGAGGCGGGCATCCGTGTTGCGGACCTCGAGGGGAGCGGTCCGAACGGGCTGATCATGCGCAAGGACGTGCGCGCCGCGATCGACGTCGCGGGTCAGGACACCGGCGGCCGGAGCAATGGCGGACGGGACGCCGTGGCCGCGGCGGCTGGTGCCCCCGGTGCCACCGACCCCCGCACCGGCCTGCCCGAGTCCGCGCGGGTGCCCATAACCGGGTTCCGCAAGAGTGTCGCCACCGCGCTCTCCCGCAGTCGCCGGGAGATCCCCGAGGCCACCGTGTGGGTGGACGTCGACGCCACGGAGCTGGTGCGCCTGCGGGAATCGCACCCCGACGGCCCCGGGCTCATGGTGTACGTGGCCCGGTTCGTCCTCGCCGGACTGCGCGCGCACCCCGAGCTGAACGGGTGTGTGGACACCGACCGCGAGGAGCTCGTGCGCTACGACGGCGTCAACCTCGGCCTCGCCGTGCAGACCGACCGGGGTCTCGTTGCCCCGGCCGTGCTCGGTGCCCACCGGTACACGACGGCCGAGCTGGACACCGAGATCCGGCGGGTGACAGCGGCTGCGCGTGAGGGGAAGTCGTCCCCCGCCGAGATGACCGGCGGCACGTTCACCCTGAACAACTACGGAGCGCTGCGTGTGGACGGGAGCGCCGCCATCATCAACCACCCCCAGGTCGCGATCCTCGGGCTCGGCCGCATCATGGACCGGCCGTGGATCGTCGACGGGGAGTTGACCGCCCGCAAGATCACCCAGCTCTCCTTCGCCTTCGACCACCGTGTCTGCGACGGGGGCACGGCCGCCGGGTTCATGCGTGTTGTTGCTGACGCCATGGAGGACCCCGCCGCCGCCATCGCGGGGTTGTAGTCACCCACGGCGTGCAGTTCTGGAGGCTTTCAGCCCTGGAGGAAAGTCGACTGTGCACTCCGTCTCCGGAGCGGGTGGCCCGTCCGGAGGTGGAGCTCGTTCCGGGGCCGGTGGGGTGCGTGCCGGGATGCCTGTGNTGTTCTGGGGGGGGTGTTCTGGGGGGGTGTTCTGGGGGGGTGTTCTGGGGGGGTGCCTCGGGGGTGGTGGTTCGTCGGGGCCGGATCTTAGCCCGGCCGGGCCCTCACGCAACCCTCATCGGCGCCACCCCCTGACCCTTTCTCTGGGCGGTGAGGGTGGCGGCGTTGTGCGTGGTTGTTCGGGGCGCCTCGGGGTGTGCGTTCCGGCCCTGTTCGCCGGGCTGACCCGACCCGCATCGACGAACCACCCGCTCCCCCGAGGCCCCCGCCAGCCCAAAGGAACGGGGTCAAGAGCCAACTGCTACTGCCACCCCCTGGGGTGCTTCATTGTGGCCAACGGTTCAGGTGTGGGGGCGGTGGCTCGCTCCTGCGGAAGGCCAACGGCACAGGCACGCCCCGCGNGTGTGGGGGCGGTGGCTCGCTCCTGCGGAAGCACAGGCACGCCCGCGCACTCCCGGCCGAGCATTGAGTGTCGGGGGTGGCGGGTGTGCGGGTGTCCTCCGGGCCCCGGCGCTCCCGGCCGAGCATTGAGTGTCGGGGGTGGCGGGTGTGCGGGTGTCCTCCGGGCCCCGGCGCTCCCGGCCGAGCATTGAGTGTCGGGGGTGGCGGGTGTGCGGGTGTCCTCCGGGCCCCGGCGCTCCCGGCCGAGCATTGAGTGTCGGGGGTGGCGGGTGTGCGGGTGTCCTCCGGGCCCCGGCGCTCCCGGCCGAGCATTGAGTGTCGGGGGTGGCGGGTGTGCGGGTGTCCTCCGGGCCCCGGCGCTCCCGGCCGAGCATTGAGTGTCGGGGGTGGCGGGTGTGCGGGTGTCCTCCGGGCCCCGGCGCTCCCGGCCGAGCATTGAGTGTCGGGGGTGGCGGGTGTGCGGTGGCCGGGTTGGGGGTTCTCCAGTTCGTACAGGATTGGCGTCCGACCCGCCGTCGGCCAGCACCTGCGTCGACGCCTACTGCTCGAGAGATTCTCCGACCGAGCCACGCCACGATACGACCGCCGAAGACGGGGACGTCCGCGGATCTGGAGATTCTCCAACCCTCGCAGGGNGGCGCCTCGGGGTGTGCGTTCCGGCCCTGTTCGCCGGGCTGACCCGACCCGCATCGACGAACCACCCGCTCCCCCGAGGCCCCCGCCAGCCCAAAGGAACGGGGTCAAGAGCCAACTGCTACTGCCACCCCCTGGGGTGCTTCATTGTGGCCAACGGTTCAGGTGTGGGGGCGGTGGCTCGCTCCTGCGGAAGGCCAACGGCACAGGCACGCCCCGCGCACTCCCGGCAGGGCATTGAGTCCCGGGGTGGCAGGTGTGCGGGTGTCCTTCAGGCCCCGGCACTCCCGGCCGAGCATTGAGTGTCGGGANGCCGGGCTGACCCGACCCGCATCGACGAACCACCCGCTCCCCCGAGGCCCCCGCCAGCCCAAAGGAACGGGGTCAAGGGCAACTACCCCACCCCCTGGGGTGTTTCATTGTGGCCAACGGTTCAGGTGTGGGGGTGGTGGCTCGCTCCTGCGACGGCACAAGCAACGGCACAAGCAACGGCAACGGCACAGGCATGCCCCGGCACTCCCGGCGGAGCATTGAGGCCAGGGGTGGCAGGTGTGCGGGTGTCCTTCCGGCCCCGGCACTCCCGGTCGAGCATTGAGTGTCGGGGGTGGCGGGTGTGCGGTGGCCGGGTTGGGGATTCTCCAATCCGTACAGGATTGGCGTCCGACCCGCCGTCGGCCAGCACCTGCGTCGACGCCTAGATGCGACCGCCGAAGACGGGGACGTCCGCGGACCTGGAGATTCTCCAACCCTCGCAGGGGTGACGCCCGGTGCGCCGCCAATGACCCCTTGCTCCAACGCGCATCGCAGCAGAGATTCTCCGCTCGTACGGCGCCGCGACGTGACCGTCGAGGACGGGGAGAGCTCGATGGCACTGGAGATTCTCCAAGCACCGCAGCGGCGGANNNGGGTTGGGGATTCTCCAATCCGTACAGGATTGGCGCCCGACCCGCCGTCGGCCAGCACCTGCGTCGACGCCTACTGCTCTCGAGAGATTCTCCGACCGAACCACGCCACGATGCGACCGCCGAAGCCGGGTCCGTGCCCGAGGCTCTGGAGATTCTCCAAGAACCGCGGCGGCGGCCGGGCGTCGGTGGCGAGGGCGCGCACCGAGGTGCACCGCGACTCGAGATTCTCCAACTAACCAGCGGGTTTGTGGACGCTACTCCCCCGCTTCAGAATACCCGAGGCAAAGGCCCCCGTGGAGTTATCCACAGGCCCATTTTGTGAGTGAATAGGGGCGCCCGT
>NZ_JADBGI010000039.1 GCF_014892575.1 Nocardiopsis coralli | reverse complement strand
GGTTTACGGGCCCGCCGCTTGACATAGAAGCGTCCCCGCTCAGCCCAGCGACCGGATCTGCTCCTGGAACCACCGCCGGGGCGGCAGCGCCACCGCCGCCTCGGCGAGCCGCTTCCGGCGCCCGCGCCGCTCCTCCGCCGGCATCGACAGCGCCCGGTCCAGGGCCTCGGCGGTCTCCACGGTGTCGAACGGGTTCACCAGCAGCGCGTCCTCACCGAGCTCGTCGGCGGCCCCGGCCTCGCGCGAGAGCACCAGCACCGAATCGCGCTCCGACAGCAGCGGCCCCTCCTTGGCGACGAGGTTCATGCCGTCGCGGATCGGGTTGACCAGCAGCACGTCCGCGAGCTGGAACGAGGCGAGCGAGCGCGGGTAGTCGTCGTTGACCTCCAGCACGAGCGGGGTCCACTCGGGGGTCGCGAACTCCTCGTTGATCTCCTCGGCCACCCGTCGCACCGTCTCGGTGTACTCGCGGTACTCGGCCACGTCGCCGCGGCTGGGGTAGGCGAAGGCCAGGTGGGTGACGCGCCCGCGCCACTCGGGGTGCAGGGTGAGCAGCTCCCGGTAGGACTCCAGCCCCCGCACGATGTTCTTGGACAGTTCCGTGCGGTCCACCCGCACGATCAGCTTGGTGTCGCCGACCAGCTCCGACAGGGTCTCGCGCCGTTCGGCCACCGCGGGCTCGGCGGCGCTGCGCCGCAGGTCCTCCTCGTCGGCGCCCAGCGCGTGCACACCCACGCCGACGACGCGGCCGCCGTGCTCGACGGTGCGGCGCGTGCGGTCGACGTCGGCGCTCAGGATCTCCTCGCAGCACCGCAGGAACGCGTCGGCCCACCGCGGGCTGTGGAACCCGAGCCGGTCCGCGCCGAGCATGCCCTCGAGCAGCTCGCGCGCCACCCGGTCGGGCAGCATCCGCAGGTACTCCGGCGGCGCCCACGGGGTGTGCGAGAAGTGGGCGATGCGCAGGTCGGGGCGGCGGGCGCGCAGGATCCGCGGCACCAGGGCCAGGTGGTAGTCCTGCACCGCCACACGTGCGCCCTCGGCCGCCCCGGAGACCAGGGCCTCGGCGAACGCGTTGTTGTAGGCGGCGTAGTCCTCCCACAGCCGCCGGAACTGCGACCCGAACGCCGGCTTGTTCGGGGTGTCGTAGAGCAGGTGCTGCAGGAACCACAGCGTCGAGTTCGCGACCCCGGTGTAGGCGCCGGCGAAGGTCTCCTCGGGGATGTCCAGCATGTGTACCCGCATCCCGCCGAGGTCGTGGGTGCGGTCCAGCCGGGAACCCGGTGCCTCTGCGGCGGCCCGGCGGTCGGCGCCGGACAGCGCCGCGCACACCCAGATGCTGTCGACCTCCGCGGCGACCGACATCATGCCCGAGACGAGGCCCCCGCCGCCCCTGCGGTGTTCCAGGGAACCGTCCTCCGCCGTCCGGAAGGAGACCGGGCCCCGGTTGGCGGCGATGAGGGTCTGTGCCTTGTCCACGGGTCGTTCCTCTCGAAGGCGTGGAGTCTCGCGGGGGAGACGCGCGGTACCCCGTATGTCTCGCCTGACTCCCGTCACCCCAAACGTGGCCCGCGGGCACGTCACCGGGCCGCAACAGAGCACGTGCACACGCCCGGGAACCACCTGGCGCGTCTCACCATGTGAGCAAGGTCGTGTAATCCACATCACCAGGCATGGAAAACCTGTCGATGTGTCCGTTACAGTGACGGTGCGGTTCCCAAGGGACCGGCGCAAAACTTCATATTGCTCATCCAGAGGGGTGGAGGGACCGGCCCTGCGAAGCCCCGGCAACCATCTCAGCATGCGACACTCGCGACCTGCGAGGCGGCTGAGGCAGGTGCCAACTCCGGCCTGGGGTCAGATCGGCCATCCAGGGAAGATGAGGGGAGACGCCTCGCCATGGCGATTGCCGCCGCAGAAAAGACCTCCGCCCGCGCCTTCGGTCCGGGAACCGCGCTCTCGTGCCGCGAATGCGGCGAGCGCTACGACCTCACCCCCCGCTTCGCCTGTGAGTTCTGTTTCGGCCCCCTGGAGATCGCCTACGACTTCTCGGGCGTCACGCGGGCCGACATCGAGAGCGGCCCCAACAACATCTGGCGCTACCGTTCGCTGCTGCCCGTGCCCGACAACGTGGCCGAGCTGCCGAACATGAACCCCGGCCTCACCCCGCTCGTGCGCGCCGACCGCCTCGGCGCCGAGCTGGGCCTGCGCTCCCTCCACGTCAAGGACGACTCCGGCAACCCCACGCACTCCTTCAAGGACCGTGTGGTTGCGATGGCCGTGGAGGCCGCCCGCACGTTCGGGTTCACGACACTCTCCTGCTCCTCCACCGGCAACCTCGCCGGTGCCGTCGGTGCGGCCGCCTCGCGCGCCGGGTTCGACTCCTGTGTGTTCGTGCCCGCCGGCCTGGAGGAGGCCAAGATCGTCATGGCCGCGGTCTACGGCGGCAAGGTCGTCGCGATCGACGGCAACTACGACGACGTGAACCGCTTCTGCTCCGAGCTCATCGGCGACCCCGCCGGCGAGGGCTGGGGCTTCGTCAACGTGAACCTGCGGCCGTACTACGCCGAGGGTTCCAAGACGCTGGCCTACGAGATCGCCGAGCAGCTGGGCTGGCGCCTGCCCGAGCAGATCGTCATCCCGATCGCGTCGGGCTCCCAGCTCACCAAGATCGACAAGGGCTTCAAGGAGCTCATCGAGGTCGGCCTCGTCGAGGACCGCCCGTACAAGATCTTCGGTGCCCAGGCCACCGGCTGCTCCCCGGTCGCCCAGGCGTGGGAGGCCGGCCACGACGTGATCCAGCCGGTCAAGCCCGACACCATCGCCAAGTCGCTGGCGATCGGCAACCCGGCCGACGGCCCCTACGTGCTCGACGTCGCCCAGCGCACCGGCGGCTCGGTCGAGCACGTGGACGACGACGCGGTCCGTGCAGGCATCAACCTGCTCGCCCGTACCGAGGGCATCTTCGCCGAGACCGCCGGCGGCGTGACCACCGGTGTGCTGACCAAGCTCGTGAAGGAGGGGCGCCTGGACCCCGACGCCGAGACGGTCGTGCTCAACACCGGTGACGGGCTCAAGACGCTCAACGCCGTCGACGCCGGTGTGACCGCCACCGTGAAGCCCTCCGTCGAGGCCTTCACCGCCGCGGGCCTCGCCTGAGCCCCGGCGCCTCTTCGCACCCACCCACACCTGAGAAGCAGAACAGGACCACAGCCATGAGCGCCACCGTCCGCGTGCCCACCATCCTGCGCAGCTACACCGACGACGCCCGCGAGGTGTCGGCCGAGGGCAACACCCTCCAGGAGCTGATCGACGACCTCGAGGCCAACCACCCGGGGATCCGCGCCCGCATCATCGACGACAAGGGCAAGGTGCGCCGCTTCATCAACGTCTACGTCGGCGACGAGGACGTGCGTTTCGAGAAGGGCCTCGACACCGAGATCTCCGAGGGCTCCCAGGTCTCGATCATCCCGGCCGTCGCCGGCGGTTGCTGAGCCTTCCCCACGACCCTCCGACGGAGGCCCCGGGCGTACCCCCTGCGCCCGGGGCCTCCGTGCGTCCGGGCCCGCCCGGGCCGGCCGCCCCGCGCCGCGTCCGTAGGCTGGAGGCCAGGGCAGCGGTACGAGGGGAAACGATGTCGGCGACACGGTTGTTGGTGCTGGGCGTGGTGCGCATGGAGGGACACGCGCACGGGTACCGGGTGGGCCGCGAGCTCCTGTCCTGGGGCGTGGAGGACTGGGCCAACGTCAAGTGGGGCTCGATCTACCACGCACTGCGCAAGCTCACCAGCGAGGGGAAGCTCCGCGAGTTCGAGGCGCCCGGCGACGAGGGGGAACGCACCTCCTACGCCGTCACGGAGGAGGGCGAGGCCGAGATCGGCCGCCTGCTCCACAAGGCCCTCACCACCATCGGCGACAGCGGTGCGCTGCTCGGCGCGGGCATCACGCTGATGACCACCCTGCCCCGGGCGGAGGCCGTGGAGGCCCTGCGCGAACGGGTCGCCCGGTTGGAGGAGGCGGGCTCCGTGTCGGTGGCGACCGAGGACAGCACGGAGGCGTGGAACAAACCCGAGCACGTGCGGGCGCTCTTCTCCCTCTGGACCCGCCACGTCGAGGCCGATCTGCTGTGGAGCCGTGACCTGCTGAGCGACCTGCAACAGGGCCGTTTCACCATGGCCGACGACAGCCCGCACGCCTTCGGCCTGCCGCCGGTGCACGCCTGAGGACGAGGGGGCGCAAGCATGACTGCAGAGAACCCCGGGGGCCTGGGCCGGCGCCTCCTCGAAGCCGGCTTCGGGAAACCCCGAGGGGTGCTGGGCCGGCTGGGAGGGTGGTCCATGGCCCGGGGCAACGCGGCCACCGAACGCCACCTCGTCGACCTCGCAGACCCGGACGAGTCCGAGGCGGTGCTCGTGGTGGGGTTCGGCCCCGGGGTCGGGCTCCGTGAGGCGGGTCTGCGTTCGGCGCGTGTGGTCGGTGTCGACCCCTCGCCGGTCATGCGCCGTTCCGCCCGTCACCGCTGCGCGGACCTCGTGCGCCGGGGCAGGGTGGGCGTCGAGCCCGGCACGGCCGAGGACACCGGTGCCGGCGACGGTTCGATCGACGTCGTGCTCAGCGTCAACAACGTCCAGATCTGGCCCGACGTGCACGCCGGGCTGGTCGAATTGCACAGGGCGCTGCGCCCCGGCGGCCGCCTGCTGATCTCGGCCCACCAGAAGTGGCTGACGGGCGGGGTTTCCGGGTTGATGCGCGCCCTCGAAGGCGCCGGGTTCGACCGGGTCCGGGGATGGACCTGGGAGCCCCCGGGGCGCACCGCCGGCACCGCCGCCGTGCTCTCGGCGCGCCGTCCGTGAGCGCCCGCCCGGGGAAGCCTGGGTGGGGACCCCCGGGCCGGGCTACCATCCGGCCGAGCACCCGACACGGACGGAGACCACAGTGGACACCCCCCGACCGCACGACAACGCCGAGCCGACCACCCGGCTCGAGACCGACATCCCCTCCTACCGGGGTGACACCCTCTCCGCCGTCACCCCCTCGCTCGCTGCGGCGCTGGGGGTTCCCGGATACGACGACCTCCTCGGCGCGGGGCACGTGCGGGCGGCGGCGTTCCTCCTGGTCGACGGGCTCGGAACACGGCTGCTGGCCCGGCACGCCCACCTCGCGCCGACGCTGGCCGAGCTCGCGCGGCGGGGCTCTGAGCTCCGGTCCGGGTTCCCCGCGACGACCGCGACGAGCCTGGCCGCGCTGGGAACCGGGCTGCCCGCGGGTGAGAGCGGAATCGTGGGGCTGAGCTTCACCGCCGACGGTTTCGGGGACGCCTCACCGGGGCCGGCGCTGGACGCGCTGAGCTGGTGTGCGCACACGCCCGACGGGTCGGTGGACCTGCGCGGGGAGGCCCCGCCGGAGTCGGTCCAGCCCAACGCGACGGTCTTCGAACGTGCCGCCGCGGACGGGATCGAGGTGTCGCGGGTGGTGCCCGGGTTCCACCACGGTTCCGGTCTGACCCGGGCGTTGTTGCGCGGGCCCGGGAGGTTCGTGGCCGCGGACGCCCCCGACGAACTGGTGCCCGGGATGCTGGAGGCGCTGCGCGGGCCCGGGCGGGCGCTGGTCTACGGCTACCACGGGGAGCTCGACCGCGCCGGGCACGATCACGGTCCCGGTTCCGAGCGCTGGATCGAGGAGCTCGTGCGGGTGGAGGCGCTGGTCACCGACCTCGCCTCGGACCTGCCCGCGGACACGGTGCTGGCGGTGGTCGCCGACCACGGGATGATCCACACCGGCGAGCACCGCATCGACCTGGACCGCAGCCCCGACCTGCTGCGTGGGGTGAATCGCCTGTCCGGTGAGGCCCGGGTCCGCCACGTGCACACCGAGCCGGGCGCGGTTCCGGAGGTGCTCGCCACCTGGCGTGAAGTGCTGGGGGAGCGGGCGCACGTCGTCGAGCGCGAGCGGGCGATCGCGGAGGGCTGGTACGGGGCGGTTTCTGATCGTAACCGCGGTCGGCTGGGAGATGTGATCGCTGCGGCCCGGGGCGACTGGACCCTCGTGCGGATGGATGCGGAACCGCGGCAGAGCGCGATGATCGGCCACCACGGGTCCTGGACCGCCGACGAACAGCTGGTGCCCCTGTTGCTGCTGCGTCCCGAGTGACTACGGGCGTCGGGCCGGGCCCTGCGGTATTGCAGGGCCCCTGTGGCAGTGGGAGCGTTGCCGCATGAAATGGAGCGCGGAACGGGCGAGAGACGCCTTCGTTGCTGCCCGTGTCGCTCGCCTCGCCACCGCCGACAGCGCGGGGCAACCGCATCTGGTTCCGGTGACCTTCGCGGCCTACGACGAGACGGTCGCGATCGCGGTGGACGGCAAACCCAAGTCCACGCGTGAGCTGAAGCGGCTGCGGAACATCGCCGACAACCCGCGTGTGTCACTTCTGGCCGACGAGTACGACGACGACTGGGAACGCCTGTGGTGGGCGCGTGCCGACGGTCGGGCGCGGGTCGAGCACGAGGGAGGCGACTGGGACCTGGCGCGGGGCCACCTGGTCTCCCGGTACCCGCAGTACCAGGACACGCCGCCGGAAGCCGCGATCATCCTGGTGGCCGTGTCGCGCTGGTCCGGTTGGTCCTTCCGGTAGGGCGCTGACCTCCCCTTGTTGCTGTCTCGGGTCGCCGGCGGCTGAAGTATTAAAACTTGAATATCGGGTGCGGGGCGGGCACACTGGCCTTTATGTTCAAGTTTGAATACGAAGGGAGGGGTGCACCGTGATCCGCACCCGAGCGCTGGCCCGGAGCTTCCGGTCCGGCAAGCACACCGTCGAGGCCGTGCGCGGGGTCGACCTCGACGTCGCCGAGGGTGAGCTGGTCGCGCTCCTCGGCCCCAACGGGGCAGGCAAGACCACGCTCCTTCGCATGCTCACCACCCTGCTCCCGCCCACCGCCGGCGCCGCGACCGTCGCCGGCTACGACGTGCGCACCGACGCCGCCCGGGTCCGCGCCCGCATCGGTGTCGTCGGCCAGGGCCACGGCCTCGGGGAGAGCCAGCGGGCCCGCGACGAGCTCCTCACCCAGGCGCGCCTGTACGGCGTCGGCCGGCGCGAGGCGCGGGCACGGGCCGACGAGCTCCTGGAGATGCTCGAGCTGACCGGTGTCGCCGACCGCGGCACCCCCTCGCTCTCCGGAGGGCAGAAGCGCCGCCTCGACATCGCGCTCGGGCTCGTGCACCGGCCCCGCATGTTGTTCCTGGACGAGCCTTCGACCGGCCTGGACCCGCAGAGCCGCGCCAACCTCTGGGGGCACGTGGCACGCCTGCGCGCCGAGCACGGCACCACCGTCCTGGTCACCACGCACTACCTCGACGAGGCCGACGGGCACGCCGAACGCGCCGTCGTGGTCGACCACGGGACGGTCATCGCCGACGGAACCCCCGATGCGCTCAAGGGGCAGGTCCCCGGCGACCGGGTCACGCTCGACGACGTGTTCCTGAACCTGACCGGACGCAGCTTGAGGGAGGGCGAGTGATGAGTGCCGCGACCACCGAGCGGAACACGCAGGACCCGGGGGCCGTGCGCCCCTCGGCCGTGCGCGACGTGCTCGCCGTGTGGAACCGCCAGGCCCGGCCGCTCGTGCGCAACCCCCTGGCGGTCGTCTTCGGGATGGCCCAACCGCTGCTGTACCTGGCGTTGTTCGCGCCCCTGCTCACCGGGCTCGGCGGGCCCGAGGGGCAGGACCCCTGGCAGTGGTTCGTGCCCGGGCTCCTGGTGATGCTGGCCCTGTTCACCTGCGGGTTCGCCGGGTTCGGGCTGCTGCCGGAGATCGCCTCGGGCGCGCACGAGCGCATGCTGGCGACCCCGGCGTCGCGGACCTCCCTGCTCCTCGGGCGGGTCGTGCAGGACGTCGCGCTCATGCTGGTGCAGTCGGTGCTCGTGCTGCTGCTGGTGCTGCCGCTCGGGTTCCGGGCCCCGCTCCCGGAGACGGTGCTCGGTCTGGCCCTGCTCGCGGTGCTCGGGGCGGTGCTGGCCACGCTCTCCTACGTCGTCGCCCTGGCCACCCGGCAGACGTACGTGTTCGCGCCGGTGCTCCAGACCGTGGTCATGCCGCTGATGCTGCTGTCCGGGGTGCTGCTGCCGATGGACCTGGCGCCCGGATGGCTGTACACCCTGTCCCGGCTCAACCCGCTCGCACACGTCGTCGACGCCGAGCGTGCCCTGTTCGCCGGGCAGTGGGGGACGGACGTCGCGGTGGGCTGGGTCGTGGCTCTCGTGCTCCTCGTGCTCTCCCTCGTGCTGGGCGCCCGGATGATGCGCCGCGGGGCCTCCTGAACAGGCCCCTGAGCAGGCGCGAAAAACCTGGCTGGGGCGGGTGTTCGCGCAGGTGGAGGGGGAAGGCTGAAGGGTCGGGAAATCGTGACCACATCGTTTGCACTCGCCATGGCCGAGTGCTAAAAATAGGAGTGCTTAGCACTCAGCACGTAGGAGTGCTAAGCCGGAGCGAGGCTGCGAGACCGTGGTCGCCGGCAGCAGGGTTGTCGGCACGATCCCGGTCGTCCGTCGCGGGCGCAGGCCTCGTCCCTTCGCGTATCAGCCCGGTCACGGGAGGACAAGAACTCAATGGCAGCCAAACTGATCGCGTTCGACGAGGAGGCCCGCCGCGGCCTCGAGAGCGGCATGAACCAGCTCGCCGAGGCCGTCAAGGTCACGCTGGGCCCCAAGGGCCGCAACGTCGTGCTGGAGAAGAAGTGGGGCGCCCCCACGATCACCAACGACGGCGTCTCCATCGCCAAGGAGATCGAGCTCGAGGACCCCTGGGAGAAGATCGGGGCCGAGCTGGTCAAGGAGGTCGCCAAGAAGACGGACGACGTCGCCGGTGACGGTACGACCACCGCCACCGTGCTCGCCCAGGCGCTCGTCCGCGAGGGCCTGCGCAACGTCGTCGCCGGCGCCAACCCGGTCGGCCTCAAGCGCGGCATCGAGAAGGCCGTCGACCGCATCAACGAGGAGCTCGGCAACCTCTCCCAGGAGGTCGAGACCAAGGAGCAGATCGCCTCCACCGCCTCCATCTCCGCCGGCGACGCCCAGATCGGCGAGGCCATCGCCGAGGCGATGGACAAGGTCGGCAAGGAAGGCGTCATCACGGTCGAGGAGGGCCAGACCTTCGGGCTCGAGCTGGAGCTCGCCGAGGGCATGCGCTTCGACAAGGGCTACATCTCGCCCTACTTCGCCACCGACCTGGAGCGGATGGAGACGGTCCTCGAGGACCCCTACATCCTCATCGTCAACTCCAAGATCTCCAACAACAACGAGTTCCTCCCCGTTGTGGAGAAGGTCCTGCAGGCCGGCCGTCCGCTGATGGTCATCGCCGAGGACGTCGAGCAGGGCGCGCTGCAGACCCTGGTCGTCAACAAGATCCGCGGCACCTTCAAGTCCGTCGCCGTCAAGGCCCCGGGCTTCGGTGACCGCCGCAAGGCCCAGCTCGGCGACATCGCCGTGCTGACCGGCGGCCAGGTCATCACCGAGGAGGTCGGCCTCAAGCTCGAGAACACCGAGCTCGACATGCTCGGCCGCGCTCGCAAGGTCGTCGTCACCAAGGACGAGACCACGATCGTCGACGGCAACGGTGACGCCACGTCCATCGCGGGCCGCGTCAACGAGATCCGCAGCGAGATCGAGCGCACCGACTCCGACTACGACCGCGAGAAGCTCCAGGAGCGCCTCGCGCGTCTGGCCGGCGGCGTGGCCGTCATCAAGGCCGGTGCCGCCACCGAGGTGGAGCTCAAGGAGCGCAAGCACCGCATCGAGGACGCCGTCCGCAACGCCAAGGCCGCGGTCGAGGAGGGCATCCTGCCCGGCGGTGGCGTCGCGCTGCTGCAGGCCAGCGTCCCCGCGTTCGAGAAGCTCGAGGCCGAGGGCGACGAGTCCATCGGTGCCGACATCGTCCGCCGCGCCATCGCCGAGCCCCTCAAGCAGATCGCGCTCAACGCCGGTCTCGAGGGCGGCGTCGTGGTCGACAAGGTCAAGCACCTGGAGCCGGGCGTCGGCCTGAACGCCGCCACCGGTGAGTACACCGACCTGTTCAAGGACGGCGTCATCGACCCGACCAAGGTCACCCGTTCGGCTCTGCAGAACGCGGCCTCCATCGCCGGTCTGTTCCTGACGACCGAGGCCGTCATCGCCGAGAAGCCGGAGAAGGCGGCGGCCCCGGCCGGCGACCCGACCGGTGGCATGGGCGGCATGGACTTCTAGTCCGGCCCGGGGTCGGATACGCGACCTCTCGCCCGCGACGACCGGGCGGTCCCTTCACGGGGCCGCCCGGTTTCGTCGTTCCGGGGCGGGCTCATCGGTGCGGATCGCTGTCCGGGAGGGTTCTCCGGGGCTATTCTGCGAAGTGTCGGGTGGGCGGGTGCGTGGCGCGCTACGCTTCCGTCCGGAGGTGCGAGACGAGATGAGTCTGGTGATGACGGAGACCGCCCCAGCAGCGGGGATGTCGCGGTGGGACTACCTTCTCGGTACCTGGCGAGAGCTGGACGTGCCCGACGGTTGGCGGGCCGAGATCGTGGACGATGACGGAGTCGTACTGGTGGCGCCCCCTTCTGACCCGCACAACATCATTGCGTCCCTGGTGCACCGGACGCTGATACGTGCTGTTCCCGAGGACTTGTACATCTTGCAGACACTCGGTATCCGGATGCCCGAGATCGAGCGTCTGTACATGCCGGACTTGGTGGCGATGCCCGAGTCCGTGGTGAGAGACCCCGAAAGAACCCCCTGCCCCGCCGACGAGGCCGAGCTCGCCGTCGAGATCGTCTCCCGCAGCAGCATGGACACCGACCGCAAGAAGAAGCTCTGGGGTTACGCACACGCCCCCGTCCCGCTCTACCTGCTGATCGACGCCTGGGACGAGACCGGGCCGTCGGTGACCCTGTACGAGCAGCCGGGCAACGGTCGGTACAACCAGGCGACCACGGTCTCGTTCGGGGAGAAGCTCACCCTCCCCGAGCCCTTCGACGTCGACCTCGACACCTCGCGCTTCCCTCTGCCCGACCAGTGGCCCACGGCCTGACGACACGGCTCCGACCGGGCGGTCCCTGCACGGGGCCGCCCGGTTTCGTCGTTCCGGGGTCAGTCGCCGTGCCAGGCGCGCCACAGGTCGGCGTAGGAACCGCCGCGGGACAGCAGCTCCTCGTGTGTGCCGAGCTCGCGCACCAGACCGCCCTCGACCACCGCGACCCGGTCGGCGTCGTGCGCCGTGTGCAGGCGGTGCGCGATCATCACGACCGTGCGCCCGGCCAGCACCCCGGACAGCGAACGCTCCAGGAGGCGGGCCGAACGCGGGTCCATCAGCGACGTCGCCTCGTCCAGCACCAGCACCGCCGGGTCTGCCAGGAGCACACGGGCGAGCGCGAGCTGCTGCACCCGCGCCGGGTCGGGGGTCCAGTGCCCCGAACCCACGGGGGTGCGCAGGCCCTCGGGCAGGGACCGCACCCAGTCGGCGGCGTCGACCGCCTCCAGCGCCGTCCACAGGTCGGGCTCGCCCGCGTCCTCCGAGGCCAGGGTCAGGTTCTCCGCGATGGTGCCGCGGAACAGGTGGCTCTCCTGGCTCAACAGGATCACGTGCGCACGCCGCTGCTGGGGCGGGAGCGAGGCCAGGTCGGCGCCGTCCACCCGCACCCGGCCCGACGTAGGGACGTGGATCCCGGCGACGAGCTTGCCCAGCGTCGACTTGCCCGCGCCGCTCGGCCCGACCATCGCCAGGCGCTCGCCGGGGCGCACCGTCAGGTCCACCCCGTGCAGCACCTCAGTTCCCGTGTAACCGAACCGCACCTCGTGCAGGTCCACGCCCCGGTCGCCGGCGGTCGGCGGCCCCTGGGGCTCCGGCTCCGGTTCCTGGGCGCGCGCCACCCCCAGCAGGCGCCGCATGCTCACGAAACCCACCATCAGGGTGTCGATCTGGTCGACGAGCTGCTCCACGGGGCGCGCCAGCTGCACCGAGAAGAACGTGGCCGTGGCGACCTGGCCCAGCGTGAGCGCGTCGTTCATGTACAGCACCCCGCCCGCCAGGAAGGTCGTCGCGGTCGGCAGCTGGTAGGCCGCCTCCAGGTGCGGGAACCACACCGACCGCAGCCACAGGGTGTACCGCTCCGCGAGGTAGGACCGGTGCACCCGCCGGCCGATCTCCGCGCGCTGCCGCCCCTGGCGGCCGAGCGCCTCCACCGTGTGCGCGCCCTCGACGGTGTCGCTGACCCCCTGCGTGAGGTCGGAGTAGGTGGCGAGCTCCCGCATGTAACCGTCGGGGGCCCTGCGCGCGTACCAGCGGGTCGAGATCCACAGCAGCAGGAACCCGGGAACCCAGGCCAGCAGCAGCGCCGGGTGCAGCACCGTCAACGCCGCCAGGATCACCGTGACCGTCACCGCGCCCACGACCAGGTGCGGGAACGCGTAGCGCACCATGTGGCTCAGGTTGCCGATGTCGCGGCCCGTGCGGGAGAGCAGGTCGCCGGGGCCCGCGCGCTCCACCGTGCCCAGCGGCAGGCGCAGCACCGCGTCGATGAACTCCTCCCGGAGCTCGGCCAGCACCCCCTCGCCGAACCGGACGGACAGGGCCACCGACACCAGGGTCAGCGCCGCGTTGGCCAGGAACGCGACCACCACGAGCGCGGCCATGGTGTTGATGTGGCCTGCGCCCCGCCCCTCCCGGACGGCGTCGACGATGAACCCGAGCATCCACGGGGCCGCGAGCGCGCTCAGAGCCGCGAGGGCGTGCAGCACCACGACCCACACCAGGGTGGCGCGGTGCTCCCGCCCGGCCCGGGCCAGGCGGGTCCACACGTCGCGGTCGGACGAGACCGGGAGCCCGTCGGGGTCGGGTTCGGGCAGTGCGGTCGCCGGGCCCGTCGCGGGGAGATCGGCGTGGGTCATGGTTCCTCGCTCGTGGTGCGCAGGACGGTCCGGGCGTAGTCGGGCACGGTCGCGAGCAGGTCCGGGTGCACGCCCTCGGCGACCACCCGTCCGCCGCACACGAGCTGGACCCGGTCGGTGCGGCCGAGCAGCAGGGGGCTGGTGGTGACCAGGACGGTGGTGCGTCCGGCGCGGGCCCCGGGCAGGGCGCGGGCGACGGCGGCCTCGGAGTGCGCGTCCACCGCGGAGGCCGGTTCCACCAGCACGAGCACCTCGGGGTCGGTGGCGAGCGCGCGGGCCAGGCGCAGGCGCTGCTGCTGGCCGCCGGAGTACTCGCGGGCGCGGGCGGCGACCACGGTGTCGAGCCCGGACGCGGACTGCGCGACCACGTCGTCGGCGGCCGCGGACCGTACGGCGGCGGTCAGGCGTTCCTCGGGCATCCCGGCGTCCGGTGAGAGCTCGTCGCGCAGCCGACCGGAGAACAGGTAGGCGTCGTTGTCGGAGACCAGGACCCGCCCTCGCAGGTCGCGCAGGCGCAGGTCGGTGAGCGCCACGGCCCACCCGGTGTGTCCCCCGACCAGTTCGGCGGTCTCGTCGGGTGCGCCGTCGCGGTAGCGGCCGAGACGTTCGGCGAGCGCGGTGGCCTCGGCGGGGTCGGGGCAGACGATCCCGGTGACCTGCCCGGCGCGGGCGGTGGCCCCGGTGAGGCGGTCGTGGAGTCCGAGCGGTCCCTCCGGGGGAGCGGCCGGACTCGCGGGGTCGGGGTGGTCGTGCGCCAGGTTCAGCACCCGGATCACCCGGGAGGCGGCCACCCGCGCACCGATGTACACCCAGGCCACACCGGTCACCCACCGCACCTGCTGGCCGAGCAGCCCCGTGTACCCGTAGAAGGCGACGAGCTGCCCGACGGTCAACTCACCCCGCAGGGCCAGATGCGCGCCGAACCAGACGATGCCGACGAGCAGCAGCCCCGGGTAGAGGGCCTGGGCGGCGCGCAGGGCGGCGTCCATCCACCCGACCCGGATCCCGGCGTCACGGACCTCGCGGGACCCCTGACGGTAGCGGGCCCCGACGGTCTGCTCGCCGCCCACCCCACGGAGCACACGGAGCCCGGACACCAGGTCGCCCGCGCGTGTGGCCAGTTCCGCCTGGCGTTCGCGCTGGTGGCGGTGGCGCCGGGACAACGGGCGCAGCAGGGGCGCGACGCCCAGAAGGATGAGTGGGACCCCGACGAGCAGCGCGGTTCCGAAACCGGCGTGTGCGTGCAGGGTCAGCCCGGCGATCACGCCGATCGAGACCATCGCGCCGGGCACCATCGACGCGTTCTCGTACAGGTCGCCGACGCGGTTGATGTCGTCGGTACCGATCGCCACGACCTCTCCGCCTGGCAGGCGCCGGGTCAGGGTCGGGCCCAGGTCGACGGAGCGGTCCACGACCACCGCGATCGTGCGGAACGCGCCCCGGAGCCAGCTGTACACGGCGGTGCGCTCCGCGAGGATGATGGTGAGCGCGGAGGCGAGGGCGCACGCGGCGAGCACCCCGGACCACAGGAGGAGGGCGCCTGCGTCGCCGCCGGCCATGCCGGAGTCGAGGGCGGCGCCCAGCGCGGTGGCGCTCAGGACCCCGCACAGGGTGTAGACGCCGTTGACGATCGAGGAGCTCAGGAGCGTGGTCCACTGCTCACGGGCGCCCCAGAGCAGGAAGCGGTCGGGCGAGCGGGTGTCCGGCGGTGTCCGCACCGGTTCGGGTAGTGGGCGCACAGTTCCCAGACCCTAGACAGGCCGGTCCCTGCCTGACCACTGGTTTTTCCGCCCTCCGCCCGGGCGGGCCCGGGGTGCGGTTCAGGGGCGGCCGGGGGGTTTCCCCGATGGGCAAGGCGGCCCCGGGCGGGGAACATGGCTGCATGAGCAACGACCGCGTCCGTGACGGGGACGTTCCCCCAGGTCCTGCACCCGACCGCCGTACCCCGCTGTTCTGGCGGGTGGCCGCCGTGATGGCCGGCGCCGCGGTGCTCTGGTACGTGTTCCTCCCGTTGGTCCGGGAGCCGTTCCCCGACGATTCCCAGGTCGGGTTCGCGCGCTGGGCCACGGCCCTGTTCGTGACGGCGACGGCGGTGCCGATGGTGTGGGCGGCCCGCCGGTACCTGGACCGGCGCCCGTGGGACGGGCTGCGGCTGACCGGTGCGCGCGAGGGATGGTGGCCGTTCCTGGTGGGGGCGCTCGCGTGGGCGATCCCGGGGTTCGCGGCGATCGGGGTGGCGCTCGCGTTCGGGTGGGTCGAGATCGTGCCCGCGGTCCCCGCCACGGAGCTGGTGGGTTCCCTGGCCTTGCTGGTGGGGCTGGTGCTGCTGTACGAGGCGCTGCCCGAGGAGTTGATCTTCCGCGGTTACCTGTTCCGCAACCTCAACGCCGCGATGGCGGCCTGGATCGCCGTAGCGGCCCAGGCGGCGCTGTTCGGGTTGTGGGGGACCGCTCTGTGGGTGCTCTCGAACGGGTGGGAGGTGCTCGGCGAGCGGGCCGTGCTCTTCTTCTCGATGGGGATCGTGCTCGGGTGCCTGCGTGTGGTCACCGGCAATGTGTGGACCTGCATCGGTTTCCACCTGGTGTTCCAGGTGACCGCGCAGGCGGTCCTGGGCGGGCAGCTGTTCGAGGTCCGAGGGGGCGAGGAGGCGTTCATGCCGGTTCTGGTCGCCCCGTTCGTGTTCGGGGTGCTGGTCGCGATCCTGCTGTGGAGGCACGACGGGAACTGGCGGGCCCGGGTCCTCGACCCGGTCGGCTAACGGACGGCGCCCTCGGAGTGCAGGACGTCGATGAGGCGGCGCACGGCGGGCGCGCATCGGTCGCGCTCGGCGTGGCCGATCCACGTGACTTCGGTGATCTCGTGGTCGGCGGCGATGGTGCCCTCGTGCTCGGCCGCGTAACAGATCATGCGTACGCGGGTGCCGGGCTCCTGCGCGTGTGCGGCCTCGTCGACCACCGTGACCAGACGAAACGTTCCCGGGAGCAGGCGTACGCTGACCTCCTCCCGGGCCTCACGGGTCACGGCCTCCTCGTCGCTCTCCCCGGGCTCGCGCTTGCCGCCCGGAACGTAGAGGAGGTCCCGCCCCCGTGGGCGCACGCACAGCAGGCGCCCCTCGCGAACGTGGACCCAGGCGAGGGCGTCGATGACCGGAGGGGTGGTCGGAGTCTGCGGCATGCGCACACTCTAGGAGCAACGGCGCACCCCCGTGCACCTACTCCACGGGCCGCACCTTCGCCATGGTCTCCCGGTCCTCGGCGTTGAAGCGTTCCTCCAGCTCCTCCGGTGCCGCGTCGACGTCGATGGTGGTGACCGGCACCCCGCGGGCGGACTCGATGGCGCCCAGACGCCGCACCGCCCGGTCCTGCGCGTAACGCACGAGCTCGTCGGGCGGCAGGTCGTAGCGCTGGAACTCGGGGTTCTGCGTGGGGGTGTCGCTACGGTCGACCGCGTCGAGCACGTGCGGCAGCAGCTCCTCCAGCCGCTCGCCGACCACGTCCCAGTTGGCGTCGTCGCCCGCGACGTGGCGGCGGCACGTGAACGTGCCCCAGGCCATGTGGCGGCGTTCGTCGTCGCCGATGAGCCGCACGATGCGGCGCATCCCGGGGAAGATCCCGCGCACGGTGCACACGTGGTTCCACGCGTAGTACCCGGTGAGCGCGAGCGACCCCTCGACGATGTGGTTGTAGGTCACCGAGGCCCGCACCTGGTTGCGCGGGCTCGGGTCGGCCACGAGCGCCTCCAGGGAGCTCGGGAGTTCGTCGTAGAACAGCGCGCGGTAACCCGGGTTGTTCTCCACGAACCCGTGCAGGTCCTCGGACACACCGATGGCGTCCAACCAGCGGCGGAAGGCCTGCACGTGCTTGGCCTCCTCGTACAGGAACTGCGTCAGGTACATCTCGTCGCCGAGGCGCCCCTCGGCCGACATGGCGCTCAGGAACGGCAGGAGGTCCTCGGTGACCGCCTCCTCGCCGGCGACGAACAGGGCGCACAGCCGCAGGATCCGGGTGTGGGCCTCGTCGTCGAGCTTCTGCCAGTCCTCGGCGTCCTGGGACAGGTCGATGTCGTCGGGGTCCCACACACGCTTGTTGCCCTTGGCGAAGAGGCGCAGCGGCAGGGACTCCCAGTTGAGCCCGCCCTCACGCAGCGAGTGGAAACCGGAACGGGGCGACCGGGTGTCGGTCATGGGGGCCTCCGGGGGGTCGGTCCGACCTTCATGATTGGACACACGAAGCACCCGTGTAAAGAGGGGCTGCCGGACGAACCCGGACGAGCGGGATACGGTCGCCTCCGCCGACGTTCGAGCCCCGCCGAAACGGTACGGTCGGGGAGTACATCCACGCCGAACGAACCGATCGGGGGCAGACGTGTTCTGTGGAGATCCCGGGACCTCCGGTTACGCCTCGTGCGCCGCACAGACACAGATCTTCGCGCTGGCCTCGGTGATCCCCGCGCTGCTCGGCCTCGTCCTCCTCGTGGCCGCCTTCACCGCCCCCTCGGTCCGCGGTGACCGGATCCTGCGCACCCGCACCCTGACCTACTCGCTCATCGCGTGGGGCCTCGCCGCGGTCACCTACGTCGTGGGCGTGCTCCCGTCGGTCTGACCCGGGCCGGCCACCGGCACCGACCGCCTGAGCCGGTCACCCGGGCCGACCTGGGCGGCCCGGCACGGTTCAGCCGACGCGCGCGAGCCCGCAGTACTGGGGCAGGTCACGTGCCCGGCCCACCTCGACCGGTTCCGGGTGCCACTTGGTCACCGACACCACCCCGGGCTCGACCAGGTCCAGCCCGTCGAAGAACCGCGTGAAGTCCTCGAGCGCACGCGGAACGTAGGGCAGCGTCACCCCGCCCTCCCAGATACGGGTGAACTCGGCGACCTTCTCGGGGTCCATCTCCACGCTCTCCGAGATCACCCCGTCGCACACCGCGAGGAAACTGCCCGCAGGGAGTGCGTCGACGTAGGCGCGCACCAGGCCGAGCGCCTCGTCCAGGTCGGGGAAGTGGCCCATGGTGCCCATGAGCGTCAGCGCGATCGGCCGGTCGAAGTCCAGGACCTCCCGCGCCGAGGCGAGCACCCGGTCGGTCTCGCGCAGATCGGAGTCGACGAACTCCGTACGCCCCTCGTCGGTGCCGGTCAGCAGCGCCCGCGCGTGCGCGAGCACCAGGGGGTCGTTGTCGACGTAGACCACCCGGCTCCCCGGGGCCAGGCGCTGGGCGACCTCGTGGGTGTTGTCGGCGGTGGGCAGACCCGCGCCGATGTCCAGGAACTGGTGCACGCCCTCCTGCTCCACCAGGTGGGTGACGGCGCGGCGCAGGAACGCCCGGTCACCGAGCGCGGCGTCGACGACCTCCGGGAACAGCTCCCGGATGCGGTCGCCCACCTCGCGGTCGGGCGGGTAGTTGTCCTTGCCGCCGAGCCAGTAGTTCCACACCCGGGCGGTGTGGGCGACGGTCGTGTCGACGGGGGTGTCCGACATGGGGCCTCTCAGACGTGTGGGGGTTCGTCGGCGGGGATTCTGCCGTGGGCATTCTCCTGCCCCACGACCCCCGCCACAACCCCGGACCCCCTCAGCCACAGGGGTTCCAGGCGCCGCGTCCGCCCCGTGCGTCCCGCGGTCAGGCCAGCAGCTCGGCGGCGTCCGTGATCTGGTACGCGTACCCCTGCTCGGCCAGGAACCGCTGCCGGTGCGCCGCGTAGTCCTGGTCCAACGTGTCCCGCGCGACCACGGCGTAGAACCGCGCGCTGCCCCCGTCGGCCTTCGGACGCAGCACCCGTCCCAGACGCTGCGCCTCCTCCTGCCGCGACCCGAACGAGCCCGACACCTGCACCGCCACCCCGGCTTCGGGCAGGTCGATGGAGAAGTTGGCGACCTTGGACACCACCAGGGTCCGCAGCTCACCCGACCGGAACGCGTCGAAGAGCCGCTCGCGCTCCTTGTTCCGGGTCTCGCCCTTGATCACCGGGGCGCCCAGGGACTCCCCGAGCTCGTCCAGCTGGTCGATGAAGGAGCCGATGACCAGCACCTGCTCCTCCGAGTGCCGCTCCACGAGCGCGTCAACGACCCGGTTCTTGGCGTCGGTCGATGCGCAGAACCGGTAACGGTCCTCGGGCTCGGCGGTCGCGTACGCCATCCGCTCGGAGTCGGACAGGTCGACGCGCACCTCGATGCAGTCGGCCGGGGCGATCCACCCCTGGTTCTCCATGTCCTTCCACGGGGCGTCGAAGCGCTTCGGGCCGATGAGGGAGAACACGTCGCCCTCGCGGCCGTCCTCGCGCACCAGCGTCGCGGTCAGCCCGAGACGCCGCCGGGCCTGCAGGTCGGCGGTCATGCGGAAGATCGGCGCGGGCAGCAGGTGCACCTCGTCGTAGACGACCAGGCCCCAGTCGCGCGCCTCGAACAGCTCCAGGTGCGTGTGCACACCCTTCTTGCGGGCCGCCATGACCTGGTACGTCGCGATGGTGACGGGGCGGATCTCCTTGCGGCTGCCGGAGTACTCGCCGATCTCGTCCTCGGTGAGGGAGGTGCGGCGCAGCAGCTCCGACTTCCACTGGTGCACCGACACGGTGTTGGTGACCAGGATCAGCGTCGTCGCCCCGGTCATGGCCATGGCGGCGGCGCCCACGATCGTCTTGCCCGCGCCGCACGGCAGCACGACCACACCAGAGCCCCCTGCCTGGAAGCTCTCGGCGGCCTCGCGCTGGTAGGGGCGCAGCTCCCACCCGTCCTGGGCCAGGTCGATGTCGTGCGCCTCGCCGTCGACGTAACCGGCGAGGTCCTCGGCCGGCCACCCGATCTTGAGCAGGGCCTGCTTCAGGTTGCCGCGCTCGCTGGGGTGCACGGCGACGCTGTCGTCGTCGATGCGCTCGCCGAGCATGCCCTTGAGCTTCTTGGCGCGCACGACCTCCTCGAGCACCGCGCGGTCACTGGAACGCAGCACCAGGCCGTGCACGGGGTCGCCGTCGAGGGTGAGGCGGCCGTAGCGGTCCATGGTCTCGGAGATGTCCACCAGGAGCCCCTGGGGCACCGGGAACCGGGAGAACCGCACCAGCGCGTCCACGGCCTGTTCGGCGTCGTGCCCTGCGGCGCGCGCGTTCCACAGGGCCAGCGGCGTGACCCGGTAGGTGTGCACGTGTTCGGGCGCGCGCTCGAGCTCGGCGAAGGGCGCGATGGCGCGGCGGCACTCGTCGGCCGACTCGTGGTCGACCTCGAGGAGGAGGGTCTTGTCGGACTGGACGATCAGGCAGGACACACGGACCTTCACTCTCGTCGGCGGTGTGTGGGGACGGGCCCCACGTGCAACACCTGCACTGCCCCGATCATGCCCGCCGTGCGGGAGCGCTCGCGCACATCAGGCGGAAGGGGCCCTGGCGGGGATCAGGGGTCGACGATGATCAGGGTCGCGATGAACGCGGCGAGCACGCCGACCAGCGCGAGGTGGATGCAGTTGGAGATCCACGCGTAACGCCGCAGCTGGTTGTGCCGCTCCGGATCACGGCTGCGCTCGGACAGCGCGATCCCCGAGAGCACGGTGCCGATGATCGGGGTGATGTTGCCCATACACATCGGCACCAGCAGGATGCTCACGACCAGCGCCGTGATGGTGCTGCCGGACGGGGGCTGCTGCTCGGGCGGCAGCGGCGGCCGGGGATACGGGCCCGGGCCCATGGGCTGGGGCGGACCGTAACCCGGACCGGGGGGAGGCGGGCCGTACGGGGCGGCGCCGGGCGGCGGAGGTCCGTACCCGCCGTTGCCGGGTGGCGGAGGGCCGTAGGAGCCCCCGCCGGGCGGGGGAGGGCCGTACGGGCCGTTCGGCGGGGTCGGGCCGTAGTGGGGGTTGCCGTGGTCGGACATCGTGTCTCCAGAAACAGGACAGCAGGAGAGGAGGGGTGCGGCCGGACGGCCGCCACCGGCAGGGGCCGCCGGGGTCAGCCGCGGCTCGGACGGGTTCAGCGGGGGCCGGCCGGGTTCAGCCGCCGAACAGGAGCATCATCATGACCATCACCGCGAGGGGGACCGCGAAGACCACCGACAGCGCGATGTAGGCGAAGTTGCACGCCCAGGTGTAGCGGATGAAGCGCTCCACCTCGGGTGCGTTCGGGATCTTCGTCAGTGCGGTCACCGCGAAGGCGACGCCGGGGATGTTGGCGATCAGCACGTAGAACCAGAGTCCCATGAACACCCCGATGAGGGGGACCGTCCATGTCATGAACGCCACGACCAGGGAGGCGACCGCCCCGCCCACCCGCGGCGGCGGACCGGTCGGCGGCGGGGTGCCCGGCGGCAGGTCGGCCGCCCCGGGGATGGGATGCGCGGTGTAGGGCGTGGGCGGGGCCATGTGCGCCCCGCCCGGCGTGAGGGCCCCGGGGGGCGGCTGCGGGGCCTGTCCTTGTGGCGTGGGCGGGGGCGGGCCGGGTTCGTGCCGGCCGCCGGACGGGCGCAGGACCGGGTTGGGGTCCCGCTCCCAGAAGTCCCGTGGGCCGCTGCTGTTCACCGGTATCCGCTTCCTCCCCCTTGTCACGTACTGTCGCGATACCCATTGTCCACGGTGGGACGCGGGCCGGGCGGAAAGGGTTCGGGGTCCGGGCGCGCCGGTCGGGGCGGGTGCGGCCCGGGTGTGCGTCGGAGCGCGGGCGTGGCGGTGGTGTCGCCCGTTTCAGTGGCGGGTCACCACGGCACGAGCCCGGAGATCTGCTGGAGCCAGGAACCGGCCTGGGTGAAGACCACGAAGGTCAGCACGAACATCACGAACATCATGACCCCCGCGGCGCCCAGGCAGTACCAGGAGTAACGCGTCAGGGTCTCGGCCTTGACCGGCATCCCGCGGTCGCGTGCGTGTCCGGCGCGCACGGCGAAGACGATGCCCGGAACGCCGAACAGCCAGTTGAAGCAGCACAGGACCGTGATGGCGTGCAGGATCATCGCGGTCGTGGCGCTGCTGGCGCCGCCCCCGGCCATCGGGGTGCCCGGGGAGGCCGCGGCGGAGGCCCCGCGTCCGGTTCCGTCGTCCCGGCCGCGGTCCTGCTCGGGGGTGGACCCGTGTTCCCGCTGCGGTTCGCGGGCCGGTCCGCGCTCGGGGGCGCGCTGCGGTTCGGGGCGCGGTTCCGGCCCGGAGCCCTGTCGGGAAGCCTGTTCACGGCGGGGCCCCTGTTCGGGCGCGGGCCGCGGAGGGTCCGTCCTCTGCGGCGGTGGCTGCTGCGGACCCTGCTGCTGCTCGCTCGGGGGCGGCCGCCGGTCCGGGGGAGGGGGGCCTCCGGCCGGGCGTCCGGTGGGCGGGCCGGACGGCCGACCGCGGCCGTCGTCGCCGGGGTCGCTGGGGGACGATGCCCCCGGGGGCAGCGGTGGGTTGTTCATGGGGGTCTCTCTCGCACTGTGACGGTCGACCTGGCGCGCCCTGGTCCCGCGGAGGACGCGCCAGACACTCTACGGCGTGCGCACGCACCGGAACCCCGGCACACGGGCCTTTCCGGGAGCACGGCCCATCCGCTCCGGGACCCCGTCCGTCATCCCTCCGGGTCGGCGAGCTCGGCCACCGCCGAGATCCGGTGGACCGCAAAACGGTGCACCGCGTCCCGTGTCGCGTCGTAGGCGGTGACGAACCCGCCGTCCACCGAGGACGGGTGCACGATCCGGCTCACCTGGCGACCGTCGGTGTCCGTGTAGCCGATCCACACCCGGCGTTCGTCGCGTGCGGCGTCCGACAGGGCCGACATGACCGCGGCCGCACGCGACCCCGGCGGCCCGTCCGTGGGCAGCGGCACCGGGCGGCGCGCGATCGTGGCCGCCTCGTCACCGGCCCGCAGGGCCCGGACCGCGGCCCTCACCGTCTCCGCCGAGGCCTCACGGTCGGGCGCGTCCGGCACCTCCACCGGGTCCGCGCGCCGGATCTCGGGGCGGTCCAGGCTCATAGCTCCGTCCCCGCTCTCCGACACCGGGTGGTAACCCAGTTGCCGCAGGCGTTCCACCAGCGTCGCCCGGTTCTCCCGGCTCGCCACGACCGTCGGGGCGAGCCGGATCAGCCCGAGCCCGTCCGCGCGCCGGTCGTTGAGCAGCTCCTCCAGCAGGGACGGTTCGTCGCAGCGCAGGTAACTGGACGCGGTGCCCGCACGCAGGCGCCCGTGCCGCCGACCCACGTCCGAGACCAGGTACCGCAGGGCCTGGGGCAACGGGGTACGGGAGTGGCGTTCCAACAGGTCGGTGATGTCGGCGACGCCCCGCCCGGCGTCGAGCCCGCGGCGGATCGAGTCCTCCGTGAACCGGTACACCGTGGCGCCGCCGGTCGACTCCACCTCGGCGACCAGGGCGAGCTCGCGTGCGAGGCCGGCCACCAGGGGGCCGGGCGCGACCGCGGTCATGTCGCCCTGCACGAGGATGTGGTCCAGTGGCTGCGGCAGTTCCGCGGCCAGCTCCCGCGCCGCGCCGTCGGGGTCGCCGGCCAGCAGCGGACGGGTGTGGCCGGCCAGGGCGCCGAGCGCGGTCAGGCCGAGCGTGGACGCCTCGGTGCGCGCGGACTCCACGAGCTCGGCGTAGGTCTGCGACTGCCGGCGCGGGTGGCGCCAGGCCATCCGGGCGGACAGGGACTCTTCGGAGGGCACCAGACCCGGCTCGGCCTCGGCCAGCGCGGCCAGCAGGTCCCGGCGGGCCCGCGGCGCACCCGGCCGGGACAGTCCGGGGCCCAGTACGTTCCGGATGCGCCCGCCGGAGTCCTTCGTGCCGGTGAGTGACGCCATCCGGTCGCTGCCGATCCACGCCAGCGCCAACCGCAGCCAGCGCGCCTCGGGAGCGGTCTCCCGCCACAGGTCGTACTCGCGGGTGGGCAGCCACTCCCCGGCCACGCGGTCGTCGGTGCCCACGAGCCCGGCGGCGTGCACGACCTCGATCAGGAGCGCCGCCTCGGCCTCGTCGACCTCCATCGTCTGCGCCGCACGCCGCAGGTCGCGCACGCCCAGGCCGCCGTTGCGCAGCACGCCGGGCGGGTCCTGGGACCAGTTCTCCAGGAGCTCCTCCACCGCGCGCAGCACCGTGAAGGCCTGCCCGGCGGCGGTGCGCGAGACGGTCGCGGCGGAGCGTTCCCTGCCCTCGAACGGCGGAGGTTCGGACGACAGGTCACGGAAGAGCGCGCCCTCCCGCAGATGAAGGCCCACCTCGCGCGGCAGGGTCAGGGTGTCGTCGCCGGTCGGGACGAGCAGGGCTCGCGCGATGAGGGTCTCCACCGGAGAACCCGCGGTGGCCACGTCGACCTCGCGGCGGGCGTCGGCGACGGTGCCGTTGGGCGGGCCCCAGGCCATGCCCTCGAGCAGGCGGTGTGCGCGCTCACCGACCTGGTCCAGGAGCGCCGTGACCCGCGCGGGCTCCGAGAGCAGGGTGGCCACGCTCTCCACCGGGGTCGAGGCGGTGCTGTCGGGGACCAGTTCGTCGGCCAGGCGCTTGACGGTCGCGTGGGGGAGGGCCGCCAGGAGGGGGCGTGCGGGCGGGCCGAGCTGGGCGGGGTGGGGGAGGAGTTCGCGCAGCACCTGGACGGGGCGTGTGCGGTCGTGGTCCGGCCAGACCAGGGCGAGGCGGTACAGCTCGTCGAGGGCCCGCGCCAGAAGAAGGTCGTCGCCGGAGGCGTCGGTTGAGGGTTGGCGGTGGGAGACGGGTGGGACTGTGTCTGGACACGGCGCCGGGTCCAGGCGCAGCGCGTCGGCGAGCTCGGCCGTGGTCACACCGACGGGTTCGCACATCCGGTCGTCGCCCAGGGCCACGACGGACTCCAGGACGGCGAGGGTGAACCGGTCCAGGCGCTCCAGTACCCGCAGCACGGTGTTGCGGGTGGTGGCCCGGGTGGCGAGGGTGCCGATGTCGGCGGGGACGGGGCGCGTGAGGTCCGGGCGGGCGCTGAGCAGCGCCGTGAGTTCCTCGTCGGAGCGGCTGCGCAGCCACCCCGTGAAGGTCGGGGGCCTGCGCCCGGACGCGGCCCCCTCGGTGGGCGGGTTCTCGGTCATCGTCCCCACGCTAGGTGATCCCGGACCGGGGACGGCTTCTCACGGAGGGTGATCCTGACCCGGCTGCGGTTCCCGCGGCCCGCGATCCGGCCCGGGGAGGTGTACCCCCGTATCGGACGCCGAAATCCGCAAAGAGGGGTTAAAAGCCGGATGGTTCTCGGCCACCATGGGCCCATGAACCAGCGCTCGGAACAATTGGTACTCGACTACTTGTCCGAGGTCGGGCTGGCGTCGTACGGACACATGACCGCGAGGGAACGCACGTCCTTCCTGGCCAGGCTGCGCGCGAAGATCGACGAACGCCGCAGGGCCGCCCCGGACGACCACGTGGACACGGTGCGCGGGATCCTGCGCAGCTTCGGCAGCGCCGAGGACGTGGTGCAGCGCGAGTGCGGTGGCCGCAACCTCGACCTGGAGGACGACGAACTCATCCCCGACCGACCCCGGCACGCCGACCGGCCGCCCCCGCCCTGGCGCGGCGGGCCCAGCAGCGGGATCATGGGCCTGTTGGAAGGCCCCGGCCAGGCCGACGTGGACCTGCGCGGCAAGCGCACCAGGAGCACCGGAACCCTGCGGGGGATAGCCCTGGTCGTGCGCACCCACCCGGCCGAGGCCGCCGCCCTGGGCCTGATGCTGCTGACCGTCCCCTGGTGGCTCGACCTGGCCTTCGTGTGGGTCCTGGCCGCCGCGCTCGTCGCCCTGAGCCGGGTGTGGAACGTGCGCGACACGTGGATCGGCATCGGGGTCCCGGCCCTGGCGTGCGTGTTGGCGATGTCCCTGTGGAACGGCGAGGCCCGCTACGTCGACGAGTACATCCTGGAATCCCTGACCGCCACGGGCGTGATCGGCCTGGGTCTGGCCAACCTGGTCTGCGTCCTCTACCTGTTCCCGCGGGTGCTGCGTGCGGCCCGCAGCGAGGAGGAGTCCGCCCAGCCCGTCTGAGCTCGCAGGGCCTCCCGGAACTGCGGGTCACTGCTTGGCAAATGCTCGGAATAACCTTTTCCGGCCAGGCCGTTACTACGCGTCCGGGGGCGCTGTTTCGGGTAGTCATGTCGGTACACGGCCACTTTCGCTACACGGTGGCCACACCGGTACCGGTGACCCATTCCGCCAGCGTGGGAACCGACCGCGTCGAGACGGCCCCGACTCCGCCGAGTCCCGTCCCATACTCCGCACCCAGCGGTGATCGGGACCGTCATCGATCACACGAGGCCCGGGTGAAACCGCATCCGGGCCTCGTTCCTGTGCCCGGGTGGTACCGCAAGGGGGAATTATGCCCTCGCGCCCGGATACCCCCTCCGGATAGCCTGGGAGGGTACCCACGAAACACCGGAGGGCCGCCCAGGGAACGCACAGGATCGACGCGGACGGGGCGCCCCCGGGTTTCGGTCCCGCGGTCCCCGACACTGAAAGCATGAGGTCGCCCAGTGCCCACCGGCAAGGTCAAGTGGTACGACGGAGACAAGGGTTTCGGTTTCCTCACGCGCGACGACGGCGGTGAGGTGTTCGTGCACTCCACCTCTCTGCCCGCCGGAACCACCGCGCTCCGCACGGGGCAGCGGGTGGAGTTCGGCGTCGCGGACGGACGCAAGGGTGCGCAGGCGCTCCAGGTGAAGCTCCTCGACTCCCAGCACTCGGTGGTCGACGCCCGTCGCAAGAAACCCGACGAGATGGTCGTCATCACCGAGGATCTCATCAAACTCCTGGAAGGGCTCTCCAGCGGATACCGCAAGGGGCGCCGGCCCGACCGCCGTGAAGCGGCGAAGGTCGCGTCCGTCCTGCGTGTGGTCGCCGACGAGCTCGACCCCTGAACCGGTGCGGTCGGGCACGGCGCGCCGTCCGTGCCCGACCCGTGACCCCGAACTGACCGACCCGGGCCTCCGCCTTGGTCAGATCGGTGCCCGTCATCAGTGAGAATGGGGAACGTGAGCCCTTCTCGACGATCTCCTGTACCGGACAAGGCATGTATCGAGGCGGTGGATCTCGCCCGCTCGGTCGCCGCCGAGATCGGGCGACCCGAGTGGGTGGGTGAGTCCCTCACCCCCCAGGTCGAGGACACGCGCCTGGTCACGCACTACTTCGAGTGCCTGGACCCCGCATACCCGGGGTGGAACTACGCCGTCACCGTGGTCCGCGCCGCGCGCGCGAAGAACGTCACGGTCAACGAGGTGGTCCTCCTGCCCGGCAAGGGCGCGCTGACCGCGCCCGAGTGGGTCCCGTGGAAGCAGCGACTGCGCCCCGGCGATGTCGGGGCCGGCGACCTGCTGCCCACGGAGGAGGGCGACGAGCGCCTCATCCCCGGCTACGCCCAGGTCCCCGAGACCGATCTCGAGGCCGAGGGCGTCGACCAGCAGATGATCTGGGAGCTGGGTCTGGGGCGCCGTCAGGTCCTCTCGGAGTACGGCCGCGAGCAGGCCGCCCAGCGTTGGTACGAGGGCGAGTCCGGCCCGCGCAACCCGGTCTCCAACCAGGCACCGGCCCGGTGTGCGACCTGCGGGTTCCTGACGCCGCTGGCGGGTGAGCTGCGGAAGATGTTCGGGGTGTGCACGAACGAGTTCGCGCCGGACGACGGCCGGGTCGTATCGCTCGACCACGGCTGCGGTGCGCACTCGGAGGTGCGTGCGCCCGAGTCGCAGAACGAACCCGTCGCGCCCGTCATCGACGAGGTCGGGTACGACCACATCGTCTTCGACGACACCACCGAGCTGGAGTTGGTCACCGCCGACTCCTGACACGTTCACGGTGCCCCGGTGCGGTCCGCCGCGCCGGGGCACCGTCGTGTCCGCCCCCGGCGGCCGGGCCGGGCGCGTGGCGGGGGCCGGAGCCCTGCGCGCATGTCCTAGGGTCGGTGTACCCGCGTGCGCCCCGCCGCGGACGGTGTTGTGTCCCCAGCGCACGAGGAGTCCACCATGGCCGAGTCCGCGACCGCTGCGGCGGCCGACCCCTTCCAGACGGCCGAGCTGCGCAGGCGGGTGCTGGCCGCGTGGGCGGACGCCCCCGCCCGGTTCCGCGAGGACGCCAACGCCGAGGAGGACTTCGCGCTCGGCGGCTACCGCGACCGTGTCGTCGTCGAGCTCGCCCAGAACGCCGCCGACGCCGCCCGCCGTTCGGGCGGGCCCGGGCGCCTGCTCCTGGAACTCAGCGACGACCGCCTCACCGCCGCCAACACCGGCGCACCGCTCACCCCCGAGGGCGTGGAGTCCCTGTCGACGCTGCGCGCGTCCACCAAACGCGGCGACGAGGGCTCCGCCGGGCGGTTCGGGGTCGGGTTCTCCGCGGTGTCCGCCCTGAGCGACGACGTCACCGTGGCCTCCTCCGCGGGCGCCGTGCACTTCTCCGGGGCCCAGGCGGGCGCGGCCGTGGCCGACCTGCTCGCCGCGGACGGCACCCACGAGGACCTCGCCCTGGAGGTCCAGCGCCGGTCCGGGCACGTGCCCATGCTCCGCCTGCCGTTCCCCAGCGACGAGACCCGGGTCCCGGACGGTTACGACACCGCCGTCACGCTCGTACTGCGCGACGAGGACTCCGCCCAGCGCGTGCGCGAACTCCTCGACCGCACCGGTGAGGCCCTGCTGCTCGCGCTCGACGGCCTCGCCGAGGTCCGCGTGCGTGTCGACGGCGCCGAACACGTGCTCACCCGCGAGGAGGGCGGCGCGGCCGACGCCGACCTGACCACCACCAACAGCGGCGCGCACGGCGAACGCACCACCGCCTGGCGCCTGCTGTCGCGCTCGGGCCGCTTCTCCCAGGAGGTGCTCGCCGACCGCCCCGCCGAAGAGCGCGAGCGCACCGAATGGAGCCTGACCTGGGCCGTCCCCGTCGACGCCGAGGGCCGGGTCGCCCCGATGCCCTCCGACGTGGAGCCCGTCGTGCACGCGCCGACGCCCACCGACACCGCGCTCGACCTGCCGGCGGTCCTGTTCGGCACGTTCCCGCTCAGTACCGACCGCCGCGGAGTGCAGTCGGGCGCCGGGACCGACCTGCTGCTCATGGAGGCCGCCAACGCCTACTGCGCCCTCCTGCGCCGGTTCGACGCCCGCGCCGCCCTGGACCTGGTGCCCGGGGCCAAGTTGGGCGGCGGACCGGTCGACTCGGTCTTCCGCACCCGTGTCGCCGAGCCCCTGCGCGACACCCCGTTCCTGGTCACCGAGTCGGGCATGCCGGTCGCCCCGCGCGACGCCGTGCTCCTGGACTCCGGGGGCGGCGCCGACGGGCTGGCCGGGCTCCTGTCCGAGCTGGTCCCGCAGGTCCTGCCGGGCGCATGGAACCCGCGCCACCCGGCCCTGGTCGCGCTCAAGGTGCGGCGCCTGGGCCTGGCCGACCTCGCCGACCTGCTCTCCGACACCGACCGCGCCCCGGCGTGGTGGGCCGAGCTGTACGCGACCCTGGCCACCGCCGACACCACCGACCTGGGCGCGCTGCCCGTGCCGTTGGTGGACGGGCGCCTGGTGCGCGGACCGCGGTCCCTGCTCATGCCGACCGGGGACTGGCACCCCACCGACTCCGAGGCGCTCGGCGTGCGTGTGGTCCACCCCGAGGCCGCCCACCCGCTCCTGCTGCGCCTGGGCACCGTCGAGGCCACGGCCGCGACCGTGCTCGCCGACCCGCGCACCGAGGCGGCCGTGCGCGACTCCCTGGACGCCGACGACCCCGACCCGATCGCCGAAGCCGTGCTCGACCTGGTCGCCTCCTCCGGGACCGGCACCGACGACCTCTCGTGGCTGTCCGAGCTCGCCCTGCGCGACGACGAGGACGGCTACTCGGTGGCCGGCGAGCTCCTCGTGCCCGGCGCGCCCCTGGCGGACGTGCTCGCCGACGATGCACCCTTCGGGACCGTGCACCAGGACCTCGTCGACCGCCACGGCGCCGAGGTGCTCCGCTCGGTCGGCGCCCTCTGGGAGTTCGGCCTGGTGCGGGCCGAGGAGGTCGCGCTCGGGGAGGAGATCACCGACGACTTCGACGGAGACGGGATCGAGGACTGGGCCGACGCCGTGCTCGAGCGCGTCGGCGACCCGGAGCTGCCCCCGGTCGTGCCCGAGCTGGTCTGCGTCGCCGACCTGGACTGCGTGGCCGAGGACCGCTGGCCCCAGGCGCTGGCCATGCTCGCCGAGGGCCCGCTGCGTGAGGCCGTGACCTCCCCGGCCAGGGTGCTCATGCCCGACGGCAGGGTCGAGGACGTGCCCTCGTACACGGCCTGGTGGCTGCGTTCGCGCGCTCGTCTGGCGGGGCGCGCCCCCGTGGAGCTGCGTGCCGGTGACGCCGAGCCCGCCCTGGCCGGCCTCTACGACGAGGCGCCGACCACCGTGGACCGCGAGTTCGCGCGGGCCCTGGGGGTGCGCACCACCGTCGCCGAGCTGCTCGCCGACCCCGACGGCCCGGACGACCTCCTCACCCGCCTGGCCGACCCCGCGCGGCACGTCGGGCGCGTCACCCTCCACAGCCTGTGGACGGCCGTGGCCGCCACCGACCCGTCCCTGGTCTCCCCGCCCACCCGCGTGCGCGCGGTGCGCGAGGGCACCATCGTGGTCGCCGACGCCGAGGACACCCTGGTCCTGGACTCCCCGGACCTCCTCCCGCTCCTGGACGCGCCCCTGGTCATCGCACCCGCGGCGCTGGCCGGGAACCTCGCCGACGTGCTCGACCTCGACCTGGCGAGCGAGGCCGTGACCGGACGCGTCACCTCGGCGGGGCGGATCCGGCAGGTCCCCGACGAGGCCGAACTGTTCCTGGGATCGGCCGACCGCACCTACCTGCACCACCAGACCCTGACCGTGGACGGAACCGAGACCGAGTGGTTCATCGGCGACGACGGGGTGCACGCCTCCACCACAGACGGGCTGGCGCGCGGCCTGTGCTGGCGGGCGGGGGAGTGGTCGCGCCGTCACCTGCTCGCGGCGGCCCTGAGCGACCCGTCGGCGGCCGCCCGCCTGCTCGCCGAGGCCGACCTGGACTGAGGCACGCGCCGCACCGGTCCTGCCCGGAACAGGGGGTCGGAGAGCGCCCACGGCGGGTATGCTCCCTGTCCCCTCGTCGACGACAGGATTCCCCCATGCACCGGAACTCCGCACTGCCGCCCCGTGTCCTGGTCCCCGTGACGGCGCTGCTCGGGACGCTGGCCTGTACCCCGCTGACCCCGGTCCCCGGCCCCGCCCCGCCGCCCGAGGTCACCGTCGAGGCGGCCGAACCCGAGACCGCCCACACCTTCGACGCGGGTGCCCCCGTGCCCGTCGAGCTCACCGCGGTCCGGCCCGAGGACGGGGCCACCGCCGAACCCCTGCGGTCGGGCGACGAGGCGGAGGTGTCCTTCTCCCACCTCGAGCAGTCCGCCGAGTGCACGGTCGTGCTGCCGGAGGGCACGGCCGACCTGGGATCCGGGCACACCCTGACGGCCGCGCTGGAGTGCGGGACCGACGTCGAGGCGACCGTCCTGGACCCCGCGCTGGCCGTGCTCGCCGACGGGGCACCGGCCGCACGCGGACGGGTGGTCCTCTCCGACGCCTGAGGGACGGCGCGCCGGTGTCCGGCCCCTGCCCCGGAGATAACCCGTGTGCACAGGGGGAATGACGAGCAGGGAGCACCGGAGGGGGAACCAGTGATGGACATGAGTAACCACGTGGACGCCGTCGACCGCAGGGTCGACATCGAGGACACCGCCGACGGCCAGGAGTACGCGGTCGTGCTCACCCGGGACCTCGGCGCCCCGGTGGAGGACCTGTGGCGGGCCTGCACCGACCGCGAACGCCTCGCCCGGTGGTTCATGCCCGTCACCGGCGAGCTCGTGCAGGACGGCACGTACCAGGTGCAGGACAACGCCGGCGGCCGTGTCCTGGCCTGCGACCCGCCGCGGTCCTTCCGGGTGACCTGGGAGTTCGGCGGCTACAGCGAGCTCGAGGCGCGCTTCAGCACGGCCGGCGAGGAACGCGCCCGCCTGCAGATCGCCCACGCCGCGCCGGTCGACGACTTCTTCGCCACCTACGGTCCCGGGGCCACCGGCATCGGGTGGGAACAGGCGCTGGTCGGCCTCGCCCTGTACCTGGAGACCGGTGACCCCTACCCCGACGGCGACACCGCCTGGGAGGAATCGGGTTCCTACCGCGACTTCGCCGCGCTGGTCGGGCAGCGCTGGGGCGAGGCGCACGTCGCGGCGGGCGGCGACCCCGGGGCTGCCGAGGCCGCGGCCGCTCGGACCGTGGCCTTCTACACCGGCCGGGACGCCTGACGCGGGTGTCCTGCCCCCCGGGGACGCTTCTATGTCAAGCGGCGGGCCCGTAAA
>NZ_JADBGI010000038.1 GCF_014892575.1 Nocardiopsis coralli | reverse complement strand
GGTTTACGGGCCCGCCGCTTGACATAGAAGCGTCCCCGCACTCGAACCCTGCACCTCGGAGGTCCCCGGAGTCAGCGGTCCCAGTCCCGCAGGAGCTGCTCCAAGGGGTCCGGTTCCGGCTCGTTCCCCGCGAAGGGCGCCTGGTACCGGGCGCCCGCACCCGCCGGTGCCGCGCGCTTGGGGCGGGCCACGGGCACGGCCCGGTCACCCTGTTCGCCGCCCTCGGCCATCGGCGCCTGGTACCGGGCCCCGCGCGGGGCCGGTTTGCGTTTGCGCCGCACCCACCGGCGCACGGTCCTGGGGCGTTCGGGTTCCGGTTCGGCCTCGGGCGCGGGTTCGCCGGTGGGGGTGAACCACACCGGGAGCTCGACCGGTCCGCGCAGGCCCGGTGCGGGGCCGCGGCGCAGGTGCCCGGCCTCGACCGAGAGCATGAGCCCGCGCAGGCGGTCCAGGGCGGTGTCGATGGCGGTGCGGACGAGTTCGCGCACCAGGGCGGTGGCCGGGCAGCGGTGCGCGCCCGCGCCCCAGGCCAGGTGGGAACGGTTCCCGGCCAGCGCCATGGTGTCGTCGCGGCCGCCGGCCACCCCCGGGTCCCCGTGTGCCGGGGCCAGGCCCATCAGGAGCGGTTCGCCCTTGCGGATGCGTGTGCCCGCCAGGTTCAGGTCGGTGACGGGGTAACGGCCCGCGAGCACGTCGATCGGCGGGTCGGTCCACATCACGTAGTCGACGAAGTCCTCGGGGGCCAGGGTGCCTCCGAGGTAGGCGGTCCAGACGGCGGGGTCGTCCAACAGCCGTAGCAGCGCGTTCCCGAGCAGGTGTGTGGTGGGTTCGTGCCCGCTCTGCCACAGCAGGGCCAGTGCCTCGGCCGCCTCGCCGTCGTCCAGCGCGTGGGGGTGGGCCAGCAGGGCGCTGGTGACGTCCTGCCCGGGGGCGGCACGTTTGCGTTCGACCAGGCCCCGGAAGTAGGAGCGCAGCCCGTGCTCGGCGGCCCCGGCGCGTTCGGGGTCGCCGCTGCGGTGGTCCCGGGACAGGCGCAGGAGCAGGCGGCCGTACTCGTCCGGCAGCCCGAACAGCTCGTTGAGCACCAGGGCGGGCAGGGGCGCGGCGAAGTGGCCGACGAGGTCGGCCGAACCCTCGGCGGCGACCCGGTCGAGCAGGCGCACGGCGACGCGCTCGACGACGGGCACCAGGGTCGGGGTACCGACCGAGGCGAGGGCCTCGACCACGGGAAGGCGCAGGCGCTGGTGGTCTTCGCCGTCGCGGGCCAGGGCGCGCCCGCGGAACGGTTCGGGGCCGGAGGAACGGTGCGCGGGGTCGGCGGAGAAGCGGGTCTGGTCGCGCAGCGCCTGGAGGTTCTCCTTGTACCCGAGCAGGAGCCAGCCGGGCTCGCCGGGGCCGAGTTCGACCGGGGCGAGGGGTCCGTAGCGTTCCCGCAGCAGGTCCCAGGGCACCTCGGAACCGCTGTTGCGGTGGAGCGGATAGGCCGCTCCCCCACCGTGCGGGCAGCGGGCCGCGGCCTCGTGGACGGCGTCGCCCCTGCCTGCGGACCCGGATCCCTGGTGCATGGAGACTCCCTCGGTGACGGCGAACGGGTGCCGACCGTACGGGACGGATGTTTCCGGGGTGCTTCCGCGACAAGAGCTCCGCCTTTCCGTGCCGGACACATCGGCGTGCCGGACACATCGGCGTGCCGGGCACGTTTCGGAAACACCCGGCACGGAAGGCACACGGCGCACCGGGGGACAAGAACGGGACGGCCGGGGCACGGAAATGCACATCCGGCACACCCCCTCCAGAAATGACACCTGTTCTGCCGGTTAGTTCCTTTCGAAACATCGGCCGGATGCGGCCAGAACTTCACCTTGGAACCGCACTGTGCTGGGAAGATGGCGTTTCTTCGATTTTCTCTCACACCTCTTTCTGTTCTCTTGATCCGATCTTCACAACACCCTCACAAGGAACATGAAAAAAGGACGCGCGTTCTTAACATCGAGGAATGACGAAGAGCCCTAAGTTTTCTCCGCCGCCCCGCAGACCGCGTTCCGCCCGCCCCATGGCGGGGTTGGCCTCCGTGTGCGCCGTGCTCTTGGCCGCCTCCGCCTGTTCCTCCGGGGGAGGCGAGGACGCCGACACCATCGCCGGCTCCGCCTCCGAGCCCCCACCCGAACCACGCACCCTGAGCGTGATCGGCGGCGGGGACGTGCTCGTGCACGAGTCGGTGTGGACACAGGCCGAGGCCGACGGCGGCGGCACCTACGACTTCGCGCCCATGTTCGACGACATCTCGGACCGGCTGCACGGCGCCGACCTGGCCCTGTGCCACCTGGAGGTGCCGCTGGGCCCCGAGGACGGACCGTTCTCCGGGTACCCCGTCTTCAGCGCACCCCCGCACCTGGCGCAGGGCCTGGTCGACGCCGGTTACGACGGGTGTTCGACCGCCTCCAACCACACACTCGACCAGGGCGAGGACGGTGTCGTGCGCACCCTCGACGCCATGGAGGAGGCCGGACTGGGCGCCGCCGGCAGCGCCCGCACCGAGGAGGAGGCCGCCGAGCCGACGGTGCACGAGGTCGACACGGGCGAGGGCGACGCCGTTCCGGTGGCGCACCTGTCCTACACCTACGGGTTCAACGGGTTCGAGACGCCGGAGGGCAAGGAGTGGATGGCCGACCTCATCGACGAGGAGGCGATCCTGGACGAGGCGGCGAGGGCCCGTGAGGCCGGCGCGGAGATCGTCGTGCTGTCCATGCACTGGGGCACCGAGTACTCGCACGAGGTCGACACCGACCAGCGGGAACTGGTGGACCTGGCCGGCTCCTCCGACATCGACCTGGTGCTGGGCCACCACGCCCACGTCGTGCAGCCCATGGACCTGGTCGAGGACACCTGGGTGGCCTACGGCCTGGGCAACCAGATCGCCGGGCAGTCGAGCCCGCCCATCGACTCGCGCCGAGAAGGGGTCATGGCGCAGGTGGAGTTCACCGAGACCGAGCCGGGCACGTGGGAGGCCGGCGGACTGCAGGCGGTGCCGACCTGGGTGGAGATCGAACCCGACTACCGGGTGGTGGACCTGGCCTCGGCGCTGGAGGACGGCGGCGAACGCTCCGCGGAGGAGCTGAGCGTACTCGAGGAGGCGCACGCACGCATCGGCGGGCACGTGGACGGCGAGGACGTGACCGGGCAGGACGGGTTCCAACTGGTCGAGTGAGGGCGTCCGTCCTGTTCAGGGCCGCCGGAACGACTTCTGCCGTTTCCCAGCGCGCGAGGCGTGGGCGCGGTTAGCCTGATGCCGTTTCGGCGACCCTGAACACTTTCGGTGATAGTCCAATGACTGAGCGCATCTCTTCGGCCGTCCGCTCCTGCCTCGAGTGGTCCCGGGGCCTGCACCCGCCCACGGAACCCGACCCCGACGCCCTGACCCTGGTCCTGCATGCCCACCGCGACTGCGGGGCCCCGGACCCCGGCGACTGGACGGTGGAGGACGTGCACGAGGTCGCCTCGGCCGTGCACGGATACCGGGGCGGACCCGAGACCCTGCGCTCGGCCTGGCTGCTGTGGTGCGACCACCTCGTGGAACGGGGCGGGCTCGCGCCCGGGCCGAGCCCGCGTGCGCTGCGCGGGGCCATCGCCACCGTCGACCTCACCGAGCCCCGGAGCCAGGAGGAGGAGACCGTGCCCGGCCTGACGCCGCTCCTGCAACGGCTCGGCGTCGGTTGCCCGTCGTTCGAAGGGCTACCGGCGGTCGTGGCCGCGCCCCCAGAAGAGCTCGACTCGGCCGCGCTGCGGTGCACCCCTCTCGCGGAGGCCGCCCGCCTGACCGTGTGGGTCGACCGCGGCCGCGACCTGGCACCCGACACCGCACACGACGCGCTGCGCCCGGAGGACCTCGCCGACGCGGCCCGCGCGATGGAGACCGGCCCGGGGCCGGTGCACGCCGCGTTCCGGGTCGCCCGGGAGGCCGGACTGCTACGCACCACTTACACACGGATCCTGCCCGGGCCCGCCACCCGCGACTGGAGCGGACGGGTCCCCGGGGCCGTCGCGGACGCCTGGGCCGACGCGCTCCCGGCGATGACGGGGTTGCGCGGGCTGGTCTCCTACCTGGTGCTGACCGAACTGTTCGTCACCGGCGAGAGCCGCACCCCCGCCGACCTCGCCGAGGCCTGTGCCGTCGGGCCCGCGGACGGGGCCGAGGTGCGGCGCGCGGTCGAGGTGCTGCAGGAGCTGGGGGCGCTGACGGGGGACGGCGGCAGGGACGGGGACCTGCGGATCACGCCGCTGGGCGACCACTTCATGGTGCGGCAGCTGACCCGCGCCGACGTGCCCGTCACGGTGCTGCCCGACCTCTCGTCCCTGCCCGGGAACGCGGCGCTGGAGGTGGTGACGGGGGCCGGGCGCCCGTCCGACACCGAGCTGGTGCTGTCGCACTGGCTGGCCCGGCAGGACGAGCAGGGGCTGCTGAGCACGGCGGTCGCGGAGGTGTTCGACGCCTGCGCCGCCCCGCACCAGTGGCGCAGCCGGGCCGCCGCCACCCGTCTGCTGCGGTGTTCGTCGCCCGACCTCGGCGAGGTGCTGCCCTTCCATGTGCACCACCCCGTCGTGGGCGGATGGGCGCGGCGGTTGCAACCCGGGCACATGCCCGATCCGTCGTCCCACCAGGACGTGTGGGCGGCGCTGGACGACCACGCGCTGCTCATGGAGGACGGAAGCGCGCCGCCGGAGGACACCCGGCTCAGCGTCCGGGCCGAGGAGTTGGTGCACACGGTCTCGGTGAGCGGGCACCCGAGGGCGCCGCACGTGCTGGACCTGTTCGTGGAAGGGGTCTGGGGGCGGGGGACGGCGCTGGCGGCCGCGAACGCGCGTGCCACGGACGCCGCGATGTGAGGAGAGGACGGTGCCGGGCACCCCGTCGGGCGCCCGGCAGCGGTGTCAGTCCTTGAGGGTGAGCCGGTAGGCCATGAGCCGCACCCCCGGGATCGGTTCCCAGTCGCGTTCGGCGAAGCGCTCGAAGCCCCGCGCCCGGTACACGTACTGGGCCGAGACCATGTCCGGGAGTGTCAGGAGCAGGACCTGCGAGACGCCCTCCTCACGTGCGCGCTCCACCAACGCCTCGACCAGGAGCTTTCCCACCCCGCGGCCGCGGGCCTGGGGTGCGACGGCGAACGCGCGGACCTCGGCCTCGTCGGCGCCGCGGGCGATCTCACTGTGGTCGTGCCAGGGTTCGAACATGATGGTGCCCAGGAGCTGGTCGCCGTCGGCCGCGACCAGCACCTCGCCGTGCCCGTCCGTTCCGAGGTCACGCAGGGCCTGCACGTAGTCGGGGTTGGCCTTCAACAGACCGTCGGCCCGGTAGGCGGTCTCACGCAGCGCGCTGACGGCGCTCATCTCATCGGGAAGTACTCGACGCACGATCATGGGCGCCATTCAACATGATCACCCCCGGACCGACCTGGCTTCTCGGCACCCTCGCGCGTGGCTCCCGCAGTTGTCCACAGGCCCGCCCACACGAACCGGATCCGTCGCACCATGGAGTCGAGCACGTTGGCACGATCACCGGAGCGCCCATGGTCTCGACCTGGTTCCCGTCCAGCACCGATCCGCTGTTCCTCCTGGCCCGCGCCGATCCACGCGCCCTGGACACCCTGCGGGGGCGCCCGGGTTCGGCGCTGTCCGTGGAACGCCGGGTCGTCGACCATCTCAGGAACGAGTTCACCGACTACACACGCGACCGCAGCACCGAACGGCACCGGGAGGCCTGCGAGGCCATCGCGGAACGGTTCCCGCACCTGGCGCACGAGTGCCGCCTCCAGGTGCGCCGCCGGCACCGCGCGGAGCAGGAGGCCGCACAGCTGCGGCGGCGTTGGGACCCGGCCCACAACACACGCCGGGACCACCACCGGGCGTTGACGCAGGCGTCGCGGCGGGCGATCTGCCGCCTGTCGGTGGGCCAGGCGGTGACGTTCCGGCTGGCCCGCAACCACTACGCGGGCACGATCACCAAGGTCGGGCGTTCCCGCGTGAGCGTGGCCTACCGGACCCGCACCGGTCACCACCGCGATCGGGTGCGGAAGATGCACGCCGTCCTGGTGGCCCCGCTCTCCGACCCCTGACCGCCGAGGGTGCCCCGGCACCCCGCATCCCCTGTCCGCCCCGTGTGCTTCATGCGCACGCCGACGTCGACCCCGCGTGCGTTTCACGCGCACGGCACACACGACCTCCCGAACGCACGTGCGCATAGCGCGCACCCAGCCCATCCGGCTCCACCGGGCCACCCACACCCCGAGCATGCCGACGACCCGTGCGCACGGCACGCACCACGAGTACAGGTTCCAACGCCCACTGGTGTGTTTCCCGCACTCACATGGGCGTCTGGCGCAGGCGCAGGGAGCACGCAGGGACGGCCGTGTGCCGCTCGGCGACGCAGGAGCCGATGGCGCTCATGAGCGCACGACGAAAGGAAACACCCGTGCCCGACCGCAGCGGTGCCGCGCGGACCCCGTGCGTGCGCATCCCCGCCGACGTCGTCGGCGACCGTCCGGGACGCTGCCCCGTGCACCGGCGCGCGTCGGTCGACCACGCAGTCCGGCGCCCCGGGCGGCACAAACCCGAACCCCTGTGCACCGACCCGCTCACCGCCCTGGGGGCCGCGCTGGACCTGGTCGAGCTCGGCGGGCGCACGGTCGAGGAGGCGTGCGCGCACCTTCCGCGCCCCGGCGAACGCCCCCGCGACCATCTCGGAACCCCGCTGGCCCCGCTCCACGAGGGCCTGCTCACCTGGGTCGAGCACGCCGTACGAACGTGGGTCCGGTCCCTGGAGGACCTCCCCGGCCCGGCCCGGATCCCCTGCGCACAACCGTGGCTGCTCCGGTTCCCGCCACGCGGCGGCCCCGCGCAGGCACGCACGTACGAGGTCCTGGCCGGCGGACGCGGATACACGTTCCTGGAAGGGGCGGAGCGCGTCAGGGAGCTCCGGGTGCCCGTCGTCGACGCCCTCGCGGAAGGCCCTCCGGGCCCGGCCGACGCGGTCGCCGCCCACGTCCTCGCGGAAGGCACCCCGGTGGACCGTCCCGCCATGGGCGCCGAGCCCTGGCGCCACCGGGGCGGTCTCCCCCTGCCGGTCCGCGGCGAGGTGCCCCCGCCGGACCGGGTGCGGCTGCTGCAGGTCTCCTGCTCGGACGGGTCCGAGGGGCTCCGTTTCGAGGGCACCCCCGCCGAGGCCGAGCACCTGTACCGTGCGCGGGGTCGGCCAGCCCTGCGCACGGTTCCGCGCCAGGGGGAGCCACGGGTCCCGGGGCCCGACTGCGGCCCGTGCAGACTCCAGCGGGGCTGCGACGCCCCCGCCCGGGTTCCGGGGTTACTGGGGTTCCGCGACCGTTCCCGTCCCCGGCGCACGTGGTCGGTGGGTACCGGGCTGCGCCACCGCACGTGTCCGGCCTCGGCCCACCTGCACGACCTCGGCCTGCCCGGGCAACCGCCGTCCCAGGAGGAGGTGGTCCGCTCCCACCTGGCACGCGCACACGCCCGTCGCCAGGCCTGCTCGGAGGAACCGGCCCCCGGCACTGATCCGCACGTGGCCCGGCTCCTGACCGCACATGCCCGTGACTGCCCGTTGCACACCGTCCCCGCGTCCGCGCCCGTGCACGCCGGCCTGCGTCTGCCGGTCCAGGACCCCCTCGCCGACGTGCTCGTCCTGGCACGGGTCGACCTGCTCCACCTCGACGGTGTTTCGTGGGTCCAACGCCAGTCCGTGCTCGCCGACCCCGTGCCCGATCCGGACGGCCCCTCCCTGCTCGCCGCCCACCCTGCTCTTGCGATGTCGGTCCTGTTGTTCGCGTGCGGGGTGATCACGCCCGGCCCCCGTTCCCGCGTCGAGCTGGAGATCCTCACCGCCGACGGGCCCGAGGTCCACACGCTCGACCCGTTCTCCCCCGGGCTGCGTTCCCGTGCCCACGCGGTGGTCTCCGAGCTCGCCTCCCCGTGGCACCAGGACACCGCACACGCCCCGACCCCGGGCCCCGCCTGCGCCTCCTGCCTCCATCGCCGCTGGTGCCCGGAATCGCCGGAACCCTAGGACCTGTTCGGCGAACACCGGCCCACCCNCCGTTCTCCCCCGGGCTGCGTTCCCGTGCCCACGCGGTGGTCTCCGAGCTCGCCTCCCCGTGGCACCAGGACACCGCACACGCCCCGACCCCGGGCCCCGCCTGCGCCTCCTGCCTCCATCGCCGCTGGTGCCCGGAATCGCCGGAACCCTAGGACCTGTTCGGCGAACACCGGCCCACCCGTCACCCGCCACCACCCTCAACGGACACCTACCGGCGCAGCCCTTCCCCAGTCACCCGCCACCACCCTCAACGGACACCTACCGGCGCAGCCCCTTCCCCAGTCACCCGCCACCAACCGTCGAACGACGCCTCCCTCGGCCCTGCCTCCGGTCCCGTGTCCCACGGGGTTCGGGCCGCCCGAATCTCCGTTTCCCGGACACACCCGCTCACCGCCTCGCTACCCTCCAGAACATGACCGACAGCACCACGGACAGCGGCGGCTCCAGGCCCTCCCGCAAGCGCATCCAGTACCACCGTCCGGGCCCTGACCTCGCCGCGGCCATGACGTGCGACGTGTGCGCCGAGAAGGGCATCAGCAACCCGCCCGGCTGGAACCCCGAACTGCGCCCGCCGAAGAAACCCGCGCCCCCGAAGGAGGAGATCTCCCCCAGGAAGCGCGTCCTTCCGATCAACCCGGACCAGTACCTCCTGCTGCAGGACGTCTGGGAGCGGGTGATCGAGGACCGCGCCGGCACCGACCCCGAGAGCCGTATGCTCGCCGTGGCCATCGCCCTGCGCGCCGTCATCCGCGGGTTCTCGTACGTGCTCGCCCACGACATGAAGATCCTGCGCATCGACAACCCGGAGCCTTCACTGTCGGCGCTCACCTCCACGGGTTGGCTGGACTCGACCCCCGAACGCATCCTGGCCGCGGGCCCCATGGACCCCGAGACCTGCGACATGCCCTCCTTCCACGGCAACCCGTGGGAGACGACCGAAGGCATCCGCACCCGCGCCTCCGGCTGGTACCAGCGGGCCATCAACCACCGCAAGATGCGCAAGAAGCCGGCCCGGCTGCGCGTGGTCGGGGCCTACCTCGCGTCGCGCGCGGAGTTCGACGCGACGATCTCGGTGCGTGCGGACGACATCATCGAGGCGTGCGCGCTCAGCGGCCCGATGGAACTGGTCGAGCTCCTGGAATGGCTGGTGAGGATCGAGTGGATCACGCAGCCGAACCTGGCCCAGGACCCGGTCCGGGTCTCGTTGACCGAGGTCACCGCCCACATGGCACCGACGCCGTACCCGCCGGCCACTCCCCCGAGGATCACCCCCGCCTCCACCCCGCTCGACCGTCCGGTGCAGGAACGCGCCGACGCCCTGGTACTGGGCCGGGAGGCGGAGGTCGCCGAGTGGGTGGGCTCGTTCCGCGAGGTGCACGGGCACGGCCCCAGCTGGACGATGATCTGCGACGAGTTCGGCTGGCCGTCCCGGCGTGCACCCGACCACGACGTCACCGAGCGGGTCTTCTACCACCTGCGCGAGTACGAGTGGCTCGTGGGCTTCGGCGCCCCCTTCGGCCTGCGCCCCGGGCCGGGACCGCAGGGGCAGGGCTGAGGCCCGCCCCGGGGCCGCCGACCCCCATATGCGCCCTGACGTCCTAGAATGCCGCCCATGCCAGACTCCCATCACCCCGACGGGCCGGGCAGCACCCCCGCCCGGCCCCGTACCGTCCTGGTGTCCGGCGCGGCCCGCGGCATCGGCCGCGCCGTCGCCACCGCCTTCGCCCGCAACGGCGACCGTGTGATCGTGCACTGGGGCAGCCGCCGCGAGGAGGCCGAGCACACCCTGTCCCTGCTCCCGGGCGAGGGCCACCTGTTGCTCCGCGCCGACCTGGCCGACCCGGACGGCGCCGAGTCCCTGTTCGCGCAGGCGCTGGAGCACACCGGTTCCGTCGACGTGCTGGTCAACAACGCCGCCGTCAACCTCCCCCAACCGCTCACCGACACCCCCTACGCGGAGTGGCGGCGCGTGTGGCGCCACACCATGGGCGTCAACGTGTTCGGGGCCGCAGACCTCAGCTACCTCGTCGCCCGGAACATGATCGAGCACGGCGTCAGGGGCCGCATCGTCAACGTCGGCTCGCGGGGCGCCTACCGGGGCGAGCCGGACCACCCCGCCTACGGGGCGAGCAAGGCCGCACTCCACTCGATGGGGCAGTCGCTGGCGGTCGCGCTGGCCCCGCACGGGATCGGGGTGGCCTCCGTCGCGCCGGGGTTCGTGGAGACCGAACGGGTCGCGCACCGGCTCACCGACGCCGTGCGCTCCGACAGCCCCTTCGGCCGTGTGGCCTCGCCCGAGGAGGTCGCCGCCGCGGTGCTGTACCTGGCCTCCCCCGAGGCGGTGTGGTCCTCGGGCACCGTCCTGGACGTCAACGGCGCTTCACACCTGCGCTGACCCCAGGGGCGGCCGACGGTGAGCCCCGCCGCACCCGGGGTTCCGGTCGTCCGGAGCCCCGGGACCGGACACGTCTTTACCCGCCGTTTCCCTCGCCCGCGATCTTCTGCCCACGATGATTGCGTTCCGTGATCAGCCGGTTCCTCCTGGTTCGTTCGGCCCGTCGGCGCACGCGTTCAGAGATGTTCCCGAAAACCGCCCCATCGCCGTTCAGCGGGGCGATAGAAGTGGAACTGCCTCGGCGCCACAAGGAAACTCCAGGGAGCACGCGTGCCCTCTCACCACACCTCGTCCGTCCACCAGCACCGGGCCTCGGCACGTCTGGTGGCACTCCAACCGGAGGAGCTCCTCGTCTTCGACGCCGCCCACAGCCCGTTGATGGCCGACACCCTCAACCTCGCCCTGTGGACCGGGCCCACGACCCCCGTCACCCCCGAACTCCTGCCCGAGCTCGCCATGGCACGCGAGGCCGTGGAGGACCTCGCCCTGTGGCCTGACGACCTCACCTCCGAGGACGCGCGCTCGGTGTGGTTGCACAGCCTGAGTTCGGTCTCCGAGGCACCGCGGCTGGCCATCCCGTGGCGCGCGGCCGTGCACCTGGACCTCATCGACGCCGCCGTCGGCCAGGCCCGCCCCAGCCGTGAGCTCGAGGAAGGCCTCGACGACCCCGACCAGCTCCTGCAGTGGTGGGTGGGGCTCCTGTCCTGGACGGTCGACGAATCGCACCGGGTCCTGGCCGCCGTCGCCCCCGAGACCGTCGGAACACAGCTGGTCTCGCGGGTCCTGCACCGGCTCTACGAGGCGCTCGACGGCGCCCGCCTGCGCCTGGACCACCTGGTCGAGGAGGCGCTGGCCGACAGCGGGCGCACGGACGGGGCCGCACTCCGGCGCGCAGAGGAGGCCCTCCTTCCGCTGCTGCAGTGGGTGTCCGAGACCGGGGCCCTGCACGTGTACCGCCCCAACCCCGGAACCTGGGACGGGCGCGCGGGCCACGGGTCGTGCGCCGCGGGCCCCCACCTGGTGCGCCTGTCGCCGCTGGGGCGGTTCGGGGTCCGCCACCTGCTGATGGCCGAGGGTGTGCCCGCCCCGCTCATCGACGAGTTCGCCGAGGTGTCGGCCGAGGCCTTCCTCGACTCCATGCCCGGGTTCTCCGACGAGGGGCAGCTCGTGGCCGTTGACACCTGGATGTCCTCGCGCACGCCCGCGGAGGCGCTGCGGGAGATCCAGCCCGCCGTGGAGTCGCCCGGGATGGCGATGCGCCGTGTCCACGCCGCGCGTGCCCTCGATACGGTCGCCTCCGACCTGCTGGAACGCCTGAGGATGGTGGCCCGTACCGCGCCCGTCGCCACCGCGGCGATGGCCGGCCACACCCTGCTCGCCTCGGGGACGCTGCCCGCCGAGCAGCACGAGCGGGTGCTGCACGAGCAGGGCCCGTGGGCCGCCGTCGACCTGGTCGCCGCCACGGCCCTGCAGGGGGAGGACGCGCTGGTGCGTGTGTTGCACGACCCGGGGGCCGATGTGCTCACCCTGAACCTGCACCGGCTGATCCCCGGTTTCACCGCCTCGGGCCACCCGGCCGCCGCTGCAGCGCTGCAGGCGCTGGCCGATCACCATCCGGAACGCGAGACCGCCGGCCTGGCCCGACGTTGCGTTCCCGTTCCGGCACCCCGCCGGTGGGGACTCCGTCGGCGCGGTGGTCCCCCCTGGAACCTCTGACACCGGTGGCGGTGCCTGCGCACGGCGCGGCCGCCATCTCCTGAACCAGGTTTGTGGGCGTGTGACCCTTCCACACGGGCACATGCGCCCCACAAGCCGCCCACCCCGGTCCGCCCCCCTCTTTCCCCTGCACAGGGGTGGACCGGAGGGGCCGGGGACCCGTGCTCGGTGCGGGTCCCCGGCCCCATCGCCGGTGCATCGGCGCTCCTGCCGAGCACGGAACGCCGTGGGGGACGGAAGAACTGCCGGCGCGCGCTCAGCGTGTTCCCACGCGCTCGGCACCTTCGACGGGTTGTCCCGGCCCCGCATCGCTGTTCACGGGTCACGCTGTTCCGGTCCGAGCACGCACGGAGTGCGCCTCGACATGCTCGACATCGTCCGGCCCCCGCCACCACGGCGGTCAGGTGGCGCTGTCCCCCACCACACACGCACGGCGCGTGCCGCGACGTGCTCGACGAGCACCGCGGCGACGCTGCCTCCGCGCGCGGGCCCCCTTCGGCGCAAACGACGGCGTCGGCTGCGCGATGGCCGGCGCGGTCAGCCGTGCGAGAGCGGTTCGAGGTAGACCCAGGCCCCGTCGTGGCGCACGAACCGGCTGCGTTCGTGCATCTGCCCCGGGCCCGAGGCGTCGCGGTAGTGGGCCACGAACTCCACCGTGCCCTCCCGGTGGAAGGGGGTTCCCTCGGTCGTCGCGAGGATCTCCAGCCCGGTCCAGACGGTGCCGGCGTCCGGTTCGAGGTCGGGCGGGCAGGTGTCGGGGTGCCAGCTGCGGCGCAGGTAGGCCTGGTCACCGACGGCGAAGGCGCTGTAGCGCGACCGCATGAGCTGCTCGGCCGTGGACGCCGGCGCGGCACCCTCGTGCAGGGGCCAGCAGCACTCCCCGTAGGTACGGCCTCCGCCGCAGGGGCAGGTGGAGTCGGGGGCGGGCAGGGGTGCGGTGGGGCGTGAACGGCGTCGCGACATGCCCCAATTGTGCCCCGCCCCGGGCCCGCCCGGTGCGTGTGTGCGGGGTCCGGGAGGGCCGGGGCGATGCGGTGGCCTGCGGGGACGCGACCCTGTGCGGATCGGGCGCGCGCCGGGGCGGTCGGACGGACGGGGGCTGCGGGTCAGCCGAACAGTTCGAACAGCAGGATCATGATGCCGACGCCGACCATCGCGATCAGGATGAACCAGCATCCGACGTTGCCGGTCGGCCCCGGGTCGCGTGTGGGACCCCGGTGGATGTCGTTGGCACCCTTGCCGCGCCCGGGACGGCGGTTCGACTTCTTCTTGCGGGCGGCCATCGTGAGTCCTCACCCTTGTCACTCGGTTACCAGTGGTCGCTGGAGAGCCTACGGGAAGGCCCGGTCGGCACGGGCTCGCCGGGCGGGCGTCGGCGTCCGCGATCGTGGCCCGGGCTCCGGGGTGCGGTCTCAGGTGGCCGGTTCGAGCACGGCCTCCCCCGCGATACGGACCTCGGCGAACTGGGTTCCTTCGGGGGCGGTGAGCACGACGTAGGTGGTCACGGTCTCCCCGGGGTTGATGTCGTCCCAGAGGTAATCCCAGGCGACCGTGGTCTCGGCTTCCTCGTCGTGAGTGAACTCCTTTCCGTCGGTGGTCGTGGCGGTGGTGCCGTAGGTGTCGAAGAGGTCCGGCACGTCGCCCTCGTTGGTGACGTGGAGCCGGTAGATATGGAACTCCGAGCCCGACGGAGCGGTCTGGCTGGTGCCCATACCGTCGGTGATGGTGGTGTCCGTGTAGGCCGTCTCGCATTCGACCCGGAAGTCGCCCAGCCAGGTGGAGGTGCCGTCGTAGGAGCTCGGCGGCGCCTCGGGAACCGTGTTGCCGGGCGGCTCGGAGGTGCCCTCCTCCGACGAGCGCTGATCAGGGTCCGCCGGCTCCGGGGCCGGATCGGCGTCCCGGTCCGGCTCGGGCTCCTCGGTTCCCGAGGCGGGCGTCTCGGCCCCCTGCCCCGCCCCCGGCTCGGCCGTGCGTGTGACGAGCGTGGTCAGGGCGATCACGGTGGCCAGGCACAGGACGCCGGCGAGGAACACGGAGAGCGGCACCGCGACGGCGAGCGCAACCTTGGAGGAACGTCGACCAGGCGGCCCCTCGCTCCCGGGGGCCGGTGGTGGCGCTGGTGATCCGTTCATGTTCACTGTGACGCAGATCACTTGGACGCCATTCCGCGCATGTGCACGCTTTGCCGGACCACGCCCCTGCTGTGGCGGGAACCGCGCCCGCCGCGGGGTCAGGGCTTGCGGCCGACCGCCCCGTAACCGTCGACCTCCGGCGGGACACCGAACCCGTTCTCCTCGTAGCGCCAGCGGGTGACCGTCACCAGGCCGGGTTCGACCAGCTCCAGCCCGTCGAAGAACCGGCCGATGCGTTCGGGCGACCGCTGCACGTAGGGGTCTCCGCCGCTCTTGTTGTACTGCTCGTGCGCCTGGGTGTTGGCGCGGCTGTGCACGTCGGTTCCGTCGTTGACCGTGAGGTGGCTGCCGGGGGCGAGCCCGTCCAGGAGGCGGCGCACCAGGTCCCGGGCCTCCGCGTCGTCGGGGATGTGCCCGAGCACGCCCATGAGCATCAGCCCCACGGGGCGGCCCAGGTCGAGGTGTTCGCCGGCGCGGGCCAGGATGTCCTCGGGTTCGCGCAGGTCGGCGTGGAGGTAGGCGGTCGCGCCCTCGGGGGTGCTCGTCATCAGTGCGCGGGCGTGGGTGAGCACCAGGGGGTCGTTGTCGGCGTAGACGATGCGGGACTCGGGGGCGACGGCCTGGGCGACCTCGTGGGTGTTGTTGTGGGTGGGCAGGCCGGTGCCCACGTCCAGGAACTGGTCGATCCCGGCCTCGCCCGCCAGGTAGCGCACGGTGCGTTCGAGGAAGGCGCGGGAGGCGCGGGCGCCCTGGGCCATGCCGGGATACAGCTCCAGGAAGGCCTCGGCGGCCTCCCGGTCGGCGGGGTAGTGGTCCTTGCCGCCGAGCCAGTAGTTCCACACCCGCGCGGAGTGGGGGACGCTCGTGTCGATGGCGGGTTCGTCGCTCATACGGTCTTCCGTTCGGGGGGTGTGGACACCGAGAAGCCTTGCGGCCGGGGCGGTCCGGGGTCAACCCCCGAGGGTCGGTGGGGCCCGGGACGGAAGTCGGTTACGCCAGGGACCGTGGGCAGCGCGGGGCACCGGCCCCGCGAGATCACCCGCCCGGAGACGGGAGAGAAGGGTGCGCCCCTGGCGGGGGATGATCGCCAGGGACGCGGCTCGTGGGCGTTCAGTCCATCGGGCGCCGCGGACGGGGCATGAGGCAGAACGCGCTGGGCACGGACCGGTGCGCGCTGGGGCGCGGACAGTGCGGCGGCACGTCCTCACCGAGCGGGCGCAACCGGACCTGGTGGCACCGGCGGCGCGGGCGCGAGGGTCCGCCCCCGCGACAGCGCTGCGGATCCCGCTCGGGCACGGGAACACTGACCGCCGGCGGTTTGACCATGAGACCGCAAGCGGGCGCGTGGTCGGCCGGCGGGTACGCCAGCGACGCGAGCAGAGCAAGGGTGAGGAATCCCGTCGGCGACACCGGCCGCACATGTCGTGTGCCCATGACCCCAGCTTCGCAATAATCACCCTCCGTCGTGGGGTTCTCACGAAAAAACCGGGGGTCGCACACAAAAAATGTACGCCCGGCTTCAACCATCCCGGACCGGGACGTCCCAGGCGGCCGCGTACCCGCCACCGATCATCCAGGAATGCCCGTGGTTGCGCCCTTCCGGGTTGCCCGAGCGGCCTTCTTGCCACCAGAATGCGGACCGAACGGTACCGACCAGGACGAAGAGGCCCCCGTGGCGGATCTACCCCCGATCGATACGACCGTCGCCCACTCCGCACGCGTGTGGAACTACTGGCTCGGCGGCAAGGATCACTACCCCGTCGACCGCGAGGTGGGCGACTTCGTCCTCCAGGCGTATCCGGAGATGGTCGCCGCCGCCCGCGCCGACCGCGGGTTCCTCGTCCGGGCGGTCACCTTCCTGGCGGGAGAGGCCGGGATCGACCAGTTCCTGGACGTGGGGACCGGACTGCCCACCCACAACAACACCCACGAGGTCGCCCAGGCGGTCTCCCCCGGGGCACGTGTGGTCTACGTCGACAACGACCCGATGGTGCTCTCCCATGCCCGCGCGCTGCTCACCGGACCGGACGTGCACGACGTGCGCTACGTCGACGCCGACCTGCACGACCCGGAGGAGGTCCTGGGCGCCGCACGCGCGTACCTGGACTTCGACCGGCCGATCGGGCTGACGGTCCTGGGCACCATGGGCCACACCGCCGATGACGAACGGGCCTACGCCGCGGTGCGCACCTACGTGGACGCGCTGCCCGCAGGGAGCCACCTTGCGTTGTGCGACGGCAGCAACACCAGCGAGCCCATGGTCGAGGCGGCCCGCAGGTGGAACGAGACGGCCGCGCTCCCCTACCACCTGCGCAGCCCGGAACAGATCGCGGGTTTTTTCGCCGGCCTGGAGCTCGTGGATCCCGGGGTGGTCCCGGCCTCCCTGTGGCGCCCGCCCGCGGCCGAGGTGGGCGCCCCAGAACCCGTCGACCAGTACTGCGGGGTCGCGCGCAAGCCCTGACCGGCGGCCCCGCCGCGTGCTGCGGGGTCAGTCCACCCCGGCGGCCTCCAGGTCACGGGGGTCGGGGGCCCTGGTCAGGAGGCTGACGACCACGAGGGAGACCACAGCGACCGGCAGGGCGACGATCACCCCGTTGAGGTCGCCCGGCGCCCCGGCCGCCTCCCAGCCGATGGTGGCCGCGGCGCCGGCGATCAGGGCGGCCACGGCCCCCGCGGTCGTGGCCCGCTTCCAGAACAGCACCGCGAAGACGGCCGGGGTGATGGCGGCCCCGTAGATGGTGTAGGAGTACATCTGCAGGTCGAGCACGGTGGGGAAGTAGAGTCCGAGCGCGATCGCAACGACCGCGATGGCCACCACCGAGACGCGCTGCACGACGAGGGTGCCGCGGTCGCCCACACGCGAGCCGCCGAACCGTGCGAACAGGTCGAAGGCGATGTTGGACGCGGCCGAGAGCATGAACGAGGACCCGGTGGTGATCACGAAGGCCACCGCGCCGGCCAGGAGCACACCGCCGATGATCGCCGGCAGGTAGCCGTCCGAGGCCAGGCGCAGGACCGACTCGTCGCCGTTGATGCCCGGCATGAGGACCGCGGCGGCCGTGGCCAGCAGCACCACCGGGACGAACACCAGGAAACTGGACAGGAGCATGCCCAGCGTCGAGTTGCGGGCGCTGCGCTCGTCCTTGGCCGCGGCCAGCCGCTGGTACAGGTTCTGGTCGGCCAGCAGGAGCAGGAACAGCGGCAGGAAGTAACCGAGCAGCTGCAGCCCGGTGAGCCCTCCGCCGGGTGTGGTGGCGGCCTCGGGCAGGCCCTCCCAGTAGGCCGTGGGTCCGCCGACCGCGAGGAACACGATCGGGACCGAGGCCACGAGCGCGCCGAGGATGAGGATGGCCGAGACGAAGTCGGTGTAGGCGACCGAGAACAGCCCTCCGGTGACGGTCAGGACCGTGACGACCACGGCGACCACGAGGGTGCCCTGGGTGGCGTCCAGGGGCGAGACGAGCGCCAGCACGTAACCGCCGCCGACGAACTGGGCCGCCACCAGGCCGATGTAGGCCACCGCGGTGACCAGGGCCGCCACGGTGCGGACCCCGGTTCCGAAGCGTGCCTCCAGCAGCTCGGGGATGGTGTGGCGGGCGGCCCGGCGGATGCGCCGGGCGATGAACAGCAGGACCAGGATTCCCAGGGGCGTCCCGGCGAAGAAGACCATGCCCGCGAAGGGCCCGTAGTTGTAGGCGAAGTTGGCGCCGCCGATGATCGTGCCCGACCCGACCCAGGTGACCAGCAGCGTCGCAATCATGACCGGGGTGGACAGGCGCCGGCCGGCGAAGAGGAAGTCGTCGCCCCCGCCCACCTTGGACGAACGGGAGAAGTACAGACCAATGGCGATCATCGCCAGCAGGTAGAAACCGATGATCACGATGTGTGTCGTCTGCATGGGCCGCCTCGGGGAGATCGAAGGAGAACGGTGGCGGAACCCCGCCGGGGCCGATACAAACAGCCCGACCCCGGAAAATGCAATAGATGTTGCACTCGATGTGGCGTGGTTCACATTGCCGAGGTCACATCCGGCCCGCCCTCTCTTCGACCGACTCCCTCGCCTCTTCCCCGGCCGGCGTCCCCCGCCTGCTCCACGCCCTGCTCCCCCGGTCGGCTCAGAAGAGGTCGGCCTCCCGCCAGAGCCGCTCGGCCTCCCGCACCGACGCCAGCGCCCTCGGACCACCGATGCGCGCGAGCTCGGCCAGGACCGCGTGCACCACGGTCATGGCCGCGGTCAACGACGGAAACATCCCCACACCCTCGCTGGGCACGACCACCACGTGCTCGGCCGACTCCACCAGCGGCGATTCCCTGCGGTCGGTGATCACGGCGACCTCCACCGAGCGCTGCACCGCCACCTCCACGGCACGGCGCAGCGCGACCGGGAGCATCCACAGGTCGCACACGACGAGCAGGTCGCCGGGCCCCATCCGCGCCAGTGTGTTGAGCACGGCCGTGCCTCCGAGGTCGCCCAGGCGCACGTCGTAGCCCATGATCCCCGCGGCGTGGGAGAGCTGGACGCCGGGCGCCGCGAAGGTGCCCGAGCCCAGGACCAGCGTGCGCCCTGCCGCGTGCACCGCGGCGGCGATGGCCCGGACCTGCCGCTGGTCAAGGGTGCGCTCCAGCAGACCCAGGGTGGCTCGGTCGGCGGCGAGGGCCGCACTGACCGGGTCGGCGTCCGAACCCGCGTGCTCGGCCAGGACCTCGCCTGCGCTGAGCGAGGCCAGGTAGCGCGAACGCAGTTCCACACGTAGGGCCGGCCATCCGGAGAAGCCGAGCTGCTGGGCCACGCGCACCACGGTCGCGATGTTGACCTCGGCGCGTTCGGCCAGGTCGGCGGTGGAGGCGTAGGAGGCGAACCGGGGCTCCTCCCGCAGCACGGCGACCACTCGCTCGGACGCCTTGCCCAGACGTGCACCGTCCAGAGCCTGCGCGATCCAGTCCGACATGGGGCCTCCTGCCTGCACGGGCGCCCGGACCTCCCGGGGCCACCGCCCAACCGATATCAGCAGTGGACACCCATGAGATCCCGATGCAACATATATTGCACGCTGGGGACGCGGAAACCGTCCCCGTGACACCCCACCCTGGGAGGCCCCGATGTCCCGAACCCCGCCCCTGCTCCTCACCGGCGCCCGCCTGCTCGACCCGGAGTCCGGGACCGCGACCCCCGGTTCCTGGCTCCTGGTGGAGGAGGGCCGCATCGCCGCGCGGGGTACCGGCGCGGCCCCCGTACGCGAGGACGCCGAAACCGTGGACCTGGGCGAAGCAACCCTGATGCCCGGACTCATCGACGCACACGTGCACGCCACCGCCTTCAGCGCGGACCTCGGGGCCGCAGCCGACCAGAGTGCGTCCTACGTGACCGCGTGGGCGGCGACGTCCCTGTCGGCCATGCTCGGGCGCGGTTTCACCACCGTGCGCGACGTCGGCGGGGCGGACTGGGGCCTGGCGCTGGCCGTGGAGGAAGGGCTGATCGACGGCCCCCGCCTGGCGTTCGGCGGCAAGGCGCTCTCCCAGACCGGCGGGCACGGGGACTTCCGGCCGCGCGGGCGCCACGGCTCGGGCGGGGACGGGTGCTGCCCCGGGGCGGGTCTGGTGTGCGACGGGGCGGTGGAGTTCCGCCGGGCCGCCCGTGAACAGCTCCGCACCGGTGCCCACCACGTCAAGGTCATGTTGTCGGGCGGGGTGGCCTCACCGACCGACCGGATCGACTCGACGCAGTCCTCCGAGGACGAACTGCGCGCCGTCGTTGAGGAGGCCGAGGCGGCCAACCGCTACGTGACCGGACACGCCTACACGGCCCGTGCCGTCAACCGCGGTCTGCGCCTGGGGGTGCGGTGCATCGAGCACGGCAACCTCATCGACGAGAGCAGTGTCGAGCTCTTCCGCGAGCACGACGCGTTCCTGGTGCCGACCCTGGTGACCTACCACGAGCTCTCCCGGAAGGGCCCCCGGTACGGGCTCCCGCCCGAGAGCCAGGCCAAGGTCGACACGGTGCTGCACCGCGGACTGGAGGCCCTGCGCATGGCGCACGAGGGCGGTGTGCGCATCGCCTTCGGCACCGACCTGCTCGGGGGGATGCAGGAACACCAGAGCAACGAGTTCGCGATCCGGGGGCAGGTGCAGCCGGCGGACGCGGTGATCCGGTCCGCCACGAGCGGGGCCGCCGAACTCCTGGGGTTCGCAGGCGAGGTGGGAACCCTGCAGGAGGGGGCGCGCGCCGACCTCCTGGTCGTCGACGGCGACCCGCTCACCGATCTGGCCCTGCTCGCCGAGCCGGAGCGGGGCGTGCGCGCCGTGGTCACGGCCGGAACGGTGCGGCGCGGGCGTCTCGGGGCCTGAGGGGCGGCCGGGGCATCGTGGCCGCCGTGGCCGATCTGCTGTCCGAGCACGGGTACAGCATCACCGAGAGCCAGCAGTACGGCGACCACTACACCGGCCGGTTCTTCCTGCGCATGCAGTTCGTCGCCGGGGCGCGCGACGGGGGCCCGCCGACGAGGACACCCTGCAGTGCTTTCGCAGCCCTGGCCGGGGACTTCGGGGGCAGGAACGGTTCGGTCGTGGAGTGGAACCTGAGCCGGCGCGACGCCCGCCCCAACAGCCTCGACGGTGCGCTACAGCGCGGTCGGCCACTCCTCTGGGGTGGTCGGCTGCGCCCTCCCCGGGGGGATGACCTACCTCGGGGCGGCTCCGCCCGTCCAGCGGTTCGGCGGTCACTCGGGCCTGCGCCGCCGCCGGAACAGGGGACGGAACCGCCGGCGCCTGGCCTCTGCGGCACGACGCCGCCGCACCCAGGGCAGCCACGACTCCGTGTGCGGGTGTTCCACGCGCGGCTGGTCCTCCTCGCCGGACAGTGCCTGCGCCACACTCTCGGGCTCTTCGACGCCGGCGAAGAGCATGATGTCGGTCGCGACCATCTGCACCGACAGGTGGGCGGAGGCGGTGACGGGGTCGTCGCCCACGGTCTCGCTGAACGGTTGTGCGAGTTCGAGCGCCAGGTCGACGGCGTGCTGGCGCGACTCGCGGTCCCCGAGGTCGCCCGCGAGGACCTCCAGGGCGGCGGCCATCTCCCACACCACCGAGGCGATGCGCCCGCGCTCCTCCGGGTCCATGGCCGCGGCCGTGCGCGCCAGGGCCAGGCAGCTCTCGCTGAGGATGATGAGCCGATCGACCTTCTCGTCCTCGTAGGCGAGGGGGCCGGGGCTGGCCCAGCGCGCGGTGGTCCACCGGACGCTCCGGTGGCTGTTCTCCTGCGCCCGGCTGAGGTCGGCCATCGGGCGGCTGAGGGCGCTCAACCGGTCGACCGTGCTCAGGGAGGGGTCCTCGTCCTCCTTGAGCGCGCGGCCGGTGGCGTTGAGCAGGCGGACGATCTCGTGCAGCGCCTCGGTCTCGATCCGCCGCAGCCGGGCGGCCGGGCGTGCGGGGAAGAGCAGTTGGCTCATCACCAGGGCCACACCCGCTCCGATGAGCGCGTCGGTGAGCCGGGTGAGGCCGACCTGGCCGTCCGCGACGGCCAGGGTGAGGATCGCCCCCGACGCGGCCTGGGCGATCACCAGACGGGGGGCGCCGACAGCGACGGCGATCGCCATGGCCACGCCGACGGCGACGACCATGTTGGCGTAACCCCCGCCGGTGAGGGCGATGGAGAGCTCCCCGACGACGATGCCGATGATCACGCCCAGCAGCATCCGGACGGCGTTGGTGCCGCGTTCGCCGCCGACGGTGTTGAGCGCGATGACCGCGGCGATCGGCGCGAAGAACGGGGAGTGGTCGTCGATGAGGCCACCGGCGATGACCCACGCGGCGGTCGCGGCGAAGGCGCACTGCAGCACCAGGGCGAGGTTCTCGCGCAACCGGTGCACGGCTTCCGCCGCCTTCTGCAGGGCCCACCGGCCCGCGTCGCGGACACGGCCGTCCGGCGTGCGCGCGCTTCCCCCGTCGTCACTCATACAGACAGAGACATTACTGTCTGCGCCCGTCGATCGCCGGGTGCGGCCCCGCCGCGCGTCCCCACAGCGGGCAGGTGAAGGACAGGCGATCCGGCCGGCCTCGGTCGCCGACGGCGCTCAGGCGGAGCCGTGGAAGGTCTGGCGGTAGGCGGTGGGCGTCACACCCATGGCGGCGTGGAAGTGCTGGCGCAGGGACGCGCCCGTGGCGAACCCGACCTCCTCCGCGACCCGGTCGACCGGGAGGTCGCTGCTCTCCAACAGCCGCTGGGCCCGGGCGACCCGCTGGCCGACCAACCATTTGCCGGGGCTGACGCCGACCTCGGCGGTGAACCGGCGCGAGAACGTCCTGGGGCTCATGCCCGCGACGCGCGCCAGCGTGCTGAGGTCGACACGATCGTGCAGGTGCGCCACAGCCCAGTCCCTGGCGTGGGCCGTGCCGTTGCTCCCGCGCTCCGGCAGGGGCCGCTCGATGTACTGCGCCTGGCCACCGTCGCGGAACGGAGGGACGACACAACACCGCGCGACCGAGTTGGCCACCGCGCTGCCGTGGTCCGTACGCACCACGTGGAGGCACGCGTCCACGCCGGAGGCCGCTCCTGCCGAGGTGAGGACCGGCCCGTCCTCGACGAAGAGGACCCCGGGATCGAGTTCGACGTGCGGGAAGCGCCGGCGGAAGAGTTCGGTGAGCTGCCAGTGTGTGGTCGCCCGGCGCTCGTCCAGCATCCCTGCAGCGGCGAGGACGAACGCGCCCGTGCAGATCGAGACGATGCGCGAGCGCGAGGGGATGCGCTCCAGCGCCGCGGCGACGTCCTCCGGCAGCTCCACGGGGATGGCCGGCGTGGCGATCGAACTGATCACCACGGTGTCGGCGGTCTCCAGGAGCTCGGGTCCGTGCTCGACGCCGATGGTGAAGTCGGACGCGCTGCGCACGGGCTGTCCGTCGACGCTGCACGTGGACACCTCGTACAGACCCGGGACCGCCTCGAAGATCCTGCTGGGGATGCCGAGTTCGAAGGGGTAGGCCCCGTCGAGCGCCAGTACCGCGACGTGCTGCGGCCGCGTTCTCGCTGTCATGGCACGATTCTATCGAAATGCGTCTTTCTTGCCGTTTTCGCGGCGCCGGCGGACCGCCATGGTGGTGTACATGAACAAGGAACACACGATGCACGCCGCCACCCAGAACTCCCTCGGAGGGCCCGAGGTCCTCGAGGTCGTCGACGTTCCCCGCCCCGAGCCCCGGACCAACGAGGTCCTCGTGCGTGTGCGCGCGGCGAGCCTCAACCCCACCGATTGGAAGCACCGCGCGAACGGAGGGTTCCTCGGCAAGCCGCCGTTCGTACTCGGGTGGGACCTTTCGGGCGTCGTCGAGGCGGTCGGTATCGGCGTCGCGCGCTTCCGGCCGGGCGACGAGGTGTTCGGCATGCTGTCCTACCCGTTCGGCCACGGCTCGCACGCCGAGTACGTCGCGGCGCCCGCACGGGTCTTCACCAAGAAGCCCGCCTCGATCGACCACGTCCGGGCGGCAGCGCTTCCGCTCGTCGGGCTGACGGCGTGGCAGGCGCTCGTCGATTACGCGGACCTGCAGCCCGGGCAGCGTGTGCTGATCCACGCGGCCGCCGGCGGTGTGGGCCACGTCGCCGTGCAGATCGCCAAGGCCCGTGGGGCATACGTGATCGGCACCGCCAGCGAGGCCAAACACGACTTCCTGTACGGCCTGGGCGTGGACGAAGCGGTCGACTACCGCGCCCAGGACTTCGCCGAGGTGGTCGAGGACGTCGACGCGGTCCTCGACACCATCGGTGGCGACACCTCCACACGTTCGCTGCGCACCCTCCGGCCCGGCGGCATCGCCGTCTCGATCCTGCCCGTGGGCTCCGAGGAGTTCCACCACCAGGCGGAGCGGCTGGGGGTACGCGCCGTGCGGATGCTCGTCGACTCCTCCCGTGCCGATCTGCGCTCGATCTCCGAGCTGGTGGAGGCCGGCGAGCTTCGTGCCACGATCGCCGAGACCTTCCCCCTCGACAGCATCGCCGAGGCGCACCGGCTCGGCGAGACCGGCCGGACCACGGGCAAGATCGTCGTCACGGTCGATTAGCAGCAGGCGTCATGGCGCACCGGTCGCCCGCGTGTCCTCGGGGCGGTGCCGACCGGTGCCGTGCACCCCGGAATACGGGCGGGCCGGCGGTGTTGCCCTGAGCATGAAGAAGATCGGATTCCTTTCGTTCGGCCACTGGACACCGTCACCGCGCTCGGGCGTGAAGTCGGCCTCGGACGCCCTGCTGCAGTCGATCGACCTGGCCGTGGCCGCCGAGGAGCTGGGCGCGGACGGCGCCTACTTCCGGGTCCACCACTTCGCCCGGCAGCTGGCGTCTCCCTTCCCGCTGCTGTCGGCGATCGGCGCCCGCACGAGCCGGATCGAGATCGGCACCGGCGTGATCGACATGCGCTACGAGAACCCGCTCTACATGGCCGAGGACGCCGGATCCGCCGACCTGATCTCCGGCGGCCGCCTGCAGCTCGGGATCAGCCGCGGCTCCCCCGAGCAGGTGATCCGGGGATACGAGTACTTCGGCCATCGCCCGGAGGAGGGGTCCACGGACGCCGACATGGCGCGCAAGCACACGGCGGCCCTGCTCGAGGTGCTCAAGGGTGAGGGTTTCGCGCAGCCGAACCCGCAGCCGATGTTCCCCAACCCGCCCGGGCTGCTGCGGATCGAACCGCACGCCCCCGGCCTGCGCGAACGCATCTGGTGGGGCGCCGGAAGCCGCTCCACCGCACAGTGGGCGGGCGAGCAGGGCATGAACCTGATGAGCTCGACGCTGCTCACCGAGGACACCGGGGTGCCGTTCCACCAGCTGCAGGCCGAGCAGATCCAGCTCTTCCGGGAGGCGTGGAAGGGGGCCGGCCACGCGCACGAGCCGCGTGTGTCGGTGAGTCGGAGCATCTTCCCGCTGGTGAGCGAGTTCGACCGGCAGCTGTTCGGCCGCGAGCGGGCCAGCAGGGACCAGGTCGGGCACCTGGACTACGGCCTGGCCCGGTTCGGCAAGACCTACGCCGCCGAACCGGACGAGCTCGTCGAGGAGCTCGCCAAGGACGAGGCCGTGGCCGCCGCGGACACGCTCCTGATCACGGTGCCGAACCAGCTCGGCGTGGACTACAACGCGCAGGTCATCGAGAACCTGTTGCGTTACGTGGCGCCCGGCCTCGGCTGGCGGTGACAGGTCGGGGGCCGGACAGACGGATCCCGCTCCGGCGGATTCCGTGGGCGCCGAGCCTGCCCCGCAGATGACTGTTCGGCCCCTGCGGTCAACGCTCGCCAGCGTGGTCGCTTGCGATTCGTACGCGCCGCTCCCCCGTGATCGACATGCGCCGGCGCACGGCGAGGCCATGAAATCGGAAAGCACAGTCCGCTCGAACTGGTGACCTTTGGTAGTCCGGAGTGGCTGCCGATAACATCGGGCACATGATCACTTCGATAGCTTCTGCCATTCTTTACGTGAGCGATCAGGGATCCGCCCTGCACTTCTACAGGGACATTCTTGGCTTCGATGTTGTCCTGGATGCAGATATGGGTGAAGACTCGCGCTGGTTGGAGGTCAAGCCTCCCGGTGCCCAGACTTCCATCGTGCTCGGCTCGGCCGAGGCGTTCGGAAAACAGCCCGGCGAGGGCGCATTCCTGACGTTCGCGGCCGACGATGTTGCAGCCACCGTTGAAGAATTGCGTGCTCGCGGAGCGACGACCTCTGAAGTATCGCGCGAGCCTTGGGGGACATACGCAACCGTCGACGCTCCCGACGGCCACAAGCTCCAGTTCAACGAACGCCCCCAGAACTGACTGCCCGTTTCACCAACTTCGTGTTGTCAAGCTGTTCCGGTTCTTACGCGCGCGACCGCCCGCACAGGGAGAGCATCGCGCTCGCGACCTCATCGGCTGCGGCGTCGGGCAGGGCCGTGCCCATGTGGTCGAGGACCAACAGGTGTGCGTCCGGTACGGCGGCAGCGATCGCCCGGCCGTTGCCGACCGGGAAGAACGGGTCCCCGCGGCTGTGGACGACCAAGGTCGGCACGGTGACGTCCACGAGGCGTTCGTTACTGCGGCTGCGCCGTTCGAGGCCCTTGCCGACGACGAGGGCACCATCGGGCGAGGGCTTCCTCCAGTGGTCCGGACTCGCGTCCGCTCTCAGCACGCACCCAGACCGCGTGGCCGTCCGGCCGGACGAGGACGGCCGCGGCCCCGTCCGCCGTCATCGGGTCGGACGCGACCGCTTCGGTGAGAACGAAACGCTCGGAGGGGCCTTCGATCCCGTTGGGCGGGGCGAGGAGGACCGGCCTGCCCTTCGCCAACAGGTGGCACAGCGACGTCGGCCCCGCGGCGGTACGCACCGGCAGGTCGGGGACCATGCGCCCCACCCGAGCCCGGCCGCGCCGCGCCGTCGCCTGCATACTGGGGGCCGATCCCAAGGACACGAAGGGAGGAACACCGTGGTGTTCCGTTTCTCGTTCGCCGTGGCCCTGGCCTCGCTGGCCCTGACCACCGTTTCGCTGGTGGCGGCGACGGCGGTCGGCGGCGCGGCTCCGCTGCTGTGGGTCCTCTGGCCGGCCTGGGCGGTCACGGCGCTCGGCGCGGTCGTCGTCCATCGGATGTCCCTGTGGGCCGGTGCCCAGGAGCAGGCCGCTCACGGGAACCCGGAGCACGTGCCGCGGCACCGGGCCTGAGCGCGACGGTGTCCCGGCACCGGCCCGCGGCAGGGCCCGCGGATCCCCGGTCCCGCTGACCGGAACACCGGCACCCGGGGGCTCCGTGCCGGGGCACGGTGTCGAGCGGAGGTGCGCTCATGTCCGTCGTCGAACGGCGTCATCCGTCCGGTCCCACGTTGCCCGCGCTGTGCGCGGCCCTGGTGCTCGCGACCGGGACGGCTGCCGCCCCGCAGGCCGCGCCCGGCTCGGACCCGGACCGGCGCGGGGAGCCGTACTCCGTCGCGGAGATCGAAGGCACCCCGGGCCTGCCGGGTGCGGCACACAACTACCTGGTGACGTACGGGTCGACGGGGGTGTCCGGCTCCCCGGTCACCGTGTCCGGGACGATCGCGCTCCCTCCGGGCGAACCGCCCGAGGAGGGATGGCCCGTGGTGGGTTGGGCCCACGGGACCACGGGGGTGTCGGACCTGTGCGCCCCGTCGGCGGACCGGCCGGGCGGGCCCGCACACGAGTACCTGTCGACGGCCGACGCGGCCCTGGACCCCTGGCTGGAGCACGGGTACGCGGTGGTCAGGGCCGATTTCGAGGGCCTCGGCACCCCGGGCCCGCACCCCTACCTGAACGGGACCGGCACCGCGCACACCGTCGCCGACCTGGTCACCGCCGCCCAGCACGTCGACGGGCGGGTCGGTGGGGACTGGATCGCCCTGGGCCACAGCCAAGGAGGCCACGCCGCGCTGTTCGCGGCCGACGGCGACCGGTCGGGCGCAGCCGGCCCGCAGTCACGTCCGCTCGGGGTGGTCTCGGCCGCGCCCGGCGGTATGGGCGTCAGCGCTCTCGTGCAGTGGTTCCGGGAGGCCGATCCCGAGGACGAGCACGTCGTCGCGGCCCTGCCTTTCCTGCCGGTGCTGCTTCTGGGCGCTGAGGCGGCGGAACCGTCCGTCGACGCCGAGGCGCTCCTGACCGAGGAGGTGCGCCCGTTGCTGGAGGCGGCCCGCACCGGCTGCATGGACGACATCGCCGAGGCGGCCCGGGACCTCTCGGCCGACACGCTGTTCGAGGAAGACGCCCGGACCACCGAGCTCGAGGACTACCTGCGCTCCCAGGAACCCCACCGCCTCGAACCGGACCTGCCCGCACTGGTGGTCCAGGGCACCGAGGACGAGCTCGTCCCCGCCGAGGACACGGAAGAGCTCGTGGCCGCGCTGGCCGAGCGCACCTCGGCCGAGCTCGAGTACCGGACCTACGAGGGCGCCGACCACCGCGGTGTACTGGAGGACTCCTTCGACGACGCGTTGGCCTTCGCCGAACGCCTACGCGAAGGCTCCGGCCGGTGAGCGGGGCGGGACGCGGCACCGGGCTCGGCGCCGCCTCCCGCACCCAGGGCCTCCGCGGTCAGTGCGCCGACGGCGGCCGTGGCAGGCCCAGGTGCCCGCGCAGGGTCCGGGCCCCGTACTCGCGGCGGAACAGTCCCCTCTTCTGCAGGACGGGCACCACGTGGTCGACGAAGTCCTCGACCCCGCCGGGCAAGGACGGCGGCATGAGGTTGAAGCCGTCCGCGCCACCCTGCTCGTGCCACTCGGCGATCCGGTCGGCGATCTGTTCCGGGGTCCCGACCATCGTGCAGTGTCCCCCGCCCGCGGCCAGGCGGCCGAGCAGTTGCCGCACGGTGGGTTTCTCCGACTCGATGATGCGCAGGATCGTGGCGTAGCGGCCCTTGGGCCCGGTGAACTCCTCCAGCGGAGGGAGGTCGGGCACGGGCGCGTCCAGGTCCCAGTCGGTGCAGTCCTGCTCGGTGAACAGGCCGAGCTGCTGCAGCGACTCAGCGGTCGGCAGGAGCGCGTCGAGCTCGTCCTGCTTGGCGCGGGCCTCCTCCTCGGTGGACCCGACGTAGGTGACCAGCCCCGGCATGATCGCCACCGACCCCGGGTCGCGGCCGGCCCGGCGGATCCGCGCCTTGACGTCCCCGTAGTAGTCCTGGGCGCTGGGCAGGTCGTAGGCCACCGCGTAGATCGCCTCGGCGCGGCGGGCCGCCAGCTCGCGCCCCTGTTCGGAGGACCCGGCCTGGAACAGGACCGGATTGCCCTGCACCGGACGCGGCACGTTGAGCGGCCCGTCGACCTGGAAGTACTCGCCCCGGTGGTCGATCGGGCGCACCAGGTCCGGGTCGGCGAACACACCGGCCCGGTCGTAGTGGAAGGCCTCGTCGCCCCAGGAGTCCCACAGCCCCAGGACGGCCTCGACGAACTCCTCGGCCCGCGCGTAGCGCTCGGCGTGCTCCGGCATCTGCTCGTACCCGTGGTTGCGGGCCTCGGAGTCGAACATGGAGGTCACCACGTTCCACCCGATGCGTCCGCCGCTGATGTGGTCGAGGGAGGCGAGCAGGCGTGCGGCGTGGAAGGGGGTGTAGAAGGTGCTGGAGACGGTACTGACCAGACCGATGCGGTTGGTGGCCCTGCTCATGGCGCTCAGGGCGGTCAACGGTTCCAGGAACCACCAGGGACCGCCGGCGACGTCCCCGGCGGCGTGCCCGTCGGCGAAGAACACCGCGTCCAGGAGTCCGCGTTCGGCGGTGCGGGCCAGCTCCTCGTAGTAGGCGATGTCGCCGACACGTTCGGCCGGGGAACCCGGGTGGCGCCAGGCGGCCTTGTGGTGGCCGCAGCCGAAGATGAACAGGTTGAAGTGCAGGGGGTGCTGCTCCTGGGCGGCCATCAGTTCTTCACCAGCCCGCCGTCGACGACGAGGTTCTGTCCGGTGACGGCCCGCGACCACGGAGAGGCGAAGTACAGGGCCGCGTCGGCGAACTCGGCGGGGGTGACCACGCGGCGCAGCGGCGTGGTGGAAGCGATCACGTCGAAGACCTCGTCGGGGGTGGCGGAGCTGGCGTCGGTGGTGCGCAGCAGGCCGCCGGAGACCATGTTGACGTTGATGCCGTCGGCGCCCAGGTCGTGGGCGAGTGTGCGGGTGAGCGACAGCAGGGCCGCCTTGGCCGCGGTGTAGTCGTGGTAGGGCACGACCGGGTTCTGGAACAGGTTGGTGCCCACGTTGACGATCCTCCCGAACCCGCCGGCACGCATGCCGGGCAGGGCCGCGCGCACGGTGTTCAGCGCGCCGTGCACGGTCCCGCTGAACTGCCGGTCGAGGTGTTCTGAGGTGAGGGTGTCGGCGTGGGGCCGCTCGTCGCCGTTGAAGGAGAAGTCGACGAGCGCGTTGTTGACGACGGTGGTGACCGCGGTGCCGAAGTGTTCCTCGGCGGCGGAGACCATCGCGGCGACCTGGTCGGCGTCGCGTACGTCGGCCCGCACGGCCAGCGCGCGGTCGGGGTGGGCGGCGGCGAGCTCCTGGGCCGCCTCGGCGCTGGTGAGGTGGTTGACCACCACCCGGGCGCCCTGGCCCAGGAAGGCCCGGACCAGGTGGGATCCCAGCCCCCGCGCTCCGCCGGTGACGACGACCGTCTGTTGCTCGAGGGGGATCGCTGTTCGGGGGGAGTTCATCGGTGGCCCTTCTGACAGGGCGAAGGCGGACCCCGACGGCCGCGGGTGTGCGCAGCCGTGTGTGGACATCCCTTCGCCAGCGTTACCTGGATCAGGTTCGACGGGTGTTGTCTCAGCCCGGAACCGTGAGTCCCGGGCACCCCGTGTCACTGCCGCTCAACGTAACCCATGCGCCTCTCCCCCGGGGTCACCGGGGGCCGGGCTCGGGAGGGCCACAGAGGGAAATACTGATCAGGAGAGCCCCATCAGGCTCCTGGCACAGGACTCGAGCTCCTGCTGTCGGACCACATGCGGCAACCGAGCGCTCTCCTGCCCGTCCTCAGTGACCCCGCCCGTGGAGCGGCCGCGTTCGATGACTGGGTCTCCGCTCTCGTCCTCCCTGACCGGCATGTAGCCCGCCCTCCGGAGCAGAGCGGTCGTCTCTTCCGGAGGTTTCGCACTGACCAGGACGGTGCCGGCGATCAAGCGCGCCCGTAGGTCGCGCAGGGCTCGATCTGCCACCATCTCTCGAGCCAGGGCCTCGTCCACGCACCGCACACAACTGGCAGAGGCCGCCACCCGGATCTGCCCGTGCACGCGAGCGGTGTCCTTGACCAGGTATTCCAGGGTCTGGGGCAGGGAACCGTCCACAGCCACCGCGGACAGCTCTTCGAGGAGGAGGGCGCCGGTGTACCCCTCGTTCAGGGCCCTGCCCACCGAAGTGGCGGACAGGCGCCACACGCTTGCGTATCCATCGCCTTCCCGGTCGGCGGCGGTGGACAGGAGCCGTTCCAGCCAGGTCGCCGGGGTCCCCCATGACCGTGGCGGTCAGGTCCCCTTGGAAGCGGACGGTCTCCTGCACCGGGGGCAGAAGCTCGTACAAGGCTTCGGTCAGCGCCGCGTCACTGCCGCTCAGGGCCCGTCCGACCGGGGTGAGCGCCCCATAGGCGAGCACCCCCACGCGTTCGGCTTCCCGGACGACGTGAGCGAAGGGCCGCACGCGCTCTGCACCGACCATGGCCGCGTCACGGTGCCAGGAAGCGGCCTCGAACAACCACCACAGCCCTTCGGCTTCGGGGAATTCGCGCCTGGCCAGCTCCTCCAGCACTGCCTCTCCGTTGATGCCCGTCCCGTAGCCCTCGGGCAAGTCCGCCAGTGCGAGGAGCATCCCGGTTCGGAACGGAGCGACACCCGGCTCCTCCTCCTGCAAAGGTACGGCCCCTCGACCGTCGGGCCCCAGGGTGACGACGGCGGGCAGGTCTGTCCAGGCACGGAGCAGGGCGGTCAGCCGCTCCGCCGGCCCGGCACGGAACCAGGCGCTGTCGGGTTCGTCCACGGTCAGGTTCCCCTCGGTCCGGGCGAGGGCCCCGGCCCGATGGGCGAGTTCGATCCACAGGGCGGTGTGTTCCCGTGGCTGCCCCAAGACCTCAGCGACGCGCGTCTGGTCGCGAACGGTGATCCCACCGCTCTTGCGCAGGCTCAGCGGAGCGCGGGCGACCTCGCCCACCAGCCGGTCCACGGATCCCAGGAGGCCGAGCAGCGCGTCGCGGCCTTCATTGTGCACCAGGGACTCGTCGATGGGCACCGCTGCGAACCCGGGCGGGCTCTGGGCGAACGGCCTCGGGGTGCGTTCCTTGAGGTAATCGTCGACCTCCAGGGGCAGCATCGCCTGTTCCTGCTCGTGAGGGCAAGGAACGATGAGCCCGCGTTCGGCGAGCCAATCGGTGTCGGGGTCACCCGAGCCTTCCCTGCGGAAGCGGAACTTGGGCTCGAAGGGAGGGCCTCCGACGAAGCAGTAGGTGCCCATCGGCCCGCCGTGGGCCGCGAGTGCCTTCATCAGGTCTTTCGCCCCGGCAGGAGCCGCCTCGAACAGCGCCCGGAGCCGCCCGGGATCGGTCAGGACGGAGACGACGTCCCGCTGTACCAGGTGGCGCCCGCGTGTTGGGTCCACCCCCAAGGCAAGGGCCACCCGGCGCACCTCGGGGAGGTTGTAGCAAGCGTCGAGCGCGTCCGAGACTCGGGGTGGTCGTTGACGGTCGTTTCCGAACCTCTCCACCAGCCCGGTAACCAGGTGGTGGTCTCCGCCGCCGGTGGGCCAGGTGAGGGCGCGTGCGGTGAGTCCGGCGATGGCCGCCTCCGCCGCCCGTCGGCTCTGGCCACTGGGCAGGTCCATCAGCTCCAGAACCCGCAGCCAGTCCACGGTCATGCTCTCCCCGTGCCCCATAGCACGCAGTGCCACGGACAGCGCAGGATCGTAACCGTGCTCACCGGGTTCGGGTGCGGCGATTTCGGCCGCCGCCTTGAGGAGGTCGCGCTGGGGCAGGGTGAGCGTGTCCAACGCCCCGGGACGGTGCATGAGGTCGGAAAGGCGGTGGGCGAGGTAACGCGGTTCCAATCCGCGGAGCCCGTCGGCGAGGGTGCTCAGAACATCCGCCACGCATTCGACCGGGAGTGCACGCAGGTGCTCACGCAAGGCTTGGATGCGGTTCATACCGAGACGTTAGCGACTCGGCTCAATCGATCACACCCGCTTGCGCGAACTGTGGACAACCGGGACCGGCACCGCTACCGCCCTTGCCGAACTTGTGCACGTGGCCAGGGACACACCCGATGGCACTCTGGTCGTGGAAGGCTGTGGCGAGCCGCAATCGAACGAACGGGGCTCATGGCTGATGCGTATCTCCCTGCTTGACCGCTCGCGGACGCGCGGTGGCGAGTCCGACGCGAAGACGATCGCGACGACCGTCGATAGAGCAGTACGTGCGGACGAACTCGGTTTTCACCGGTTCTGGACCGCCGAGCATCACGCGGTCCCAGGCATCGCCGGCGCGGCTCCCGCAGTGCTGCTCGCCGCGATCGGTGCCCGCACGAGCCGTATCCGGCTCGGCACGGGCGGAGTCATGGTTCCCAACCACAGTCCGCTGGTGATCGCCGAGCAGGCGTTGATGCTCGAGGCGCTCTCCCCCGGAAGGGTCGACCTGGGGCTGGGCGGCTCGCTCGGCTTCACCGCTCCGATCCGGCGTGCGCTCGGGCGGACCTCCCTGGGTGAAGGCGAGTACGCGGCCGACGTCGAGAAGATCCGGGAGTATCTGAGCGGACGAGCCGGGACCACCGCCCGCCCCAGTGTCGGTCCTCCGCCCATGTTCCTGCTCGCCATCAAGGGTGGGTTGTCCCTCGCCGCCGAGCTGGGGCTTCCTGCGGTGGTCGGTGGGCCGGCTCTTCGTGACCCGGACAGGCTGGCTGCGTACTTCGAGGATTTCCGTCCAGGCCCGACTACGGCTGCTCCCTATCTGGTGGTGTCTGCGGACATCGCCGTGGCCGAGACCGCGGACCGCGCTCGCGACCTGCTGTTGCCCGAAGCCTGGGCGCTTGCGGACTCTCGGGATGTCGGAGAGTTCCGTGCGCTCCGGCCCGTCGAAGAAGTGCGTCGGCTGCTCAGCGACTCGAGCAGCGCGAAGAAGGTCCGAGCTGTGGAGGACTCGATGGCGGACGCGATCGCCGGCACCCCGGATCAGGTGGCGGACTCACTCACCGGCCTTCTCGAGCGAACCGGTGCCTCCGAAGTTCTCGCGAACGTCAGCACCTACGATCGTGACGAAGTCAGGAGAACCGATGAGTTTCTCGCTTCTCTCCAGGCTTCTTGACGTCTTCCCCGTCGTGAACGACGAGGGCTCCGGCCCGCCCTGACGGCCGGGTGGTGCCCGCCCCTCACGGCGTGCGGTTCCTGTTTCACCGGGTCCTGTCAACCTCAGCCTCCATGGTCAGCACCGACCACATGGAAGAGTTCCTCGGCCTGGACGTGGGCAAGAGCTCCACCACGGCCACGGACTCACCCCGCCGGCAAGAAGGTCCGGTGTTCTTCGGTGTTGCCCCGGTGGCGACTGGGTTGGGGGGGGTTCGTTGGTGTTGCCTCGGTGGCGACTGGGTTGGGGTGGGGGTTCGTTGGTGTTGCCTCGGGGGTGGTGGTTCGTCGGGGTCGGGAACGATAGCCCGGCCGGCCCTGCGCGCAACCCGCGTCGGCGCCACCCCCTGATCTCCTGGATGAGCGGAAAGCGTGGCGGGTTGGGCGGTTGCCTCCCGTGGCGCCTCGGGGTGTGCGCTCCGGGCCTGTTCGCCGGGCTGTCCCGACCCGCATC
>NZ_JADBGI010000037.1 GCF_014892575.1 Nocardiopsis coralli | reverse complement strand
CAGGGCCCCGTGCCCCACGGGTACGGCCCGCAGTACTGACCCGCGCGCGGCGCACACGGCACGACACCGTGTGCGCCGTGTCCGCCGTTCCCTCCGTTCGCCTCACGCCTCCCCGTGCCCCCGGGTGCCCGGACCACCCTGCCAGGCCGTCCCTGCGTGCTCAGACGGCTTCTGCCGGTGCACAGCGGCGATAGCCTTGGAACAACGAGGCCGCCGCGGTTGTCGTCAACAGCGCGGGTCTTCCGGCGGCCACCCGCAAAAAGCACACGCGTTGGTGCGAATACACAGGAGGGCATCAATGGAGACGGCTGAGATCGCGCGCCGCTTCCTCAATTTCTTCGAGAAGAACGGACACACCGTGGTGCCCTCGGCAAGCCTCATCGCCGAGGACCCCACGCTGCTGCTGGTCCCGGCAGGCATGGTTCCGTTCAAGCCCTACTTCCTCGGCCAGCGCACGCCCCCGTGGGACACCGCCACCAGTGTCCAGAAGTGCATCCGCACCATCGACATCGAGGAGGTCGGCAAGACTTCCCGGCACGCGACCTTCTTCCAGATGCTGGGCAACTTCTCCTTCGGCGACTACTTCAAGGAGAAGGCCATCCCCCTGGCGTGGGAGCTGGTCACCAGCCCCGTCGAGGAGGGCGGCTTCGGCCTCGACCCCGAGAAGCTGTGGGTCACCGTCTACCTCGACGACGACGAGGCCGCCGACATCTGGCGCGACAAGGTGGGCGTGCGGCCCGAGCGCATCCAGCGCATGGGCATGGACGAGAACTACTGGGACATGGGCGTCCCCGGCCCCTGCGGCCCCTGCTCCGAGATCTTCTACGACCGCGGCCCCGAGTACGGCGCCGACGGCGGCCCCGAGGCGGACGAGAACCGCTACATCGAGATCTGGAACCTCGTCTTCATGCAGTACGAGCGGGGCGAGGGTGCCGGCAAGGACTACCCGATCCTCGGCGACCTGCCGCAGCAGAACATCGACACCGGCCTGGGCCTGGAGCGCCTCGCCGCGGTTCTGCAGGGCGTCGACAACATCTACGAGACCGACATCATGGGCCGCGTTCTGCACCGCGCGGCCGAGCTGACCGGCACCACCTACGGCGACAACCACGAGCACGACGTCATGCTCCGTGTGGTCGCCGACCACGTGCGCAGCGCCGTCATGCTCGTCGGCGACGGCGTCAAGCCCGGCAACGAGAAGGCCGGCTACGTGCTGCGCCGCCTCCTGCGCCGCTCTGTGCGCAATCTGCGCCTGCTCTCGGGCACCGACAGCGCGTTCCTGCACGAGCTCACCGCCGTCAGCATCGACGCGATGAAGGACATCTACCCCGACCTCGAGGGCAAGGCCGACGTCATCCACGGTGTGATCGACACCGAGGAGCAGAACTTCGCCAACACCCTGCGCGCCGGCACTGCCCTGTTCGGCCGCGCCGCGGAGCGCACCAAGGAGAGCGGCGGCACCGTCTTCTCCGGTGCGGACGCCTTCCAGCTCCACGACACCTACGGCTTCCCCATCGACTTGACCCTGGAGATGGCCCAGGAGCAGGGCCTGTCGGTCGACGAGGGCTCCTTCCGGGAGCTCATGGAGCGCCAGCGCCAGACCGCCAAGGCCGACGCCAAGGCCAAGAAGCTCGGCAACGCCGACATCTCCCTGTACTCGCAGATGCACGAGAAGGCGGGCGACACCGACTTCCTCGGCTACAGCGACTCCGAGAGCGAGTCCCACGTGCGGGGCCTGGTCGTGGACGGCCAGGGTGTGCCGGCTGCGCGCGCGGGCCAGAAGGTCGAGCTCGTGCTGGACCGCACCCCGTTCTACGCCGAGAGCGGCGGCCAGCTCGCCGACACCGGCACCCTCACCGTCGACGGCCGCGGCGTCGTGGACGTCGAGGACGTGCAGAAGCCGGTGCCCGGGCTCTTCGTGCACCGCGGCACCGTGCGCTCGGGCGAGGTCGTCCTGGACGACACCGTGCACGCCTCGATCGACACCGGCCGCCGCCGTGCGATCGAGCGCTCGCACTCGGCCACGCACCTCATCCACTCCGCGCTGCGCAACTCGCTCGGTCCCTCCGCGGGCCAGGCCGGGTCGGAGAACCGCCCCGGGCAGCTGCGGTTCGACTTCACCGCCGACAGCCAGGTCGGCACCCAGCGCCTGGCCGAGGTCGAGGAAGAGGTCAACACCGTCCTGAGCGGCGACATCGAGGTCCGCACCCAGGAGCGCGACCTCGACGAGGCGCTCAAGATGGGCGCGCTGGCCATGTTCGGTGAGAAGTACGGCGACCGTGTGCGCGTCGTGGAGATGAGCGACTACTCCGTCGAGCTCTGCGGCGGCACGCACGTCGGCTCCACCGCCAAGCTCGGCATCGTCAAGCTGCTGGGGGAGTCCTCCATCGGTTCGGGCGTGCGCCGGGTCGAGGCCGCCGTGGGCGCCGACGCGTTCCAGCGCCTGTCCAAGGAGTCCGCGCTGGTGGGCCAGCTCTCCGAGCAGCTCAAGACCCCGCGCGAGGAGCTCCCCGAGCGCATCGACTCCATGGTCACGCGCCTGCGTTCGGCCGAGAAGGAGATCGAGAAGCTGCGCGCGGCCCAGGTGCTGCAGGCGGCCGGGACCCTGGCCTCCGGTGCGCGCCGCCACGGTGACACCGCGGTCGTGGCCGAGCGGGCGCCCGAGGGTGCCTCCGCCGACGACCTGCGCACCCTCGTGCTCGACGTGCGCGAGCGCCTGGGCGCCGACCAGCCGGTGGTCGTTGCGATGACCGCGGTTCCCAAGGACCGTCCCGTCGTCGTGATCGCCACCAACGAGGCGGCGCGGGGCGCCGGCATCAAGGCGGGCGACCTCGTCGGCATCGCGGCCCGCGCGCTCGGCGGGGGTGGCGGCGGCAAGCCCGACATCGCTCAGGGCGGCGGCAAGGACGCCGGACAGATCGACGAGGCGCTGCGTGCGGTGGAGGCGGCCGTGGCCGCGTCCTGACCGTTCCGGAGCGCCGGAAGGGCGTCCGCGGGTCCGTCCCGCGGGCGCCCTTCCTGTGTCTCACGCTCTTTTGTCCGGCTCCGGCGGGTGTGCGGCCTCCGGCGTGGTGATCACGGAGTGTGAACATTTTGGGTGGCATCCTGCTTGCCGTCATCGCCTGAATCACACCGCGGCCCCTCGGGACACACGTCAGGAGCGTGAAGCGCACGTGAGAACGCCGACCCCGGCCGGGAACGGTGCCCCGGAGCGCATGCGGTGCCCCGACGTCCCACGGGGGTGGCCTACACTCGGACGGTACCCGCGCACACGGACCACCGTCCCCGCACGGAGTGTCGAATCGTGTGTCCAGTCGGGCCCTCCCATGCGAGCCGTACACGGCCGAGCTGCGCGTCGTGACCGAATCGGGCATACTGTGGCGCGCCGCAGCCGAACTCACGTCTGTCTGTTCAGTCCGTGCGGTGACGCCCCCGAGTTAGTTGATGAACAGGACCACCGTGTTGAGGATTTCCCAACCGCGGTGCGGTGCCGTCGACGGCACACACCGCCCGAGTACCGCCCCCGGAGCAGGGGAGACGGCCTCTTGAGGCACGGTGCACGCCTGGCGATCGACCCCGGCAACGCCCGGATCGGGGTCGCGGCCTGCGACCCCAGCGGAACACTCGCCAGCCCCGTCGAGACGATCCCGCGAGGCAAGGGCGACCAACAGCGCATCGCCCAGTTGGTCGTGGAGCGCGAGGCACGTGAGGTCGTGGTGGGCTACCCTGCCTCACTGTCGGGCGACGAAGGCCCCGCCGCACGCTCCGCACGCGATTTCGCGCAGGGCCTCGCCCACCTCCTCCACCCCGTCCCCGTCCGACTGGTCGACGAGCGGCTGACGACCGTGACCGCCCAGGGGCAGCTCCTGTCCGGAGCTTCCTTCGGCAAGAAGGGCGCCAAGGGGGGCCGCGCGCGCCGGTCGGTGATCGACCAGGCCGCAGCGACGGTCCTCCTGCAGAGCGCCTTGGACCAGGAACGGTCAACCGGCCGGCCCCCGGGCGAGATCGTCCGCTCCAGCCAAGGAGAATGATGACCGACAGGGATGACTACCCCAACGATCCCTTTCGTGGACGTACCGAGCGCGGTTACGACTACGACCCGCTCAGTGACCCGCTGCCCGCGCAGCCCCCGCCGCGCGGCCGCCGCGCGCGTCCTGAGCCCGGCTCCTGGCACGAGCCCGAGCCGTGGTCGCCGCAGCCCATGACCGGAGCGGACCCCCAGGAACCGCCCCGCGGGCGCCGGCACCGTTCCGACGCCCCGCACCCCAACGGCGAACCCCCGCGCCGCAGCGGTGCCGCCGACGCCCTGCGCGGGGGGCGCGCGGCACGTACCGGCGAACGCCCCGAAGAACAGCACCCCGCCGACCCGGCCCAGGACGCCCTCGCGGCGCTGGCCGGCCTCGGTGGGCCGTCCGCGCAGGCCCCCGGCGCCGACGAGTCCGTCCAGGGTTCCTCCCCCTGGGCCGGAACCCCCTCCGAGCCCTTCCCCGCCGAGGAGGCCGACCCCCGGCCCCGACGCGGGCGCCGACGCCGCGGTGCCCCCGACACCGACCCCCAGGGTTTCGAGGAGCAGCCCGCCGGCCGCCGTTCGCGCCGCCGCCGCGCCCGTCGCGCGGACCGTGACGAGGGCGGTTTCCTGTCCGAGGTCCCCGACGAGACCGACGTCTTCGACAGCGGGAGTTTCCCCGGTGTCGACGCCTCCGCCGACTCCGGTGTCTTCTCGCGTGTGAAGGAGGACGAGGAGCCCGAGGAACCCCCGCGCCGCCGGGGAGGCGGCCGCCGTCGCCGCCGCGGTGAGGACAGCGGGGCGATGCCCGCCCAGGACCCGGCCGACAGTGGTGCCCACGACTCCGGCGCCCTGTACGCCGGCGCTTTCGCGGCCACCGAACCCGAGCCGGAAGCCGAGCCCGAGCCGGAGGAGGAGCCCCGGCCCCGGCGCCGTGGGGGCCGCAGGGCCCGCCGCGCCGCCCGGCAGGAGGCCGAGCAGGAGGCCGCTCTCGCCGCGGAACCCGCCGATGAGGACGAGCCGGAGGAGGAGCCCCGCTCCCGGCGCCGCGGCCGCACCCGCCGTTCGCGCCGCAAGCAGGCCGCCGCCGAGCCCGAACCCGTCGAGGAGAGCACCGGGGCCGAGCCGGAACCCGAGCCCGAGGACGAGGACGACGAGGACTACGAGCCCGGACTCGCCGACATCGCCGAGGCCTACGGCGGGAGCCGGAGCAGCCGCCGCAAGCTCAAGGAGGCCAAGCGCCGCGCCCAGAACAAGGGCAAGAAGACCAAGGCCCGCCGCGGCGGCGGCAGGCGCAAGAGCAGAATGGGCGTCATGGCCGTCGTCCTGTTGCTGGTCATCGCCGGTGGCGGGTTCGGTGTGGTGCGCACCTACGTCTTCCCCGCCGACTACGAGGGCGAGGGCTCGGGCGAGGTCGACTTCGTCATCGAGGAGGGCGACAGCGGTACGGCCGTCGCCCAGAAGCTCGCCGACGAGAACGTGGTCGCGAGTGTGCGTTCCTTCACCAACGCCCTGGACGCGGTTCCGGACCAGGAACTGAGCCCGGGCACGTACCGCCTGGCCGAGGAGATGAGCGGCGAGCACGCCGTGGAGGCCCTGCTCGACCCCGACAACCGCCTCGGTGGCCGGGTGAGCATCCCCGAGGGGCTGCGCGCCACCCAGGTCATCCAGTCGGTCGCCGAGCAGACCGCGATCAGCGAGGACGAGCTCCAGGAGGCCTACGGGCAGGCCGAGGAGCTCAACCTCCCCGACTACGCGACCGAGGGCCCGGAGGGGTACCTGTTCCCCTCGACCTACCGGTTCGAGCCCGACGCCGAGGCACTGTCGGTCCTCAAGACCATGGTCACGCAGTACCGCCAGGTCGCCGAGGAGGTCGACCTTGAGGAAAGGGCCGGGGACACCCAGTACGACCCGAACGAGATCATGGCGATCGCCTCGATCGTGCAGGCCGAGAGCGGCACCGTCGACGACATGCCCAAGATCTCCCGGGTGGTCCACAACCGGCTCGACATCGACATGCCGCTGCAGATGGACAGCACCTGCTTCTACGCCATCGACGACTACGGCATCGCGCTCAACAACGACCAGCTCGCCGAGTGCGAGGCCGACGACAGCGGCTTCGACACCTACTACAGCACCGGCCTGATCCCGGGGCCGTTCGTGGCGCCGGGTGAGGACGCCATCGAGGCAGCCCTCGAACCGGAACAGGGCGACTGGCTCTACTTCGTGGCCACCGACCCGGAGAACGGCGTCACCGAGTTCACCGACGACCACGACGAGTTCGAGGTGCTCAAGGAGCGCTTCCAGGAGAACTGGGGCGGTGAGTAGATGCGCGCCGCGGTACTCGGTTCCCCCGTCGCCCACTCCCTGTCTCCCGTCCTGCACGGCGCGGCCCACAGCGCCATGGGGCTCGAGGGGTGGAGCTACGGCCTGCACGAGTGCGAAGAGGACGGGCTCGCCCCGTTCCTCGAGGGGCTCGGTGCGGACTGGGCGGGTCTCTCACTGACGATGCCCCTCAAGCGCCGCGCCATGGACCTGGCCGACCGGGTCTCCGGCCTGTCCCGTGCCGTGGGCGGGGCCAACACCCTCGTACGCGCGGGCGACGGCACCTGGGACGCCCACAACACCGACGTGGAGGGCATCACCACCGCCCTCACCGAGGCCGGGATCACCGCACCCGCCCGGGCCGTGGTGCTCGGCGCGGGGGCCACCGCGGCCTCCGCGCTCGCGGCCCTGCGCGACCTGGGCGTCGGGGGGCCGGTGACCCTGCTCGCCCGCAGTACCGGCCGGACCGGCGAGGTGAGCGAGGCCGCCGACCGTCTCGGGATCGGCCTCGAGGTCGCCGAGCTGGACCGGATCGAGGACCACCTCGACGCCGACCTGGTCGTGTCCACGCTGCCCTCGGGTGCGGCCGACCGCCACCGGAAGGCCCTGGCCGCCTCCGGAGCCGACCTCTTCGACGTGGTCTACGCCCCCTGGCCGACCGGCGCCGCGAGCGCGGTGGCCGACGCCGGGGGGCGTGTGGTCGGCGGCTTCCCGATGCTGCTGCACCAGGCCGTGGCCCAGGTGCGCCTGATGACCGGGCGCGACGACGTCCCGGTCGAGGCGATGCGTGCCGCCGGCGAGGCCGAGCTGGAACGCAGGGCGGGCACGGACCGGATCTGAGGGTGTCCCGAGCGCTCTCGGGTCCTGGTATATTCGGTGGTGACGACTTGGTCCGGTGTGTTTCGAGCGCACCGGACACGCAAGCGGAGGTGTTCCTCCCACCCAGCGGGCGAAGCCCGTGTGGGTCCGGCCCGTCGAAGGCCCGGTGTCGTGTGCGTCCCCGATGCGTCGGGGCCCACCACCTGCGCTGTTCCACGACGGAATAATCCGGTCGGTACACCCCGCTTGCACACGCTGGCGGGGTTTTCGCATTTCACGGGGACCCCGACCCGGTCGACCGGAACACCCGAGGGTGGCCGCGAGACCGAGCGGGCCGCCCACCGGGCGGCCGGTCCCAGGTAATCCGAGAAAGCTAGGGAGGGGTCCCATCAGCGCCGAGCCCCGCATCAATGACCGTATCCGGGTTCCCGAGGTCCGACTCGTCGGACCCAACGGTGAGCAGGTCGGGATCGTCTCGGTCCAGGACGCGCTGCGCCTGGCCCAGGAGTCCGACCTCGACCTCGTCGAGGTCGCGCCGACCGCCCGTCCTCCGGTCGCCAAGCTGATGGACTACGGCAAGTTCAAGTACGAGTCCGCGGTCAAGGCACGCGAGTCGCGCAAGAACCAGTCGAACACGATCATCAAGGAGATCAAGCTCCGCCCGAAGATCGACCCGCACGACTACGACACCAAGAAGGGTCACGTCGTCCGGTTCCTCAAGGGCGGGGACAAGGTCAAGGTGACGATCATGTTCCGTGGTCGCGAGCAGTCCCGCCCCGAGCTGGGCCGCCGACTGCTGGCCCGTCTCGCGGAGGACGTCAAGGATCTCGGCCAGGTCGAGTCCCAGCCGAAGCAGGACGGCCGCAACATGGTCATGGTGATCGGGCCGCACAAGCGGCGTTCCGACCACAAGGCCGAGGCCCGCGCCGCGGCGGGGGACAAGTCCCGCCGCGAGCAGAGCGAAAAGGGCTAGCGGCGACAGGGCTGGTCCCCCACCGCCCGGCCATCACACGACCGGGTGGTGGGGAGGGCCGTGTGCCCGACAACGGTCCAGATGCGCGAAGCGGCGCCCCAGAGGGCCCGCCGTAGCAGCGGAAGAACAGCGTGACCCGCCCCGGCGGGACACGCGCCGACGGAGTAGGAGACGACGGCGACATGCCGAAGAACAAGTCCCACAGTGGAGCCAAGGACCGTTTCCGGGTCACCGGTTCCGGCAAGATCATGCGCCGCCGTGCCAACAAGAACCACATCCTCGAGCACAAGACCTCGAAGCGTAAGCGTCGTCTCTCCGACGAGGTCGTGCTCGCTCCCGCGGACTCGAAGAAGATCTCGAAGCTCCTCGGCAAGAAGTAGGACCGGCTGGTTCAGCCGGGCCGACGAGCCTGACGTCCGCCGGCGGTGAAGCGCAGACCGTGCGCCGCCGCCCACGGGGGACACCCCACACCTGAAGCGAACACGGCCGCCGGGCCTCGACCCGGGCCGGTCGGCGCGCCGTGCGCGCCGGAAGAGACAACGAGGGAGTCACAGTGGCACGCGTGAAGCGGGCTCTCAACGCCAAGAAGAAGCGCAAGGTCATCCTCGACCGCGCCAGCGGTTACCGCGGTCAGCGTTCGCGCCTGTACCGCAAGGCCAAGGAGCAGATGCTCCACTCGATGACCTACTCCTACCGGGACCGCAAGGACCGGAAGGGGCAGTTCCGCCGTCTGTGGATCCAGCGCATCAACGCTGCTTCCCGCGCTCACGGCCTGACGTACAACCGCCTCATCCAGGGCCTGAAGCTGGCCGAGATCGAGGTCGACCGCCGCATGCTGGCGGAGCTGGCCGTCAACGACGAGGCCGCGTTCGCCGCGCTCGTCGAGAAGGCCAAGCAGGCCCTGCCGGCCCAGGCCGCGGCCTAGTCGGAGACGGTAGCGCTGTGGCGAGTCACGAATTCACGAGTATCCGGTCACCCAGGATCAAGGGGGTTCGGCGGCTCGCCAAGCGCACCTTCCGACAACGTGAGCGGCGCTTCCTCGCAGAGGGGCCGCAAGCGGTGCGCGAGGCCCTCGCCTCAGGGGGCCGCAGTGGCACGGTCGTGGTGGAGCTCTTCGCCACGGCCGAGGCCATGCACCGCCACGTGGAACTGGTCGACTCCGCCCACGGGGCGGGTCTTCCGGTGCACAGGGTCAGCCTGGAGGTCATGTCCGAGCTGGCCCAGACCGTCAGCCCGCAGGGTGTCATCGCCGTCTGCGAGTTCGTCGACGTCCCTCTGGAGAGCGTCGGCGACGTCCGGCTGGCGGTCGTCCTCTCCCACGTCCGGGACCCGGGCAACGCCGGCACGGTCCTGCGGACCGCCGACGCGGCCGGGGCGGACGTGGTGATCTTCACCGACGCCTCCGTCGACCCCTACAACGGCAAGTGCGTGCGCGCCTCCGCCGGCAGCCTCTTCCACCTTCCCGTGGTCGTGGGTGCTCCGGTCGGTGAGGCGCTCGCCGTGCTGCGCGGCTCGAACGCCCGTGTGTTCGCCGCGGACGGAGGGGGCACCGGGGACCTGCACGAGGTGGCGGACTCCGGTGGTCTGGACGGCCCGGTCGGCTGGGTCTTCGGCAACGAGGCCTGGGGCCTGCCCAAGGACGTGGTGGAGCAGACCGACGGCGCGGTCAGCGTCCCGATCTACGGCGGGGCCGAAAGCCTGAATCTGGCCACGGCCGCGGCGGTGTGTCTTTACACCACAGCGCGCCAGCAGCGCCGTTCCTGAAGCCTGCCTCTCCCGCTCAGCATCGTCCCAGCTGAGGTCGGGCGTGATCACTGAGGGTCATGGAATTTGGCGTCCGGGTCACGGCCGTTCCGGGTTTCCCGGCCGTCGCAGAGGCCTCGGTCCGATGATCCGATCTACCCGAAATGCACGTGCACCACTGCCGCGGGCCGATAGGGTCTGACCCGGATCGCGGTGGTCCGGGGCGACGGGAACCGCGGGCCCGATACCTGTTACCCGTGTCGCGGGTAGAACGGTGCGCTCGAGCCGTCGGGCGGGCAAGCTTGACGACAACGTGTGAGCGTCGGGCGGGGAGGCCGCGGACGGAACGGGTGCGCGGTGTGCCGTGGATCCCTATACGCTCGACACCCGCCACGTGCGGCCGGCCGGGGAGGTCGGGCGTACCTGGTGGGGGTGCAGGGTAGACCGCCTGCGGAGTTCTCGCGGGTACGACAACGAGCCGGTCGGCGGTTCGCGGCCCGGGTGCTGTGATCGTGGACCTTCGAGGGAGCGGGGAGAGGCGTGGGCAGCGGCCGGAAGGCGGACCAACCGACGGGGGACTCGGGCGGCGCGCACACACACCCGGCCGCCGGGATGGTACCGGGTTCCGACAAAGCTGGGGTTCCCGACTCCGGACTGCGCGCGGACGACCTCCCCGACGGCCTCGTGGTGGCCGACGCCCGCGGCCGCGTCATCCTCTTCAACACCCTCGCCGTGCAACTCACCGGTGTGCCCGCCGAGACCGCGCTGGGCAGCGACTTCCGTTCCGCCCTGCCGTTCGTGGGCCCCGACGGGCACGACTGGTGGGAGGCCAGCAACCCCTACGGCGGCGCCCGCGACCGCGTCCGCCAGGCCGAGCGCTCCCTCTACCTGCCCGACGAACGCGAGGTCCTGGTCGCCGCCCGTTATGTGCGGGCCCGGCCCGAGGGCGACCTCATCCGCCTTGTGGTGACACTGCGCGACGCCGCCACCCGCGCCGAACGCACCCGGGCCGACCTGGTCTCCGAGGTCGCACACGAGCTGCGCTCGCCACTGACCAGCGTCAAGGGCTTCACCTCGACCCTGCTCACCAAGTGGGAACGCCTCACCGACAAGCAGAAGCTCTTCATGCTGGAGACGGTCAACGCCGACGCAGACAGGGTCACCCGCCTCATCCACGACCTGCTCGACGTCTCCCGCATCGAGTCCGGCCGCCTCGAGGTGCGCCGCCAGGTCGTGGACCTGCACGAGGCCGCCCAGCGTGTGGTCGCCGGACGTGTCTTCTCCGGCGAGGACGAGGAGCGCTTCGACGTCCGTGTCGAGGGCGAGATCCCGCAGATGTGGCTCGACCCCGACAAACTCGAACAGATCCTCTCCAACCTCGTGGAAAACGGGGTGCGGCACGGCGCTGGTACTGTCAGTATCGTGATCGAGCCGTGTGAAGGAGGAGCAGCGGTGTCGGTGCGCGACGAAGGCCAGGGCATAGCGCCCGAGACCATTCCGCGCGTCTTCCGCCAGTTCTGGCGCAGCAAGCGCCGGAGCGGCACCGGCCTCGGACTCTTCATCGTCAAGGGTCTGGTGGAGGCCCACGGCGGAACGATCACCGTCGGACGCGCCCCCGGTGGCGGCGCCGAGTTCCGATTTACCATGCCCGCCGGGGCGCCCGAGTTCGTCTGACCAGGTCAGTCACTCCAGCATCCCCGGTGGGCGCAACGGCCGGCCCCGGCTGCCCCGCATCCGGTTCATCCCGTGGGCCCGCCCGAAACCCGTCTGTGCTTCCTGTCGGCTTCGTCCGCCCCGAGCGGACCGTGACTGCCGCGTGCCCCGACCCCTGGGCCGGGGCCAGCGGCGAGGCAACCCATCATGTCTGCACCCAACAGTTCCTACGACCCGGTCGAGGTGACACCCCTGCACCCCGACGAGGTCGCCCGTATGCGCGACGAGGCGCTGTCGGCCATCGAGGCCGCCGGTGACCTCGACGAGCTCAAGGAGGTCCGGCTCGCCCACGCCTCCGACCGCTCCCCGCTGGCCCTGGCCAACCGGGAGATCGGAGCGCTGCCGCCGGCCGCCAAGGCCGACGCCGGAAAGCGCGTGGGCGGGGCCCGCCGCGACGTCGGCCAGGCCCTCAAGGCCCGCCAGGCCGTCCTGGAGAACGAGCGCGACGAGCGGGTCCTCGTCGAGGAGCGCGTCGACGTCACCCTGCCCTGGGACCGTACGCCCCGCGGCGCGCGCCACCCGCTGACCACCGTGGCCGAGCGCATGACCGACGTCTTCGTCGGCATGGGCTTCGAGGTCGCCGAGGGGCCCGAGGTCGAGGCCGAGTGGTTCAACTTCGACGCCCTCAACTTCGAGCCCGACCACCCGGCCCGCACCATGCAGGACACCTTCTTCGTGGAGAGCGGCGAGGGCGGCGACTCCGGAATGGTCATGCGCACCCACACCTCGCCGGTCCAGGTGCGCGCCCTGCTCGAGCGCGAGCTCCCGGTCTACGTGGTCGCACCCGGCAAGACCTTCCGCACCGACGAGCTCGACGCCACGCACACCCCCGTCTTCCACCAGCTCGAGGGCCTGGTCGTGGACCGCGGTATCACCCTGGCCCACCTGCGCGGCGCGATCGACGCGTTCGTCGGCGCCGTCTTCGGGGAAGGGCTGCGCACCCGATTCCGTGCCTCCTACTTCCCCTTCACCGAGCCCTCCGCCGAGGTCGACATGGAGTGCTTCGTGTGCCGCGGCGCCTCCGTGGGAGACCCCGACGCCCCGTGCCGCACCTGCTCCAGCGAGGGCTGGATCGAGATCGGCGGCTGCGGCGTGGTCAACCCGCGTGTGCTGCGTGCCGCCGGGGTCGACCCCGAGCAGTACAGCGGCTGGGCCTTCGGCCTGGGCATCGAACGGACACTGATGTTCGCGCACGGGGTGCGCGACATGCGCGACATGGTCGAGGGCGACATCCGCTTCTCCTCGGCGTTCGGGAGTGAGATCTGATGCGAGTCCCCATGACCTGGCTGCGGGAGTACGTCGACCTTCCCGCCGACGTCACCGCACGCGACCTGGCGAGCCGCCTGACCCTGGCCGGCCTGGAGGTCGAGACCGTCGACGCCCTCGGTGCCGACCTCCAGGGCCCGCTGGTCCTCGGCCGTGTGCTGGAGATCGAGGAGCTCACCGAATTCAAGAAGCCGATCCGGTTCTGCCGCGTGGACGTCGGCGCCGCCAACGGCACGGGTGAACCCCAGGAGATCGTCTGCGGAGCCCGCAACTTCTCCGAGGGCGACCTGATCGTCGCGGTCCTGCCCGGCGCCGAGCTGCCCGGCGGCTTCAAGATCGGGGCGCGCAAGACCTACGGCCGTATGTCGGCGGGCATGATCTGCTCGGCGACCGAACTGGGCCTCTGGGAGGACCACACCGGCATCGTCGTGCTGCCCGAGGGCTTCGGAGAACCGGGCCAGGACGCGATCGGTCTGCTGGGCCTGCGCGAGGACGTGCTCGACATCGCCGTCACCCCCGACCGCGGGTACGCGCTGTCGATGCGGGGTGTGGCCCGCGACGCCGCCACGCTCTACGGTGTCGACCTGCACGACCCCGCCGGGATCGCCGTCGCCGAGCCCACGGGCGAGGGCCACCCCGCCCGCATCGAGGACCCGGCTCTGGCCGACCGCCTCGTCCTGCGCGGCGCCACGGGCTTCGACCCCGAGGCGCCCACCCCGCTGTGGATGAAGCGCCGCCTGCACCAGAGCGGCGTGCGCCCGGTCTCCCTGGCCGTGGACGTGACCAACTACGTCATGCTCGAGCTCGGGCAGCCCCTCCACGCCTGGGACCGCGACCGCCTCCAGGGCACCGTCACCGTGCGCGCCGCCGAGGCGGGGGAGAAGCTGGAGACCCTGGACCACGTCCAGCGTTCCCTCGACACCGACGACATCGTCATCGCCGACGACGCCGGCGCCCAGGCGGTGGCCGGCGTCATGGGCGGGCTCGACACCGAGATCGGTCTCAGCTCCACCGCCGTGCTGGTGGAGGCCGCCCACTTCGACCAGATGCACATCGCGCGCGCCTCCCGCCGCCACCAGCTGTCGTCGGAGGCCTCGCGCCGTTTCGAGCGCGGGGTCGACTCGGCCGTGCAGGCGGCCGCCGCCACCCGCGCCGTCGAGCTCCTCGCCGAGCTGGGCGGGGCGAGCGTCGAGAGCGCCTGGACCCACGTCACGCACCCGGCCGCGGACCGCACCATCACGATGCGCGCCTCCCACCCGGGTTCGGTGGCGGGGGTCGAGTACCCCGAGGGCACCGCGGAGAAGCACCTGAGGGCCATCGGCTGCACGGTCGAGCGCGACGGGGAGGTCCTCACGGTCACCCCGCCCACCTGGCGCCCCGACCTCACCGACCCCAACGACCTCGCCGAGGAGGTCATCCGCTTCGAGGGGTACGAGAACATCCCGGCGGTGCGGCTGAGCGGGCCCGGCCGCGGCCTGACCGACAGCCAGCGCCTGCGCCGGGTGTTCGGCCGCATGCTCGCCGACACCGGCCACACCGAGGTGCTCAGCTACCCCTTCGTGGGCGAGCGCGACCTCGAAGGGCTCCAGCTCGGCGCCGACGACCCGCGCCGGGACAGCGTGCGCCTGGCCAACCCGCTCAACGACGAGGAACCGCTGCTGCGTACGACGCTGCTGCCGGGGCTGTTCAAGACCCTGGCCCGCAACGTCAGCCGCGGACTGAACGACGTCGCGCTGTTCGAGACCGGCCTGGTCTACCTGCCCAGCCACAACGGCAACGCCCCGATCCTGACCGTGGACCGCGGCCCGACCGCCGAGGAGATCGAGCGCGTCGACGCCGCACTGCCGCACCAGCCCCGCCGGGTCGGTGTGGTCCTGGCCGGGCGTGCCGAGCGCGACGGCTGGTGGGGCCAGGGCCGTGAGGCCACCTGGGCCGACGCGATCCAGGCCGCACGGGACGTCGCCCGCGTCGCCGGCGTGGGGCTCGAGGTCGAGGCCGCCGAACACACGCCGTGGCACCCGGGCCGCTGCGCCGCGCTGTACGTGCGCGTGGGGGGCGAGCGGGTGCTCGCCGGCCACGCGGGCGAACTGCACCCGCGTGCGATCCAGGCCTTCGGCCTGCCCGCCCGTACCGCCGCGGCCGAGGTCGACCTGGACGTGGTCGAGAGCGCCCGCGCCGAGGTGCGCGCTCCGGAGATCTCCACCTACCCGGTCGCCACCCAGGACGTGGCCCTGGTCGTCGACGCGGGCGTCCCGGTCGGCGCCCTCAGCGACGCCCTGGCCGAGGGCGCCGGGGACCTGCTGGAGAGCGTGCGCCTGTTCGACGTCTACACCGGCGAACAGGTCGGCGAGGGCCGCAAGTCCGTCGCCTTCGCGCTGCGCTTCCGTGCCCCCGACCGCACGCTGACGGCGGAGGAGGCCGGCGCCGCCCGCGACGCCGCCGTCGCCGTGGCCGCAGAGCGCACAGGGGCGAGCCTGCGCGGCTAGCCGGCAGAGCCTTCCGAAGTGCGGCGGGGCGGGTCCTTCCACAGGAGGAGGACCCGCCCCGCCGCCGTGTGTTACGAAGGTCCCCCGACCCCCGCGCACCCCCTGCCACGGCACGAAACGCTCGGCCGGAGACCCCCTCCGACAAAAAATTTTCACCCCTGTTTTTCCTGCGTAGGGCGGGTTTTAGGCCGAACCCCCACGGGTAGCGCGCATGAAGTTTGGGTTTCGGGGCATGAAGCTTCGTTTTGTCTCTTGCTGTGAGGCGCTCATCACGCTTAGCCTGCAAGCACCTGCCTCAACCGGGCGTCCGGGTGTAGGTCGGATTCAACCTGGGTTCATCCATTGCGCGCTCGCGCAAGTCTCGGCTCGGAGGTCGCCATATGACCGAAACGGTTGTCTCATCCGCACTCGCTCCCAGGGAACACCGGGAGCCCAGCCGTCTCTGGCACACCTTCTGCGATATGAACACCGTGGCCAAGGGCCCGGAGTTCGTGGTGGCCCGCGCCGAGGGCGTGTGGCTCTGGGACGAGTCCGGCGACCGGTTCCTGGACGGTACGTCCAGCCTCTGGTACTGCAACGTCGGGCACGGCCGCACCGAGATCGCCGACGCCGTCCACCGTCAGATGAGCACGCTGGACGCCTACACGGTCTACAACGACTTCGCCAACGTCCCCGCGATCGAACTCAGCGAGCGCCTGGCCGCGCACGCCCCGGTCGTGGACCCCCGCGTGATCCTCACCTCCGGGGGCGGCGAATCCATCGACACCGCCGCCAAGCTGGCCCGCCGTTACTGGTACGCCCTGGGGCGTCCGGACAAGACCCACCTCATCAGCCGCACCGCCGGCTACCACGGTCTCAACGGCTTCGGCACCAGCATGATCGGTATGGACCGCTTCCGCACCGGCTTCGGTGAGATGGTCCGCGACACCTCCGTGGTCCCCCACAACTCGGCCGCAGCGGTCGAGGAGGAGATCCTCCGGGTGGGCCCCGAGAACGTCGCCGCTTTCTTCGCCGAACCGGTCATCGGCGCCGGCGGTGTGTACCTTCCCGAGCGCGACTACTTCACCGAGGTCGCCCGCATCTGCCACCAGTACGACGTGCTCTTCGTCGTCGACAGCGTCATCTGCGGGTTCGCGCGCCTGGGCAACTGGTTCGGGATCGAGCGCTTCGGCGTCAGCCCGGACATGATCGTCTTCGCCAAGGGTGTCTCCAGCGGTTACCTGCCCCTCGGCGGCGTCGTGGTCAACGGCCGGGTGGCCGACCCCTTCTGGAACCAGGAGGGCAACCCGTTCGTGCACGGCACCACCTACGCGGGGCACCCGACCTGTTGCGCCGCGGCGATGGCCAACCTCGACATCCTCGAGCGCGAGGACCTCTTCACCGTCTCGCTCGAGGTCGAGCGCCACCTCGACAGCGCGCTGCGGGGCCTGGAGGCCCACCCGCTGGTCGAGGAGATACGTTCGGGCGTCGGGGTGATGGGCGCGGTGGAACTGACCGAGGAGGCCCTGACCGAGCGGGGCATCACCACCGCGGAGGTCTTCGCCGAGACCCGGGCCCGCGGGGTGATCGTCCGGCCGATCCCGAAAGCTCTCCTGGTCTCCCCGCCGCTGGTGGTCACCTGGGAGCAGATCGACCACCTGGCCTCGACCCTGTACGGAGCGCTGGACGCGGTGGCCGCCCGCCACTGAGCCAAGAACCCACGGCCGCACCCGGTTCGCCGGTGGCCCCTCGTGATCGGTACGGCCGGTCGCGGTGGGCCACCGGCGTTCTCGTGTTCGGGGCGGTGCGTGTGTGGCGCAGGTGATGCCGAAAATCCCACCCCAGATTCTTCTTCGTGTAGTAATATTTTCTGGGAAGATACTTCTTGAGCGTGGGCAGGTCGCCCCGCCGAAACGAAGGGGACGGCATGGGAGCGGACGCCACCGACGACGACCTCATCACCGCCTGGGGGCTGGTGCACGAGGCGATGAGCTCGATACAGCCCAAACTGCTGGGCGGCATCACACCCGACGGCAAGGACATGTCCGGGCCCTGGTTCGAGGTGCTCATCAGGCTCCAGCGGACCCCCGGCCACCGCCTGCCGATGAGCCGCCTGGCGCGCGAGGTCAGCCTGAGCACCGGCGGGTTCACCAAGCTCGCCGACCGGCTCGAGCGCGAGGGGTACCTCGTGCGGGAGAACTGTCCGGACGACCGCCGCGTCGTGTACGCCTCGCTCACCGAGAGCGGCCTGACCTTCATCGGCGAGGTCAGGGCCAACCATGTCAAGCGGTTGCGCGAACACGTGCTCGAGCCCCTGGGGGAGGACGGGGTTCGACAATTGACGACGATCGCGCGTACTCTCCGTGACAGCGCGTCTGCGTAGTGTTTTCGGAGTCGCTGTCCGCGGCGGACCGGCCCCGGGTTGACCAAGGTCTCGATCCTCCCGAATCATCTGAAAACGCCCCGCATGCCGCCGTTCGCATGTAGGTTGGCGTGAGGTTCGGGGGAGCCACACGGGGGTGGCTGTGAGCACAGAGGTTCCGGGGGAAAAGATGCGACTCTTCACCGCTGCCGCACAGCTGAGGCCGATCCCTCGGTCCCCGCGCTTCGTCAACGGCGCCGTCTCCTTCTGGTACCGCGAGCTCGGCCAGCCCCGGCGCCGTGACCCCCTCGGGGGCGACACCGACTGCGACGTCTGCATCGTGGGCGCCGGATACACCGGCCTGTGGACCGCCTACTACCTCAAGAAGGCCCAGCCCGACCTCCGGGTGGCGGTCATCGACCGCTACTTCGCGGGCTTCGGTGCCTCGGGCCGCAACGGGGGATGGCTGTCGGCGGAGTTCCCCGGCCCGCGCGAGCACTACGCCCGATCCCACGGCAAGGCCGCCATGATCGCCTTCCAGCGCGCACTCATGCGCACCGTGGAGGAGGTCCAGCGTGTGGCCCGGGACGAGGGCATCGACGCCGACCTCCACCAGGGCGGCGTGCGCATGGTCGCCACCAACGCCGCCCAGCGCGAGCGCCTCACCCGCGAGATCGAGCATCTGCAGGAGTGGGGTTACTGGCCCGACGACCTCCACATGATCGAGCCCGACCAGGAACCCGGCATCGCCGTCGCCGGCGCCACCGCCGCCGCCTACTCGCCCCACGCCGCGAGCGTCCAACCGGCCAAGCTCGTGCGCGGCCTGGCCGACACCGTCGAGGCGCTGGGCGTGGACCTGTACGAGGGCACCAACGTCACCGAGATCCGCCCGCGCCGCGGTGCCGCCCGCCCGGCGGCCGTGACCGAACTGGGCACCGTCTACGCCGACCACGTGATCCGGGCGACCGAGGGGTACACCGCCACGATGCGCGGCCTGCGCCGCGACTGGCTGCCCATGCACGCGTCGATGATCGCGACGGAGCCGGTCCCCGAACACGTGTGGGAGCGCATCGGATGGGAGGGCCGCGAGGTCCTCGGCGACAGCGCACACAGTTACGTCTACGCCCAGCGCACGGCCGACGACCGCATCGCGGTCGGAGGGCGGGGCGTACCCCACCGCTTCGGTTCCGAGCCCGACGCCGAGGGTGCGACCCAGCCGCACGCCATCGCCGAGCTGTGGCGTTCCCTGGTGGGCCTGCTCCCGGACGTGGCCGACGTCCCGGTCGAGCACGCCTGGTCCGGGGTGCTCGGCGCGCCCCGCGACTGGTCGCCCACGGTCGACCTGGACCCGGAGTCCGGTCTGGGTTGGGCCGGAGGTTACGTCGGTAGCGGCGTCGCGATGAGCAACCTGGCCGGGCGCACCCTGCGGGATCTGGTCCTGCGGCGCCGCACCGACCTCACGCGCCTGCCCTGGGTCGGGCGCCGGGTCCGCGGCTGGGAACCCGAGCCCCTGCGCTGGGTCGGAACCCGGGTCACCAACGGGCTCTACCGCACCGCCGACCGGCGCGAATCCGGTTCGTCCGAGCACACCTCGCGCCTGGCGGGGTTGGCCACCCGGATCTCCGGGCGCTGACCGTCCCTGCGCCCGGGCTCGCCCCGGCAGTGCATGTCCACACGCTCCCCAGTGGGGGAGAGGCCGCTCACATCGTGGTCAGAGCACCTCAAAGCACTTGCATAAATTTACAGGCGAATGCATGATGTGTCAGTCAGGTTCGATTGGGGAGACCATCATGGGATACACGGCGGCCATCGCCGGAGCCAGTGGCTACGCCGGGGGCGAGCTGCTGCGTCTGCTGCTCGACCACCCCGAGATCGAGATCGGCGCCGTCACGGCGGGAAGCAACGCCGGGACCCCGCTGATCGAGCACCAGCCGCACCTGCGACCCCTCGCCGACCGCGTGCTGGCACCCACCACGCTCGAGGAACTGCGCGGCCACGACGTCGTCTACCTCGCGCTCCCGCACGGCCAGTCCGCCGAGATCGCCGAACAGCTCGGCGACGAGGTGGTGGTCGTCGACTGCGGCGCCGACTTCCGACTCAACGACGCCGCCGCCTGGGAACGCTTCTACGGTACTCCGCACGCCGGAACCTGGCCCTACGGCCTTCCCGAGCTCCCCGGACAGCGCGAGCGCCTCACCGGGGCCCACCGCATCGCCGTGCCCGGCTGCCACGTCACCGTCGCCACCCTCGGCCTGTTCCCCGGCCTGGCCGAACAGCTCGTGGAGCCCGACCTCACCGTCGTCGCGGTCACCGGAACCTCCGGCGCGGGCAAGGCACCCAAGCCCCACCTGGTCGGCAGCGAGGTCATGGGCGCCCTCAGCCCCTACGGCGTCGGCGGCAAGCACCGCCACAACCCCGAGATCGTCCAGAACCTCACCGCCGTGGCCGGCGAGAGCGTGTCCCTGTCCTTCACACCGATCCTCGCCCCCCTGCCGCGCGGGATCCTCTCCACGTGCAGCGCCCCGCTCAAGCCCGGCGTCACCGCCGACCAGGTCCGCGCCGCCTACGAGGCCACCTACGCCGACGAGCCCTTCGTCGACGTGCTTCCCGAGGGCACCTGGCCCAACACCGCCATGACCCTGGCCGCCAACACCACGGCCGTCCAGGTCACCGTCGACCCCGACGCCAACCGCATGGTCGCCGTCGCCGCGCTCGACAACCTCACCAAGGGCACCGCCGGCGGCGCCGTCCAGAGCACCAACCTCGCCCTCGGCCTGCCCGAAGCGACCGGTCTGCCGCGCACCGCGGTGGCCCCGTAACCAGAAAGGCTCATGCCGTGAGTGTCACCGCACCCCGCGGTTTCCGTGCCGCGGGCGTGACCACCGGGGCCGACGGGGCGCGGGACCTGGCCCTGGTCGTCAACGACGGACCCTCCAGAGCCGCGGGCGCAGTGTCCACCACCGCCGAGGACCCCGCAGCCCCCGTCCTGTGGTCGAACCAGGTCGTCAGCGGCGGGCGCGTGCGAGCGGTGGTCGTCGACACCGGCGCCATCGACCCCGCCCCCGGACCCGCGGGCTTCCAGGCCGTGCACGCCCTGGCCGAACGGACCGCCGACGCTCTGTCCGACTCGGCCGCCGAGATCGTGGTCTGCGCGGCCGGACGGCCCGGGGTCCGACCCGACGGTGACACCCTGCGCCAGGGTGTGGCCGACGCGGTCACCGAGGCCGCCAGAGGCGGTGGGCTCCCCGCCGCCGATGCCCTGCGTACCACCGACACCGTCGCCAAGTTCGCCTTCCAACGGGGCGAGGACCTCACCGTCGGCGGTATGGCCAAGGGCCCCGACGCCGCCCTGAGCACCGGCCTGTGCGTGCTCACCACCGACGCGGCGCTCACCCCCGAACAGTGCCGGACCCTGGTCGGTGCCGTGGCCGCCCGAACCCTCGCCCCGCTCACCGGGCCCGGCGACACCGTCGTGCTCCTGGCCAGCGGGGCCGCCGACACCACGACCGACGACGAGACCGTCGCCGCGCTGCTGACGAAGGTGTGCGAGGACCTCGCCGCCCAGATCGCCGCGGACACCCCCACCACAGAGGACGAGCAGGCCCACACATGATCGCGCGACCCGCACATCCCGGAGAGTCGGAGGACCAGGCAGAGGCCATGGACAAGGCCGCCAACCTCATCGAAGCGCTGCCCTGGCTCTCGCGTTTCCACGGACGCACCGTCGTCGTCAAGTACGGCGGCAACGCCATGGTCAGCGAAGAACTGCGCGTGCGCTTCGCGGAGTCCATCGTCTTCCTGTACTACGCCGGCCTGCGCCCCGTCGTCGTCCACGGCGGCGGACCGCAGATCAGCGCCATGCTCGACCGCGTCGGCGTGGAGTCCACCTTCACCGCCGGCCTGCGCGTGACCACCGACGAGGCCATGGACGTGGTCCGCATGGTCCTGACCGGGCAGGTCAACCGCGAGATCGTCGGCCTCATCAACCAGCACGGCCCCTTCGCCGTCGGCGTCTCCGGCGAGGACGCCAACATCATGCAGGCCGAACGCAAGCAGGTCGAGGTCGACGGCGAGCTCGCGGACATCGGCCGTGTCGGCGAGGTCACCGACGTCACCCCCGGCGCCGTCTCCGGGCTCATCGCCGACGGACGCATCCCGGTGATCTCCAGCGTCGCCCGGGCCGACGACGGCGGTGTCTACAACGTCAACGCCGACACCGCCGCCTCCGCGCTCGCCGTGGCCCTGGGCGCCAGCAAGCTCATCATGCTCACCGACGTGGAGGGGCTGTTCGCCGACTACCCGGCCAACACCGAGCTCATCAGCCGCCTCGACGTCGACGAGCTCCGCGCGCTCCTTCCCTCCCTGTCCTCGGGCATGCTCCCGAAGATGGAGGCCTGCCTCAGGGCCGTGGAGGGCGGCGTGCCCCAGGCCCACATCATCGACGGCCGTGTCCCGCACTCCCTGCTCCTGGAGGTCTTCACGGACCGGGGCGTGGGCACCATGGTCGCCGACGCCGAACTCGAGGCCGCCCTGCTCACCGGCAACGGCGGGCACCTGCCCCGGACCCAGCGGCACGAACAGACCGCACCGACCAGTGGAGAGACACAGTGACCAGCAGCAGCGACCTGCGTGAGCGCTTCACCGGCGCGCTCATGCCGAACTACGGGCAGCTCCGGACCGCTCTCACCCTGGGGCGCGGCTGCGAGGTCTACGACGCCGACGGACGCCAGTACCTCGACCTCATCGCCGGGATCGCCGTGTCCTCCCTCGGCCACGGCCACCCCGCGCTGGTCAAGGCGGTCGCTCACCAGTCGGCCACGCTCGCCCACTCCAGCAACCTCTTCATCAACGAGCGCGAGGTCGAGCTCGCCGAGCGCCTGGTCTCCCTCATCGGCGGGGATGCCAAGGTCTTCTTCGCCAACTCCGGGACCGAGGCCAACGAGGCCGCCCTCAAGCTCGTCAAGCGCGCCGCCTCCCCGGGCCGCCACTACTTCGTCGCCGCAACCAGCGGTTTCCACGGGCGCACTTCCGGCGCCCTGGCCCTGACCGGGAAGGAGGCCATCCGCGAACCCTTCGGCCCCTACGGCATGGACGTGCGCTTCGTCCCGCACGGCGACCTGGAGGCCCTGCGCGAGGCCGTCGACGAGCACTGCGTCGCCGTGTTCACCGAACCCGTCCAGGGCGAGGCCGGCGTCGTGCCCCCGCCCGAGGGTTACCTCGCGGGCGTGCGCGAGATCTGCGACGCCACCGGCGCCGCCTTCGTGCTCGACGAGATCCAGAGCGGCATCGGCCGCACCGGCCACTGGTTCGCCCACCAGGCCGAGGACGTGCGCCCCGACGTGGTCACCCTCGCCAAGGGACTGGGCGGCGGTCTGCCGATCGGTGCCTGCATCGGGCTGGGCCGCTTCGCCGACGCCTTCCACAAGGGCGACCACGGCTCCACCTTCGGGGGCAACCCCGTCGCGTGTGCGGCTGCCCTGGCAGTTCTCGATACCCTCGAGGAAGAGGGCCTGCTCGCCCACACCACCGTCATGGGTGACCTGTTGGCCGAGCAGATCGACGCACTGGACCACCCGCTGCTCGCCGGGCAGAGGGGTGTGGGCCTGTGGCGCGCCCTCACCCTCACCGCACCGCACGCGGCCCACGTGCAGGAACAGGCAGCTGTGCGCGGCTTCCTGGTCAACGCCGTCGCACCCGACGCGATCAGGATCGCCCCGCCACTGGTGATCACACCCGAGCAGATCGGGGTGTTCATCGAGGCCCTGCCGACCATCCTGGACGCCGCCGAGGCCGCAGCCACCAAGGAGACGCCATGACCCGCCACTTCCTGCGCGACGACGACCTCAGCACCGAGGAACAGACCCGGGTCCTCGACATCGCCGACGACATGAAGGCCGACCGCTTCGGGTACCGCCCGCTCGCCGGCCCCCGCACCGTCGCGCTCCTGTTCGACAAGCCCTCCACGCGCACCCGCCTGTCCTTCTCGGTGGGCGTCGCCGACCTGGGCGGCACCCCGCTGGTCCTGGACTCGGGGGCCACCCAGATGGGCCGCGGTGAGCCGCTCGCCGACACCGCCCGCGTGCTCGACCGCCAGGTCGCGGCCATCGTCTGGCGCACCTTCGAACAGAAGGACCTCGAGGAGCTGGCCGGCATGGCGGGTGTCCCGGTCATCAACTCCCTGACCGACAGCTTCCACCCGTGCCAGGTCCTGGCCGACCTGCAGACGATCCGGGAGCAGAAGGGCGAGCTGGCCGGCCTCACCCTCGCCTACGTCGGCGACGGCGCCAACAACATGGCGCACTCCTACCTGCTGGGCGGTGTGACCGCGGGCCTGCACGTGCGGATCGGGGCGCCCGAGGGTTTCCACCCCGACGCGCACGTGGTCGCCCGCGCGGAGGAGATCGCCGAGCGGACCGGGGGCTCGGTCTCCGTCACCACCGACCCGCACCAGGCCGTCCAGGGCGCGGACGTCGTCTCCACCGACGCGTGGATCTCGATGGGGCAGGAGGACGAGGCCGCCGAACGCGAGGCGCCGTTCCGCCCCTACATCGTCGACGACGCCCTCCTGGGGTCCGCCGACCCGGAGGCGATCGTGCTGCACTGCCTGCCCGCCTACCGCGGCAAGGAGATCAGCGCCGAGGTCATGGACAACCCCCGCTGCGTGGTCTGGGACGAGGCCGAGAACCGCCGCCACGCGCAGAAGGCCCTGATGGCGTTCCTGCTCTACCTGGCGGACACGCCCGACGACGAGCTCCCGGAAGCGCAGTGACAGGAACCGAACCGGCCGGGGCCGCCCCGATGACCAAGGCCGCACGGCACGCCCGGATCACCGATGTGCTCGAGAGCGAGGACATCCGGTCCCAGGGCGAGCTCGCCAAGCGGCTGAGCGAGGCGGGGGTACAGGTCACCCAGGCGACCCTGTCCCGCGACCTCGACGAACTCGGGGCGGTCAAACTGCGTACCGCCGACGGGTACCTGGCCTACGTCATGCCGGGGGAGGGCGGGGAGCGTGTGCAGCGCACCCGCCCCGACACCCTCGACCTGGGCCAGGTGTCCGGCGCGCGGCTCACGCGCCTGGCCGAGGACCTGCTGGTCTCGGCCGAGGCCTCCGCGAACATGGTCATCGTGCGCACCCCGCCCGGTGCCGCGCAGTACCTCGCCTCGGCCATCGACCACACTGACTTCCACGCGATCCTGGGCACCATCGCGGGCGACGACACCATCCTCGTCATCTCCCGCGACCCCCAGGGCGGCGAGGAGGTCGCGGCCGCCCTGCTGCGCCTGGCCGACCGCAGGCCCTGACACCACCGCCCCCCCGGTCCAGACCCGACACCACGTCCATCAGAAGGAGACCGCCATGGCCGACCACGCCGGCACCGACCAGCCGGGTGAGGCCCAGCCCGAGGCACTGCGCCTGTGGGGCGGCCGGTTCGAGGGCGGCCCCGACCAGGCCCTCGCCCGGCTCTCGCTGAGCACCCACTTCGACTGGCGCCTGGCCCGGCACGACATCGCCGGCTCCCGCGCGCACGCCCGGGCGCTGCACCGGGCGGGCCTGCTCACCGACGAGCAACTCGAGGGCATGCTCGAAGGACTGGACCGCCTGGAGGCCGACGTGGCCTCGGGTGTGTTCACCCCCGTCCTGGAGGACGAGGACGTGCACACCGCCCTGGAGCGCGGCCTCCTCGAGCGTGTGGGCCCGGACCTGGGCGGGCGCCTGCGCGCGGGCCGCTCGCGCAACGACCAGATCGCCACCCTGGTGCGCATGTACCTCCGCGAGGAGGCGCGCGCCATCGCCGACCGGCTCCTTGACCTGATCGGGGCCCTGGCCGACCAGGCCGCCGCCCACCCCGACGCCGCGATGCCCGGCCGCACCCACCTGCAGCACGCCCAGCCCGTGCTCCTGGGCCACCAGCTCATGGCGCACGCCTGGCCGCTCATGCGCGACGTCGAGCGCCTGCGCGACTGGGACCGCCGCGCCGCCGTGTCCGCCTACGGTTCTGGTGCGCTGGCCGGATCCTCCCTGGGCCTGGACCCCGAGGCCGTCGCCGCCGAGCTCGGTTTCCCCGCCTCCGCGGAGAACTCCATCGACGGCACCTCGGCCCGCGACGTGGTCGCCGAGTTCTCCTTCGTCACGGCGATGATCGGTGTGGACCTGTCCCGCCTGTCGGAGGAGGTCATCGTCTGGGCGACCAAGGAGTTCTCCTTCGTCACCCTCGACGACTCGTTCTCCACCGGTTCGTCGATCATGCCGCAGAAGAAGAACCCCGACGTGGCCGAGCTGGCCCGGGGCAAGTCCGGCCGCATGATCGGCGACCTCACCGGTCTGCTGGCCACGCTCAAGGGCCTCCCGCTGGCCTACAACCGGGACCTGCAGGAGGACAAGGAGCCGGTCTTCGACGCCGTGGACACCCTCCACCTGCTGCTGCCCGCCATGACCGGCATGGTCGCGACGATGACCTTCCACACCGACCGGATGGCGGAGCTGGCGCCGCAGGGCTTCTCCCTGGCCACCGACATCGCCGAGTGGCTGGTGCGCGAGCGGGTCCCCTTCCGCGAGGCCCACGAGATCGCCGGCGCCTGCGTGCGCGAGTGCGAGGAGCGCGGCATCGACCTGCCCGACCTGACCGACGAGGACTTCGCGAAGATCTCCCCGCACCTGACGCCGGGCGTGCGCGAGGTCCTGGTGGTCCCCGGTTCCCTCGCGAGCCGGTCCGGCAAGGGCGGGACCGCGCCCGTGCGCGTGGCCGAGCAGCTCGAGCGCCTGCGCGCCGGGGCCCGGGAACACCGCCTGGAGTTCGCCGACCAGGCCTGAGCCGGGCGGCCCCCTCTCGGGCGGCACCCGGTACGGCCGACACCCGTGGCCCCCGGGCCGCGAGCACCGACGAATCGTTGCTCGTGGCCCGGGGGCTCCTTGCGTTTCGAGATTCTCCTGTCACGAAGTGTGTCCGTGCGATAGCGTCCTGAGTCTGCGGGCACCACACGTGGTCCTTCCTGTGCGTACTGTCATCGACGCATGTCCGCGTCGGTTCCACCCCTGCGCACCCACACCGCCCCCGGTGTCCGCGAGCCGTCGGGAGGAGCGCCATGGGCCAGTCGGGAGGCACACGCCGCGGTATCGGCACGCAGCTCAAGAAGATCGTGCTGATCCCCAGCATCACGTTCCTGGTGCTGTTCGTGGTGCTCAGTGCCGGCACGCTCACCCAGGCCCTGTCCCTGCGCTCGGCCTCGTCGGAGGCCGACGCCGGTGTCGAACTCGCCCGGGCCCTCACCGACCTGCAGGACGAACGCCGCCTGCACGCCGAGTACGCCGCCGACCCCGGGGCCGACCGCGGGACCGCCCTCGACGAGGCCGCCGAGAGCACCGACCGCTCCCTCGACACCGTCCGGTCCCTGCGCGAGAGCCTCGGCGACCAGAGCGACCCCGTCACCGGCGAACTCACCGGAGGGTTCTTCGAGGCCCTCGACGAGGTGGAGGAACTGCGCGGCACCGACCTGAGCACGCCCGGCGACGCGGACACCGTCCTGAACACCTACAGCAGCGCGATCCGCGAGGGCGTGCGCCTCTACAGCAGCATCACCCGCACCCTCGACGACGGTCCCGCGGCAGCCGAAGCGGCCGCCACCACCGACCTCATGTGGGCGCAGGAGAGCTTCGGCCACGCCGACGCCCTCGTCAGCGCCGTGTTCGCGGGCCAGGAGCTCACCCGCTCCGAACAGAACCGCATCGCCGCCCTGACCACCGACGCCCGCCACCGCGTGGCCACCGTCCACCCCGGTTCCGAGACGGCCGACGGCCCCACACCGGGCGACCTGCTCGCGGGGACCCCCTGGCAGGACGCGCTGGAGGCCGCCGACACCCTCGCCGGACACGAACCCGAGGTCACCGTCGACCCCCTCACCGGCGAGCAGGAGAGCGATCTCGCCCCGCCCGGCGAACCCGGCGACTGGCGCGAGGCCGCCGACCCCGTCAACGCCGACCTCGCCGAGATCACCCACGCGCGTGCCGAATCCGTCGTCGGTACCACCGATTCGGCCGCCGGGTGGATGATGAGCCTGTCGATCGGCGGCGGGATCCTGTCGCTGTTCGCCGGCGCCCTCGCCTACGGTGTCGCCGCGCGCTCCGCGAGCCGGCTCACCTTCCGCCTGGCCAAACTCCGCGCCGAGACCCTGGGCAGCGCCCGCAAGGACCTGCCCCGCATCGTGCGCCGCCTCGAGGCCGGCGAGAAGGTCGACCTCGACACCGAACTCCACCAGCTCGACCACGGGACCGACGAGGTCGGGCAGGTCGCCGACGCCTTCAACACCGCCCAACGCACCGCCGTCGGGGCGGCCGTCAAACAGGCAGACCTGCGTGAGGGCGTCAACCGGGTGTTCCTCGGCATCGCGCACCGCAACCAGTCGCTCGTCCAACGCCAGCTCCAGCTCCTGGACCGTGTCGAACGCGAGGAGGACGACCCCGACCTGCTGGAGAGCCTCTTCCAGCTCGACCACCTGGCCACGCGCGGCCGCCGCCACGCGGAGAACCTCATCATCCTGGGAGGGGCCCAGCCCGGACGCCGCTGGCGCCACCCCATCCCGCTCGTGGACATCCTCCGCGGCGCGATCTCCGAGAGCGACGAGTACGCGCGGGTACGCCTGACCACCATCCCGGACCTGTCCCTGTCCGGAGCGGTCGTGGCCGACGTCATCCACATGCTCGCCGAACTCGTCGAGAACGCGACCGCCTACTCGCCCCCGCACACCGAGGTGACCATCGCGACCGAGACCGTGCCCAAGGGTGTGGTCGTCGAGATCGAGGACCGCGGACTCGGCATGACCGAGGACGCCCTCACCCGGGCCAACACCACGCTCGCCGAAGCGCCGGAGTTCGACGTCATGGCGGCCGGTGTCGACGCCCGCCTCGGCCTGTTCGTGGTCGCCCGCCTGGCCGCCAAGCACGACATCGCCGTGGAACTGCGCCCGTCGCCCTACGGAGGCACCCGCGCCGTGGTGCTCGTCCCCGGGGACCTCATCGCCCCCACCGCCGGAGCGGTGCCCGAACGTCCGCGCCTGGGCGGTGCGGCGCGCCGGAGCAGGCAGCCTGCCACCACCCCCGAGCCCGAGAGCGCCGACCTGCTCGCCTCGGTCGGCGGCCGCGGCGGGCGGGCCGTGTTGCGCCCGGTGCCCGAACCCGAGGAGGAGGGCGGGCAGCAGACCTCCTCCGCGCCCGTCCTGCGCCGTGTGCCCGATCCCTCGCCCGGGCAGAGCCCTGCCCCGGAGCAGCACAGTGCCGCCTCGCCCCTGCCCCGACGCCTGGACGACCGCGTCGGCACCGGTCAGGGGAGGGCCGGGTTGCCCAGGCGTAAGCGCCAGGCCAGCCTCGCCCCGCAACTGCGCCGCGAACCCGTCAGGGAACCGGAGCAGCCGGAGGAGGAACGGGCCGCGCCCACGCAGCGCAGCCCCGAAGAGGTGCGGCGGATGATGGACGCCTTCAGCTCGGGGACACGGCGAGGCAGGGCCGAACAGGTCGAGGCCGCGGGGGACGGGCGGAGCAGTGACGGTCAGGTCGGCGGGTACGTCGACGAGCACACGGGAGAGAGCGACTGAGATGGCAGGCAAGAGCAAGGCCGCGGACAACCTCGACTGGCTCCTGGACGACCTCGTCGATCTGGTGGTCGGCGCCGACCACGCGATCGTCCTGTCCTCGGACGGTCTGCTGCTGGGCAGTTCCCGGTCCCTGGGGCCGGAGGACGCCGAGCACCTGGCCGCGCTGGCCTCGGCGTTCCAGAGTCTGGCGCGCGGCACGGGCCGCCACTTCGGCGGCGGAGAGGTGCGCCAGACCGTCGTGGAGATGGAGCACTCCTACCTCTTCGTCACCGCCGCGGGCGCCGGCGCGTGCCTGGCGGTGCTCGCGGGGGAGGAGGCCGATGTGGGCCTGGTCGCCTACGAGATGAATCTGCGAGTCAAACAGGTCGGCCAGTTCCTGACCGCGGCCCCGCGCGCGGGCCACCTCACGACCGCGGGGGGAGGCGCGGGCGCATGACCGCTCCTCGAGGACGGGGGACCGGAACGCCCTGGGACGGCGGCAGGGGGCATCCGGGCACCGCGGTGGAGGGCGGCCACGCGCCCGTCGTGGGCGACTCCACGGCCGGCCCGCTCGTACGCCCCTACACCATGACCAAGGGCCGCACCCGGCCCGGGACCGACGGCGGGAGACTGGACCTGATCACCCTCGTGGTGACCGTGGCCGACCGGGAGGACAGGGCCCGCGAGCCCGAGCACGAGGCGATCCTGCGCCTGTGCCGCAAACCCGTGTCGGTCGCCGAGGTCTCCGCCCGGCTCGATGTCCCCCTGACCGTCGTCCGGGTGCTCCTGAGCGACCTGCTCGTGGAGGGCGACCTCCGTACCCGGGCGGCGGCGCCCGTGACCAAGCTTCCCGAGAAGAAAGTGCTTCAGGCGGTACTCGATGGCATCCGCAGACTCTGACACGCAGCCGACAGAGGCGATCCCGCACGCGGTCAAGATCATCGTCGCCGGGGGGTTCGGCGCGGGCAAGACCACGCTGGTCTCCTCGGTCAGCGAGATCGCCCCGTTGAGCACCGAGGAGCTCATGACCGAGGCCAGTTACGGGGTGGACGACCTCGGCGGGATCGAGGACAAGACCACCACCACGGTCGCCCTGGACTTCGGCCGGATCACGATCAGCGACGACATCGTGCTCTACCTGTTCGGGACCCCCGGGCAGGACCGGTTCTGGTTCATGTGGGAGGAACTGGCCGAAGGGGCGCTGGGCTCGGTGATCCTGGCCGACACCCGCCGACTGGACACCTGTTTCCACGCGGTCGACTTCTTCGAGCGCAGGAACCTGCCCTTCGTCGTGGCCGTCAACCGGTTCGAGGGCGCCACGGCCTACTCGGAGGAGGAGGTCCGGGAGGCGCTCGACGTGTCCGCGTCAGTCCCGGTGGTGATGGCCGACGCCCGCGAACGCATGTCGAGCAAGGAGGTGCTGGTGGAACTGGTCTCGCACGTCCTGCGGAGCCGGCAGGCAGCTCTGAGCGGGTGAGGTCCGGGCCGCGGCCCTCTGCCGCGGGGTGTCCACCGGGGTGTACGTTCGGTGGGTGCGCTCGTGAATGTGGTGTTGAACGCTACAATGTCGCGGCAGTGACCTTGGCTCTGATCTGCCCGGATCACCCCATCCGCCTCTCATCTGAATCCTGGTATGCGAAACTCTGACCGACTTCCCCCGCGCGAACTGCCCAAGCGACGCTCCGGCCGACACCGGAACCCCCTGTCCTTCGACAACTGGTTCGGGACCCCGGCGCTGATCATGGCGGTTCCCGGCACGGCCGAACGGGCCAAGGACGCCGACGGTGAGTCGATCGGTGCCCGGATGGCCGATCTGGTGCGCGCCTACCGCCCCGAGGTGACCATCCGCTACGGCCACACCGAGGGCGACGAGGAGACCCTGACCGACGCGCTCCGGGGCCTGACCGAGGGGGAGGAGCGCCCCCTGCAGGGTGTCGTCGTCCCGCTCGTCACCGCCCCGCACACGTGTGTCTCGGCAGCGGTCGAGCGCGCGGTGGCCGACAGCGGCGCCGACGTGCGTATCACCGAGGGCCTGGGGCCGCACCCCATGCTCGCCGAGGTCCTCCACCTGCGTCTGGCCGAGGCCGGGTCGGTGCGCGCCGACCGTATGCGCCTCATCAGCGTCGTCGCCCGCAACACCACGATGGCCGACGGTGTCGTCGTCGGCGGTGTGGGCGGCGAGGGCGCTGTGGGTGCCGCGGGTGTGACCGCCGTACTGCTGGCCGCCCGCCTGGGCCTGACCGTGCTGCCCGCCGACCTGGACGACGAGGCCGCTCTGGAGCGGGTCATCGGCCAGCTGCGCGACGGCGGCTCGCAGCGTCCGGTGATCGCCCCGAGCGCGCTGGGCCCGGAGCTGCCCTGGGAGCACCTGGAGGCCCTGGCCGAGCGCCTCGGTGCCCGGCTGGGCGACCCGCTGGGCGCCGACAGCCTGCTCGGCAAGATCGCCGCGCTGCGCTACGCGGAGATCCTCAACTCCCTCGGTGTGGAGCAGCCGCCCACCGCGGAGGAGCTGCCGGCGCCGGTGGGTTCGCGCCACCGCCCGGACTCCTGAGCGCCGCGACACGCCGAACCGGGAACACCGTCGGGGGGTCTGCCACGAACTCGTGGTAGGCCCCCCGACGTATGTGGACCCCTCCCACCTGGGCAGGAACGCCCGGATAACACACGTTCCGGCCTGTTGCGAGTTTTACGAAGGTAACTAGTAGTGATTATTTGACAACGGAAGGCAATGATTTTTCGATAGCCTCAGGCACGACCGAGAGTCGCCGGGGTGTCCGAGGGGGAGTCCGGCACACGCACGGGCTGGAGGGGCCATGCGAAAGAAAGGCGACGGCGCGTCCACGATCAGAGGACAACTCAACCGCATCGTGCTGGTCCCGAGCCTGTGTTTCCTGGCTCTGTGGCTCGTGGTCGCTGCGGTGGGTACCGTCCAGGCGGTCCAACTGATGGGCGCGGTGAACCAGGCCAGGGACGGCGCGGAGGTCTTCTCCCGCGCCGCCGAAGAACTACGCATGGAGCGGCGCCAGGCCCTGGTCCAGCTGGGCGCGGTCGAGAGCGGGGACCAGGACACCGTGGACACCGCGGCCCTGGAGGAGAGCCGCACGGCCACCGACGGAGCGCTCGAGGAGGCGGTCGGCGCCTCCGCCGAGCTCGGGTCCGGATGGGACGGCGAGGTCGACCGGATCGCCGCCGACCTGCAGGAGGCCCCCGACAGCGTGGCCGAACTGCGCCGGGGCGTCGACGAGGCCATCCCCGACCGTGAGCACGTCCTGCTCGAGTACGGGGAGGTCCTCGATCTGCTCCAGGAGACGGTCACCGCGCTCGTGCACACCACGGACGGCGGCGAGAACCTGTCCGACGCGGTCCTGGCCAGCGACCTGATGAACGCCCGCTCGGAGTACTCCGAGGCCGACGCCCTGCTCGCCGGGGTGATCGCTGCCGGCGGCATGAACCACCAGGAGAGCGCCCACTTCACCTACCTGACCGCCTCCTACCGGGACACCCTGGAGGAGGCCGGGCCCTCGCTCCACACCGAGGTGCGCAACCGCTACGAGGAGATGGTCGACGGACGGGCCTGGGGACGGGCCGAGGAACTCAGCCGCGACGTGGTCACCCGGCCGCTGCTCGTGGAGTCCGAGACCGGCGCGGTCACCACCACCGGTGAACCCGTGCTCGAACCCAACACCGGTATCGACGTATCCACCGCCGACTGGGAGGGATCCTCCGCGCCCGCGCTGGAGGAGCTCGACGCCCTCGCCGCCGCGCAGACCGGACGAACCATCGACCTCGCATGGAGCGCCGCGCTCCTGCGTGTGTCCCTGGGTATGGCCGCCGGCGCAGCGGTCCTGGCGGCCGGCGTCGTCGCCATCGCCGTCGTCGGACGTTCCTCCCGCCGCCTCACCGGCCGCCTGGCGCGCCTGCGCGGCCAGATCCTGGACCGCGACGACGACCTGCCCGAGATCATCGACCGAGCGCAACGCGGCGACCGTGTCGAGGTCCAGGACGAACTCCCGCCCCTCGACGAGTGCGGTGAGGACGAGATCGGCCAGGTCGCCGAGGCCTTCGACAGCGCCCAGCTCGCCGCGGTCGAGGCCGCCGTGCGCCAGGCCGAGATCCGCCGCGGCGCCAACCGCGCCTTCCTCGGGGTGGCGTTCCGCAACCAGGCCCTCGTCCAGCGGCAACTGCGGCTGCTCGACGAGATCGAACACGACGAACAGGACCCCCGGGCCCTGCAGCGGCTGTTCCAGCTCGACCACCTGGCCACACGGGGGCGCCGCTACGCCGACAACCTGATCATCCTCGGCGGCGGCCAGGCCAACCGGCGCCGCAGCCGTCCGCGCCCGCTCGTGGACGTGCTGCGCGCGGCCATCGCCGAGACCGAGGACTACGGCAGGGTCCGCCTGACATCCGCACCCCGCATCCTCATGCACGGCCAGGTCGTCGCCGACGTCGTGCACCTGCTGGCCGAGCTCGTCGAGAACGCCACCCAGTTCTCCCCGGCCGACAGCCCCGTCGACGTGAGCTGCTCACCCGTGGTCGGCGGCCTCGTCGTGGAGGTCGAGGATCGCGGACTGGGGATGTCCGAGCAGGGCTACGCCCGGGCCGAACGCACTCTGGCCCGCCCGCCGGAGTTCGACGTCCTGGCCATGCCCGACGACCCGCGTCTGGGCCTGTTCGTCGTCTCGCGCCTGGCCGAACGCCACGGCATCCAGGTGTGGCTGCGTCCCTCCCCGTACGGGGGCACCCGGGCCACCGCGCTCATCCCCGAGTCCGTGCTCGAACCCGCCGAGTCCCCGACGCCGGTCAGCGGTACCCCCGTCACGCCGCCGGGTGGGCAGTGGAAGGAGCTCGACACCCCTGCACCCAGCGGGGAGCAGAACGCCCTGCCCCGGCGCAGCCCCCGGGTCCCCGCAGGGCTCGGTTCTCCGGAAGCGGTCCGCAACCCCGCGGGTACCGGGCCGCAGCAGCCGCTCCCGGCCCACACCCAGAACACACCCGACCCGCGACCGGACCAGGGGCCGGGCCGCCCACCCGCGTCCGGTCAGGGCCCTCCGCCGCTGCCGGCACGCAACCCGCGCGCGCAGCGGCCTGCTCCCTCGCCCGCCCCGCCGCCGGTGCAACCGCCGACGGGACCGCCCGCGGAACGGTCCACGACGCCGCCCGGCGGTCACCCGGTGACACCGCCCACCGGTCAGCCGACCGCCGACTGGAACTCCGGCCCGCTTCCGGGGGTCCCGCACTGGAACGACCCGTCCCAACCCGCCGGTCCGCTCGAACCGATGGACCCTGCCACACCCCGCGACGGTTTCGGGGTGCAGGATCCGCAGCACCCCCGTGACCCCCGCCCGTCCAGTGGACCGCAACCCACCGTGCCCGGACACCAGGGGGACCGCCGTGAGCGCTGAGAGACACCGCAGGCACGACCGGAACGAGCCCGGCCACGACCGCGAATTTCCACAGATCCTCGGAGCACACGAGGACGAGGAGGAACGCTTCCTGCGCCCCTACGCCGTGGACGCGGGCGTGGCCGGACCGGACGCGGCCGGACCCCGCGGCCGCAGGGGCGCCGAACAACTCGAGATGCTGAGCCTGGTCGTGGCCGCCCGCACCCCGGGCCGCCACGAGTGGCTCCGCCCCGAACGCGAGACGATCCTCATGCACGCCCAGCGCGCCCGCACGGTGGTCGAACTCGCCGCGGAAGTGCGCCTGCCGCTGGGACAGGTCCGAGCCATCGCCGGGGAGATGCTCGCCGACGGGTCCCTCCAGCACTGCGGGCCGACCCGGCCCCTGGGACACTCCGACATCCTGCACGCGGTGCTGGTGGGCCTGCGCTCCCTGTGAACCCCGTTCCCCGACCCGGTGGTCCACGGCACAACCGCGATTGTTAGCGTTCGGCCATGCGCAGCACCCGACACATCGGAGTCATCGGGGCGGGGATCGTTGGGCTGGCCCTGGCCCGCGAACTCGCCCTCCGCACACCCGGGACCCGGGTGACCGTCCTGGAGAAGGAGGACCGGGTCGCCGCACACCAGAGCGGCCGCAACAGCGGTGTCGTGCACGCCGGCCTGTACTACGAGCCGGGGTCGCTCAAAGCCACCCTCTGCCGCCGCGGGGTGGGCCTGCTCAAGGACTACTGTGCCGAGCACGAGCTGCCCTACCGCGAGGCCGGCAAGGTGCTCGTGGCAGCCGACGCCGAGGACGAGGCAAGGCTCGAGAACATCGAACGCCGGGCCAAGGACAACGGCGTTCCGGGCGTGACGCGCCTCGGCCCCGAGGGCCTGCGCGAGATCGAACCCCACGCCCAGGGTGTGGCGGGCCTGCACTCGCCCTCGACCGCCATCACCGACTACGCGGCCGTCGCCGAACAGCTCGCCGACGACGTTCGGCGCTCCGGTGGCCGGGTCCTGCTCAACACCCCCGTGCTCGACCTGCGCCAGGACCACAGCCGTGTGGAGGTCCTCACCGGCGAGGTCGAGGGCGAACGCACCATCCACCGCTTCGACCGCATCGTGATCTGCGGCGGCCTGCAGTCCGACGTGCTCGCCCGCAAGGCCGGGGCCTCCGCCGACCCCCGCACCGTCCCCTTCCGCGGCCAGTACCAGGAGCTCGTGCCGGACCGCCGCCACCTCGTCAACGGCCTCGTCTACCCCGTCCCCGACCCCCGCTACCCCTTCCTCGGCGTCCACCTGACCCGCCACGTGCACGGCGAGGTCATGGCCGGGCCCAACGCCGTCCTCGCCACAGCGGCCGAGGGCTACCGCGGCCGCGACTGGAACCCGAGCGAGTTCGCACGCACCCTCGGATGGCCCGGGACCTGGCGCCTGGCCCGCCGCCACTGGACCGTGGGCGCCCGCGAGATGCTCGTGTCCGCCTCGACCGCGGTCTTCGCATCTCAAGCCCGCCGCCTGATCCCCGAGCTCGAGAACGCGGACCTGGTCCCGGCCCCCGCCGGCGTGCGCGCCCAGGCGCTGGGACGCGACGGCCGGCTCGTGGACGACTTCCGGGTGGAGAACCACGGCCGGGTGGTCTGCGTGCGCAACGCACCCTCGCCGGCTGCCACCTCGTCCCTCGCGATCGCGGAGTTCCTCGCCGAGGAGTACGGCCTGGGCGCCTGAACCGCGGGTGTGTCGTACGGCGGTCGTCCACAGGCGGAAAAGTCACTCTGGAACGCGGACCGGGCGGCGCCCACCATGGGCACCGTCGGTACGGGAAGGACCCGTCACCGGCGACGGGAGGAACCCATGCCCCTGGTCCGCCTGGCCGCATCGGCCCTGGCCCTCGTACTCGCGCTCGCACTCACGGCCGCGGGTACCCCGCCCCGAGGAGGAGCATTGGACGGATTCACCATCGGGCACCTGCCCGCGCCCGCCGAGGGGGCCTCGTCCTCCGACTTCACCTACGAGTGGGGCGAGGTCGGCTTCAACAGCCGTGTCTGGGAGAAGCGCCTGGAGGACGGCGCCGCCCGCGTCGTCCTCCAGGTCCTGGTGATGCGCGGCGACCGCCTCGCCGACCTCGACAGCACCCGCGCGTTCCTCACCGAGTACCACGAACGCACCGACGGCTGGGAGCTGGCCGAGTTCGACAACGGCGGCTCACCCGGGCTCCACGGCGACGCCGAGGTGTTCTGGACCCCCGAGGCCGGGGTCGCGGTCGAGGTACGCGACCCCTTCGGCCTCGTGGGGCCCGACGAGCTCCTGGCCACCGCACGGGGCATCGCGGCCTCGCCCGCCTGAGAGCGCGGGGTCAGCAGCCCTCGAGGATCTCGCGCAGCGCCTGCTCCTCGTCGGGGTCGGCGGCCAGGTCCCACGTGTGCTTGACCTCGATCCAGGACGCGGCGTAGTCGCAGTGCACCGCTTCCGACGGCGGCATCCAGTCGGCCGGGTCGGCGTCGCCCTTGGCCCGGTTGCTGGAGGCGCTCACCGCCCACAGCTGAGTGGTGTCCAGATCGTTGGCGAAGCTCTGGCGCTCCTCGGTCGTCCACGCGTGGGCGCCCGAGCGCCAGGCCTCCTTGAGCGCCACCATGTGGTCGATATCGACGTCCTGCACGTCGGTGAGGACCTCGTCGTCGTAGGGGCTGGCCCAGCTGCCCGAGACCGGCTGGCAGTTCTGGTCGGCCTCGACGTCCTCACCGTCGCGCTCCAGCACCACCTGGCGGGTCGTGCAGTTGTCCTCCACCCCGTTGTCCCAGTGGGGGAACAGGGCCCGGTCGTACCCGGGCGGGTCGTCCTCGTCCTCGACCCGCAGCTCCTCCAACTGGTCGCGGGCCTGTTCTGTGGAGACCTCCCCGGGGGCACCGCCGGAGGCGTTCTCTGCCGGGTCGCCGCCGAGGTCGACCACGTCGAACTGTTCCATCACCAGGAACGCGAACACCACGAGGGCGACCACGGCGCTCAGCACCGCGGCCGCCCTGGACCTGGGCCGCCGGCCGGACCCGTCGTTCCGGGAGGAGGACTGCTTGGACATCTCGGGGGACCCCCAGTTCTGTGCTCCCCGAGCCGAGGGGAGAGCGGACGTGCCCCACAAGCTTGGCCCAATGCCCGAACCGCCAGGAACGCGCCCCTCGTCCCCGGCCGGTGCGAAGGAACGCCCGCAGGGGGAGTGGCCCCGCTCCGACCAGGGCCGTCCGCGCAGCCGATAGCGTGGGTGTGAGCGATATCGGGGTGAAGGCTCAGCACTTTCGTCCTAGACTCGCGGCAGATCGGGTTCGACCCGCCTCGCAACAGAAAGCAACACAGTGACCGACATCATCGACGAACTCCAGTGGCGCGGCATGCTCGCGCAGACGACCGACCTTGACGCTCTCCGCAAGGCGCTCGCCGATGGTCCGATCACCCTGTATTGCGGGTTCGACCCGACCGCCGGGAGCCTGCACGTCGGACACCTCGTCCAGATCGTCACGCTGGCCCGGTTCCAGCAGGCCGGCCACCGGCCCATCGCCCTCGTCGGCGGCGGGACCGGTCTCATCGGGGACCCCAAGCCCAGCGCCGAGCGCCAGCTCAACTCCCGGGAGACCATCAAGGGATGGGTCGGGCAGCTCGGCGGCCAGCTCTCGAGCTTCCTGCGCTTCACCCCTGAGGGGGAGACGGCGCAGCCCACCGACGCGATCCTGGCCGACAACGCCGACTGGCTCGGTGAGCTCAGCGCGCTCGAGCTCATGCGTGACGTCGGCAAGCACTTCAGCATCAACCAGATGCTTGCCCGGGAGACCGTCAAGAGCCGCCTCGACGGCGACGGCATGAGCTACACCGAGTTCAGCTACGTGCTTCTGCAGTCCTACGACTACGTGCAGCTCTACCGGCGTTACGGATGCACGCTCCAGACCGGCGGCTCCGACCAGTGGGGCAACATCACCGCCGGCCTGGACCTCGTGCGCCGCATGGACGCCAACGAGCCGCACGGCGCTGCGCACGGGCTGACCTTCAACCTGCTCACCAAGGCCGACGGCACGAAGTTCGGCAAGAGCGAGGCCGGCGGGAACTTCTGGCTCGACCCGGAGCTCACCTCGCCGTACGCCTTCTACCAGTTCTGGTTCAACGCCGACGACCGCGACGTGGTCCGCTTCCTCAAGACCTTCAGCTTCCGCTCCCAGGAGGAGATCGAGGACCTGGAGCGGCAGACGGAGGAGCGTCCGCAGGCCCGCGCGGCCCAGAAGGCCCTGGCCGAGGAGCTCACCACGCTGGTGCACGGCGAGGAGGAGTGCCGCAAGGTCATGGACGCCAGCCTGGCGCTCTTCGGCCGCGCCGACCTGAGCGAGCTGGACGGGCGCACCCTCGAGTCCGCACTGTCCGAGGTGCCCAAGGTGGAGACCGAGGCCTCCGTCAGGGACCTGCCGAGCGTGGTCGACCTCTTCGCCGAGAGCGGCCTCACGCCCAGCAAGTCCGCGGCCCGCCGTGCCGTCAAGGAGGGCGGGGCCTACGTCAACAACGTCAAGGTCACCGACGAGGACGCCCGCATCGGTGCCGAGGACCTGCTCGCCGAACGGTTCGTGGTCCTGCGCCGGGGCAAGCGCAACATCGGCGGTGTGATCCTCCGGGGCTGACCCGGTACACACACGGCGCGGGGCGGTCATCCATTGCGGTGACCGCCCCGCGGTGTGCCTGTGGCGCGTGGGGTGATCGACCCTTGATGCCGGACAGACCGGACGTATACACTCGTGGCGGACGAACAAGCCGACGTCGAAGCGTGGCCGACCTGATCGCCCGCGCCGACGAGGGGCCAACAAGCCGCCCGTACGGGGCGCCCAGGTCCCGGATCGCCGAGAACGCCGAGGCTCCGGGCTCTGGCTTGACGTCTGTCAGGAGTCTGCGTAGACTCATCCATGTCGCTGCGGAACAGCGATCCGGCCCGAGGGTCGGAAAGGGTTCCGCGTGAGCGGCAACCTCCATCTTCTTCACCGGTTCGAGCACTGCTTCGGGCCGTGTAGGGTT
>NZ_JADBGI010000036.1 GCF_014892575.1 Nocardiopsis coralli | reverse complement strand
GCTGCGGGTCCGCGGGCGGGCGGCCGGGTGCCGGGGCCGGCGCCTGGGCGGCCGGGGGTCCGGCGTGGGCGCCCTGCGCGGGTGAGCCCGTGTGCCCGGGGGCCGGTTGCCCGCGGTGGTCGTCGGTCTCGGCGTTCTCTGATGAGAAGGGAGTGTCGGTCATGGTGTCCGTCGTCGTGACGTGGGGCTGCGGGCTGCGCGGCTCGGGTTCGTCGAGTCCGACCCCGCGCCAGGTTCCGACCTGGGCGGTGCCGTCGTCGACGTCGTCGACCTCGGCGCGCGGGGTCGTGTAGGGGTTGGGCACACTCGTCGGTGCTGCTGGCCGGTATCCGTCCTCAGCGGACCGGGTGTGGGGTCCCGTGGCGTCTCCGCCCCCGGTCCCGGACGGGTGGCCACCTGGATTCTGCGAGTGCGGATGCACGGGCTGATGCACGGGAAATCCTTGCTCGGTCTCCGGGGGTTCGTACGCTCTGACCATCCGCGAGATGGCCCGGCGCAGCCGTCCCTCCCGCCTGGTTGCGTGCCCATCCTCCGTCGACGCCGTCCGGGACAGGAGGGGGTCGTCGCCGTCGTGCGGTGACTGCGCCTGTGCCACGATCTCGTCTCCTCGACTCGGGTGGGCGGGGCGGCGGTGGTCCGCTGCCGTCGCCCTCCGAGGGGAGGGGGCCGTGCCGGGGACCGCGACCGGGCCCCCGTCGTCTCGACCGGGTGCCCCGTTCGCCGGGGGAACGCCGCGACGGTTCTGTGCGGTGTGTGCACGGGAGGGGCGGGTGTCGGCCCGGCTCAGCGAGCCGGCCGGGAGACAAGTATCCATACCCCGCACAATTCCTGTACTTACGCCGAGAACCGTCGTTCGGTTCGCCAGACTAACAAAGCCGGACCGCCTTGACAGAAGAATCGGAGATCGACGGGGAGCGAACCGGAGATTCCCGCCCTGACATGCGAGAACGCCCTGCACAGGGACCTCGCAGCGCACAGGATTTGGAGTGCTTTGTGGTGGTATGTCCGTTTTCTGTCCGAGGTTACTTCCTGGTTCTGATCCTCCGGACGACCGAAAATCCACCCCCCGCGAGGAGAGATTCCGGACACCAGAAGGCACGGGCACCCGCAGGAATCGCGGGAACCCGTGACCGGAAATACCGTGCTCAGCCCTCCACGGGACGCAGGTCCCCCTGGATGAGCTGCAGAATCACGTGGTTGTCCTGGTACTGCTCGTTCTGCCCGGCCGGGTGGTCGTGGTCGAAACCCGCCACCCGGATCCCCTCGACCGCCGGGGACAGGTAGGTGTAACCCCACACCGGGATGCGCGGCAGCAGCTCGTTGAAGACCGTCATCATCGTGCGCAGCGCCTCGGTGCGCTCCTCCTCCGAGTCCCCGCGCTGGGCGGTGTCCACCAGTTCCCGCAGGTCGACCTCGCCGTGCGTGGGGCTGTCCACCTCCAGCTCGAAGGACTGTCCCGGGGCGTCGCTGCCGGGGTCGTTCTCGGTCAGGAAGTTCATCTGGAACGCACCCCAGTAGTCGGGCTGCTCGGGGTTGCCCCACTGCCGCACCGCCACCTCGAAGTCGCCCGCGCCCCAGATGCCCCACGGGTTGTCCTCGGGCACGTTGCGCGCGGTCGTCGGGATCCCGAAGTCGGTCCAGGCCTCCTCGACCTGGGTCGCGGTGAGCTCGAAGTCGTTCCACCCGGCGACACCGATGACCTCGAACCCGGACTCGGACCCGTCGGGCAGGTGCCAGACCCCGTCCTCCTTGGTCCAGCCGGCCTCCTCGAGCAGTTCCTCCGCCCTGTCGAGGTCCTGGTCGTAGGTCTCCAGAGCGTCCAGTTCCTCCGCGGACATGAGCTCCTGGGCCTGCCGGTCGACCAGCCCCGTGTAGTGCTCGATGCGGTGGTAGCCCTCGCCGCGTGCGACCTGGCCGATCTGCTCCCCGTCGAGGACGAGGGCGAGGGCCTTGCGCACCCGCACGTCCTCCAGCTCGGGTTTGGCCTCGAAGTTGAACATCAGGCCGACGCCGTCGTACCCGGCGTGCTCGATCCAGGTGAAGCCCTCGACCTCCTCGAAGGCCTGCTGGTCGGCGGCGGACGGCGCCAGGGTCGAGTAGTCCACCTCGCCCTGCTGCACCAGCAGCGCCGACTGCCGGTTGTCGCCCTTGTGCACGACGACCTCGTCGAAGTGGACCTCGGTGCCCTGGTAACCGTCCTCGTTGCGCACCAGGGTGATGCGCGCGTCCGACATCTGGGCCTCGTCGAACTTGTACGGGCCGCTGCAGACGATCTCGTCGGGCGCGAACTCGACGTACTCCGCGTTCCACTCGGTGTGCTCGTCGTCGCCCTGGCGCACCCCGTCCTGCACCAGGTCCAGGGCGCGCTCACCCAGGTCGGCGTAGGTGACCTTGGAGACGATGCGGTGCTTGAGGATGCTGCGCTCCAGCCCGTCGAAGCGCTCCTCCATGCCCAGGCGCACGGTGAGGTCGTCGAGCTTCTCGAGCTCCTCCACCTGCGGGAACCCGAACCCCCACGGCGGGGCCTCCAGGATGCGCATCGCGTAGCTGTACATCGCGTCGTCGGCGTTCAGGCTCTCGCCGTCGCTCCAGTGCAGGCCGGGCCGGAGCGTGACGAGCAGGTCGTCGCCGTCCCACTCGTGGCCCTCCAGCAGCAGGTGGTCCCACTCGTGGGTGTCCCAGTTGAACATCGCACCCGTGCACAGGAAGAGGTCCTTGTACACGGAGTTGAGCAACAGCGCCCCGTCCTCGGTGTGCACGTTGCGGGTCTGGGAGTCGAGGTCGAAGTCGAAGACCCCGGTGAACTGCGTGGGCCCGTCCCCGGCCGAGTCACCGCCGGCGCAGGAGGTCAGGAGCCCGGCACCGGCCGCACCGGCGGTGCCGAAACCGACCGCGCGCAGCAGGCGGCGCCGGCTCAGGTCGGGCAGGAGCGCGTGCTTCTGGGGGATGGAGGTCATTCGTGGCGCTTCCTTTCGAGAAGGAGGGCGAGAAGGCCGAGGGCGACCACGAGCGCACCGATCCCGACGGTGACGACGCTGATCACGGACTCGGCCGAGCCCGGGGGGTTGAGGAACACCGTGAGCGCACCGCCGATCACCAGCAGGGCGCCGACGGCGAGGCCGAATCGGCCGATGAGGAGGAACACCCCGCTCACCCGGGCCCGTCGACGACGTGGCAGGCCAGGAGGCGGCGTCCCCCGGTCTCCACCAGCGGGGGCCGCTCGGTGTCGCACCGGCCCTGTTCGTACAGGGGGCAGCGGGGGTGGAAGTCGCATCCGGAGGGCAGGTCGGTCAGGTCGGGGATGTCGGCGCTGCGGAGCCGCACCCGTTCCTTGGTGCGCGCCAGGTCGGGGTCGGGTTCGCACACCGCCGAGACCAGGGCGCGGGTGTAGGGGTGGCGGGGGTCGTTGACCACGTCGGGGGTGGGCCCCTGTTCCACGACCTTGCCCAGGTACATGACCGCGATCTCGCCGTCCCAGGCGAAGTACTTGGCCACGGCGAGGTCGTGGGTGATGAAGCAGAACCCGACACCGAGGTCGTCGCGGAGCGCCCCCAGGGTGTTGAGCAGGCTGACGCGGATCGACACGTCGAGCATCGAGGTGGACTCGTCGGCGATGATCACCTCGGGGTCCATCGCCAGGGCGCGGGCGACCGCCACGCGTTGGCGCTGGCCGCCGGAGAGCTGGTGCGGGTACTTGTCGAGGTGGTCCTCGGCGGGGGTCAGGTCGACGCGTTCCAACAGGTCGATGGCGGCGCGGCGGGCCTGGTCGCGCCCCTTGGCGAGGCCGTGGCGGCGCAGCCCTGCGGTGAGCGTGGAGTGCACGGTGCGCACCGGGTTCAGGGACGCGTAGGGGTCCTGGTGGATGTACTGGACCGCACGCCGGAACCCGGCCCGCTCCTGCTTTCCGAGCGCCCGCAGCGCGGTGCCGCGGTAGAGCACCTCTCCCCCGGTGGGTTCGGCCAGTCCGGCGGCCATGCGCGCGGTGGTGGTCTTGCCGCAGCCGGACTCGCCCACCAGGCACAGGACCTGCCCGGGGCGCACGTCCAGGTCGACGCCGGCCACCGCGGGCACGTCGCCGCGCGGGGTGGAGAAGACCTGGCGGGCGCCGCGCAGGCTGAGCACCGACGGCTCGGTGCGGCGGTCGACGGGACCGCGTCCCTCCGGGGCGGGGGACACCGCGCGGCCGGGTCGGGGTGCGGGTGTGGTGTCCGGTACGGGCTGTTCGATCACGGGTGGCCTCCTCGTGTGGGGAGCTCGGCGCCGTCGGCGTGCAGGCAGGCGGCCGCGTGGCTGAGCCCCTCGTCCCGCGGGTGCAGGACCCTCAGCTCCGGGCGGGTGGCGGTGCACTCCTCGGTCGCCCGGGGGCAGCGGGGTTCGAAGGAGCACCCCGGGGGCAGTGCGTTGAGCCCGGGCGGCCCGCCGGGCAGGGGTTCGGGCACGTGCCGGTCGCCCGCGACCGGGGGCACGGAGCCGATGAGCGCCGAGGTGTAGGGGTGGCGTGCCCGGTGGAAGAGGTCCCGGGTCGTGCCGGTCTCGATGAGGCGCCCGGCGTACATCGTTCCGACCCGGTCGGCGAGTTCGGCGGCCAGGCCGAGGTCGTGGGTGATGAAGACCATCGAGAAGCGCAGGCGTTCGCGCAGTTCGGTGAGTTGCTCGACCACGGAGCGCTGGGTGAGCACGTCCAGCGCGGTCGTGGGTTCGTCGAGGATCAGCAGCTGGGGCCGCAGCGCCAGGGCCAGCGCGATGAGGGCGCGTTGGCGCATGCCGCCGGAGAGCTCGTGGGGGTGGCTGGGCAGCACCCGGGCGGGGTCCAGGCGCACCATCTCCAGGAGCTCGGCCGATTCCTCGAGGATCTCCGCGCGGGGCCTGCGGGTGCGGCGTTCGTGGGCGCGGAAGGTGTCGAGGAAGTGCTCCTCCATGCGCAGGACCGGGTTGAAGGCGTTCATGGCGCCCTGGAAGACCATGGCCGCCTCGTTCCAGCGGAAGCGGCGCAGGTCCTCCTTGGCCAGGGTGCGCACGTCGACCTGGTCCCCGCTCTTGCGCCGGAACAGGATCTGCCCGGCCGAGACCGTCCCGGTGCGGGGCAGCAGGCGCAGGAGCCCGAGGCCCAGGGTGGTCTTTCCGCAGCCGGACTCGCCGACCAGGGCCATGGACTGGCCGGGGTACAGGTCGAAGCTCGCGTCGTGGACCGCGGTGAGCCGGGTGCGGCGTCCGGTGCGGTACCCGACGTCGACGCCGCGCACGGACAGCAGGGGCCCGTCGGCGGCCGGGGCGGGGGGTGTGGGGGTCACGGGGCTCACCTGTCCCGGAGTCGGGGGTCGAGGGCCTGTTCCAGGGACCGGGTCATGGTGACCAGGCCGATCTGGAAGAGCATGATCATCACCATCGGCGCGATGAGGAACGGCGCCGCCGACGGCAGCAGGAACGCGTTGTTGTCCCAGGCCTGCTGGATCATCAGGCCCCAGTTGTCGGCGGTGCTGGGCAGCAGGCCGAGCAGGTACATGCCGACGACGGCGTAGATCGCGTTGGTGATGGCGATGATGAAGTTGATGAAGATGTAGCCGGCCATGTTGGGCAGCACCTCGACGAAGAGGATGCGTGCGGTGCCCAGGTCCTGCAGGCGGGCGGCCTCCACGAACTCGCGTTCCTTGAGGGTCAGGACCTGCGCCCTGATCGAGCGCATGAGGAACGGCCACGTCACGAGCCCGATGATGAAGGAGACCACCAGGGGCGAGGACGTGCGGTAGAAGGAGGCCACGACCAGCATCAGGACGATGAACGGGATCGTCATGGTGATGTCGGTGATCTGGAGCAGGATGTGGTCGACGCGTCCGCGCACGTACCCGGCGATCCCGCCGAGGACCACGGCGATGGCGACGGTGATGAGCGCGGCCACGACTCCGACCCAGATGGGTTCGCGCCCGCCCATGACGAGCTGGACGAAGGTGTCCTTTCCCTCGTGGTTGGTGCCCAGCCAGTGTTCGGAGCTGATGGGGCCCCAGATGGCGGTGGTGTCGGTGGGGTTGTGCGGGTCCACGAGGTAGGGGCCCACGAACGCGAAGGCCAGGACGCTCAGGACCAGGCAGAGCCCGATGATCCCGCTGGTGGTGCGGGTGAGGCCCTGTGCGATGGTGCCCCAGACGCCGGCGGCGGGGGCGGAGGTGGTGACGGCCATGCAGGTGCCCCCTCAGGTTCGGATGCGCGGGTCGAGACGGCTGTAGAGGAGGTCCGCGACGAGGTTGGCCAGCACCACGCACGTGGTGATGATGACCAGCAGCCCCTGCAGGAGCGGGTAGTCGCGGTAGTTGACGGCGTCCAGGAGCAGCCCGCCCACGCCCTTGTAGACCAGGACCTGCTCGACGAAGATCGCGCCGCCCACGAGGGTCCCGAAGGAGATCGCGATCTGGGCGACCAACGGCAGGACGGCGTTGCGGCCGACGTAGGAGAAGGCGATGCGGCGGTCGCGCAGCCCGCGGGCCCGGGCGACGGTGACGTAGTCCTCGCCGAGCACCTCGGTGGTGGAGGCCTTCATGACGAGCATCCACGTGCCGATGATGGCGAGCACGTAGGTGACGATCGGCAGGGCCGCGTGGTAGAGGGCGTCGCCGACGAACTCCGCGGTCAGCCCGGGTTCCACACCGGGGCTGAGGGTGCCGCGCAGGTCGATGGGGTCGAACCAGCCGAGGTACATGCCGCCGCCGGTGACGAGCAGCATCGCGATGAGGTAGTTCGGCACCGCACCGAGCACGGAGGCGACGACGCTGAGCACGTGGTCGAGCACCCGGTTGCGCCAGTAGGCCATGACCATGCCCAGGGCCAGGCCGAGCACGATGGCCACGAGCGTTCCGACGCCGATGCTGAACAGGGTCCAGGGCAGGTACGCGCCGATCGCCTCGGCCACGGTCTGCCCGGGCCGGTTGATGGTGTTGCCCATGTCGAGGGTGGCCAGGCCGGAGATGAACTCCCACCACTGGCTCCAGAGCGGGGCGTCGGGGTCGTAGGCCAGGGAGTTGATCGCGACCGCGCGCGCCTCGTCCATGGACATGCCGCCCTGCGTGAGGCGGCCGGCCATGACGTCGACGGGGTCGCCCGGCATGGCCCTGCCGAGGAAGAAGGTCACGTTGGCGACGACGAACACGACGACGAAGGCCTTGCGGACCTTCACGAACACGTAGTTCGACCAGATCCGGCGCAGCGGCGGGACGCGGGCCCCGTCGTCCCGGGCGGTCGTGGCGCCGCCACCGGGGTCGGGCGGCGGAGGGGTGGCCGCGATGTCGGTTGCCACGGGAGGGGTGCTCCTTCGGGCGGGGGGTATCGGGGGGACTAATAGGAAACTTTCCTAATAGATGGTCACAGTAACCGAGCCCGATGTCCCGCACCAGGGGGAGCACGCGTTTGTTTCCGGTTGGAGACCTGCCCCGGACACGACGGAGCCCCCGGAGCGTTGCTCCGGGGGTTCACGTGAAGGGCCGTCGGCGGCGGCCGGCCTCAGAACCGGCCGGTCCTAGAACCGGGCGTTGTCGAGGGTCCCCTCGGTCTGGCCCGCGGGGTCGAACACCAGGCACAGGGCCTCGCGGTCGTTGTGGTCCTCCCAGCCCTCGGCGGTCGGGAAGAGCGTGGTGTACTCCAGAGTGGACTCCTCCCACTCCACACCCACGAAGCCCTCGAAGGCGTCGACGCACGCCTCGTCGGCAAGCCCGGCGACCTCTTCCTCACCGGGGAAGGTGCTGTCGCCGTCCAGGTCCGTGGTCTCGTAGACCTCGAAGTCGTGCGGCTCCTCGCAGTCGACCTTGGGGACCTCGGAGACGGTCTCGTCGGGGTTGGACTCCATCTCGTTGAGGCAGTCGCCGACGCGGAGGGTGAACACGTCGGTGTCCTCGGGGTCCACCTGTTCCGGGGGCTCCTCGGTCTCGACGGGCTCCTCGGTGGGCTCCTCCGTCTCGGGGGACTCCTCCTCGGTGGGCTCGGGCGACGGGCTCTCGTCCGCGCTGTCACCGCTCAGGGCCGGGGGCAGCAGGGGCAGTTGGCCGCACGCCGAGAGCGACAGCGCGGCACCGGCTGCGAGGGTCCCGAGAACGATGCGGCCGGGCAGCGAGCGGCGCGATTCGGACAACATGGGCACTCCACTGTTCGGTTCGGTCATGTACCGGCCTGACAACCGGTGACACTCGTAATGATGCGCACACCCGGCCGCTGGTTCCGTCGCAGGGGTGTGCAAATCGGGCGATCTGCTCGGGGGCCTCTCCCCCGCAGCCGTGACTGTGCAGGTCACGGCGGCTCATGCGGGGGTTCGGCGGGGTCCGGCCGGGTCCGGCCCGATCAGATGCCGGCGCCCTCCTGACTGCCGGTGACCGTCTCCATGGTCTCGAGGTAGCAGAGGATCTCCCGGTCGTCGGCGCGGTCCCAGCTCTCCTCGGTGGGCACGAGGTAACTGGCCCAGATCTCGCTCGTCATGTAGTCGGTGCCGACGAAGTCCGTGAAGGCCTGTCCCTCACAGAGCTCCATGGCCTGCTCGTCGACGGCGGCCTCGCCGGGGAAGTCGCCGTCGGGCAGGTCCTCCGCGTAGAAGAACTCGCCGTCGTGCGGCTCGTCGCAGTCGACCAGCGGAACGTCCGTGACCGCGCCTTCCGACAGCGACTGTTCCATGTCCGAGACGACGAAGCAGTCGCCGACCTCGACCGAGAGGACGTTGCCGCCGAGGAGACCGGTCAGAACACCGCAACCGGACAGTGCGCCCACGGCGCCCAGGGCGAGGGTGGAGGCGGCGACACGTCGTGCGTTGAGGACTGAGGGCATGAATGTACTCCAGGGGGTTTCGAAGGGGGCTCCCGTGCAACGGGAGAAGGCAAGAATTACCCATCGGCGCACGAGTGTCAATTCCGTTCTGCAAGCCATTCCCCTGTACCGAGAACACTCGGACGATCACCCGTCGTGCCTGGTCGAGACCGTGCTCCACCTGGAAACGGCGGATCGCGGGCGCCATGGGGAAATGGCGCGGGAACGGCGCCGGCACCGAACCGAATTCGAGCAGTGCCGCGCAGTTTTCAGAACGGCGAGTTCAGTGCTGTGTGCGTTCCGGGGGAAGGGGTTCCGATGGGTTGTGACGCCGCCGGCGGCGTTCCGGTTCCGGCGAAGACGCACGGATTCTGCGGGAAGCGCCGGGGGCACGGGGAACCCCGGACACGACAGAGGCCCCGGTCGGACGACCGGGGCCTCTGCTGTGTGGTGCGCNTCCGGGGGAAGGGGTTCCGATGGGTTGTGACGCCGCCGGCGGCGTTCCGGTTCCGGCGAAGACGCACGGATTCTGCGGGAAGCGCCGGGGGCACGGGGAACCCCGGACACGACAGAGGCCCCGGTCGGACGACCGGGGCCTCTGCTGTGTGGTGCGCCATCAAGGACTCGAACCTTGGACCCGCTGATTAAGAGTCAGCTGCTCTGCCAACTGAGCTAATGGCGCTTATTGTGTGGCGTCCGGGCCGGGCCCTTCCGCCGTTCCCACTCTACCGGAACTCCGGAGTGTTCCGATTCGCACCGGAGGCGATCTGGGACACAGGGCCTCCGTGCGGCACAAGCGTGACCCCGGTGTTTCGACCGAGGTCACCGTGCTCGTGCGTCATCAAGGACTCGAACCTTGGACCCGCTGATTAAGAGTCAGCTGCTCTGCCAACTGAGCTAATGACGCCTGCCGCTCGTCCGGGTGGCTCCTGCCCTTCCGGGCGGCCTCCCTGGCGACGTCATCAACTCTAGCAGGAGCTCGGGACGGCCGCGAATCGACGCAGAACCGACCCGGGACCGGTTCGCCGTACCGGATCTAGGCGAAGGCCAGGACCAGTGCGACGATGATGCCGATCGCGAGCACGACGCCCACCCCGGCCAGGACCAACGGCAGAATCGGGCGCCGGGCGGTCTCCTCCGGCTCGGGGTTGTCGTCGACGAAGCGGCGGAAGTGCTGCGTGGTGCCCGCCGGGTCAGGGTTGGGTTCGTTGTTCTGTGCCATGGACCTGACACTAGCGACTCGCGTGAGCGCTGAGGACCCCTCGAAGAAGATCTGGCCGATTTCACAAACGCCGTTGACCTCCGGCCCCTCGCAGGCCTCGCGACCCGGTTCCCGATTGACCCCGGTGGCTGGGCCTTGGTGCCCATGTCACCGCGGTGAAAGCCGGACGTAAGACGCAAGGCGCACACTCTGCTCAGGCGGGCCGGGAGCGGTCGGTACTTCCCCGCGGTCGCGACGGTTCGCCACGGGCCCGGCGTTCAGGACGGAGGCCATTCGGGCCACCGGGGTGCGAGCCCGCGCCGGGTCCACCTCCCCCACCCTGCGCACGAGTTCCGGAACGGTCTGCTCGGGGTTGGCGCGCAGCCACGCCGCCGCCATGCGCAGGACGAGGGGAAGGCCGTCGCAGATGCCCGCCAGGAGCTCGAGCTCCGGGTCGGGCCCGCGGCCGAGGAGGTCGGCGAGCACACGTACGGCGTCGCCGTCCCCGAGCGGGCCGATGCTCACGGTACGGAACCCCTCGAACGCCATGAGGTCGGTGAGTCGGATCCGGCTGACGACCAGGACCGCGCACCCGGCGCCCGGGAGGAGGGGGCGGACCTGGTCGGCGGAGCGTGCGTGGTCGATGAGGACCAGGACGCGCCGCCCCGCGAGCGCCGAACGGAGCAGGGCCGCGCCTTCCACCGTGTCGCGGGGACGGTGCGCGGACGGGTCCGGGACCAGGGCCCGCAGCAGGCAGCGCTGCACGTCGATCGTCCGGCGCGGGGCACGGTCGGCCTCGCGCAGGTCCACGTAGAGCTGGCCGTCGGGGAACGCGTCGAGGACGGAGTGCGCCCAGTGCAGGGCGAGCGCGCTCGCGTCGGTTCCGAGGGGGCCGCGGAGCAGGACGGGACGGGGCCGGGCGCCGTAGGGGTCGGCGAGCCGGTCCAGCTCGATCAGCGCCGCGTTGCGTCCCACCACCGGCCCCGGCGGGGCGGGGAGCTCGGCGGGCACCTTCGGCGCGCGCGGTTCCGGGAGCCGCACCAGCCCGCCGCGCGGGGTCGGGTCCTGCCGCTGCGCCGGCCCGGCCGCGGGCGCATCCCCCGCGTGGGGTTCCACCGCCTGACCGTGCCCATGCGTCGCACCGCGCGCCACCGGGGCCGGTCCCGGCCCGCGCCCGTGCGCGGCGCCGGAGGCGGGCACGGGGCCTGAGCCCGGCGCCTGCGCGTTCCCGCGCGGGGTGGACGCGGCCGCGGCGCCTTGTTCCTGTGCCGGGGCGTGCCCATGCGCCTGCACACCAGGAGGCGTCGCATCGACACCCGGTTCCGGTCCCCGACCGTGCGCAGTAGGGCCCTCGGGCGCGCACTCTCCTCGACAGGCAGCACCACCCGCGCACGCGTGCGCGTGATCTGCCCCCTCGCTCGACGGCGCCCCGGGGCCCGCCACGGACGGGCCCGCGTGTGCCTGCGCCGGCACCGGCCGGCGTCCGCCTTCGGCCCCGGACGACGCGCCCGCACGACCTGCGGGGTCCGTGGGGCCTTCGGAAACGGGGTTCGTATGCGCAGGGCCCCCGGGGCTCGGTGAAGGGCCTTCGGGGCCCACGTGAGCCCCGGCAACACCGGGGCCGCCCGGCGCACCCGAGCGTTCGGGAACCGCGCGACCGGGGCACCCAGTGCCTTCTTGGCACGTGTGGCCTGCGTGGCCTGCGCATTCTGCGTGCTGCCCGTGGCCCGCGTGACACGTGTGGCCCTCGTGATCTACGTGATCCCCGTGGCCCGGGAGAACCCCTGGGGCGCCCGGCTCGCCTCGAACACCGGGCTCCCGCGGGCGAGGAACCGGGGGCGACCCGCCGACGTCCGATTCCGAAGCCCCGGGGGCTCCCGCATCACTGCGGCCGCCGGCCGTTCCGCCACCGGAACGATGGGCAGCGCCTGCAGCGCCGGCCGCCCCCGTAACGGCGCCGGGCTCACGGCGCGCAGCGACCCCGTCGACCCCGCGGCGCCACGCACCGGCACCGGGCCCAGTACCCGCGCCGGCGTCGTCCAACAGCACCGCCCGGTACACCGAGCACAGCTCGTCGCCGGGCTCCGCGCCCCGCCGCGCGGCCAGGGCCGCCCGCGTCCGCTCGTACACCCGCAGCGCCTCGTCGCGGCGCCCGCTCCGGTGCAGCGCCCTCATCCGCATCCGAACCAACGGCTCGCGTTCGGGGTGATCGGCGCTGATGTCGCGGATGCGCACCGCCACCCGCTCGTGGTCGCCGTGGGCCAGGGCAGCGGCACACCCCTCCTCCGCGGCGCCCAGCAGCTCCTCGGTGAGCGGCGCGACGTCCTCCTCGTGCAGCACCTGCCCGGGCACGTCCACCAGTACCGGGCCGCGCCACAGTTCCAGGGCCCGCGCGAAGAGATCGGCGCACCCCGTGCGGTCCCCCCGGCGCCCGGCCTCGCGCGCCGCCCGCACGAGCGAACGCAACCGCAGCAGGTCGCAGTCCTCGTCGCGGAGCTCGACCCGGTATCCGCCGTCGTCCCCGAGCACCAGCGGCGTCCCCAGCTGCTCGGTGAAGAGCGCGCGCAGACGGGCCACGTGCACCTGGAGCGCGCCCCTGCGGTCCGTTCCCGCCGCCTCGTGTCCCCACATCCGGGTGGCCAGCACACCGGCGGGTACCGTACGGCCCACACGCAACAGAAGGGCGGCGAGCAGGGCACGGCGTTTGTTCCCGCGCAGCAACAGGGGTTCTCCCCCGGTCTCGACGGTGAGGCGGCCCAACAACCCCACGCGCACCCGCGGCTCGGCCCGGCCGCCCAGCGACACTCCGCATCCCCCCTGCGACGGCGCTCGCGGGCATCTCCGCGCCGGCCCGTCGCGCCTGTACGTGACCAAGCGTGCCCGCTGAGCTGGGACGGCGCAACGGATCCGGGGCACTTGCCGCACAGGGCCGCACTTGGAATCCTGGATTCTCCCGATTTTTCCCCTCACCGCGTTGACTCTGCACCACGACCGAAAGAAACTTTCCTCCATGGCGCAAATCCCGAAGCCGACCGACGAGCACGAGGAGACCGAGCAGACGGCCGCGTCCCCGGTGCCCACGACGGTCCTGCGGATCCGTTCGCTGCTGCCGTCCCTGGCCCCCGCCGAGCGCCGCGTCGCGCAGCGCATCGTCGACGACCCCGAACGCGCCGCCGCCTCCTCCATCACCCAGCTCGCCAAGGACTGCGCCACCTCCGAGGCCACCGTCATCCGGTTCTGCCGCACCATCGACTTCAGCGGATACCGCGAGCTGCGCCTGGCGCTGGCGACCGAGGCCGGGCAGGTGCGCGGGGCGCGGTCCACCACGGCCGAGCCCTCCAGCGACATCAACCCCGACGACACCCTCGCGTCCGTGGTGCACAAGATCGCCTACACCGACGCCAAGGCCGTGGAGGAGACCGGTGCCGCCCTCGACGTCGACGAGCTCCGCGCGGTCATCGACGCCATGGCCGGGGCACGGCGCGTGGACGTGTACGGCGTGGGCGCCAGCGCGTTCGTCGGGGCCGACCTGCAACAGAAGCTGCACCGGATCGGGCTGGCCTCGTTCTCGTGGTCGGACGCGCACGTGATGCTCACCAGCGCCGCACTCCTGGGCGGGGACGACGTCGCGATCGGCATCTCCCACAGCGGCGCGACCCTGGACACCGTGCAGGCGTTGACGGAGGCGGGCCGCCGCGGCGCCAAGACCGTGGCGATCACCAACTTCCCGCGTTCGGCCATCGGGTTCGCCGACCACGTCCTGACCACGGCGGCCCGCGAGACGACGTTCCGGTCGGGGGCCACCGCCAGTCGGCTCGCCCAGCTGACGGTGGTGGACTGCCTGTTCGTCGGTCTCGCCCAGCTCCGCTACGCAGACAGCCGCACCGCCCTGGAGACGACCTACGAGGCGGTCCGCGGACTCCGGATGCACGACGACCGCAGACGCCGCCGCGGCGGCGCAGCAGAGTGAGGGAGAACCCGGGTGCGGACCGAAGAGGAGAGGGCTGTGGACGACGGTGACACCCCGTCCCGGAACGGGGACCACGGGACGGCCGAGGGTGAGGCCGTGATCGTGCGCGCCCCCACCGAGGAACGGAACTCGGGCACCTACGACATCGACCTGTTGCCGGCGTTGGGGATCCTGCGGGAGATCAACGCCGAGGACACGACGGTCCCGCGCGCGGTGGGCGCCGTCCTGCCGGAGCTGGCCCGGGCCGTGGAGTCGGGGGTGGCGGCTCTGGCGAGCGGGGCCGCCATCCACTACTTCGGCGCCGGGACCTCGGGCCGGATCGCGACCCAGGACGCGGCGGAACTCCCTCCCACCTACGGGGTGCCCCCGGAGTGGGTCGTCGCGCACCATGCGGGCGGCAACGAGGCCGTCCAGCGCGCCGTCGAGGGTGTGGAGGACGACTGGGAGACGGGGCGGGTGGACGCCGCCGTCGTCACCCCGGGGTCGCTGGTCGTCGGGCTGGCCGCGAGCGGTCGGACCCCGTACGTGGGCGGTGCGCTGGAGGCGGCTCGGGAACGCGGAGCCCGCACGGTACTCATCAGCGCCAACCCGGACGCGCCCCTCGCCGACGCCGCCGACGTGCACGTGGGGATGGCAACCGGGGCCGAGGTCATCGCCGGTTCCACGCGCATGAAGGCCGGGACCGCGCAGAAGCTGGCGCTGAACTCGTTCTCGACCGCGGTGATGGTGCGGATGGGTCGCACCTACTCGAACCTGATGGTGGGTGTGGACGCCACCAACGGGAAGCTGCGCGGGCGTGTGGTGACGATCCTGGTGCAGGCCACGGGGCTCGGCGAGGAGGAGTGCGCCCGCGCCCTGACCGCGGCCGGCGGCGACACCCGGACCGCGTTGGTGTCGTTGCTGGCGGAGGTGGACGCCGACCGCGCCGCGCAGGCACTGGACCGGGGGCAGGGGCGCGTGCGAGCAGCACTGGCCGAGCTCGGCCTCCCCGGCCGTGCGCCCTCGGCCTGACCTACCTGTTCGGGCCCGGGCCGGGGTCCGACGGGAGACCGGCCCGGGACGCGGACCTAAAGGGCCCCGGCCCCAGGACCGGGGTCCTCCGGGACGGAAGCCTGCAGAGCACCGGCCCACGTCCCCGGCCCGCACCCGACCTGGGTCCGGCCCAGAGAATCGTGTGACGCGGCCCGGGGCCGCGTCACACGGAAGGACCCGACGGCACCTACACCCTCGAAGCCGCCACCCGACAGGTGCGGCGAGCCCGGGGCGATCCGGCCACGCCGCCCCGAAACCTGGATCGAGCGCTTCCGCACCACACGGCACGGAGCCCTCGCCCTGGGAACGTCCCGCGCGCCCGTCACCCCCGTTCGAGCGCGTTCCCGAGCAGCCCGATGGGCGGCGAACCCAGCGCGAGCAGGGCGCGGTGGAACCGTGCGAGCGAGAACCCCTCACCCCACGCACGGCGGGCGCGCTCGCGCACCTCCAGGATCTCGAGCTTGCCCCACGTGTACCGCCCGTACGTGGGGTCGAAGGTCGCGCGGCGGGCCTCGGAGAGCGCGGCCGGTCCCCGCAACGGGGTGTCCGCCTCGAACCGGGCAGCCCCCTCCGCGACGTTCGCGCCGCCGGTGTGCATCGCGATCGCCACCGACAGGCGCGTGACCCGGATCAGGGCCTCCACGTAGACCCCGATCTCGTAGTGGGTCGGGGTCCAGTCGTGCCCGTCCAGGAACCCGGCGCCGGCCACCCGCTCGGCGGCGTAGGCACCGAAGCCCTCCTCCAGCAGCATCTCCTCCGCGTAGTGCGCCCACCCCTCGGCGAAGGTCATCGAGTGCAGCGCGGCACGTACGGGGCTCTCCAGCGCGTGCATCGACCGCCAGTGCGAGAAGTGGCCGGGCGCGACCTCGTGCACGCTCACGGCGGGCAGGGTGGTGTGGCTGAACATCTCCAGCCACTCGGCGCTCTCCTGCGGCGACCACGTGGGCTGCGGCGGGGTGATGTAGTAGTACGACGGGGTGTCGCCCTCCCAGGGCCCGCCGCCGGCCATCATCGCGGTGGCCCAGCGCTGCGACTCCGGGGACTCCTCCACCCGGCAGTCCCCGGTGTCGTCCGGAACCAGGCCCCGCTCGGCGGTGAAGTCGCGGGCCAGCCGGGTCCATTCCCGGGCCGCGTCGAGCACCCGGTCGGCGGAGGGGTGGCGGGCGGTGAGCTCGCGGGTGAGGTCCATGGCGTCGCGCCCGGGCTCCAGGCGTGCGGCGGCCTCCCCCAGGCCGTCCAGGAGCCGGTCGCGTTCCTCGTCGGCCCGGCGGGCGAGCGCGGCCAGGTCGACGTCGGCGGCCTCCGGGACCCCCATGAGCCGGGCGAGGCGGTCCGCGCCCAGCGTCGCCTCGGCGGGCCCGTTCTCGGCGGCCTCGCGCACGTGCGCGACCAGGCGCGCGTGGGCGGCCAGGGCGGTCTCCTTCTCCTGCGGGGGCAGGTCAGCGGGCACGTCGGCACCCACGCCCTCGACCGCGCCCATGAGCGAACGTGCGACCGGCGCCGGGACCCGGTCCAACGACGTGAGCGCGTTCTCGACCAGCCGCGGCCAGTGGCGCAGGTGCTCGCGCTTGGCCCGTTCGCGCTGCTCCCGCGGTGCGTACTCGCGGTCGTAGCCGGACAGGTCCATCTCCGACACGTGCAGAAGCGGGTTGGAGCGGTACTCCTCCAGCTGCAGGTTGCTCAGGCGCAGCCCGTCCTCGAACGCGGTGGCGTGCGCCTCGTCGTGGGGGTCCCCGTACGCGCGGACGGCCTCGGTGTCGAGGCGGCGCATCCCGGCCTCCACCCCGCCGGGCGAGAGATCGGCGACGACCCCGTCGTAGTCGTGCATGCCGACCCCTTCCCGCATGGTTCCGGGGACGAGGTCGGTCAGGGCTCGCAACCGCCGCGGCAGTGCGTCGATCTGCCGGTACTGGGGGGATCTCGGTGACTCGTGGGACATGCGGGAGACCCTAGCTGGGCGGGGATCGCGGGCGCAGCAGGATTGCCGGTTCCGGCCAGGAACCTCTGCGCGGTCCCGCTCGTCCACCCGGGTGTGACCGACCCGGAACCCTCTTCCCGCCCTTCCCGCGCGCGCCTGGTGCTGCGCGCCGCCGTGGCCGTGTGCGCGGCCGTCGCCGTGCTGAGCACCGTGGCGTTCGTGTGGCAGCTGAACTCCACGTCGGACCACCGCCACGCCGCGGCCGACGTCCCCGACCGCCCCGTCGCCGTGGTGCTGGGCGCGGGCGTGCGTTCGGACGGTGAGCCCAGCCGGATGCTCTCCCACCGCCTCGACGTGGCCGTGGAGCTCTACGAGGCGGGCAGCGTCGAGGTGGTGCTGGTCAGCGGAGACAACGGCGACGACCACTACAACGAGACCGACACGATGGCCGCGTACCTGGTGGAGGCGGGTGTTCCGGAGGAGCACGTCGTCGGCGACCACGCGGGTTTCTCCACGTGGGACACCTGCGCGCGGGCGGCGGAGATCTTCGGGGTGGAGGAGGCCACGGTCGTCTCGCAGGACTTCCACGTGCCGCGGGCGGTGCGGTTGTGCCGGGCCGCGGGGATCGACGCGGTGGGTGTGGGCGAGTCCCTCATGGACGAGCGCAGCACGGGCACGGTGTACGGATGGCTGCGCGAGGTACCCGCGGCGCTGTCGGCGGCGGTGACGGCCCGGTCGCTGCCGGAGCCGCAGCTGTTGGGCGACTACGAGACCGGCGTGGACGACGCACTCGCGAGCCGGTGATCGGCAGAAGCGGCCGCGCGCCCCGGCCGGCGTGAGCCGGAGAACGCCCGCCGCAGCTGTCCGGCCGTCGGCCGCCCCGGAAACCGAAGAACACCCCTGTGGAACTCGCCCCCTGGGCACCCCGGCCGGCGTAAGCCGAGGAAGCCCCGCCGCAGCTGCCCGGCCATCGGCCGCCCCGGAAACCGAAGAACACCCCTGTGGAACTCGCCCCCTGGGCACCCCGGCCGGCGTAAGCCGAGGAAGCCCCGCCGCAGCTGCCCGGCCATCGGCCGCCCCGGAAACCGAAGAACACCCCTGTGGAACTCGCCCCCTGGGCACCCCGGCCGGCGTAAGCCGAGGAAGCCCCGCCGCAGCTGCCCGGCCATCGGCCGCCCCGGAAACCGAAGAACACCCCTGTGGAACTCGCCCCCTGGGCACCCCGGCCGGCGTAAGCCGAGGAAGCCCCGCCGCAGCTGCCCGGCCATCGGCCGCCCCGGAAACCGAAGAACACCCCTGTGGAACTCGCCCCCTGGGCACCCCGGCCGGCGTAAGCCGAGGAAGCCCCGCCGCAGCTGCCCGGCCATCGGCCGCCCCGGAAACCGAAGAACACCCCTGTGGAACTCGCCCCCTGGGCACCCCGGCCGGCGTAAGCCGAGGAAGCCCCGCCGCAGCTGCCCGGCCATCGGCCGCCCCGGAAACCGAAGAACACCCCTGTGGAACTCGCCCCCTGGGCACCCCGGCCGGCGTAAGCCGAGGAAGCCCCGCCGCAGCTGCCCGGCCATCGGCCGCCCCGGAAACCGAAGAACACCCCTGTGGAACTCGCCCCCTGGGCACCCCGGCCGGCGTAAGCCGAGGAAGCCCCGCCGCAGCTGCCCGGCCATCGGCCGCCCCGGAAACCGAAGAACACCCCTGTGGAACTCGCCCCCTGGGCACCCCGGCCGGCGTAAGCCGAGGAAGCCCCGCCGCAGCTGCCCGGCCATCGGCCGCCCCGGAAACCGAAAAACACACCGGTAGAACACGCCCCCTGGGCGCCCCGGCCGGCGTGAGCCGGAGAACGCCCGCCGCAGCTGCCCGGCCATCGGCCGCCCCGGAAACCGGAAAACACGCCGCTGGAACGCGCCCCCGGGTGCCTGCCGAGGGTGTCCGGGTGTCCGGCGGGCCGACCCCGGTCACCGGATCCGGCACGGGTGAGCGCCGAGCGCTCGCCAGGACCCCGTCAGGATCCGGGCGCCCCGTCCCTCGAGGGGAACGACGGGGCGCCCGCGGCACGGCAGCGTCAGCGACCGCCGCCGAACAGCCGCCCCAGCAGCCCCTGGGGCCGCTCCTGTTCCACGGGGCGGGCCTGCTCGACCGGGGCGGGCTCATCGGCCGCCTCCTCGGGCTCGGGCTCCGCACCCACCAGCTCGCAGTAGTCCTCGGCGTTGTCGGGCAGCGCCCAGGCCCGCAGGGTGGCGCGCAGCTCCTCGTCCTCCCAGGCGGAGGCGGGCAGCTCGGCGATGGTCCACAGGACCTTGAGCGTCTCCTCGTCGTACTCCGCGCTCGCGTGCTCCTCGGCGGTGTGCTCCTTGGACCGCGGGCCCAGGACGAGCTCCAGGCCCACCCCGGTGACGAGGGCGCGCGACTCCTCCTCGCCCTTGATGAGCCCGGGCAGGATGTCCATGCGCAGGCGGCGGGCGCGCTCACCGGCCCGGCCCAGGGCGAGGAAGCCCAGCACCTGCGGGGAACGGTTGCCGCAGTGCGGCCACGACTCGTTGAAGAGCCCTTCGTAGCCCATGTTCGTGCCCCCGCCGCGGCCGATGCGGCGCAGGGCCTCGCGCGGGGTGTTCTCGCCGTGCACGAGCACCATGGCGACCGAGGCCGCGAAGGAGTTGTACAGGTTGCCGCCGCCCATCTGGTGGGTGAGGCCGATGCCGGTGTCGATGTCGGCGGGGTCGGCGAGCAGGCCGAGCGCGAACAGCTCGGCGGGCAGGGGCTCCCCGCCGTCCATGACCTGGCTCATCGCCTCGCGGAAGCTGGTGGGCTGCTGCGGGGTGGGACGCAGGTCCTTGGCGAGCAGCACGTGGGAGGCGCCGGTGATCTCGGAGACGATGCGCTCGGACTGCGAGGGCAGGAACGCCAGCAGGTAGCTGACCCACTCCCCCGCGCGGTCCATGCCGCCGCGGTTCGAGCCGCCCTTGAGCAGGTCGACGAGGTCGGGCACCCGCGCGCACACGGCGAGGTGGGTGTCGAGCTCGGCCTGGAGCAGCGCGGACCCCTGGTCCTGTTCCATGACGGCGAGCCGGTTGCGCATACGCCGGTGGTGCTGCTCGTCGGGCGCTTCCTCGGCCCACTCGCGGTACTGCTCGCGGACCTTCTCCGCGTCGTTGGCGGTGGCCCAGGAGACCTCGTCCCGCCACTGGTCGAGGTCGCGGGCCTCGGGGAAGCGGTCCTCGGCGTGCGCGCTGACCAGCTCGAGCAGCAGGCTCAGGGGGCGGTAGCGGTCGGTGGCCGGGGTGGACTCGGCGCAGGCGATGTCGACGAGGAAGTCGACGACGCGGGGCGCGGCCAGGTGCCCGGGGGCGGGGAAGTGGATGATGTCGTGGAGTTCGGAGACGGCAGTGTCGCTGCCCGCGAGCTGTTCGAGCAGGTCGGGGATGCGGTCACCGCCCTCGGGGGCCAGTGAGGCCCAGTCCACGTCGTGTGCCCCGCTGGGGACGTCGTTGGCGTCGTTTCCGGTGGTGGCGTTCATGGCCCCGATTATCCCGTCTCGGGGACGAGCTGCGAACCCGGATCCGGGGTGCCTCGGGTCTCGGTTCCAGGAGATCCGAGGCCACGCGCCCGGTTCGGGACCTCAGACCTCCGTGTGCGCGGGCGCCGGGCGCAGCAGCGCGTCCCGCAGGGCCTTGAGCGACGCCCCTGCCTCACGCGCGTAACCGATCACCGTGGAACGCCGGCGCGCCCCCATGCTCCGGTCACCGACCCCGACGGCGTCGATACCGGCGGCTCGGGCCAGGGCGATGGTGCGCGGCAGGTGGAAGGCCTGGGTGACCATGACGGCCTCGTGCACCCCGTAGAGGTCGCGCACGCGCACGCACGTGTCCCAGGTGCGGTAGCCGTACCGGTCGGCCTCGACGTGTTCGTCCGGAACCCCGTGGCCGACGAGGTAGGCGGTCATGGTGTCGGTCTCCCGGCGCGAGATCTCCCGGTTGTCGCCGGAGACGACGATGCGCTCCACACGCCCTTCCCGGTACAGCGCGAGGGCGAGGTCGAGGCGCCGGGCCAGCAGCGGGGAGGGGCCGTCGTCCCAGGCCGCGGCGCCGAGCACGACGGCCGTCGGGCGTGCGGGGACGTCCGCGACGGTGTGGGCGCGGCCGAGGGCCGCCGCACGGATCCAGGCCAGGGGGGTGAGGGCGCAGACCACTGCCGCGCCGACCGCGAACCACGCTCCCACGGGGCCGCCTTTCCGTTGTTCCGGGGCACGCGGGGGCGTGCCGTGTGAGGGAAGGTCAGCCGCCGAAGAGGCCGGTGAACCGGGAGAGCTTCTTGTACCGCACCCGGAGTTCGCCGCCCTTGGCCTCGCCGGTGATGACCAGGTGCGGGGACCCGTGCTTGCGGACGGAGTCGACGTCGGTCGAGAGGCTGCCGAACCAGGAGGCGTCGACGTCGACCTGCGCGGTGGCGCCGTCGGGCAGGATGATGTCGCCCTCGCCGCCGGTGACGTCGATCCGGATCTCGGTGACCGGCGAGGTGATGCGGGCCCGGCGCAGGTCGAGCTTGCAGGAGCCCCAGCGGGCGTTGACCTCGATCCGGGCGGGGACCTCCCACTCGCCCTTGCGGGTGGCCTCGTCGCCCTTGGCGTTGATGACCATGGGCTGCCCGCCGCCCTGCCCCGGCGCCGCGGGGGCCGGGCCGGGGGCCTGGACGCCTCCCGGGACGCCGTGGCCGTCGTCGGGCAGGTCCACGACCAGGGGTGTGAGGTCGGCGTAGACCTGGGCCTTGTAGGTGCGGTCGAGGCGTTCGTCGAGCTCCTCGAAGGTGAGGCGTCCTTGGGCGGCGGCCTCGCGCAGGACGGCGGCGACCTGGTCGCGGTCGGCGTCGGAGACACGCATGCGGCTGTTGTCGTGGGGGGCCACTGTCCTCGACTGTCCTCTCGGCTCCTTCGTCCCTTGCTTCCCCAAGACTAGGGCCTGTTCGGCGGACACCGGCCCGCACCGTCACCCGCCACCAACCCTCGAACGGCGCCTGGCGGCGCAGCCCCTCCGGCTGCGCGACGCCCCCGCGGCACTCTCGCTGCGTTCCCAACAGTCAATGGAACATCCAGGCCCCAGGACACCCCCACGGGGCGCGGGCCCCGCACTGCTGCGCCCTCGGACACCGGGGCAGAGGCCGCGGGCGGCGCCCGGACGCGGCCCCGCGACCGCCCTGCGCGGGCAAACGGCGCCGTGACCGCGTGTTGACCGCGGCGTGGTGCGGGTACCGCTTCTCTACAGTGCTTTGCCCGGTGCGCCGGGACGGCTGAGGACTCTGCCGGGGTAGGACGGACCCCGGCAGGGCCCTGAGCCAGCGGGGCCGGGTGCCGCCCCGCCGCTCAACGATCCCGCAATCCCGGGGTTCAGCACAGAGGGTGTCCGGTTGTGGCCACGGAGTGAGAGCTTTGCGCTCGACCCCATTGCGCATTTCGGCCACCCCACTACGGACCCCGCGCACTCCCCCACCTCCCGCGACCACGCCCTCCGCACAACCGAACGGAAGGCGCACGCGCGACCCTCGCCCGGCCCGAGGACCCGGGTTCCGGTCATGCCACAAAACCCCATTCGGACATCAGCTCCGGTCGCAGAACCGCAGGTCACGCAGAACGCCCGCAAGACCTTCCTCGAACCCCTCGAACGCAGCTACGAAAGACCGTTCCTGAGCTGCGCAAACGCAGACTCTCAAGCCCTTCCGGAAAAGGCCCCCGAAGGCCCTTCTCGCAGCGTTTGCCGGAATTTGGCCGCGAGCACGATGACCAGTGAAGACGCGGGGTCACGCACCCTGCTCCCAGGTCGACGACCGGAGGAAACCACACGTGTCCGCCCTCGCGATCGCCCCGGCGTTCCTCAGCGACTTCAACCACCTGGACCCCGAGATCCAGCTCGGCACCCTGTCCGTGATGCGCGCCTACAGTTCCGGCCACACCCCCGACATGGAACCGGTCCCGGGCGCCGCCGACCCCGGCGTGCGGGTCGTCGGCGTCGCACCCGACTGGTCCGGCGTCGTCGTGCCCGATCAGGACGACCACTACCGGCTGCTGACCGTGCGCCCGCGCGCCCAGGCGCTGGAGTTCGCCCGCGGTGTGCTCCCCGAACCCCTGGACGCCACCCCCACCGACCCGACCCCGACCGGCCCGCCCGAGCTCTCCGGCGCGCTGTCGGCCCCCTTCGACCAGTGGCAGGTGACGCTCCACCCGGACCAGCACCGCATCACCGAGGCGCACTACAACGGTTCCGCGCAGGTCACCGGCGGCCCCGGGACCGGGAAGACCGTCATCGCCCTGCACCGCGCGGCCCACCTGGCCGTGCGCGACGCCGCCGCCCACCCCGAGCAGGTCCGGGAATCGGTCCTGCTCACGACCTACAACCGCGCGCTGGCCCAGACGCTGTCCGACCGTCTCGACCAGCTCCTGCCCGACCCCGCCGTGCGCGCACGTGTGCGGGTGCACACGATCGACGCGGTGGCGCACTCGGTGGTGCGTTCACACATGCGCACCGCCCCGCAGCTGATCGACCGCGACGAGCTCGCCCGGCGCTGGCGTGCGGTGGCGGTGTCCGACGGGCTGCCGTTCTCGGGGCGCTTCCTGGTCGACGAGTGGGAACAGGTCCTGCTCGCCCAGGGCCTGGAGACCCTGCCCGATTACATCCGGTGCGAGCGCAGCGGACGCGTGCAGCACCTGGCGCCGGAGCACCGCCGGCAGGTGTGGGAGACGGTGCGCCGCTTCGTGGGCGCGATGCGCGTCGAGGGCGTGTGGACCCACCCGCAGCTGGCCGCCGAGGCCGCCCTGATCCTCGGACGGAGGGCGCCGCTGTTCCGGCACGTGGTCGTCGACGAGGCGCAGGACCTCCACCCGGCCCAGTGGCGGATGCTGCGCGCGGCCGTCCCGGAGGGACCCGACGACCTGTTCGTGGTCGGCGACCCCCACCAGCGGGTGTCGGACAACCGGGTCTCGCTCGCCTCGCTCGGCATCAACGTGCGCGGGCGCGGACACCGGCTGCGCATCAGTTACCGGGTCACGCAGGAGATCCTCGACTGGGCCACGCCCCTGCTCGGCCACCGCCCTGCGCTGGGCATGGACGACGACGCCGACACCCTGGCCGGTTACCGTTCGCTGCTGCGCGGCCCGGCGCCGGTCGTGCGCGGGTGCTCCGATCCGGCCGAGGAGATGCGTGCCCTGGGCGACTGGGTGCGTGTCTGGTTGGAGGCGGGGGTGGCCCCGGACGGGATCGCGGTCGCCGGCCGCAACCAGTGGGTGGTCCGCAAGGTCGCCAAGGAGCTGGAGGCACGCGGGGTCCCGACGGTGCCGTCGGAGACCTCGGGCCGGGCCGACGCGGTGCGGGTGGGCACGATGCACCGGCTCAAGGGCCAGGAGTTCCGGTGTGTGGCGCTGGTCGGTGTGAGCGACCACCTGCTGCCGCCCAAGGCCGCGATCGAGGCGGCCGAGGGTGACCAGGTGGCGCTGGAGCAGGCGGTCCAGCGGGAGCGCATGCTGTTGTTCGTGGCCTGCACGCGGGCGCGCGACGCCCTCTACGTCTCGCACGTGGGGCCCGCGAGCCGGTTGGTGCAGCCCCAGGCCCTCTGAGCCACCGTCGCCGGAGCCCGCACCCCCGGGCTCCGGCGCAAGCCGCGGCCGGCCCCGACCGACTGCACTCCGGCAGCACCGGACCGGCGGCGGTCGAAGGCCGCACGAGGAGAGGTCCGGGGCAGCCGGCATGCGCCGAAGGCCGGCCGGAGGCCGCACACACGGGTCGGGGCGCCACCGCGCGGTGCGCCGCCTGGCTCCAGCGAGGCCTTCGCCATGCGGACTGGCCGCGACCGCGGTCCGCTCACGTTCCTGACGTCAGGATCACGGCCGACGACGGTCACGACCATTGAGGCCGCACCTCCAGGTGACCGGAGTCGGCTGCAGCATTCGGCCGACAGGCCGCCCGGACCGCAGTCCGGACGTCCGGGGCCTGCACGAGAGCCCGACGAGCTCCGCCTGAACCACTCCGCCGGCCCTCCTCCCGGGGGGCGCCGGGAGGGGGGTCGGCTGTCCCGACCAGGACGGCGAGACACCGGAATGCGAGACGGCCGAAGGCCGCAGCCCGACTGCAGGTCCGAACGACCGAGCCCGTAACAGCGGGATCCCGCACCAACGGCGGCCGCAAGCTGCCTGGGCCGGGCTCCCGGGAACGGCACCAACGTCTGAGCCGCAGGGCTCGCTACCGAAGACGGCCGAAGGCAGTCCGAACCGGCCCCACCGCCGGATACCGGGCCCCTGGCTCCAGCGAGGCCTTCGCCATGCGGACTGGCCGCGACCGCAATCCGCTCACGTTCCCGACGTCAGGATCAAGGCCGACGACGGCCACAGGCCGCCGAGCCGAGGAGGATCCGAACCGGGCGACGGGTGTCCGGGGTGCCCGCAGATCATCCGGACCGGAACGAGCGGGCCCGGCAGGAACCGGATCCGAACGACCGAGCTCGCAGCAGCGGGATCCCGCACCAATGGCGGCCGGAGGCCGCACGGGGCAAGCTCCGGCGGCCGGGGCCGCACACACGGGTCGGGGGCGCCACCGCGCGGTGGCGCCCCCGACCCCCTTGCGTTCAGGCCGTACCGGCGGCCCTCACTGTTGTTCTGGGTTGTGCCGGGCGTTGAGGCCCGGGATGGTCATGCTGTCGGTGGCGGCGAGGGGGTCGCTGACGTCGACGTCCGTGACGATCATGATCGGCAGGAGCAGGGGCGGCGGGAAGTCCGGCGTGAAGGTCAGGGGGATCCCCAGGATCCTCACGTTCATCTCGGTCACGTGCAGCACCACGTCACCGTCCATGGACAGCTCGGGAAGGTCCAGGGACATCCGGGTCCCGGCGTCCTCGAACCACAGCTCGCCCTCGACGAGGTCGGCCGTGCTCATGCTGAGCCGGAGGTACCGCTGGGGCCCCTCGTCGGTCGAGCACTCCACCACGCCGTCGTAACTGGCCCCCGTCATGGTGAGCCGGTCGGCGGTCAGCCCCGAGGTCCGGGTCGAACCGGTGAAACAGTCGTCCGTCTCGTCCACGGCGACCTCGGGAAGGGTGCCGTCCTCCTCGGCGGCCTGGCAGGCTTCGACCGCCTCGAGGAACTGCTCCTCGTCCTCGACGAGGCCCTCCTCGCCGACGCGGTACTCGCACTCGACGGCGTCGGGCTCCTCGTCGTCCTCGTCGCCGTCCTCTTCTTCCTCGTCCTCCTCGGCGCCGTCGTCCTCCTCGGGGTCGTCGTCGCCGTCCTCGGGGTCGGGTTCGGGGCTCTCCTCTGGCTCCTCGTCGTCCTCGGTGCCGTCGGTGGGCTCCTCGGAGGGCTGTTCCTCCTCGCCCTGCTCCTCCTCGTCGTCGGGGAGGAGCCAGTCCCAGATGGAAGTGGGAGCCGGGGCGGAGGCCAGGGTGACCGCCAGGGCGAGGGGCAGCGCGGCGGCCGCGAGGGCCCGGTTCTCCGTGGGGGGTCGTCTCACGTTCGCCTCCGGATACCGGTCAGGCGAGTCCACTTCGGGGAGCGCCCGCCCTCGTCCGAGGGCGGGTTCTCCGCGGTGCGGGTGCCGGGGTCCTCGTCCCCGGCGGAGGTGTTCTGATCGTCGGACGCGGTGTCCTCACCGGTGTCCTCGCCGGTCCCGTCGTCGCCGGTCGGGTCCTCGTCACGGGCATCGGAACCCTGCTCCCGGTGGCGCCCCTCGGGACGCGGTTTCCGGGCCGAGGGTCCCCACGCGAAGACGAGGGCCCCGCCCACGATGCCGAGCAGCATCCCGATGACGAACCCGCCGAAGTTGGAGGTCACGAAGGACACCAGGGCGAGCATGATCCCGACCATCCCGAAGAAGGAGTTCTGTGCCGGCTGGAACCAGCTCAGAACCCCGATCCCGATCAGGAGCACGCCGATGAGGTTGCCGGAGATCCCGGCGATACCTGCGTAGATGATCAGGTCGATGGGCAGGATCAGGCTCTGCGCGGCGGGGGCCACCAGGAGCTCGATACCGGCTGCCGCGAGCAGGGCGCCGCCCCAGAACGGGCGGCCCCGCCGCCAGTCCCGGAACCGGGTGCGCCCTGAGCGCAGCGTGGTCATTACGTCGGCCATGGCGTCAGAAGCACTCGTTGTTTCCGGGCTGGATCGCGAGCCCGAGGCCGGACAGGCGCAGGGTTCCGGCGGTCACGGCCCAGGAGGTGAGCTCCATGTCGTCGACCGTGATGTTGTCGGACTGCAGACCGAAACCACCGGCCGGACCCTGGGCACCGTCGGCCTTGTCGAGGGTGCTGGCGTCGCGACCGATCTCGATCTCGCTGAACTCGGCGTTGCCCTGGAGCTGTTCGATGTCGATCACCATCGAGGAACCCTCGACGGGGTTGTTCTCGCCGGCGGTGATGACCAGCGTGGCCTCACCGATGGGCAGTTCCCAGAGCGAGGACATGCACAGATTGTCGAGCTCGGCGCTGTCGACGTAGGAGAGGCCGACCGGGCGGGATTCGCCGTCGACCGACTCGGCCACGTCCCCGTACTGGGCGAAGCCGTCACCGCGGAGCTGGTCCGCGGCCATCTTGAAGCTGTCGCCGGAGACGGCGAACGAGGCGGCGAGCAGGCCCTGGGTGGTCATGCCGCCGAGCACGGCGGCGGCCACGAACCCGGGGATCGCCACGAGGGCGAAGCGGCGCCACCTGGTGCCACCGCTGCCGTCGGCCTGCTCAGGCCCAGCCTGAGACACTTCGGCCTCGTCGGAAGCCTTGGCCATGGGAGTACCTCCAGAGTTCCACCGCCCGGGGGACGGGCGGTGAGGGGGAGCGAAACTTGCGCCGAAGCACGCCTCGCGTGTTACGTGGAACACACCTTACTCGGCGGTAGTGAGGGAGATTACAATATGAATTGTCACATTTCCAGATGGCGCATTCAATGTTGCGGACTCGTGTCCGGCGCATCACGGGTCGACCGCAACTGACCAGGAGAGAGACAACCCGTGTCCCCAGACCCCCAGAACGCTCCATCCGCTCAGAACACAGACGCCGACGACCGCTTCGACTACGACGTGCTCGTCGTGGGGTCGGGCTTCGGAGGCTCGGTCAGCGCCCTGCGCCTCACCGAGAAGGGCTACCGCGTCGGAGTCCTGGAGGCCGGCCGGCGCTTCACCCCCGAGACCCTGCCGTCCTCGTCGTGGGACGTGAAGAACTTCCTGTGGGCGCCCCAGGCCGGCATGTACGGCATCCAACGCATCCACCTGCTGCGCGACGTGATGATCCTGGCCGGGGCCGGGGTCGGCGGCGGCTCCCTCAACTACGCGAACACGCTCTACCACCCCATGGACGCGTTCTTCGAGGACCCGCAGTGGAAGCACATCACCGACTGGAAGTCGGAGCTGGCGCCCTTCTACGACCAGGCCCGCCGCATGCTGGGTGTGCGCACCAACCCGACCGTCACCCCGTCAGACAAGCACCTGCGCGCCGTGGCCGGCGAGATGGGTGTGGAGGACACCTTCCGCCTGACCCCCGTGGGCGTGTGTTTCGGTGACGGCCAGGACGGCGAGGGCAACAGCGCCTCCCCCGGCGACTCCGTGGGCGACCCCTACTTCGGCGGGGCCGGGCCCGACCGCAAGGCCTGCACCGAGTGCGGCGAGTGCATGACCGGCTGCCGCCACGGCGCCAAGAACACCCTCACGGAGAACTACCTCTGGTTCGCCGAGCGCGGCGGCGCCCGTGTCCACCCGCTGACCAGCGTCGAACGCATCCGCGAGCTCACCGAGGCCGAGGGCGGCGGGTTCGCCGTCGACACCCTGCGGACCGACAAGCCCCGCCGCCGCAAGCACGCGCACACCTTCACCGCCCGCCAGGTCGTGGTCGCCGCGGGTACCTACAACACCCAGACGCTGCTGCACCGCATGCGCGACCAGAAACTGCTGCCGCGCCTGTCCGAGAAGCTGGGCACCCTCACCCGCACCAACTCCGAGGCGCTCGTGGGCGCCATGAGCCGGCACGTGCCCTGGCACGAGGACCTCACGCACGGTGTGGCCATCACGTCGTCGATCCACCCGAACGAGAACACCCACATCGAGCCGGTGCGGTACGGCAAGGGTTCCAACGCCATGGGGCTGCTGACCGCGATGCAGGTGCCGGGCGACGGCCCGGTGCCGCGCTGGCTGCACTTCCTCGCCAAGGCCGTGCGCCACCCGTACGTCTTCGCGCGCAGTTTCTCCAACCGGCGCTGGTCGGAGCGGATCATCATCGGCCTGGTGATGCAGTCGCTGGACAACTCGCTGACCACCTCGGTCAAGCGCGGTCTGTTCGGCGGGCGCAAGAAGCTCACCTCGCGCCAGGGCCACGGCGACCCCAACCCGACGTGGATCCCCGAGGGGCAGGAGGCCGCCACCCGGCTGGCCGAGCGCATCGACGGGTTCCCCGGCGGCACCATCGGCGACGTCTTCAACATCCCGATGACGGCGCACTTCCTCGGGGGCTGCCCGATCGGTGACACCCCCGACAGCGGGGTCATCGACCCGTACCACCGCCTGTACGGGCACCCGGGTGTGCACGTGGTCGACGGCTCCGCGGTCACCGCGAACCTGGGCGTGAACCCGTCGCTGACGATCACCGCCCAGGCCGAGCGGGCGATGTCGCTGTGGCCGAACAAGGGTGAGGAGGACGCCCGGCCGCCGCAGAGCGAGGGGTACCGGCGCCTGAAGCCGGTGCACCCGCACGACCCGGCCGTGCCGAAGGGGGCCTTCGCCGAGCTGCGCTACACGACGTTGCTGCCGTTGACCGTGGTCGGTTCGAAGGAGGACGGCGAGACCGGCGGCACGGTCACCGCCGACGCCCCGCTGGAGGCCGCGCGTGCGCAGGCCGCGAACGGGTCCGCGGCGGACGGGGGATCCACCTCTCAGGAGGGCTCGGACACCGACTGACCCCGAACCCGACGGCCCCGTTCGGACCGCCCACCCGGGCGGGGCCCACGCGGTTCACCGGCGCATCGGGGGCGGCCGGGGCGGGGCTGTGCAGGGACACGTTCAGGACGTGCCCACGGCGCTGTCCCCGTCGCGGTCGCCCGGTTCGGCGCGCAGCTCCTCCATCGCGTCGGCGAAGTGCTCGCCCAGGACGTCGTTCATGTGGTCGGCCATGGCCTGGGCCAGGACGGCGTCCACGGCCTGCTGTGCGAGGGGTCGCACGTGGCGGATGAGTTCGGCGACCTCGGCGATCTCCTCGCTCCCCATCGTCGTGATGACGGGGTGCTCGGAGAGGATGTGATCGGCGACGAGGCGGACCATGTGCTCGGCGACGTCGCCGACCTTGTCCCGCAGGTTCTCGGCGATGTCCAGGACCGAGTCGACGGTCATGCCGTGTTTGACGAGCTCGCTGCCGGCGTGCAGCAGGCGGGGGCTGGGCACACGGAACCGCAGGCCGTCGCGTTCGATCACCTTCAGGTCCAGGGACCGCTTTATCGTCCGTGGGGTCACGCCCTTGCCGAAGAGCCCTCTCAGGTCGTTGAGGGTCAGGTAGTCGGCGATCTCGTCGCTCCAGGCGTCGCCGACCGCGGACTCGAACCCGAGGATGTCGGAGAGGTCGCCGCCGCGCTCCCACACCTCGAACATCTCCCCGATGTTGGCGAAGGTGTAGCCGCGGCGCAGGAGCTGGCCGATCAGGCGCAGGCGGGCCAGGTGGGCTTCGGAGTACAGACCGACGCGCCCTTCCCGCCGGGGTGGGGCGAGAAGGCCACGGTCCTGGTACACCCGGACGTTGCGCACGGTGGTTTCGGCGAGCCGGGCGAGTTCGTCAATGCGGTATTCGGCCATGGACCAAGCCTAGAGACCCCCGCGAAGGTTACTTCCCAGTAAGCGTGCCGCCCTTTACCCCATTGCACCGATACAACAGCCATTGTAACGTTCGTGAAACGAATAGTGAATGGGGTCACACTGGCGCGATCGGCCCCCCACCCCCCGACCAGAGGAGAGCGCTCATGGCCACACCGACCGGAGTCAAGCTCACCGACCGCGAGGACATCGCCAAGCGCCTGCTGCGCGGATCCGCGAAGGCCTCGTACGACCCCCTCGTCGAGATCGACTGGGACGCCCCGCTCGAGGACAAGTGGGGCATGCGCCCCGAACGCGTCTCCATCCACGGGACCCCGCTGTGGGACCGGCTCACCGAGGAACAGCAGCGCCGACTGAGCCGCCTGGAGTTCGCGAGCATCATGACCACGGGGATCTGGTTCGAGACCATCCTCATGCAGATGCTGGTGCGGCACGCGTACCACAACGACCCCACGACCCAACACGTCCAGTACGCCTACACCGAGATCGCCGACGAGTGCCGGCACACGGTCATGTTCGCCAAGGCCGTGCAGAAGCTCGGCTGGCACACCCACAAGCTCGACCCGCTCGCCTTCCACCTGGGCCGCCTGTGCCGCACGTTCGCGCACGGCCCCCTGATCTTCGCCGGGGCGCTCTTCGTCGAGGAGATCCTCGACCGCCTCCAACGCGAGGTCGTCAAGGACGACTCGGTCGAGCCCCTGGTGCGGGCCACCTCGCGCATCCACGTCGTGGAGGAGGCGCGGCACATGCGCTACGCCCGCGAGGAGTTCGCCCGCGACTGGCAGAACCGCGGCCCGATCGACAAGGCCTACTCCCGGATCGCCCTGGGCCTGATCGCCTATTTCTCGGCGACCCGCCTGGTGAACCCGAAGGTCTACGCCGAGGTCGGGCTCGACCCCCGCGAGGCCGCCCGCGCCGCCCGCCACAACGCCGGCTACGTCCGGAGCAAGACCGACCTGGCCGGCAAGGTCGTCGGAACCCTGTCGACGGCGGGGGCGATCTCGGGCCTGGGCGCATATTTCTGGCGCCGAGCCGGCCTCCTGGGCACCAGCAGCCGCGGACACGACCCCCGATAGCTCCGACCTGCAACAGCACCGGTGGCGCCTGCCGAGGGGCGGCGTCCCGGTGGTGCGCAGGGGCGATCCGCACAACCTACTCGCCGGTAAATATCCGATGACATCCCATTGCATTGTGACAATGCCCGTTGTAACGTTCCGGCAATGACTGTGGAGGAGATCACATGACGACCCCCTTGCCGCACCACCTGCGCCGTCTGCCGGGCCTCAACGCCATCGTCACCGGTGCCTCCGGTGCCTTCGGCAGCGCCACCGTGGACGTCCTCCGGAACATCGGTGTGAACGTCGTCGGCATCGACCGCAAGCCCGGACCCGGCGTCATCGGGTGCGACATCACCGACGACGCCCAGGTGCGCGACGCCGTCGCCGAGGCCGTCGACCAGCTCGACGGCCGACTCGACCTGCTGATCAACTACGCCGGGGTCGGCCCCTCCGTGGACATCGGCCGGATGCCCGACGCCCACGCCCACCAGGCCCTCGAGGTCAACCTCCTCGGCACCTGGCGCGTGACCGCCGCCGCGCTCCCCGCACTGATGGAGAGTCGGGGCCGGGTCGTGGTCACCGCGTCGCTGCTGGCCAACCTCCAGCTGCCCCTCGCCGGCGCCTACGTCGTCTCCAAGCGGGCGGTCACCGCCTACTCCGACATGCTCCGGGCCGAGTACGGCACCCACGTCGGCGTCACGACGGTCTACCCCGGATACGTCGACACCCCGATCCACGACAGCTCGCGCGCCACCGGCGCTTCCCTGGACGGCCTCGTCCCCGCCGAACAGAAGCGCGACACCGTCATGGCCGTCGTCCGCGCCGCTGCCGCCAAGCGCGCCCCCCGCGACGTGGCCTCGACCGCCCTCGGCACCGCGGCCCTGCACCTGACGCGGCACTTCCCCACGGCGACCGAGAACATCGTCGCCCTGCAGATGCAGCTGCTCCTCAACGACGGCACCTTCGCCGACGCGGAGATCGCCCAGGGCCTGCACGCGCGCCACGGCACCCCCGCCGCCCAGCAGAACGTGTCCTGAGGAGGGACGACAATGACCGCAGAGATCACGGCCAAGCCCAAGATCACCGACCGCGAGGACATCGCCAAGCGACTGCTGCGCGGTTCGGCCAAGGCCTCCTACGACCCGCTCATCGAGATCGACTGGGACGCACCCGTCGACCCCGACATGTGGGGGATCCGCCCCGAGCGCATCTCGCTCTACGGCACCCACCTGTGGGACCAGCTCACCGAGGCCCAGCAGAAGGAGCTGTCCCGCCTCGAGGTCGCCTCCATCGCGACCATCGGCATCTGGTTCGAGACGATCCTGATGCAGATGCTGGTGCGGCACGCGTACCACAACGACCCCACGACCCAGCACGTCCAGTACGCCTACACCGAGATCGCCGACGAGTGCCGGCACACGGTGATGTTCGCGAAGATGGTCGAGAAGCTCGGGTGGCACACCCACCGCCTGGACCCGGTCGCCTTCCACCTCGGCCGCCTCTTCAAGACCATCGCGCACGGCCCGCTCATCTTCGCCGGGGCCCTCTTCGTCGAGGAGGTCCTCGACCAGATCCAGCGCGAGGCCATCCCGGACGAGCAGATCCTGCCGCTGGTGCGTTCGGTCGCCCGCATCCACGTGGTCGAGGAAGCGCGCCACATGCGCTACGCCCGTGAGGAGTTCGCCCGCGACTGGCAGAACCGCGGCCCGATCGACAAGGCCTACAGCAAGATCGTGCTCGGCCTGATCACCTACTACTCCGCCACGCGGCTGATCAACCCCAAGGTCTACGAGCAGGTCGGGCTCGACCCCAAGGAGGCCTACAAGGTCGCCAAGAAGAACCCGCACTGGATCGAGACCAAGACCTGGGCCGCCCGCAAGGTCGTTGCCACGCTCAACACCGGCGAGGCCATCACCGGCCTCGGCAAGTACTTCTGGAAGAAGGCCGGCCTCCTCGGTTAGCCCTTCCCCCAGACTCCACCGTCGGAAGGCGAAACGCGCCACGTCTTCCGGCGGTGGACCCCCTCCCCGGGGACGCACGCGCCACGTTCCCGGGGGCACTCTCCCCGGCGGCGGCGGAACGCGCCACGCCGTTGCCGGGGAACCTCTCCCCCGGGGGCGGAACGCGCCACGCCCCCGGGGGGTCACACACCCCCGACCCGACGCAGCACCGGGCCGGTTCGCACGAAGGGACCTGAACGTGACCGAAGCACCCCCTCACCACCGGGTGGCCGTGATCGGCTCCGGGTTCGCCGGGATCGGGATGGCGGTCCGGCTCAAGCAGGCCGGCCTCGACGACTTCGTCATCCTGGAACGCGCGAAGGACCTCGGTGGTACCTGGCGCGACAACGACTACCCGGGGGCCGCCTGCGACGTGCCCTCGCACCTGTACTCGTGGTCGTTCGCGCTCAACCCGACCTGGAGCCGCACCTTCTCCCCCCAGCCCGAGATCTGGGACTACATGAAGCGTGTGGCCGGCGAGTACGAGATCCCCCGCCACGTGCTCTACGACCACGACGTGACCTCCGCCCACTGGGAGCCGGAGCACAACCGCTGGCGTATCGAGACCAACCAGGGCACGCTCACCGCACAGTTCCTGGTCACCGGCGCGGGCCCGCTCGCCGACCCGTCGGTCCCCGACATCAAGGGCATCGACACCTTCGAGGGGACCATGTTCCACTCCGCGCAGTGGAACCACGAGCACGACCTCGAGGGCCGGAAGATCGCCGTGATCGGCACCGGCGCCTCCGCGATCCAGTTCGTGCCCGAGATCCAGCCGAAGGCCGGCAAGCTCACACTCTTCCAGCGCACGGCCCCCTGGGTGATGTACCGCCACGACCGCGACATCACCAAGCTGGAGCGCTGGCTCTACCAGAACATCCCCGGCGCGCAGCAGGTCGCGCGCAAGAGCATCTACTGGGGCCGCGAGAACTACATCTTCGGGTTCGCGAAGAACCCCAAGCTCCTCAAGGTGGTGGAGGCGCTCGGGCGTTCCAACATCAACCGGAGCGTGGACGACCCGGAGCTGCGCGCCAAGCTCACCCCGAACTTCCGCGCCGGGTGCAAGCGCATCCTGATGTCCAACGACTACTACCCCGCGCTGGCACAGCCCAACGTGGACGTGGTCACCGACGGCATCGTCGAGGTGCGCGCCAACTCCGTGGTCACCCGGGACGCCTCCGGGAAGGAGACCGAGCACGAGGTCGACACGATCATCCTCGGCACCGGCTTCCACGTCTCCGACCCGCCCGTGGCGAAGCGGGTGTTCAACGAGGACGGGCGCTCGCTGTCCGACCACTGGGGCACCGACGTGCAGGCCTTCCGCGGCACGACCGTGGCCGGGTTCCCCAACGCCTTCGTGCTCGCCGGCCCCAACACCGGGCTGGGCCACACCTCGCAGGTGTTCATGATCGAGGCCCAGATCCGGTACACGATGCAGGCCCTCAAGTACCTGTGCCGCAACGGGCTCGACCGCATGGACGTGCACCCCGAGGCCCAGCGCCGCTACAACGACATGGTCGCCAAGTCCATGGAGGGCACCGTCTGGGTCTCCGGCGGCTGTGACAGCTGGTACCTGAACGAGCAGGGCCGGAACACGACCCTGTGGCCCACCTTCACCTGGAACTTCGCGCTGCGCACGCGGTGGTTCGACCCCCACAACTACGACCTGCGGGTGGACCGCTCGCGGACCCGGCGCGCACACGTGGCCGCCTGAGAAAGGACGACGATGAGCGGGTTCGGCGACGAGGAAGAGGAATACCAGGGCGTCATCACGATCGTCCTGCCGCAGAGCGAGGAGGGCGAGGAGATCGGGACCGTCGACGTGCGGGCCCACCTCGCGGGCCACTTCTCGCCCCTGACCGGCGACTACCGCTGGAAGGGGCGGCTGGCGGCGAGCGAGGACCTCACCGCCGCGTACAAGAAGGGGGTCCGCAAGGTGCTGCTCCGCACCCCCGACGGGCACGAGGGCTCCGGAACCCTCGACGAGCCCAACCTGTGGGGCGGACACCCCGTGAGCGGGGCCGGAACGCCGCCCTTCGCGGTCCCGGAGATCGTGATCGACGACTGAGCAGGTCCCCCGGCACATCCCCCGTGCACCGAGCAGGTCCCCCGTGAACGTCCCCCGGGCCACGCGCCGGCCCGGGGGATCCCTTCTCTTGACCCCCGAGCGAGAGGTACCCCCGATGGCAACCCGACACGTGGGCGCTGCCCGCGAACTCGAAGTCCGTTCCGACGACGGCACCCTCCTGCACGTGGAGGTACGCGGCCCCGAGGACGGGCCGACCGTGGTCTTCTCCCACTGCTGGTCGACGTCGCTGGCCTCCTGGGGCCCGGTCGTGCGGGAGCTCGACCCGAACCTGCGCGTGGTGCTGTACGACCAGCGCGGGCACGGGCGTTCCCAGGTCCCGCTGACCAAGGCCGGATACGGGCCGCACAAGCTCGCAGACGACCTGTGCGCCGTGCTGGAGGCGACCGTGCCCGAGGGCCGTCGGGCCGTCGTGGCCGGGCACAGCATGGGCGGGATGACGATCATGGCCTCCGGTGCGCGGGAGACCTTCCGCGACAAGGTCGGCGGCGTGCTGCTGACCAACACCGGCGCGGTCGAGCTGCCGCAGCGCTCCACCGTCTTCCCGCTGCCCGGGCCGCTCGGGACCGTGGCGGCCAAGACGTTCCTGGAGGCCCCGCTGCCGCTGGGCCCGCGCAACGCCGCGACGACCGCCGCGCTGAAGTACATCACCATGGGCAAGGACTCCGACCCGCGCATGGTGCAGCTGTGCGTGCGCATGGTGCACGAGTGCAACGGGATCGTGCGCGGCCGCTGGGGTGCGGTGATGAACGAACTGGACGTGGACCACAGTGCGTCGCGCATCACAGCGCCGACCGTGGTCGTGGCGGGGACCGCCGACAAGATGACGCCGCCGTGGCACGCGCACCACATGGCGTCGGTGATCCCGGGCGCGGACCTGCCCATGGAGATCAACGGCGTGGGCCACATGGGACCGCTGGAGATGCCGGAGTACCTGGCCGAGCAGGTGGGCAAGCTCGCCAACGAGCACGTCGCCGCCTGACGCCGCCCGGGGCGGGCGGGGGTAGGCTGACCGGTCGGCGCCCGTACCTTCCGGGACCGGGCCCGACCGGCCCCCGTATCCGCCCCGAGTGAGGAAGCCCCCGACCTCCGTGCAGTCCCCATCCGACCCGTGGGCCACCGTCGAGCCCGACCGCCACGTGCTCGCCGTCGTCCGCAGCGTCCCCGTCGCGGGGCGGCTCCTCGACGTGGCCGGGCTCCTGGCCGACGACCGGGTCGGCCTCACCTACACCGTCACCCCGGGTTCGGTCTCCGAGAGCGGCGTGGTCCCGGCCCTGCGCGCGGCAGGGGTCGAGCGGATCCTGCCGTGGGAAGAGGCGGTGGAGCGCTCCTCAGGCTTCGACCTCGCCCTGGCGGCCAGCACCAAGGGCGGCCTGCACCGGCTGGAAACCCGCCTGGTCCTCATGCCGCACGGCGCCGGCCACAACCGCCGGGTCGGCTCCGCCCCCGGTTCGCTCACCCACGCCTCGGGGCTGGACGCCGCGGAACTCCTGCACGGGGGCGAGCCGATCGCGTCCCGGTTCCTGTTCTCCCATTCCGAGCAGAGCGCCCGCCTCGACGCCGCGCTCCCTTCGGCGCGCGGGCGGGGTGTGGTCGTGGGCGACCCGGCCCACGACCGGATGCTGGCCGCGCTCGGCCGCCGCGACCGCTACCGTGACGCCCTCGACCTGCGCGGACGCCGCCTGGTGGTGGTCTCGTCCACGTGGAACCGGGGGTCGCTGCTGGGTTCGCGGCGTGCGTTGATCAGGGAACTGCTGGCCCGCCTGCCCCACGACGAGTACCGCGTGGCGCTGGTCGCCCACCCCAACGTGCACCGCCACCACGACCCGTCCCAGCTCGAGCTGTGGTTCGTCGACGAGGTCGAGGCCGGCCTGGCGCTGATCCCCGACGCCGAGGGGTGGCGGGCCGCGCTCATCGCCGCGGACGTGGTCGTCGGCGACCAGGGATCGGTCACCTACTACGCCGCCGCGCTGAGGCGTCCGGTCCTGCTCGCCGCCTTCGAGACCGGGGACCTCGACCCGGATTCCCCGCTGCTGGAGTTCGGCGGCCGGCTGCCGCGGATCGACGGCGGAGAGGACCTCGCCGCGCAGGTCGACCGGGCGGCGCGCACCCCGCCGGCCCCGGTCGCGGACCTGCTCATCGAACACCCCGGCGGGTCGGCCGCGCGGGTGCGTTCCGTGCTCTACGACCTTCTCGACCTGCCGGAGGACCGGCTCGGCCCCGCGCGGTACCGTTCGCTCCCCGACCTGCCCGACCGCCCGGAGGACGTGACCGCCTGGCGCGTCGACGCCCGCACCGATGGCGACGCCCGTGTCGTGGACCTGCGGCGCCGCCCCGCATCGGCCCCCGGGTCGGCCGGTCCGGAGCGGGCCGCGGTGCTGCCCCTGGTGGTCGACGCCGAGGACACCGCCATGCCGCACTGGGCCGCCGCGGACGCCTGGTCGCACCGTCGCCCGAGGCCCGGCCGGGGCGCGGCGGCGTGGTCGGCGGACCGGTTGGAGGCGTACCCGAAGGCGGTCGTGGCGGCCGCTGCGGCATCCGGGCCCGGCGGGAACGGCGTTCTGGTGCTGCACCGCTCGGGTGGGGCGATGCTGGTCCGGACCCCGCTCGACGAGGATTCCGGGTGGTACTCGGCCCCGGAAGCCGGTGGCCCGGACGCCTCGCTCGTGGCTTCGGCGGCGGTGGCGTGGGCGCGGGCGGGCCTGCCGTGGCGCGCGTGGCACGACAGGGTCCGGCTGGTGGTGGGCGAGCGTGAGGTGCTGGTCGAGGCCACCCCCCCCCCGCCCGATTTCGGGTTCTCTCAGGCCCTCGTGTGAGCAGTGGGCGGAGGCGGGGTCCGTCGCGGACGGCTGGGGTCAGCGCTCCCCGGACCCGTTGCCCGGGTCCAGGCGTTCCCAGTGGTGCAGGATCTCCCGGCCCTGTTCCTCGAGCCGGAAGTACCGCGAGATCCTGCCCGCCTCGCGCAACCGGTCCCGGGCTTCGTCCGGTGCGCCCCTGAGCTCGGACGCCTCGGCGAGCAGGCGCACGGCCCGCACCCACCGGACCGTTTCCAGGTACTCGCAGAAGACCTTCTGGGCCTGGCCCGCCTCGTGGTCGGCCGGGTCGGGTTCCCCGCGCTCGAGGTGGACCCTGGCCTGCGCGAGCCGGACCTTGGCGCGGATCAGGTTCCAGTCCTCGAGAGCGCCGCGCGGGGCGTCCCGTCCGGCGCGCTCGAGCTCGTCGATCCGCCGGTCGGTGATCCGCCGGGCGCGGGAGAGCTCCTGCTCGGCCCCGTCGAGGTCGCCGCGTTCCCGGGCGTCGTTCCCGAGCTGGTAGGTCTGGAGGGCGTCGCCGCGCGGACGGCCGTGGGCCCGGTGGATGTCGCGGGCCCGGAGAAGCAGCTCCTCGGTGGTTCCCTGCCCGCCGCCGACCGCGTCCGGAAAGCGCTGGAGCAGCAGCGCACGGGTCTCGCACAGGACCGCGCCGTCGAGGCCCTCCGTGCTCTCCGCAGCTCCACCCGCCTCCTCGGCCCCGGCCAGGGCCGCCGCGGCACGGTCGCCCGCACCCGCCTCGGCCCACAGGCGCGCCAGATAGCAGGCCATGCGCAGGCGGGCCCGGTGGTGGCCGTACGTGCGGGCCACCTGGAGCGCGTACCCGTACACCTGCGTCCCCACCGCGGTGCGGCCCCGGCCGTAACAGACCGGCCAGACCGCCTCGGCCAGGACGTAGGCGGCCGAGACGGCGGCCGGGTCCTCCCTCTCCCCCGCCAGGCGGAGCAGTTCGGGGACGGCGGCCAGGTGGCGGTCCTGCCAGTCACCGGCCTCACGACGGGTGGTGAAGGGGGCCCGGTGGCCGGTCGGCGGGAGGGTGAGGTCGTCGGCGTCGAGGTGATCGACCAGGCGTAGACGTTCACCGAGGCTCGCACGATCGGCCAGATGGTGGGTGACGGTGAAGAAGCGGACGAGTGCGTCGGTGTCGAGACGCGCCCGCGGCCCTGCGTCCGCCCGGACCCGGGCACGGACGAGTTCGACCACGCCGGTCTCGGCCGCCTCGCCCGGGTGGAGCAGGCCGGAACCCTCGAGCTCGGCGCGGGCCCGCGCGGCCGGCTCCCCCAGTTCCGCAGGTCCGAGCTCTCCGGGGACCCGGCGGCCGGGGTAGGCGGAGAGAAGCTCCAGAACGCGGTACTCGGTCTCGCCCAGCCCGGACAGCGCGAGCTCGATGACCGCGTCCACACCGGTCGGCGGTGGGACGGTCGCCAGGCGGGACTCCAGGGCACGGACCAGTGCGGTGACGCTCAGGCCCTGTGCCTCCACGTGGCCGCCGGCCATGCGGACCGCTGCGGGGAGGTGGCCGCAGATCTCGACGAGCCGCCGGGCGCTCGCGTGCTCGTCCGGGTCGGACAGGCGCCGGTCGACCCCGGGGAAGGAACGCAGGAGCTCCATCGAGTCGTTCGGCGGCAGTTCCCGCAGGTCGAAGAGGCGCCGGACCCGCCCGACCAGCTCTTCGTCCCGGACCAGTTCCGGCGGACCGGTGGCCACGACCAGGTGCGGGCCCGAGCCGAGGGAGACGGCCTCGAGTTCGGCGGAGCTCGCCACCCCGTCCAGGAGGAGCAGGACGCCGCTGCCTGCGGTGGCCGTGCGCAACCGGTCGGCAGTGGCGGTTCCGGTGACGTCCTGTGCGTGCAGGTCGCGCAGGAGGCTGCGCTGGACCGCCTCGTGGTCGAGGATGCCCCTTCCGTCGCGCCACTGGGCCAGGTCCCGGTGGAGCACCCCGTCGGGGAAGGGGCCGTGGAGCCGGTGTGCGATCTCGGCCAGTGTGGCGCTCTTGCCGACGCCCTCGTCACCGACCAGGACCACGACCGCACCCCGGCCGGCCACGGCGGCCTCACGCGCGATGCGTTCGATTTCGGTGAGCTCGGCGGTGCGGTCGGTGAACCGGCTGTCCGCAGCAGGGGCCTGCCGCGGAGGGGACGGGGGTTCGGGGGGCCGGATGTACTGGTTGACGTTGACAACGCCGTTGGCGTCCCGGAACTGCAACAGGGTCTCGGGGTCGCCCGAGGACTCGTTGTGGTGCGGGGGGTTGGACACCGGGCCTCCTGGGGGTCTGCGCGCCGGCGCGGCGGTGGTCGAGGGCCACCGCCGATCCTAGATCGTTGATGGGGATTGCGTTCGAACGGGCGAGGGGTCCTGTGGTGTTTGAGGTTGCTTCAGTTGTCTCGGTGGCGACTGGGCTGGGGTGGGGGGTTCGTTGGTGTTGCCTCGGTGGCGACTGGGCTGGGGTGGGGGGTCGTTGGTGGTGCCTCGGGGTCGGTGGTTCGTCGGGGCCGGGGACGATAGCCCGGCCGGCCCTGCGCGCAACCCACA
>NZ_JADBGI010000035.1 GCF_014892575.1 Nocardiopsis coralli | reverse complement strand
GACCACTATCGAAAAGCAAACTCACTGAGATCACCTCACCGCGGGAACGTTCGTGGCCGACCTGGTCGGGGACAACGGCGACCTGACGCGGCAAGCGGCCTGCTGGCTCGAGGGTGGCGCCGATCTGATGGGGGTCGGGGCCAAGACGGCAGCCGGCTACGGCTACATGACAGCAACACGGGAGGAACTTTGACCGTCCATATCGTCCCGGTCGGGTTGAGCCTCGCCGACACCCTCGATTCTCACGGCCATGAACGCGACGTCCCGGAGAACGTTCTCAGCAAGTGGCGTGAGAACAGAGACCCACACGACGGGGGGCTGCAGCTCGGCTTGGACGGTAAGCATGTGGACTCCTCGGAACTACTGAAGAGGCTCTTCGGTTCACAGTCCGGGCGCGAGAACTCTGAATCCTCCGAGAGGCCGAACGTCTCGGAGCAGAACCTTCAAGGGCTCTTGCAGATGATCAACGAGGCTGACCTCGCGAACTGGAACTACAACACCCGCATGTCGGCAGAAATCGATGCTCTGCGCGCCCACGACATCGATCTTGACAACGACGACCTCGTACTACTCCTGGCCAGCGACAGCACACAAGGGCTGGCCAATGCGATCTGGAACGCTTTGATCCTTGCCAGGGGCGATCACAAGCGTGTGTGGTATCGGGACTCACTCAACCACGTGACGCCCGATGCCGGCGCCAGGCAGCAGGTCGTCATCATGCGCATCCCCCACCTGGATGTGGAGACGAACAGCCAGTTCCAGTCCGCCCTGGAAAGCCTGACCGACCTCGCCGAGCTCATCCAGGGTCACGGCGTTCCCGACGACGAAAATCCGGTCAGAGACGGAGACGAACTGGTTTTCCACATCACCGGCGGGTACCGGTCGACTCTCCCCTACCTCATTGCAATCGCCGAATGGCTGCGCAGCCTGCGTTCAGAAGTCAGCGCACAACTCCTCCCCAAGAAGGGCGGAGAGACGATGAGCCTCCCTCTTCGTAAACTGGACCCAAACGACGTGAAGGACGAACTCAGCGCATTCGCAGGTGGCTCATGGTCACGCAAGGGCCCACAAACACGCATGTTGCTCGGTTACGCCTATACAAAAACAAGGGGTGGATTCGAACTCAACGAGCTCGGCAAGTGCATGCGCACACTCTTCATCCCTGAGGGATGATACGAATGCCCCCACAGTCCGGGAAAAACTCAGAGGAACAGGAGTGCACGAATCAGGCAAAGAAAGATCCTGATCGATACGAATTGTCCCCGCTCCTGAAGTCACGCTGCGATAGCGGCCTCGGGGGAGCACTGAATCGACACCGGCACACCATCTTCACCAAAGAGGAAAAGAAGCTCAAATATGTCGGTGAACATCTTTCCTTCGCCCACATTCCGGATCTAATTCGGGATGAGCCCGGATGGGGGAGCGGGAACGAAGTAGATAACTCTCTAAATGAGATCGCGAGAGAGCTCAGCAGAAACTCCGACACACTACGCGCCGCACTCTACACCCCTCTCGCAATTATCTCCCACCTGGGAGATGCGGCCGCCGAGGTGTCTTTTCAGTGGGCCGCATGGTGTTGGATCTCCGAGGCCGCATGGCGCGCGCTACTTCCACAGTTCCAGGTCGGCGAGTTTTCGTTGAGCAATGCCGATATTTCACTACTCACACCCATCGCCGCACGCCAGAGATTTCTCGCCCTGAGCGAGGTTTACCGATACTCACGTGATGGACTCAGACTCCACGGCTACGTGCGCCCGAGCTCGGTCGAGCGAGTTTTCGGGAGAGGGCCATCCGCCTCAACCCTCTTTCACACGCGCGCGCGTGAGGCGCGCGAGGAATGGGCAAAACTCCTGGCGCGACACGAATCACTCCCGGCGTTCGATCAGGTCGAGTGGAACGATCTGGAGAGCGAAACGGACCTTTTACTGTTCGAATCTCAGGACCCTGTCTCCGGACATCGGGGACAGCCGCTGGCGATCCACAAGAATCGTTGGTCCAGAGAGCTAAAGCCTGGGGAGAGGTTCAGCCGGGAAGACCTAAGCGTCGCGACGTCACTCTTGGAGACCCACCACCTTCCCCGTTTCCGGCTCTGGACAGCAGCAAAGGCCTCGCTGTCGTTGACGAAGTTCCGTAAAGGCGCGTGGATGTTGGCAGGCCTCACGGCCGCCCTGGCAGTGGGAACCGTCTCCCTGTCCTTCTCCGCCTTCGCTCTGCTTCCGTTGCCCCCCGCGGACGGGACAGCTATGTGGGCGGCGCCGCTGACTGCCGCCGTGGGCCTGGTCGGGGTCGCTACATTCGGCCGACTGTGGGCCATGCCCTGGATGCTCCGTGTCCCAGCAGCCGCCGCCATCGGCTTGCTCATGTTGACCACCATGAACCCCGCTTGGTGGCACGCGGCTTTCGCCGGCACCGGTGTGTCCAAGGACGTCCCGTCGTCGTGGTCCGGTCCGCACCCGCTCTGGGTGGCCCTACTCCTGGCAGCGGCAGCGTTCGCGTACCTGCTGGTCAACGTACGCAACACCGGGGTCGGCGGCGTGATGGCAGCTGGGCGCGCGCTCGCCGTGTGGGTGGTCTCTGCCGTCCACTCCGTGCTTGTCGCGCTGTTCGGCCTGACCTGGGTGGTGCCCCTCTTCAGCGAGGACGGCGACGTGTTCGTCGCTGTGTGGTCGGGACACCCCGAAGCCGCCGTCACCGCCCTGCTCCAGGCGAGCGCCTGGTGCCTCGTCGCAGGTGTCTTCTCCCAGATCCTGTGGGACGACCGTCCCCTCACCGCTCCCCTCGCCCACGCGCACTGGCGCGCGGAAGAAAGGTGAACCCATGTGGCACACGCTCGAGCTCCGTGTAGAAACACCGGTGTTCAACTCGGCCGGGACCGAGGGGGTACCCCATCTGCACACCCCGCCGGAGATCCGAGTGCCCTCGCTACGTGGCGGCATGCGGTTCTGGTTGCGCGCCATGGCCGCCATGTACGTGGGCGATGACCCTCGTCGTCTACGGAAGGTGGAGGACCTGGTCTTCGGGACGACCGCACGCACGGAGAGTTCAGATGAACGTCTCTCGTCACCTGTTCGGATGCGCATTGCCGAGGGACCTAGCTCTTCCTCCTCGGGCCACCGCAAGCAGCCGCACGATACTTTCCCTCAGGAGACGCACCAGCGGATGTGGTTGGCCTACATGCTCGGCCCGGGGCTGGCCAAGAAAGGCAACTTGCCCAAAGGAACCTTCATCCCACCAGGCGTGACATACACGCTGAGGATCGCGCGTAACGGCAGCAACAACGAGGACACGGATCGCGCCTACCAGTGCGCTCTCGGTGCTCTCTGGCTGCTCCTGGCCTATGGCGGCGTAGGCGCGCGGACAAGACGAGGGTTCGGTCGGCTGAGCATCACCGACCGGGGAGAGAGCCTGCCTGACGGGTGGTCGAGCACGATGGACACACCCTCGCTGGACTTCTTCGAGGGCTTGGACCACCTCGAACGGTCAGGGCCGGCCGAGGACTGCCAACCTGCTCTGCGGGCGATCTGCGCAAAAGTCATGGGCTGTTCCCCCGAGCAACTCTCGCGCGACGTGTGGCCGGACGGCGCGATCACGCCCTTTCCTGTGATGGGGGCAGGACACACGGTCGCGGGTATCAGCTCCGAACGGTTCACCAAGTGGCACGAAGCCCTGAGCTCCGCCGGGCGAGAGCTGCGCTTCTTCCGGGCCGAGAGGAACCGGGAACACACTGCGGGGAGAATTGCCCGGAAGGAGAACGGGACGTACCTCCCCCCGGAGATCAAGACCCAGGGTTGGACGGACATCATCGGCGGAGAGGTCCAGGGGGAGACGCGGATGCTCCGAGCAGCGCTGGGCCTTCCGCTGGTCTACAAGGGCGGCCAGGAGGTACGGGTCACCCGGGGGCGCGGGGACAACGAGCAACAGCTCCGCCGCGCCTCACCACTCAGGATGTTCCCGGTCGGTAATGATCAGAGGGGGTGGCGCCTGTTCTCCTTCGGGTTCCGCAGTGCACTTCTGCCTACCGACGCCGACGTGAAGATCTTCGGGGGTCGGGCGGACGGACGAAAGCTCGACGTGCGGGCCGAGGACGCCCACAACCTGACCGATCAATGGATCGAGACGCTCTCCAAGGGCGAGACCTTCGTCCGCGGCACTACTCAAGACGACCGGGACCGACCATGACCAACTCCGACAGCATCCGCGACCTCCTCACCGGCCTCCCGGTGTTCGCCTCCGGAACGCCCCCGTTCGACCCGGGCGGGGCACCCGACGACCCGCTCGACCTCTTCCGCTCCTGGTTCGCAGGGGCCGTCGAGGCGGGCGTCCCGGAGCCGCACGCGATGGTGGTGGCCACCGCCGACGGGCGCGGTGCCCCGTCGGCGCGGGTGCTGATCATGAAGGACCTCTCCTCCCGCGGCTGGTGGTTCGCCACGACCACGACCTCCCGCAAGGGCCGCGAACTCGCGCAGAACCCGGGCACAGCACTGGTCTTCCACTGGAAGGAGCAGGGCCGCCAGGTGCGGGTGCAGGGCGTGGCCGAGTACGCGGGAACCGGCGCGAGCGCGGAGGACTTCCGCCGGCGCCCGCTCGAGTCACGGGTCGCTGGGTTGCACGGCCGCCAGAGCGAGCCGCTGCAGGAGCTCGGCGAGATCGACCGGATCGCCGACGCCTCGCGCGAGCGCCTGGTGCAGGAGCCGGACCTCGCCCCGGACGACTGGGGCCTGTACGTCGTGGTCCCGCACGAGGTCGAGTTCTGGCAGGGCGACCCCGACCGGCGGCACACACGCCTGCGGTACGAGCGCACGGGACCGGGTGACGCGTGGACCCGCGGGCTCCTCTGGCCCTGACCCCCCAGGACGCCCAGAACCCCCGGAACAGCCGGGGTGCCGGTCAGGCCCCGGCACCCCCGCCAGGCACGCGCCCACGCCCTCCCCCACCTCCGCCAACCGTTTCGCGTACGTTACGACCTCCTGCTGCCGCCGCCCGCACCGCAGGGATAGGATTCCGGCACTTTCCCCCCACGACGTCCCCTCCGCGAACCAAGAAGGGCGGTAATCGCGATGCCCCCGACCCACGAGGTGTTCAACCAGGCCGCACCGCTCGGCGACCACTCCGCCGCCGAGGACCCCGCGCTCGTCGAGGGGTTGCGCCGCGAGGGCGCCGAGTGGGCCGAGAACGAGGTCCGGGAGGTGGGCGAGGCGGCCGGGTCGGAGCGGGTGCGTTCCTGGGGCGAGGCCGCCAACACCTACACCCCGGTGCTGCACACCCACGACCGCTACGGGCACCGTATCGACGAGGTCGAGTACCAGCCCGCCTACCACGTGCTCATGGACCAGGCGGTCGGCCACGGTCTGCACGCGGCCCCGTGGGCGGACGAGCGCCCGGGCGCGCACGTGGCGCGCGCGGCCAAGTTCTACCTGTGGTCGCAGCCGGAGGCGGGCCACGGCTGCCCGATCTCGATGACCTACGCGGCGGTCCCGGCGCTGCGCCACTCCCCCGAGCTGGCACAGCAGTACGAGCCGCTGTTGAGCGCGCGCGAGTACGACTTCGGGTTGCGTGCCCCCGAGACCAAGCGGGGCCTCATCGCGGGCATGTCGATGACCGAGAAGCAGGGCGGTTCGGACGTGCGCGCCAACACCACGCGCGCGGTTCCGACGTCGGAGGGTTTCCACCGGCTGACGGGGCACAAGTGGTTCACGTCGGCGCCGATGAGCGACGTGTTCCTGACTCTGGCGCAGGCGCCGGAGGGGTTGAGCTGTTTCCTGGTGCCGCGGGTGCTGCCGGACGGCAGCCGCAACACGCTCCACATCCAGCGGTTGAAGGACAAGCTCGGCAACCGGTCGAACGCGTCGGCGGAACTGGAGTACGACGGCGCGGTCGCACACATGGTGGGTGAGCCGGGCCGGGGTGTGCGCACCATCATCGAGATGGTCAACTGCACGCGTCTGGACTGTGTGATCGGTTCGGCGGCGGGGATGCGCGCGTCCCTCACGCACGCCCTGCACCACGCGGAGCACCGCCAGACCTTCGGCAAGCGCCTGGTGGAGCAGCCGCTGATGCGCAACGTGCTGGCCGACCTGGCGCTGGAGTCGGAGGCGGCCACGGCGTTGATGATGCGTCTGGCGGGTGCGATGGACCGCTCGGTGCGCGGCGACGAGTCGGAGGCGGCGTTCCGGCGCCTGGGTGTGGCCGTGGGCAAGTTCTGGGTCACCAAGCGCCAGCCGGCGCACGCGGCCGAGGCGTTGGAGTGCCTGGGCGGCAACGGGTACGTGGAGGAGTCGGGTATGCCGCGGCTGTTCCGGGACTCGCCGCTGAACTCCATCTGGGAGGGTTCGGGCAACGTGGCGGCGCTGGACGTGCTGCGGGCGATGGGGCGCAGCCCGGAGTCGGTGGAGGCCTTCACCGCGGAGCTCGCGGCGGCCCGGGGCGTGGACGACCACTACGACGCGGCGGTCAAGCGTCTGGAGCAGAGCCTGGGCGACCTGAACGAGCTCGAGTACCGTGCGCGGTCGGTGGTCGAGCTGATGGCGGTGACGCTTCAGGCCTCGGTGCTGTTGCGATACGCGCCCACACCGGTGGCGGAGGCGTTCACGCTCTCGCGCCTGGGCGGGGGTTCGGGCCGGGTGTTCGGCACGCTGCCCACGGACGTCGACACGGAGCTGATCCTGGACCGGGCGCGTCCGCGCCGGTGATTCCGCGGCCGGGCCCGTGTTTCTGTGCCCGCCTCCCCGGGCCCGGCCGTTCTGTCACCTGTCGTCCCGTTTTCTTTCTCTTGGGAAACATCGTCCCCTCTCGTCGTTCCTTGTACCGACAATCGGCCCATGAAACCCCGTGGCGGGACAGCCGACGAATGATCATCGCGCCAGGTCGGCATACTTCGGCTGGGTGAGCGGAAGGAACAAGGCGTCCGCTTGCCCACGCCCGCGAGGGCCGAGAGACCAAGAGACTGACGACGCCTATGGTGGAAGTCTGGCCGGGAAACTCCTATCCGCTCGGTGCGACCTACGACGGTTCCGGCACCAATTTCTCCCTGTTCTCCGAGGCCGCAGAACGGGTGGACCTGTGCCTGTTCGACGATGCGGGGCGCGAGACACGTGTCCCGTTGACCGAGTACGACGGTTTCGTCTGGCACGGTTACCTTCCGGGGATCGGCCCGGGACAGCAGTACGGTTACCGGGTCCACGGGCCCTACGCCCCTGAGCACGGCCTGCGCTGCAACCCGAACAAACTACTCACCGACCCTTACGCGAAGGCCCTGAACGGCAATCTGACCTGGCACGAATCGCTGTTCAGTTACCATTTCTCCGACCCCGCCCGCAAGAACACCGCCGACAGTGCTCCGTACGTGCCCAAGTGTGTGGTGGTGAGCCCCTTCTTCGACTGGGGCAACGAGTCGAGGCCGAACACGCCTTACCACCAGACGGTGATCTACGAGGCGCACCTGCGCGGCCTGACGATGCGGCATCCGGGTATCCCCGAACACCAGAGAGGAACCTATTCCGGCCTGGCTCATCCGGCGGTGATCGACTACCTCACTTCCCTGGGGGTCACCGCGGTGGAACTGATGCCGGTGCACCATTTTGTTCCCGAGCACGCGATGGTGGCCCGCGGACTCACCAATTACTGGGGTTACAACACTCTGTCCTTCCTGGCACCCCACAGCGGTTATGCGGCTCTGGGTTCACGGGGCCAGCAGGTGCAGGAGTTCAAGGCGATGGTGCGGTCGCTGCACGAGGCCGGCATCGAGGTGCTGCTGGACGTGGTCTACAACCACACCGCCGAGGGCGACCACATGGGCCCGACCCTGTCGCTGCGGGGCATCGACAACCTGAGCTACTACCGGGTCTCCGACGAGGACCAGCGTTACTACCTGGACTACACCGGGTGCGGCAACAGCCTGAACGTGCGCCACCCGCACTCACTGCAGCTCATCATGGACTCCCTGCGCTACTGGGTGCTCGAGATGCACGTGGACGGCTTCCGTTTCGACCTGGCCTCGGCGCTGGCGCGGGAGTTCCACGACGTCGACCGGTTGAGCACGTTCTTCGACATCGTCCAGCAGGACCCGGTGATCTCGCAGGTCAAGCTCATCGCGGAACCCTGGGACGTGGGACCGGGCGGGTACCAGGTCGGCAACTTCCCCCCGCTGTGGACCGAGTGGAACGGCAAGTACCGGGACACGGTGCGCGACTACTGGCGGGGGCACGCGGTCGTGGGCGAGCTCGCTTCGCGCCTGTCCGGCTCCAGCGACCTGTACCAGGACGACGGGCGCCGCCCCGTGGCCTCGATCAACTTCATCACCTGCCACGACGGCTTCACGCTGGCCGACCTGGTCTCCTACGACCACAAGCACAACGAGGCCAACGGGGAGGAGAACCGGGACGGCACCGACGACAACCGGTCCTGGAACCACGGGGTGGAGGGCCCGACCCGCGATCCGGCGGTGCTGACCCTGCGTCGCCGGCAGGTGCGCAACCACCTGACCACGCTCTTCCTGTCCCAGGGCGTGGTCATGCTCTCGCACGGCGACGAGATCGGCCGCACCCAGGGCGGCAACAACAACGCCTACTGCCAGGACAACGAGATCGCGTGGGTGGACTGGTCCGGCGCCGGTCTGGGCGAGGACGAGCCCGCCGACGACCTGTTGGAGTACGTGCGGGAACTGTCCCGGCTGCGGCGCGAGCACCCCGTGTTCAGGCGCCGCCGGTTCTTCCGCGGCAGCCCGGTGGAGGGTTCGGCCACCGGTGAGGACGGCCTGCCCGACATCGCGTGGCTGCGACCGGACGGCAAACCGATGGCCGGCGGCGACTGGGACCACGCGGGCCAGGCGCTGGGGGTGTTCCTCAACGGCGACGCGATCACCGAACCGGACCGTCGCGGCCGCCGCATCCGCGACCATTCGTTCCTGATGCTGTTCAACAGCGGTGCGGACGCGGTCGACTTCACGCTCCCCGGCACCGAGTACGGGATGGCGTGGGAGACGGTGCTGGACACCGCCGAGCCGGACGTGGCGGGCCGCCCCTACGTGTCGGCGTCGGGTCCGGTGCGCGTCATCGACCGGGCCCTGGTGCTGCTGCGGCGGGTCTCCCACCGCGGCGACTGACCCGGCCCGCGGGGCGGCGGGGGCGGCGACCCCTCCCCCGCCGCAGCGGTTCCGGGTCCTACCCTGGGTGACCATGGCCCACAGCACCGGCGCGGCGGCGCCCGAACAGATCGCCTTCCGTGAACTCCTGCCCGACCCCGGGGCACCGGGGGTGGATCTGGGCGAGGCCTACGCGTACCCGGCGGGGTTGGACCGTCCCTGGGTGCGCGCCAACATGGTCGCCAGCGCCGACGGCGGGGCGGTGGGCACCTCCGGGGGCAGCCGGGACCTGTCCTCACCCGCGGACCGGCGTGTGCTCGGCACCCTGCGGGGGCTGTGCGACGTCGTGGTGGTGGGTGCCCGCACGGCCCGTGTGGAGGACTACGGCCCGGTGCGGCCGCGTCCTGCGTGGCAGCACCTGCGGGAGGGGCGGTCGCCGAGTCCGCGTGTGGCGGTGGTCTCGCGGTCGTTGGACGTGCCCGAGGCGCTGCTGACGGAGGCCCCCGAGGACGCGCGCACCCTGGTGCTCACCACGGACCGCGCCCCGGCCGCACGGCGGGGGTGGGCGGCCGAGCACGCGGACGTGGTGGTCGTCGAGGGAGCCTCGGTGACACCGGTGCACGTGATCGAGGCGTTGGCCGAGCGCGGCCTGTACCGGGTGCTGACCGAGGGCGGCCCGCACCTGCTGGCGGAGTTCGTGGCGGCGGGGTTGTTGGACGAGTTGTGCCTGACCACGAGCCCGTTCCTGCTGGGGTCGGGGCCGCCGCGTGTGGTGGCCGGTGGCCCTGGGACTCCCGGTGCCCCCGAGCACGTGCCGGCGCGCAGCACCCCGGTCCGCCTGGCGCGTCTGTTGGAGTCGGACGGGCACCTGTTCGCCCGTTACCTGCGTGGTTGAGGAAAGGGGCGTGACGGCCCCGTAACCGGTCGGTTTCGGCCACCCCACAACGACGCATGAACGGCCCCGCAACCGGACATACCCGATGTGTGCCTTGATGGACTCACCGCGACTTCACACATCAGTGTTGACGGGGCTTATCGGCTTGGCCCCCCGGCCGAGAGGATGAACGTAGTGCCGACGTCCGAAAACGGGTCCCCTCCGGTCTACCGAGAGATAGCCGAGGAGATACGCGCGCTGATCCGCTCCGGACAGTACGCCGACGGCGACCGTCTCCCCGGGGAGAACACGATCATGGAGAGCCACGGCGTCGCGCGGGCCACGGCGCGCCAGGCTCTGTCGGTCCTGATCAACGAGGGCCTGGCCGTGGCCGTGCGCGGGTCGGGCATCTACGTCCGGCTGTTCCGCCCCGTGCGAAGACACGGGGCCCGGCGCCTGTCGAAGGAGCTGTGGGGCAACGGGCGGGCGATCTGGCAGACCGACGGGGCCGACCGCGCCTACCGGGTCGACGACCTCCGGGTGGAGGAGGCCGCCGCCCGGGAGCACGTCGCGCGCGTTCTGGACCTGGAGGAGGGCGCGGGTGTGCTGCGGCGTTCCCGTCGTTACCTCGTGGAGGACCGGCCGGTGCAGACGGCGGTGTCCTTCCTCCCTCTGGCGTTGTTGGTCGAGCACGCGGACCATCCGGCGGCGCGGAGCATCCGTTCGCAGGACACCGGCCCGGGAGGGATCTACGCCCGGCTGTCGGAGCTGGGGATGGCGCCGGTGCACTTCACCGAGGAGATCCGTGTGCGGATGCCCACGCCGGAGGAGAGCGGTGAGCTGCACCTGGCGGCGGGGACACCGGTGCTGGAGGTGGCGCGCACGGCGTTGGCCTCGGAACACCGTCCGGTGGAGTTCAACCAGATCACGATGGACGGTTCGGCCTACGTGCTGCAGTACGACTTCGAGGCCTGAACGCAGCGGCCCCGTGCGGACCGGGCCCCGCCCGGCCGCGCCCGCCGGGCTCGTCCGCCCCCTGCCGTGACACGACGGCGCCCGGGGGCGGAGAGTACCGACGGGTACCGTCCGCCCCCGGGCGCCGCCCCGGGTGTCGCGGGTTACCGGTTCCGCCTCCGTCTGGAGGCGAACACCAGGAACGCCAGTGCGAGCACCGCGAGCCCGACCGCCAGGGCGCCGGCGGCCGCGAAGACCATGCTGTTCTCCGCGGTCATCAACCACTGGGACACCCCGATCCCCAGGACGAACGCGATACCCAGAGCTGCGAAGGCGAGGAACGCCATGAGCTTCAGGAGTCCGCGGTCGTTCAGGGGTTCGGGGCGGACGTGGTCGATCTGTACGGTCGCGGCCCGGACACTGAGTTCTGCCGCCCAACGCAGTTCCCGTCCCGCGGTGGCCGTGCCGTCGGCGACGGCACGGACCCGGGCGCGGGCCCCTGCGGTTGCTTCTTCGAGCCACCACAATCCGTATCGGATTCTTCCTACGCGTAGCGGCTGCTTAGTCACTCCTAGTGATTGTTGAACGGTTACTGCCATGCCACCTGCCTCAGTGATCCACTGAACACTGACCCTCTACCTAGCCCCTACCCGTCACTTTGGGTACTGAACGTGGCCAGGGATGAAGTTAGGTTTATGTAGCACGTAAGGACGATTTATCTTCCTCCGTGGGGCTTGGTCCCCTTTCGCGTGGACGAAGACCCTGGCAGCGTTCGCGCACGATTCCGGGTAGCGTCGTATGCATGGCTGACTCAGCGGATCGGACCCCGGCCGGAGGCGACGGGGCCCCAGAGCTTCCCAGGACCGACCACGAGTGGCGCGAGCGCCTCGACCCGGTGGCTTTCGAGGTCCTTCGCAGGTCGGCGACCGAACGCGCGTGGACCGGCGACTACGTCGAGACCAAGACCGAGGGTGTCTACCGCTGCCGCGGATGCGGCGCCGAACTCTTCCGCTCGGACGAGAAGTACGACTCCCGCTGCGGATGGCCCAGCTTCTTCGACCCGGCGGACACCGACGCCGTCACCCTGCACCAGGACCGCTCGATGGGCATGGTCCGCACCGAGGTCAGGTGCGCCACCTGCGAGGGCCACCTGGGCCACGTCTTCTACGGTGAGGGGCACGGAACCCCCACCGACACCCGGTACTGCATCAACTCCGTCGCACTGTCCCTGGAACCGAGGCAGTAGTCTTACCAGCCTGGTCCTCCCCCGGGATCAGGGATAATCGCAACCAGTGCACCGAAGCCGGCCCTCGCCGGCCGAGGAGCGCCGCGCGGAATGGGTGAACCACCCGGGTTGTCCGCGCACCAGAGGGCCCGGCGACCCCGGGGCCCGTCCCCCACAGCGGAATCCGATGTGCGGGCGACCAGACCCACCCGCGACGAAAGCGCTCGATGACCGACGACTCACCCAACACCGCCCTCGCCCACCGGCCCCCGGCACGCCCGCGCATGGGCATGGCCCAGGGGTCGGCGCCCTGGCTGCTGCCCGCACTGGGCGCTGCCGCCGCGGCCGGTCTGGCCTCCCGCGGATCACGGGCACGGGCGCTGGCGGCGGCACCCGTCGTCGCCCTGGCGGCCGGCATGACCTGGTTCTTCCGCGACCCGGAACGAGGGCCGGCCACCGGACGGGTGCTGTCCTCGGCAGACGGCGTCGTTCAGAGCATCGATCCCCAGCCCGACGGTCGCACCCGCGTCGCGGTGTTCATGAACCCCCTCAACGTGCACGTCAACCGTGCGCCGCTGGCCGGTGTCATCACCGGTGTCGAACACCGCCCCGGAGGCTTCCGTCCCGCATTCGACAAGGACAGCGAGCGTAATGAACGCGTCATCTGGACCCTTGAAACCGAGATCGGTGAGATCACGGTCGTTCAAATCGCCGGCGCGATGGTCCGGCGTATCGTCCCGTATCTCGCTGCGGGGCAGAAGGTCGAGCAAGGCGAGAGGATCGGCCTCATCCGGTTCGGGTCCCGGGTCGACATCCACCTCCCGCCCGGTGTCACCCCGGCGGTGGAGGTCGGCCAGAAGGTCCGGGCCGGAGAAACACGCCTTGACGCCGACTGAGAACGCCGTCGACCCCGATGCCGAGGCACCTCCCCCCGCCGAGACCGACGACGCGCCGCGGTTGCGTCTAGGCGTCGCGGACTACCTGACGCTCGGCAACGCCCTCTGCGGGTTCCTCGCGGTGTGGGCGCTGGCCATGGCCCAGGCAGGGCACCTGGCCGCGGGCGCCGAGGGGTCGCTGCCCCGCGCCGCCGTGGCCACGGCCGGTGCGCTGCTGCTGACCGCCTCGGCCCTGGACGTGCTCGACGGCCGTATCGCCCGCCGGTTCGGCGGCAGCGGTATGGGCGCGGAGCTGGACAACCTCGCCGACGTCATCAGCTTCGGGTTCGCCCCGGCCTTCTTCGTGGTGACCTGGGGTGTGCTCTCCGGCGGGATGAACGTTCTGCCGGTGCTGGCCGGCGGTGCGGTGCTGACCGCCGCGATCGTGCGCCTGGCACGGTTCTCCTGCCAGGCGCCGGGCACGGACTACTTCACCGGGCTGCCCTCGCCCTTCGGGGCGATGGCGATCGTGACCGTGGTGCTGTTGGACCCGCCGGTCTACGGGGGTCTGGCCGCGGTGCTGCTGATCTCCTGGCTCATGGTGAGCCGCATGGAGTACCCGAAGCCGCGTGGCAAGCGCATCTACGCGGTGCTGGGTGCGATCGGTGTGGCCGTGGCGCTGTTGGCGGCCTGGGCGCTGGGTGTGCCCGCCGGCGACGTGCTCATCTACCTCATGAGCGCCCTGGTGCTGCTGTTCATCGTGACCATCCCCTTCTACGTACTGGCGGTGCGGCGGGCCAACGCGGCCTGACCGACCCCGGACACACGGAGGAGCCCCCGTACACCAGGACGTGTACGGGGGCTCCTTCATGTGCGGTACCGGCGCCGGGCGGGCGTGCCCGGCGCCGGCGGTCAGGCCAGGGACTCCACGAGCTCGGCGACGGGCTTGCGGAACCCGGTGTAGAAGGGCAGCTCCTCGCGGGTGTGCAGGCGGGCCTTGGCGCCGCGCAGGTGGCGCATGAGGTCGACGGTGCGGTGCAGCTCGTCGGCCTCGAAGGCCAGCAGCCACTCGTAGTCGTTGAGCCCGAACGAGGACACGGTGTTGGCGCGCACGTCGGCGTAGGGGGCGGCCATCTTGCCGTGCTCGGCGAGCATCGAGCGGCGCTCGTCGTCGGGCAGCAGGTACCACTCGTAGGAGCGCACGAACGGGTACACGCAGATGGTGTCCTTGGGCTCCTCGCCGGCGAGGAAGGCGGGCACGTGTCCGCGGTTGAACTCGGCGGGGCGGTGCAGGCCCATGACCGACCACACGGGGGTGGCGGCGCGGCCGACCTCGGTGCGGCGGAAGGCGGAGTAGACGTCCTGGAGCTGGCGCGGGTCGTCGGCGATCCACCAGAACATGATGTCGGCGTCGGCGCGCAGGCCCTGGACGTCGTAGCTGCCGCGGGTGGTCACACCGCTCTCGGCGGCCTTGTCGAGGAAGGCCTGGAGTTCGCCGGCGGCGGTGGTGCGGTCGGTGCCCTCGGGCAGGTCGACCTTGAAGACCGACCACATCGTGTACCGGATGAGGGCGTTGAGGTCGGTGCCGTCGTTGGAGCGGGCTTCGTTCTGGCCGGTCACGGGTTGGCTCCTTGCTGGTCAGTTGCGTCGGTGGTGTGCGGGTGGGCGGTGAGGCCCTCGGCGAGGCGCCGGGCCTCGCGTCCGGCGTCGGCGATGCAGGCGGGCACCCCCACGCCTTCGTAGGCGGCGCCGCACACACCCAGGCCGGGGTGGCGGCCCACGGCGCCGCGGACACGTTCGATGCGGTCGGCGTGGCCGACCGAGTACTGGGGCAGGCCGTTCTCCCAACGGGTGACGCGGGTCTGCACCGGGGTTCCGGACAGGCCGGTCACGCGCGCCAGGTCGGCCAGGGCGGCCTCGGCGAGCTCGTCGTCGGAGCGCTGCAGCGTGGCGTGCTCCCCGAACCGGCCGATGGAGCAGCGCAGCACGACGAGGTCCTCCCCGGGGTTGGCCTCGGCGACCTCCTCGGCGAGCCAGGGCCACTTGTTGGAGGAGAACGTGGCGGCCTTGACGGTCAGCCCCTCGCCGGACGGCACGAGGAACCCGGTTCCGGTGAGGGGGCCGGGGAAGGCCGAGGCGGGCAGTGCGAAGGTCACCAGCGCCATGGAGGCGTAGTCGATGCCCTCGAGCCCGGAGGCGGCCTCGGGCACGTGCTCGCGCAGGAGACGGGCGGCCTCGGGCGCGGGGCAGGCCAGCAGCACACCGTCGCAGTCGAGGGGATCGGAGCCCTCCAGGTGCACCCGCCAGCCGTGCTCGCGGCGTTCCAGGGCCCGGGCGCGGGTTCCGGTACGCAGGCGCTCGCCCTGGCGTTCGGCGAGGGTCTCCACGAGCCCGGCCACGCCGCCGCGCAGGGACGCGAAGACGGGCCCCGGCGCGGTGGGGGCCTTGCCGCGTCCGGCCAGGCTGGTGCGGACCCCGCGCAGGAGCGAGCGTTCCGTGCGGGCCATGGGTGCGATCTGCGGCAGCGTGGAGTCGAGGGAGAGGCGGTCGGCGCGTCCGGCGTAGACCCCGCCCAGGAGCGGTTCGACGAGGCGGTCCACGACCTGGTGGCCCATGCGGGTCCCGATGTAGTCGGCCACGGACACGTCGCCCTGCACGGGCGTGCGGGGGCGCACGAGGTCGAGCCCTGCGCGCAGGACGCCGCCCCAGGACAGCACCCCGCTCCGGGCGAGGGCGCGCAGATCACCGGGTACGCCCATGAGCTGGCCCTTGGGCAGGGGGCGGCGGCGCCCACGGCTGTAGAGGGAGGCCGAGCCCTGGCCGGGGTGGACGACGCGGTCGCCCAGTCCGAGCTCCTCGAAGAGGTCGACGGCCTCGGGACGGCGGGCCAGGACGGCCTCGGCACCGGCGTCGACGCGGGCGCCGACCACGGGTGAGGCCTGCAGCTTGCCCCCCGGGCGGTCCGCGGCCTCGATCACGGTGACGGCGGCTCCGTGGCCGCGGAGCCGGTGCGCGGCCGTGAGTCCGGAGACCCCTCCCCCGACCACGACGACGTGCGGTGCTTCAGGCATGTCTCCAGCTTCCCAGATGCTGTGGTTGGCTTCCTCCCTGCACCTCATGGGCGCGGGGGTTTCCGGCCAGCTCAAGAGCTGGCTGGGCCGGTACTTCCTCGCGGGTTCCCGGGGGTTCCTGCTTCACAGACCGGGCAACCCCGAAGTCTCCACAGGCTGGCACCGCATGCCCTGCGGCGCGACAGACATTCTTCGCAGCGTTCACATCAGCGTGGTCGGTATGGCCACAGGCGGTGCACACGAACTCGGCTTGGCTCTTGCGCGAGTCGGCATCCACCACCCGGCACGGGTAACACGTCTGCGAGGTGTAGGCCGGATTGACCAACACGATCCTGGTACCGCTCTTGCGGGCTGCGTTGCGCAGCGCCATTTCGAGGCGGTGCCATCCCTTGTCGAGAATGGCCCGGTTCAGGCCCGCCTTCTGCCGCACATACTTGCCAGGGGCGTCGACGCTGCCCCGGGCAGAAGCGGTCATGTTAGTCGTGCGCAGCTCTTCCAACACCACCACGTTGTGGCGGGTGGTCAGCTGGCGGGCGAGCTGCGCGCAGAAATCGCCGCGCCGATCCACCGCACGGGTGGAGACGGCGCCCATGGCCTTCAACGTTCTGGCCCGGTTCTTCGACCCCTTCTTCTGCCGGGAGAGCTTCTTCTGGAGTTTGAGGTGTCGCGCCTTCTCCCCGGGCCTGGCGAACTCGCGGTCGTGGAACTGTCCGGTGCTGGTGGTCGCCGCCACGGCCACGCCCCGGTCCACCCCCACCGGAGTACCCGGGTGGTGTTCAGGGGTGAGCAGACCGTCTTCCACCAGGAACGAGACGAACCAGCGGGTGCCTTTGCGAGAGAGCGTGGCCGAGCGAATGGCGCCGCCTACGGGGCGGGAGGACCGGAACCGCACCCATCCGAGCTTGGGAAGCTTGGCCCGGGACCACCTGCGGTTCAGCTTCTGCACCCTGATCCGGTTCCCGGCCGGGAACCGGAACGACGGGCTCCACCGGTGCTTGGCCCGCCACCGGACCTTGAAGGCGCCCCTGTCCCGGCAGGCCCGGTCCAGGTCCTTCAACGTCTGCTGGAGCACGTGCGAGGGGGCCTCCTTGAGCCAGGGCGCTTCGGCCTTGGCCTCGGCCAGTTCACTCGTTTGGAGGTGGTATCCACAGAATGGGCCCCGCCGCCCGCGCGTGAACCGGTCCACGTACTGGCGGCGCTGGTCCAAGGCGGCGTTCCACACCGCACGGCACACATCACCGAACTTCTGGCACTGCTCAGCCTGCTCATCGGTCAGAGCAAGCCGGTAGCGGCGACCCGACAGCATGGAACACCTCCTTTCGCAGCGGTCCTCGTGGCCCTGCGCCTAGATCGTTAAAACGGGGGAACCCTGAACCGGCGCACGTGCGCCCCTGTCGCTGCACCAGTCTCGCGGGCCCCGTGTGTACTCGGAAGGGTACCCGGGCGCTCCCGCGCACGGTCCTTCGTCGCAGGCCGGGGCCGCCGCCCGTCCCGTTGCGCGGTCGTGACCGGACGTCCCGGAACGAAGGCGGGGCGGGGGCCGTCCGACCGTGCATGGATTCAGCGAAGTGGCGTACCCCCGGCAGTCTGTTCGCGGCTTTCCTCGTGGCCCTGCTGCTGGCCGGGTGCGGGTCGACCCAGCAGTCGGACGGGGCGGGGGCGCCCCGCAATGATGCGGCCGAGCAGGAGGCCCTGCCGGCCGAGGAGGACGGCGACGGTGGCGGAGAGGAAGGCGACGGCGAGGACTCCGCGGTCGGCGACGACGTGGAGGTCGACGACCGCGACCTGGTGCACCATGCGGAGCTGACCGTGCGCGTGGACGAGCTGGACGCGTCGAGCGAGGCGGCCAAGGAGCTGACCGGCGAGGCCGGCGGCCACGTGTCCCGCGAGTCCTACGAGGACCCGTCGTCCGGCCCGACCCGCTCGTCGATGACCCTGCGTGTGCCCACCGACTCCTACGAGGCTGTGTTGGCGGAGCTGAGTGACCTGGGTGAGCGCACCGGCCTGGAGCGGTCGGTGGAGGACGTCACCGAGGAGGTCGCCGACGTGGAGGCCCGCACGGAGTCGGCCGAGCGTTCCCTGGAGACCCTGCGCGGGTACCTCGACGAGGCCGACGGCGTGGAGGAGCTGCTGGACGTCGAGTCGCGGATCCTGGAGCGGCAGGAGGACCTGGAGGCGTTCCAGGCCCGGTTGGCGTCGCTGGAGGACCGGACCGCCTACTCGACGGTGGAGCTGACGCTGCTGCCGCCGGACGCGCCCACACAGGACGATGAGGCCGCGGAGGCGCCCGGGTTCCTGGAGAGCCTGCGTTCGGGCGCGGAGTCCCTGCTCACGGCGGCCCGTTTCCTGGCCGCCGGCGTCGGTTGGCTGCTGCCGTTCGCGCTCGTGGTGGCCGTGATCGGTGCGTGGCCGGCCCTGCAGTGGCGCAAGCGGCGGAAGGAGCGGGCCGAGCTGACCGCGCTCGTCTCCGGCTCCGGGTCCGGACGGGGCGCCCCGGACGCGGAGAACTCGGAGGAAACGCGGTCGTCCACGACCGACCCGGGGACCGACGGCTCCCCTGACGGGGACGGGGACGAGGCCTCCGGCAGCGCGGACACGGACGGTGACGGGTCCGATCCCCGCTGACCCGCCGGACACACGTCGGGGGCGCCGGGCACGGCCCGGCGCCCCCGCGGCGGATGTTCAGGAAGCGGTCTGCTCGTGCACGAACTCGGTCAGCCGCTGGAGCTGGTCCGGGTCGGTGCTGGGCAGTACGCCGTGGCCGAGGTTGAACACGTGGCCCTCGGCCTCGCGGCCGCGCGCGAGGATGTCGCGGGTCCGTTCGGCCACGACCTCCCACGGCGCGAACAGGGTGGCGGGGTCCAGGTTGCCCTGGACCGCCTTGCCCGGGCCGATGCGTTCGGCGGCCTGGTCCAGCGGGACCCGCCAATCGGCGCCCACGACGTCGGCCCCGGCATCGCCGAGCAGGCCCAGCAGCTCGCCGGTGCCCACACCGAAGTGGATGCGCGGCACCTCGTACTCGCTGAGCTGACCGAAGATCCACGAGGTGTAGGGCAGCACGGACGTGCGGTAGTCCTCGGCGCTCAGCGCGCCCACCCAGGAGTCGAAGAGCTGCACGGCACTGGCGCCGGCCTCGATCTGGGTGCGCAGGAAGCCGAGGGTGATGCTCGCCAGGCGGCGCATGAGCTCGTCCCAGAGCTCGGGCTCGCCGTACATGAGCGCCTTGGTGTGCTCGTGGTTCTTCGACGGGCCGCCCTCGATGAGGTAGGAGGCCAGCGTGAAGGGTGCGCCGGCGAACCCGATGAGCGGGGTGTCGCCGAGCTCACCGGTGAGCTGCCCCACGGCCTCGCTGATGAAGGGGATGTCGTCCGGCTCGATCTCGCGCAGACGCTTGACACCGCCGGCGTCCCGGATCGGTTCGGCCACCACGGGGCCGACACCGGGCTTGATGTCGAGGTCGATCCCGATGGCCTTGAGCGGCACGACGATGTCGCTGAAGAAGATCGCGGCGTCGACGCCGTACCGGCGCACCGGCTGCATCGTGATCTCGGTGATCATGTCGGGCCGCGCGCACGCCTCCAGCATGGGCACGTCGGCGCGGACGCGGCGGTACTCGGGCAGAGAGCGCCCGGCCTGGCGCATGAACCACACCGGCGTGTGGTCCACGGGCAGGCGCCGGCAGGCGCGGAGGAACGGAGAATCTTGGAGCGTCACCCCTTGATCGTGCCATGCCGTCCGCGGTGCTCTCACTCGGATCGCCGAAGCCGTGGAGCCGGTGCGGCGAGCCGGTACCGAGATCATCACAAAACACCGACACGCCGGGCCGATTACGTCTCCGGGGCCGTGACTCGTGCCACGGTCGGTGCCGTGTCCCACGGGTGCGCACCGCGCGCGTCCGGGACATGTCCGTCGATCCGTGATCACCACAAGACGAAGGCTGACGTTTCCACAATGCCCGATGTCGGTAGCGCCGAGAACGCGCCTGAGACGTTCCGGCGAGCGGTCGAGGCCCTCCGCGAACCCCTCCTCACCCGCCCCGAGATCTCTGTTGCGGAGATCCCCGCTCCGCAGCGGCTCGCCCCTCACACAGCGGCGTCCTCGGCGGCGGTGGAGGTCCGTGGTGACGAGGTCGCCTGGGGCCGTCTGATCCTCCTCTACGACCCCGAGAACACCCGCGACTGGCCCGGACCCTTCCGTGTGGTCTGCCAGGTCAACTCCGAGCTGGAATCGGAGATCGCGACCGATCCCCTGCTGGGCCCGGTCGCCTGGAGCTGGCTGACCGATGCCCTGGAGGCCCAGGGCGCCACCCATCACACCCTGAGCGGCACCGTCACCCGCGCCACCACCGAGGGGTTCGGCACCAAGGCCGACGAGGGCTCCACCACGGAGGTGGAACTGCGTGCCTCCTGGACCCCCGAGAGCGACGACCTTTCGGGCCACGTGAACGCGTGGTTGGCCCTGCTGGCGTCGGCCGCGGGCCTGCCCCCTCTGGACGTGGCCGACATCAGCAGACAGCGTTCGCGCCCCTGAGGCGGTGGCCACGGGAAAGGCCCTCTTCGGCGTCCGGTGGCCACAGCACATACCGTAGAGGGGTGGCGAACGCGTTGAACCCCAAGACAGAATCCCGCGAACCGGAAAAGGACGACGAGGAGACGGCACCTCTCCTGCGGGAACCACGCGAGGGTCTGCCCGAGGTCACCGCCGACCCCGACGCCTTGTCGGACGTGGTCTCGGCGCTGAGCTCGGGGAGCGGCCCCGTGGCCGTGGACGCCGAGCGGGCCTCGGGTTACAGGTACGGACAGCGCGCCTACCTGGTCCAGCTGCGGCGCGAGGGCGCCGGGTCGGCGTTGATCGACCCGATCGCCTGCCCCGACCTCAGCGAGCTCAACTCCGCCCTCCGGGACACGGAGATGGTGCTGCACGCCGCGCACCAGGACCTCCCCTGCCTGACCGAGGTGTACCTGCGCCCCGAGAGCCTCTTCGACACCGAGCTGGCCGGCCGCCTTTTGGGTTACCACCGGGTCGGCCTGGGCTCGATGGTCGAGCGGCTGCTGAATGTGCGCCTGGCCAAGGAGCACTCCGCCGTCGACTGGTCGCAGCGCCCCCTGCCCGAGGACTGGCTCCGCTACGCCGCGTTGGACGTGGAGATCCTCGTCGACCTGCGCGACCGCCTGGAGGCCGAGCTCGAGGAGTCCGGCAAGCTCCCGTGGGCGCTGGAGGAGTTCGCGTCCGTGCTGAACGCCCCGCCCAAGGAGCCGCGCCGCGACCCCTGGCGCCGCACGTCGGGCATCCACCGTGTGCGCAATCAGCGTGCCCTGGCCGCGGTGCGCGAGCTCTGGTACGAGCGCGACCGCATCGCGCAGGAGCGGGACATCTCCCCCGGGCGTGTGCTGCCCGACGCGGCGATCGTGGAGGCGGCCTCGACGATGCCGCGCACGTCGGCGGAGCTGACCAAGATCCGGCAGTTCGGGATCAAGCTCGCGCGGCGTTACGTGCCGACGTGGATCTCGGCGGTGAACCGGGCGCGGGACATGGAGCAGTCCGAACTGCCCCGCCCCAACGCCCCGGGCGACGGACCTCCCCCGGTCAACCGCTGGGCGGACCGTTCACCGGAGGCCGCGCGCCGCCTGGAGTCGGCCCGGGCCACGGTGGCGCAGATGGCCGAGGACGTCGTGATGCCGGCGGAGAACCTGCTGCTGCCCGACACGGTGCGGCGGTTGGCATGGACCCCGCCCGAAGAGGTCGAACCCGGGTCGGTGGGCGAGTTCCTGCGTTCGCGCGGGGCCCGCGAGTGGCAGATCGGGCTGACCGCGCAGCCGCTGGCCACAGCGCTGACGGATGCCCAAAAGAGCTGATCTTTACCCCGTTCTGACGCACCAAACCCAGAAGTGACCGAACTCACCACACACAAAGCCCCTTGTACGTCTGGTCCGTAGCCGCGTGTCCGATTAAGTTATAGAAACGTGCCCTCGTTGCTCAGGTCGACTTGACCTGACGGGGCACTTCTGAGGACGGACGATGGCGGCTCCCGGAGCCGTTCGTCGCGATGAGGGAAGTGTGGTGAGTCTGCTTGTCGTTCTGGCGTGCCCTGCTGCGCGGGACCGGTCTGACGGCTGAGACCGAGAAGCAGTCGGTCGATACCGCGATGCCCTCTCGCGAGGAACGTGTGGCCGAGCAGCCGGCCGGCGTTCCCGTCCCCGCCCCTGCCGGGTCCCCCGCCCCGCTCGGCCCTCCCCCGGAGGCCGAGCACGACCAGGAGGGCTCCGCGCCCACCGCGGGCATGCGCGCGGCCGCCCTGGAGCGGACGCTGCGTTCCCTCGTGGAGCGGCACGGGACCGAGCATCCGGACACCATCACGGCCCGCAACAACCTGGCGACCAAGTACGCGCAGATGGGGCGCCGCCAGGCCGCGGTGCAGCAGTTCGAGCTGGCCCTGGACGAGGCGGTCGCGGTCTACGGCGAGGAGCACCCCCGCACCGAGATCATCCGCGAGAACCTCGCCTGGGCCCTGGAGGACGCCGGCCGCCCGGCCGACGCCGCCCAGCACTGGGAGGGGCTCCTGCGCGAGCGCGAGGGGCAGTTCGGTTCGGCCGACGAGGACACCGTGGAGGCGCGCACGCGCCTGGCCGTCTGCTACCGCCGCAGCGGCCGTCTGGACGCGGCGGTCATCCACTACGAGCGCGCGGTGGAGGACGTGGCCGGCACGCTCGCGCGCGAGGAGCTGCGCCTGGGCCTGAGCGCCGCGCTGAACATGTCGGGCCGCTACGACGAGGCCATCACGCAGCTGCGGATGGTGCTGGCCGGGCGCCGCCGCCGACTGGGCAAGGGCCACCTGGACACGCTCACCGTGCACCACCGCCTCGGCCGCTGCTACACGCAGGCCGGCCGCTCCGACGACGCGGTGGACACCCTGCGCGAGGCCTACCGCGCGGCCCTCAACTCCTCGGGCGACCCCGAGGTGCGCAGGCTGACGATGCGCCTGCGCCGCGACCTCGCCGGGGCCTACAGCGCCGCGGGGCGCCGCAGGGAGGCCGACGCTCTCCTGTGAGGGCGCCGGCGCACAGCGTTCGAGACGGGCACGTTCCTTCGGGGCGTGCCCGTTCTTCGTGTCCGGGGGTTTCGGAGTCCGCGGCGTTCTCGGACCGGCGCTCCCGGGGCCGGAATCGGGGCGGGACCGTCGACGTTGCCGCGTGTGCGGGCGCCGGGCGTGTGCATGCGGTCGCACCAGCGAGGACATCACGAGGACACTAGTGTGACGGGGAGCACACACCCGTACTCGCGCATTTTGTTACTGGCCAGTAGCATGGCTCTGACAGTCCACCCACCCCTTTGGAGAAGGAGGGGCCATCGTGCCGCGAACTGCCCGCGATGTCGTGTTTGTCGACGGGGTCCGTACCCCGTTCGGCAAGTCTGGCAAGGGCCTCTACGCAGAGACGCGCGCCGACGACCTCGTCGTCCGCGTCATTCGCGAACTGATGCGCCGCAACCCGGGCCTGCCCCCGGAGCGCGTCGACGAGGTCGCCATCGCCGCCACCACCCAGATCGGCGACCAGGGCCTGACCATCGGGCGCAGCGCGGCGATCCTCGCCGGCCTGCCCCGCAGCGTGCCCGGCTATGCGATCGACCGCATGTGTGCCGGTGCGCTCACCGCCGTGACCACCTCCGGCGCGGGCATCTCCTTCGGTGCCTACGACGTCGTGATCGCGGGCGGCGTCGAGCACATGGGGCGCCACCCCATGGGTGAGGGCGTCGACCCCAACCCGCGGTTCCTGTCCGAGAAGCTCGTCGACCCCGACGCGCTGGTCATGGGCAACACCGCCGAGAACCTGCACGACCGGTTCCCGAGCATCACCAAGGAGCGCGCCGACGCCTACGCCGTGCGCAGCCAGGAGAAGGTCGCCAAGGCCTACGCCGACGGCAACCTCCAGCCCGACCTGGTCGAGGTCCTGGTCCGCTCCATCGAGCAGGGTTACGGCCTGGCCACCGAGGACGAGCCGCCCCGCCCGGGCACGACCATGGAGTCGCTCGCCTCCCTGAAGACGCCGTTCCGTGCGCACGGCAACGTGACGCCCGGCAACGCCGCAGGCCTGAACGACGGCGCCACCGGTGCGCTGCTCGCGGCCGAGGACGTGGCCGAGGAGATGGGCCTGACCGGCAAGATGCGCCTGGTCGACTTCTCCTTCGCCGGTGTGGACCCCGAGGTCATGGGCGTGGGCCCGGTCCCGGCCACCGAGAAGCTGTTCGCCCGCCAGGGCATCTCGATCGACGACATCGGTCTCGTCGAGATCAACGAGGCCTTCGCCGTCCAGGTGCTGGCCTTCCTGGAGCACTTCGGCCTCTCCGACGACGACGCGCGTGTGAACCCCTGGGGCGGCGCGATCGCCATCGGCCACCCGCTGGCTTCCTCCGGCGTCCGCCTGATGATGCAGCTCGCGCGCCAGTTCGAGCAGCGTCCCGACGTGCGTTACGGCCTCACCACCATGTGCGTCGGCATGGGCATGGGCGGCACGATCCTGTGGGAGAACCCGAACTACGAGGGGGGCAAGTGAGCACCGCGATCGAGCAGGCACGAGAACTGTTCAACGACGAGGTCGTCACCAAGGCGAACTCCCGTGACGTCCAGCTCCCCTACGGGGCCGGTACCGCCGTCCTGATCACGCTGGACAACGGCCACGACCACACCAAGCCGAACACCTTCGGCCCCGGCGGGCTCCTCAGCCTCGACGAGCAGATCGAGGCGGCCAAGGCCCGCAAGGACATCGTCGCCGTGGCGATCACCGGAAAGCCGTTCATCTTCGCCGTGGGCGCGGACCTGACCGGTGTGCCCCGGATCGAGACGCACGAGCAGGCGCTGGCCATCGGCAAGCTGGGCCACGACGTCTTCCGCAAGCTCGGTGAGCTGGACGTTCCCACGTTCGCGCTGGTCAACGGTGCGGCCATGGGCGGCGGCCTCGAGGTGGCGCTGCACTGCACCTACCGGACGGTCTCCTCCGGTGTGCCGGCCGTGTCGCTGCCCGAGACCTTCCTCGGCCTGGTCCCCGGCTGGGGCGGCACCTACCTGCTGCCCAACCTGATCGGCGCCGAGAAGGCCCTCAAGCTGATCATCGAGAACCCGCTCGCCCAGAACAAGACGATCAAGGGCCCCAAGGTCCACGAGCTGGGCATCGCCGACGAGATCTTCGAGCCCGCCGACTTCGTCGAGGAGTCGCTGCGCTGGGCCGCCAAGGTCCTCAACGGCGACGTCACGGTCGAGCGCCCCGAGGTCGACAAGGGCGAGGCCTGGGACAACGCGGTCAACATGGCCCGGTTCAGCGTCGAGGGCAAGCTCCACGGCGCCGCACCGGCCCCGGCCCGCGCGGTCGAGCTGGTCGCCGAGGCCAAGACCCGCAGCCGTGACGAGGGCTTCGCCGCCGAGGACCAGGCTCTGGCCGACCTCATCATGAGCGAGGAGCTCAAGGCGGGCCTGTACGCCTTCGACCTGGTGCAGAAGCGCGCCAAGCGTCCGGCCGGCGCCCCCGACAAGTCCCTGGCCCGCAAGGTCTCCAAGGTCGGCGTCGTGGGTGCCGGTCTCATGGCCGGCCAGCTCGCGCTGCTGTTCGCCCGCCGCCTGGACGTCCCGGTCGTGCTCACCGACCTGGACCAGGAGCGCCTGGACAAGGGCGTGGCCTACGTCCACGGCGAGGTCGACAAGCTGCTCGGCAAGGGCCGCATCAACCAGGACAAGGCCAACCACCTCAAGGCCCTGGTCACCGGTTCGCTGAGCAAGGACGCCTTCTCCGACGCCGACTTCGTCATCGAGGCCGTTTTCGAGAAGATGGAGATCAAGCAGCAGGTCTTCGCCGAGGTCGAGGCCGTGGTCTCCCCCGAGGCGATCCTGGCCACGAACACCTCGTCGCTGTCGGTCACCGAGATGGCCTCGAAGCTGAAGCACCCCGAGCGGGTCGTGGGCTTCCACTTCTTCAACCCGGTCGCGGTCCTGCCGCTGCTGGAGATCGTGCGCGGCGAGAAGACCGACGACGCCGCTCTGGCGACGGCCTTCGCCACCGCCAAGAAGCTCAAGAAGACCGCGGTCCTGTGCAAGGACGCCCCGGCCTTCGTCGTCAACCGCCTGCTCACCCTGTTCATGGGTGAGGTGCTCGGTTCGATCTCCGAGGGCACCGAGCCCGAGGTGGCCGACCGTTCGGTGGCGCCGCTGGGTCTGCCGATGTCGCCGCTCATGCTGCTGCAGCTGGTCGGCCCGGCGGTCGCCCTGCACGTGTCCGAGACCCTGCACGAGGCGTTCCCCGAGCGCTTCGCGGTCTCCCCGCAGCTGGGCAAGGTCGTCGAGGCCGGCAAGAACGAGATCTTCGGCCCCGACCTCAGCATCGACCCGGAGGTCAAGGAGCTGCTCAGCGGCGGCGACAGCCCCTCCGAGGAGAAGGAGATCCTGGACCGCGCCCTGCGTGCGCTGGCCAAGGAGGTCCGGATCATGCTGGACGAGGGTGTCGTGGCCGAGGCCGCCGACATCGACCTGTGCCTGCTGACCGGCGCCGGCTGGCCCTTCCACACCGGCGGCATCACGCCGTACCTGGACAAGGTCGGCGTCTCCGAGGCCGTCAACGGCAAGCCGTTCCACGAGGGCGCCCCGCAGGCGCTCTAGGAGCCGCCCCGGCGGTCCTGCGAGGACGGTGACGGGCCCGGCACCCCTTCGGGGGTACCGGGCCCGTTCTGCGTCTTGGGGCGCGTTGCCCCGCGGTCAGCTCTCCAGTTCCACGTCCATGCAGGCGACCGGCTCGCCGTCCTCCGGGTCGGGCTGCTCGGAACCGGAGGTCGGGTCGGCGGAGATCACCATCGATCCGATGTCGTCCCCGTCGACCTCGCCGTCGATCTGGATCTGGCCGGTGCCGTTGCCCTCGGCGTCGGTGCCCAGCTGGATCATGACGGCGCCCTGGTGGGTCTCGCTCTCGGGCGCTTCCTCGGTGTCCTGGTCGTCCTCCTCCTGATCGTCCTGGTCGCCCTCGTAGAGGTCACCGATATCCTCCGGGTCTCCCTCGCACGGCCCGACGTGTGCGGTTGCGAGGAAGAACTCGTCGCCCCCGAAGCCGGTGACGTCCAGTTCGAAGGAGGTCACGTCGGCGCCCTCGTCCACGATGGACAGGTCGGCGCGGGGCGCCTCCCCCAGGAGCTCCTCGTCCCAGACCTCGGACCCCTCTTCCCCGAGGTCGATGCTGTGGTGCGCGATCTCCTCACGGCCGCCGTCCTCGTCGGGCGGGTTGTCCGGCCCCTCGCCCGGGTTGGTCCCGTCCTGGGAAGCCCGGTCGCCCTCGCACGCGGTGGTCGCCGACGCCAGGGCCAGCGCCGCGGCGACAGCCGCAACCGGGAGGAACCCGAATCCCTTGGTGGTCACAGAGGTATCCATGTGATGGAAGTACCCGAGTGTCCGGTTCGACTCACGGGCTCTCCAGAACCGCCGCGGAGCAGCCGTCATGACACAACGCAAAATGTCACACACGCTCCGTACGGTTCTCCCGTGGCAATCACACCTGAACACCAGATCTACGCAGAACTGTTCGCGGATGCCCCGGACACAGCGGTGGCATTCCTACGAGACCTCGGAGTGGAGGTACCGCACTACACGCGCAGTGAGCTCACCTCGTGCGACCTCGGGCACGTGGACCCGGTGGAACGCCGTTCGGACGTGGCGATCATGCTGCGCGGGAAGGTCGGCGAGGACCCCTTCGGCAAGGTGATGGGGGTCGTGGTCGAGGTCCAGCGCGACCAGAAGGGGCGCAAGCGCTTCACCTGGCCCGAGTACGTCGCGGCGCTGCGTGCCAAGCACGAATGCCCGGTGACCCTGTTGGTCATCTGTCCGCGGCAGGACGTGGCCGACTGGTACGAGGCCCCCATCCCCCTCGGGCATCCGGGGTTCGTGCTCGACCCCATCGTGCTGGGGCCGGACCGCATCCCCCTGATCACCTCGCCGGAGGAGGTCGGCCGCCGTCCGACCGTGGGCGTGCTCTCGGCCGCGGCACACGGGCCGGCCGAGCCGGCGGTGCTCGAGGCCCTGCACACCGGCCTGGACTCCATCGACCGGGACATGGCGACGAAGTACATTGGATACGCGCTGCACCTGCTCACCGACAGCACCGGCCAGCGGGCTCTGGAGGAACTGATGATGACGGAAACCTACGANGGCCGGCCGAGCCGGCGGTGCTCGAGGCCCTGCACACCGGCCTGGACTCCATCGACCGGGACATGGCGACGAAGTACATTGGATACGCGCTGCACCTGCTCACCGACAGCACCGGCCAGCGGGCTCTGGAGGAACTGATGATGACGGAAACCTACGAGTACACCAGTGCGTGGACCGAGCGTCTGAAGGCCGAAGGAAAGGCCGAGGGGAAGGCCGAGGGGAAGTCCCAGTTGCTGTTGCTGCTCCTCGAGAGCCAGGGCCGCACGCTCACGAACGGGACCCGCGAGCGCATCCTCACCTGCGCCGACCCCGACCAGATCGACACCTGGTTCGCCCGAGCCCTGAGCAACGCCCCTCTCGACCAGATCTTCGGCGAATGATCGCGCCGTACACCAGTGCGTGGACCGAGCGTCTGAAGGCCGAAGGCGAGGCCAAAGGCGAGGTAAAGGGCGCGGCCAAGGGCAAGGCACATGCACTGATCCTGGTTCTCGAAGGCAGGGATGACGTCCTCACGGACGAAACCCGCAACCGCATCCTCACCTGCACCGACCCCGACCAGATCGACACCTGGCTGGTCCGGGCCGGGAGCGGTGTCCCCTTCGACCAGATCTTCGACGCATGATCCCGCCCTACACCAGTGCGTGGACCGAGAGCCTGAAGGCCGAAGGCGAGGCCAAGGGCAAGGCATTGGGCATGGCAGAGGCGCTGGTGATGGTACTGGAGAGCCGGGGGCACACCCTCACGGACCAGACCCGCGACCGCATCTTCTCCTGCACCGACCCGGACCAGTTCCACACGTGGTTCGATGCAGCCCTGACGACCGTCATCCACCAGGAGCTCACGGGCTGACCCCTGCCCCTGACAGCAGAGTGGGCCCCGGCCGCGAGGCCGGGGCCCACCGTGCGTGAGAGCGCCGTCAGGCGTTCGCGGGCGCCTTCTCCGGGGCCTGGGTCGGGGCGTCCGGGCGCGCGGGCTCCTCGTCCTCGTCATCGCTGCCCTCGGAGATCCCGACCCGGTCGTGCAGCCACCGCAGGGGGCGCGGCAGCCACCAGTTCCAGTCCCCGAGCAGGCGCATGGTCGCCGGGACCATGACGGCACGCACCAGGGTGGCGTCCACCAGGACCGCCAGCGCCAGGCCGACGCCGATGATCTTGAGGAAGAGCAGCCCCGAGGTGCCCATCGCCAGCAGCACCACGCCCAGCAGGATCGCCGCGCTGGTGATGATGCCGCCCGTACGCTGCAGGCCGAGCTGGACCGAACGGGCGTTGTCCCCGCTGCGCAGGTACTCCTCGCGCACCCGGCTGAGCAGGAACAGCTCGTAGTCCATCGCCAGCCCGAAGGAGACGATCGTGATCAGGACCAGGTAGGTCGGGTCGATCGTTCCGACCGCGTCGAAGCCGAGGATCCCGGCGAAGTGCCCGTCCTGGAACCCCCAGATCACCACACCCAGCGAGGCACCCAACGACAAGGCGCCCATGAGCACCGCCTTGATCGGCAGCACCACCGACCCGAACGCCAGGAAGAGCAGCACCAGGGTGGCGCCGACCATGAAGGCGACGGTGACCGGGGCGTTGTCGACGATCGCGTCGAGGTTGTCGAGCTGCTGGGCGGCCACACCCCCCACCAGGACCTCGTCGGCCCCTTCCGGCCCGGGTTCGGCGCGCACGTCCTCGACGAGCGCACTGATCTCCGGGTCGTCGGTGTGGCCCTGGTAGGCGACCTCGACGTGGGTGATGCCCTCGCCGGTGCGCTCCACCTGCGTGCGCACCGCTGCGGGCAGGTCGTCCAGGCGCTCGACGTAGTCCTCGACGGCCTCCTCGGAGGGTTCGCCGAGCACCGCCACCTCGACACGTCCGACCTGGCCGGCGGGGAACTCCTCCCCCATCGCCTCGGTGCCCGCGCGGGCCTCGGCGTCGGCGGGCAGGTAGCGCTGGTCGGTCGAGCCCAGGTCGGCGGAGAACAGTCCGGCGCTGAAGGTGATGAGCACGCAGGCCACGGCCACGAGGGAGACGGCCGGTCCGCGCATGACGGTGCGGGCCAGGCGTGCCCAGGTACCGGTGCTCTCGTCGATCTTCCCGGTGACGGTGCGCCCGGGCAGCGGCAGCTTGAGGCGGTCGATCCGGTGGCCCACGACCGACATGAGGGCGGGCAGGAACACCAGCGCGGCCACGAGGTCGAAGGCGACGACGGCGATACCGCCCCACCCGATGGACTGCAGGATCGGCTGGGGGAAGAACAGCAGCCCCGCGAAGGCGATCCCGACCGTGATTCCGGAGAAGGCGACGGTACGCCCGGCGGTGTCGACGGTTCGGCGTACCGCGTCGGGCACCGCACGGCCCTTGTTCAGCTCCTCCCGGAACCGGCTGACCATGAACAGGCCGTAGTCGATGGCCAGCCCGAGCCCCAGGAGGGTCGCGACGTTGATGGCGAAGACCGACACCTCGGTGACGTGGGTCAGGGCGCGCAGCACGGTGAGTGAGCCGAGGATCGCGAGCCCGCCGACGGCCAGCGGGACCAGCCCGGCGACGAGCCCGCCGAAGATGATGACCAGGAGCAGGAGCAGCAGCGGCAGGGTGATGAGCTCGGCGCGCACGATGTCGGTCTCGGCGGTGTGGGAGAGCTCGTGCTCGACCGCGATGGGCCCGCCCAGTTCGGTCTCCAGCGGTCCGGCCTCCAGGGCGGCCGCGGCGTCCTCGAACTGGTCCAGACGCTCCTGGTGGGTCTCCCCGGTGAGCGTGATGGGCATGTAGGTGGCCTGCATGTCCTCGGCCACGAGCATGCCGCGCTCGATCTCGGAGAGGTCCTCGTCAAGGTAGATGTCGTAGTCGGCGATGACGTCCTCGGGGAGGTCGTCGGCCATCCGTTCCATGGCCGCCGCGAAGCTGGGGTTGTCGACCTCCATCTCGTCGCTGCGGAAGACCGCGATGACGTCGATGTCGGCGTGCCCGAGTTCGTCCTGGAGCACGTCCATGGCCCTGGTGGACTCCGAGCCCGGGTCCTCGAAGCCGCTGTCGCTGACGTCGGAGAAGACCCCGAGACCCCACACGAGGGAGAACGCGGTGAACAGTCCGGTCAGTGCCAGGACCCACCAGCGGCCCCGGTGGGCGCCGTGGCCGATGCGGCCGAAGAGCCCGGTTCGTGCTGGCATGAGTACCCCTTGAGCGAACGGTCGTCATGTCCGTGAACAGTGTTTGCTAACGGCGTTCACTAAAGCGTCTGGGCGTTACTATGTCAATGTCACCGACGACGACCGAGAGCGCCCTGCCCCGGCGCGTGAGACGAGGTGGACCTCCACACATGACAAAACCGCAGCTCGACCGCTCCGGGGTCAGAACGAGCCGCCGCGAACGTGTGCGTGAAGCCACACTCGCGGAGATCAAGGAGATCGCCCGGCGCCATCTCGTCGAGCACGGGTCCCAGGGGGTCTCCCTGCGAGCGGTCGCGCGCGAGATGGGCATGACCGCACCCGGGCTGTACCGCTACGTCTCGGGGATCGACGCGCTGCTCGTGCTGATCACCGCGGACATGTACGACGACCTCGCCGACTGCGTGGCCGCCGCCGACGCCAGCGTCCCCGAGCACGACACCGACCAGCGCATCCTCACCTCGCTGCGGGCCTTCCGCGGTTGGGCGCTGGAGCACCGCGCCGAGTTCTCGACCATGTTCGGCCCTCGCAGCCGGCTCGACCCCGACGCCGACATCACCGCGGCCCTGGAGGCCGGGCGCAGGTTCGGTGCCACGTTCTTCACGCTCTTCGACCGGCTGGTGGCCGAGCAGCGGTTCGAGGTGCCGCCCGAGGACGAGGTACCCGCCGACCTCGCGCGTGAGCTGCGCGCCTTCGCCGACACGGTGGGTGTGTCCACACCGCACGCGCCACTGGGTGCGGTGATGGTGCTGAGCTCCTGCTGGGTGCGCCTGTACGGGGTGGTGTGCATGGAGATCTTCCAGCACCTCAACTTCGTGATGGCCGACATGGAGCCCCTGTTCGAGTCGGAGCTGCGCGGCGTGCTGGAGCGGATCGGGGTCGAGTACCGCCCGCCGGCCGGGTAGGGGCGCGACGGCCCGCACCGCGCGGGTCCGCTACCATCGTGATGCCCGGTTGGGCCGCATAATGGGGGTCTGCGAAACTTGCCGGTTTCGACCGTGGGCCGGGCCCGGAACGCGTTGGCACGATGGCGAGGACGGACCGTGGAGAACCGACCCGGACCCGACCACCGGCAGCCCCCGTTCGACGTTCCCCCGGTGCCCTACGCCGCCCACGGGGCTCAGGGTCCGTACGCCCCGAAGCACCCGCAGGCACAGCCTCCACCACAGCCGGAGCACCCCCGGTCCCCTCCCCCGCCGCAGGGGTTCCACCCGCACGCGTGGGACGGGCGACACCCCCACGACCACGGGCATCCGCCCCCAGCGTGGGACACCCGGGGGCCGCAGCCGCCCGCGTGGGCGCCGCCGCCCTCGCCGCGCCCGCCCGACGAGGGCATCCCCGGGGTGGTCTTCGGCGCCGTCACCGCGGGCGCCGTGGCGGTGACGGCGATGGCCGCGAGTGTGCTCATGGTGGTCAACGGCCCGCGCGAGGATCCCTCCCCCGTCCCCGGCACCGACCTGTCCACGCACTACGACGAGGACCTGCTGGACCGGCCCGTGCCCATGGAGATCGACCTGGTCGAACACCCGCTCTACGACGCGCCCATGCCCGAGGCCGTGGACTGCGACCTGCCCTCCCTGGAGACCTCCTCCGACGAGTCGTGGCTGGAGTTCTCCACCGCGGCCGGCGAGTGCCTGGACACGGTCTGGGCCCCCGTCATGGAGGACCTGGGCCTGCACCCCGAGCCCGTGGAGTTCGAGGTCTCCACGGATTCACCCGACGCCGACAACGCCGACGGGTACACGCTGGCCTACTACGAGATCGACCACCACCGCATCACCGTGGTCCTGCCCAACGTGCGCGAGCTCGGCGAGAACGTGCCCGACTCGGAGCAGGAAATGGTGTGGCTCGCCCTGATGGGCCACGAGTACGGCCACCACGTGCAGTACGCGACGGGGATCCTGCCCGTCACCCACGACCTGCGCCGCGACGCCGAGAACGACAGCGAGGAGCTGGACACCCTGCGCCGCACCGAGCTGCAGGCCGAGTGCATGGCGGGTGTGGCCCTGGGCAGCATCGCCGAGGTCGGGTCCGGCGACCTGGAGACGGTCAACGAGCACTTCAACAGCGGCGGCGACTTGGAGACCCACGGCCGGGCCACCAACCGCGCGTTCTGGCTCGAGCAGGGGTGGGCCCAGGACACCGTCGGCGGCTGCAACACCTACGAGGCCGAGCAGCGCCGAGTGACCTGACCCCGCGCCGTTCTCCGGAGGGTCCGGGCCACCGCACACGGGCGGGGCCCGGGGGCCACCGGTGTTCCGGCGGCGCCCCGGGCCCCGTCACACGGCCGGGAAGGCCGCGGTCAGCCGCGTCCCCAGAAGTCGAAGACGGTGTTGGCGATGTCGGTGTGCTCCAGGTAGGCGCCCTGGACCGGGTCCTCGTAGTGGGCGTGGTGCTGCATACGGCTCGCGCCGGGCCCTTGGGCGTAGACGGGGACCAGCATGTTGGTGTGGTCGCCGCTGTGCCAGGAGTGCTCGGGCAGCTCGCCGGCCTCGCCGGTCAGGGGCGTCCAGCCGCCGTCCTCACCGGCGCCCGGGCCGGCCAGGTAGCCGGTCTCGTGGTCGGCGGTGACCACCACGAGGGTCTCCTGCCAGCTGCTCTCGGCCTCGACCCAGTCCACGACCGCCTCCACGGCCCGGTCGAACTCGTTCTGCTCCTCGATGAGCCGGTTGATGTTGTTGTCGTGGCCGGCCCAGTCGATCGCACCGCCCTCGACCATGAGGAACAAGCCCTCGTCCGAGGAGTGGTCGAGCACGTTGAGCGCACCGGAGGCCATCTCCGCCAGGCTGGGCACGTCCTCGTTGAACGCGGCGTCGTAGGGCTCCGATCCCTCGATCGGCTCGCCGTCCTCGTCCAGGTCGGGCCCGCTGCGGTCGTACTGCAGGGTCGCGGCCACCTGGGCGAGCCCGAAGACGCGCTCGGGCGGGGTGGAGGTCTCGGCGAGGTCGGCGAAGTCGTCGGCCTCCTCGACGAAGGTGAAGCCGGTCTCGCCCGCGGACGCGGACTCGTAGGTGTCCTCGTCCACGTAGTCGTACTGGGCTTCGTCGACCGGCCGGCCGTCCTCGTCGCGGTGGGGGTGGCCGGCCCCCATGACCACGTCCAGTTCGTGCTCGGTGAGCATCTCGCGCGCGATCTGGTCGTAGGCGCTGCGGTCCTCGTTGTGGGCGACGAACGCCGCCGGCGTCGCGTGGCTGAAGGGGACGTCGGAGACCACTCCGCTGGCCCGCCCGGTCTCCTGGGCGCGTTCGGTCAGGTTGCGCACCGGGAGCAGGTCCGGGTCGAGGCCGACCAGCCCGTTGTCGGTGTGCACCCCGGTGGCCAGGGCGGTTCCGGAGGCGGCGGAGTCGGTGTAGCCGTTGTTGACGTAGTCGAAGTCCGACCACGCGGTCGCGGGGTCGTAACTGCCGCCCTCGGGGTAGGTGGCGGCCGAGAGCTGGACGTCGAAGTCCTCGTAGACGGCGGAGGCCTCGGAGGGTTCGCGTTCGACCTCACCGGTGTCGGGGTCGACCCCGAACTGGTTGTAGGAGGTCCCGTCGCGGTAGAGGCTGGCCGCGTCGATCTGGTCGTAGCCCATGCCGTCGCCGATGAGGACGATGACGTTGTCCGGGCCGAAGCCCTGTGCCTCGGGGTCGTCGGCGAGGGCGGGCGATGCGGTGGCGGCGACCAGGCCGAAGGCCAGGGCCGCAGCGGTCGCGATCGAGGGGGCCGGGGCTGGGCGCGCCCGGTTGTGAAGCACCAACACTGCTCCTTGGGGGATCGGGGGCAAGCGTGCACGTGCTCACGTGCGGCACCACGCTAAGGAGCCCCGGTGGCCCGCGCGTGAAGCCCCGGACACCTCCGGGCGAACGGGGTACCACCGGCGGGGCGGCGCCGCCGTGCCCGGTGTCCTTCCCGTCCCCGATCTCCCCACACGTGGGGCCCCGGGCGTCCGGCACGGGGGGGCTCAGGAGTCCCCGAGCACCCGGCGATAGGCCTCCCAGCCGTGCAGCTTGACCCGTTCCCCGCGTTCCAGGTCGGCGGCCTGGCGGGCCTCGGCGGTGTCGATGCGGAGCCAGTCCTCGTAACCGCTGTGGGCCAGCCCCCGCTCGTCGAGGACCTCCTCGAGGGGCACGAGGTCGCCCTGCCCCTCGCGCAGGGCGGGGGCGTCCTGGAGCAGGGTGCGCACGGTGGCGGCGGCGTCGGACTTGTTGGTGCCGATGACCCCGGTCGCACCGCGTTTGATCCACCCGGCCACGTACGAGCCGGTCACGGGGCGGCCCTCGGCGTCCAGCACGCGCCCGTCCTCCTGGGGCACGGTCATGGCGTGTTCGTCGAAGGGCACCTGCGGCAGGGGCACCCCGGCGTAGCCGACCGAGCGCAGCACCATGCCGACGGGCAGTTCGGTGGTCTCGCCGGTGCCCTGCAGGCGCCCGTCGGCGTCCAGGCGGGTGTGCTCGACCCGGACCGCGCGCACACGGCCGTCCTCGCCCACGATCTCGTCCGGGCGGGACCAGAAGTGCAGACGCACCGACCGGGGCGCCTCCCCCGTCGGCCTGTCGGCGTGCTCGCGCAGGAGCCTGAGGTTGGTGCGGGCGGCGCGGGAGACCTGCGCGGTCTCGGCCCCTCCCCCGCCCACGGCGGTGGGGTCGATGTCCATCTGGGCCGGGTCGATGACCACGTCGGCCCCGGGCAGGCCCAACAGGTCGCGCAGTTCCGGCGCGGTGAACTTGGCCTGGAGCGGGCCCCGGCGGGCCAGCAGGTGCACGGTGCGCACACGGCTGGCGGCGAGCACGTCGAGCACCGGCTGGGGGATGTCGGTGTGGTGCAGCTCGTCGGCGGTCTTGGCGAGGATGCGGGCCACGTCCAGGGCGACGTTGCCCGCGCCCACGATCGCGACCTCCTGGGCATCCAGCACGAACCGTTCGAGCTCGCTGTCGGGGTGGCCGCAGTACCAGTTGACGAAGTCGGTGGCGGCCACGCTGCCCGCCAGGTCCTCGCCGGGCACGTGCATGCGGCGGTCCACACTGGCCCCGGTCGCGTAGACCACGGCGTGGTAGGAGCGTTCCAGGTCCTGGCGGGTCAGGTCCCGGCCGTACTCCACTCCCCCGACGAAGCGCACGTCGGGGTGTTCGAGCACGGCACGCAGGGCACGCGCCACACCCTTGATCTTGGTGTGGTCGGGCGCGACCCCGTAGCGCACGAGCCCGTAGGGGGTGGGCAGGCGGTCCAGGACGTCGACCGCCACGGGGACCCGCTGCTGGCGGGTGAGGGCGTCGGCGGTGTAGATGCCGGCGGGGCCGGAACCGATCACGGCCACCCTCAACGGCACGGACTCGGTCTCACGGGGCTCGGGCACGGGAGAGGTCATGCCCTCATTCTGGCAGTACCGGGGCCGGGCCACCCCGGTACTGCCGTGGTGAGGATCGCCGGAGCGGGTCAGGCGGGCTCGGCGGCCGGCTCGTTCTCGGTCCGGCGGGCGACGGTCTCGGTGAGCTTGCGGGACAGCTCCTGCGGGGTCAGGCCCTGCTCCTCGAGGATGCGCTCGCGCTTGGCGTGGGTGAGGAACTCCTGCTCGATGCCGAAGGAGCGCACCGGAACGTCGACCTCGTGGTCGCGCAGCAGGCGGGAGACGGCGTCCCCGACGGCGCCGGTGCGGCCGTTGTCCTCCACGACCGCGACGACGCTGTGCTCGGCGGCCTCGGCGACCAGGGCCTCGTCCAGGGGCTTGACCCACAGCGGGTCGACGACGGTGACGCCGATGCCCTGGTCGGCCATGCGGTCGGCGACCTCGACGGCGACCTGGGCCATGGTGCCCACGCCGACGATGAGCAGGTCCTTGCCGTGACCGGAGTCCTCGGCACGGCGCAACAGGTCCATGGAGCCGACCTTGCCCACGGCGGGCAGTTCCTCGGCGACCGCGCCCTTGGGGTAGCGCACGACGGTCGGGGCGTCGTCGACCTGCACGGCCTCGCGCAGCTGGGTGCGCAGGCGCTCGGCGTCACGGGGTGCGGCCATGCGCAGGCCCGGGACGACCTGGAGGATCGACAGGTCCCACATGCCGTTGTGGCTGGCCCCGTCGCTTCCGGTGATGCCGGCGCGGTCCAGGCAGAAGGTGACGCCCTGGCCGTGCAGGGCCGCGTCCATGAGCACCTGGTCGAAACAGCGGTTGAGGAAGGTCGCGTAGACCGCCACGACCGGGTGCAGGCCCTGCATGGCCATGCCGGTGGCGGAGGTCGCCGCGTGCTGTTCGGCGATGCCCACGTCGAAGATGCGGTCGGGGTAGGCGTCGGCGAACTTGTTCAGGCCGGTGGGGTGCAGCATCGCGGCGGTGAGCGCGACGATGTCCTCGCGCTCGCGGCCGAGCTCGACCATGGTCTCGGAGAAGACCCCGGTCCACTTCTCGACCTTGGGGCCGGGCTTGGCCTGGCCGGTGGTGACGTCGAAGGGGCCCGGCGCGTGGAACTGGTCCTCGTCGTGGTTCTCGGCGGGTGCGTACCCCTTGCCCTTCTGGGTGAGGCAGTGCACGATCACCGGTCCGCCGAAGTCGCGGGCCTGACGCAGCGCCTTCTCCAGCGCGGGCTCGTCGTGGCCGTCGATGGGGCCCAGGTACTTCAGGCCCAGGTCCTCGAACATCATCTGCGGCTGGATGGCGTCCTTGACGCCCTTCTTGAGGCCGTGCAGGGCCTCGTAGAGGGGCTGGCCGACCACCGGGGTGCGGTTGAGGGTGGACTTGGCCAGGTCGAGGGCCTGCTCGTAGCCGGGTGCCATGCGCAGCGAGGACAGGTGCTCGGCGAGGCCGCCGCGGGTGGGCGAGTAGGAGCGGCCGTTGTCGTTGACCACGACGACCAGGCGGCGGTCCTTGCGCTCGGCGATGTTGTTGAGCGCCTCCCAGGCCATGCCGCCGGTCAGGGCGCCGTCGCCGATGACCGCCACGACGGTGCGCTCGCGGTCGCCCTGGACCTCGTTGGCCTTGGCCATGCCGTCGGCGTAGGACAGCACGGTGGAGGCGTGGGAGTTCTCGATGAAGTCGTGCTCGGACTCCTCGCGCGAGGGGTAACCCGACAGGCCGCCCTCGGACTTGAGCGCGGTGAAGTCGTGCCGCCCGGTGAGCACCTTGTGCACGTAGGCCTGGTGGCCGGTGTCGAACAGGATCGGGTCCTGGGGGGAGTCGAAGACCCGGTGGAGTGCGACGGTCAGTTCGACCACGCCCAGGCTGGGGCCCAGGTGGCCGCCGGTCTGTGAGCAGGAGTCGACGAGGAAGTCGCGGATGCCCCGAGCCAGTTCGGGGAGCTGGTCGGCGGGCAGCCGCTTGAGCGCATCCGGATTGTGTATCGACTCGAACAGTGCCACTGTCTCGTCAGTCCCCTCGTCCAGCGTGTCCGTTGCCTTTGCCATCGAGGGCCCGGGAGGTGGCCCGCACATGGCTACTGGCGGGTATGCACACCCGATCCTATGGGCGTGAGCCCACGGGTGTACCCGCCCCCGTTGCCGGGTTTTCGCGTACATTACTCGCTCTTCGGGTCCCTCTGGCCCCGGTACGCGCTGTCGAGGCTATCCGAGAGCCGCTTGCACGAGCAGGCCCGAGGCCGAGAGGGTCACCACGGTGAGCATGCCCAGGCGCAGGGTCCGGGGCGGTACACGGCCGCGCAGCACGTTGCCCAGCACGAACCCGACCGCGACGAGCGGGACGGCCACGAGCCCGGCCACGACGGTGCGCAGGTCCATCTGTCCGCCGAGGGTGAGCGCGGTCAGCGAGATGGTCGATCCCACGAGGAAGAACGCGGCCAGGGTCGCACGCACGCGCGGAGGGTCCTCGTACTGGTAGAGCAGCGCGATGGGCGGTCCGCCGATGGAGGTCGCGGTCCCGGCGAACCCGGAGAGGGCTCCGGCCACGGTGAGCGAGGCCGGTGTGATGCGCACGCGGAAGGACCACACGGTGAGCACGACCGCGGTCAGCACCATCACCCCGACCACGCCGGCCAGCGCACGCGGTTCCAGGACGGCCACGACCCACACCGCCAGCACGGTTCCGGGCAGGCGGGCGGGTACCCCCCAGGCGATCCCGCGCCAGTGCACGTGGCGCCACTCCTGCACCAGGGTGAGCACCGGCAGCAGGACCACCGTGATGAGCATCGCCCCCGGCATGAGCGAGGGGTCGAGGAAGGAGATGACGGGGGCGGCGACCAGGCCGAGCCCGAGACCGACGGTGCTCTGCACGGCGGCGCCGACGAGGACGGCGAGGGCGGCGACGGTCAGCAGCACCCACGGGTCGGCCGCGGCGAACAGGCTTCCGGGGACGGGTCTGAGGAGGTCGGAGAGCATAAGAGCGCAAACTACACCGTGGCCCCGTCCCGGCCCGGGGCCGGGTCGGGACGGGGCGCGGCGGCCCCGTCCCGGTCAGAGCGCGACGTGCTCACCCACCCGGGGATGGGTACGGCGAACCCCGTCGATGTAGGCGGAGGCGCGCTCCGGGTGCAGGAACCAGTCGATGAGCCCGGTGGGGTCGCTGAAGGAGTCGGCGAACCGGTCGGCGGTCTCCTGGTGGCGTTCGGCCAGGCGGAAGAGGTCCCACACGTGGGGCGGGCCGGTGAGCATGACCTTGCTCCACGCGGTGACCTGGCGCGCGTACCGCCAGTAGGAGGCGAAGGTGGCGCGCATGAACCGTTCGTCGAAGGGGCGGCTGCCGTGGTCGACGATCGCACGCCGGTGCACGTCGGCGGCCAGGGAGGCCATGTTGGCGCCCTGGGCGGTGATGGGGTCGTTGCTGACCACGGAGTCGGCCATGCCCAGGACGGGGGTGCCGTCGGCCAGGTGGGCGACGGGTTCGCGCACGACCGGGGTGTAGGCGCCGTGCAGGGTCGCGCCGCGGTCGGCGGGGCGCGCCCGGGCGAACCGGTCGCGGTACCAGGGGGCGTGCCGGCGCAGGACGCCCTGGAGCGCGGCCACGACCTCCTCGCCACCGGCCTCACGGGGCAGGGGACGGTCCATGGGGCCGCCGGGGACGGCCTCGACCATGAGCGCGTGGCAGGGGCCGGACACCGACAGCGTGGGCAGGGTGAAGACCTCGCCGGCCCCGGTGATCGAGGTGCGCTCGAGCACGGGGCCCGAGGGGTCGTCCTCCACCCCGGTCACGTAGGCGAGGGTCAGGCGGCGCTGGGGTGCGCGGAAAGCGGAGCGCTGCTCGTCCCGGGGGAAGAGCTCGGCCAGGTCTCCTCGGCCGGCGGCCACGACGACGAGGGCGTACCCCCGCGCGGTCTCCGCCAGCTCCTCGGGGGTGACGCGGCGGCGCAGCAGGGTTCCCCCGCCCTGGACGAACAGGCGCATCCACGTGGACATCTTCACGCGCTGATCGACCGACTGCGCAGGCTCCTCGAGGCGGCCGAGCCAGGAGATCGCGGGGGTGGCGCCGCCGGGGTCGCCCACGCGCACGCCCACACCCCCGATGCCGGTGGCATGGTCGTCCCACAGGGCGAGACCGTGGCGGCGTTCACGGCGCAGGGCGGGGCCGAACAGGCACTGGGTCGACATCACGTTGCCGGCGAGGACCTCCTCGGGACCGGCGAGCGTGGCGAGGGTGACGTCGTAGCCCTCGGCCAGCAGGCCGAGGGCGAGTTGGAGGCCGGACTGCCCGGCTCCGACGACGAGGATCTTACGCATGGGTCTCCTGTTTCGGCCCGCCCCTGTGCGGGGTCACGGGTACGAGGTGGTCCGATCTCTCGTGGGCGGGGCGACCGGGTTCCGGGTGCTTGTAACACCGCGTCCGGTCACGTTCCGTTGCCACGTGAGGGAACCTAACAGCGCCCGACGAGGCGCTCGGACGCGGCCCCCGCAGGTGGGACCTTCGACCCTGCACCCCTGGGACCTGCGACTCCATGCCTGCTTTACGACACAGGCCACGTTGACCGAACGCCGCGCACACCCGCCGGGCCGATGTCGGCGCAGGTCACTGACGGTGAGCGTCGCACCGGATTGTGTACGGGCAGGTGCACGTGCGCGGAGCTGCCGGACCGTGACGTGATCCCACCCACGGAGGTCCGACCTCTTCGGTGCAGGATCGGTTTCGGACCGGCTCCCCCGGCCCCGGACACGGGGAACCCCCGGCCGCACGGGAGGACGCGGCCGGGGGCGGGCGGGGAGGAGGTGGGGAGTGGTCAGCCTCCGCCCCGGGCATGGGTCGCGCGGCCCCGGCGCGAGGCCGCGTCGATGATCACCGCGACGAGGAGCACCGCGGCGGTGATCATGAACCGCACGGAGGTGTCGACACCGGGCAGTAGGAGCAGTCCCGAGGTGATGGCGCCCAGCACGAGGCCGCCCAGGAGCGCGGAGTAGGCGTTGCCGCGCCCGCCGAACAGGCTGGTGCCGCCGATGACCGCGGCGGCGATGGCCATCATGAGCTCCGAGCCGCCGCCGGTGGTGGTGCTGGCGGCGATGTTGCGGGACACGAGCATGACCCCGCCCAGGGCGGCCAGGGTCGAGGCGATCCCGAAGACGGAGATGCGTATGAGTACGGTGTTGATGCCTGCCCGGCGCGCGGCCTCGGCGTTGCCCCCGACCGCGTAGATCATGCGGCCGTAGCGGGTCTTGCGCAGCATCAGGTCGAGGACGACGACCGCCCCGACGAAGATGAGGAAGGCCAGCGGCAGTCCGTTGTGCTGGTTGAGGATCCACACGCCCACGACCAGGGGCACCGCCAACAGGCCGGTGCGCAGCAGCGTCTCGGCCAGGGGCCGGTAGGGCAGCCCGGAGGTGCGGCGGCCGCTCTCGGTGGCCAGTGACGCGGCCAGGTACACCGTGAGGGTGACCAGGACCAGGAACCAGCCGATCCAGGGCACGAAGTAGGTCTGGGTCAGGGACGCGATCAGACCCTCGGAGCGGGTGTTGATGGTGCCGTCGGGGCTCATGACCCACAGGTGGAGCCCCTGCCACCCGAGCAACCCGGCGAGGGTGACCACGAACGCCGGGACCCCGATCTTGGCGAAGACGAAGCCGTGGAAGAGCCCGACGAGCAGGCCCACGCCCAGGGCCGCGGCGATCCCCGCCCACTCGGGCCACCCGTGCCGCATCACCGTGACCGCCAGGATCGCGGCCGAGAGCCCGGCCACCGACCCGATGGACAGGTCGATCTCCCCCAGGAGCAGGACCACGATGACGCCGGTGGTCATCAGCCCGATGGCGGCGATCTGCACGGTCAGGTTGGACAGGTTCTGCGGTGACAGGAACCGGTCGTTGAGGCCCTGGAAGACGAGCGCGATGAGCAGGAGCCCGATGATCACGGGCGCGGCGCCCAGCTCGCCGGCGCGGACGTTGCGCTTGATCGCCGCCCACCATCCGCTGGGTGAGGCGGCGGTCTCCAGGAGGCGGGGGTCGCGGCGTGCTCCGGGTTCCTCCGGGGTGGCGGGCGGATCGGTGACGGGGGTGTTCCGGCTCATCGGCTCTCCTCCGCCCCGGTGGTCTGCCGTCCGTCCCGGCGTGCGACCGGGTTGTCGGCCGCCCCGGTGATGGCGGCGACGATCTCCTCGTAGCTGGTCCCGGCGATGGGGAAGTCACCGGCGTTGCGGCCCAGGCGCAGCACGGCGGCCCGGTCGGCGACCGCCCGCACGTCGGCCATGTTGTGGCTGATGAGGATCACGCCCAGGCCCTGGTCCCGCAGCTGTTCGATGAGGTCGAGGACCTGCGCGGTCTGGGCGACACCGAGCGCGGCGGTGGGTTCGTCGAGCATGACCACCCGCGGCTTCCCGAGCAGGGCGCGGGCGATGGCCACGATCTGGCGTTGGCCACCGGACAGCGACGCCACGGGGACCCGCAGGTCGGGGATGTCGACCGAGAGTGAGCGCAGGAGTTCCCAGGCGCGGCGTTCCATCTCGACCTCGTCCAGGGTGCCCGGGAAGTGCAGGTGCTCGTTGCCGAGGAAGAGGTTGGCCACGATGTCGAGGTTGTCGCAGAGGGCGAGGTCCTGGTAGATCGTGGCGATGCCCAGGCGCTGGGCGTCGGCGGGGGCGCTGATGTCGACCGCTCGGCCGTCCCAGGCGACGGTTCCGCCGGTGTCGGCCGCGTGGGCGCCGGCGATGACCTTGACGAGGGTGGACTTGCCGGCACCGTTGTCGCCGAGCAGGGCGACGACCTCGCCCTCCTGGACGTGGAGGTCGACCTCGTCGAGGGCGCGCACGGCCCCGAAGGTCTTGGAGATCCCGGAGAGTTCCAGGACGGGTGTGCTCATGGGGCGGTCTTCCTTCTCCTCACGCCGTCCCGGGCGCCCGCCGGACGGTGGCGGGGCGGCCCGGGCGGAGGGTGCCGGCGGTGGCCGGGGTCAGAGGGCTTCCTGGCAGTACTCGGTGTCGGCGTACTCGCCCTCGCAGATCTCCTCGACGGTGTAGAAGCCGTCGGAGACCACGGTGTCGTCGATGTTGTCGATGGTGAGGGCGACCGGTTCGAGCAGCACGGACTCGATCTCCTCGCCGCCGCCGTCCTCGAGCTGGGTGAGGGTGTGCTCACCGGGTTGGAGGTCCGAACCCGTGGCCAGGTCGACGGTGATCTGCGCGGCCAGCTCGGCCTGGGGGCGGATGGCCTTGTAGACGGTCATGTACTGCTCGCCCGCGACGATGCGCTGGATGCCGGCGAGTTCGGCGTCCTGTCCGGTGACGGGCGGCAGGTCGTCGGTGGAGACCCCGGCGCTCTGGAGGGCTGCGATGACACCGGAGGCCATGCCGTCGTTGGCGGCCAGGACCCCGGTGATCTCGTCGGCGCCCAGGGAGGTGATTGCGCCCTCCATCTGGGTGGTGGCCTCCTCGGGCGACCAGTCGGGGGTGTCGTACTCCTGGCCGATCTCCTCCTGGCCGTCGAGCACCTCGTGGGCGCCGGCCTTGAAGTCGGCGGCGTTGGGGTCGGTGGGTGAGCCGTTGACCATGACGATCTGGCCGTCGCCCGCGGTGCCGTCCTCCTCCAGGGCGGCGAGGAGGGACTCGCCCTGGACCTGGCCGACGCGGTGGTTGTCGAAGGAGACGTAGGCGTCGACTCCGCCCTCGGCGAGGCGGTCGTAGGCCAGCACGGGCACTCCCTGCGAGGAGGCCTCGTTGACGGTGCCGGCGGCGGCCTCGGCGTCGACGGCGTCCAGCACGAGGATGTCGATGCCGTCGGTGAGCATGGCCTGGGCCTGGGTCTGCTGCTCGTCGACCTCGCCGTCGGCGTTGGCGTAGGAGAGCTCGCAGGCGGGGCACTGTTCCTCGAGGGCCTCTTCGAAGTAGGGGTAGTCGAAGGCCTCGTACCGGGCTGTGTACAGGTCCGGCAGGAGGAGCCCGACGTGGAAGCCCTCCTCCACCGAGTGGGTCTCGCCCTCGCCCTCTCCCCCGGCCGAGGTGATGGCGTCGCACCCGGTGGCGGCGACGAGTGCGAGGGCGGTGGTCACGGCGGCGAGCCCGCCTGTGACCATGCGTGTGTGGGAGGAGCGTCGTGTCGTCAACGCCGGGCCCTTCTCGTGGGGGGAGGTGATCTGCGGCACCGCGTTCGGTGCAGTGCAGTCAAACCGCGGCCCGGGCTTGGGGTCAACTCCTGAACACATAACCGAAACATCACAGATCTTGCGTTCAAGCTGTGAACACGCAGGTGGGCTGGTCAGGCCGCGCGTGTGCTCGGCGGCGGTCCCGCCCCGCGCCGGACCGTGTTTCAGGCGGGGGTCTCGGCGGCGGTCAGGAGCGCTCCGTACAGGGCCGCGTGTTCGCCGAGCTCGCCGGTGACCACCTGCAACCGTTCCAGGGCGCTGCCGAGGGTGCCGAGTTGCATCGCCCGCACCATGGGGTCCAGGAGCAGGTCGCCCGCGGCGGCGAGGGGCCCGCCGACCACGACGCGGTCGGGGTTGAGCAGGTTGGCGACCACGGCCGTGCCCTGTCCGAGCGCGCTCCCGGCCTCGGAGAGGATGCGGCGTGCGGCGGGGTCTCCCTCGTGTGCCGCGGCCATGAGCTGGGGCAGCGCGGCGCGGCCGTCCCGGGCAGGGCCGCTGTCACGGGGCACCATCGCCAGCAGGTAGGAGATGCCGACGAAGGTCTCGAGGCAGCCGCGGTTGCCGCAGCGGCAGACCTGTCCGCGCGGGTCCAGGCCGATGTGCCCGATCTCCCCGGCGGTACCGTCGGCGCCGCGCAGCAGCCGTCCGTCCAGGAGCAGCCCGGACCCCACCCCTTCGCCGAGGTGCAGGTGGATGACGGTGTCGGCCCCGCGCGCGGCCCCGCGCCGGCGTTCGGCCAGCGCGGCGAGGTTGGCGTCGTTCTCGGCCCGCACGGGTCGGCCGAGGCGTTCCTGCAGGGCCTGGGCTGGACGGAAGCCCGTCCAGCGCGGCAGGCAGGAGACCGCGCCGACGGCCCCGGTGGACGAGTCGAGCGGGCCGGGCACGGAGGCCACGACCGAGGCGACCGACGCGAGGTCGATGCGGCCGCGGAAGAGCACGGTCTCGGTGAGCCAGGCGGCGCGGCGCACCGCACGCCCGGGGTCGGCGGCCACGTCGTAGTCGATGGACTCCCGTTCGAGGAGGCCGCCCTCGTGGTCGGCCACGGCCAGCCGCAGGCGGTCGGCGGCGAAGTCGACGGCCACGACGGTTCCGGGCGGGCGCACGAGCGTGACCGCGCGGGCGCGGCGGCCGTTGGAGGAGGTCGCCCGGGCGGTGACGGTGCCCGAGGCGCGCAGGCCGCGCACGATGTTGGAGACGCTGGCCGCCGACAGGCCGGTGGCGCGGGCGAGTTCGGCCTGGGTACAGGTGCCTTCGCGGCGCAGCACGTCGACGACGCGGCGTTCGTTGGCCTGGCGCAGCGCCGACTGCGAACCCGGGGTCGTGTCGGCCTCGGTCACCGGGCGGCCCCTCGTCCGTCGCTCGTCCGTGTTGTGCATGCTGCGCCCGAGCATGTTACAAGCCGTGAACGGACCTGAGAACCCGGCCACTGCGCCCTTCCCGCCCGAACGCGCCCGGGACACGACGCCCGAGGCGCCCGTCCAGGTAGCTCACCGACCACGCACGTGCCCCCGGCCAGGTCGGTGACAGGCAGCGGGCCGCCGGAAGGGCGTTCATCGGCGCCGGACATGACGGACAGCGACGACGTGCACCACGTGTGCTGATGGCGCCGATGGCGGCGGTCGGGTGTGGGGCACCGTGGCGGGCCGGCAGGCCCTACCCTGCGGGGATGAGCGAGCTGGAGGTGGCCACCGGGACGCCCGGATGGGCCGGGGCGGTGACGGCACTGGTGCCAGGTCAGGGCAGGGCCCGGGTGGTGGCGGTCGAGGGCCGATCGGGGGCGGGTAAAAGCACCGTCGCCGCGCACCTGGCCGAGGTCCTGCGGTCACGCGGCGAGGCGGTGCACGTCCTGACCATGGAGGACCTCTACGCCGGTTGGGAAGGCCTGGCCGAGGGCGCCGAACTCCTGCGCGGACGGGTCCTGGAACCGCTCGCGCGCGGCGAGGCCCCGGTGTGGCACCGCTGGGACTGGGAACACGGCACCTTCTCCACCGCCCCGTCGTCCCTGCCCTCGGAGGTGGCCCGGGACGGGGTCCTGATCGTGGAGGGCACCGGGTCCGGCGTCCGCCCCGGCCCGGTCGACCTGCTCGTGTGGGTGCACGCCCCCGACACCGTGCGCGCCCGGCGGCTGGACCGGCGCGAGGACGCACACCTGTACTCCCCCTTCCGCGCGGCCTGGGCCGAGCAGGAGGCGCGCCATCTCGCTCTCCACCGCCCCGAGGAGCACGCCCGGGTCCGGGTGGACAACGGCTGAGCTCAGCCCGAGGAGCAGATGCGCCGGGCCTCGGCCAGGTCGCGTTCGATGTTCTGCAGGCCGCTGTCCAGGCTGGACCTGACCCGTGGCAGCTGCGCCGCACGTTGGGAGCGCCACTGCCGTTCCTGCGCGGTGCCGTAGCGACGGGTGTGCTGGTTGGCCACCACCGCGCCGCCGATCCCGGTCCCCAACGCGAACACCACGAACACGAAGCTGGCGACGTCGCTGGTCACCAACGCGATGAAGGCGAAGATCCCGGTCAGCCAGTACAGCAAGACCTTCCCCCGGCGCATCCCCTCGTCCGAGTCGCCCTGATCGGCCAGTTGCCGCTGCTGCACGGCGACGGACCGGTGCTGGGAGATCCACTGCTCACGCTGGTGGGCCAGGACGGCCACCGTCTCCAGCGCCCCGTACACCGCGGCGGCGTGCCCGGCGCGTGCGGCGCCCTCGGAGCGCTCCACCCGGGTCCAGAGGATGTCGACCCACTCGGCCACACCGGGCCGGTCCCCCGGGTCGGGCCGGCGCACGAGGTCGGGGTGCAGGAGGAAGACCAGCGCCACCGCGGGGTCGACGTGGTTCTGGGTTCCGCGCCACCCGCCGAGCCCGCGGGCGAGCTGCTCGTGGAAGCGCACCCCGATGCGTTCGGCCTCCACCAGGTCTTCGGCGAGGGAACGCAGCACACCGGAGTCGGGCCCCTCGTGCTGGGCCATGAGGCGCAGGACCTGCGGGCGCGCCAGCAGGCCGAGTTCGTTGCTGCGCGGGTCACCGGACAGCAGGGGCCGGGGGTCGGAGAAGAGGCGTCCGAGCCCGGCGATGCTGCAGTCGTGGCCGCGGAAGACGGGGGGCAGGTCGGGCCGTGCCTGCGCAATGACGGTGGCGACCGCGGCGTTGGCGTCGTTGACCGTGCGGCGGAACAGGGCCCGGTCGACGAGGGTGTCGTTGAGGTCGTCGATGATCCACGCGCCCAGGGCCGCACGCTCCTGGTCGTCGGACATGACCTTGACCGCGTCCGGCCAGTTCTCCTGCAGGGCGGCGGCGAGCTCCTCGACGGTGTGCAGCCGCTTCCCGGCGAAGTGGTACGGCGGGCTGTGGGACCCGCTCCCGCTCGGCGGCGGGCTCTGCGGCCCGGAGGACGGCGGGGTGTACGCGCCCCCGGAAGGCGCCCGGTGCTCCGGCCCGGCCGAGGGGCCCGGCTCGGCCCCGGCCGCGGACCCGGGCTCGTACCCGCGGGTGAGCCCGTCGTCGACCCCCTCGACCAGGGTCGGCTCGACCTTCGGCTCCGCGGTCGTGGGTGCCTGCGCGGGCAGCGGACCACCGGTGACCAGGTGATCGAGCAGGGTCCGTGCGTCGGGCCGCGCACCGGGGTCTCCGGACAGGCAGGCGCGCACGGCCGGGGCGAGGCTCTCGGGCAACCCGTCGAGGTCGGCGTTCCCGGACAGCACCTTCGCGATGCGCGCGGCCTGGGTCGGACCGGGGAAGGCCTCCCGCCCGGTCGCCGCGAAGACCATCACCGCACCCCACGAGAACAGGTCCACGGCCGAGGTCAGCCGCATACCCTCCAACTGCTCCGGCGCCATGTAACCGATCGTGCCGATCACCCCGGAGGCCGTGACCGACGTCGACTCCACCGCACGCGCGATCCCGAAATCGATCACCCGCGGACCGTCCGCCGCCAGCATGATGTTGTCCGGCTTCAGATCCCGGTGCACC
>NZ_JADBGI010000034.1 GCF_014892575.1 Nocardiopsis coralli | reverse complement strand
CGCCAAGTACCGCCACTCCCGCACCGAGAACACCCCCACCAACGGGACCGGTGGCACCGGTGGCGGCGCCAACGGCGGCTCGGGTGCTGAGGTCACCGACCCCGACAAGGACAACGACAACGTCGGCACCGGCTAGATCGTCAGGGCCCCTCCGTGGGCTTGTTGTGGGCCGATCTCAACCGGGCCCACCGGGCCCCACCGGGCCCCACCACGCCCCACCGAGCCCAACCAGGCCCCACCGGGGCCAACGGAGCATCCCCAGACCCGGGGCCAGCGGTGCAGTGGTGCAGTGGTGCAGTGGTGCACGCTGGGACGGCCACTGCCGCAACCGGCCCCGCCGAGGCCCACCGCCCACCAAGCCCAGACCCCAGCCCAGGCCCCAGGCCCCAGGCTTCGCCTCTGGAGAATCTCCACGGCATCCCCACCGCATACCCCTCGCACGCGACCGCACCTCAGGCCGCAGGCCAGCGCAGGCCCATCCACGGCGGTCGGCTCTGGCTCCACCGGACCCGATCGCACGTGAGCCTGCTCCTGGCCCGAGCCACCGTTCCCAGCGGTCGATAGTGCCCAATTGAGCACCTGAAAACGTTGTCAGTGTCCTTTTGAGCACTACCAACGGCACAGAGGCGCAGAGACACAGGATCGAGCGCCCTCCCTCTCGGCTCCACCAGAAATCAGGGCACGACCGGGCGACCCGGCGACCGCGCGATTGGTGAGCAGTCAGCCCAGGCCCCGGCAGGTGGCCACCCGCACACGTGCCACCAGGCCTGAATCCTCGACTGGGAGTGCGCAGGGCCCGGAGGAGGCGCACACGCCGACGACACCCGGCAGCCGCCCCAGGGCTTGGCGAATCTCCAGGACCGCGGTCGCCACCCCCGTCTTCGACGGTCACATCGCAGCGCGACCCGAACGGAGAATCTCCGAACCTGGATCCGGTGACGCCCGCTGGGCCGGTGACCGGTGACCGGTGGATGCCGCACCTGGCTCAGCCAAGGGGCACCACGCTCCGCGCACCAGGCCTCGCCTGGAGAATCTCCATGGAATGCCCGCCGCGTGTCCACCGCATGCGACCGCATGCCCATCCACGGCGGCCGGCTCTGGCTCCACCGGACCGGACCCGATCGCACGAGAGCCTGAGCCTGGCCCGAGCGGCCGTTTCCGGTGGTTGATAGTGCTCTATTGAGCACCTGAAAACGTTGTCAGTGCCTGAAAGAGCACGAACAACGCCAAGGAACCGGGCACCTGCCGCACAGAGCGCAACAGCGCCACCCGCAACGGGGGGTGACCGGAAACAGGCCCGCCCGGGGCTCACCCACACACGGTGTCACCCCCGACTGCCCCGTACCGGAGCTTTTGGAGGCTCGGAGGAGGTGCGCACGCCTGCTACCCCCGAGACTCAATGCACCGCCAGCAGTGCGCGGGGCCCGGGGCCACCCGCACGAGTGCCACCCCGACACTCAATGCCCCGCCGGGAGTGCGGGGCCCGGGGCCACCCACACACGTGCCACCCTCGGGACTCCATGCTCGGCCGGGAGTGCGCGGGGCCCGCCTGTGCCGTTGCTTGTACCGCCGCAGGAGCGAGCCACCATGCCCACGCCGTAAGCGTTGGTCGCAATGGGGTGACCACAGGGGGATTGTTGTGCCCACCGTTCCTTTGTGCTGGCGGGGCGTCTCGGGGGAGCGGGTGGTTCGTCGATGCGGGTCGGGTCAGCCCGGCGAACAGGGCCGGAACGCACACCCCGAGGCGCCGCGCTCCACCACAAGAACGCCGACACAACCGCTCCAACCCTGTGAACTGGTGGGGCGCCGACGTGGGTTGCGGGAAGGCCCGGCCGGGCTAAGATCCCGGCCCCGACGAACCACCACCCCCGAGGCAACACCACAGAACACCCCACACCCCACAGGCACCCCGGCACGCACCCCACACCCTCAGGACCCCTCACACCCCAGAACCCAACCCCCGGACCCACACCCAGAACCCCCGACAACCCCACCCCGCACGCACACCACCGATCAATCACCCACCCATCCACCAAGCACCACTAACCACCCAGCACTAACCACTCACCCACCAAGTGCCTCCAACCGCTCCCGCACCGCCCGCACCTTGTCGTCCACGCCGGCCTCCCCGTACAGCGCGACCGCCCGCTCCAGATCCGCCCGCGGCCCCTCTGGGGCATGGTCGGCGCGCTCGAGGTGGTTGTCGGCCATGCGGCGCCGGTCGTTCAGCCGGCCGTGGCGCTCGATGGCGCGGTCGTACTCGCCGAGCGCCGCCGCGATATCGCCCTCCCGTGCCCGCAGCCGGGCGGTCACGGTGTGGGTGCGGCCGTGGTTCTGGTGGTCCCCCTCCGCCAGCAGGGAACGGGCGTGGTCGAGCAGCTCGGCCACCCCCCGCAGGTCCGTGTCCGTGTCCGCGTCGGCATCGGTGTCTGCATCGCCCAGGAGCAGTTCGGCCAGCTTGCGTTCCGCGATGTGCAGGGCCCTGCCGTCGAACGGGTCCACCTCGCGGGCGCTCTGCCGTGCCTGCTCGAAACTGTCCCGGGCACGGCCCCGATCCCCAAAGGCGAGGAGGGCGTCCCCGTGGGCCTCCTGCGCGGTCAGCCGTACGAGGGGGTTCGCACCCTCCGCGAGCTCGAGCGCGCGTTCGGCGTCGCGGCGGGCCTCGGCCAGGTGGTTCTCGCGCCGGAAGGCGATGGAGCACTGGGCATGGATGCGCGAGAGCCGTGCGGGCGGCACCACGGCTGCGGCCCCGGCAGCCCTCAGCAGAGCGGGGTGGGTGTCGCCGATGTCGCCGAAGAACCCGCGGGTGAACCAGAACGGCCACAGCACCTCGCACAGTTCGGCGGCCTCGGCGTGGTGGCCGTGCAGCACCGCGTGTGTGATGACCGCGATGAGGGCGCCGCGTTCGGCCTCCAGCGCCTGTCCCGCCTCGTCCGCGTTGGCGAAGGAGCGGGCGCGGTCGGTGCCCGCCGGGAAGGCGGTGTCCCCGTCGAGCTCGATCTGGAGCCAGCGGTCGGAGAAGATCGCATGATGGGCCGCGTACCCGAGTTCGGCGTAGTGGGTGAGGGTCGTGGTGATCTCGTCCATGTTTCCCTTCATGTGGAAGGAGGGGGAACGCCGCAGACGGCCGGAGGCGAAGAAGTACCGGTCGCCCGGGGTCCGCGGCCCGGAGCGCAACACGTGCAGGACCCCGCCGCGCACGAGCTCCTCCAGGTCGGGCACGAGGCCGTCGGCGCTGCGGCGGGTCATCCGGCACAGCAGGTCGGTCCCGAAGTCGGCGTCGGGCAGTCGTGCGAGCAGCCCGACCAGGTCGCGAAGCCCTTCGGTCACCCAGGCGTCGGCCGCCGGCGCCCCGTCCCCCGCGTCCGGGAAGACCTCGCCGTGTACCCGGGCGAGCGCGTCCTCGTGACGGAACGAGGCTGCCATGACCCGCCGCGCGTAGGCGTTCAGGAGCACGGTGTCGCCGTCGGCCTCGCGCACGAACCGGTCCACCATCGCCGCGTCCTGCGGCGTGCGTGTTTCCACCGACGCGCGGCGGCAGAACAGGTCCCTGGCGTGGTGTTCCGGCAGGGAGCGCAGACGGATGATGCGCTGCTCGACGTGTTCGAGGACCTTCTGTTCCTCCGGCGTGAGGGTGTCGAGGTCGAACTCGCCCTTGATCAGGACCACGACGACGCTGCCCGGGCTGGTCGCGGCGAAGGGCACGATCTCGCTGGGGGTGCGCGGCGAGTCGACCAGGACGGCGGTGGGCCGGCTCCACTGGGGTCTCTCGCGCAGCGCCCGCAACCGTTCCTCGGGCACCGCCGGGATCCGGTTCTCGGGTACACCCTTGCGGCGCAGTTCCTCGGCGATCGCGAAGAGCACGTCGTTCCTGGACAGGTCGGCGTGGTGGTACCGGCCGGAGAAGCGCGACCCGTGCGCGGCCCGGCTCTCGTGCATGATCTTCAGCCCGAGGGCGGAGGAACCCTGCCCCGGGCCGGCGATCAGGTACAGCAGTGTGGCGTGGTCGCGTCCGCGGTCGATGGCTTCGAGGGCGGCGCGCAGGGGCTCCTCGCGGTCGACCATCGCGGGCGGTGCGGGCAGGTCGTACCCCGGTGCGTCGCCGTCGCACTTGCCGTCACCGCCCTGCATGGTGACGTTCATGTGCATGGCCTGGAGGACCGTGCCGTCCCCCGAGACCGTTCCGACGTTGTTGCTGACACGGTTCTCGGGCTCGTGCACGAAAGGGTCCTCGCGGCCGGGGGTCCAGGGGCATCGCCACCCTAATCGTGCCGGATCGGGCGCACGGGCCCCGGGTGTGGCCGCAAGCGGCCAACGCCTGCCCGGCCCGGCCCGGCGGGAAAACCCTTGTCACTCCCCCGGGACCCGGGCATAGCCTTCCCGTGACAACGGCCTCCAGGGCCCTCCACACCCCACATGAATCGCGGTGACCATGAGCGCGACCGGACTCCGCCGGCTCGGCCCCTCCGACCTGCACGTCTCTCCCCTGTGTTTCGGCGGCAACGTCTTCGGGTGGACCGCCGACGAGGCCACCTCCTTCGCCCTGCTCGACGAATACGTGCGCGCGGGCGGCAACTTCGTGGACACCGCCGACGTCTACAGCGCCTGGGCCGAGGGGCACAGCGGCGGCGAGTCGGAGTCGGTGATCGGGCGGTGGCTCGCGGCCCGGGGCCGCCCCGACGGTCTGGTGCTGGCGACCAAGGTCGGCGGCCACCCCGACTTCCAGGGGCTGAGCGACACCAACATCCGTGCGGCGGCCGACGCGTCCCTGCGGCGCCTGGGCGTGGACACCATCGACCTGTACTACGCGCACTTCGACGACGCGGAGACCCCGTTGGAGGAGAGCGCGCGGGCCTTCTCCGACCTGGTCGAGGCCGGCAAGGTGCGCCACATCGGGCTGTCCAACCACAGCCCGGAGCGCATCGCCGAGTGGATGGACCTCTGCGCGGACCGCGGCCTGCACGCGCCGGTCTGTGTGCAGCCGCAGTACAACCTGGTCGAGCGGGGCATCGAGTCCGACCTGGTGCCGTTGGCGAAGGAGCGGGAGCTGTCGCTGCTCCCCTACTTCGGGCTGGCGCGCGGGTTCCTGACCGGCAAGTACCGCAAGGGCGGCGCGGAGGTCGACAGCCCGCGGGCGGGCAAGGCGTGGGACTACCTGGAGGAGCCGCGCGGCGAGCGGGTCCTGGCCGAACTGGACCGCATCTCCGCCGAGCACGGCACGACGCAGGCGGCGGTGGCGCTGGCGTGGCTGGTCGACCGCCCCGGTGTGACGTCGGTGCTGGCCAGCGCCCGTGACCTGGGCCAGCTCGAGGGTCTGCTCCCGGTGACGGAGCTGCGGCTGACCGCGGAGGAGTCCGAGGCCCTGACCGCGGCCTCGGACTGCCCCCCTCCCCCGGCTGCCGCCCCGTCAGGGTGCGTGCAGGAGTTCGTCCACGAGCGCGGCGACCTGCTCCACGGCCACGAGGAACCCGTCGTGGCCGTGGGGTGAGGAGATCACGCGCGCGGGCCCGGGGACGGGCAGTCCGCGGGCGATCTCCTCCTGGAACCCCAGCGGGTAGATGCGGTCGCTGTCGACCCCGCCCACGAGCGTGCGCCGGGGCAGCGACCGCAGGGCCCGCGCGGTTCCCCCGCGCCCCCGGCCGATGTCGTGTGCGTTCATGGCCTCGGTCAGCAGGACGTAGCCTGCCGGGTCGAAGCGGTGCACGAGCTTGTCCGCCTGGTGGTCCAGGTAGGACTCGACCGCGTAGCGCCCGCCGTCCGCGGGGTCCTCGCCGTCCTGGGGCAGGTTCCCGAAACGTGTGTCGAGTTCGCCGTCGGAACGGTAGGTCAGGTGTGCGATCCGGCGGGCGATCCCGAGCCCCGCGGCGGGTGTACGGCCGCTGCCGTGGTACCCGCCGCCCTGCCAGTTCGGGTCGGAACGGATCGCGTGGAGTTGGGGCGCGGCCCAGGCGATCTGCCGGCCGGTGGTGGCGGCGGGGCAGGCCAGGACGAGGGCCCGTTCCACCCGGCCGGGGAAGGTCAGCGCCCATTCCAGCGCACGCATCCCGCCCATGGATCCACCGATGACGGCCGCCCAGGCGGGCACGCCGAGCGCATCGGCCAGCGCCGACTCCGCCCGTACCGAGTCCCGGAGGGTCGCCCGCGGGAACCGAGCGCCCCAGGGCCGGCCGTCCGGGGCGAGCGAGGCGGGCCCTGTCGTGCCCTGGCAGCCGCCGAGGACGTTGGGCGCCACGACGAACCAGCGGTCGGTGTCCAGGGCGCGGCCGGGACCGACCAACCCGTCCCACCACCCCGGGGAGGGGTGGCCCGGCCCGGCCTCACCGGCGATGTGGGCGTCGCCGGTGAGGGCGTGCAGGACCAGGACGGCGTTGTCCCGTGCGGGGGCGGGCCGGCCCCAGGTCTGGTAGGCGATCCGGACACCCGGGAGCACGGACCCGTTCTCCAACCGCAGCGGTTCCTCCAGGTGCACCCACCGGCGCTCGCCCTCGGGGTCGCCGTCCCGCCAGACCCCGGCCCCTGGGGCGAGGGGGACGGTGGGCGCGCGCCCTGGCCTCATTGGTGTGCCTTCGCCGCCCGGAACCCCAGTTCCAGGTCGGCCTTGAGGTCCTCGACGTTCTCCAGGCCCACGGCCAGGCGCACGAGCCCGGGTCCGGCTCCCGCCGCTGCCCGTTCCTCGTCGGTGAGCTGGCTGTGGGTGGTGCTGGCCGGGTGGACGATGAGGCTGCGCACGTCCCCGATGTTGACCAGTTGGCTGAAGAGCCGGGTGCCGTCGACGAACGCACGCCCGGCGTCGACGCCGCCGTGCAGGTCGAAGGAGACCACGGCGCCGGCGCCGTCGGGCAGGTACCGGCGGGCCTGGTCGTGGAAGGGGCTGGAGGGCAGGCCGGCGTAGTGCACGGCCTCGACCTCGTCCCGGCCCTCCAACCACTCGGCGAGCGTCTGCGCGTTGGCGACGTGGCGTTCGATGCGCAGGGAGAGCGTCTCCACCCCCTGCAGGATCAGGAAACTGTTGAACGGGGCGATGGCGGCCCCGGTGTCGCGCAGCAGCTGGACCCGGAGCTTGGCCGCGTAGGCGCCCGGCCCCAGGGCCTCCCAGTACTTGAGCCCGTGGTAGCTGGGGTCGGGTTCGGTGAAGCTGGGGAACCGGTCGCCGTGCGCGCCGAAGTCGAAGGTGCCGCCGTCGACGACGACGCCGGCGATGGTGGTCCCGTGCCCGCCGAGGTACTTGGTGGCCGAGTGCACGACGATGTCGGCGCCGTGGTCGATGGGCCGCAGCAGGTAGGGCGTGGGCACGGTGTTGTCGACCACGAGGGGCACACCCTGGTCGTGGGCGGCGTCGGCGACGGCGCGCACGTCGAGGACGTTGCCGCCGGGGTTGGCCAGGGTCTCGGCGAAGTAGAGCTTGGTGCCGGGCTTGGTGGCCGCGCGCCAGGCCTCGGGCGAGTTCTGGTCCTCGACGAAGCTGACCTCGATGCCCAGCTTGGGCAGCGTGTGGTGGAAGAGGTTGTAGGTCCCGCCGTAGAGCAGGCTGCTGGAGACGATGTGGTCGCCGGCGCCCACGAGGTTGAGCAGGGCGGAGGTGACCGCGGCCGATCCGGAGGCGAAGGCCACGGCCGCGACCCCGTGTTCCAGGGCGGCCAGGCGCTCCTCCAGCACCTCCTGGGTGGGGTTGGTGATGCGGGTGTAGATGTTGCCGGGTTCGGCCAGGCTGAACAGGTCGGCGCCGTGCTGGGTGTCGCGGAAGACGTACGAGGTCGTCTGGTAGATCGGCGTGGCCCGTGCGTTCGTGGCCGGGTCGGGGCTCGCGCCGGAGTGGATCTGGCGGGTCTCGAAGGACCAGGAACCTTCGGCGGTGGTCTCCGTGGACACGTGCACACCTCTTCTCTCTATTTCCAACCGGAAAAGTAGGATTAGGCTTCACGGGGAAGGTAGCACCCCGTCGCCGACCCGGCCAGCCCTTCGGGGCGATCCATCCCACAAGGATCGGGCCGCCCGGGTTGTTGCAGGCCGCGGCTGCACGGGTAGGCAGCCCCGACACGGCGGGAACTCCTGGAGGTTCAGCGACGTTCTTCGATATCGCCCGAGACCCCTCGCGAAGGAACGAGGGGCGATCACGTAAGGTCATTGACGCACTACAGAACGCACGGGGGGCGAGACGAGATGACGAATGAATTTCCCGACGACCAGGGCAAGGACCCCGGTTCCTTCGACGAGTTCCTGGCCCGTTTTCTCGGTGCACGCGGACCGGTCCGGCGGGTCGACCTGTCCAAGCTGATGAGCACCGAGGCGCGGCAGGTCGCCGACGCGGCCGTGCACCGGTCCCTCGAGTCCGGCGGGGCCGACGTCGACTCGGTGCACCTGCTGTGGTCCCTGCTGCGCTACCCGCCCACGCGCGAGCTGATCGACCGCACCGACGCGCAGGTCTCCAAGCTCGAGGAGGTCATCGACCAGGCCGTCGCCCAGGCACCCCGGTCGGTGCGCGGTTCGGCACGGCTCACTCCCTCCGCCAAACGCGCCCTGCTCGACGCCCTGCAGATCGCGCGCGCCACCGGCAGCTCCAGCATCACACCCGAGCACATGCTGTTCGCACTGGCGGTCAACCCCGACAACCCGGTCAGCCAGCTGCTGCGCGACTCCGGCGTGAGCCCGCAGGCCCTGCAGCAGGCGTCGGGCCCGCAGGCCCCCACCGAGCAGGGCGAGTCCGAGCCCTCCAAGACCCCCTCGCTCGACGAGTTCGGCACCGACATGACCGAGCTCGCCCGGGAGGGGCGCCTGGACCCGGTCGTGGGCCGCGACGCCGAGGTCGAGGAGTGCATCGAGGTCCTGGCCCGGCGGCGCAAGAACAACCCGGTGCTCACCGGCGACCCGGGCGTCGGCAAGACCGCGATCGTGGAGGGCATCGCCCAGCGCATCTTCGACGACGACGTCCCCGACGTCCTGCGCGGGCGGCGCCTGGTCCAGCTCGACCTGTCCGGGATCGTGGCGGGGACCCGCTACCGGGGCGACTTCGAGGAGCGCCTCAACCAGATCGTCGAGGAGATCCGCACCCACTCCGAGGAGCTGCTGATCTTCATCGACGAGATCCACACGATCGTGGGCGCGGGCGCCGCGGAGGGCTCCACCAGCGCCGGGAACATGCTCAAGCCGGCGCTCGCCCGCGGTGAGCTGCACATCATCGGTGCGACCACCGTCGACGAGTACCGCAAGAACATCGAGAAGGACGCGGCCCTGGAACGCCGCTTCCAGCCCATCCAGGTGCCCGAGCCGTCGGTGGGCGACACCATCGAGATCCTGCGGGGGCTGCAGGACCGCTACGAGGCCCACCACCAGGTGCGCTTCAGCGACGAGAGCCTGGTTGCGGCCGCCGAACTCTCCGACCGCTACGTCACCGACCGGTTCCTGCCGGACAAGGCCATCGACCTCGTGGACCAGGCGGGCGCGCGGGTGCGCCTGCGCCTGAAGTCGTCCAGCTCGGCGCTGCGCGAGATCGAGAACCACCTCAAGGAGCTGGAGGAGAGCAAGGAGAAGGCGGTCCAGGAGGAGGACTACGAACGCGCCGGGCGGCTGCGCGACGAGATCATCGAGGCCCGCAGTTCGGTGCACCAGGCCCGGGGTACCGGTTCGGCCGTGCCCGAGGTCGGCGCGAACGACATCGCCGAGGTGGTCTCGCGCAGCACGGGCATCCCGGTCAGCCAGCTGACCCAGGAGGAACGCGAGCGCCTGGTCAACCTGGAGGAGGTCCTGCACGAGCGGGTCATCGGCCAGGACGCGGCGGTCACGGCCGTCTCGGAGGCGATCCGCCGCAACCGGGCCGGGCTCGACGACCCGGACCGGCCGGTGGGCAGTTTCCTGTTCCTCGGCCCCACGGGTGTGGGCAAGACCGAGCTGGCGCGGGCGCTGGCCCAGGCGATGTTCGGCTCCGAGGAGTCGCTGATCCGCATCGACATGAGCGAGTTCCAGGAGCGGCACACCGCCAGCCGCCTCACCGGTGCCCCTCCCGGGTTCGTCGGGTACGAGGAGGCCGGCCAGCTCACCGAGTCGGTGCGCCGGCACCCGTACTCGGTGCTGCTGCTGGACGAGGTCGAGAAGGCGCACCCGGACGTGTTCAACCTGCTGCTGCAGCTGTTGGACGACGGCCGCCTGACCGACGGGCAAGGGCGCACGGTCGACTTCCGCAACACCGTGGTGATCATGACGAGCAACCTGGGTTCGGAGGCCATCACCGGCGGCGCCCCGATGGGGTTCACCAGCAGCGGCGAGATGGACACCGACACCGAGCAGCGGGTGATGCGCCGGCTGCGGGAGGAGTTCCGGCCCGAGTTCATCAACCGCATCGACGAGGTCATCGTCTTCAAGCAGCTCGGTGAGCAGGAGATCGGCCAGATCACGCGGCTCATGCTGGAGAAGACCGAGGAGCGCCTGAAGAACCAGGGCATCTCGGTGCGCTTCACCGACGAGGCGGTCGGCTGGCTGTCCCAGCGCGGGTACCAGCCCGTCTACGGGGCGCGGCCGCTGGCGCGCACGATCCAGCGCAACATCGGCAACAAGCTCTCGCGGATGGTGCTGGACGGCCAGGTCGTCTCCGGTGACCGGGTGCTCGTCGACGCAAGCGGCGACGAGCTGACGATCAACACCGTCGACACCTTCTGACCCGGGCCCCGGGCGGAGTCCGGCCCCGGACCGTCGCCGTGACGGTCCGGGGCCGGTGTGTGTCGCGGTGCCGGGTGCGAGCGGCGGGCCGGTGCGGCGCGGGCCGCCGGGTCAGGCCGGTTCCGGTTCGGGTTCGGGGCCGGGACGTCCGGGAACCGGCGGCTCGGGCGGCATCGGCTCCGGCTCCGGTTCGGGCTCGGGCGGCGGCATGGGTGTCGGGGGGAACGGGTCCGGCGGCATCGGATCGGGTTCCCGTACGGTCCCGTTTCGGGTCCGGGTCGGCATGTGCACTACCTCCTTCGTTGGGGGACGTCCGTCGGTCCGGGGGTCCCGGGCCGGGTCATCGTTCGGCTCTCAGGCGGGGCAGGAGCTCGGTGGTGAAGAACTCGAAGAACCCCTCCTGGTCGTCGCCGACCTGGGAGATGAAGAGCTCGTCCACCCCTGCTTCCAGGTAGGGGCGGATCGCCGCCATGTGCACGTCCGGGTCGGGCCCGCACGGCACCTTCGCGGCGACCATGTCCTCGCTGACCAGTTCGCCGGTGAGCTGCCCGAAGTGGCGCGGCAGCGGCAGGAGCTGGAGCGCCTCGCCGGGCAGGGCCTCGGTGGGCCAGCGGTGGTGGACCATGCGCCGGGCCTCGGCCTCGTCCTGGTGCCAGCAGACCTTGAGCCCTCCCTGGACGGGTTTTCCCGCGCCGCCCCGGGCGCGGAACATCTCGATGGTGTCGGGGCTGGGCGCGACCTGGATGAGGCCGTCGGCCACGCTCGCGGCCAGGGTGGTGGCCTTGGGCCCGAACGCGGACATGTACACACGCGGGCGTTCCTCGGGAAGCGTGTAGATGCGGGCGGTGTCGAGGTCGTAGTACTCGCCGCGGTGGGTGACGAGCTTGCCGGTCCAGAGCCGGCGCATCACCTCGATGGCCTCCTCCAGCATCGCGATGCGCTGGGCCGCCGGCGGCCAGGGCAGGCCGAGGATGTGCTCGTTCAGGGCCTCGCCGGTGCCCACCCCGAGCGTGAACCCGCCCCGGGCCAGGGCGGCGGTGGTGGCGGTGGCGTGTGCGATCACCGCCGGGTGCATGCGTGTGGTCGGGCAGGTCACGGCGGTGGTGATCGGCAGTGCGGTGGCCTGGCCGACCGCCCCGGCCACCGTCCACACGAACGGCGACTGTCCCTGGCTCTCCAACCAGGGGTGGAAGTGGTCGCTGATCCACAGGGCGTCGAACCCGGCGGCCTCGGCGCCCTGGGCCTGGCGGACCAGCGCCCGCGGGGTGTGTTCCTCGCTGGAAAGAAAGTAGCCGATGCGCGTCACGTGCACTCCCCCGTCGTCGGCCGCGCACCCGGCCGGCCTCAGTCTCGCCGGTCGCGCGTGTCCTGATTGAGTCGGTCGACGGCCCGTTCGTTGAGCGCGGCCGCGCTCTCGGCCAGCCGCCCCATCCTGCTGTTCCCGCTCTCGTGGCCGCTGCGTTCGGTGACGTGGTCGGGCACGGTGGGCAGGATGCGTCCGGCCACGCGCATGGCCTGCTGGGTCAGGCCGGGGGCCAGGCCGTGCACGGCCATGGCCACGCGGGTGGTGGGGTTGAGCACGACGAACCCCCGTCGGCGCGCGGTCGCGGCGACGACACGGCGGGCGGCCCGGTCGGCGTCGGTGCTGAGCAGGGGCAGGCCGGCCAACAGGGCGAACCAGGCGTACTCGCGTTCGGGGTCGCCGACGAAGAGCACACCGCGGTGCGACCCGGTGCGCATCAGCCCCGGAACCACGGTCGTGACCCGCACCCCGCTGCGGCCGGTCTCGGCGGCCAGCCCTTCGGACAGGGCGGCCCAGGCGTGCTTGGCCGTGGAGTAGGGCAACAGGTGGGGGACGGTCAGGTAGGCGCCGATGGAGGTGATGTTGACCAGGGAGCCCTCGGTCCCGCGCAGGTGGGGCAGGGCCTCGCGGGCGACGTTGAAGGGGCCCCAGTACATGATGTCCATGGCCTCGGTGAAGGCGGTGTCCTGCATCGCCTCGGCCGGGCCCACCCGCATGACGCCGGCGTTGTTGACCACGACGTCGAGGCGTCCGAAGAGTTCGACGGTCTCGCCGACGAGGGCGCGGACCTGTTCGCGGTCGGTGACGTCGCAGACCACACCATGGGCGTCGACGCCGCGGCCGATGAGCTCGGTGACGGCACGGTCGAGGTTGCCGGGGTCGCGCCCGCAGATGACGACGGAGGCCCCGCCTGCGCCGAACTCGCGTGCCAGTTGGAGGCCGAGGCCGCGGGTGCCGCCGGTGACGAGGGCGACGCATCCGCGCAACCGCCCGGCCCGGCGGCGTTCGGCCAGCGCAGAGGCCCCGACCCCGATGACGGCGCCGGCCCCGGCCCAGGCAGCCAGGTCGAGCGCGCGTTCGCCCGGCGTGGGACGGCGCTTCCGGTTGCGGTACCTGTTCAGGGCCCAGCGGGCTCCGAGGAGCGCGACGGGTGCCTTCCAACCGCTCACCGGTGGTCTCCATTTCGTCAGGGGACGGCGGACGTGGTGTGTCGGTTACCCGGCAGTCGGGACGCAAAAACCGCAGGTGGGAAGAGATGGGGTTCCGCGTCCGCGCTCTTGGGCCCCTGAACAGCACGCGGAGAGACATTTCCGCTCGGAATATTTGTGTCACTGCGGGTATCGTCTGCCCTGCGGACCGTCGAGGCCGCCTAGCAACGTCACCACCCTCGGGAAGGGGACCCCGTGCTGGTCAAGGGCGGCAACACCCGGTCACCGTCGGAGAGCGACCGTACCGCCCCGATCGGCGACGCTCTGCACGACGCGCCCCACGGGCCCATCGGCCCGGAGGAACGCCTGCGTTCGGGGGCCCGCGCTCTCGGCAACATCCTGCACCCCGACCGTGTGGTGGAGCAGGCCGTGCGCCACCCTGTGCCCGAGGCCGCCGACCTGTGCGCCCTCTTCCTCGCCGGTCCCGACGGGTCGGTGCACTGGTGGTGCGCCTTCCACGACGAGCGGGGACGGCGCGGGGTCGGCACGGGCCAGGGCACGTGGAGCCCCGCGGCGGTGGCCTCGGCCCCGTGGCTCGACGAGATCCTGCGCGGCACGGCCTCCGAGGGCGAGCCCGCGCCGGGCGACCCCGTGGAGGCGCTGGTGCGCACGTTCCTGCCCCTGCGGGACGGGCCGGGGGCGCTGCGGGCGGTGGCGGTGCCGGGGCTGACGGAGGTGGCCGGTGCCCTGCTGCTGCAGCGCGGCAACGGTGCGCTCGACGTGAGCCCGGGGACGGCGCGCGACTACGCCGAGGGCCTGGGCACGTCGCTGAGCACCGCGCGCCTGTACCAGCACCAGGCCCGCACCGCCTCGACGCTGATGTCGGCGCTGGTGCCGGCTCCGCTGCCGGACGTGGAGCACGCCGAGCTGGGGGCGGTGTTCCGCTCCTCCGTGGAGGCCGAGCGCATCGGCGGGGACTTCTACGGCGTGCACCCGCGCGAGCACGGCTTCGACCTGGCCTTCGGTGACGTGTGCGGCAAGGGCAACGACGCGGCCCTGCTCAGCGGGATGCTGCGCCAGTCGCTGGAGGCCCTGCGCCTGGTGGAGCAGGACCCGCGCACCCTGTTGAGCCTGCTCAACGTGCTCATGTTGCGCACCGACCCGGAGAAGTTCAGCACCGTGCTGCTGGGGCGCGCCGAACCCGCGCCCGGCGGTGCGCTGTCCCTGCGTCTGGCCGGGGGCGGGCACCCCGCGCCGTTGGTGGTCGGCCGCGGCGGCGACGTGCGCGAGGTACGGGTGGGCGGTCTGTTCGTCGGCGCGATCGAGGAGGCCGTCTTCAAGAGCACGGACCTGGTGCTGGAACCCGGCGAGACCCTGGTGGTCTACAGCGACGGTGTCACCGAGGCCCGCAACCCGCTGCGCGGCGGGGAGATGCTCGGCGAGGAGCGGCTGCGGCGCCTGTTGGGCGAGTGCGGGGGCGCTTCGGCCCACGCGACCGCGGAGTGGGTGGCCCAGCGTGTGGGCGACTGGCTGGACGGCGGCGAGCACGACGACATCACGGTGCTGACGCTGCGGCCGCGGGGGTCCGGTCAAGGCTGACGGGGCTCCCGTGGGCACGGGCCTTTTCGTTACAGCCGCCCCGGCCTCGGGTATCCCAGGGCCAGGCTGCCCTCTCCGGCAGCCTCCCTCCCTGCCGAACGGAAGGGGGCCGACCGTGGACACACCCGGTACCGCATGGCTGATCTGGGTCCTGGTGACCATCGCCGTGCCGATCGTGGTCATCTTCATCGTGCTGGGCGTCCTGCGCTGGTCGCGGATGAGCGCCCAGAAGGCGGTGCGCTCGGAGGAGTACTGGGACGAGACCCCCGACGGCCGGCGCTACCCGACCGGCTACGAGCGCATGTACGACCCCGACGCCCGCCGCGCCGCGACCCGGGGCGACCACCCCGGGGACCAGGAACCCGGCGCCGGGGAGGACGGGGACGCGCACGGGGACCCGGGAAACGCCGGCGGCGAGGGCGGCTCCCACCCCTACGGACAGGACCGGGACGAACCCGACCCCGGGGACGAAGGCTCTCCCGGGCGGTGACCGGGCGGGGAGGTCGTCACGAGCGGAAGACGGTCTCCCCCGCGTCGTTGGTGCCGATCGTCCCTCCCACCTCGAAATCCACGCTGTGGGTCTGCTCGGGCTGGTCCCGCAGGTTGAAGGTGACCTCCGCGGTCCCCGGCTCGGTCGTCTCGACGGCGATGGACGGGACGTGGCTGCCGGGTTCGACGTCTCCGGTGGTGATGCCGATCTCGGGCCGGGTGAGGATCTCCCAGTCCGCGCCTCCCTGGGGCGGGAAGAAGTGGCCGGGGTCGTGGCCGAAGGGGCAGCCGATCGGGCGCAGGTCCTCGTCCTCCTCGCACTCGTCGAGATACTCCTCGACCTTCTGGTGTCCTTCGTCGACCATCTCCTCCCGGACGTCGCCGACCTCCAGACCCAGGATGACGGTCTCGCCGGGCGCCACCTCCAGGGTCTCGGTCCCGGTCTCGAAGTGCGGGTGGTCGTAGGTCACCGTGTACACCCCGACCGGGGCGGTCTCCCTGCTGAAGGGCGCGAACGTACGCATCACGGGGTTGTCCGAGACCTCGTAGTCCATGCCGGCGATGGTGATCGGGCCCTCGGGTGTGTGCGGGAGCCGGAACTGGCCCAGAGCGAGCGCTTCCCCCTCCCCCGGTCTCAGGCCCCACTCCCGGACCCAGCCGTCGGTCTCGCGCCGGGTGAAGGCACCGCCGCTCCAGGAACCCTCCGCGGAGACGGGGACCCACCGGTCCTCGGGCGGCGGCACGTCGGCCTCGGCCCGCACGATCCCCGAACGGGCCTCGGCCGCATCACCCACGGACAGGTCGGGAAGGTCGTAGCCCTCGTCGAGCGCCCCCTCGGCGAAGAGGCCCTGGGCCGACCGCGGGTCCATGCCCCAGAAGGCCTTCCGGTCCTCATGGACGTCGTGCTCGATGAGCGCCAGGACCCGTTCGAGGTCGCGGTCCTGCATCGCGGCCACGAGCTCCTCGACCGGCTCCTCCGGGGAGGGGGCCATGACCGCCCGGAGCAACGAGGCCACCGCCAGGACCGCCACCACACCCGCGGCGATCGCCAGGTTGCGGGGCCGCTTCCACCAGCGCTGCCGAACCGGGGGCAGCAGGTCGCCGCAGGAGGCGCAGTACTTGGACTCGTCGCGGGTGGCGGGGGCTCCGCACCCCGGGCACAGCCGGCTCATGCGCTCCGCCCCCTCGGGGTACGCGGGTGGTGGCCGCTCAGAGCCCGGTAGTCCTCCACCGACTCTGCCGGCGGGGTCTCGACGTGGATCGGCGGGTCGGAGTGCCACCACAGCCAGGCGTTGCGGGGCGGCAGCTGCTGGATCGCCTCGACCGGGAGCATCGGACGGTAGACGGGGCTGAGCGCGTAGGCGGTGACCCCGTCGTCGTCGGCCCCGGCCTGCGCGGCGGACCCCGGTCTGCGAGGGGCGAAGGAGCCGGTCACACCCCCGTAGGTGGTGATCTGCATTTCGCGGAACTCCCCGCTCCAGGACGAGATGTTGCGCAGGTCGAAGTCGTTGGACATCCCGCCGAAGACCAGTTTGGCGTTGGTGGCGGTCAGCAGGGCGGCCTGTTCCTCGGATCCGTAGCGGGTACGCATCTGCGCGAGGGACCGTGCGCCCCACAGGGTGACGAGGCCGCGTTCGGCTCCCCCTCCGAGCAGCCCGCCCAGGTCCGGAAGCGGGACGGAGTCGGCCACGTCGTCCAGGGCGAGCAGGAGCGGGGCCCGCAACCGCCCTCCCTGGCGCACCGCGATCTGCTCGGCGCGGCGCACGATGGTGTCGACGAGCGCGACCACGAGCGCGGTCTCCTCGGGATGGCCGCCGGGTGAGACCACGAACAGGGTGGAGCGGGTGGCCAGGAGCTCGTCCACGTCCAGGTCGGTAGCCGAGCACACGTCGAGCACCCGGGGGTCGGCGACCCCGTCGAGGCAGGTGCGGGCCGCTGCGTAACAGGCGCCGCGTTCCAGCTCCCCGAGACCGTCGACGGCGGCGAGGTCGTCGGCCCACTCGCGGGCGCTGCTGCTGTTGCGCAGGATCCGGGTGGGCAGGCCGCAGTCCTGGGCGGCGAGCCACCGCCGGACCTGGGCCAGGTCCTCCCCGGCCAGCGCGGCGGCGTGGAACAGGGGCCGCAGGAGCTGCGCCGCGTCGGTGCGGCGCCGTCCCCCGTCGGCGGTCCCGTGCACGGCGGTGGTCAGGGTGCGCACCCGCCGGTGGCACTCGGTGGGGTCCTGGCAGCCCGACAGCGGTGACCAGCGGAGGGTGCCGAAGGCCTCCGCGCCGAAGGGGTCGTAGACGTGCACGCCGCCCTCGGGTCCGGCGATCCGGGCCCGGTGCGCGCCGCAGAACCGCAGGGCCTCGCCGCCGGTGGCCACCGAGACCACGGGACCGGACCAGTGCAGCAGGGTGGGCACGACCACGCCCGAGGTGCGGCCGTACCCGGGCGGGCCGACCGCGCACACCGAGTCCGTGTGCGCCGACCACACACGTTTGTGGCTGTCGTTGGGGTCCACACCCAGGTACACACGTTCGCGCGGGGTGAGCCGGTCGGGCATGGAGCGGGCGGGGCTCATGGGCGTCAGTCCTTGTACAGGCGGGTGTCGGGGTCGCGGCGGACCGAGGCGGCGTGGGAGTTGGGCAGGGGGTACAGGCCGCCGGGCTCCTCGAGGGCCTCCAGGCGCAGCTCGAAGGGCGGGTGCGAGGCCAGTACCGTGCGGTCCCACCCGGTGCGGGCTCCGTCGAAGCCGGTACCGAGGGTGGCCAGGGCGTTGTAGAGCCCCGTGCCGTACCCGGCGCGCGCGGCCTCGCGGTCGGCGCGTTCCTCCGCCCTGCGGGACCGGGAGGCGTTGAGCGGCATGACCACGAGCCGCACGCACACCAGCACGCTCCAGGCGAAGAGCGCGAAGAGGGCGAAGAAGAGTCCGCTGCGCGCCCGGAGGCGGTAGGCGATCTCGAAGACGAGGAAGGCGGGCAGGGCGATCGCCTTCGTCCAGGTGCCCGCGACGGCGTCCCCGTGTTTGATGTGCGCGATCTCGTGGGCGAGGACCCCCGAGACCATGGAGCGTTCGTAACCCAGGACCTCGAGCATCCCGCGGGTGATGACGATGTGCTGGATGGCCGCGTACGCCTTGGGCGCCCGGCTGTCGTCGATGAGCAGGGGCGGCGGGGAGCGCAGGCCCATGCGGGCGGAGATGGTGGCGACCATGGGCAGGAAGAGTTCGGCCTCCCGCCGGCTGGGGCGGCGGGCACCCGCGAGGTAGAGGGCGCTGCGCTCGGTGTAGCGGGTGTAGAACACGTATCCGATCGCGAGCGCGAGGGCGCACACGACCTGTCCGGCCAGGAGCGCGATCGGCCAGACGGGGTTCAGCTGCCACAGCAGCGTCCAGGGAGCGACCAGCCCCGTGTATGCGAGGTTCAGCGCCCCGTTGACCGCACCGATGATCGCCCCGATCGTGCCGCCGATCAGGACCGAGGCGGTCGGTAGGAGTTCCTCCACGTCCACCGGCAGCGGGACGAACAGGTCGAGCACGAGGTCGAGGCGGCTCAGGACACCGGGTCCGGCGAGCCCACCCGAGAACAGGCCCGCGACGGCCCCGAAGATGGCGCCGATGGCGCTGAAGAGCACGACCAGCGGCAGGTTGAGCCACGCGGTGGCCAGGGCGGCGAGGTTGGCCCAGGGGTTCTCCAGGAGCAGGGACGGGCCCCACCGCCGGGACCTCTGGGTGGGCGGCGCGGCCGGGTCGAAGCGGGGTTCGGGCTTCTTCCCGCGAGCGTCGTCCGCGCCGTCCCCGCCCGGCCGCGACCGGAAGTGCGCGCTCGGCGGGAGCGGGGGCGCGCTGTCGCAGTTCGGGCACCGGGAGGAGGCCTGGGACAGGCGGGATCCGCACTGGTCGCAGTACATGTGGCGCTCTCGTCGGCGGAACGGGGGGACACCGGGAGCAGGGGGCGTTCGGCGAGGGCCCGGGGGTGGGGGGACGTCCCCGGGTCGGCGGTGGGGGCCGCCGACACCGCAAGCGTTCCCCGCCCCGCTCGGGCTGTCACCGTTCTCTGGAGAGCTTTCGGGTTCCCGGTTCCGCGGTGCCGGTCCCGGGCGCTGCACGGTCGGCCGGCCCGGAGAAGCGCAGGTGCGGGTCCTCGACCTTCCCTCCCAGGAGTTTGCGGTCCTCGTGGTAACCCCTGGACATCAGCCACGGGTCCTGCGCCCCCTGGCGCGGCAGGCGGTCGAGCGCCCGTTTGACGTACCCGGCGTCGAAGTCCAGCAGAGGACGGGTGTCCATGCCCTCCGGTGCGGCCGGGACGACGGTGTCGTGGCCGCGCGCGTCCATGTGGGACAACAGCCGGCACCAGTAGTCGCACAGCAGGCCGATCTTGAGGGTCCACGACGCGTTGGTGTAGCCGACGGCCAGGGAGAAGTTGGGCACGCCGCTGAGCATCTTGCCGCGGTGGACGACGGTGTCCGAGTAGGAGACCGGTGCTCCGTCGACGCTGAGCTCGATGCCGCCGGCGATCTGCAGGGTCAGCCCGGTGGCGGTGACGATGATGTCGGCGGGCAGCTCACGGCCCGACTCCAGCCGCACCCCGTGCTCGACGAAGGCCGCGATGCGGTCGGTGGCCACCGAGGCCCGGCCCCGGCGGATCTCCCGGAAGAAGTCGCCGTCGGGCACCAGGCACAGGCGCTGGTCCCAGGGGTCGTAGGGCGGGTTGAAGTGCTGGTCGACCGGGTAGCCGGTCGGCAGCTGCCGGGCGTTGACCGCACGGATGGCCTTGCGCGCCCAGCGGGGGAAGCGCCGGCACAGCTCCCAGATCGCGCGCTGTTGGAGGATGTTCTTGCGCCGTGTCAGGGCCGAGCCCCGGTCCGGCCCGAGGAGCCGGGTGAAGAGCGCCGCCAGGCCGTCCTCGCGGGGGACCGGGACGACGTAGGTGGGCGTGCGCTGGAGCATGGTCACGTGCTCGGCCTGCTCGCTCATGGCCGGCACGAGGGTGAAGGCGGTGGCGCCGCTGCCGATGACGACCACCCGCTTGCCCGTGTGGTCGAGGTCCTCGGGCCAGTGCTGGGGGTGGACGATGCGGCCCCCGAAACGCTCGCGCCCCTCGAACTCGGGGGTGTGGCCCTGGTCGTACCGGTAGTAACCGCTCGCGCAGAAGATCCAGTTCGCGCTCATGTGCAGGCGCTCCCCGGTGTCGGTGCGCTCGACCTCGACCTGCCAGCGCGCCTGCTCGGAGGACCAGTCGGCGGCCACGACGCGGTGCCGGTAACGGATGTGGGGGTCCAGGCCGCTCTCGGTGGCGGTCTCGCGCAGGTACTTCAGGATGCGCGGTGCGGTGGCGATGGACTCGCGTTCGCGCCAGGGCCGGAAGTCGTAGCCGAAGGTGTACAGGTCGGAGTCGGAGCGGATCCCCGGGTACCGGAACAGGTCCCACGTGCCGCCCGAGGCAGCGCGGGCCTCGAGGATCGCGAAGCTGCGCCGGGGGTGGCGGGTCTTCAGGTATCGGGCGGCCCCGATCCCGGAGATGCCGGCCCCGACGACGAGCACGTCGAGGTGTTCGGTGGGCGAGGCGGTCGGGTTCATGGGCGCTCCTGGTCCCTGGGGGTGACGACGGTACCCCTTCACCGTCCCGCCCCCGGCCCGCACGGGAAAGATGCACCCCGCACCTGTCTGCAGCTCGCTCCGGTGCACAATGTCCCCATGGAACAGCGTTGGCCCGACCTCTCGCCCCGGGGCCGGGAGCTCTTCCGGCGCGGGGCAGAGATCGCGCTCACCCCGCACGAGGAGTGGATCGACGAGCTCAACACCGCGGTGCTCGGCCGGGGCCGCATGTCACAGGTCGCCGACGACCCGGCGCTGGCCGACGCGCTGCGGCGCTCCAACCTGGCGGTCCTGCTGCACTGGGCGTCGGCCAACTTCCAGCGCCCGGGCCGCAGGGTCGCTCCCAACACGGGGCCCGAGAGCCTGGAGATCGCACGTGACCTGGTGCGCCGAGGCCTGGACGAGCACGCACTGGACACCTACCGCATCGGGCAGAGCGTGGCGTGGCGGCGGTGGATGGAGATCTGCTTCTCCCTGACCTCGGACCCGGACGAGCTGCGCGAGCTCCTCGAGGCTTCGGCGCTGTCGATCTCGGCGTTCGTCGACGACACCGTCGCGGCCGTCTCCGCGCTCGTGGAGGCCGAGCGCGACGAATTGACGCACGGCAGCAACGCGGAACGGCGGGAGGCGGTCGGACTCATCCTGGAGGGAGCGCCCCTGTCCCCCTCGCGGGCCGAGCGCAAGCTCGGGTACAAGCTCACCGGCCCGCACGTGGCTCTGGTGCTGTGGAACGGCACGGGCGGGGACACGGCCCGCCTCACCGCGGTGGCCGAGGCGGTCGTGGCCCGGAGCGGCGCCCCGTACCGATTGATGGTCGTGGCCAGCACGTCCGCGCTGTGGGTGTGGATGCCGCTGGAGCGGGCCCCGCACACCGGTGCCCTGGAGCGGGCGGTGGCCCCGTACCCGGACGTGCTCGTGGCGCTGGGCAGGCCCGGCACCGGCGTGGGCGGGTTCCGGCGCAGCCATCTGGAGGCCGCCACGGCGCAGCGGACGATGAGCCGCCTGTCCTGCCCTCGCCGGGTCGCGCGGTACGAGGAGGTACGGCTGGTCTCGCTGCTGACCAGCGACCCCGCCGACGCCGACGCGTTCCTGGCCGACACCCTCGGGGACCTGCGCACCGCCCCGGCGGAGCTGCGCGAGACGGTCCTGGCCCACGTGCTGGAGCGGTTCAACACCTCGCGGACGGCCAAACGGCTCTACACGCACCGCAACACGGTGATCCGCCGCCTGGCCAGGGCCGACGTACTCCTGCCCCAGCCCCTGGCCGAGAACGTGGTGCACGTGGCCGCGGCTCTGGAACTGATGCGCTGGCGAGACGCTCCCTCCGGAGCCTGACCCGGGCCGCCCGGGACCCGGCTTCCGGCGACGGTGGGCGCGAAGGCCGTGCCTGCGCGCCCACCGTGTGCCGTTGCGGGTCGGGTCAGATCCAGCGAGGCGGGGTGTGCTCCGCCCCTTCCGTGAGGCGCGCGCCGCCGCGGCCGGAGACCCAGGAGACCACCGCGGGCAGGTCGCCGCGCACGGTCGCCTCCGGGTCGTCGGCCCCGGAGCCGAGCACGCCGAGGTCCTCGCGGCCCTCCACGTGGATGGCCAGGCCCGGGTCGGTTCCGCGCTTGGCCCACATGCCGACGATGTCGCCGAGCAGGCGTTCCAGCACGTGCTCGGGGATGTCGGAGACCAGGGCCCCGTTGTCCAGGTCGACCGCGTGCAGCCACACCTCGCGGGTGCGCATCCACACCGTCTCGCTCAGCGGCACCGTCCGGCCCTGCGCCGTCCTGACCTGGTAGGACCACAGGTCCTCGGGGGTGTCGCGCCACTCCACGTCCAGCGACACCGCCGCGTGGTCGGTGAGGTGGCGCAGGGCGCGGGCCGGCATGGTCGCGCCCTCCTCGATCTCCCGGTTGCGGTCCTCCGGCGAGGAGTACATCGGGTGTTCCTCGTCGGTGTTGGCCCACAGGACCAGGCGGGCGATCGCGCGGGCGTTGTACCCCACGTGTGCGATCAGGTGCCGCCGGGTCCATCCCTCCAGCAGGGTCGGCCCGTCCAGGGAGGCGTCGTCGAGCGCCTCCACCGCGCGGTGCCAGAACGCGGTGCCGCGGCGGACCGTGAGGAGTTGGTCGAGCAGCACCGGGTCGCGGGTGCGATCGCTCTTGTCGACCATGCTCAGGGCTCCACGATGTCGGAGGACATGCGGCCGATCCCGTCGATCTCCACCTCGACCACGTCGCCGGCCTTGAGGTAGACCTGCGGGTCGCGGGCGCGTCCGACACCGCCGGGGGTACCGGTCAGCACGATGTCGCCGGGCTTGAGCGGGATCATCGTGGAGATGTAGGAGACGAGCTGCTCGGGCGGGAAGACCAGGTCGCCGGTGGAGTGCTTCTGCATGACCTCGCCGTTGACGCGGGTGCGCAGCTCGGACTTGCGGTGGTCGAACTCGTCCGGGGTGACCATGACCGGGCCCACCGGTGTGGAGCGCGCCCACATCTTGCCCTGCAGCCACTCCTTGGTGCGGAACTGCCAGCCGCGCATGGAGATGTCGTTGGCCATGCTGTATCCGGCGATGCGGTCGGCGGCCTCCTCCTCGGTGACGCGGTAGGCCTCGGAACCGACCACGAGGACGAGCTCGCCCTCCCAGTCCAGCTCCGGGTCCTCGGCCACGGCGGTGACCGGGTCGTTGGGGCCGGTGAGGGTCTCGGCGTACTTGGCGAAGAGGGTGGGGTGGGCGGGCAGGTCGCGGCCCATCTCCTTGATGTGGGAGGCGTAGTTGAGTCCCACGCACACGACCTTGCCGGGGGCCGGGACGACCGTCTCCAGCTCGGCGCCGGCGGCGGGCACCGGGTCGCCGTCGGCCGCTTCGGCGAGGGCGCGCCAGTTCTCCTCCTTCAGGAGCGCGCCGAGGTCGGCGTATCCGCGGATCGGGATCCAGTTGTCCCCGGACTCACGGGCGGCGACGGTGGTGCCGTTCTGGCGCAGGGTTGCGAGCTTCATTCGGTCTCTCCTTCGACGTGGACGCGCTGGAAGTTGAGCTTCTCGATGACGGGGTGGTCGCCGAACTGGAACAGGTCGAGCTGCGATTCGGCCTGGAGGGTGAAGGGTGCCCAGGAGGGGACGACGAAGAGGTCGCCCTTCTCGACCTCGTAGCTGCGGTCACCGACGTGGGCGTGGCCGCGGCCCTCGAAGACCTGGTAGACGCTGGATCCGACCTCGCGCACCGTGCGGGTCTGTGTCCCGGGGCGCAGGCGGTGGAACTGGGCGCGGATGGTGGGCATGACGTCGCCCCCGTCGGTGGGGTTGACGTAGCGCACGGCCGCGTGGCCCTGCTCGACGGTGGCGGGGTAGCCCTCGTCCTCGATCCGTAGCTGTTCGGCCAGGGCGCGGTCGGTGTGCTCCCACCGGTAGGCCCCGATCGGGGAGGAGACGGTGGTGCGCAGGCCCGACAGGGGGCGCAGGCCGGGGTTGGCCCACAGGCGTTCGCTGCGGGAGAGGTCGGGGGTGGAGTCGTCGGTGACCCGGTCGGTGCCGAACTCGAAGAACGAGGTGTCGGTGTAGTGCACGAACGGGATGTCGAGGCCGTCGATCCAGGCCATCGGCCGGTCGGTCTCGTTGTGGTGCCCGTGGAAGTTCCAGCCCGGGGTGAGTAGGAAGTCGCCGCGGGACATGCGCACCGGGTCGCCGTTGACGACCGTCCACACACCCTCGCCCTCGACGACGAAGCGGAAGGCGTTCTGGGAGTGGCGGTGCTCGGGGGCGACCTCGTGCCCGCCCAGGTACTGGATGGCGCACCACAGGGTGGGTGTGGTGTACGGACGCCCGCCCAGGCCGGGGTTGGCCAGGGAGATGGCCCGCCGCTCGCCGCCGCGGCCCACCGGGACGAGGTCGCCGGCGCGTTCGGCCAGGGGCAGCAGGTCCTTCCACCGCCACAGGTGCGGTTGGGCCGCCGGGCGCGGCTCGGGCGGCATGAGGTCGCCGATCTCGGTCCACAGCGGGATCATGTGGCCGGCCTCGAAGTCGGCGTAGAGCTGGTCGAGCTGCTTCTGTTCCTCCGGGGTGGGCGGCGGCGGGGTGGCCGCGCCGGCGCCCCGCGGCAGGTCGTGGTCGTCGTGTCCCCCGGTTCCGGGGGCGGCACTGCGGTCGGCCATCGCTCCTCCTGCGCACTCGGCCTCTGTGGGGCTGAGTTCATCGGGACAACATGAACTGCATCACCCGGAGCGTAGGGCGGGGAGGGTGGCCGGACCCAAAACGATTCTGCTCTCCAGAAAAATCGGCAGGAGGGGTGACCGGCCCGACGGGAACCGCCCGGTGCGGGCCGGCCCGGCGGGGTTCAGCGCGACTCGGCGAGCCCGGCCTCGATGTCGCCGCAGGCCTGGAGCACGGCCCGGCGCACCTGGACGTCGTCGACCACGTGGGCACGCATCTGCGGGACCGAGATCGTCACGGCGGCGGCGCCCTCGCCCGAGGGGGCGCGCACGGCCGCGCCCAGGGCGATCACGCCGTTCTCGGTGCGTTCGCGGTTGACGGCCAACCCCATGTCGCGGACCCACTTGAGGGAGCGCACGAACCCGGCGAAGCGCTGCTCCTCCATGTGCACGCCCAGGGACCGGGCGGTGCTGGAGCAGTAGAGCCGGGCCAGGTCGGCCTCGTCCATGAGGGAGAGCAGCGCCAGCCCGCCGGAGGCGGCGGAGGCCTCGAGCACGGCGCCGCGCCGGTCGCCGACCTGCACGACGGCGTTTGTGGCCTCGACGGTACTGAGGAACCGCACCGTGGTTCCGACCCTGACCTGCAGGTTGGCGGTCTCCCCCACCCGCTGGGCCAGGAGTTCGAGGATCGGCTGGGCCACGCTGCGCAGACGGCGGTGCGGCACGTCGTCGGTGACGGGGGCGAGCAGCCCCGGGCCCGGCCGGTACATGCGGGAGTCGTCCTGAACGGCGAAACCCCGGTAGACCAGCATCTGCATGATGCGGTGGGCGGTGGAGGGGGCCACCTCCAGTTGGGCTGCGGCGTCGGAGATGCGCACGGCGCCCTGGTCGCGCAGCATCTGCAGCAGACTGAGCGCGGACCCGACCGAGCGGATCTCGTAGGGCGGGCGGCTCGCCTTCGGTGGTGCCTTCATGCCGAGCAGCATAACCAGACCCCCGGGTTTTTCTGACAGACAGAAGAGACTGGCGCTTGTGGCTCAGGGCACAGGAACGTCGACGGAGTCATCGAGCCCGCGGGGCTCCCGGACCACGGAGGAGTTTCGAGTGTCAGCATCCGCCCCCACATCCGTGATCGTCATCGGCGGCGGCATCGGAGGGTTCGCCTCCGCGCTCGTCCTTCGACGGCTCGGCGCCGACGTCCAGCTGCTGGAGCAGGCGCCCGAGTTCGCCGAGGCGGGCGCGGGCCTGCAGATGTCCCCCAACGCGACCCGTCTGCTCGAGCGCTGGGGCCTGCTCGACCAGGCCATCGCCTCCGGTGTGGCGCCCGGTCGTGTGGTCTTCCGCGACGCGACCACCGGCGAGGACCTGCTCGACCAGGACGTGAACGGCGAGTTCAGGGAACGCTACGGCGCGCCCTACATCGTCGCCCACCGCGCCGACCTGCACCGGCTGCTGTGGAAGACCGCCGAGGCCGAGGGTGTGCGCCTGTTCAACGACGTGCGCATCGAGTCGGTCGACAACACCCCCGGCGGGGCGCGGGCGGTGGCCGCCGACGGGCGCGAGTTCACCGCCGACGCGATCGTGGCCGCGGACGGCATCAAGTCGTCCGTGCGCAAGCAGCTTTTCTCCGACGACGAGCCGGTGGCCTCGGAGTACGTGGCCTACCGGGGTGCGATCCCGACCGAGCGGGCCTCGCACAGCAAGGACATGGACGCCGTCGTGGTGTGGCTGGGGCCCGAGTGCCACCTGGTGCAGTACCCGCTGCGCGGGGGGGAGCTGTTCAACACCGTGGCGGTCTACCGTTCGGAGAGCTTCGCGGCCGGACAGTTGACCTACACCGGCGACGACGAACTGCGCGCCGCCTACACGGAGTGTGTGCCGAAGGTGCGGGACGCGCTGGACAACGTGGACGACGCGATGCGCTGGCCGATGTTCGACCGGGTTCCGATCTCCCGGTGGCACGAGGGCCGCATCTGCCTGGTCGGGGACGCCGCGCACCCGATGCTGCAGTACCTGGCGCAGGGCGCGTGCCAGGCCCTGGAGGACGCCGGAACGCTGGAGCACCTGGCCGGGGAGCTGGTGCTGGGCGCCGGCGGCGACCCGTCGCGGTGGCCGGAGGTCTTCGAGCGCTTCACCGAGCTGCGCCGGGAGAAGACGGCGAAGGTGCAGAACACCGCGCGTACGTGGGGCGAGGCCTGGCACCTGACGGGGCCGGTGGAGCGCACGGTGCGCAACATGCTGTTCCGCTCGGCCGACCGGCACGGGATCTGGGAGTACACCGACTGGCTGTACGGCGAGCAGCCGGCCGACGGGCGCGTGTCCGCCGACGGGCAGGCGGCGGAGGCCTTCCCCGCGACCGCCCCCTGACGGCCGCCGGAGCCCGGGCCCCTTCCGCACGGAATCGCGTGCGGAGGGGGCTTTTCCGTTAGACGCAGATGAATGCCCTGGTCACAAGCGCCTTCTGCGGCACAGAAAAGTCTTCCTGTGCCGTGACTCACACGCCTACGTTGTGCCGATCGCACCGACTCGGATTCTTCGCCCTGAAAGGCGTGTGAGCCCATGACATCCATCCCTCGACCCCCGGCGCCCCCGCGCAGAACGATGAGCCCCGGGGCGGCGGTCACGGCCGTGGTCCTGTGCTGGCTGCTGGTCGTCTCCGACGGTTACGACCTCATCGTGTACGGCACGGTGCAGACCTCGCTCATCGAGGAGACCGGCTGGGGCCTGACCGACGCCACCGCCGGAACGGTCGGTTCGGTGGCCTTCGTCGGCATGATGCTCGGCGCCTTCTTCGGTGGGCGCCTGGGGGACCTGCTCGGGCGCAAACGCACGATCATCGCGTGCACGATCGCCTTCACCGTGCTCAACGCCCTGTGCGGCCTGGCCGACAGCGCGGTGGTGTTCGGGGTGCTGCGGTTCCTGGCCGGTCTCGGGTTGGGCGGACTGCTGCCGAGCCTGAACGCGCTCACCGGTGACCTGGTCTCGGCGAGGTGGCGTCCGGCCATGGCCACGCTCATGATGTCGGGTGTGCCGGTCGGCGGGACCGCCGCGGCCCTGCTGGGCACGGTCGTCATCCCCGAGTTCGGGTGGCGCTGGATGTTCTTCCTGACGCTGTGGTCGCTGCTGGTGATCCCACTGGCGCTGCAGTTCCTGCCCGAGACCACGCCGACCGGGGGCCGGGAGCACGAGGAGCCGCGCTCCGCCGGCTCCCCGGGCACGTCCGCCGCCGTCCCGGACGCGACCGGCGCCCCGCAAGGTGGCGGTACCCGCGCCGGCATCTTCGGCCCCGCGTACAAGTGGACCTCGTTGCTCTTCGCCGCCGCGACCCTGGCGATCCTGTTCACCTGGTACGGGCTGGGCACCTGGCTCCCACGCCTCATGGAGCTGCAGGGGCACGACCTGGGTTCGGCCCTGACCTTCACCATCGCCCTCAACCTCGGCGCCGTGGCCGGTTCGGTCGTCACCGCGGGCGCGGGGGCACGTTTCGGTCCCCTGGTGAGCGGGATCGGCGCGACCCTGGCCGCCGGGGTCGGGCTGCTCGCGATGATCAGCGGCCAGGCGCCCACCGCGCTGGTCTACCTGCTGCTGGTGCTGGCCGGTGTGGGCACGCACGGGGCGCAGTGCCTGGTCATCGGCGCGGTCAACAACTCCTACCCGCGCGACGTGCGGGGCACGGCCCTGGGCTGGTCGCTGGGGGTGGGCCGGTTCGGCGCGGTCCTGGCGCCCCAGGTCGGCGGGCTCCTGCTCGGAACCGTGCTGGGTGTGGCCGCGGTGTACATGGTCTTCGCGGCGTCGGCGGTGCTGGCGGCCGCGCTCCTGGCCGGCCTGATCCTGCTCACGGTACGGCGCCCCTCCCCCGCGCGGGTGCCCGAGCACGCGGCCTGAGCCGGGCCCGCCCCACACCCACCGGGGCGGGCCCGTCCGGCGGTCCGGACCGTTGATGGGGTCTGCACGACAGCTGTAGTGTTCCTGCGATGACCCCCCTGTACAACGGGCGGACCGCTGTCAAGGCAGCGCCCGCACCGCCCTCACCCCCTGCCCCCGTCCCCGGGAACCGGCCGTGACCGCCCCGCTGCCCCGCCGGAGACTGGCCGGCTACGGCGTCGGTTCGGTCGGGACCGGCGTGTTCAGCGCGCTCCCCGGCCTGTTGCTCCTCTACTACCTCACCGACGTGCTCGGCGTGGCCGCGGGCCTGGCCGGGTTCGTCATCGTCCTGCCGAAACTGTGGGACATGCTCGCCAGCCCGCTCATCGGGGCGGTCAGCGACCGCGAGGCGGTGCGCACCGGGCGCCGGTTCCGGCTCATGATCACCGGTGCGCTCACCCTGCCCCTCCTGTTCGCCGCGGTCTTCTCCGCACCGCCGATGGACGCGACCGGCTCCGCGCTCTGGGTGGCCGCGGCGTTCGTGCTGGCCACCACCGCGTTCTCCCTGTTCCAGGTCCCCTACGTGGCCCTGCCCGCGGAGATCTCGCCGCGGCGCGACCAGCGGGCCCGGGCCATGTCGTGGCGGGTCGTGTGCCTGACCCTGGGCATCCTCGCCGCCGGCGGCCTGGCCCCGGCGGTGGTGGAGGCGGCCGGCGGCGGCCGTCCCGGCCACCTGGCGATGGGGCTGGCGATGGGGCTGGTGCTGTTGCTGGCCATGACCACGGCCACGGTCACATCGCGGTGGATCCCCAGCCGTCCCGGCCCGCGCCCGCTCGGCCCGGTCGCCGCCTTCCGGGCCGCCCGCGGGAACCGGGCCTTCTTCGCCCTGTGCGCGACCTTCTCGCTGCAGTCCCTGGCCGTCGCGGTGATGCTGGCCGGGGCCCCGTACGTGGCCACCTACCGTCTCGGCGACTACTCGCTGACCTCGGTGATGTTCGTGTGCCTGGTCGGGCCGAGCCTGGTGGCGGTACCCGTGTGGGCCGCCCTGGCGCGGCGGTTCGGCACCGTGCGCTGTTACCTCGTGGCGCTGGCATCGATGATCGTGACCGCGGTGCTGCTGTACCCGGCGATCGCCACCGAGGCGGTCGGTCCGGTGCTGGCCGTGGCCGGACTGGTCGGCGTCTTCTACACCGCTCTGCAGCTGTTGCCGCTGACGTTGCTGCCCGAGACCGTGCGCGAGGACGCCGCCCGCAGCGGCCAGGCGCAGGCCGGAACCTTCACCGGGGTGTGGACGGCCGTGGAGACCGGGGCGATGGCGCTCGGTCCCGGGCTGTACTCCGTGGCCCTGACGGTGACGGCCTTCCGCGCCTCGGACGTGACGCAGGAGGTCGTCCAGCCCGACACCGCGATCACCGGGCTGACCGCGGGTTTCACGGTGCTTCCCGCGGTGCTGTTCCTGGTGAGCCTGCCGCCCCTGTTGGCCTTCCGGCGCCGGTTCCGCGAGTCCCGGCCCGCCGCCCCCGAGGAGGAGACCCATGCTGCCTGAACACGGACGGTCCGGTGAGGACCTGCTCGGCGAACTCGGCCGGCTGCGCGAGGGCGACCTGCCGGTGCGCGGTGGCCGCGTCGCCGCCTACGTCTACGACCCGGGCCGCCCGCACGTGCGCGAGGTCGCCCACCGCGCGTACCTGGAGATGCTGGAGGTCAACGGGCTGGACCCGACGGTCTTCCCGAGCACGGTCGAGCTGGAGCGGCAGGTGGTGTCCGCCGTCGCCGAGGTGCTCGGCGGGGACGCGGCGACCCCGGGCATCTTCACCAGCGGCGGCACGGAGTCGATCGTGCTCGCGCTCAAGGCCGCCCGCGACACCCGGGACTCGGCCGCACAGGACGAGGTCGTGGTGCCGGTCACCGCACACCCGGCGTTCCACAAGGCCGCCCACTACCTGGGCCTGCGCACGGTGGGTGTGCCCGTGGACCCGAACACCTTGCGGGCGCGCACGGAGGCGGTGGCGGCGGCGCTGGGGCCGCGCACCCTGCTGGTGGTGGCCTCGGCGCCCTCCTACCCGCACGGGGTGCTCGACCCGGTCGCCGGGATCGCCGCGCTGGCCGCCGAGCACGGGGTCGCGTGCCACGTGGACGCTTGTGTGGGTGGATGGGTGCTGCCGTGGCTGGAACCGGGGCGCGTTGCGCCCTTCGACCTGTCGGTGCCCGGGGTCACCTCGCTCTCCTGTGACCTGCACAAGTACGGGTACGCGCCGAAGGGGGCCTCGGTGGTGCTCTTCGCGCGCCAGGAACTGCGCCGGGCCGCCTACTTCGCGAGCGCCGACTGGCCCGGGTACACGGTCGTCAACTCCACGGTGCAGAGCAGCAAGGGCGCGGGACCGTTGGCGGGGGCGTGGGCCACACTCCAGGCGCTGGGTGCGTCGGGGTACCGGGAGCTGGCGCGGGAGGCGATGACGGCGACGCGGCGGCTGATCGCCGGGATCGCGGACCTGCCGGAGCTGCGGGTGCTGGGTGGCGGCCCGGACGCGCCGCTGGTCGCGCTGGCGGGCGAGGGCGTGGACGTGTTCGCGCTGTCGGAGGCCATGGCGGCGCGCGGGTGGTTCCTGCAGCCGCAGTTGTCCTACGCCGGGATCCCCGCGAACCTGCACCTGACCCTGACGGGGGTGTCGGCGCACGGGGTCGAGGACCTGTTGGAGGCGTTGTCGGCGTCGGTGGAGGAGGTGCGCGGCGTGCGCCCGGACGGCGTCACCGAGCTGGTGGAGCTGGTGCGGGGGCTGGACCTGGCCGAGCTGGACGATGCCGGCTTCGCCGGGCTGCTGTCCTCGCTCGGTGTGGGCGGAGCGGGCGGCGAGGGTGGCTCGGGCGGTTCGGGCATGGCGGCGGTCAACGCGGTCCTGGACGCACTGGACCCGCCGACCCGTGAGGCCCTGCTCGTGCGGTTCCTGGCGGCCCTGAACTCGCCGCACACCGGCGCCGGGGGTTGAGGAGGCGCGCGGCCCTCCCGCCCCCGAGGGGTGACACAGGCGGGCCGCGCGGCTCGGTCCCCTCCATCGGTAACACGCGACCGCCCCCGGTGACCCTCCGGTTCCGACCAAGTTCTCCCCCGTGGCGTTTTGCCGGTGCGCACGGGGGTCGGGCCTGCTCACCGCGGACGCGAAGCACGACCCGGGTGGCGTGATCCCACCGTTATTCCATTATTCCCACCTCCGAAGTAGGTTTAGCGTCGCCGCAGGTCACCGGAGAGACCGCACAGGCCGACGGGACCGAAAAGATCGTGGGAAGGAAACGATGGGCGCCCCAACACCCGAGGCCCCCGGGCAACACCACCGCGTGCCCGGTCGGCGCCGCGCCGACCGGGCACGCGCCGTCGCCGACGTGCTGCGCCGACAGATCCACGACGGGCGCTTCACCACCGGCGCGCTACCTGGGGAGCCTGCCCTGGGGTCGGAGTTCGCCGCCTCCCGCAACACCGTGCGGGAGGCGCTGGCGCTCCTTCGCGACGAGGGGCTGGTCGAACGTGTCCCGCGCCTGGGAACCCTGGTCAGCGGCCGCAAGTACGATCACGGCCTCGACCGCCTGAGCGGCCTGAACGAGACCCTCCACACGCACGGCCCGGTGCACAACGCGGTCCGCCTGGCCCAGGAGACCGCCGCTCCCCCGGGTGTGGCCCGGCGCCTGGGGCTCACCGAGGGCGCGCCCGTGGTCCACATCGAACGCCTGCGCCTCCTCGGCGGCCGTCCGGTCTCCCTCGACCTCACCTACCTGGCGCCCGACGTCGGCCTGCCCCTGCTCGAACAGGACCTGGAGCACAACGACGTCTTCGCCCTCATCGCCGGGGTCTGCGGGCACCGCCTCGGTCCGGCCGAGGTGTCCCTGGAAGCGGTCAACGCCGACCCGCACTCGGCGTCGGTCCTGCACACCCCGCCCGGTGCGGCGCTCCTGCTGATGGAACGCCTCACCCGGCTCGACGGCGGCCGCCCCGTGGACCTGGAGTACATCCGGTTGCGCGGCGACCGCATCACCATGAGCGGCCGCCTCGACGGCCCCGTCCCCCCGATCCACCACCCCACCGACACCCGGAGGTGAACCCCCATGGCCTCGGTCCACCAGCGCGCCGACGTCCCCGTGACCATCGACGAGTCCCTGTGCATCGACGGCTGCACCCTGTGCGTCGAGATGTGCCCCCTGGACTCCCTGTCGATCCACCCCGAGACCAACAAGGCCTACATGCACGTCGACGAGTGCTGGTACTGCGGCCCGTGCGCGGCCCGCTGCCCCACCGGCGCCGTGACCGTGAACATGCCGTACCTGCTGCGCTGACCGGGCAGCCCCACGACCGAAGGAGGGTCCATGATCGCCCCCGACCCGTCCGACGCCCACCGCCTGGACTGCGACGTCCTCGTCGTCGGCGGCGGGACCGCCGGAACCATGGCCGCCCTGACCGCGGCGGAGAAGGGCGCCTCCGTGCTGCTGCTGGAGAAAGCGCACGTCCGCCACTCCGGGGCCCTGGCCATGGGCATGGACGGGGTCAACAACGCCGTCGTCCCCGGCAAGGCCGACCCGGAGGACTACGTCGCCGAGATCACCCGCGCCAACGACGGGGTGGTCGACCAGCGCACCGTGCACCAGACCGCCACCCGCGGGTTCGCGATGGTGCAGCGGCTCGAACGGTACGGCGTCAAGTTCGAGAAGGACGAGTACGGCGAGTACGACGTGCGGCGTGTGCACCGTTCCGGGAGTTACGTGCTCCCGATGCCCGAGGGCAAGGACGTCAAGAAGGTCCTGTACCGGCAGCTGCGCCGACGTGAGGTGCGCGAGCGTGTGCGCATCGAGAACCGTTTCATGCCGGTGCGGGTGCTGACCGAGGGCGGCCGGGCCGTGGGTGCGGCCGCGTTCGACACCCGTTCCGGGGACTTCGTGACCGTGGGCGCCAAGGCGGTCGTGCTGGCCACCGGCGCGTGCGGGCGTCTGGGGCTGCCGGCCAGCGGGTACCTGTACGGGACCTACGAGAACCCCACCAACGCCGGCGACGGGTACGCGATGGCCTACCACGCCGGGGCCGAGCTCAGCGGGATCGAATGTTTCCAGATCAACCCGCTCATCAAGGACTACAACGGCCCGGCCTGCGCCTACGTCGCCAACCCCTTCGGCGGGTACCAGGTCAACGGCCGGGGCGAGCGGTTCGTGGACTCCGACTACTGGTCGGGCCAGATGATCGCGGAGGTGGCGCGCGAGACCGCCTCGGAGCGCGGACCGGTCTACCTCAAGGTGAGCCACCTGCCGGAGGAGACCATCGGTGCGCTGGAGGGGATCCTGCACACCACGGAACGGCCCACGCGCGGGACCTTCCACGCCGGGCGCGGGCACGACTACCGCACGCACGACGTCGAGATGCACGTGTCGGAGATCGGGCTGTGCGGTGGGCACTCGGCGTCGGGGGTGTGGGTGGACGACAACGGCGCCACGAGCGTTCCGGGCCTGTACGCGGCCGGGGACCTGGCGTGTGTGCCGCACAACTACATGCTCGGCGCGTTCGTCTTCGGTGACCTGGCGGGGGCGCACGCGGCGGGGTCGGCACCGCACGTCCCGGCCCCGGAGGCACTGCCGGAGGAACAGGTGCGGGCGGCGCACGAGCTCATCTACCGACCGCTGCGCAACCCGGACGGCCCGCCGCAGCCGCAGGTGGAGTACAAGCTGCGGCGGTTCGTCAACGACTACGTGGCCCCGCCCAAGACCGGGTCCCGGTTGCGGATCGCGTTGGAGCACTTCGAACGGATGCGGGACGACCTCGCCGCGATGGGCGCGGGTACCCCGCACGAGTTGATGCGGGCGGCGGAGGTCTCCTTCATCCGGGACTGCGCCGAGATGGCCGCGCGGGCCTCGCTCACCCGGACCGAGAGCCGGTGGGGGCTGTACCACGAACGCACCGACCTGCCCGAACGCGACGACGAACAGTGGCTGTACCACCTGAACCTGTACCGGGACGGCGACGGGGAGATGGCCTTCGTCAAGCGGCCGGTGGCGCCGTACCTGGTTCCGGTGCCCGAGTTCGAGGCCCGGCTGCCCGCGGGCGGTCCGGTGCCGGTGGAGCCGGACGAGGCCAGGGCACCCGTCCCGCGAGAACCCGCGCCCCCACCGGCCGCACCGGACGAGCGGCCCGAGCGCGAGGCCCCGCCCCGGGTGGTGGAGCTGTTGGCACAGGCGGAGGACCTGCCGTCCGTCGCCGAGCTGGGGCCCTACCTGCACGATCCGGACCCGACGGTGCGCACGACGGCGGTGTCGGTGCTGACCGAGTCGGTTCCGCCGGGCACGGGCGAGGCGCTGGCAGAGGTGCTGACCGACGCCGACCCGCGCCCGCGCCGTGCCGCGGTTGCGGCGTTGCGCGAGCTCGTGGAGGTCCTGGATCCGGAGCTGGGGCGGGGGTTGCGCGCGCACGTGGAATCACCCGACGCGGTGGTGCGTGCCGGAACCCTGGATCTGCTGCGGGCGCTGCGCGCGGGCCCGGCGGAGGTCTTCACCGAGGCGTTGCACGATGCGGACCCGCGGGTGCGGATCGAGGCGGTGCGCGGTCTGGTCTCGCTGGACCGCACGGACCACCTGGCCCCGGCCGCCGGGGACCGCTCGCGCGAGGTGCGCGTGGCGGTGGCCGAAGGGCTGGGCACCATCGCCGCGGGAACGGCCACGACGGGCACGCCTCGAGTGGGCGCCGGCCCAGTAGGCCTGACCACGGCGGACGGGGGCTCTGCCGGGCCGGCCACGGCGGGGACCGCCCCGAAGGCCTCGGCAGACCGGGGCGCTCCCGGCACGGACACCACGGGCTTCGACCCGGCAGGCACGGCCGCATCAGGCGCGGCCTCAGCGAGTACGACACCTGCAGACCCAGGTGCGACTGGCCACGCAGCGCCACGCTCGTCCCGAGCGACGCACGTGTCACAGGCACCTCAGGCGCTGCGAGCACTCCGTGCACTGCGCGTCGACCCCGATCCCCTGGTGCGGGCGGCGGCGCTGGCCGCGTTCGCCTCCTACGACCAGGGTCCCGAGGACGTGCGCGCGGCGGGGGAGGCGCTGTCGGACTCGGCCTGGCAGGTGCGCAAGGGCGCGGCGCGAGGGTTGGTCGGCGCTTCCCCGGAGGAGGCGGTGCCCCTGCTGGAACGCGCCGCGGGCGACGTGCACCAGGACGTGCGCAAGGCGGCGGTGCTGTCGCTGGCCCCGTGGTCGGGCCGTCCCGAGGCCGCCGCGGTGCTGCGCACGGTGGTCGACGACCCTGACGCCGACGTGCGCGCGCACGCCCGCCACGCCCTCGATCACCCCGTCCCCGTCTGAGCGACGGGCCCTACCGGGGACGGCACGCGCAGGGTCCCGGCCCCGGCCGGGGTCGAGGTTCGAGGGGTCAGGCCCTCCCGCACCACCACGGGGTCGCGCGTCGCGCCGGAGGGGCACCGGCCCCGACGGGAGCGTTACGCCCTCGACCGCGGCCAGGGGCTGTTGCCCGCCCGGGCTCGCTCCGTCGGGCACCCCCCGGACCGCCGCTGGGCTGCGCTGCACTGCAACAGGCCGCCCCGCTGCCGGCCAGGGTGAGGCTTGACCTCGACCGAGGTCGAGCTCCTGGCGTCGGGGCACCTACTCGACATGGGGAGCATGCCATGAGCGTGACCTGGGCCTACCTGTTCCTGCACGGCGGAACCGACTCGGTGGCCGACCGTACCGTGATCGACCGGGAGGGGCAGCGCACGATGCTCGTCCCCGTGGCCGACCCTGCCCTCGCACCTGGGATCGCCGCCGATCTGGTACGCGAGGGGGCGACCCTCGTGGAGCTGTGCGGAGGCTTCTCGCTGGAGGCGGCGGCGTCGGTGCGCGCCGCGGTTCCCGCCGAGGCGGCCGTGGGGCACATGGTCTTCACCTCGGACTCGGTCCGGGCGGCGACCGCCTTCGGTGACGCCGCCCGGGCCGGCTGAGCACGCCCCGGACTACTGCGGGGCGCGGTCGGCGGGGAACCCGCCCGTGGCGACGGGTCCCCACCGCTGCGGGGTGACACGGACGAGGGCCTTGCCCTGGCGGCGCATCGCCTCGCGGTACTCGTCCCAGTCGGGGTGCTCGCCGGCGACGGCGCGGAAGTACTCCACCAGCGGCTCGACGGCGTCCTCACCGTCGACGACCTCGGCGACACCGTCGACCTGCACCCAGGGGCCGTCGAAGTCCTCCGACATCACCACGACGCTCGCCCGCTCGTCGCGCCCGGCGTTGCGGGCCTTGGCGCGCTCGGGGTAGGTGGACACGACGATCCGCCCCTCGGGGTCGACGCCGCAGGTCACGGGCGAGGCCTGGGGTTCCCCGTCGCGGCGCCGGGTGATGAGCAGCGCCTTGTTCCTGGCCCGCAGGAACTCCAGCAGTCCCTCGCGGTCGACGCGCGTGTTGGTGGCGATGGACGGGCTCATGCGGCGGGCTCCCCCCGGTCGGGCGTCAAGTGCGGCTCAGCGTACCGGCGCCAGGGTCATCAGCCCGCACCCGTAGGCCTTGGCGCGTCCGATACCGCCGCGCAGTGCCGCCCGGAGCGCGTCGGGGTCGGTGACGGTCAGCTGCCCGTCGAAGGTCGCCCGCACGAGCGAGACCCGGGTCCGTCCGCCGCGCCGCCGGTCGGGTTTGTCGAAGCCCGCCGCGCCGCTTCCGTGCACCAGGAGCTCGTACCCCTCGGGCGGCCCCTGCGAGCCCTCTTCCGGCACGTCCCCGGAACGCTCGACCTCGAACCCGAGCCGTTCCTGGCGCTGCAGCAGCCACCGGGCCTGGTGGTGCGCCGTGACGTGCGCGGTGACCTTGGTGGGTTCGCCGTCCTTGCGCCGGATGCTGTGCGTGGGGTTGGCGGTCAGCCGGAAGGCCCACCGTTGCCCGGGCGCCAGGCGGTCCAGGAACCCGCCGTACTCGTGGGTGTCCCACCCGGGCCCGTCGGCGTGCGGCCACCCGGCCTGTTCCACCAGGTGGGTCAGGTCGGGCCGGTCGGGTGAGACGACGTAGAGGTGGACCTGCGCGCGGTCGGCGCGGTCCAGGCGCCACAGCACGCGCGGCCCGTCGGCGGCGTCCGGCAGGGCGCGGGGGAACGATCCCATGACGGCGGCGTGTACGACCTGGGGGGACGACAGGAGTTTCCGCGCGGAGGACCGGTGGGTGTTGATGCGGAAACGGGTCAGGTACATCTGCGACCTTTCGATGCAGCGAGGGGGCCGAAGCACCCATCCAACCGCCCCCGCGCCGTGCCCGGGCCGTCCGGGGCACATCCGTCCGGTCCGGTTCCGGCCATCCCGCCGCCCCGGCATCCGCGCCCCACGTCAGCGACGCACCGGACCAAGAACAAAGCACCCGATCCGTACACGGACTTGACCGAACCGCCACGAAAGCCGTTGGTAACGTCGAGTGGCCGCCCGGTGGACCGTGCGTGGTCCCCGGGGCCCTGGTCCACGACAGTGGGGAGCCCGTATGCGAGCCGTGGTGTTCGAGGAGTTCCAGACGTTCCCGTCCCTGACCGAGGTGGAGACACCCGAACCCGGCCCGGGGGAGGTCCTGCTGAGGGTGGCCGGCGCGGGCGCGTGCCACTCCGACGTGAGTGTCTACCGCGTGTTCGAGAAGGGCGGCCCGGGTGCCCAGAACCCGCCGTTCACGCTGGGGCACGAGAACTCCGGCTGGGTCGAGCGTGTGGGAACCGGCGTCAGCGAACGCATCAAGGTCGGAGCGCCCTACCTCGTCTACGGCCCGATCGGCTGCCAGCACTGCCGCAAGTGCGCGAGCGGCCTGGAGACCTACTGCGAGAACGCCGCCACGCTCCCCTACCTCGCGGTGGGGCTGGGCCGGGACGGCGGGATGGCCGAGTACGTGACCGTTCCGGGCCACCACCTCATCCCCTTGGGCGACGCCGACCCGGTGGCCGCGGCTCCGCTGTCCGACGCCGGGCTGACCCCGTACCACGCGATCAAGAAGGCGCTGCCCCACTTGGAGGGCGGCGGCAAGTACGCGTTGGTCATCGGGCTGGGCGGCCTGGGACAGATCGGTGTGCAGATCCTGAAGGCCCTGACCGGGGCCACGGTCATCGCCACCGACCTCAAGGACGACGCCCGCGACCGTGCCGAGGCCAACGGGGCCGTCACGGTGGCCGGCGGCGAGGGCCAGGCCGAGCGGATCCGGGAACTGACCCGCGGCCGCGGCGTCGACGCGGCCTTCGACTTCGTGGGTGCGTCCCCGACCATCGCCACGGCGGCCGCGTCGATGGCGCAGGGCGGCCGTCTGTCCGTCGTGGGCATCGGGACGGGCACCCACGAGTTCTCCTTCTTCACCAACCCGTACGAGTCGTACGTGACCAACACCTACTGGGGCAGCGTCTCGGACCTGTGGGAGGTCGTCGACCTGTACCGGGCCGGGCAGATCCGCCCGGAGGTGGAGCGCTACAGCATGGACGAGGCTCTGGAGGCCTACCGCCGTCTGGAGGCCGGTGAGGTGACCGGCCGCGCCGTGGTGGTGCCCAACCAGAGCTGATCCGCCGGACGGCCCGCCCGCCGCGTCCCGCCGCGCGACGGGCGGGCCCTCGTGTGCGCGGGTGTGCGCGGGTGTGCGCGGGTTCCGCCGTCCTCCGCCCCCGTGTGTCCCCGACCACCCCCGGTCTTCCCCGCCCCGCCCGTCGCCTGCCAGGATGCCGAGTGCACTGACACGACGTGAGGAGAACGATGGATCTGGGGATCGCAGGGAAGGTCGCCCTCGTCACCGCCGCCAGCTCCGGGCTGGGCCGGGCGATGGCCGTGGCGCTGGCCGCCGAGGGTGTGCACGTGGCCGTGACCGGCAGGAACGAGGAGCGTCTGAAGGCGACCGTGCAGGCCTGCGCCGAGCACGGGGTGCGCACCATGAGCCTGGCCTGGGACCTCGCCGAGCACGACCGCGCCGAGGAGGTGGCCGCGCGTGTGGCCGGCGAGCTCGGCCCGATCGACATCCTGGTCAACAACACCGGCGGGCCGCCGCCCACCCCGGTGCAGGGCCAGGACCCGCAGCTGTGGCAGGACCAGTACGGTTCGATGATCCTGCCGGTGGTGCGCCTGACAGACGCCGTCATCGGCGGGATGCGCGAGCGGGGTTGGGGCCGGGTCATCACCAGCACCTCCTCCGGCCCGATCACGCCGATCCCGAACCTGGGCCTGTCGAACACGCTGAGGGCCTCGCTGCACGCGTGGTCCAAGACGCTGTCGAACGAGGTCGCCGCGGACGGGCTCACCGTGAACGTGATCGTTCCGGGCCGCATCGCCACGCCGCGTGTGGAGTCGCTGGACCGGGCGCAGGCCGAGCGCCAAGGTGTGGCGGTGGAGGAGGCCGCCGAGAAGAACCGCGCGGCGATCCCCGCCGGCCGGTACGGCGACCCGGCCGAGTTCGGCGCGGTCGCCGCGTTCCTGGCCGGGCAGCAGTCCGGCTACGTGACCGGGTCGGTCATGCGCGTGGACGGCGGCCAGATCCCGTCGGTGGAGTCCTAGCAGCAGTGCGGCGGGCGCCGTCCACCCCGGCGCCCGCCGCGTTCATACCGGCGTGGGGCGGTCCACGCGCCCGCCGCTCACGTCCTCACCGCTCGGAGGCGGGTGTCCCGCCCGACCCGGTGGTCGGCCAACGCCCCGGGGGCCAGGGGAGGAACGCGCTGGTACGGCGCGCGTACTCCTCCCACCCGGGCCGCCCGGACATGTGCTCGTCCAGCAGCCGCTGCCCGGAACCGCGGGTGAGCAGGTAGGTCATGACGATGGGCGCGGGCAGGGTCAGCAGCGCCCACCACGACCCGGCCGCGACCAGGAACAGCCCCCACCACACACACGCGTCGCCGAAGTAGTTGGGGTGGCGGGTCCAGGCCCACAGTCCGCGGTCCATGATGCGGCCCCGATTGGCGGGGTCGGCCTTGAACCGGGACAGTTGGGCGTCGCCGACGCTCTCGAAGGCGAACCCGAAGACCCACAGCGCCGCGCCCGCGAAGGCGACCCACCCGAGGGGTTGCTCGGTGTGCACGGCCAGCTGGAGCGGCATGGAGATGAGCCAGACCAGCGCGCCCTGGAGCAGGTACACCCACCGCAGGGCGTACAGGTTCCGGTTGCCGGGCGCGTTCGAGAGCATGCGCTCGTAGCGGGGGTCCTCGCCCTTGCCGCGGCTGCGCAGCCCGATGTGCACGGCCAGGCGCAGCCCCCACGCCGCGACCAGGGCGGTCAGGAGCCAGGTGCGGGCCGGATCGCCGGTGGACAGCAGCGCCCCGGTCAGGGCCACTGCGACGAAGCCCAGTCCCCATCCGGCGTCGACGACGCTGTGCCGGCCCAGGCGCACACCCACGGCGAAGACGGCCAGCATCAGGGCTGCCAGGACGGCCGCGGTCACGGCCAGGTTGAGCAGGAGACCGGCGGTGTCGATCATGCCTGCACCCCCGGGTGCTCGGGGCGGCGCAGCAGGATCTGGTCCACGCCCATGCGCCCCTCCTCGAAGGCCAGGGCTCCCCCGGCCAGGTACAGGCGCCACATGCGGGCGCGTTCGTCGCCGGCCAGGGCGGTGAACTCGTCGAAGCGGGTCTCCAGGGTGTGCAGCCAGGCGCGGGCGGTGCGCACGTAGTGCTCGCGCAGGGCCTGCACGCCGCGGGTCTCGAGCCCGCCGCCCTCGAGCAGGTCGATGGTGCGGCCGAGGGGACGCATGTGCATGTCGGGTGCGACGTAGCGTTCGATGAAGGGGCCGCCGCCGGGCTGATCGGCGCCGCGCGACATCTGCTGCACGAGGACCGGGCCGCCGGGGCGCACGAGCGTGTGCAGCTGGCGGGCCAGGATCTTGTACTCCGCCTCGCCGACGTGCTCGCCCATCTCGACGGTGGCGACGGCGTCGTAGGGCCCGCCGGCGACCTCGCGGAAGTGGCTCAGGAGCACCTGCACCCGGTCGCCGAGCCCGGCCTGCGCGGCGCGTTCCAGGACGTGGTCGCGCTGTTCCTTCGACAGGGTGACGGCGGTGACCCGTGCCCCGTGGTGGCGTGCGGCGTGCAGGGCCAGCGAGCCCCATCCGCAGCCGAGGTCGAGCAGGTGGTCGCCCTCGGAGAGTTCGAGCTTGCGGCAGATGAGGTCGAGCTTGTCGTGCTGGGCGTCGGCGAGCGTATAGTCGTCGGCGTCGCTGGTCCAGTACGCACACGAGTAGGCCATCGACGCGTCGAGCAGGAACGCGTAGAGGTCGTTGCCGGAGTCGTAGTGGTGGGAGACGGCGTCGGCGTCGCGCTCGCGGGTGTGCAGGCGTCCGCTCATGCGGGCCTCGCACTCGGGCACCGGCGGGGGCGTTCCGACCGCGCCCAGCGCCAGGAGCGTACGCGCGGTGCGGGCCCACTCACCGGGCCGGGGAACGCGGGTGCCGTGGGTGCGCACGTGCGCCCAAACTCGGCGCAGCGCGTCGGTGAGGTCGCCCTCGACGTCCAGGTGTCCGGCCACGTAGGCGCGGGCCAGGCCGAGTTCACCGGGACGGGCCAGCACGTGCCGCAGGGCGTCGCGGTCGTGCACGATCACCAGGGGTGCGTCGTCCGGCCCGGCCTCGCTGCCGTCCCAGGCGCGGATGCGGAAGGGCGGCGGGCCGTCGACGAAGGAGGCCGCGGCCGGCAGCAGGAAGTGGGCCGCCCCGCGCGGGTGCCGGACTGCGGGTGCCCCCGTGGCGTCGGCGGGGGTGTGCGGGGCGGCGGTCGTGGTCGCCATCAGTTGCGCTCCAGGATGATCTGCTCGACGTCGATGATGCGGGAACGGAATCCGGCCTCGCAGTAGGCCAGGTAGAAGAACCACATGCGCGCGAAGGTCTCGTCGAAGCCCAGGTCGCGGACCTGCTCGGCGGCCCCGGTGAAGGACTCGCGCCACACGCGCAGGGTGTCGGCGTAGTCGGTGCCGAAGGCGTGGCGGTCGGTGATCGCCAGGGAGGAACGCTCGGCCAGCTGTTCCTCGATCGCGGTGACCGACGGGATGAGCCCGCCGGGGAAGACGTACTTGTGCATCCACGTGTAGGAGCCCCGCGAGGCGCGCATGAGCCCGTGCTCCATGGTGATGCTCTGCAGCCCCACGCGCCCGCCCGGGGCCACCAGCCGGTCGAGCGTCTCGACGTAGGCGGGCCAGTAGCGTTCCCCGACGGCCTCGATCATCTCGACGCTGACCACGGCGTCGTAGGTGCCCTCGACGTCGCGGTAGTCGCACAGCTGCACGTCGACCGCCTCGCTCAGCCCGGCCTCGGCCACACGCTCGCGGGCCAGGTCGCGCTGTTCGGCCGACAGGGTGACGGAGGTGACGCGGGCCCCGCGGCGGGCGGCGCGCACGGCCAGCTCGCCCCAGCCGGTGCCGATCTCGAGCAGGTGGGTGCCCTCACCGACGGCGGCGCCGTCCAGCAGCCGGTCGATCTTGCGTTCCTGGGCGTGTGCCAGGCCCTCGGGGTCGCGGGGATCGTCGTCGCCGAACAGCGCGCTCGAGTAGGTCATCGTGCGGTCGAGGAAGAGCGCGAAGAGGTCGTTGGACAGGTCGTAGTGGTGGCTGATGTGCCGGCGAGCACCGCTACGGGTGTTGCGGTCCGAAGAAGGGCGCCGCGGCAGGGTGATGTGGCGCAGCGGTTGCAGCGGGCGCGGGATGAGGTCCTCGTAGGCCTCGGCCAGGCGGGTCAGCAGCGTGACCAGGTCCGGGGAGTCCCACTCCCCCGCCATGTAGGACTCGCCGAAACCGATGAGCCCGCCCGCGGCCAGGCGCCGGTAGAAGGACCGTTCGTCGTACAGCTCCAGGACCGGCCTGCCGTCGGTCGGTTCACGGTCGGCGCCGGTGCGCAGGTGGACCCCGGCTCGGTCCGCGGCGTGGCGGCCCAGGACCCGGGCGGCGCGGGCGCGCAGGTGCGCGTCGGGCACACGGGCGACGTCGGGCCAGCGTGCGGCGTCGACGGCGGGTGTGTGCGGGCTGGTGGTGGTCATCGTGGTGTTCCTGTCGGTGTCGGGGCCTTGTTCCGGTCGGGTTGCACGGGCAGTCCGCGCAGGTAGAGGCCGATGCCCTGCAGTCGGATGCGCGCCGCTGCCACGAGGGGGGCGAGCGGGTGGCGCAGGGCCGCACGGAGGAGGGCACCGGGCGTGGCCTTCCTACGGGTGCCGCGCACCGTGGCGGTGAACGGAGGATGGCCGTGGCGGTGCAGGGCCACGGTCAGGGACAGGCGGGGTCCGGGTTCGGGCAGGGTGAGCCGGTAATGGCCCTCCACCCGGTTGAAGGGTGAGACGTAGAGGGCCTTGTCGACGGTGGCGCGGCCCCGGTCGTCGGTGTGGACCAGGTAGCGGTGGCGGTCGCCGTAGGTGTTGTGGACCTCGGCGACCACGGCGCGCAGCCCGGTCCGGTCGCGGCACCAGTACACGGTCAGGGGGTTGAAGACGTACCCGAGAACACGCGCCTGGCACAGCATGAGCACACGCGGTTCCTCGCCGAGCGTGATGCCGTGCTCGGCGAGGAAGGTGTCGACCCCGGCGCGCAGGGTGGATGCGTCGCCGTCGCCGTGGTCGGCGGTGCGGAACCCGGCCAGGGGACGCAGCAGGAGGGGCAGCCGCGGCAGGTGGTCCAGGTCGACCAGCCAGTAGTAGGTGCGGTGGGTGAAGGCGTTGTGCACCGGTGCGGTGCGGACGTGCCCCACCACCGACTCGTACAGAGCCGGCGTGGTCGGGCCCGCGTGGTTCGGGGAGGTCGAGCTGCTCACCGTGGCTCCCATTCTCTTCCCAGGGAGCGGGCGGCCGCGGCCCCGGAGCGGCAGCCGTCCTCGTGGAACCCCCAGCCGTGGTGGGCGCCGGCGAAGGCCAGCACCCCGTCGTCGAGGTCGGGCAGCCGGCTCTGCGCGGACACCGAGGCGGGGGTGAAGACGGGGTGGCTGTAGTCCATGGCGGCCACCACCCGGTCGGGGTCGACGGTGCCGTCGTCGTTGAGGGTGACGACGTAGTCCCGCCGCGCGGGCAGCCGCTGCAGCCGGTTCATGTGGTAACTGACGCGCACCGGATCGCCGTCGGGTTCGCACGAGGGCAGGCGGTGGTTCCAGCTGGCCCAGGACGTGGTGTCGCCGGGCAGGACGCCGGGGTCGGTGTGCAGCAGGACCCGGTTGTGGGAGTACTCGAAGGCACCCAGGGTGCGGCGCTGTTCCTCCGTCGGGTCGTCGAGCATCGCCAGGGCCTGGTCGGCGTGGGTGGCGACCACGGCGGCGTCGAAGTCCTCGTGCTCGCCGTGCCCGGTCCTGACCCGGACGCCCCCGCGGGTCCGGGTCAGGCCGAGCACGGGGGTCGAGGTGCGCACGCTGTGCAGGTTCTTGGCCACACGTTCGACGTAGGTGTGCGAGCCCCCGCTGACCGTCCACCAGCGGGGCGAGCCCCACACGGTGAGCATGCCGTGGTGGTTCAGGAACACGAACAGGTAGCGGGCCGGGTAGTCCAGGGCGGTCCCGGCCGGGCAGGACCACACCGCCGAGACCAGCGGCAGCAGGAAGTGCGCGGTGAAGTAGCGGCTGAACCCGTGCCGGTCGACAAAGTCCCCGAGGGTGGGGCCGGCGCCGCTGTCGGTCTCCCCCTGTGCGAGCAGGCGGCGAGCGGCCCGGTGGAACCGCGGGATCTCGGTCAGCATGCGCAGGTAGGAGACGGAGCGGCGGGTGCGCCCGGGCAGCAGGGCGCGCAGTCCGCGTGCGCCCGCGTACTCCAGCCCGCAGCCCCGGCAGCTCACCGACATGCTCATCTCGGTGGGGGTGGTGTCCACGCCGAGCTCGCCGAAGAGCCGCAGCAGGTGCGGGTAGGTGGAGCGGTTGTGCACGATGAATCCGCTGTCGACGTGCAGGTCGCGGCCGTCCTCCTCGATGCGGTGGGTGTGGGCGTGCCCGCCGAGCCGGTCCTGGGCCTCGAAGAGGGTGACGTCGTCGCGGCGGTGCAGGACGTGTGCGGCCGTCAGTCCGGCCACTCCCGAGCCGATGACGGCGACCCGGCGCCGCCCTGCGGTGTGGTGCCCCGTTGCCATGGGTTCCCTTCGCTCACGTGTACACGGTGATGCCCGTGATTCGGAGCCGGGAAGAGGACGGATTGCTCCGGATTCGAGATTCTTCCCCGGAGGGCTTCGGGGAACCCGGTTCGCGGACTCGCCTGGACAGCAGAGCGATGGACCCCCACCCTGGGGTCCATGCGAATCCTGCGCCGTCTGAGGCGGATCGACGAGCGTGCCCACCGGCGCGCCACCTCCGTGGGACTCCCGTCCCTGGACCCCTACACCCCCACGTTCGTGCAGGCCACGGACAACATGGCGCCATGGTTCCTCGTGGCCGGCACCCTCGCGGTGACCGGCAGCCCGCGCCTGCGGCGTACCGCGGTGCGGGCGATCGCGGCGGCGGGGCTGGCCAACGCGGCCTCCTCGACCCTCAAGCAGGTCGTGCGGCGTCCGCGCCCGGACCCTTCGCTGGTGCCCGCGACCCGTTTCCCCTACCGCGACTACCTGAGCAGTTCCTTCCCCTCCGGCCACACCGCGGCGGCTGTGGGCTTCGCCACCGGCATCGGCTCGGACGCCCCTCGTCCGCTGACCGCTCTGGTGGGGTTGTTGGCCACGGCGGTGGCGGTCTCGCGTGTGCACAGCGGGGTGCACTACCCCGGCGACGTGCTGGGCGGCGCGGCCATCGGTGTGGGCGCGGGGCTTGCGGCGCGCATGATGCTCCCGCCCCGTCCGGAGCTGTTGTTCGGGGCGCGGGCGGTGGCGGCCCCGGACCGCGGCACCGACCCCGAGGGCGCGGACGTGACGGTGGTGCTGAACCCGCGGGCGGCCGACGGCGGCGTTCCCACCCCGCACGTGGCCGACACGACGACCCGGATCGCGCGTGCCATGCCCCGGGCGCGGATCGTGACGACCACGGCCGACGACGACATGGCCGAGGTGATGGACGAGGCCGCCCGCGGCGCGGAGGTGTTGGCGGTGGCCGGCGGCGACGGCACGGTCAACACGGGGGCCCGGGCCGCCCTGGAGCACGGGCGCCCGCTGCTGGTGCTGCCCGACGGCACGCTCAACAACTTCGCGCGCACCCTGGGCCTGGACACGGTGGACACGGCGCTGGAGGCCTACCGGGACGGGCGCACGGCACGTGTGGACGTCGGTGAGGTGGACGGGCGGATCTTCCTCAACACCTCCTCGTTCGGTTCGTATCCGCGCATGGTGGAGCGCCGGGACCGGTGGGCGGAGCGGATCGGCAAGTGGCCGGCGTTCGCGTCCGCGCTGCTGGCGGACCTGGTGTCGGTGGAGCCGACCCCGGCCGTGGTGGACGGGCGTCCCACGCGTGTGTGGTGGGCGTTCGTGGGTAACTGCCGCTACCGCACGCACGCGCGGGTACCCGCACTGCGCGAGAACCTGGCCGACGGTCGCCTGGACGTGCGGGTGCTGGAGGCGCGCTCGCCCTTCCCCCGGCTGCGTGCGGTGGCCGACGTGCTGCTGGGCCACCGTGCGCGCGGAGGCGGGTACACCGAGCGCCTCACGCCGCACCTGTCGTTGACGATCGCGGCGCGGCCGCGGCTGCTCGCGGTGGACGGCGAGGTGGTCGAGGGCTCGTCCAAGGTGCACTTCACCAAGCGCCCGGCGGCGCTGCGGGTGTTCGTGCCGGCGGTGTCCTCCGCCTGATGGGCGCGGGGCCGGGGCCACGCCGACGTACGGCCCCGGCCCGCCCCTGACGGGGTTCCGGCTCTTGCACCGGTGAAATCCCTGCCAATATGCGACAAGTCTCCCGAATGCTCCCGAGGTCCGCAAAAGGGACTGTTCTTGTGGTCGTCACACGCCATGTCCGTGAACGACGAAGGGGGCACGCATGGCAGAGGCGACGGAGCGGGAGACGGGGGTGCGCCGTCCCCGCAGCAACTGGGTCCCGTTGGGGGTGGCCGCCGGGGCCGTCGTCCTCCTGGGCGCGGGATGGCCGCTGCTGAACGCGGTCACCCCGAGCTCCCAGGCGCTGGCGTCCGACGACACCGTGGACCTGGGCTCGGGCGGCGACTACGCGGCCTCCCTGGACCTTCCCCAGGACGGCTGGAACGTGGACACCACCAAGACCATGGCCGGCCAGCAGTACGTGTTCACACGCGGCCCGGTCGAGCTCGACCTGGTCTCGATCCAGCCCCCGGGCGGGATGGAGGCCACACCCGAGGACCTGTGGTCGGGCATGGAGACCACCAGCCGGGTCGACGACGCGTCCGCGCAGCTGGGTGAGCCGGAGGCCGCCACGACACAGGACGGGACCCGGGGCCTGGTCGGGGACCTGCGCACCCAGGACCGCACCGAACGCGCCGCCGTCTTCCCCTCCCCCGACGGCAACTTCGCCGTGAAGATGACCCTCGGCGGTGAGAACGCCACAGGGGCCGATCTGGCCTCCGTGGAGGACGTCGTCGAAGCGGTCTCCTTCGAGCACCAGGAGGGGTCCTGATGAGCCACGCACCGCACGAACCCCGCAAGCACACACCCGGGGAACCCGGAACCGAGGAAGGGCAGGTGCCTTCCCAGCGCGGGCCCGACCACGAGGGCGTGGTCCCCGAGGACCGCACCCGCGAGACCGAGCCGGCCGACCGCGGGCAGGACGACCGCGAACCGGCCGACCACGGACCGGTCGGTGGGGAGTCCCCCGGTCCCGTCCACATCGGGCGCGGTGACCACGAACCCGGCCAACGGCTGCCCGCCCTGGCAGCGCTGGTGGTCCTGGCCGCGGCCTGCGCGGTCGGTCTGGTGCTGCTGTCGACGAACATGTTCGGGGCCCTGCGCGTCTACGCCGCGCCGGCCGTGCTGGCGTTCCTGCTGTGCGCGCTCACCTACGCGGTCGGGTTCTGGATCTTCCGGCGCATCCGGCCCGTGCGGGCACCCAGGCTGCCGGTGGCGGTCCTGGCCACCGTCTGGGGCCTCCTGGCAGCGACCGGCGTGGCCGCCTACGCCAACACCGGGATGGGTGGCCTGTGGGGACAGATCCTGGGCTACGAGGCCGCCGGGGCCTGGGGCGCGGCCCTGACCGCGCCCATCAACGAGGAGTTCCTCAAGCTCGCCGGCGTGGTCGTGATCGCGGTCGCCTTCCCGCACGCCCTGCGCGGGCCCATCGACGGGTTCATCTTCGGGGCGCTCGTGGGTGTCGGTTTCGAGGTGACGGAGAACTTCCTGTACGCGCTCCACTCGATCAGCCAGAGCGGCGCCCTGGCCCCGGCCACCTCGGTGACCGAGACGACGGTGATCCGCGTGGTCCTGACCGGGCTCGGCAGCCACTGGGCCATGAGTGCGATCGCCGGTACGGCCGTGGGTCTGCTGGCCGCGGTGGCCTGGCGGCCCGGCGCACGGCGGGCACTGGCCGCCGTGGGTCTGGTGCTGCTGGCGATGCTGGGCCACTTCTTCTTCGACTCACCCCTGCTGGGCGAGGGCCTGTTCGGCGTCGCCGCGAAGGTGGCGTTCGTCTTCCTGAGCGCGATGGCGGTCTACTTCACGATCCGCCACACCTTCCGGAGCCGGGTCAAGAGGTCGCTGTCCGAGCAGGGCAAGGACCTGGGGATGCGGCGTTCGGACGCCAAGGCCCTGGCCTCCCGGCGCGGCCGGCACAAGGCCCTGGCAAGCGTGGCCCGGCCCGAGCGGCCCGAGGTGCGCAGGCGCCAGGAACGGATGGTGGAGGAGGCCGAGGACCGGGCCGCACGGTACGCCGTGAACTGACCTCCGCCATCACCGACGGCCGTCGCCTCCCCGTGGGCGGCGGCCGTCTCCTGTGCGCAGCGTCAGGCCGGGTCGCGGATCCACCGGTGCAGGAGCGTGCCGTCGGCCTCCAACACCAGCCGCGGGAACAGGTGCAGATCGGCGGGGGTTCCCGCGGTGATGCGCTGGGCCTGCCCGCCGGCCATCAGCGGAACCACGGTGTGGCAGAGCTCGTCGAGCACCCCCGCGGCCGCCACGTCCGCCAACAGGCGCGGCCCGCCCTCGCACAGCACCCGGCGCAGCCCCCGCTCGTGCAGCACACGTACGGCCCGATGCAGGTCGACCTCGTCGTGCCCGGCGATCAGCACCCGCTCGGCGCCCAGCACGTCGCGGGCGCGCTGCAGCGCCTCCTGCCCCGCGGCCTGGCAGGTCACCAGGTACACGGCGCCCCGGTCGGGCACCTCCTCGGCAAGGATCGGCGGGACGCTCCCGCTCGCGCTGACCACCGCCAGCGCCGGGTGCGCGCCGCGCCCCTCGGCATGGGCCCGCTCGGCCAGCGCCCCGCTGCGCCGCGCCGCACGCCGGTACCCCTCGACCCGGGCGGTCCCCGCGCCCACGAGGATCACGTCGGCCAGGTCGCGCAACAGCGTGAAGACCCTGTTGTCGGCGTCGGTGTTGATGGAGGCCGTGCGCCCGTCGTTGCCGGCCGCGCCGCCGTCCACCGTCGCGACCATGTTCGCGCGCACCCACGCGCGCGCGGAGGTGTCGGGGTAGGCGTACAGGCGCTCCAGGCCGGCGCCGTCGACCGGGTCACCGGGGAACGGGCCGTCGGGCACCGCGTCGTTCAGGAGGACTCGCACGTCCACACCCCCACCAGGTACTGCACCCCGAACGGGTCGTCGGCGTACCGCACCCCGGCCCGTACCGGAACGCCGTCGAGCTCGACCGCGGCGGCCATGACCTGCCACGCGGCCCGCCCCGCGGCCATGAGTTCCTCGGCCAGGCCGGCGTCCAGCCCGGCCAGCGCGGCGGTGTCGCCCTCCGAGACCGCCCGGTGCACGGTGTCGTCGAAGGCGAAGGAACGCTCGTCCAGGTGACCGGGCGCCTTCACGCCGCGGCGCGCGCTGCCATCGCCCATGACCATCAGCCCGACACGTTCACCGCGTCCGGCCAGGCGCGCGGCCAGGGCGGCGACCTCCCCGGCGTCCGCGTCGCGGGCGACGGTGTGCAGCTCCACGGGCAGCTCGTTCCCGGTCTCGTCCAGGAGCCGCCGTGCCACCGCCAGGCTCAGCGGGAGCGCTTCGGCCTGCGCCACCCGTGGCCCGTCTCCCCCGTAGGCGCGCGCGGGCACAGGCGCGTCGTTGTGCTCACCGGTGGAGGTCCCGCCCCCGACCACGATCAGGCGGTCGGGCGCGGTCGCGGCGAGCTCGGCCAGCGCCCCGTGGCAGGCCTCGCGCAAGGGGGCGGCCACGTCCTCGCCCCCGGTCAGTTCCCGCAGCAGCAGCGGCGGGTGCGGGCACACTGCGGTGCCGACGATCATCGGTGCTTCCTTCCAGGCGGTGCCGTCCGTGGACGCGGTCGGGTTCCGGGGACCGGGCTCAGGCCAGGCCCCGGACGGTGCGGGCCGGAGGACGCACCCCGCGGATGCTCGCGACCATGTCCAGGACCTGCCGGGTCTCGGCGACCTCGTGGACACGGTAGACCTGCGCCCCGTGCCAGGCCGAGACCGCGGTGGCCGCCAGGGTCCCGGTCAGCCGTTCGCCCACGGGCAGGTCGAGGCTCTCCCCCACGAAGTCCTTGTTGGACAGCGACACCAGGACCGGCCACCCGGTGGCGACCATCTCGTCCAGGCGGCGGGTCAGTTCCAGGGAGTGCCAGGTGTTCTTGCCGAAGTCGTGCGCCGGGTCGATGATCGCCGAGGCCGGGTCCACGCCCAGGGCCACCGCGCGTTCGGCCTGGGCGACCGTGGAGTCGATCGCGTCGCGCACCACGTCGTCGTAGGCCACCCGGTGCGGACGGGTGCGCGGGGTGACCCCGCCGGTGTGGGTGCACACCAACGCTGCTCCCTGCTCCGCGGCGACCTCCGCCAGTCCGGGGTCGTGCCCGCCCCAGGCGTCGTTGAGCAGGTCGGCGCCGGCCTCGCACACCGCCTCCCCGACGGTGGCGCGCCAGGTGTCGACGCTGATGATCAGGTCGGGGAACTCGGCGCGCACCGCGGCGACGAAGTCCACGACGCGGCGCTTCTCCTCGTCGGCGTCGATCTCCTCGCCCGGTGCGGCCTTGATGCCGCCGATGTCGACGATGTCGGCGCCCTCGTCCACGACCTTGCGCACCCGTTCGAGGGCGGGCCCCTCGGCCCAGGTGGCGCCCTTGTCGTAGAAGGAGTCGGTGGTGCGGTTGACGATCGCCATGACCAGGGAGGTGTCGGCGCCGTAGTCGCGCCCGCGCAGTCTCAGCACCGGCCGGCCACCTCCCCGGCGAGCTGCGCCCCGGTTCCGTGCCCGGCCGGGGGCGGACCCACCCGGCTCGCCGGCCCTCGTTCCACGACCCCGACCTCGGTGGTCATCGTCTTCCCCCCGGTCCCGTACTGGTGCAGTTCCACGGTGTCGGCGCCCGGCCCCGCACCCGCCCGGCGGTCGGCGACCGCGAGGAGCTCGGTGGCCATGGCGCCGAGCCCGTGCAGGCTCTGGTGGTGGTGCCCCCGGCGCCCCATGCCGACCTGGGCGATCGCGTCCACACCCCGGCTCAGGTGGGTGTCCACGAGGGTGGCCAGCTCGACCCCGTAGCCCACCGGGACGGGTAGTTCACGGAGCAGGGAACGGCGGATCGCCCACTCCCCCGACAGCGGCTGGATGATGCCGGACAGCTCCGGCCAGCGCAGCGCGATCGTGGGGCGGGCGACGAGCTCGGTGACGCGGCCGCCCTCGTGGGTGGGGCGGGCGTCCTCGCGGTCCAGGACCCGGTCGTAGAAGGCCTTGACCAGCTCCACGCGGGGCTCCTCCAGCAGCGGCCCCAGGAGCCCGGACACGAAGTGGGTGTCCCACTCGACGAGGTCGGCGTCGAGGAAGACCAGGATGTCGCCGTGGGTGACGAACTGCGCCTTCCACAGCGCCTCGCCCTTGCCGCGGTGGTGGCCCAGGTCGGGGCGCACGTCGACGGTGCGGTGCACGCGCGCGCCGGCGCCGGCCGCCTCGCGTGCGGTGGCGTCGGTGGAGTCGGAGTCCATGACCACGATCTCGTCGAGGAGGGGGAAGCGCTCGACCAGTTCCTCGCGCACGCGGGAGACGATGCTGCCGACGGTGGCCTCCTCGTCACGGGCGGGGACGACCAGGCTGACGGTGGTTCCGGTGTCCCTCTTGAGCTCCACCAGGTGTCGCGGCGTCCACTCCGTGCAATGCCGGGTGTGCCGCTCGAACCAGCCGTCGTTCACCGTGCTCCTCCAGAAGGTTCCCGGGCCACAGGCACCGGGACGTGTGTCGCTTCGCTCTGCCCCGGCCGGTGTCGGTGCCGGTCCGGGGCGGCGGGCAGGGGCCGGGCCCCTGCTCCCCAGAGCCTACGCGCCGTCGCTCCGGGGGTGGGGTCGGGCGGGGGTGAGGCTCGCGACGACGCGGCCCGGGAATCCGCCCGGCGGCCCGAGCCCTGTGCGGCGGTCAGAGGGGGCCGGTCCCCAGTGCGGTCTCCACCATGCGGGCGGCGGAACCGACCGGGGTGGCGGGGCCGGTCCAGACAGCGCGCAGCTTGCGCCGCGGTGTGCCGTCCGCGACCGGGACCGGGACCAGGCGTCCGCCGGCGAGTTCGTCGGCGGACGCCAGCCGGCTCAGGATCGCCGGTCCTGCCCCGGCTCGGACCGCCCGGATGATCGCCGCCGTGCTGTTGAGCTCGCTGACCGGGCGCGCCGGGCCGAACGGTTCGAGCACCTCGTCCACCAGGGCCCGTGTTCCCGACCCGGCCTCCCTGATGACCAGGGGTGTCCGTGCCAACTCCGGCAGGTGGACGGCCCCGCCCCGGGCCGCGTGCGCAGCCCAGGGGTGGTCCGGTGCCACGACCAGCTCCAGCGGGTCCTCGCAGATGACGGCCTGGTGCAGGTGCTCGGGGACGGTCGGCGATTCGACGAACCCGATCCCGTACTCACCGGACACCACACCGGCGATCACACGCTCGGAGTTCTGCATGTCGAGCACGACGCTGATGCTCGGGTGGGACCGGTTGAGCCGGCTGATCCACAGGGGCGCGAGGTGCTCGGCGACGGTCTGCGAGGCCCCGACGGCGAGCTTTCCGGTCCCGTCGTGGGCCAGGGCCCGGGTCCCTGCGGCGAACCGCTCGAGGGAGTCCAGGACCTCCTGTGCCCACGCCGCGGCCAGCTGCCCTTCCCGCGTGAGTGTGGAGCCGCGCGGGGAACGGTCGAGCATCCTGAGGCCCGTCCGCCGCTCCAACATGGCGATGCTGCGCGAGGCGTTGGGCTGGGCGATGCCGACGCGGCGGGCCGCGGCCCCCACGGACCCGGAGTCGGCGAGGGCGGCGAGCAGTCGTAGGGAGGGGATCTGCACCCAGTCCGCCATCATCCCGGCCTCATCCATATCGCCACCATATGACCTCATGGTCGATCTCTCTCTACCGGACGTCCGGCAGCGGTCACAGCATGGGACCCATGTCGAACCCCCCTCTTTCTCCAGGTCAGGCCTTCGGGCGGCTGTCGCCCGGTCTGCTCGTCTGTTTCGCCGTCGGGGCACTCAGCACGGCGGCCGCCGCCCCGTTCGACGGTGTGAGCGGGCTGGTCGTCGCGATCGTCGTCGGGATCGTGTGGCGCAACTGCGCGCCCTACCCCCGTGTTCTGGTGCCGGGCGCGGCCGTGGCGGCAAAACCGGTGCTGCGCGTGGGGATCGTGCTGTTGGGCCTGCAGCTGTTGATCGGGGACGTTCTCGGGTTGGGGATCTGGGTGATCGCCGCCGTCATCGCAGCGGTCGGCCTCACCTTCTGGGCCACGATGGTGGTGGGGCGCCTGCTCGGGCTGGGCCTGAACCAGCGTCTCCTGGTGGCCTCGGGCTTCTCGATCTGCGGTGCGGCGGCGGTCGCGGGCACGGACTCGGTCACCGATTCCGACGAGCGGGAGGTGGCGACCGCCGTCGCCATGGTCGTGGTCTTCGGCACGGCGATGATCCCGCTGATGCCGGCGCTGGGGGCGCTCTCGGGCTTCACACCGGAGCAGACCGGGCTCCTGATCGGGCTGAGCACCCACGAGGTCGCGCAGGTCGTTGCCGCCGGTGGCATGGCGGGGGGCGGGGCCCTGGCCGTGGCGGTCACGGTGAAGCTGGCCCGTGTGCTCCTGTTGGTTCCGGTCCTGGCCGGGATCGCCTGGAGCCGGCGCGGGCGTGAGAGCGCTCCGGGTACTGCCGGCGGCGCGGACCGGAAGAAACGCCCGCCCGTCGTCCCGCTGTTCGTGCTGGGGTTCCTCGCCTGTGTGGCGTTGAGGAGCACGGGGGTCGTGCCGGATCCGGTGTTGGAGGCCGCCGGGTTCCTGCAGGCGCTCGCGCTCTCCACCGCGATGTTCGCCCTGGGGCTGAACGTTCACGTGAAGGCTCTGCTCGAGGTGGGGGTGCGCCCCGTCGCGCTGTCCGCGGTCTCGACGCTCGTGATCGTGCTCGTCAGCTGGTCGGCGGTGGTGGTCCCCGGGCTCTTGGGCTTCGACGCGGTCTGAGGAGCTCGTCCGGACGGCCCATCCCCCGGGCCGTGGGTCGGAACCGTGTCGCTTGGATCCCTGACACAGCCCGCCCGCGCGAAGACCATCGGGAGCTGCCGTATCGCGGGGTGGGTCGACTAGTCTGCAGGCCCCTCATCATTGACTGTTAGGCCCTCATGACAGACGACAGAGCGCACGGCCACGTCCCTCAGCCCCAGCTGGACACGTCGGTCCCCCAATCGGCACGCGTCTGGAATTACTGGCTGGGCGGCAAGGACAACTACCCGTCCGACCGCGCCGTCGGCGACCACATCCGTCGAACGAACCCCCACATCGTCGAGATCGCGGTGGCCGCCCGCGCCTTCCTCGTACGTGCGGTCACCCATCTGACCCGCGACGTGGGCATACGCCAGTTCCTCGACGTCGGCACCGGACTGCCCACCGCGAACAACACCCACGAGGTGGCACAGGCGATCGCACCCGATGCGCGTATCGTCTACTCCGACCACGATCCCCTCGTTCTGGCCCACGCCAGGGCCCTGCTCGTCGGCACCGACGAAGGCGCCACCGATTACATCGACGCGGACCTGCGCGAGCCGGACGTCATCCTCTCCCGGGCAGCACGGACCCTGGACTTCGATCAGCCCATCGCCCTGATGCTCATGGGGGTCGTCGGCCACATCACTGATGACGAGGAAGCGTATTCCCTCGTCCGACGGCTCGTAGCGGCTCTTCCCTCGGGCAGCCATCTCGTGCTGTACGACGACACCAATGTCATTCACCCCGAGACGATGAACGAGATGACGCGGAGCTGGAACGAAACCGGCCAGAACCCTCGGGTGAACAGGACACCGGAGAAGATCGCCGGGTTCTTCGAAGGGCTCGAACTCCTGGATCCGGGGGTGGTGTCCGTGAGCCGCTGGCGCCCTGACGAGGTCGAGGTGGGCGAGACCGTCGAGGTCGACGACTTCTGCGGGGTCGGACGCAAGCCCTGACACACCCGCAGGCCCCTCGTGACCTCACCGCACGGCGGCCACCACGCGGCGGGATCAGCCGCTGAGCGGGCACGAAGTCTCCGAAGCGCCACCGGGCACGAGGACCACCGGGACCACCGGAACGGCCCGCCTCACCGCGGCGGGCCGGACGGGCCGGACGGGGGCGCACTGTGGGCGCCCTCCGGTCAGCCGGCCGGTTCGCAGAAACGCAGAACGTTCCCGAACGGATCGGTGACCTCGACCGTTGGCCCGCCAGGAGCATCGCGGTCGATGCCGGGCCGAAGCCCCCGATAGGGACGTTCGGAGATGTCGGTGTGGAAGGCGGCGACATCGGCTACGGGGATCCACACCGCCGTGCCGGGCGTACCGTCACCGTGGTGCTCGGACAGGTCCAGCACGGTCTCGTCGCGACGAACCCGCAGGTACAGCGGCATCCCGGGCTCGAAGCGGTGCTCCCACTCGACGTGGAAGCCAAGGTGGTCGAGGTAGAACCCCCTGGCCAAGGGCTCGTCGAGGATACGCAGCACCGGAACCGCGGCGCCCGATCCTGTGCCCGATCCCGCGCGCGAGGCGGACAGCGCGGCCGATGCGGTGTTCCAGTCGGCGAAGCCGAGCTGCTGCGAGACGATCTCCAGCGCACGGCTGTGGGTGATGGCGACGTCGGTCGCGGCCAGGCTCCGTCGGAGCGCTCGCGCGGCGGCCTTGGCGTCGTCCGGGGTGAGATTCATGGGCTCTTCGCAATCCCGGTGCCGGAGATCCGGAAACCCGGAGGCCGACAGGCCTGAAGGTCCGGATCCGAGGATGTGGTCGGTGCCCGCATTGCCGTCCGGGGCACCGTGATGCTCACGAGAACCTCTGACAGAAGAACCGTGCGATGCGTTCACCGGACCGAGAACCTCGGCGCGGGCGGCGGGCCCATCGCGTGCCCCTGCCACCAAGGTACCTACCGAGCGCTCGGGCTCTGACGGACGCACGGCGAACCGAACAAGTCCGCTGAACGCCGCTGTCAACGAGTCCCAGGACCGCATGACCTCCGAAGCCCAGGCCGGCACCCGTTTCAGTCCGCGGCGGCCGAGGCGGCGTAGGGCGACCCGGGCATCGCCACCTCCGGAAGCCGCGCCTCGGCCTGTTCGAGGAGTCGCAGGCCCTCCGCCGGACTGTAACGGGTGCGGTCGAAGCCGGGGAGAGCGTCGCTTTCCCGCAAGCTCGTCACGTACGAGGTCAGGATCAGGACCGTCGCTACGGCAACGAACGACGCCGTCAGAACCTCGCTGGCAACCGCGGCGATCGGAGCCAAGACCAGCAAGCACACGGCCGCAAGGCCGATCTGGAGAAAGCTGGACCTGCGATAGATGAATTTCTGCTCGAGCTCGATGATCTTTCCACCGATCCCCGGGATCGAACGCCCCCAGATCCGAATCTCATTTTTGGAGCGGCTGAGCAGATCGTGCTTGGCTTCCTGCATCCGGCCCAGCGGTAGGTTCTCGCGGGCAAGCACGGCCGCAACGAGTCGGCGCCGCTCATCCGGGACGCGCCGCACAGCCTCGGACACCGCCGCAGCAGTGCGGCCTCGCGGCAAGAACAGGGTCGCCAGCTCCACCAGCTCCTCGACGGTTCCGCCCTGGCCCTCGACGTTGACCTCGTTCAGCACGTCCAGCACATCGACCTCGAAGACCAGCCGGTCGTCGGTGAAGGGCGCCGAGGCTTCCCGGGACCAGGCACGGTACGCCTCGACGACTTCGTGCGCCTCGCGCACGCTCGTGGCCGCGTCGATGTACCGCTCGCACGGGCGCCCCGGAACGCACCCGTGCCCGTCCGGGTCGGTGCAGTGGTGCAGGCTCAGGGGTTCCAACAGCCCCGCGGTGATCTTGGACCACAGCCGTTCCACCTGCCGCGTCCAGTCGGCGAGCGCGCCATTCTCGTCGAACAGGGTGTCGATGCCCATGTCCAGGTCACGGTAGACCGGCGACAGCTCCGGACCCATGTGCGCGATCACGTGCGCCACCATCCGGTCGGTCTCCTCCGGCGAGATGGGCCGCCGGGCCAGCAGAGCCCGCACCGGCGAGTCCGCGGGCAACCACCGGCGCAACGCCTGCCGCTGAGGCGCCGACTCCACAGCCGCACACGCTCCGCCCCAGTCCACCTGCATCGCCTCGGCCAGAGCGAACGGTTCAACGTACTCACGCCCCTGGAAGAGGAAGGGGCGCGCACCCGAGTTGCGGTCCGGATCCGGCGTGGACCCCACCCCGGCGCCGGCCCCGTCGGGCACACCGGTTCCTCGGCCACCCGCGTCCCCCTCTGGACGGGCCGCGGAGGCCCGCGGCGGCAGGGAGATCCGCCCGGTCCCCACGCCTTCTCCATGGCTCAGCACGACCCCGTGATCGACCACTTCGGTGGTCCCGGCTCCTTCGCCGACGCCTTTCAGGCGCGAAGAACCCCCGCCAAGGTCCTCGTAGCCCAGCAGCCATCCCAGCAACACCCGTGAACTCGGCCGCTCAGCGGGATCCTTGGCCAGGCACCGTTCCAGAACCGGGCGCAGGCTCGCCGGAACCCCGTCCAGATCCGGCTCGTCCATGAGCACCCGATGCATCACCGAGGCCTGCGAAGACCCGGCGAAAGCATCCGCCCCGGTGGCGGCGTAGGCGATCACCGCACCCCACGCGAACAGGTCGATCGCGGTGGTGACGTCCTTGCCCTCGAACTGCTCCGGAGCCATGTACCGAGGCGTGCCGATCAGCGCGCTCGCCGACGCACGTGTGCCCTCCAACGCCCGGGCGATCCCGAAGTCGATCACTCGCGCACCATCGGGCGCGACCATGATGTTCTCCGGCTTGAAATCACGGTGCACCACGCCCGCCGCGTGGATCGCTGCGAGCGCGGTGGCCGTGGAGACCGCGATCCGGTACAGCGCGCTCTCCTCGTACGGACCTTCCTCAGCGATCGCCCGCGCCAAGGTCTGCCCCGCCACATACTCGGTCACCACCCACGGCGGCGACCCATGCGGGGCCGCCCCCAGCACACGCGCCGTACAGAACGACGACACCTGCCGCGCCAGCTCCACCTCACGCGCGAACCGCTCACGGAAGTCCGCGTCCGTGGCGTGCCTGGGGTGCATGACCTTGACGGCGCCCTGTCTGCCCCGGCCGTCCTCGCCGAGGAAGACCGTGCCGAAGCCGCCTTCCCCGAGCGCGCGCACCAGGGTGTAGCCACCCAGTTCGGAACCGACATCGACCACTTGCGGTGCCTCCAGCATGACGGGGGATCGGGGGTGGCCCCAGCCGGGTCGGGAAGGCCGGGGCACAGCGATCGTACCGAGACCGGATACTCCCCATACAGCAAGTCGAGCGCACATCCGCACGAACGGCCAGACATCAACGCCGAAACCGGAACGGCCGAAGCGGTCGCAAATGCAAGCACGGGCCATTGTGGAGAAACGCTTCCCAGCGTCCGCCGCCTGTGGGAATCGGCCGGCCGCAGTAACGATTTGTAGGGGGGATGGAGGATCGACGGATCGAGAGACAGGTGACTACGGCACCGGGTTGTCGAGTTGCGGGGGTGTGGGTGTTCGTTGGTGTTGCCTCGGGGGTGGTGGTTCGTCGGGGTCGGGAACGATAGCCCGGCCGGCCCTGCGCGCAACCCGCGTCGGCGCCACCCCCTGATCTCCGGGTCGGAGTGGATGTGTCGGCGTTGTGCGTGGTTGGCCGGGGCGCCTCGGGGTGTGCGCTCCGGGCCTGTTCGCCGGGCTGACCCGACCCGCATCGACGAACCCCCCGCTCCCCCGAGGCCCCCGCCCGCAGCCAAAAGAACGGTGAGCAGAGGTGACGGCAACTACCTCACCCCCTGGGGTGCTTCATTGCGACCAACGGTCGAGGCGTGTGCGTGGTGGCTCGCTCCTGCGAAGACCAACAGCACAAGCAACGGCAACCGCACAGGCACGCCCCGCGCACTCCCGGTAGAGCATTGCGTCTCAGGGGTGACACGCGTGCGGATGGCCTCCGGGCCCCGGCCACTCCGAGTACGGCGTTGAGGCCGGGGGCAACACATGCGCGGGATCGGCCAGCCCCGATTGCTGGTGGGCCGAGTGGTACGGATGCCCTGTTCCGTGTCGTTGTTAGTGCTCACAACAGCACTGAGAACGTTGTCAGGTGCTCATAACAGCACTACCAACGACCGACAACGGCGGCTCGGGCACCGTTCTGGACCCCGTACAGGCCAGGCCGCGCGAACGTCCAAGCCCAATCACACCCCGGTGGGGTCAAGACCGGCCGCCACAGGTGTGCGAGCGGCGACCGTCTTCCGTGGAGATTCTCCAGGGGTTGCACTCGGTGCCGGTGGCCGCCGGCGGGGCGGGCGGCCACCACTGGGCGCGGACCTGGAGCACCTCTGAGGCCGAAGGCGCTCACACCACGGGCCCCGCCGGAGGTTCAGGCACCCTCGGCGCCAGCGGTGCTGCCGACACCGCTGGCGGGGGTGTTTTCGGTGCGGGAGTGGCGGTACTTGAGGCG
>NZ_JADBGI010000033.1 GCF_014892575.1 Nocardiopsis coralli | reverse complement strand
GCCACCGCCGCCACCGGGACGACCGCCACCGCCGCCGCGGCCACCGCCGGGAGGCGGGGTCGGGCGCGAGGCCGGCATGTTCATCGGGCTGGGACGCGGACCACCGGGACGCGGGCCCGGCTTCGGGGCCCCGCTGCCGCTGCCGCCACCGGGGCGCGGGGCGCCGGAAGCGCCACCGGGCGGGCCCGGACGCGGACCGCCGGGACGCGGCCCCGGCTTGGGTGCGTTGCCACCGGGACGCGGGGCACGCTGCTCGCCGCCGCCCTGCTGCGGACCCGGCTTCGGGCCGGGGCGCGGGCCGGGCTTGGGCGCGGGCTTCGGCGTGCCCATGCCGGAGGCGTTGGACGCGAACGGGTTGTTGCCCGGACGCGGACCGCTCGGGCGCGGGCCCGGCTTGGCGCCACGGCCGCGCTCACCGCGCTGCTCGCCACGCGGGGGACGGCCGCCCTGCGGACCCGGCTTCGGGCCCGGCTTGGGCCCGGGCTTCGGACCGGGCTTGGGCGCCTCACCCTGCGGAGCGGGCTTCGGGGCCGGCTTCGCGGCGGGCTCGGCGGCCTCTTCCACCGGGCCGGGCTTGGCAGCCTCGTCCTGGACGGTGGGCTCGGCGGCCTCGTTCTTGGGCGCGGGCTTCGGACCGGGCTTGGGGCCCGGCTTGGGAGCCTCACCCTGCGGACCCGGCTTGGGGCCCGGCTTCGGGGCGGGCTTCTTCTTGGTCTCGGCACCGGCGTCGGCGTTGTCGCCGCCGTTGCCGGACTCGTTGAACGCTTCCTTCAGGCGTCGCACGACCGGGGCCTCTATCGTCGAGGACGCCGATCGGACGAATTCGCCCATGTCGTTGAGCTTGGCCAGGACGGCCTTGCTCTCTACTCCGAACTCCTTGGCGAGTTCGTACACCCGGACCTTCGCCACTACTCTCCTTCAGCTTCGGTCCGGGGCTGGGCACGTACCGGACCGTCGTTAGCTTGAGTTACTACTCATCGCTGCGTACTCATCAGGCGCTCATCGCAATCTCGACCTGCTTCCTCATCGCTACACAACAATGGGCCGGTTCTGCATGCCCACGCAGCACCGTTTCGCCGGCCTCGGTGATGTCAACCCTGAAGCCGGCCCAGACATTCCACCCTAACCGGATCCGTGACCCCGCGAGTCACGCGGGGCCGAGCCGACCAGAGCGGCCACGAGTGAGTCGTCCCACCCGTCGGCACCTCCAGGGGCCGCGGTGCGGAAGGCTCGCGACCAGGCTCGACGGCGCTGCGCCAGCTCCAGGCAACGGTGGTCCCGATGTAGGTGGGCGCCCCGCCCGGGCATCCCTCCGCGGGTGTCGGGCGTGACGCGACCGTTGTCGAGGACGAGCCGAACCAGGTCTGCCTTCGCGGCACGGGAGCGGCACCCGACGCACGTACGCACTGGGTGGCCGGAGCCTTCCGGGGCCACCATATCGTGTCCACGCATGGGTGCGATCCGATCAGCCCGCCGAGGGCGGCAGGTCGGAGGGGTCGGCGATCTCGCCCACGCCCTCGCCCTCGGGCTCCGCGTCCGAACGGATGTCGATGCGCCACCCGGTGAGCCGCGCGGCCAGGCGGGCGTTCTGGCCCTCCTTGCCGATGGCGAGCGACTGCTGGTAGTCGGGCACGACCACACGGGCCACGCGGGCGGCCAGGTCGAGGATCTCCACCGAGTTCACACGCGCCGGCGAGAGCGAGTTGGCGACGAACTCCGCGGGGTCGTCGGAGTAGTCGACGATGTCGATCTTCTCGCCGTGCAGCTCGGCCATCACGTTGCGGACGCGGCTGCCGAGCGGGCCGATGCAGGCGCCCTTGGCGTTGACGCCGCCGCGGTTGGAGTGCACCGCCATCTTGGTGCGGTGCCCGGCCTCACGGGCGATCGAGGAGATCTCGACGGTGTTGTCGGCGATCTCGGGGACCTCCAGCTCGAAGAGCTTGCGCACCAGGTTGGGGTGGGTGCGCGACAGCGTCACCGACGGGCCGCGGTGGCCCTTGCGGACCTGGACCACGTAGGCGCGCAGCCGCTCACCGTGCACGTACTCCTCGGTGGGGACCTGCTCCTGCGGAGGCAGGACCGCCTCGACCTTGCCCAGGTCGACCAGGACGTTGCGGGGGTCCTTGCCCTGCTGGATGATGCCGGAGACGATGTCGTGCTCGCGACCGGCGAACTCGCCCAGGGTCAGTTCGTCCTCGGCGTCGCGCAGACGCTGGAGGATCACCTGCTTGGCGGTGGAGGTCGCGATGCGCCCGAACCCGGTGGGGGTGCCGTCGTACTCGCCGACCGACACACCCTCGTCGTCGGTCTCGGAGACCCACACGGTCACGTGGCCGCTCTGCCGGTTCAGCTCCACGCGGGCACGCTTGTCGGTGCCCTCCTCGCGGTGGTACGCGATCAGCAGTGCGTCCTCGATGGCCTTGGCCACGAGCTCGACCGCGATGTCCTTCTCGCGCTCCAGGCTGCGCAGGACGCTCATGTCAATGTCCACGGGGCTCCCCCTCTAGTCCGCCGCGTCGTTGTCGCGGCGGAATTCCACCTGGACCTTGGCCTTGGCGATGTCTGCGTAGGCGATGGTCCGGGAGCGACCCTTGACGTCCAGGGTGGCGCCCTGTTCGTCCGAGTCGACGACACGGCCGCTGACCTGCCCGCCCTCGGCGAGGTCGACCTTGACCAGGCGGCCCTGGGAACGGCGCCAGTGCCTGGGCAGGGTCAGCAGGCGCTCGGCCCCGGGCGAGGTGACCTCGAGGACGTAGGGCGTCTGCCCCATGACGTCGGAGGAGTCCAGGGCGGTGGAGACCTCCTGGGTCACGTCACCGATGGTGTCCAGGTCGACCCCGTTGTCGGAGTCCACGGTCACGCGCAGGACCCGGCGTTTTCCGGCCGGCGTCAGTTCGATGCCTTCGAGGTCCAGCCCGGACTGTGCCAGGACCGGCTCCAGCAGCTCGACGATGCGCTCGTCACGCTCCTGCGCTCCCATGTCGTGTTTGCCCCTCACAACGGCGAAATTCCGCCCGCGAGGCCTGGTGGCCTGTGAACGGGGCGGTCCAGCTCTGTACGTAATGCGACGAATCGGCCCGCTTCCCAGGGGGGACGCGAACCCGCCGCGCGTCGCGTACGACGGCGGCTGTGCAGCAAGGGTATCCACTTCTGAGAGCTGCCCAGGTCGCCGTCCGTGGCCGGGGCGCGTCGGGGCGTGCTCCCGGAGGGGCGCGATCGCCCGCGTGGCGGGGGCTGGCGGTGGATCGTCCCGGCGTGCGGGCGTGGAAAGATGGGACGGGGACGACGGGGAGGAGACCGCGTGGGCCAGGCAGCGGGTGGTGTCAGCAGGCGTGCGCTCCTGGGGGCGACGGTGGCCGGTGCTTCGGCCGCGGCCCTGGCGGGGTGCGGAACCGTCGACTGGTATCCCTCGGACACGACACCGGACGAGCACGTGCTGCGTTCGCTCCTGCGGGAGAAGGAACGCGCCGTCGTCCGGTACGAGACCGCGCTGGCGGACGGGTCGGGCCCCTCGGACCTGTTGGAGCGGGTGCTGGAGAACCACCGCACCCACCTGGACGCGCTGCTGGACGCCCTGCCCGAGGACGCCGAGCCCACCCCGCCGGAGGAGGACGGTCCCCCGCCGGTCGCTGCGGACGAGGACCCCGAGCTCGGGGAGGCGCCGTCGCCGTCGTCGCTGCGGGCCATGGAGGCCTCGGCCGCGGGGATGCGCCCGGAGCAGGCGGCGGCCGTCACCGACCGGGGGCTGGCCCAGCTGATCGGGTCGATCGGGGCGTGCGAGGCAGGACACGCGCACCAGCTCGACGAGGCGTGAACACCGACGGAGCACGAGTGGCGAGGAGCTGTGACGGGTGAGCGAGGCACCGAGCGGGAGCGAGGAGCCCGAGGCCGCCGGTGACGGGATGTCGGCGCTGGCGGAGGCGCTGCGGGCCGAGAACGCGGCGGTGTACGCGTACGAGTTCGTGGCCGGGGCGGCCGGCGACGAGGGCCGGAGCGAGCACGGCCTGGCGCTGGCCAGCGAGCACAAGGTGGCGCGGACCGAACTCCGGCAGGCGATCCTGGACCGGGAGGGCAGTCCTCCGGCGGTCGAGCCCACGTATCCCCTGCCGTCGGGCCGCGACGGGGACACCCTCGACGACTTCGCGGTCGGGGTGGAGAACACGTGCGCGCACGCGGCCCTGTGGTTGACCGCCGCCGACGACACCGACCTGCGGGTGACCGGCGCGCGCCTGCTGCAGCAGGCGACGGTCCGCGCCCTGGAGTGGGGCGGCGAGCTGGACGCCCTGCCCGGTTACGAGACCCGCTGAAGGCCCGGGCCGGTCGGCCCGGGCCNTGGTTGACCGCCGCCGACGACACCGACCTGCGGGTGACCGGCGCGCGCCTGCTGCAGCAGGCGACGGTCCGCGCCCTGGAGTGGGGCGGCGAGCTGGACGCCCTGCCCGGTTACGAGACCCGCTGAAGGCCCGGGCCGGTCGGCCCGGGCCCGTGGATCACGCGGTGCAGGCCTGCACCGCGTGATCCACGATGTCGGCGAGCGCCACCTCGTCGCGCGCGCCGTCGGCACGGTCGCGCAGCTCCACGACACCGTCCTTGAGGCCGCGGCCCACGATGACGGTCGTGGGGATGCCCAGCAGCTCGGCGTCGGTGAACTTCACCCCCGGGGACACACCCTTGCGGTCGTCGACCAGCACCCGCAGGCCGCGCTCCTCGAGCTCGCCGGCGATGCGCAGGGCCTCCTCGATCTGGTCGCCCTTGCCGGTGCCGACCACGTGCACGTCGGCGGGGGCGACCGCGCGCGGCCACACGATGCCCTTCTCGTCGTGCGACTGCTCCACGATCGAGGCCACCACGCGCGAGACGCCGATGCCGTAGGAACCCATGGTCACGCGCTTGGGCTTGCCGTCGGGGCCCAGGGCGTCGAGCTCGATCGCGTCGGTGTACTTGCGGCCGAGCTGGAAGACGTGGCCGATCTCGATGCCGCGCGCGGTGTAGAGCGTGCCCTGGCCGTCGGGCGAGGGGTCTCCGTCACGCACGTCGGCCACGTCGATGGTGCCGTCCGGAGTGAAGTCGCGTCCGGCGACGAGGTCGACGACGTGGTGCTCGGGGCGGTCGGCGCCGGTCACCCAGCGGGTCCCGGTGACCACACGCGGGTCGACGAGGTAGCGCACCTTGTTGTCGAGCAGGGCGCGCGGGCCGATGTAGCCCTTGACCAGGAACGGGTTGGCCTCGAAGTCCTTCTCGTCGACGACGGCGACCTCGGCCGGCTCCAGCGCGGCCTCCAGGCGCTTCATGTCGACCTCGCGGTCGCCGGGCACGCCGATCGCGAGGAGCTCCCAGTCCTCGGAGCCGGGCTCGCGGGTCTTGACCATGACGTTCTTGAGGGTGTCGGCCTCACTGAAGTCGCGGCCGAGGCCGGCGGCGTTGAGGAAGTCCACGAGGGTGCGGATCGTGGCGGTGTCCGGGGTGTGGTGGTCGACGGCCTCGGGCAGCCCCTCGATCGGCAGCGCCTCGGGGGCGGGCACCTCGACGGCCTCGACGTTGGCGGCGTAACCCGACCCGGTGCTGCGGACGAAGGTGTCCTCGCCCGAGGGGGCCACGGCCAGGAACTCCTCGGACTTGGACCCGCCCATCGCGCCCGCGGTCGCGGAGACGACGACGTACTCCAGGCCCAGGCGCTCGAAGATGCGCACGTAGGCGGCGCGGAAGCGCTCGTAGGAGGCGGCCAGGCCCTCGTCGTCGATGTCGAAGGAGTAGGCGTCCTTCATGTGGAACTCGCGCCCGCGCAGCACGCCGGCGCGGGGGCGGGCCTCGTCGCGGAACTTCTCCTGGATCTGGTAGAGCCAGACCGGGAAGTCCTTGTAGGAGGTGTACTCGCCCTTGACGAGGCCGGCGAAGACCTCCTCGTGCGTGGGGCCGAGCAGGTAGTCGGCGCCCTTGCGGTCCTGGAGGCGGAACAGGGTGTCGCCGTAGTCCTCCCAGCGGCCCGTCGCCTCGTAGTACTCGCGGGGCAGCAGAGCCGGGAGGAGGAGCTCCTGCCCGCCGATCGCGTTCATCTCCTCGCGCACGATCTCGGAGACGTTCTCCAGCACGATCTTGCCCAGGGGCAGCCAGGAGTAGACGCCGGGCGCGGCACGGCGCACGTATCCGCCGCGCACCATGAGCTTGTGGCTCGGCACCTCGGCGTCCGCCGGGTCCTCACGCAGGGTGCGCAGGAACAGGGTCGACATCCGCAGTAGCACGGCCACTCCTCAGTGCATGCGCCCGTACAGGGGCGCGGTCGTCATATTCGGGGAACCCCAGGCTAACGGCTGTGGGACGGCCTTCGCCCAGGGTTCCTCCCCGGCAGAGGCCCGACCGGGCTTCACCTACTCTTGGGACGATCGACGGACGGGAGCAGGGCCATGGGACGACGGCGCGGGGCGCGCGAGCGGGGCGAGGACGTGCTCGACGAAGCACGGGTCCCCGGGGTGGAGCTGTTGGCCGACGCCGACCGGGCCGATTCGTGGTTCCTGGTCGTGGAGGGCACCCCGCAGTCGCACGTGGACCTGTCCGACCCCTCCTACCTGGACTTCTCGTACATGCGCCGGATCGCGCACGCCGCCGACCTCGTGGCCCCCGAGCGTGAGCCGATCGAGGCGCTCCACCTCGGCGCGGGCGCGTTGTCGCTGGCGCGGTACGTGGCGCACACACGTCCGGGTTCGCGCCAGCGGGCGGTGGACTCCGACGCGGCGCTGGTGGAGCTGGTCCGGCGCCACCTTCCGTGGGACCGCCGCGCGCAGCTGCGGGTGGGCATCGGGCACGCCCGCGAGTGGATCGGCGACCGGCACACCGACAGCTCCGACCTGGTGGTGAGCGACGTCTTCGCGGGTGCGCGCACCCCGGCCTCGCTCACGTCGGTGGAGTTCTATTCGGAGGCGGCCCGGGTGCTGCGTCCGGGCGGGTTCCTGGTGGTGAACATCGGCGACGGGTACGCGCTGCGGCACACACGCCGGCAGGTGGCGACGTTGCGGTCGGTGTTGCCGCACGTGGTCCTGACGGCGGAACCGGGCATCATGCGCGGGCGCCGGTTCGGGAACCTGGTGCTGGTCGCCGGCCACCAGCCGCTGCCGGAGGACGAGCTCGGCAGGCTCGCCCACCGGGACCTGGAGATGGCGCGCATGCTCTCCGGGGAGGAGCTCGACCGGTTCGCCGACGGCGCCGCCCCGGTGCACGACGCCGACGCCGAGGACTCCCCCGAACCGCCCGTGGGTGTGTTCTGAGCGACCGGCAGCCGCCACCCCGCGTGTACGCCGTGGGCAAGGGCGTGGCCGAAAGTGGACATTCTCCCCCGCGCGGGTCCGTGAACCTCTACCGTGGTCCTCGTGCGCGCCACCCCCATTGGTACCGGGCGCCCGGACCCCCAGCCGGGCGCCCCGGACCTCACCTCGGCGGGCGCTCACCTACACCGGCCGGAGTAGGCCCTCCCCCGAGAACCCCTCCCCCTGGATGACGACGTCCCGGAGGGGCGCGCCGTACCGTCGGGGACGTGCCAGCACCACTCCCGCGCCCCACACGCGCCGACCTGTGGATCACCCTGGGCGTGCTGTTCGCGTCGCTGAGCAGCACGTTCGTGATCGGCGTGATCGACCCGAACCACGCCGACACCGATCCCGTGCCGTGGGGGTACGCGCTCATCGTCGCGGCCTGTCTCCCCCTGCTGCTGCGCTCCTCGCGGCCCCGTGCCGCGGCCCTGGTCTCGGTCCCCCTGGCTGCCGTGTACTACCCGCTGGGGTTCCCCGACGGCTGCGTGATGCTGTGCGCCATCGTGATGCTGTACACGCTGGTGCGCTGGGGGAACCGCACCTTCGGGTGGGTGCTGGGGCTGTGCCTGTTCCTCGGGCTCAACGGCTGGGAGATCGGCGTGGCCGGAGGGATGCGGCCCGAGGCGGTCGGGGTGATCGGCTGGGTCCTGGTGCTGCTGTGCACGGCCGAGATCGTGCGCCGCCGCGCCGAGTTCCGACGGGCGGAAGAGGAACGCCTCACCGAGGCCGCCCGCTCCCGCGAGGAGGAGCTCCTGCGCAGAGCGGCGGACGAACGCCTGCGCCTGGCCCGGGACGTGCACGACACCGTCGCGCACAACATCTCCCTCATCAACGTGCAGGCCGGGACCGCGCTGTACCTGGTCGGGGACCAGCCCGAGCGGGCCGCGCAGGCGCTGGAGACCATCAAGCACACCAGTAAGGAAACGCTCGTCGAGCTGCGCACGATGCTCGACGTGCTGCGCGCCGGCGAGGCCGCACCGCGTGCCCCCGTCCCGGGCGCGGCCGACCTCGAGGACCTCGCCGACGGGGCCCGTGGCGCGGGCGTGGACGTGCGGGTGGAGGTCGAGGGCCCGGACGACGGTGCGCTCCCGCTCGGCGTGGACACCGCCCTGCACCGCATCACGCAGGAGGCCCTGACCAACGTCGTGCGCCACTCCGGTGCCTCCCGCGCGCAGGTGCGGGTGACCCACCGCCCGGGCGGGGTGCGGCTCGAGGTGGTCGACGACGGCCGCGGCGGTACGGCGGAACCGGGCAACGGCATCACCGGGATGAGCGAGCGGGCCTCCCTGGTCGGGGGAACGGTGGACGCGCGGCCCCGCGCAGGGGGAGGATTCCAGGTGCGGGCCTGGCTGCCGACCGGCGCGGCCGTACCGCCGGAAGGGACGGAACAGACGTGATCTCGGTACTGCTCGCCGACGACCAGGGCCTCGTCCGGGCCGGGTTCCGGGCGTTGTTGGACAGCGCCCCCGACATCGAGGTGGTCGCCGAGGCCTCCGACGGTCAGGAGGCCGTGCGCGCCGCCCGCCGCGACCGCCCCGACGTGGTGCTCATGGACATCCGGATGCCGGGCACCGACGGGCTCACCGCGACCGGGCAGATCGTGGCCGAGCCGGCCCTGGAGCACACCAAGGTCGTCATTCTGACCACGTTCGACCTGGACGAGTACATCTTCGACGCCCTGCGCGCGGGGGCGAGCGGGTTCCTGGTCAAGGACACCGAACCCCGCGACCTCATCCAGGCGGTGCGTGTGGTGCACGGGGGCGAGGCGCTCCTGTCACCGGGGATCACCCGCCGGCTCATCGCCGATTACGTGCGCAGGCCCGCGAGCAGCCCGGCGCCCTCGACCCGGTTGAACGGGCTGACCGACCGCGAACGCGAGGTCCTGGCGCTGGTGGGCGCGGGCATGTCGAACGAGGAGATCGCCGGGCACCTGGTGGTCAGCCCCGCGACGGCGAAGACCCACGTGAGCCGCACGATGGTGAAGCTGGGGGTGCGCGACCGCGCCCAGCTCGTGGTGCTGGCCTACGAGACCGCGTTGGTCGTGCCGAAGTGGAGCGGCGGAACGCCCTGAGCACCGCGGCACCCTGACCCCGGGCTCCCCGACCCGCCTCCGGGCCGTCTCGGGGTTCCCCCGTAGACCCGGGGAAGCAGGCGGCCGCGCGCCGTACCCCCGGGGAGGGCCCCGCGATGCCCTCCCGGGGCCGATGTGCCGGTACCCAGCGGTGACCGAACCTGTCGGCGTCCCCACCGACACAGGCAAGGTCGCACATGCTGGAAGATCCGCTCCTCCTCGCACGGCTGCAGTTCGCGCTGACGGCCGCCACCCACTACACGTTCGTCGCCCTGACCCTGGGCCTGGCCCCCTACATCCTGGTGACCCAGCTCGTGGCCACGCTGCGCGGCGACCGCGACCGCATGCGCTCGGTGCGGTTCTGGGGAGGGCTGTACCTGGTCAACTACGGCATGGGTGTGCTGTCCGGGCTGGTCATGGAGCTGCAGTTGGCGCTCAATTGGAGCGGTCTGCACGAGATGTTCGGGTACACGTTCGCGGCCCCGCTGGCCCTGGAGACGATGACCGCGTTCTTCGTGGAGTCGACCTTCCTGGGCCTGTGGATCTTCGGATGGGACCGCATGGGCCGGTGGGCGCACCTGTTCTGTTTCTTCGTGGTCACCGCGACGGCGTACTCCTCGGCGTGGTGGGTGCTGGTCTCCAACGGGTTCCTGCGCCGTCCGGTCGGGTTCGAGATGGTGGGCGGCGAGGCGCACCTGACCGACCCGGGCGCGCTGTTGGCCAACCCGGCCTCGGTGCTGGCCTTCGGGCACGTGGTGACCGGCGCGATGCTGCTGGGCGCGCTGGTGATCGGGGCGGTCAGCGCGTACCACCTGTGCCGCGGCCACGACCCGTACGGAACGTTCCGCCGGGGGATCCGGTTCTGCGCCGTGCTCATGTGTGTCATGCCGATGGTGGTGGTCGGCTTCGGCGGCGCGCAGTTCTCGTACTTCGACACCCCGCCTCCCACGAGCGGCCTGACCTACGGCACGGAGGAGGCCGAGGCGATGACCGAAGCCGCCGTCGGGGGCCTTGCGGGGGCGATGAGCCGGACCGGGCACGTCACGATGGTGCTCATGTGGACCCTGATGTTCTTCATGGGTCCGGTGATGGCGCTGGTGTGGCCGTTCGGCGGTCTGGACCGCTGGCGCTGGTTCCTGGCCCCGATGGTCGTCACCCCGGTCATGCCGTACGTCGCGAGCGTCTCGGGGTGGGTGTTCCGGGAGACCGACCGCCAGCCGTGGGTGGTCACCCACCACCTGACCACGGCCGACGCGGTGACCCCGATGCCGGCAGGGGCGGCAGCCGTCTCGTTCTCCCTCTTCACGGCCGCGTTCTTCGCCCTGGGCGCGGTCACCGTCTGGCTGCTGGTGCGCTTCGCCCGCATGGGCCCCGACCGCGGGCCCCTCGCGGAGCGGCGCCCCGAGCAGGACGAACCCGCCCGGCCCCGATTCACGTACTGAGCACGTAGGGAAGCCCTGTCATGGACACCGTCTCCGTTCTCCTTCTCGCCGCCTTCGTGATCGGTTACCTGGTGCTGGCCGGTGCCGACGTGGGGCTGGGCCTGCTGATGCCGCGTGTGGCGCGCACCCCGGACCAGCGCCGGGGCGCGTTGGCGGCGATCGCCCCGTACTTCCTGGCCTCCGAGGTGTGGCTGGTCGCCGCGCTGGGTGTGCTCGCCGGGCTGTTCCCGTCGCTGGAGCACCACGTGGTCGCACACCTGTGGCCCGCGTTGGCGGCCCTGGCACTGGCCCTGCTGGTCCGCGACGCCGGGCTGTGGATGTGGCGGCGTGTGCCCTCGGCCCGCTGGCGGGCGCTGTGGGAGGGCGCCGTGATCGCCGGCAGCTGGGGGTCGGCCGTGTGCTGGGGCCTGGTCGTGGCCGGGCTGCTCACCGGGTCCCTGTGGTCGGGCGTGTTCACCCCGCTCTGCGCGGCAGCGGTGGTGGTGCTGTTCGCCCTGCGGGGCGCTTCGTTCGGCGCGGACCGCCTGGTGGCCGAGGACGGCGGACGCGCGGCCGATGCGTGCGGGGAACTCACCCGGACCCTGTCGCGGTGGGCGCTGGCCGCGGTGGGCCTGGCCGCGGTCGCGGCACTGCTGCCCGGCGGCCCGCGGACGGAGGGGTCCGTGGCTGCCGGCGCCGCGCTGCTCCTGCTGCTGGGCTCGCTGGCGGTCACCGCGGGTGTGCACGGTCCGATGCTGTCGCGCGTGACGTCGGCCCTGGCGATCGCGGTGCCCGGGGTCCTGGTGGCGCTGGTCGCGGACCTCCCCGTGGCCCCGGTCCCCGCGACGACGGGGATCCTCGTGTGGGCGAACCTCGCCCCGTTCGTTCCGGTCATGTTCCTGGGCCAGGTTTGGCTCTACCGAATGACACGGCGCTCGGCGGGTGCGGAGACCTTCTTCGCGTGAGTGCCGACCGGAGAACCCGCAGGTCACCGGGGACACGATCGCACCCTGATCGCTCCTCACGGTGAGTAACTGTAGGGTAAGCTGCGTTCCCCGGGTTCGGAAAGCCAGGGGCCGGGCAGGTCATGGTTCGGGAAACTCGCCCGCCGCGCCGCTCCCTCGGGAGGCTCCTCGGCGCCGATCGCAGGCGGGCGTCGCACCGAGCCCTGAGGAGGGACCGTGACCCACCTGACCACTCCCCCGGCGATGAGCGGATGCAGCTGCGGATCGGGCTGCGGCTGCGGCTGCCAGAGCGGCGGCTCCTGCAGCTGCGGCGGCAACTGCGGCTGACCGCAGCAGGGCCTCGCCCCGGGCCCGCCGACCCCGGGAACCCGAGCCCCTCCCCCTCCGCGCGGGCTGCCCCTCCCCTTGGGGGCAGCCCGCTTCCCACCACGGGCCCCGTGTGTCGCGACATTCCGCGACGATGGGTATACGCTATGTGATCACGTGCTGCGTATCGACCCGTTGGGGGAGATCAGCGATGCCCTCGAGTGCCCGTTCCACCGCACGACTGTCCGAACACACGAAGTTGCTGCGGTGTGTCCAGGGCATCCAGGAACGCTGCAGCCGAGCGGCCCCCTGGGAACCCGACACCGTCGGACTGCCTGCCCCCACCTCGCCCAGCGCGCTGTCCCGCATCAACGACGTGGCCTTCTACGCGCACGCCCGCGAAGAGGTCGCCGCCCTGGCCGCCGTCTGCGCGCACCTGGTGCGCCTGCACCACCCCGACGGCGAGGAGCACTGCGCCAGTTGCGCCGGGCCGTGGCCGTGCGCGACCTTCGTCGAGATCGCCCAGCTGCTGTCCTGACACAGAGCACGCCGCCCGCCGGAGCCGGGGCGCGATCCGACTCCGACGGGCGGCGTTCATCTCTCACCTGCGGCCCGACACCACCCGGCGGCCGAACTGCCGGGTGCCCTGACCGGTTCAGGCATACAGGGACTGTAGTTGTGGAACACGTTCTACCGCAAGGGTTGATGTGATCCCCTTCTCCCCGCCTGATCGGGAGACTCCACCCTCATCCACCCTCTGGAACAAGATCTATCCGGGAAGCGGGTACTGGATCGCGGCGCGGTCGGCCAGCAGCGGGCGGATCACCGCGAGTGCGGCCTGGTGGTCGGGGTGGTCGCGGTAAGCGACGAACCCCGCCTCGTCGTCGACGTCGGCGACCACGGCGAAGTCGAAGGCGCCCTCGCTGACGCCGGCGTCCCGGCCGAAGCTGTAGGAGCGCAGTTCGGGGACGGCGGCGGGCAGGGCCCCGAGGAGCCGCTCGACCTCGGCGATCTGGGCGTCGTCGACGCCGTCCTGCCAGCGGAAGAGCGCGATGTGTCGAAGTGTCATGGCACGACGCTACTGGCCACCGACGGCGGGCACCACGGCCGTCGCAGCACGCGGCGGCCGGGCCCAGGGGCGGGGGACAGCCCCTGGGGCCGACCTCGGGGTGCGGTACGCAGCGTCCCGGTTGTTCGAAACGAGCGTGAGCCCCTCCCCCACAGCCCCGGGGCGCGTACCGCCGCGAACGACGCTAGCGAAGCGGCGGTAACGCCGATACCCCCGAACGGGTAACCGGAGGATCTCGATCAACACAGTTCCCATTTCTGAAGTGAGCCGCGACACAACAACGGCGGGACCCCGCCGCCGAACGTATGCGGCAGACGGAAGTCCCGCCTCGAAAAAGAAACACCGGGCACGTCAGCGTAAAAGGTTGCCGGGGGTTGCAATCACCGGAGCGCCCGTAAAGTCCCCTGCGGATTCGAAATGGCCGGTCAACTCACCCGCGTGGCGAGCAGATATGCGTCGGGGGTGTCGGCCCCGATGATCTCGGTGACCCTCCACACCTGTCCGCCGACACTGAACGTGTCGCCCTGGCGGACGTCGATCATGGGGCGGGGGCGCCACTCCTTGGGCCCTCCGATCTTCGCGACGGGCGCCCCGCCGTCGTCGATCCAGAAGTGCCCTCCACCCACCGGCCCTCCGTGGAACCGGTCGTTGCGCCCGTACGTGATCTTCTCCTGAGCGCCCACTTCGTGAACCACCGTTTATTCATCCCCATGCATGTCGCCGATAACGGAAATCGCAGCCATCGTAACGCCGCCGAGACCATTACACCGGCGACTCGGCGGCCTGATCAATGCCATTTCTGACGTCCGGACAAAAGTAATGCGCGGGCCGGGACCAAAGTCCCGACCCGCGCACGGATCGCATTCGATGCTTTTCCGGTCAGCCGTTCTTGCTGCCCTTGAGCTTCCCGGCGAGCGTCTCGATCGGAGAGCTGAACGGGTGGTCGTGCACCATGTACGTCCACGTCATGGACGGGCGCTTCACCCCGACCTCGCCGACGTCGATCTGCCCGTCGTGCACCCGGACCTCCTCGAAGGTCTCGGCCGCCCGCGTGCGCGCCTCGTCGAGGAAGCCCTTGAAGACCGGCACCGCCTCGCGGTTGAACTCGTCCAGCGGGTCGCGGCGGCCCAGGAACCGCAGGTGGATGCCTTCGCGCAGCTCGGACAGGAACGCGTTGTGATCGGTCCAGCCACGGTCGAGGTGGTAGAGGGTAATGAGGCGGGCGGCCTTCGCGACCTGCTCGCGCGCCTGGTCCTCGTGCTCCTCGGTGGGCTCCGGGCCCACGTCCTCGGGTTCCTCGTCGCCCTCGGCCCCGGAACCGGGCTCCGTCTCGGCCTCCGGCTTCTCCCCCGCCTTCTCTTCGGCGCTCTCGGAGCCCTTGTCCTTCTCCCCGGTGTCCTCGGAGCCCTTCTCGTCGGCGCCGGCGTCCTCGCCCTCGGGGCTCTCCGCGCGGGCCTTCTCCACCTCGGCCTGCTCGGCGGCCTCGGCCCCGGCGGCCGCTCGGACCGCGGACGGCGGCTCGGCCCCGGCGTCGATCGCGGCCAGGTCGCGGGCGACCTCCTCGATCAGATCAGCGTGCCGGCCCCGGCTGTCCTTGCGGATGTGCCGGTCACCCTCGTCGCCGGTGAGCACGAGCTCCCGGTGCTGCAGGACCACCTCGCGCTGCACGTCGATGAGCTGGTTGTAGCGCCAGGTGTTGCGGTGCACCTCCAGGAGCTGCCCCTCGGCCACACGCTGGGCGTGGCCGACCATCGCCAGCCAGCCCTCATCGGTGATCTCGCCGTCGTCGCCCGCCTGGTAACCGGTGGTCTCGGGGGAGTTGTTGACGAGCAGGTCGTCGTCCATGCTCACGAAGAACAGGGAGTCGCCCGGGTCGCCCTGGCGCCCGGACCGGCCGCGCAGCTGGCCGTCCAGGCGGCTGCTGGGGTAACGGCCGAAGCCCATGACGAACAGGCCGCCGTTCTCGACCACACGCTCGCGGTCGGACATGTCGCTGCCGCCCAGCCGGATGTCGGTCCCGCGCCCGGCCATCTGCGTGGAGACCGTGATGGCCCCGTGCGTCCCGGCCTCGGCGATGATCGCTGCCTCGTCGGCGTCGTTCTTGGCGTTGAGGACCACGCACTCCAGTCCGGCCTTGCGCAGGCGCTCGGCCAGGAGCTCGGACTCGGCGACGTCCTGGGTCCCGATGAGCACCGGGCGGCCGGACTCGTGCACCTGCTCGACCTCGGCGACGAGCGCGTCCTCCTTCTCCTCCCGCGTGGCGTACAGGCGGGTGCCGTGGTCCTCGCGGATGTCCGGCTTGTTGGAGGGAACGACGGCGACCTCGAGCTCGTAGAACTCGCGCAGCTGCTCGGCCACCGACATCGCCGTACCGGTCATGCCGGCCAGGGTCGGGTAGCGCAGCACCAGCGACTGCACCGTGATCGAGTCGAGGACCTCACCGGTCTCGCTGACGTCGACCTTCTCCTTGGCCTCCACGGCGGCCTGGAGGCCGTCGGGCCAGCGCTGGAGCAGGGCGATGCGGCCCCGCGACTCGTTGATGATGCGCACCTCGCCGTCGCGGACCACGTAGTGGACGTCGCGCTGGAGCAGCACGTGCGCGTGCAGGGCGAGGTTGACCTCGGGCAGGCGGGACTCCTCGTCCTCCGCGTACAGGTCGACCCCGCCCAGGGCCTTCTCGACCCGGTCGATGCCGGCGTCGGTGAGCTGGACGTTGCGCCCCTCCGCGTCGACCTCGTAGTCGAGCCGCGGCTTGAGGGTGCGCACGATGTCGGCCATCTCCATGTCGGCCGCCGCGCTCTCGGCTGCGCCGGCCAGCACCAGGGGCACACGCGCCTCGTCGACCAGTACGGAGTCGGCCTCGTCGATGATCGCGACCGCGGGCGGGGGCACCACGCGGTCGGCGGCATCGGTGACCATGCGGTCGCGCAGCACGTCGAAGCCGAGCTCGCTCACGGCCGCGTAGGTGATGTCCTGGGAGTAGGCCTCGCGGCGCTCGTCGGGGGTGGAGTCCTCGTTGATCCACCCGACGGTCACGCCGAGCAGGTCGTACAGGGGACGCATCCACTCGGCGTCGCGTTTGGCCAGGTAGTCGTTGACGCTCAACAGGTGCACGCGTTGGCCGCGCAGCGCGAAACCGGCCGCGGCGAGGGCACCGGAGAGCGTCTTGCCCTCACCGGTGGCCATCTCGGCCACGTGGCTGTCGAGCAGCGCCATCACGCCGAGCAGCTGGACGTCGTAGGGGCGCTCGTCCAGGGTGCGCCGGGCGGCCTCGCGGCCGACCGCGCACAGCATGACGAGGTCGCCGCGCTCGTAGGGGAGTTCCGCGTTGCCGAGTTCGATGGCCTTCTCGTTCAGCTCGGCGTCGCTGAGCTCACGGAGACCATCCTCCTCGGCCTCGATCGCCGACAGGAGCTTGGTATAGGGCCGCAGGTCCACCGCACCGGGCTTACCCAGGAGGCGGCGGACGCTTTCCGCCATTCGTCCGAACACCACGCCAGAGTAACGCCGGACACAACCCCTTCGTTCCGCGAGCACGGTGTTCCACCCTGTACGGGCACAGCGTTCCACGAGCGCGGGCACAGTGTCCCCCGGCGGCGCTCCCCCGCCGCCCGAGGGCAGGGCCCGGGCCCGCGGCACCGGACCCCGGCGCGGGGCGTCACTGGGCGACGCGGCGGCCTCCGCGCTGGCGGGCCTCCATGGCCATGGCGTGCTTGACCAGCGTGACCAGGACCCGGACCACCGAGGACTTGTCCCTGGCGTCGCAGTGCACGATGGGCACCTCGCCGGGAAGGTCGAGGGCGTCGCGCAGTTCCTCGGTGCCGTAGGGAGGGTCCGGGTCGAACTCGTTGACCGCCACGACGAACGGCATCCGGTACTGGCGCTCGAAGTAGTCCAGGGCCTGGAAGGTGTCCTCCAGGCGGCGCACGTCCGCGAGCACGACCGCCCCGAGGGCGCCGCGTACGAGGTCGTCCCACATGAACCAGAAGCGCTGCTGTCCCGGGGTGCCGAACAGGAACAGGGTCAGGTCGGTCTCGAGCGAGATGCGGCCGAAGTCCATCGCCACGGTCGTGCTCGTCTTGTCGGGGGTGTGGCTGAGGTCGTCGACCCCGGCGCTGGCCGAGGTCACGGCCGCCTCGGTACGGACCGGGGGGATCTCCGAGACGGCACCGACGAACGTGGTCTTCCCGACCCCGAACCCGCCGGCGACGATGATCTTGGTGGACAGTTCGGAGGGCGCCTGCGGATTGGTCGTGCTGTTGGCTGGATCGATCACAGTTAGTCCTAGCGGGAGTGCCGGGCCTCGCTGGCGTGGTCGCTCGGCCCGGACGGGAGGGGCGCGGCGACCCCGGTGCCGAACCACCCCGGGAGCGGCCGCTTCTGGAACCTAACACCGGAAGGCGGTTCGGGAGAGCGGTTGCCGGAGACTCGCCCCCGGTCCGGTGGTGGGCACGGGGAGCGGACGGATCGGTGCGCTGCGGCGACCAGGCACGGAGCGTGTGGGGCCGCCTGCGGGTGACGAACGGTGGGATTTACCCCACTGCGGGACGCACCGTGACCAGGTAAGCACAGAACACTACCCTCGGACGGCGACTTTACGACATTGTGAGTGACCGTTTTCGGCCGCTTTCGGCCGCGCCAATCCCTGTCCGGCGAGGACACGGAAGTCTACGGTGGAGACAGGGCACCGCTTCGACCGCACAACGGACTCCTGGCACGAGGACGCGAGCGCCGCGGGGCCCTGACGGCCCACTCGCGCGGAAGACGGGGGACCGACGTCTCGCTCTTCGGCGTCGGCACCGTGAGCGCGGGGCCGTCGACCGGACCCCACCGGCCCACTCCCGTCCACGTGGGCCGGTGGAGTTCGTCATGGCACCCTCGGCCCTCGTTCCACAGGGCCTAGGATGGTGGTTCTCCCCGAGCTCGACCGGCCGCGGCGCGTGCTGCTGCGGTGCACGGCGCGGGGAGCGACCGAACGCCGTACCTCTCCCGAGGGAGCCGAGAACCACCCATGTCCGATCAGCGCGTCGTCCGCCCCACTCCGATCAGCGGTTTCCCCGAGTGGACCCCTCAGGTCCGGGCCGTGGAGCAGCGCTGGCTGGACCATATCCGCGCGGGTTTCGAGTCCTTCGGTTTCGCCTCGGTGGAGACGCCGTCGGTGGAGAACCTGGACGTGCTCATGGCCAAGGGCGAGACCTCGCAGGAGGTCTACACCCTGCACCGCCTCCAGGACGACGCCGAGGACGACTCGGACGCGAAGCTGGGGCTGCACTTCGACCTCACGGTGCCGTTCGCGCGTTACGTCGCGCAGCACTTCAACGAGCTCACGTTCCCGTTCAAGCGCTACCAGATGCAGCGTGTGTGGCGGGGCGAGCGGCCGCAGGAGGGGCGCTTCCGCGAGTTCACGCAGTGCGACATCGACGTCATCAACGTGGACTCGGTGCCGCTGCACTTCGACGCCGAGCTCCCGCGCATCGTGCACCGGGTGCTCGCACCGCTGGCCATCCCCGCCTGGACCCTCAACCTCAACAACCGCAAGGTGCTGCAGGGCTTCTACGAGGGCCTGGGTGTCAAGGAGCCGATCGCGGTCATCCGTGCCGTCGACAAGCTGCACAAGATCGGCGACGACGGGGTGCGCGAGATCCTGCTCTCCGAGGGCCTGGACCGCGAGCAGGCCGACGCGTGCCTGCGCCTGGCCCGCATCAAGAGCACCGGCACCGACGTGGCCGACCGGGTGCGCGAGCTCGGGGTCACCTCCGAGCTGCTCGACGAGGGCCTCGAGGAGCTGACCTTCGTCCTGGAGGACCTCGCCGACGTGCCCAACGTGGTCGCCGACCTGTCCATCGCACGCGGTCTCGACTACTACACCGGCACCGTCTACGAGGCCTCCTTCGACGACGACCCCGGGTACGGGAGCATCTGCGCGGGCGGCCGGTACGAGAACCTGGCCGGCCAGTTCATCCGGCGCAAGCTGCCCGGTGTCGGCATCTCCATCGGCCTGACGCGCATCTTCGCCAAGCTGGTCGCGGAGGACCGCATCGAGGAGGGCCCCAAGTGCCCCACCGACGTGATGGTCGTCGTGCCCAGCGCCGAGCGGCGTGCGGAGGCCCTGCGCACGGGTGAGGCACTGCGTGCGCGCGGTTTCAACACCGAGGTCTTCCACTCCACCTCGAAGGTGGGCAAGCAGATCCAGTACGCGTCGAAGAAGGGGATCCCGTTCGTGTGGTTCCCGCCCTTCGACGACGAGGGCATCCACGAGGTCAAGGACATGGTCGCCGGGGAGCAGGGCCCGGCCGACCCGGCCTCCTGGACCCCCGAAGGCTGACACGACGGCCCGCGCGGGGCCCCGGACGCCGGGGCCCCGCGTTCGCGTCCCTCCCCATCCCCCAGACCCGGACCCGGACCCGAGCGTGCGGTGGTATCCGGTCCCGGCTGCCGGAACCGGCCATTCCCGAGACAACGTGCCCCTCGGGTGGGACACTGTTCCCAGGATTCACCCCGTCCCCGACCGCGGACGACGGGGCGCCCCGTCCCGGCGTCCAAGCGAACGAGGCCATGTCCCACCCCCGCCACAACCTGCCTCTGTCCACCGGCGAGTTCCTCCGCTTCGTCGGACGTGAGCGCGACATCGTCGACCTGTGCCGGCTCCTCGGCACGGCGCGTCTGGTCACGCTCACCGGTACCGGCGGTATCGGCAAGACCCGCCTGGCCCTGCACGTGGCCGAACGCCTGCTGCGCCGGTTCCCCGACGGCACCCGCTTCATCGACCTCAGCGAGTCCACCTGCCACGAACAGGCCCTGCGCACCGTCGCCAACGGGCTCCAGGCCGTGGAGGACGACGCCCGTACGGTCACCGAGTCGATCATCACCGCCCTGCGCACGCAGAACACGCTCCTGCTGCTGGACACCTGCGAGTACGCGATCGGCCCGATGGCCCAGCTGTGCCAGGCGATCCTGCGGGACTGCCCGCGGGTGCGCATCCTGGTCACGAGCCGCCAGCCCCTGCACGTGCCCGAGGAGAACATCTGGCGGGTCCCGCCGCTGTCCCTGCCCACGCGTCCGACCCCCACCGACCCGTACGCGTCCTCTCCCGCGCCGCTCCCCCGCCGCGACATCCAGCGCTACGAGTCGGTGCGCCTGTTCGTCACGCGTGCGCACGCGGCGCGGTCGGGGTTCGAGATGACACGCGAGAACTCCGGCTACGTGGCGGAGATCTGCCGGATGCTCGACGGCATGCCGCTGGCGATCGAACTGGCGGCGGCCCGGGTGCGCGTGCTGTCGGTGCAGCAGATCCTGCGCCGCCTGGACGACCGGTTCCAGCTCCTGACCAGTGACGGCTCCGACGCACTCCCACCCCGCCAACGCACCCTGCGGGCGGTGCTGTCCTGGAGCCACGAGCTGCTGAGCGAGCCCGAACGCCTGCTGCTGCACCGGTTGTCGGTCTTCACCACGTGGTACCTGGAGGCGGCCGAGGAGGTCTGCTCGGGCGAGGGTGTGGACCCCACCGACGTGCTCTCCCTGCACTTCTCGCTCCTGGACAAGTCCCTCATCGTCATGGACGTGGAGCTGGACGGGCGCACCCACTACCGGCTCCCGGAGACCGTGCGCGCCTACGCCGCCGAGCAGCTGGCCGCAGAGGGCGACGCGGACCTCTACTGGGGGCGCTACCTCGACTTCGCCGTCGGCCGGGTCGAACGGGACACCGAACGTGTGGCCGATCCCCAGCCGTGGTCCGAGCGGATCGGACGCCTGCGCCTGTACGACCACCACCGCGACAACCTCGGCCGCCTGGTCGGGTGGGCGCTGTCCCACGGGCGTCCCGACGACGCCCTGCGCCTGGTGACCGGGTTGCGCACCCACTGGAACGTGCGCGGCCTGGCCGCCGAGGGCAGCTGGCTCATCGAACGCTGCCTGGCCACCGGCTCGGACGACCAGGACCCGCACCTGCGTTCCCTGGCCCTGGCCCTGCGCGCCGAGCTCCGCCTCGACCTGGACCCGCCGCCGGAGGTCGCCGCGCTGGCCCGTTGCGCGCTGGAGTCGGCACGCGCCTGCCGCGCACCGGAGGCCGCCGCCACGGCCCTGACGATCCTGGCGCAGCTGGCCCTGCGCGGGGGCGAGCTCGAGGAGAGCGAGCACCACGCCGCCGCGGCCTGGGGGTGGGCGGAGCGTTCCCACGACCCGGTCACCGAGGGCGCCGTCCTGGAGGTCTCCGCGCTCCTGGCCCGGCGGCGGGGCGACGGTGACACCGCCCTGCTCCACCTCAAGCGCCGCACCGCCCGCGCCGAGGAGCTCGACGACCAGTGGAGCCGGGCCCGGGGCCTGCACCTGCTCGGGGTGCTCGCGGCCGAGCGGCGCGAGTTCGCCCTGGCGTGCGCCCTGATGGAGGAGGGCCTGGAGATCTTCACCCACCTGGAGGCCAACCCGGCGGCGGCGCGGTGCTCGCGGGCGCTGGGTCGCCTGCACCTGGCGGAGGGCCGCCCGGCGGACGCACGCGAGCCCCTGTCGACTTCGCTGAGGGTGAGTTTCGCCTCGGGACAGCGCATCGCCGTGGCCCGCGCGTTGGAGGCGCTCGCGGAGCTGGCCCTGGCCGAGGAGGAGGCCGAGCGCGCGTCGGCCCTGGCCGGGGCCGCCTCGGAACTGCGCACGTCCCTGCAGCGCCCGTCGGCCGAGACGGTACGCCTGCGCTCGGCGATCGAACGCGCGGTCGGGCACACGCGCGCGGCCGAGGCGTGGGAGGCCTGGCGCTCCCTGCCCCTGGAACAGGTGCGCGACCGGGCACTGGCCTTCCCCGTCGCCGACGAGGAGGAACCGCAGGTCGAGGAGCTCACCCGGCGCGAGAGCGAGATCGCCGAGCTGGCCGGCCAGGGGCTGTCCAACCGCGAGATCGGCGCCCGGTTGACGATCAGTCAGGCCACTGCCGCGCGCCACATCGCCAACATCTTCCGCAAGCTCTCGATCTCCTCCAGGAAGCAGCTGACCGGCTGGGTGTCCCGCGGCGGGGCCGGAGCACCGTGAACGCAACCCGGTGTAGCACTTGCACAGTGCGCGTGCACCCGCTAAGACAGGAATTCCACGCCCCTCCACCCGTCCCCGACGTGACCGGCCACCACCCGTACGCCCCCGTGCGGGCGTGGACCCCCACCTGCCCCTGAAGACATGTGAAGGCCATGGCACCTCTGACCGCCCCGGCGCGACACAACCTCCCGAGGCCCAACACGGGTTTCGTCGGTCGCGAGCGGGACCTGAGCGACCTGCTCCGCCTCCTCGACTCCAGCCGCTCGGTGACCCTGTGCGGCCCGGACGGGATGGGCAAGACCCGGCTGGCCCTGCGTGTGGCCGAGCAGTCCACGGTGTCCTTCCCCGACGGGGTGTGGTTCGCCGACCTCGGTGACACCCGTACCGCGTTGGACGTGTTCGCCCGGGTCGCGGCGGCCGTGGGTGTGGTGGAGGAACCGGGGCAGGCGCTCGCCGCGACCGTCGCCGAGGCCATGGGCCACCGCCGCCTGCTTCTGGTCCTGGACGGGTGCGGGCACATCGAGGAGGCCGTCGACGAGGTCGGCCGGGCGTTGTTGGCGTCCTGCCCGCAGGTGTCGTTGCTGTTGACCAGCGAGGCCCCGGTGCGGCTGCCCGGGGGCACGGTGTGGCGGGTCCCGCCCATGGCGCTGCCGGTGGCGGCGCGCAAGGCTCCCCCGCCGGACCCTGCCCGGGCCGAGGCGGTGCGCCTGTTCCTGGACCGCGCACGCACCCGTGACCCGCGTTTCTCCGCCTCCCCCGAGGAGCTGGAGGAGATCGCGATGCTGTGCGACATGGCCGGCGGGGTCCCGCTGGGTGTGGAGGTCCTGGGCGCGAGCGCGCCGGAGACCGGTCCGGCGCGTCTGGTGGAGGACCTCCGGGCCCACCTGTCCTCGCCCTCGGCCCGCCCCGGCCCCGGGCAGGCGGTCTCGCGCAGCCAGGTGCTGCCGCTGGTCCTGGAACACGCCTACCTGGGGCTCTCGGAGCCCGAGCGTGTGCTGCTGCGCCGCCTGTCGGTCTTCCGGGGATGGGACCTGGAGCTGGCCGAGCGGGTGTGCGCCGACGACCTCCTGCCCGAGGGCGCGGTCCTGGACCTGCTCACGTCGCTGCTGAACCGGGCCCTGATCACGGTCACCGGCGAGTACGAGGGCCGGGTCCGGTACCGCCTCCCGGACGCGGTGCGTGCGTTCGCCTCGGGGCGCCTGGCCGAGGCCGGGGAGAGCGACCTGCTGCAGCGCCGCCTCATGGACCGGATGCTGGACCTGACCGAGCACCTGGCCCGGCAGTTGGAGTCCAGCCGCCCGATGCCGTGGGCCGAGCGCGACGAGGGCCGCCAGCGGGTGCTGACCGAGTACGACACCGTCCGCGCCCTGGTCAGCCGAGCGCTGGACACCGGGGCCGCCGAGGACGGGCTGCGCCTGTGCGTGAATCTGGTCGCGCACTGGGTCAGCCACAACAGCTACGCCGAGGGCGCGCACTGGATGGACGGGCTCCTGGCGCTGGACGAGGCGGCCAAGGCCCCGTCCCTGGCTCGGGCGCTCGTTGCCCGGGCGCAGTTGGCGCGGGTGCAGCGCGACCACGAGCAGGCCGTTGCCCTGGGAGAAGAAGGGCTGCGCCTGTCGCGGGAGTCCGGCGACGACGTCTTCGTACGTACGGCCCTGAACCTACTCGCCCTGGTCGAGGTGCGCGAGCATCTGCCCGAGCGTGCGTCCGTGCACGTGGAGGAGGCGCTGCGCCTGTGCCGGGAGACCGGTGACCAGTGGGGCGAGGCGATCTCCCTGGGGACCCGTGCGGCGCTGGTGGCGCAGCAGGGCGACTTCCCCACCGCGGAACAGCACTACAACGCGGCGCTGACCCTGCTGCGCGGCATGGACCACCGGTGGGGCGTGGGGGTGACGCTCATCGGCCAGGCCGGCGCGGCCGAGGCCGCGGCCGACCTCATGACCGCGGACCGCTGTTACCGCGAGGCCCTGGACACCCAGCGCATGATCGGCGCGACCGGCGAGGAGGCCCGCTGTCTGGCGGGGATCGGCCGGGTCGCGCAGGCGCAGGGCCACACCGGCCAGGCCTACGACTACCTGTCCGAGGGGCTCGTGCTGGGTCTGGACACGGGCCAGCGCTGGGCGGCGCTGCGCTCGCTGACCTCGATCGCGCGGGTGGCCTTCGGCCAGGGGCTGCGCGAGCCCGCCTGCCGTCTGGCGGGCGCGGCCGTGGCCGTGCGCGAGCGGCTGGGCATGCCCGCGCGTCCGCTGCTGTGGCCGTTCGGGGACGTCGAGCCGGAGGGCGCGGAACGCGAACGCCTGCTGCAGTGGTGGCGCGAGGGCGCGGACCTGTGCCTGGCCCAGGCGGCCCGGGAGGCCGAGCGCCTCATCGACGAGGCCCGCAACCCGGCGCCGCGGCGGCGCCGGCGTGCGCCCGAGCCCGAGCAGGAGCCGTCGGCGGCCGAGCCCGAAGTCTCCCACGGGGCACCGGCCCCCGAGGCCTGTCTGACCAGACGGGAGCTCGAGGTGGCGCAACTGGTGAGCCGGGGGCGCACCAACCCGCAGATCGCCGAGGAGCTGTTCATCTCGCCTTCGACGGCCGCCCGGCACGTGGCCAACATCAACCGCAAGACGGGGTTCCGGTCCCGTGCACAGATCGCCGAGTGGGTCCGCGGACACAGCGCCGGGGGCTGAACCCGGACCGATCACCACCTCTCGGGCAGCGGGCGGCCCGAGGGGCATGTAGATCGCACATGTTCTCCGAATCTACATATGCATGTGCACCGCATTGTGCATGTGCATCTGGCCGTGAACGCGCTAGGCTTCGAAGCACTGGGGAAGCGGGCCCACCGCAGAGGCGGAAAGGGCCCCGCAAGCCCCGGAACAGGCCGCCGGGCCCAGAGGGCTCAGGCGGTCCATCGACCCCGGGAGGTCTTCCGGGGCCGGTGGGGTGGAGCGCCGGCGCGGGCCGTCCGAGGGGAGGGACGGCAACCGCAGCGGCCGGCGTGACGCTACCGGGCTCGCCACGTGGAGGGGGCGTGACGAGCCCGAGTAGCGGTCCCGCCGCGACAGAGTCGGAGTGGGGGAACGCATGGGGGTAGGGCTGACTTCAGGAACCGACCGACCGGGCCGGCACCTTCCGCGCCGGGATGCCCCGATCGGATCACTCACCGGGGGGCTCAGTGAGCGCCTGCGCCTCCGGCCGACACGGGGCGGGACGATCCGCGGCCGTGGGCGCCGGGTCGACGCACTGACCTTCGCCGCGACCGTCGAGCGGGCCGCGGCCGGCCTCAGCCGCCGCGGCATGTGCCTGGGCGACGTCGTCGGGGTTCTCGCGCCGATCGGCCCGGAGCGGTTCCTGGCCACGTACACGGTGATGGCCGTGGGCGGACGCGCCCTGCCGCTGTGCCCGTCGACGCCGGTGGAGGACCAGGCCGCGGCGCTGGGTGAGACCGACGCCCGGCTGCTCCTTGCGGACGCCGGGCTCACCGGGGTCGCGCAGGAGCTGGCCGAGCGCTCCAGGGTCCGGCAGATCATCTCGTTCGGGGACACGCGGGGGGCGACCCCGTTCGAGGAGCTGCTGCTGCCCAGCCCCGACGGGAGCGGTTACAACCCGTCGCGGGGGCTGTTCGACAACGGGGTGCTCGGGTACGAGACCACGCCGGACGGGCTGCTGACGACGCTCTACCCGCACAACGACCTGCTGGCGCGGTTCACGGACCTGCGCGGGCACCTGTCGCTGGGACCGGAGGACGTCGTGGCCGTGGAGGACGGCGCGGACGAACCCACCGCGACGGCGCTCGTGGCGGCTGCCCTGTGGACAGGGGCGTGTGTGACCACCGGAAGCGACTGCCCGCCGCCCGAGGGGCGCGGTGTGACGGTGCGCTGCGGCCGTGGTGCGCCGGTGCGGGTCGCCCTTCCGGAGGGCGCCGCCGGGGGGTTCTGAGGCCACGGGGGCGGCCTCGGGGATCGGGGCCCGGCCGCACAGGGACCCGTCCACGGAGGACGGGGCACACAGGGGGAACGACACAGGGGGACGCCCGGGTACCCGGTCCGCGTCGGGGAGGCGGATCAGGCCCGGGCGTCGTCGATCTCGAACCAGGCCACGTGCGTCGTCTCGCTGGTGTACTCACCGCTACGGCTGGCGCAGCTGTCGACGATGAGCTTGCCGCGTCCGAAGTCCTCGCCGTCGTCGCGGCTGTGCCCGTCGGTGTCGGACTCGCGTTCGCCCTGGTCGGCGACGGCCACACGCAGACGGGCCCCGTCGGAGCGGATGAAGAGGGTCATGACGCCGCCGCTCTGCCCGGAACGCGAGTGCAGCAGGGCGTTGGTCGCCAGCTCGCTCACGGCCAGTTCTGCGTCGTCGAGAGCGCCGTCGCCGTGGCCCATGCCGCTGAGGAACTCGCGGACGCGGGCGCGGATCGACCGCACTGCGGTGAGGTTTCCGGCGCAGCTCCACACGGTGTGGTCGGTGGATCCGCCGGTGAGCTCCCCCGTCTCGATCGTCGACGCGACCCCTGCCGTGCTGTCCGCGGGAACGTAGTCCCGGAGTTGCCTCGCCTCAGCCATCCGGTCACTCCAATCACCCGCGTCGGGCGCGCGGGTCGCGCCGCCTGCCACTCACCTTAGACAAGGGTGTACTGCCTCAAGCACAGCACACCGGGGTTCGCGCCACCGGGCCCGGGCCACAAAGTCCCGCTCCGTGTCCTCCCCGATGTCCGCCAAGGAAACAGCCCCGAACCCAGCCTCCCGCATGTGATGTGTAACACGTAGTTAATCCACGCGCGGGCTGCGCATCGGCACCGAGGCCCCCTCCGACCGGGAACGACCACCGCCCCGCGGCCGGGCGTCCGATAAACCGACCAGTCAACCACCCGAACCCACCGGGGTGGTAATCGGCGGGTTAAACACCACGGTTCCGCCACCCGACGACATCGGTTGGGACACAAACCCGGGGTGGCCACGGTGCGTCAACAGTGGACCCGGAGTACAGGAGACGTGCACGTGAGCCTGCGAATGACACCCGAGGGTGAGCGCGCAAACGCCCAGGGCACAGAAGTTCTGGCCGTCGACCTTCCCGTTGGTGGACACACCCGCACAAAGGCCTACCACGAACACAGAGAGTGGCGAAACGGCGGTTTGACGCTTTCGACGGGGCGAACAAGGATCTTTCGAGGTCGATGCCGCACCGCCCCCTGTGCCCACCCCGGGGCACCTCCCCTGCGGCAGGCGACAGTCCTGTCCCCGTCCCACCGAGGTGTCCCTTGACGTCCGAGCACAACGACAAGCCCTTCAGCATCAACCCGTTCACGAGCCGGCGCAGCGTCCTCAAGGCCTCCGCGGCCGGCGCAGCGGTCGCCCCGGTCCTGGTCGCCTGCGGCAGCGACTCCGGTTCCGGCGGATCGGGCGACGGCGAACCCCAGCAGGGCGGCCGCCTGCGTGTCGGTGTGGCCGGCGGCGGCGCCAGCGACACCCTCGACGCGCACGACCCCACCGACAACGTCGACATCGCACGCAACTACGCCCTCTACGCGTCGCTGATGCGCTACGACTACGACGGCACCATCGAGCCCTACCTCGCCGAGTCCCTGGAGCCCGAGGGCGACGACGGCACCGAGTGGACGCTCGTGCTCAAGGAGGGCCTGACCTTCCACGACGACTCCCCCGTCACCGCCGACGACGTCGTCTTCTCCCTCAAGCGCATCCTCGACCCCGACGACCCGATGCGCGGCGCCGGCGACATGCCCGGCGTGGACCCCGACAAGCTCGAGGCCGTCGACGAGCGCACCGTGCGCATCCACGTCGACGAGCCCCTGGTCACCCTGCCCGAGGCACTCGCGGAGTACTACAACGCGATCGTGCCCGAGGGCTACGACCCCGAGAGCCCCGTCGGCTGCGGTCCCTTCAAGTACTCCGAGTTCGTCGTCGGCGAGTACAGCCTCTTCGAGCGCCACGAGGGCTTCCACATCGAGGACCAGCCCTACGTCGACGAGCTCGAGATCGTGAACTTCCCCGAGGACGACGCCCGGGTCAACGCGCTCACCAGCGACAACGTCGACATCATCACTCAGGTCCCGCACTCTCAGGTGTCCGTGCTCGAGGGCAACGACTCCCTGGACATCATGGAGTCCGAGACCGGCATGTGGCTGCCCTTCACCATGCGCGTGGACGAGGAGCCCTTCGACGACGTGCGCGTGCGCCAGGCCTTCCGCCTCATCGTCGACCGCCAGGAGATGATCGACCAGGCCCTGGCCGGCTACGGGCAGGTCGGCAACGACATGTACGCCCGCATGGACCCGTCCTACCCCGAGGACTTCGACCAGCGCGAGCAGGACATCGAGAAGGCCCGGGAACTGCTGGCCGACGCCGGGTACGAGGACGACCTGGAGGTCGAGCTCGTCACCGGCGACATCAGCGCGGGCGTGGTCGCCTCCGCCGAGGTCTTCCAGGAGCAGGCGCGCGAGGCCGGCGTCACCGTGAACCTGCGCCGCGTCAACGCCAGCGACTACTGGAACGAGGAAGAGGGCTTCCCCTACGCCTTCGGCCAGGACTTCTGGAGCGCGCGCCACTACATCACCCAGGCCGCGCAGGGTTCCGTCGTCGGCGCCCCCTACAACGAGACGATGTGGGGCGAGAACGAGGAGTGGCTGGAGGCCCTCGAGGAGGCCCGCACCACCGCCGACGAGGACGAGCGCAACGAGCTCCTGCGCGAGGCCCAGAGGGTCGAGTACGAGGAGGGCGGCTACATCGTCTGGGGCTTCGTCAACCTCCTGGACGGCCACGGCACCCACGTGCACGGGCTGAAGCCCGCCGTCTCGGGCCACCCGCTCGGGTCCTACGCCTTCCACACCATGTGGCTCGACCAGGCCTAGGAGGTCCGGCCCCCCGTGAGCCGCCGCGCTCCGGGGGCCGGTTCCCAGCCTGTGCTCGTGACAACCAAGGGTTCACCATGTCCCGATTGATCGCCGTCCGCCTCTTCTTCGGCGCACTCACGCTCTGGGCGGTCTCCCTCGTGGTCTTCGCGGCCACGCAGGCCCTGCCCGGCGACGCGGCCCTCCAGATCCTGGGCCGCGACGCCACACCCGAACGTGTGGAAGCGCTGCGCCAACAGCTCTCCCTGAACGAACCCGTGGCCGTGCAGTACCTGCAGTGGCTGCAGGGTGTCGTGCAGGGGGACCTCGGCACGTCCTTCTCCAACCGGCAACCCGTCGCCGAGTTCCTGGCCGAACCGGTCATGAACTCGCTGACCCTCATGGGGTGGGCCGCGCTCGTGGCCACCCCGATCGCGCTCTTCGTCGGCGCGTTCAGCGCCCTGCGCCGCGACCGGTCCTTCGACCACACCGCGTCCATGGGCACGCTGGTCATCGCCTCGATCCCCGAGTTCGTGGTCGGCATCCTGCTGATCCTGCTGCTCGGGCCGGGCGGGCTCGACCTGTTCCCGTCGGTCTACGCCCGTGAGGGCGGCATCGACCAGTGGATCCTGCCCGTGCTCACGCTCTCCCTCGCCGTCGCCCCGCCCATCGTGCGCATGATGCGGGCGACCATGATCGAGGTCCTGGAGAGCGAGTACGTCCAGCAGGCCCGCCTGAAGGGCATGGGCGAGCGGACCGTGCTGTGGCGCCACGCCGCCCCCAACGCCATCGGCCCCGTCGCCCAGGTGGTCGCGCTGCAGCTGGCCTGGCTGGCCGGCGGTGTCGTGGCCATCGAGTTCCTGTTCAACTTCCCCGGCGTCGGCAAGGTCCTCATGGACGCCATCGAGAACCGCGACGTGCCGCTGATCCAGGCGTCCGTCCTGCTCATCGCCGGGGTCTACATCGTGGTCAACCTGATCGCCGACGTGATCGGGCTGGCGGCCAACCCGAAGGTGAGGGTCGCGAACCGATGAGTGAGCCTTCGACCGAGACCACGACCGGACGGGACCGCGGCCCCGGACTGTTCCGCACCGCGTGGGGTTACGGCCGCACGAAGGTGGGGGTGGCCCTGACCGGTCTCATCGTCCTGATCGCCGTGCTGGGCCCGTTCGTGGCCCCGTACTCGCCGACCGAGTTCGTCGCCAAACCGTTCGAGACGGGCGTGGACGGCGCGCTGTTCGGCGGCGACGAGCGCGGACGCGACGTCCTGACCCGGTTCCTGTGGGGCGGCTGGACCCTGCTGCTCCTGGCGCTGGCTTCCGCCGGTATCGGTGTGCTCGCCGGCACCGTCATCGGCATCATCGCCGGGTATCAGCGCGGCTGGCTCGACGACGTCCTCATGCGCACCAACGACGTGCTGCTGGCCTTCCCGCAGCTCATCGCCGCACTGCTGGTGATGTCGATCCTGGGACCGCAGCCCTGGCTGATCGTGGCGGTCATCGCCGTCTCGCACATGCCGCGTGTGGCCCGGGTGATCCGCGAGGCGACCCGCAAGGTCATCGAGCAGGACTACGTCAAGGCCGCCGAGGCGATCGGGCTTCCGCGCCACCGCATCATGGCCTTCGAGATCCTGCCGAACGTGACCAGCCCGCTCCTGGTGGAGCTGGGCCTGCGCCTGACCTACTCCATCGGTGTGGTCGCGGTGCTCGGGTTCCTCGGCATGGGCCTGCAGCCGCCCACGGCCGACTGGGGCCTGATGATCAACGAGAACCGGCAGGGCATGGGCGTGCAGCCGTGGGCCGTCGCGCTGCCCGTGACCGCGATCGCGATCCTGACCATCGGCGCGAACCTCGTCACCGACGGGCTCTCGCGTGCGTCGATCGGCATCGACCGGGGGGTCCAGAAGTGACCGACGAACACAGCACCGCACTGAGCGTCGAAGGGCTGACCGTCATCGGCCGCCCCTCCGACGTGGAGATCATCAGCGACGTGTCCGTCGGCGTGGGACGCGGGCGGATCCTCGGCCTGGTGGGCGAGTCCGGTTCCGGCAAGACCACGCTGGGGCTGTCGCTGCTGGCGCACTGCAAGCGCGCCACCGAGATCACCTCGGGCCGCCTCGTGGTGGCCGGGCACGACCTCACCGACCTGGACGAACGCGGCGTGCGTGAACTGCGGGGCCGGGCGGTGGCCTACATCCCGCAGTCGCCCGCCTCGGCGCTCAACCCGGCGCTGCGCCTGGGCGTGCAGCTCGCCGAGGCCCTGCACGACGGCTCGCTGAGCAAGGCGGAGGCGAACGCGCGGGTGCGCGAGGTGCTGCGCGAGGTCGCGCTGCCCGACGACAACGCGTTCCTGCGCCGGTACCCGCACCAGCTCTCCGGCGGCCAGCAGCAGCGTGTGGCGATCGCGATGGCCTTCGTGGGCCGCCCCGACGTCATCGTGCTGGACGAGCCGACGACCGGGTTGGACGTGACCACGCAGAAGCACGTCCTGGAAACCATCCGGGCCATGACCCGCGACTACGGCACGGCCGGGGTCTACATCAGCCACGACATGGCCGTGGTCGCCGACCTGGCCGACGAGATCGCGGTGATGTACCGGGGCGAGATCGTCGAACGCGGCGACGCCCAGGAAGTGCTGTCCGCGCCAGAACACCCCTACACCCGCAAACTGCTGGCGGCCGTCCCGCTACTGCGCACGAGCGGGCACGAGGACCCGGGCGAGGGCCCCGAACCGCTGCTGCGGGTCTCGGGTCTGGCCGCGGGGTACGGGCGCACGCGTGTGCTGGAGGACATCGACGTGTCGGTCTCCCCCGGCGAGTGCGTGGCCCTGCTGGGCGAGTCCGGTTCCGGCAAGACGACCCTGTCGCGCTCGCTGGCCGGGCTGCACCACGAGTTCACCGGCGAGGTGCTCTTCGACGGCGCCCAGCTGGCCACGAGCAGCTACCGGCGCACGGCCGAGCAGCGGCGGCGGATCCAGTACGTGTTCCAGAACCCGTACGAGGCGCTCAACCCCCGCAAGCGGGTTCGCGACCAGATCCTGGGCCCCTACCGGCATCTGGTGGGCCGGCCCATCGACGCCGACGGCGTGGTGGCCGAGGCGCTCGAGAAGGCCGCGCTGCCCGCGTCCTACGCCGACCGTTACCCGGAGCAGCTCAGCGGCGGCGAGCGCCAGCGCGTGTGCATCGCCCGCGCGGTGGCCACCCGCCCCGACCTGCTGATCTGTGACGAGATCACCTCGGCGCTGGACGTGTCGGTGCAGTCGGAGATCGTCGCGCTCCTGCGCGGGCTCCAGGACGAGGGGATGGCGCTGCTGTTCGTCACCCACAACATCGCCCTGGTCTCCAACATCGCCGAGCGTGTTGCGATCCTCCAGGGCGGACGGATCGCCGAGCAGGGCACCGTCGGGCAGATCATGTCCGCGCCCGAGCACGAATACACCCGTGCGCTCATCGCCGACACCCCGGACTTCGAACCGGCCGCTGCCGGCGGCTGATCGGAACGGTCCCCGGCCCCGGCCCGTTCAGGCGGGGTCGGGGACCGCGCGGCGGGCCTCCCCAGTGCGCACCAGGGTGAGCAGCACCAGCAACCCGAGGGCGGCGGTGGTGAACAGGACCGCGCCCATGGGTACGGCGGTGGTCTCGTCCAGGCCCACCAGCGGGGCCACGCCCGCGCCCACGAGCATGGGCAGGGCGCCCACCAGGGAGCTCGCGCTGCCGGCGCGGGCCTCCTGGCCCTCCATCGCGAGGGTGAAGGTGCTGGTGAGCACCATGCCCATGCAGATCATGTAGAGGAAGATCGCCGCGACCAGCACCGCCAACGGCCCGTGCACGACGGTCGTCACCAGGACCACACCGGTGGCGGCCGTCGCGGTCGTCACCGCGACGCGCAGCAGGGTGCGCTCGCCGACGGCGTCGCTGAACCGTCCCACGAGGTGGCTGCCGAGGATCAGGGCGAGCCCGTTGACGCCGAAGAGCACCCCGAAGGTCTGCGGTCCGACCCCGTAGAGGTCCTGGTAGACGAACGGGGTCCCGGCGACGTAGGCGAAACTGCCGCCGTGCACGAGTCCGACGATGAGCGCGTACCCCATGAAGCGCGGGTCGCGCAGGAGTTGCGCCATGGTGCGCAGGGTGCTCCCGAGGCCGCTGGGGATGCGCAGCTCGCGCGGGAGCGTCTCCGGCAGGGCGAACACCACCACGACGGTGATGGCCAGGCCCAGCAGCGCCAGGGTCCAGAAGATGGTCTCCCAGGTCCCGAACGGCAGCCACAGCACGCCGCCCCCGAGCACGGGCGCGACCATCGGCGCGACGGCGGTGATCACCATGAGCAGGGCGAAGAACTTGGTGAGGGCGGTGCCGTCGAAGACGTCGCGCACCACCGCGCGCGAGAGCACGATCCCGGCGGAGGCGGTGAAGCCCTGCAGGAAGCGCCCCAGGACGAGCACGGCGATGTTCGGGGCCAGCGCACACAGGGCCGACGCCAGCACGAACAGCAGCAGCGACACCACGAGCGGTCCCCGGCGCCCGCGTGCGTCGCTGACCGGACCGACGACGACCTGCCCGACGGCGAGGCCGATGAGGCAGGTGGTGAGGCTGAGCTGGACCTGCGAGGCGCCGGCGCCGAGGTCGTCGGCGATCTCCGGGAACCCGGGCAGGTACATGTCGATGTTGAGCGGGCCCAGGACCGCGAGCAGGCTCAGCAGCAGGGCCAGGCCCAGGCGTCGGACTCCGGTGGGGTTGTGCGGCATGGGGCGTGCTCCGGTGGGGGCGTGGCGGGCGGCGGGAAAGGCGGGGCGGAACGGCCCGTCCACGCTAGCGAGGCGCGGACCCCCGCGGCGCGTGCGCCCGCCCGAACTGACGAGGACGCGTGAGGTTCACACCTGTGGGCCGCCCTCCACGGGCTGGGCCTGGACGGCGGTGATCGCGACGGTGTTGACGATGTCCTGCACCGTCGCACCGCGCGACAGGTCGTTGACGGGTCGGCGCAGCCCCTGCAGCACCGGGCCGACCGCGACGGCGCCCGCGCTGCGCTGCACCCCCTTGTACAGAGTGTTGCCGGTGTTGAGGTCGGGCACGACGAACACGGTCGCGCGCCCGGCCACCCGGCTGTCCGGGAGCTTGGCCGCGGCCACCCCGGGGTCGATCGCGGCGTCGTACTGGATCGGGCCCTCGATCATCAGGTCCGGACGGCGTTCGCGGGCCAGCGTCGTCGCGGTGCGCACCTTGTCCACCCCCGCGCCCGTGCCCGAGGCCCCGGTGGAGTAGGACAGCATCGCCACCCGGGGTTCCACACCGAAGCGCTGCGCGGTCGCGGCCGAGCCCACCGCGATCTCGGCGAGCTGCTCGGCCGTGGGGTCCGGCACGACCGCACAGTCGCCGTAGACCAGCACCCGGTCGGCCAGGCACATGAAGAACACGCTCGAGACCAGGGCCGAGCGCAGGATCTCGAACGAGGGCCGGATGGTCTGCGCCGTGGTGTGCGCGGCCCCGGAGACCATGCCGTCGGCCAGCCCGCCGTGCACCATCAGGGTCCCGAAGTAGGACACGTCGCGCACGGTGTCTCGGGCCAGCTCGACCGAGACGCCCTTGTGCGCGCGCAGCCGGGCGTATTCCTCCGCGAACCGCTCCCGCAGGTCGGAGGTCTCCGGGTCGACGACGTCGGCGCGCGAGAGGTCCAGGCCGAGGTCGTCGGCGCGTGCCCGGACCGCCCGCTGCGAGCCCAGCAGGGTCAGGGCGACGGTGTCCCGGCGCAGCAGCAGGTCGGCGGCGCGCAGCACCCGCTCGTCGGTGCCCTCGGGCAGCACGACGTGCCGGCGGTCCTCGGCCGCGCGGGACAGCAGCGTGTACTGGAACATGAGCGGGGTGACGGCCCTCGACCGCACCACGCTCAGCCGGGAGAGCAGGGTGCCTCCGTCGACCGCCTCGGCGAACGCGGCCAGGGCCGACTCGATCCTGCTGTCCGGCATCGGTGCCAGGCCCCCGCGCACCCCGTCCAGGCGGGTCGCGGCGGTGAAGGTGTCGAGGCTGGTGGCGACCACGGGCATGCGTACGTCCATGCCGGCCAGCAGGCGCCACACCGGTTCGGGCATGTCGGCGTCGGCGTCGCCGGTGAGCAGGACCGCCGCCACGGAGGGGAAGTCCGCGGAGGTGTGCGCCGAGATCAGCGCCGGGAGGATCGCACCGGCCCGGTCGGCGGGCAGGATCACCGCGCAGTCGTCGGTGAGGCGGTCGAGCACGTGCGGCAGGGACATCGCCGCGACCAGGATCCCGGAGACCTCGCGTCCGGTGCGGCGCGCCTCCCCGAACAGCAGCTTCCCGTCGGCGGACCGCTGCAGGTCCTGGACGCTGGGCGCGGTCAGCTCGGGCACGTCAGCGAGCACGTAGAAACGGCCGTCGGCCCCTTCCCTCAGGGCGCGCACCCGGTCGGACGGGACGCGGTCCACGACCGTGGCCAGGCGGGTGGCGTGCTCGCGGTCGAGCTCGTTCTCGGCGATGGCGACGGCCCCGTGCACCGCCTCGGCGTCGTGGCCGTCGCCCGAGACCGCCAGCAGCACCGGTGTTCCGAGGTTGGCGGCGACCCGGGCGTTGAAGGCGAACTCGGTGGAGGTCCCGACGTCGGTGTAGTCGGTGCCCACGACCACGACCGCGGAACAGGACGCCGCCAGCGCCCAGTACCCGGCCACGATCTCCTCCATCGCGGCCTCGGGGTCGGCGTGGGCGCGTTCGTAGGTCACGCCGGTGCAGTCCCCGTAGGCGGCACGCACGTCGAAGCGGCGCCGCAGGGTCTCCACGAGGGCGTCGCGGCCCTCGGTCGGAACGATGGGCCGGAACACCCCGACGGAGTCGACCGTCCGGGACAGCAGCTCGGCCATACCCAGTGCCAGGGTGCGCTTGTCGCTGTCGGCGTCGCTGGAGGCGACGTACACTCCGTGCATCTCGGGCTCCCCCGGCGGGCGCGGCTCAGAACAGGACGGACATCGATTCCCCGACCTGGCGGAACCCGACCCGTTCGTAGGCGGCGCGGGCCGGGGCGTTGAAGTCGTTGACGTAGAGCGTGACGCGGGGCGCGATCTCGGCGAGGGCGTACTCGACGACGGCGGCCATGCCGGAGCTGGAGTGCCCGCGCCCGCGCAGGTCGGGGTGGACCCACACGCCCTGGATCTGGCAGGCCTGCGGGGTGACGGCGCCGATCTCGGCCTTGAACACCACCCGGCCGTCCTCGATGCGGGCCAGGGCGCGGCCGGTGCGCACGAGCTCCTCGACGCGGGCCCGGTAGAGGGCGCCGCCGTCTCCGGAGTCCGGCGGGACCCCGACCTCTTCGGTGAACATCGCGACGCAGGCCGGCAGGAGGACCCCGAGTTCGGAGGGGACGACCCGGCGGACGAGCGGGTCGGCGGGCACGGCGGGCGGGTGGTCGATCTCCAGGACGGGCTGGCTGGCGCGGATGGCGCGGGCCGGGCCCCACGCCGGGGTGACCTGGTCCCAGAAGTCGCTGACCGCGTCGACCGGTCCGACGATCGACGAACAGCGGCGGCCCCGCCACCGGGCGTGTTCGGCGAAGCTGCGCACGGCGGCGGGTCCGGCGTTGACGGGCACGAGGTTGGCCCCGGAGTAACACAGGGCGGTGAGGCGGCCGCGTTCGACGTGGCCCCAGACCTCGGTCCCGGCGGAGTTGGCGCCGATACCGGTGGACATCAGGCGCGAGGCCACGAAGACGTTGCCGACGGGGTCGGTGTCCAGAAGGGCGCGTACGGCCTCCCGGTCGTGTTCTCCCAGGATCCGTACCGGTGAGGTCCGCAGCATCGCATCTCCCCCTCGTGCCGCCTGTGGTGACGGCGGGCTGTCGTGGTGCGAACGGTCCGCGGATTTCGCACCGGTTACAGCGTATTCCACCGGTCATTCACCCTCACTGGGGTGCCCGCCGGCCAACGGTTCGAAGCGGTCGGGCAGGTCCTCCGCGGCCTGGGCCTCGCGCGGTTCGGGTTCGGGGCCGGCCTCGCAGACGGCGTCGTGGTCCCCGTCGGTGCGTTCGGGCAGGGAACCGTCGCGCAGGTAGCCGTGCACGATCTCGTTGATGCAGGGGTTGTCGCCGGAGGAGACGCCGTGGGTGATGCCGCCCTCCTCGACGGCGAGCGAGGCGCCGGGCATGTGGCCGCGCAGGTTCTCGGCGCCGTGGAGCGGGGTGGCTCCGTCCTCACTGGCGTGCACGAGCAGGGCGTCGCCTTCGTGGGCCGGAGCGTCGCCGGGGCCGTCGCCGATGCTGTACCAGTCACTGGACTCGGCGGGCCAGGACGCACACGGGGCGTTGTACCAGATGTTGTTCCAGCCGATGAAGGGCGCTTCCCGGTGGATGCGGTGCCCGTCGCCCTCCCAGCGTCCGCGGTCGGTGGGCCAGTGGGAGTCGGTGCACTGGACGGCGTTGTACCCGCCGCGGCTCTGATCGTTGTCGGGCCCCTCTCCGAGGTCGGTGTCGAGCTGGACGAGCGCGGCAGGGTCCTCGTCGACGATCTGGTCGGAGAGCGCGTCCGCCACGGGGGGCCAGGCGTTCCCGCTGTAGGAGACCGTGATGGCGAGGTTCTCCAGTTCGGTCGGGCCGACCGTGCCTTCCAGGGGTTCTTCGCGGAGCTGGTCGCGCAGGCGGTCGTAGGCCCGGGCGACGTCCTCGCCGCTGCCGCCCAGGCCGAAGGTGTCGTCGTGGCGGGCGACCCAGTCGAAGAAGTTGCGGGCGGCGCGGTCGAGGGCGCGGCTCTGGTTGAGGTTGCTCTCGTACCAGGGGGTGTCGGGGTCGACGACGCTGTCGAGCACGAGGCGGTCGACGCTGTCCGGGTAGAGGGAGGAGAAGACGGTTCCGAGGTAGGTGCCGTAGGAGAAGCCGAGGTAGTCGACGGTCTCGAGCCCGAGGGCGGAGCGCAGGGCGTCCATGTCCCGGGCGGTGTCGACCGTGGTCATGTGGTCCAGGAGCGGCCCGGTGTTGTCCTCGCACGCCTGGGCGTAGGCCTCGGCCTCCTCCCAAAGGACCTGGGTGTCGCCGGGGCTCCGGGGCTCGGACGGGGTGAGCACGGGTTCGAAGGCGGAGGGGTCGCACTCGACCGCGGGCGTGGAGGCGCCGCTGCCGCGCGGGTCGAAGCCGACCACGGCGTAGGTCTCCTGCAGGTCCTCGGGCAGCCCCTGGTGGGTCCGTGCGGCGAGGGGGCGGCCCGAGGCCCCGGGGCCGCCGGGGTTGACCAGGAGGGTACGTTCGGCGTCGCCGCCGTCGGAGGCGCGGGTGAGGGCGATGTCGACGGTCTCGCCGCTGTCGCCCTCGTCGGAGTCGTGGTCCATGGGCAGGGTGAGGGTGGCGCACTCGAGGGTCTCCTCGCCCTCGGGCTGGAGGTCCTCGCACTCCTGCCAGTCGAGGGCGCGCTGGTCCTCACGGAACGTAGGCACCGCCGCGGCGGTTTCTGCCGCCTCCGCCGGTACCGCGGTCGCCATCGATGCCAGGAACGCCGTCGTGGCGGCGGTTGCCCAGGTTCGTGTTCGCACTGGCCGTCTCCCCCTCTTTGAAAGCCCAGAGCATTGTTTCCCTTACTCTGGGTGATCATGGGAAGCGACACGGGGCCGGTCGTGCGTGCGCCGGTAACATGAGCTCCGATCCCAACAGACCGGACATGAGGGGCGAAATGCGACTGGATCGGGTCGATGAGCGCATCATCGCGATTCTCGGCGCGGACGCGCGGATGAGCTTCGCCGAGATCGGCGGCGAAGTCGGCCTGAGCCCTTCCGCGGTCAAGCGCCGCGTCGACCGCCTCGTGGACTCCGGCGCCGTGCGCGGCTTCACCGTCGTCGTCGAACCCCAGGCCATCGGGTGGACCACCGAGGCCTTCATCGAGCTGTACTGCCGGGCGCGCACCTCCCCCGGCGAGATCCGCGACGGGCTCGGCGGTTACCCCGAGATCACCTCGGCCTGCACCGTCACCGGCGACGCCGACGCCCTCGTGCAGGTGCGCGCCCGCGACACCCAGCACCTGGAGGAGGTCATCGAGCGCATCGGCGCCGAGCCCTTCGTCGTGCGCACCAAGAGCACCCTGGTGCTCTCCCGCCTCGTCGACCAGCCCATCCTGTCGGGCTCCTCCGACCCCTCGGCCTGAGACCGGACCTCCCGCCCGAACGGTCTTTCATTGGGTGAAAGGGGGCATTGCCACACCCGTCCCCCACGGCGATGATGTGCCACAGTTCACGCCCGTCGCACGGAGGGTTCCCCCACATGGCCGGTCATCTGCGAGAGCGCATCGATGCCAGTCCGATGACACGGTTCCAGTGGGGCACGGTCCTCATCTGTGTGCTCCTGAACGTCTCGGACGGGTTCGACGTCCTCGTCATGTCCTTCACCGCCCACGCGGTCTCCACCGAATGGGGGCTGTCCGGGGCGCAGATCGGCTTCCTGCTCAGCGCGGGGCTGTTCGGGATGGCGGCAGGATCGATCCTCCTGGGACCGCTCGGCGACGTGATCGGCCGCCGCAACCTCACGCTGCTCAGCCTCGTGCTGGCCTCCTCCGGGATGCTGTTGTCCTCGATCGCGCAGAACGCCGCGCAACTCGGACTCCTGCGGGTGCTGACCGGCCTCGGGGTGGGCGCGATGCTGGCCTCGGCCAACGTGATCGCCAGCGAGTCCGCCAACCGGCGCTGGCGCGGGCTCGCGGTCAGCCTCAACTCCACCGGCTACGCCATCGGCGCCACCTCGGGCGGTGTGCTCGCCGTTCTGCTCATCGGCCAGTGGGGGTGGCGCGCGGTCTTCCTCGTGGGCGGGCTGTCCACACTCGCGCTGATCCCCCTGGTGTGGGCGCGCCTGCCCGAGTCCTTGGACCACCTCGTCACCAAGCGCCCCACGAACGCGTTGGAGCGGACCAACACCCTGCTCGCCCGGTTCGGCCAGTCGCCGCTGGGGTCCCTGCCCCCGGTCTCGGTCACGGGCGGTCAACCCCGGAGCCAGGTGCGGCAGCTGCTCACGCCCGAGAGCCTGCGGTCGACCCTGTTGATCTGGGCGGCCTTCTTCATGGTGATGTACGGCTTCTACTTCGTGACGTCGTGGACCCCGACGCTGTTGGTGGAAGCGGGGCTGTCGGCCGACGAGGGCATCACCGGGGGGACCCTGCTGAACGTGGGCGGGATCTTCGGCGCGGCGATCCTGGGTGTGGTCGCGGCCCGGTTCGCGCTCAAACGGGTCCTGTTCGCCTACACCCTGATCGCCGCGGTCCTGCTGCTGGTCTTCGTACCGACCACCGGAACCCTGGCTGTGGCCTTCGCGCTCGGCGGCATGATCGGGCTGTTCAGCAACGGCTGCGTGGCCGGCCTGTACGCGATCACGCCGTCCCTGTACGCACCCTCGGTGCGCTCGACCGGTGTGGGCTGGGCGATCGGGGTCGGCCGCCTCGGCGCGATCATCGCGCCCCTGATCACCGGGGCGCTGCTGGACGTCGGGTGGGCCTCGGGCCAGCTGTACGCGGTCGCGGCCGCGGCGTTCGTGCTCGGCGGGATCGCCGTGGCCTTCCTGCGCGGCACCGGAGCCGACCTGGCCGGGACCGAGCCGTCCACCGGACCCCGCGGGCGTTCGGAACGGGCCGGCCCCGAGCCCTCCCCCTGACACCGCACCTGTCGGTAGGCTCCGTCCCACGACGAGCCGAGAGGAGCTCCGGGTGAGCGAGAGGCCGAGCGTCGTGGCCTTCGACGTGTTCGGAACGACGGTCGACTGGTACACGGGCGTCACCGACCACCTGCGCGAGGTGTTCGGGCGCCGGGAGGTCCAAACGGACCCGGGCGCGTTCGCCGTCGCGTGGCGCGGCCGCTACGGACCCGCCCTGCGCGACATCGGCGCGGGACACCGTCCGTGGGCGCCCCTGGACGTCCTCCACCGGGAGTTCCTCGATGCCCTCCTCTACGAGCACGGCGCCGACCGGCATGTGGACGAGGCCGACAGGAACGCACTGGTGCACGCATGGCACCGCCTTCCCGCCTGGCCCGACAGTGCCGAGCTGATCGACCGGCTGAGGCGGCGGTACACGGTGATCGCGCTCTCCAACGGCGGTCACCCGCTCCTGTCCTCCCTCGCCGAAACAGGGGACCTCCCCTTCGACAGGATCGTCTCCGCCGAACCCACCCGCTCCTACAAGCCGGCACCAGCACCGTACCTGCACGCTGCTGAGCTGCTGGGGGTCGAACCGGGCGCGATGATGCTCGTGGCCGCGCACGGCTGGGACCTCGATGGGGCGGCTGCCGTCGGCATGCGCACGGCCTTCCTCGAACGGCCCGGGGAGTACGGACCGTTCGACGGCGCCGAACGTGCCGAGGACGCACCCGGCGGGTTCGCCGCCACCTCCTCCGACGAACTGGCACACCGACTGGGCTGTTGACCGCCGGGTGTTCGCCCTCAGTCCTCGGGCAGCGCCACCGGGGCCAGCTCGTCGAACTCGTCGCCCGGGCCTGGGTTGGCCGGGTCGGTCGCGCCCCCGAAGTGGTTCATCACGCCCCAGACCGCGTTGAGTGCGGTCTGCACCGCGCCCTCGGCCCACCCGGCGGTCCACGACACGTCGTCGCCGGCCAGGAACAGGCCGCGGTGGCGCGGTTCCAGATCGCGCTGGACGAAGTGGGTGAACAGGCGCCGCTGGTACCGGTAGTGGCCCGGAAGGTTGGCCTTGAACGCACCCAGGAAGTAGGGCTCGTCCTCCCACGAGATGGTCACGGGGTCGCCGGTGATGTGGGAGCGGATGTCCACGCCCGGGTAGATCTTGGCCAGCGAGGAGAGCATGACCTCCAGGCGCTCCCCCGCCGACAGCGGCAGCCACTTCAGGGAGTCGTCGCACCAGGTGTAGGACAGGCAGATCGCCGCGGGCCCGTCCGGGTCCGGCCCCTCCAGGAGGTAGGTGCCCCGGGTCATGCGGTCGGTCAGGGTCATGCTCATCGTGTCGCGGCCCGTCTCCGGGTCCTTGTCGCGCCAGAACGCCCGGTCCACCGGGACGAACAGCTTCGCCGACTCCATGTAGTGCGTGCGTTCGACCGCGGACCAGTGGTCGATGGGCAGCAGGTCCTCGTCGGCGTCGATCTTGGCGAGCAGCATCCAGCTCTGCGCTGTGAAGACCGCGGACCGGAACGTGCGCGTGGAACCCGAGGCGTCGGTGACCGTGATGTTGCCGGCGGGGTCACCCGGGGCGTGGGTACGGCGCATCGCGGTCACGGCGGGACGTGGGCCGTCCGGGTGCAGCGTCTCCAGCGAGGTGCCCTGCGCCCAGTGCACGGTCTTGTCCGGCGCCAGGGACCACAGCCGCTCGGGCAGCCGCTGCACCCCGCCGACGACGCTGCGGTGGTCGTCGTCGGCGCCCGTGTAGGTGACGCGCAGGATCTCCAGGATCGAGTTGGGGAAGTCGGTGTCCCACCCGCCGGTGCCGAACCCGACCTGGCCGAAGATCTCCCGCAGCCGGAACGAGGACGCGAACGAGGGCGCCTGGCACAGGAACCCGTAGAAGGTCTGGTCGTCGAGCCGCTCGACCAGCCGGTTCCAGATCTGCTTCTGGGTGGCCACGTCGCCCTCGCGGATCGCCTGCTGCATCCGGGTGTGCTCGACGCCCTCCAGCGTCTCGTCCCAGGCGCGGGCCACCTCGCGGTAGACCTCGGGAAGGTCGTCGAGGTCGTTGGCGTAGTGGGTCTCGCCCTTGAGGTCGACCACGGTGCTGGGGGCGCCCGGCGACAGCGGGTTGGGGAAGGGCTGGGTCTGCAGCCCGACCATGTCGAGGTAGTGCCGGAACGCGGTCGAGGACGGCGGGAAGCGCATGGCGCCCATCTCGGCGACGACCTCCTCGGGGGCACCGGGCAGGCGCTCGGTGCGCAGGCGTCCGCCGATGCGGTCGGCCTCGTACACGACGGGGCGCAGACCCATGCGCAGGAGTTCGAAGGCGGCGACGATCCCGGACATCCCGCCGCCGATGACGGCGACCTCGGTGCCGTGGGCCTCGGCGGGCACCTGGCCGAGCCCGGCCGGGTGGGCCAGGAACCGGTCGTAGGCGAACGGGAAGTCGGGGCCGTTCATGGTGAGCGGAGCGCTGCCCCGGGGCTCGGCCCCCGCGGGCGCGGTCCCGGCGGACGTGGGCACGGCAGAGGTCATGGCCTCCTCCTTCGGTGTGGGGGCAGGGGGCGGGCTCAGCGGGTGAGCGGCCCGTACAGGTTCGGGCGTCGGTCGCCCAGGTAGGACAGGTGGTCCTGGGTGGCGTCGGCCGCCCGGGGGTCCAGGTCGGCGACCAGGAGGGCCTCCCCCGCGCCCGCGCGCAGGAGTTCGGTGCCGTCGGGGGCCACGAGCGTGCTCAGCCCGACGTAGTCGAGTTCGCCCTCGGTGTCGCAGCGGTTCACGTAGGCCAGGTGGAGCTGGTTCTCCAGGGCGCGGGCGGGCGCGAGCAGGGTGGCCACGGCGGTGTTGGGAGCCATGAGCGCGGTGGGCACGGCGACCAGGTCGCTGCCGGCGAGGGCGTGCGCGCGCACGGCCTCCGGGAACTCGACGTCGTAGCAGACGAGCAGGCCGATGCGGTGGCCGTGCAGGTCGGCCTGGACGACGAGCCTGTCTCCGGGGGTGAAGGCGCTGCGGTCGAGGTCGCCGAAGAGGTGGGTCTTGCGGTAGGCGGCAAGGGCGGTGCCACGGTCGTCGACGAGCTGGACCGTGTTGTACACGTGCTCGCCGTCGCGTTCGGGGAACCCGTACACGATCGCGACCCCGGTGCGGGCGGCGATCTCGGAGACGGCGCGGCGGAGAGGGCCGTCGGCGGGTTCGGCGCGGCGTGCGGTCCCGGCGGCGCCCAGGGCGTAGCCGGTCATCGACATCTCGGGGGTCAGGAGCAGGTGTGCGCCGGCGGCGGCCGCCGCGCGGGCGCGATCGGCCAGGCGGGCGATCGCGGCGTCGGTGTCGCCGCTGGGGCCGGTGCCCTGGTCCAGGGCGACGCGCAGTGCTGTTGCTGCCATGGGGCCGCCTCCACGTTCGTGCGCTGTCCGGTGGGCCTCGCCCACTCTAGGGCGGCGGCCGCGCGCAGAACGTGTGTCGGGCGGTCACTTCGCTGCGTATCTCCGGCGTCCGTGCCGTGATCGTTGTGCGGTGGCTGTCCCGGACGCACGAGGCCCCGCGTTCCGGTCGTGGGAACGCGGGGCGCGTGGTGCTCTCGTGCCCGGGGGCCCGGCCTCGTGGCGGCCCCGGACGGTTCAGGCGCGGACCTCGGCAGCGGCGTCGTCCTCCAGGGCGGAGCGGCGCATCCCGTAACCGAAGTAGATGACCAGGCCGAGCGCGAGCCAGGCGCCGAAGGCGATCCAGACGCTGCCCGCCATGCTGAACATCAGGAACGCACACGCGAACACACCCAGGACCGGCGTGACCGGGGCACCGGGCACCCGGAACGCACGCGGCAGGTCGGGGCGGGTGCGGCGCAGCACGAGCACGGCGACGTTGACCAGCGCGAACGCGAAGAGTGTCCCGATCGAGGTCGCGTCGGCGAGCGGGCCCAGCGGCACGAGCCCGGCCAGCGCGGCGATGAAGACCGACGTGATGACGGTGTTCGCGCGCGGGGTCCCGTTGGCGTCGACCTTCGAGAAGACGCCGGGGATGAGGCGGTCGCGCGACATCGCGTAGAGGATGCGGGTCTGGCTGTAGAGCACCACGAGCACGACGCTCGCCAGGGCCAGGACGGCACCGCCCGCGAAGACGACCGCCCACACCGGGGTTCCGGTGACCACGGTGAGGATGCCGGCGAGCGTGGTCTCACCGTCGGAGAAGCGGGTCCAGTTCATCGCGCCGACGGCGGTGAAGGCCACGAGGCAGTACACGGCCGTGACCAGGATCAGCGAGAACATGATGGCGCGGGGCAGGTCGCGCTGCGGGTTCTTGGACTCCTCGCTGGCGGTGGAGACCGAGTCGAACCCGATGTAGGAGAAGAACAGCGTGGCACCGGCGGCGCTCACCCCGGCCATGCCCATCGGCATGAACGGCGCGAAGTTGCCGTCCTCCACGGCGGTGATGGCGATCGCGATGAACATGACGAGGATCGCGACCTTGATGACGACCATGACGGCGTTGACGCGGGTGCTCTCCCGCACGCCCGCGAGCAGCGCGAACATGGCCAGCAGCACCACGATGGCGGCCGGCACGTTCATCACGCCGCCCTCCATCGGGCCGACCAGGAACTCCTGCGGCAGGGTCAGGCCCGTGGTCAGATACAGGAACTCGTTGATGTACTGGCCCCACCCGACGCCGATCGCCGCCACCGAGACGCCGTAGGTCAGCATCAGACACCAGCCGCACACCCAGGCCATGAACTCGCCCATGGTGGCGTAGCTGTAGGAGTAGGCCGACCCGGAGGCGGGGATCATCCCGGCCATCTCGGCGTAGGCGAGCGCGGAGAACAGCGCGGTCAGGCCGGCGAGCACGAACGACAGGATGATCGCGGGCCCGGCGACGGGCACGGCCTCGCCCAGGACCACGAAGATGCCGGTCCCCATGGTCGCGCCGATGCCGATCATCGACAGGTGCCAGAAGCCCAGGTGTCGTCGCAGGCCGCCCGCTTCGGGGCCGTTGGTCTCGGCCACGAGTTTTTCGATGGGCTTGCGGCGCGAGAGACGCTCCCGGAGCGCGGGGGTGGTGCGCTCGGGGGCCTTCTGGTCGACCACGGGGATTCTCCTCGGCTTGTGGCTGGGGTGGCACAGGTGTCCCGCCGTATGTGCGGACGGTGGGGAGCGCCGGACTGTTCCTCCCTCGAACAGCCCGCATGTGCCCACAACGAGGTTAAGGGTGGTTCATGCGTAGTCAGCACCGCTTTACGCACGTATGCACGGTTCGGGCGGCGGGATCGTGCGCGCACACGCAACGATCGCGCGTTCCCCGTGGCCGACGTCACAGCCCCGCACACGACGGCGGCCGCCCCGGGGCGTTCCGGGACGGCCGTCGTGAAGTCTTGCGGTGCGGGTGTCAGCCGACGGCGACCGAGGGCTCGCCCTCTCCGACGTCCTCGCCCATCTCCTCGGCGATGCGCATGGCCTCCTCGATGAGGGTCTCCACGATCTGCGACTCCGGCACGGTCTTGATGACCTCGCCCTTGACGAAGATCTGGCCCTTGCCGTTGCCGGAGGCCACACCGAGGTCGGCGTCGCGGGCCTCACCGGGGCCGTTGACGACGCAGCCCATGACGGCCACGCGCAGGGGCACCTCCATGCCCTCCAGACCGGCCGTGACCTCGTCGGCGAGCTTGTAGACGTCGACCTGGGCGCGGCCGCAGCTCGGGCAGGAGACGATCTCGAGGCCGCGCTCGCGCAGGCCCAGCGACTCCAGGATCTGCGCACCGACCTTGACCTCCTCCGACGGCGGGGCCGACAGGGAGACGCGGATGGTGTCGCCGATGCCCTCCGAGAGCAGCGCGCCGAAGGCCACCGAGGACTTGATGGTGCCCTGGAAGGCGGGCCCGGCCTCGGTCACGCCCAGGTGCAGCGGGTAGTCGCACTTCTCGGCCAGCAGCCGGTAGGCGTTGACCATCACGACGGGGTCGTTGTGCTTGACGGAGATCTTGATGTCGCGGAACCCGTGCTCCTCGAACAGCGAGCACTCCCACAGCGCCGACTCGGCCAGCGCCTCCGGGGTGGCCTTGCCGTGCTTCTCCAGCAGGCGCTTGTCCAGGGAGCCCGCGTTGACGCCGATCCGGATCGGGGTGCCGGCGTCGGAGGCGGCCTTGGCGATCTCGGCGACCTTGTCGTCGAACTTCTTGATGTTGCCCGGGTTGACGCGCACCGCGGCGCAGCCGGCCTCGATCGCCTGGAACACGTACTTGGGCTGGAAGTGGATGTCGGCGATCACGGGGATCTTCGACTTCTGCGCGATGATCGGCAGCGCCTCGGCGTCGTCGTTGGTGGGCACCGCGACGCGCACGATCTGGCAGCCCGAGGCGGTCAGCTCGGCGATCTGCTGAAGGGTCGAGTTGATGTCGGAGGTCTTGGTGGTGGTCATCGACTGCACGGACACCGGGGCGTCCCCGCCCACGGGGACGTTCCCGACCATGATCTGCCGCGTCTTGCGCCGGTTCGCCAGCGGGCGCGGCGGGGTTGCGGGGATGCCGAGATCGATGCTCGTCACGCTTGATTCACCTCGTCTGCCGCCGGAGGGGGGCGGCCCATGGATTCGTCCGTTGCGTCAGAGGGCGTCCGGCTGTGTGCTCGGCGCCGCGACCGGGACCTCTGCCGCGTCCGACCTCGTGATCGCCGCACCATTGCTGTTCCCGGAACGCGACCTCAAGGTTACCTGTACTCGGCGCGGTACCTGCCCAGAGAGACCAGATCCACAGGGGTTCCGAGGCGCAGGTCACCCGAAGAGGCGCACGGGGTTGATGAGGTCGGCCACGAGCAGGATCACGCTGAAGACGAGGAAACACGCCACCACGACATAGGCCACCGGTGTCAGCAGGGCGACGTCGACCGGTCCTGGGTCGGGCCGCTTGAACAGCCGGGCGGCGTTGCGCTTGATGGACTCCCAGATCGCCCCGGCCATGTGCCCGCCGTCCAGCGGCAGGATCGGCAGCATGTTGAAGGCGAACAGGAAGAGGTTCACGCCCGCCAGGATCTGCAGCATGATCGCGGCGGTGTCGGCCACGGGCAGGCCCTGCGACATGATCTCGCCGCCGATGCGGGAGATACCGACAATGCCGACCGGGGAGTCCTCGGTGCGCTGTTCGCCGAGGAAGGCGGCGCCGAAGACCTCGGGGACCTTGCTGGGCAGGGCCACCAGCGCCTCACCGACGGCGACGAGCATGGTGCCCATCTCCTGGGCGGACTCGACCGGGCCGAGGCGGGCGCGTTCCTGCTCGAAGACGATGCCGAGGAACCCGACGGTCTCGGTCTGCATGACCCTGCGGCCGTCGTCGTCGTAGACGTTGTCGCCCTCGGCGTCGGTCTCGTAGATGATCTCGCCGGACGCGTCGCGTGCGGGGAGCTCGTTCTCGACGATGTCGACGTCGGTGCGGAAGGTCTCGCCGTCGCGCTCGACCTCGAAGGCGGTGCTGCCCAGGGAGGTGCGGATCTTCTGGTTGGCGTCGTTCCACTCGGGGGTGGCCTCGCCGTCGATGGAGACGATGCGGTCGCCGGGCAGGATCCCGGCCTCGGCGGCGGGGGTGGGCTGGGCGCCGGGGTCCTCACAGCTCTCGATCTGGGTGTCGGCGGGCGCCATGCACTCGTTGACCTCGCCGACGGTAGTGGTCTCCTTGGGGATGCCGATGCCCATGAAGAGCACGGCCAGCAGGATCGCCGCCAGGATCACGTTCATGCCGGGGCCGGCGAACATGACGATGAGGCGCTTCCACGGGGAGCGCTGGTAGAACTGCCGGTTCTCGTCGCCGGGTTCGAGCTCGATGTAGGAGGCCTCGCGGGAGTCCTCGGCCATCGCCCGCCACCGGGACATCTTGCGGGCGCTGGTGTCGCCGGCCGCGACGGCACTGCGCCTGGCCGGCGGGATCATGCCGACCATGCGCACGAACCCGCCGAGCGGCACGGCCTTGACGCCGTACTCGGTGTCGCCCCGCCGGAACGACCACAGGGTCTTGCCGAACCCGACCATGTACTCGGTGCACTTGATGCCGAACATCTTGGCCGTGGAGAGGTGGCCCAGCTCGTGCCAGGCGATCGAGAACAGCAGTCCGAGGACAAAAAGGATGATCCCGACCACGGTCAGCAGGACGACCATGTACCTCTCCTCAAGCCGAAGTCAGCTCCTCGGCGCCACCGGGACCCGTTGGACAGGGGGCCGAGGCGTCAGGGGCGGCTCGTCAACAGTTCACGTGCCCGCGCGCGAGCCCAGGTGTCAGCGGAATAGACGTCGTCCAAGGTCAGAGCCTTGGCGGAGGGCGCACCCCCGGGGTGGTCGGTCCGCTGATGCTCAGAGACTACCCGGGCGACGGTGTCCATGATGGAAGCGAACGCGAGCTTTCCGCCCAGGAAGGCGTCGACGGCCTCTTCGTTCGCCGCGTTGTAGACGGCCGGGGCGGTGCCGCCGGTGCGCCCGACCTCGGCGGCCAGCCGCACCGCCGGGAAGGCCTCGTGGTCGAGGGGTTCGAAGGTCCAGCTCTGCGCGCGGGTCCAATCGAGGGAAGCACCGGCGTCCGGAACCCGGTCGGGTGCGCCCAGGCCCCAGGCGATCGGGATGGTCATGCTGGGCGGGCTGGCCTTGGCGAGGGTGGAGCCGTCCACGTACTCGACCATGGAGTGCACGATCGACTGCGGGTGGACGACCACCTCGATGTCGTCGAAGGGCACGTCGAAGAGCAGATTGGCCTCGATGACCTCCAGACCCTTGTTGACCAGGGTCGCGGAGTTGACGGTGATGACCGGGCCCATGCTCCAGGTGGGGTGGTTCATCGCCTGCTCGGGCGTGACGCCGGCCAGTTCGGCGCGGGTGCGTCCGCGGAAGGGGCCGCCGCTGGCGGTGACGACGAGGCGGCGCACCTCGCTGCGGCGGGCGCGCACCAGGCCCTGCGCGGGGCTCGCGAGGTCGTCGTCGGGCAGGTACGGGAAGCACTGTGCGATGGCGAAGTGCTCGGAGTCCACGGGCACGATCTGGCCGGGTTCGGCCAGCTCGCGCACGAGCGGGCCGCCGATGATGAGCGACTCCTTGTTGGCCAGGGCCAGGCGGCGCCCGGCGCGCAGGGCGGCGAGGGTGGACTCCAGGCCGAGGGCGCCGGTGATGCCGTTGAGCACGACGTCGCACTCGGCGGCGGCGAGTTCGGCGACCCCTTCGGCCCCGGCCAGGACCTTCGCGTGTGAGCCGTGGGCCTCCAGCATGCGGGTGAGTTCCGGCGCGCGTTCGGGGTCGGCGACGGCGACCGCGGGCACGCCGAGTTCGGCGGCCTGCTCGGCGAGGAGGTCGAGGCGGCCTCCCCCGGCGGCGAGCCCGACCACGCGGAAGCGGTCGGGGTTGCGTCGGACGATGTCGAGGGCCTGGGTCCCGATCGAGCCGGTGGAGCCGAGGACGACTGCTGTTCGCTGGTGTTCTTCTCGCACGGCTCCAATTGTGCGGCACCGCGCGGAGCGCTCGTCCGGGGAGGGCGGCGGGGGCGCCGGGACGTGCACGTCCGGGCGCTTTCGGATCGGCCCGCCGTTTTCCCGATTCCGGACCGACACAAACCCAAAGTAGTCACAGCGCTACGCCAAGTGTGCAAGGATCGGGGCCATGACCTCGTCCACCGCGTATGCGATCCTCGCCCCGGTCACTGCCGCAGGCCTCCTCGTGACCGGACTCGCCGTCACCGATTCCCTTCCCGGCCCCGTCGACGCCGTCGAACAGGCCGTACACATGGCCGCCCCCGGCCAGGGCGACACGTCCACACAGGCCGTGAGCGTCGACGAGGGGGTCGAGCACCGCACGGCCGCCTCCGACCCCGCCCGCGAGCGCGAGGTCCTCGACTACTGGACACCCGAGCGCATGGCCGACGCGACCCCCATCGCAGGGCTGGTCGGCGAGGCCGTCGAGGGCGCCGACGGCCTGCTCGCCCCCGACGACGACATCGAACCGCAGACCGACCCCGGGGCCGACAGCACCGGCGACCCGTGGACCGGCGGGGGCCTGGTCACCCGCACCACCGGCAAGGTGTTCCTGACCATGGACGGGCGCGACTTCACCTGCTCGGCCTCGGTCGTGGACTCGCAGAACGCCAGCACCCTGGTCACGGCCGGGCACTGCGCCAAGGACGGCACGGGCTCGTGGGCGGAGAACTGGACCTTCGTTCCGGCCTACTCCGACGGCGACGCCCCCCACGGCCGTTACACCGCCCGCGACCTGCTCGTCAGCCCCCAGTGGTCGGAGCAGGCCGACGACAGCTACGACGTGGCGATGGCGGTGGTCAACACCGAGGGCGGCGAGACCGTGCAGGACCGCGTCGGCGCCCAGGACATCTCCTTCAGCACCTGGAGCCAGGGGCAGAGCCAGGCCGGCGTGCAGGTGCACGCGTTCGGGTACCCGGCCGCCTCCCCGTTCGACGGCCGCGAGCTGCACTACTGCGCCGGGACCACGACCCCGGACACCGGCGGCACCACCGCCAGCGGCATGGCGTGCGACATGACGCAGGGCTCCAGCGGCGGCCCCTGGCTCACCGATTTCGACCCCGCCACCGGCGAGGGCACGGTCTCCTCGGTGATCAGCTTCAAGTACGCCGACGACCTCAGCACCCAGTACGGACCGCGTCTGGGCACGGAGGCACAGCAGCTGTTCGACAACGCGCAACAGCTCTGACGCGCCGCGGCGGCGCCGGCGGCACCGGTACGGAACGCGCTCTGCTGGGTAAACAGCAGGACAAGGGATCTTGGGCCGACCGGTCGACGTATCCGGCGCCGTCGTCCACAGTGGTGGGACCGAGGGCGCCGCACGCGCCGTTCTCCCGCCGGTCCCTCGGGTCCGCGACGCCGATGGGAGACCGGAGCGTGGTTCGTTGCCGCTTGTCTACCGCACACTCGTCACCGTCCCCCGGGGGGACGAGGACCTGGTGAGCACGGCCGCGCAGATCCTCCACCGGTGGCTGGGCAAGCGCGGCAACTCCGGTGCGCGGGTGTCCTTCGACGCCTCGGGATGCCACGAGCTGAGCAACCGGTCGCGGGCCCTGGTGGTACGCCACGACAACCCCGAGGAAGGGCTCTCGTTCCTGCGACTGACCACGGAGTCCGACAAACCGGACGGCACGTGGCGCACCGCCGTCACCGTGGTCACCGACCCCGACCTCGCCCCCTGGCACTACGCGTGGCTGGACATGGCGGTCGACCCGCGCCACGAACACGTCAAGGGCGGCACCGAACCGCCGCGGTGGGAGGTCATGCCGCCCGAGGCCGCGCGCATGCTCCTGGAGTCCGTGCCCGCCCACGACGGCCGCCACCTGCTGGCCTCGGCACCCGTGATCGTGCGCGGCCGCGACCACGGGACGGTCGACGCGTTCGTCTCCACGGTGAAGGACCCCGACCGCCGCCTGGCCGTGGTCGCCACCGGCGCACCCCCCGACGTGACCGTGCCCGCCTGGCGCGAGGCCATCGGCGGGGCCCTCAACCGCAGCGCGGGCATGTGCAGCGCCTACGTGCTCGACGCCGCCGCCCGCACCCGCGTCGACGCCCTGCTCCCGGCGGGGTTGGACGTGCCGGGAGGGGGCGTGCGCACCCTGTTACCGTTCGGCGGCGAGGAGCCCGACCCGGAGCAGCATCCGCGCATGAGCCCCGCAGGCCTGGGCGCCGCCCGCGACGGCGACCGCCTACGCGCCTGGGTGGGTGCGGCGCTGGCCCGCAAGGTGCGCGACAACGCCCTCGCCGTGGGCCTGCCCGAACCGCTGCGCGCCATCGACGCGCTGCTCTCCGAGGAGACCGACGACCTGCGCGCCACACCGAAACGCCCCGTGCCCGCACGGCCGCCCCATCCCGGGCCCGAGGCGTCGCGCGCGGCGCCCCCGGGTGAGGGGTGGGTCCCGGCGGCCGAGCTCGAGCAGCAGGAACAGCAGCTCCAACGCCTGCGGGACGAGGTCAAACGCCTCAACGCACGCGTGGAGGAACTCACCGACGAACGCCAGGAACTGCTCGCCGGCACCGCCGACCTCACGGAGGAGGCCGGGGCCGCCGAGGACCAGGCGCGCGCCGCCCGCCACGAGGTGGGGTGGCTGCGCGAACGTGTGCGCGAGGCCGGCCTGTACCGCCTCGCGGCGACCGCGCCGCCGCCCGACCCCAGCCCGCGTCCGCCCAACAACGTGCGCGAGCTGCTGGAACGCATCACCGACGGCACCGCGCTGCCGCACCTGTTCTTCACCATCGACAACCACACCGTCGAGGAACTGGTCGACAGCCACAAGGAGAGCCTGTGGGTGACGCGGGCGTGGCAGGCGATGCTCGCGCTGGACGACTACGCCCGCTACCAGTTCGAGCACCCCGGTTCCGGGCTCGGGTTCCACTCGTACCTGCGCCGGAGCCCCGACGGGTACCGGGTCATCCCCGTCAAGCGGCTGGCCTCGCAGGAGTCGGACTACGTGCGCAACCGCGGCAAGCTCAACGACAAACGCCTGTTCCGGGTGCCCCAGGAGGTCGACCCGAGCGGGCGTGTGCCGATGTACGCCCACATCAAGCTCGACACCGAACACGGCATCTGCCCGCGGCTGTACTTCTATCCGCACCTGGGCGACGGGACCACCAACCGCATCTACGTGGGGTACCTGGGCCGCCACCTGCCCGTGCAGCAGTCGAACTGACCGGCCGACGCGCGTGCGTACCCTGGAGCCCGTGACGGAAACGGGTGTGGTGCGCGGGGAGCTGCGCGAGGAACAGTGGCGCGAGCGGGCCGAGCAGCACGCCGCCCGCGTGGACGCGCTCACCGCCGACCACCGGCGCCGCCGCGCCGCGGGCGAGCGCCACCCCGTCGAGGACTTCCTGTTCACGTACTACAACCTCAAGCCCGCCCAGCTGCGGCGCTGGCACCCCGGCGCGGGCACGGTGCTGCTCGGCGGCGGGGCGCGCGAGTTCCTGGAACAGCGGTTCTACGCCGAGGCCGACGGGGGCGTGGCGCTGGACCGCGCGGCGTTCCTGGACGCGCGCCGGGTCGTGGACTTCGTCGAACGCCTGCTGGACGGGGTCGCCTCGCGCCCCGCCCACCTGGGGTGTTTCGGGCTGCACGAGTGGGCGATGGTCTACCGCACCTCCGAGGTGCGCCACGGGCAGGTGCCGCTGCGGTTGGGGCACGAGGGCACCGACCGGGTCGTGGAGTCGCACCGGGTGCAGTGCTCGCACTTCGACGCGTTCCGGTTCTTCACCGAGGAAGCGCGCCCGCGCAACACCCTGCAGCCCACCCGCGACCGGCAGGTGGAGCTGGACCAGCCGGGGTGCCTGCACGCCAACATGGACCTGTACAAGTGGGCGTACAAGCTGCTGCCCGCGGTGCCGTCCGAGCTGGTCGTGGACTGCTTCGAGCTCTCGCGCGAGATCCGGACCCTGGACATGCGCGCCTCGCCGTACGACCTGCGCGAGTGGGGGTACGAGCCGGTGCGCATCGAGACCGCCGAGGGCAAGGCGGACTACATGGAGTACCAGCGCGACTTCGCCGAGCGCGGCGAGGTGCTGCGCGCACGCTTGCTGGACGCCATCGCGGTGCTGCGCGGCATCACGCCCCCGTGACCTTCCACCCCGAGGAGAGCCGTGACCCCCGAACCACCACGGTTCCGAGCCGTGCTCGCCACGATGAGCGTTCTCACGCTGGCGCTCGTGTCTGCCTCGTGCGCCGACCGAGAAGCGCCAGAGCCGGAGAGTGACCTGAACCAGCCCCAGGCCGAGGAGCGGATCGAAGAGTACGTCGACCGGGCCGCGGACGAGCTTCCCGTGGACGTCGAGCTCTCATCGGTGAACGATCCGGCCTTCCCCCCGTGCGAGGGCGAACCGGGCGACAAGGACCGCACCGTGCAGGTGCGTCATTCGTTCTGGGTGGATGGGGCGCCGGAGGACAGGAACGAGGAGATGGCCGATGCTCTCCACGCCCTGTGGCAGACCGGAGACTGGGAGATCACGAGGGATGACCGCCCAGAGACGCTACAGATCGAGGCCACGAACCGAGAGGACCGCTTCCGCGTGAAGTTCTTGGTGGGCCAGGACGGTCGCCCATCGCTCTCGGGCTACTCCCCGTGTGTTCGGGCCGACGAAGGCTCCTGACGCGGACGGCGGATATGAGTACACGGGCTCAGGTGCCCGGCCGGGCCCGGACCGTAGCGTCCAACCATGAGCACTCCCCCGCAGTCCCCCGAGAACACCGAACCCTCCGAGAGCACCGAGAGCCCCAGGAGCGCCGACGGTCCGAAGTTCTGGTTCGTCGCTCTGTACCCCCTCGTCGGCGGTACTGCCCTCATGGTCGTCGGCTTCTTCGCCCTGATGGGGATGATGTACGACGAAGCGAGCTTCGCGGTGCTGTTCGTGCTCGGCGCCGCGGTGGTCATCGGCGGTGCGCACTTCTGGCTGCAATGGATCCTGGAAGGCCGCGACGAGCCCCTCCCTTGGCAGTTCCCGATCGTTCTGAGCACGGCGATGGTTGCGGGCATCTTCGTCACGCTGTTTCCGATCTTCATGAACGTCGAATTGCCCATGCCCCTGCCCCTGGTGTGCCTGGGGTTCTCCCTGCTCGGCGTTTTTGTCTTCTCGGTGGCCGGGGAAATGGGCGCGGACCGCAACCGTCTCTTCTTCGCCCTCGGGGCGATTCTCGGGGCGGTCCTGCTGATCGTCGGTGTGACCCTGTGGCTCGACGGGCGGAAGCAGGAGGAGAGCAAGGAGGCGCTCTCGCAGGACGTTTCCGACTTCCCCCACGAGATCGCGGTGCTGGATCTGGACGGATGGGAACCGACCGGCATGTGGGTGGACGAGGAACTCGGCACGGCCTCGATCGACTACGAGCCGACCGATCCTTCCCCCGAATTGGAGGGGTTCTCCCTCGCTCTGCAGAGCGAGTCCATGGAGGAGATCGCCGAGACGGGGTGGACACCGCTCTATTCCCTGTGCGAGTCCGACGGCGGCGATCAGCCCTGCGAGGAACACGGCGACATCGTCATCGCGGACATGTCCAGCAACACCCAGGACCGGTTCGAGGCCCGCACCGAGTTCACGGACGGGGGCGCAGCCACGCTCATGACGGTGATGCCCACCGACGAGGACGACCGCCAGGAGACCGAGTTCCCCGACATCGACATGGTCGAGCTCGCCGAGCAGATCCGAGCTGCGGAGCCGGGTGAGGACGAGGAGGTCGTCGAGGAGATCTTCCGGTAGGGCCGGACACCCGGCCCTGCAGCCCGCGGCGATAAGGTGTCGCCGCTCTCGATCCACCAGGAAGGACCTTCCCCCATGACGCGTGCCCTCACGCCCCTGCCCGCGCTGCCCACCGTCGCCGGCGGTCTCGCTCTCGCCCTGATGCTGAGCGCCTGCGGTGGTGGCGACGACGCCGAGCAGGAGCCGGACACAGCGGCCGCCGAGGCCGATGGCGAGCAGGACGGCCAGGACGGCCAGGAGCAGGACGTCGAGCTGGTCGACCCCATGCAGCTCTTCCCCGAGGACCTGTGCGACGTGCTCTCCGATGAGCTCTACGACGACCTGCTCGACGAGGACGGGTCGCGCAGCCTCGACCAGACCGACAACGGGGTTCCGGACGAGGAGACGTTGGAGCGCGGCCACCTGCGCGGGACCTGCCTGTCCGTCGCCACCGACATGGACCCCGCACAGAGCTACAGCGTCACCTACTCCTTGGAGATCGACGAGGACCTCCAGGTCAACGACCCCGGCGTGCTACCCGTGGAGGAGGACGAGGCCGACCCGTCGATCGACCTGGGTGAGCGCGCCTCCGCCGAGTTCGAGGACGACGGCACCGGGGTGGACCTGAACGTGCTCGACGGTCAGTCCCACGTGCAGGTGAAGTACCGCATCATCGGCGCCGAGCCCGACGGCGAAGGGGATTACCAGCCTTCGGCCATGGCGGAGGAGGACGAGCTCTTCGAGCTGGCCGAGCGGGTCGCCGAGGAGATCTTCGCCGAGATCGATTCCAACCGCTGACCGGAACGCCGGGGCGGCAGGAGCGGCCCCGGCCCCCAACGTCACACGGTCGCTCGGGAGAGCCCGGAGCACCCGGAACGGCGTTCCTGCTGGGCGCGGCGCAGGCGGGACAGGTGCGGGAGTTCGTCGACGCGGGCGGACATGCGCGGCACGTGCGCGCGTGGGGCCGGGACGTGGAAGGTGTCGGCGGTTGCGGCGCTCTGTTCGAAGGCTGCCCCGTACTCGTCGAGGGTGTAGGCGCGGGTGGTGTGCGTGCGGGCCTCGGCGGGGTCGGGCAGGTCGGCTCCCCACGCGCGGAGCCGGACCAGGGCGCGCTGCTGGGCGAGGTCGTGTTCGTGGGCCGCGTAGTAGGGGCGGACGAGGGCGACCTCGTCGGCGGGCACCGGTTCGGTGGGCGGGTTCAGCGTGGGCCGGGCGGGCCGGGCGGTCTGTGCCGGGGGCAGGACCGCGGGCCGGGGCCGGGCGTAGGGGCGGACCCGCCGGGCGCGGCGGCGCACGGGGTAGTTCCGGTGTCGGCCCTTGGACCGGGCGAAGAGGGCTCCGAAGAGCGCCCCGAAGAGGTTCAGGGCAGCGGCGTACACGACAGCGATACACTTGGGCATGCTGGCAATTCCTTTGTCTTAAAGGGTTTGAGGTTGCTGGCCGCGACCCCGGGCGGACTAAACCGTCGCGGGGTCACCGAGTTTTCAGTTGGATGAAGCCAGCGTAGACGATCACCGAGGGCCGCGGAACCGTTCCGGTGAAACTTCGGACACGAATTACATGAGAGAGTTTCACGTCTGTCCGAGTTCTCGGAATTGGGCGCCTTGTCCCTTTTGTTTCTCGTTCGCGCCCGGAGGACCGGGGGCAGGGTCAGAGGGTGAGCGCCCCCGACATCAGCGCGATGAGGGCGATCGCCGTGGCCTGACGCCCCACCCCGAGAGAGACGGTCTCCAGCACCTGGCCGTGCGGGGACATGCGGTGGATGAGGAAACAGCCCGCCTGGACGCGAGTGCAGGTGCCCGCCGTGTACACGGCGGGGTTGCCGGTCGGGCCGAGCTCCAGTTTCAGCCCGGGAACGCGCCGCTCGGCGAGTGCGGTGTGGAGCCGGGCTAGGTGTTCACCCGGGTCGACTCTGTCACTGCTGCCGCTGCCCTCTCTGACGGAATCGCTCACGAGATGTTCACCGCCTGCATGGCCTTCCCCCCTGCGTGCACTGCTGCCCGTGCCGGCGCCGACCTCGGTTCCGCCCCCGACTTCGGGTCCCGGGCCGGACACGTATCTGAATGCCACGGGAGAGCCGGTCCCCGATTCTTCTCGGACAGAAACAGCAGCCTCATTTTCGGCCATCACCCCGGAAGCGTTCTCCGGCGCAGAACGAACCCGAAACCCGAAGCCCGTCACAGGGGTGCGTTGGTATTTCCCTGCCCGGACCTGCGGGCGGCGCGCAGGCGGTCGGCTTCTTCTTCGGCCTCCTTCTCCGCCTCGGTGAGCGGGAGGTCCGCCTCGGGGTCGTCGGCGTCGTAGGTACGGATCATCGGTTCACCTGCGCTTTCTCTGACAACACTCATGAGGTGTTCACCGCCTGGATGACCATGTCCACCGCCCGGGACGGACGCGTGATCGGGCAGGACGCCCCTCCCCTGCCACCGGTCGCCGCGCGACCGCGCCACCACCGGAACCGGTCCCCCACAACGGTGACCACAACGGGGCGCCGGGCCCCGGGGATGGAGGCGTGCAGCTCCGGAGAATCTCCCGTACGGGATCCCTCGGGAAGGCGTACGTCGGCCGAGACCTGGCGGTTCACCAGCCCTTCGCGCAGCGCTTCCAACACACCGAGTGCGACAGAGAGGCTTCCCCCTGCGTTATCGGGAGCGGCTGCCGCCACGTCTTTTTCGGCCATGAAACGAAGGTGCCAGCCCGTACGCCCCGAATCCATGAATCCAGCTCCAGGGCATAGAAATGGTGGCAACCGGTGGTGATATGTAGTCAGCCTGTGTTTGACTGGTTGCCATGGGCCAGAACTCCCCTCATGACAATCCGGCCATGCGCAGGTTCGGTCGGGAATTGGCACGCCTGCGAACTATGTCCGGTATTTCGCAGAGAGCCCTCGGACGTGAAACCAGCGTGTCCGGTTCATTGATCGGTCACTACGAGCGCGCCGAGCGCAACCCGAACAAGGGTTGGGTCGAGCGCGCCGACGAGGTGTTGGACGCGGACGGGAGCCTGGTCGCGTTGTGGCCGGAAGTCCTGCGCAGCAGTTACCCGGAGTACGCGGGGACGTTCATGGAGGCCGTTCCCCAGGCCTCGCTCCTGCGGGACTACCACCCGCTGTTGGTCCCGGGCCTGCTCCAGACGCGGGACTACGCCTATGCCCTCATCAAGGCGTACAACCCGATGGAGACGGAAGACTTTGCGCTCGACCTGGTCGAAAAGCGCATCGCCCGCCAAGAGGTGCTTCACGGGTCCAGTTCACCGGTCATCTGGACGATCATCACCGAAGGCGTCATTCGTGACCTCGAAGGCGACCCGGACATTCTGACGGGCCAGGTGGACCATCTCATCGAGCTGATGGACCGGGGACGCGTTCGGCTCCAGGTCGTGCCTGCTACAGTCCGCTTCCGTGAGCACCCTGGACTCGATGGGGCCTTCTCCCTGCTCTCACTGCCGAACCGGCAAGAAGTGCTCTACGCCGAAGGACCCGTCTCCGGTTCCATGGTCACCGACTCCGGAATGGTGGAGTGGATGTCCTTGAAATTCGGCAGCCTCCAGAGCGTCGCACTCCCCCCGAAGGAAACACGAGAGTTCCTCAAGGAAGCCCGAGGAAAGGTCGATGGACACACGAAACTGGCACAAGTCGAGCTACAGCAATGGGGACGGGGGCCACTGCGTGGAGGTCCAGGAGGCCCCGCAGACGGTGAGCGTGCGTGACACCCAGCACCGCCACCTCGGCCACCTCAGCTTCAGCACCACCGAGTGGTCCACCCTCCTCCACGAGCTGAAAACCACACGGAGCTAGACCTCCGTCGGCCCCGCCCTCCCACTCGGGGGCGGGGCTCCGTGCGTTCGGGACCGGGACCGACCAGGGGCTCTTTGCTCGTACGGTGAAGACGTCACCACGACGCACGATCCAAGACCCAGACCGCAGAACGGACACGGACCGCCTTGTACCTGAGCCGCATCAGCCTCGACCCCGAGCGCACCACCGGAATGGAGCAGTGGGCGGTGATGGGCCGAGCCGTGCGCAAGGCGGTCGACCCCGACCCCGACGCCGACCCCCGCGTCCTCTGGGCACGCATCTCCCCGACCATCCTCGTGGTCAGCTCCGACACCGCCCCCGCCTGGGGCAAGATCCCCGGCGCGCTCTCGGTCACCTACCTGCCCATGCCGCGCTACGCGGAAGGCGAGACCGTGCGCTGGGAACTCATCACCGCTCCGACGGAACAGAAGCAGAAGAAGGCCGACCCGAGCGCGGAAAACGAGAATCCGCGTCCGCGCGGTAAGAAGGTCCCCGTTCCGGAGTCCGGCTTCGACGACTGGCTCGACCACAAGCTCGAGGGCGCGCTCCAGATCGAGGACGTCTCCTGGAAGCGCCTGGGCGGCCGGCCCGCGCGCTTCCACTTCACCGGCACAGCGATCGTGGAGGACAGCGAAGCACTCCAGGACCTGGAGCTGGACGGCATCGGCGGCGGCATCGCGACCGGCGCAGGCCTGCTGCTGACGACGCCGCTCGACGCGCGATAGACGCTGAGCGGGACAGGCGCTGAACGCGGGAGCAGCGGGATCAGCGAAAGCGCAGGGCACGGGACGGCGCGGGGCTCGCGTTGAGCATGGGCGTGCAATGAGCGCCGCGAAGATCGATGAGCACGTGACGCGCCGAGGGCCGACGTACAGGACCTGTTTTCGAGGAACCAGAGATCTCTGTGTTGCCTCGGGGGTCGGGGTTCGTCGGGGTCGGGATCGTAGCCCGGCGGGCCTGCGCGCAACCCGCTTCGGCGCCACCCCCGATCCTTGCTCTGGTCGGTGATGGTGTCGGTGTGGTGGTGGGTTGATCACGGCGCCTCGGGGTGTGCGCTCCGGCCCTGTTCCCGGGCTGACCCGACCACCCTCGACGAACCCCTCTTCGCCCCCGAGGCCCCCTGGCAGCCAAAGGAACGGTGGGCACAACCATCCCCCTGTGGTGGCCACATTGCGACCAACGGTCCGGGCGTGTGCGCCCTACTCGCTCCTGCGAAGGCCGCTGCCGCCCCCGCACTCCCGGTGGCGTATCGAGGTCAGGGGTGACAGGCGTGTGCGCCCCTCCGGGCCCCGCGTGCCCCCGGCAGAGCATTGAGTCTCAGGGGTGACACGCGTGCGAGCGGCCTGCCCGAGCCCTGCACACTCCCGGCAGAGCATCGAGTGTCGGGGCGGCACCTGTGCGGGCGACCTCCGGGCCCCGGGCTCTCCCGATGACGTGGACATGGGTGAACACCCCGACCCCAGGGGGCACCGACCCCACGGAGGCGTAGCCCCCGGGGGGGTGTGGGTGTTCAGCCGGAGGACGGGCGGGTGTGTCTACCCGGAGGGCGGGCCGGTGTCGCCCGGCGGGTCGCCCCCGCCCCCGCCCTCGCCGTCGGCCTGGTCGGGCGGGCCGGTGGAGTCCGGAGGGGCCTTCGCCCCCGGGGCCTTGGCTGTCTGGTGGGGGTGGGTGTCGTGGTCGGTCTTGATGCTG
>NZ_JADBGI010000032.1 GCF_014892575.1 Nocardiopsis coralli | reverse complement strand
AGGTTTACGGGCCCGCCGCTTGACATAGAAGCGTCCCCGAGCCAGACCACCCCGCATGCACCACACCGGCCACCGGAACCCCGCTCCCTCGCCCGAACCCCCGTCAACGATCTACGGAGTGATCGGCAGCGGACGCGGGTACCCCGGTCCGATGCCGTACCCGCGGGAGAGCGCGTCGGCGAAGGCGGCGGCGATCTTGAGCTCGCCGTCGGCGTTGGGGTGGGTGCCGTCGTAGGTGTCGGTCTCCACGTCCCACTTCTCCGCGTTGGCCACGTCGAGGCTGATCACCGGCGAGGCCTTGGTGGACATGTCCTCGGCCACCTCCCGCACGATCTCGTTGTAGGCGTACACACGCAGGGCGAAACCGTCGTCGGAGTCGGCCAGGGCGATCGGCACCGCCTCGGCCAGCACCACGCGCAGGTTGGGGTTGCCCGCACGCGCGGCCTCGACGTAGCCGCGCAGGCGCAGTTCCATCTCCTCCATGGAGACCGGCCAGAGCAGGTCGTTGATGCCGATCATGGCCAGCAGCACGTCCGGCTCGTGCGTTCGCACCTCCTCCCCGATGGAGGCGGAGGCGTCGCGCAGGGTACGGCCCCACAGGGCGTTGTGGTCGTGGTCGAAGTCGGGGTCGTCGTAGGCGGCCTCGCCGGGCGCGGCGGTGCCGGGCCAGCGGGCCCCGCCGGCGCCGCCGTCCTCGTCGGGCGAGGCGCTCTCGTCCGGGCTCGCACCGTCGGTGGGAGAGGGGTCGTCCTCCGCGGAACCGGGTTCGGGGCCGGAGGGGTCCTCCCCCTCGGTCGTGGGCACCGGGAGGATCATGTCCGAGGACGCCGGTTCGCTGTAGGGGCCCACGAAGTCGAGCCCTTCCACGTGCGGGGACAGGTGGTTCCACAGGTGGTACCGCCACGTCCGGTCTCCGTCGGCTCCCTGGGTCATGGAGTCGCCGGCGAGCATGATGCGCTGGGGATCGCTCACGGGCCGCTCTTCCGCTTCGGTCTGGGGGTCGCCTGGATCGGCGCTGGTCGATGCCCAGTATCCGACGGCGGCCACGATCAGCAGAACCACGGCGAGGGTTCCGCAGACCAGGAGGGGACCGGGGCGGCGCCGGGGGCTGCTCGTCGGGGTGGTGGGGTGCCGGCCTGTGGGGAAGCGGGGGAACTGCACCCGTTCTCCTTTCTCGGTCGTCCGCGGGGGACGGGACGGGTCCCGGGGGCGGGACGTGCACCGGTCGGAGGAGGGGCCGCGCGGCGGGGGTCCGCGGGCTCGGGGGGGGCGGTGCGGGACGGCCGCTGCGGGCCGCCCCGCGTGCGTGCGTCAGCCGCGGGCGATGACGCGGTTGTCGATGGAGCCCAGGCCCTCGATGGTGACCGAGACCTCCTGGCCCTCGCGGACCGGGCCGACGCCGGCGGGGGTGCCGGTGAGCACCACGTCGCCGGGCAGCAGGGTCATGAACGAGGACACGTACGAGATGATCCCCGGGATGTCGTGGATGAACTGCGAGGTGCGGCCCTCCTGCTTGACCTCGCCGTCGACCGTGGTGGTCAGCGCGAGGTCCTGGGCCTCCTCGATGGTCAGCCCGGTGGTGATCCACGGGCCCAGCGGGCAGAAGGAGTCGAACCCCTTGGCGCGGGTCCACTGCTTGTCCTTCTTCTGCAGGTCCCGCGCGGTGACGTCGTTGGCGACGGTGTAACCGAAGATGACGTCCTTGACCCGCTCCCTGGGCACCTCGCGGCACGGGCGGGCGATGACGATGGCGAGCTCGCCCTCGTAGTCGACCTGCTCCGAGACGGACGGGTGGAAGATGGGGTCCTGCGGGCCGGTCACCGAGGTCGAGGGCTTGAGGAAGACGACCGGTTCGTCCGTGGACTCGCCCGTGACGTCCTTCATCTCCTCGACGTGGTCGGCGTAGTTCTTGCCGATGCAGACCACCTTCGTGGGCAGCACCGGCGAGAGCAGACGCACGTCGTCGAGCTTGGCGCGCTCCCCCGCCAGTTTGACCTCACCCAGCAGCGGGTGACCGCTCAGACGGGAGACGTAGTCCTCCCCCGTGTCCGAATCGGTCTCCACAAGGCCGAATCCGACGTCGTCCCCAGACGCGAAGCGTGCGATGCGCACCCGTTGCCTCCCCTGTTGTTCGCTTGCCGTTGCAGCGTATCCGGGTGCGGGGACCGCGGGGCTGTGGCACCCGGTCCGCGGTGGGCCGCCTGGTGGGTGCGTCTTGGCCGTGGTTTGGGGGGATCTCTGGCATGCTGGGGGCCGTCGTCCTACGTCGAGAGGTCCACGCCCGTGTCCACCACGCGCCCCAGGCACCGCCGCCGACGCCGCTACCCCATGGGGATCGCGCTCGGACTGTGCGTGGTTTCCGGCGCCGCAACCGTGCTGATGGTGAGCGTGCCGGAGGATTCCGACGCTCCCCCGGTGGCGGACTCGGCCGGCCCGCCCGCCAGTGACGGTGTGCCGGACAGCGACGACCGTCGCCACAACCCCGACGACGAGCCCACCGAGGCGGCCACCCCGAGCCCTTCGCCGACGGCCCCCGAGGAGGACGAGGACAACGTCCTGCTCCGCTCCATCGAGGAGGAGGTCGACACCGCCGACGGCGACATCGAGACCATCCCCGGCGAGGGCGAGGTCATGGGCGACGGCCCGCTGCACACCTTCGCCGTGGAGACCGAGACCGGCCTTCCCGGTGACGACGACGACTTCGCCGAGGCGGTCGAGCTGATCCTCGGCGACCCCCGCAGCTGGGGCGAGAGCGGCGACCGTTCCCTGCAGCGGGTCGACGACGCCGAGGACGCCGACTTCCGTGTGCTGCTGGCGGCCCCCGACACCGTCGACGACCTGTGCGCCCCGCTCAACACCAACGGGTACGTCTCCTGCGCCCAGGGCAACCGGGCCATCATCAACCAGAACCGCTGGGTGTCCGGCGTCGACCACTTCGACGACGACCTGGAGACCTACCGCATCTACCTCATCAACCACGAGGTGGGCCACACCTTCGGACACGGCCACGTGAGCTGCCCCGAGGAGGGCGAGCCCGCGCCGGTCATGCAGCAGCAGACCCTCGATCTGCAGGGCTGCGAGCCCAACGGGTGGGTCGACCCCGACGCGTGATCCGTCCGTACGCGGACCCGTCCGCGGGCCCGTCGGCGACGAATACCGTCCGAGGAAGTGCAGGCCGACAGGAGCGAGAGCGCATGTGCAACTGCAGTCCGTCCCGACGTACCGCTTTCGGCGCCCTGGGCGCCGGGGCCGTGACCACGACCCTGGCCGCGTGCGGCGGCCCCAGCGGTGGTGAGGGCGCCGAGGAGGATCCCGGTACCCCGTCGCCCGCGCCCGAGACCGGCGAAGTACTCACCTCGACGGGTGACGTGCCCGTCGGCGGCGGGACGGTGCTGGAGGAGCACCAGGTGGTGGTGACCCAGCCGGAGGAGGGCACGTTCCGGGCCTTCTCCACCGCGTGCACGCACGAGGGCTGTCCGGTCGACGCGGTCGAGGACGGCCAGATCGTGTGCCCGTGCCACGACAGCCGCTTCTCGGTGGCGGACGGCGCACCCGAGGACGGGCCGGCGCAGGCACCGCTGGAGGAGTTCGAGGTCACCGTGGAGGGCGACGACGTCGTGTTCGCCTGACGCCCAGCCGCGGGGGATCTTGCTACTGGAGCCGGGTTCAGCGCTGAAGTCTGCGCTGGTAGCAAGATCCCCGGGCCCTTCCTTCTGCCCCTCGTCCCTGGGTCACTCGTCGACGGAGGCGTTGTACTCCTCGATGGTGCCGCCGACCCGCTCGGCCGCCTCCGACATCGCCTCCTCGGGGGTGGCGTCGCTCGTGAGCGCGGCCTCCCAGCCCTCCTCGGCCGCGGCGCGGGCCTCCGACATCACGCCCATCATGCAGCCGGCGGTGTTCTCGTTGACCTCGGACTCGGCGAGCTGCTCCGCGGCGATCTCGAACTGCGGGAACTCCTCGGCCCGCTCGACAGCCTCGGGGCCGTCGTAGCCCTCGGTGTTCACGGCCAGGTATCCGGTCCCGGCGTGCCAGGTGGACTGGGCCTCGGGGGTGAGCAGGTACTCGACGAACTCCCAGGAACCGCGCACCTCCTCGTCGGTGTGGCCCTCCCCGTTGATCCACAGGGAGGCGCCGCCGATGATCGAGCCGCCCGGGTCGCCCTCGCTGATGAGCGGGAAGTACCCGGCCCCGACCTCGAAGTCGGAGCCCTCGATGTAGTTGCTGAGGGCGCCGGTGGACTCCAGGGTGATCGCGGCGCGGCCGGAGGTGAAGGCGGCCATCCCGTCGTCGATGTTGCGGCCGATCTGCAGGGCGAGGTCGTCCTCGATCATCTGCTCCCACCACTCGACGAGCTCCACGCCCTCGGGCCCGTCGAAGAGCACCTCGGTGGCGCGGTCGGACCGCCCGTTCGCGCCGTCGCAGTAGGGGGCGGCGGCGCGGGCCATGAACTGTTCGATGTACCAGCCGTACAGCGGGGCGCCGAACCCGTACTGGACGATCTCGCCGTCGTCGTCGGTGACGGTGAGCTCCTCGGCGGCCTCGCGGATCGAGGCGAGGTCGGTGGGCGGGTCGTCGGGGTCGAGGCCGGCCTCCTCGAAGGCGTCCCGGTTGATGAACATGAGCGGGGTCGAGTTGTTGAACGGGAACGACCGGAGTTCGTCGTCGACGGTGAAGTAGTTGAGGAGGGCGTCCTCGATCTCGCCGGTGTCGTAGCCGTCCTCGTCGATGAAGGACTGCGCGGGCACGGTCTGGCCGGAGTCGATCATGAACTGGGTCCCCAGGTCGAAGATCATGATGAGTTCGGCGGTGTCGCCCTGCTGGATCGCGGCGCGGTGGTTGGCGAGGGCGTCGTCGTACTCCCCCTGGAAGGAGCCGGTGACCTCCACCCGCCCTTCGTTCTCGGCGTTGAAGTCGTCGATGAGCTGGTCGAGGACCTGGCCGTTGCCGGCGTCCATGCTGTGCCAGAACTCGACCTGCACGGCCTCGTCGAGGTCGTCGAGCACCTCCGGGCCCGGGGCGGTGAGGTCTCCCCCTCCGCCGCCGCTGTCGCCGTCGCCGCACGCGCTGAGGACCAGCCCCAGGCTCATGAACAGGGCCGCGGCGCCGATGCCGCGCCCCTGGGGGGAGAGTCGCATACCGTCTCGCTTTCCTCGGGGGGGGTGGGGCGGGACCCGGCGGCCTACTTGACGGCCCCGGCGGTGAGCCCGCGGACGATGAAGCGCTGGCCGAGCACGACCAGGGCCAGGGTGGGGATGACCGACAGCGCGGCGCCGGCCAGGAGCAGGCCGGGGTTGGCGGCCTCGCCGACCCGGAGGCTGTTGAGGCCGATCTGGAGGGTCTGCATCTCGGTGGTGCGGGTGATGATGAGCGGCCAGAAGTACATGTTCCAGCTGGTGATGAAGACGTACATGCCGACGGCGGTCAGGGCCGGTTTGTTGAGCGGGATCAGGATCGTCCACAGGAACCTGAGGTGTCCCATGCCGTCGATGCGGGCGGCGTCGAAGAGCTCCCTCGGGAACTGTTTGAAGCTCTGGCGCAGCAGGAACGTGCCGAACGCGTAGGCCAGGAACGGCAGGACGAGCCCGGCGTAACTGTCGCCCAGCCCCCACCCGGTGAGCGTGAGGTAGTTGGGGATGAAGGTGGCCTCCTGCGGGACCATGAGCGTGGACAGGAACAGCGCGAAGACGATCGCGCTGAACCGGAACCGCAGGAACACGAACGCGTACGCGGCCAGCGCGGAGGTGGCGAGCTGGCAGGCGGTGATGATGCCGGCCATGACCACCGAGTTCCCGTACATGCGCATGAGGGGGACGGCGTCGAGCGCGCCCCGGATGCTGTCGGTGGTGATCCCGGTGGGCAGCAGGCGCGCGGGGAACGTGGACAGCTCGCGGGGTTCCATGACCGCGCCGACGAACATGTAGTAGACGGGGAAGAGCACCGGGACCAGGAACAGCGCCAGGAGTGCGTAGAGCAGGACCCGGCCGGCCCAGAACCCCGGCCCGTGGCGGTAGCGGCGCACGGATCCGGTGGCGGGCTCTGCGGCGGCGTCGCGCGCGGGGGCGGGTGCGCGGGTCATGAGTAGTGCACCTTCCGCTCGATGACGCCGAACTGGATCGCGGTGCACACGAGCACGACCACGAGCAGCACCAGGGCCTGGGCGCTGGCTCGGCCGAAGTCGCTGGTGCCGAACGCGAAGGCGTCCTGGTAGACGGAGTAGACGAGGGTGGTCGTGGATCCGACCGGTCCGCCCAGGGTGAGGATGTGGATCTGTCCGAAGCTCTGCAGCGCGTTGATCGTGGAGATCACGATGAGGAAGAACAGCTGCGGGCCGAGCAGGGGCACGGTGACGTTCCAGGCGAGCCGGGGCCCGGTGGCCCCGTCGATGCGGGCGGCCTCGTTGATCTCGCGCGGGATCGACCCGATGCCGGCGGCCAGCACGAGCACGCCGTAACCGAGGTTCATCCACACGGTGGTGATGCAGACCGACCAGAGCGCGATCTCCTGGGAGGTCAGCCACGGCACCTGGTCGAGGCCGAGCCGGTACAGGATGCCGTTGAGCACGCTGTTGCCGGGGCTGAAGAAGACGACGAAGACGACCGAGGCGCTGGCGACGGAGAACGCGAAGGGCAGGGCGAAGGCGCCGCGGAAGAACTTCTGGCCGCGGATGACGCCCTCGAGCAGGAGCACGACCGCCAGCGCGCCGACGACGCCGGGCACGACCACGCCGAGGGTGAAGAGCAGCGTGGTGACCAGGACCTGCACGTAGGCGGGCGAGGCCATCTCGGCGAAGTGGGAGAGCCCGACGAAGCGGTTGGGTTCGCCGATGATGTCGTTGCCGTGCATCGACAGGTACACGGTGCGTCCGAGCGGATACACGAGGAAGACCGCGAAGACCAGCACGGACGGGGCGAGGAAGGCCCAGGCCAGACGGGCCTCGCGGCTGCGTTCGCGGCTGCGGCGCGGGCGTGCGGGCGGTCCACCGCGTTCCGGTGGCCCTGTTTCCGGCCGTGTGTGGGTCGGCTCCGGCATCCATCACCACTTGCGCTCGGGGGATCAGCAGCGGTTCGCAGTATCGAGTGATGTGGAGCACGGTCGCTATGGCCCTGGCGGTAGGAATCCCTCACCTCGGGGGAAGGTCGCAGGCCCGGGACCAGGGATGGGGAGGCCCGGCCCGGTGCACGGGGTCGCCGCGCGGCCGGGCCGGTTCCGGTCATCAGACCTGCGGGTACCCCTGGCGCAGGAGCCCGTAGGTGACGGCCTGCTCCAGTGCGACCCAGGAGGCGTCGACGACGTTGGGGCCCACACCCACGGTCGTCCACTCCCCCGTTCCGTCGCTGAAGGTGATGAGGATGCGGGTGATGGCGTTGGTGCCCGAGGTGCCCTCGAGGATGCGCACCTTGTAGTCGGTGAGCTCCAGGCCGCCGAGCGCCGTGTAGACGTTCTCCAGGGAGTTGCGCAGGGCGCGGTCCAGGGCGTTGACCGGGCCGTTGCCCTCCTCGGTCGCGATGATGCGCTCACCCTTGACGCCGAGCTTCACCGTCGCCTCGGTCAGGCTCTCGTCGGCGCCGCCGAGCAGGCCCACACCCTCGGAAGGGCGGCGTTCGGTGATGACACGCCAGGACTCGGTCTCGAAGTAGCGCACGGGCCGGCCCATCTCCTCGAACACGAGCAGTTCGAGGGAGGCGTCGGCGGACTCGAAGCTGTACCCGGACAGTTCCAGGCCCTTGACACGTTCGACGATGCGGCCGGAGAGCGCGCGGTCCTCGGACAGGTCGAGCCCGAGCTCCTGGGCCTTGAGCTCGATGGAGGCGCGCCCGGCCATGTCGGAGACGAGCATGCGCATCCGGTTGCCGACCAGCTCGGGTTCGGTGTGCTGGTACAGGTCCGGGTCGACCTTGATCGCGGAGGCGTGCAGCCCGGCCTTGTGGGCGAAGGCGGAGACCCCGACGTAGGGCTGGTGGGTGTCGGGTGCCAGGTTGACCAGGTCGGCGATGGCGGTGGAGACGCGGGTCATCTCCTCCAGGCAGCCCTCGGGCAGCACGTCGCGGCCCTGCTTGAGAGCGAGGGCGCCGACCACGGAGAAGAGGTTGGCGTTGCCGACGCGCTCGCCGTACCCGTTGGCGGTGCACTGCACGTGCGTGGCGCCGCCCTCGACGGCGGCGAGGGTGTTGGCGACCGCGCAGCCGGTGTCGTCCTGGGCGTGGATGCCCAGGCGGGCGCCGGTGGCCTCGGCGACCTCGGAGACCACACGTGTGACGTCGGTGGGCAGCATGCCGCCGTTGGTGTCGCACAGGACGACGACGTCGGCGCCGGCCTCGGAGGCGGTACGGACCACGTCGAGCGCGTGGCCGGGGTCGTGGTGGTAACCGTCGAAGAAGTGCTCGCAGTCCACGAACACCCGCTGCCCGTGTTCCCGCAGGTGGGACACGGTGTCGGCGATCATGGCGAGGTTCTCGTCAGGGGTCGTGCGCAGGGCGCGCTCGACGTGTCGGGTGTCGCTCTTGGCGACGAGGGTGACGACCGGGGCGCCGCTGTCGCGCAGGGCGGCCACCTGGGGGTCGTCGGCGGCCCGCACCCCGGCCCGGCGGGTCGCGCCGAACGCGGTGAGGCGGGCGTGCTTCAGCGTCAGCTCATGTGCGGCGCGCTCGAAGAACTCGGTGTCCTTGGGGTTGGCCCCCGGCCACCCTCCCTCGATGAAGGCGACCCCGAAGTCGTCGAGCAGCTTCGCGATGGCCAGCTTGTCGGACACACGGAGGTTGATGCCCTCGCGCTGTGCCCCGTCGCGCAGCGTGGTGTCGAAGACGTGGAAACTGTCGTCCCTCATGGGTGGTTACTCCCGAAGGTGGATGCTGTGGTTCGGCCGATCCACCCCCGCCAACAAAAAAGACCCCTCGTGGACACGAGAGGTCAGCGCGCCGGCGGGGTCCGAATCGTCAGCCGGCGCGCCTCACGATAATGAGTACCTGAGACGGCATGGTTTCAGTCTGCCACACGGTCGCGGAGCTCCCGCCCATCGGGGCCACCTGTCTCACCTGGTGAAACGTGAACCGCCCGGGTCCGGGCATACCGGACACCGGGCGGTGCTGCGTTCCCCTGCGTGCCGGGCGAAGGGTGGGGCCCGACCGCACGCGGGCAGGCGCGCGAGGCTAGAACGAGGTCAGCCACCCGTACTTGTCGGCGCGCTTGCCGGTCTGCAGGCCGACGAGCTCCTCGCGCACGCGCATGGTGACGGGGCCGGGCTCGCCATCGCCGATGGTGAAGGCGCCGTCGTCGCTCTTGACGTGGCCGACCGGCGTGACGACCGCGGCGGTCCCGCACGCGAAGACCTCGGTCATCTCCCCGGACTCGGCGGCCCGGCGCCACTCCTCGACGGACAGCGGCTCCTCCTCGACCGGCAGGCCCAGGTCGGGGGCGAGCGTGAGCAGGGCGTCGCGGGTGATGCCCGGAAGGAGCGTCCCGGTCAGCGGCGGCGTGCGCAGCTTCGCGTTCTCACCCGAGCCGAACACGAACCACAGGTTCATGCCGCCCATCTCCTCGACCCAGCGGTGCTCGCGGGCGTCGAGCCAGACGACCTGGTCACAGCCCTGCTCGACCGCCTGGGACTGGGCGAGGAAGCTCGCGGCGTAGTTGCCGGCGAACTTGGCCGCGCCGGTCCCGCCGGGGGCGGCGCGCGTGTAGTCCTTCGACAGCCACACGGTGACGGGCTTGACGCCACCCGAGAAGTAGGAGCCGACCGGCGAGGCGATCAGCAGGTAGAGGTACGTGCGGGAGGGGTGGTTGACCCCGAGCCCGACGTCCGTGGAGATCATGAACGGCCGCAGGTAGAGGCTGAAGTCGTCCTTGTCGGGGACCCAGGCGCCGTCGTGCTCCAGCAGCAGCTCGATGGAGCGCATGAAGAGGTCCTCGGGCAGCGCGGGCATGGCCATGCGCTCGGCACTGCGGTTGAGGCGCGCGGCGTTGGCCTCCGGACGGAAGGAGACGAGGCTGCCGTCGGAGTGGCGGTAGGCCTTGAGACCTTCGAAGATCTCCTGGGCGTAATGGAGCGCGGAGGTGGCGGGGTCGAGGGTGAGCGGCCCGTACGGCTCCAGTTTGGCGTCGTGCCAGCCCTGGCCCTCGGTGTAGCGGATGGTGACCATATGGTCGGTGAACACCTGGCCGAACCCGGGATTCTCCAGCAGCTGTGCCCGCTCCTCCGGGGTCTTCCGGTGGTGGGAGAGCTGGATGTCGAACGTCAACCCGCTCGTGGTGGCGTCGTTGTTCATGTCGTAGGTCCTCTCGGGTGCATCGGGCCGGCAGCGCCGCCGGCCTGAGATCTAGTCTGTCGGATGAGCGCACCCGGTGCCAGAGTGGATGCTTTGCACGCCGAACGGTTCCAAGGCATACAAAGCGTCGGCGGGCGCGCCCGGGTGGTGGATGGGCGCGCCCGCCGACTGTGGTTCCGGTGCCGCCGGGCGCGCCCTCTTCACGAGGTGGGCCAGGCGGTCGTGGGTCCCCTAGCCCTGCTCGGCTACTCGTGCGGCGAGGTCGTCGCCGATACGGGAGGTGGAACGCTCCTCGTCACCGCGGGTCTTGAGGTCGGCGGCGACGGCGTTCTCGATCTTGCGGGCGGCCTCGGGCACGCCCAGGTGCTCCAGCATGGTGGCCGCGGAGAGCACGGTGGCGGTGGGGTCGGCCTTGCCCTGGCCGGCGATGTCGGGGGCCGAACCGTGCACCGGCTCGAACATGCTCGGGAAGGTGCGGTCCGGGTTGATGTTCCCGCTCGCCGCCAGACCGATGCCGCCGGTGATGGCGGCGCCGATGTCGGTGATGATGTCGCCGAACAGGTTGTCGGTGACGACCACGTCGAATCGGCCGGGCTGGTTGACGAAGAACATCGAGGCGGCGTCGACGTGGCAGTAGTCCACGGACACCTGCGGGTACTCGGCGCCGACCTCCTTCAGCACACGCTGGTAGAGGTCGCCGGCGAAGGTGAGCACGTTGTCCTTGTGCACCAGGGTCAGCTTCTGGCGGGGGCGCTCGGCGGCCTTGGCGAAGGCGTAGCGGATGAGGCGCTCCACACCCACGCGGGTGTTGACGCTGTCCTGCGTGGCGATCTCGTTGGCCGTGCCCTTGCGCAGCACACCGCCCGCGCCGGCGTAGGGGCCCTCTGTGCCCTCGCGCACGACGAGCATGTCGATGTCGTCGGGGGCCACGCCCGCCAGGGGGGTGCTCACGCCGGGGTAGAGACGCACGGGGCGCAGGTTCACGTAGTGGTCGAAGTCGAAGCGGAGCTTGAGCAGCAGGCCGCGCTCCAGGACACCGCTGGGCACCGACGGGTCGCCGACCGCGCCGAGGTAGATGGCCTCCTGCTGGGCGAGCTCGGCCTCGACCGACTCGGGCAGGGTCTCACCGGTGCGGTGCCAGCGCTGGGCTCCGAGCTCGTACTCGGTGGTCTCGAAGGCCAGGTCGTGCTGGGCTGCGACGGCGTCCAGCACCTTGAGGCCCTCGCCGACGACCTCGGGTCCGATCCCGTCGCCGGGGATGACGGCCAGTTTCACGGTGCGCGCTGCCATACGGACTGCCTCTAACTCGGACGCGACCTCATCTCATATGATGAGATCCGAATGAACACTGGATGAGACAACTCTACAGTCTCAGCAGGATTCCCGTGTCCCGACCCCACACGGAGTTCGCACATCCAGGGCGCCGCGGGCCGACCGCCGGGCGCTACTCCCGAGCCACGGGATCCGCATCCGGCGCCCGTTCGGGGGGTTGACGCCCTTCCCGGGGCTTCTTACCGTTTTTCGAGATACTGATCGCTGTTCAACATCTCGAACATCCCCGCATCCCCCGGCTCGTGACCCGCCCCGCGCCTTCCCGCGTACCCCCCGAAGGAGCCCCCGATGCCGCACGAGGACCACGCGACGACCGGAGACGACCGCCCCCGCCGGACCGACGAACTGCGCAGCCGGCACTGGTTCGGCGCCGGAGGCCGCTCCGGCATGCTCTACCGCTCCTGGATGCGCAACCAGGGTTTCGCCGACGACGTCTTCGACGGCCGTCCCGTCGTCGGGATCGCCGTGTCCGGCTCCGAACTGGCCCCCTGCAACGCCCACCTGTCCCGGCTCGCGGAGTCGGTCAAGCGCGGGATCTGGGAGGCGGGCGGGTTCCCGCTCGAGTTCCCCGTGATGGCGCTCGGCGAGACCGTGCTGCGCCCGACCGCGATGCTCTACCGCAACCTCCTGGCGATGGAGGCCGAGGAGCTCTTCCGCGCCAACCCGCTCGACGGCGTCGTCCTGCTGTCGGGCTGCGACAAGACCACGCCCGGCCTGCTCATGGCCGCGGCCAGCGCCGACCTGCCCGCCCTCATGCTCACCGGCGGCCCCATGCTCAACGGCAAGTTCCGGGGCGAGGACATCGGGTCGGGCACCCACGTGTGGAAGTTCGAGGAGGAGGTGCGGGCCGGGCGCATGACCGAGGCCGAGTGCGGCTTCGCGGAGTCCTGCATGTCCCGCTCCAACGGCCACTGCATGACCATGGGCACGGCCTCGACCATGGCGTGCATGGCCGAGGCCCTCGGCATGCAGCCCGCCTACGGCGCCACGTGGCCCGCGGTCGACGCCCGCCGGTACGCGATGGCGCAGAGATCGGGGCGGCGCATCGTCGACCTCGTGCACCAGGACATCCGCCCGTCCTCGATCATGACCCGCGAGGCCTTCGAGAACGCCGTCCGGGTCAACGCGGCCATCGGCGGTTCCACCAACGCCGTCATCCACCTCACCGCGATCGCCGGACGCCTCGGTGTCGACCTCGACCTGGACGACTTCGACACCCTGGTCCGCGACGTGCCGACCCTGCTCGACCTCATGCCCAGCGGCCGGTTCCTCATGGAGGACTTCTGTTACGCCGGCGGGCTCCCCGCGGTGATCGCCGAGCTCGGCGACCTGCTCCACACCGACGCGGTCACCGTCACGGGCGAGCCCCTCGACGCACCTGCCCGCGCCAGGGCCGCCGAGTGTTACGACCGCCGGGTGATCCGGCCCCTGGACGATCCCCTCCAGCGGGCGGGCAGCGGAACGGCGGTGCTGCGCGGCAACCTCGCCCCCGGCGGCGCGGTGCTCAAGCAGTCCGCCGCGAGCGAGCACCTGATGGTGCACCGGGGCCGGGCCAAGGTCTTCGACTCCCCGGAGGAGTACTACGCCGTGTCCGACGACCCCGACCTCGACGTGGACGCCGACACCGTGCTCGTCGTGCGCAACTGCGGACCGGCCGGGTACCCGGGCATGCCCGAGGTCAGCAACGTGGCCCTGCCGTCCAAGCTCCTGGCCGCGGGCGTGACCGACATGGTGCGCGTGTGCGACGGGCGTATGTCCGGCACCGCCTACGGAACCGTCGTGCTGCACACCTCGCCCGAGGCGGCGGTCGGCGGCCCGCTCGCGCTCGTACGCGACGGCGACACGGTCTCCCTGGACGTGCCGGGCCGCTCGCTGTCCCTCGAGGTCGACCCCGAGGAACTGGAACGCCGCGCCGCCGCGTGGAACCGGCCGGAGCCGCACAGCCCCCGCGGGTGGACCAAGCTGTACTGCGACACCGTCCTGCAGGCCGAACACGGCGCCGACCTGGACTTCCTCGTCGGCCACAGCGGCCACGAGGTCCCCCGCGAATCGCACTGACCCCGCCCGCAGCGGACGCCCTCCGCCCGGCGGCCCGCTCTCGAGGCCGCCGGGCACCCCGGTACTCTGGCGGTCGTCCGAGCAGGGAGACGACGAGGAGGTCCCCCGTGGCACGCCGTACGCCGGCTCTGCAGAGGGGGCTGGACATCCTCGAGCTGTTCACCGACGGCCGCGAGTCGGTCAGCGCGCCCGAGGTGGTGGCCGAGCTCGGCCTGCCGCGCACGACCGTGCACGAGTTGCTGCACACCCTGTCCGCCCGCGCCTACCTGACGCGGCACCCCGAGATCCCCGGCCGGTACCGCCCCGGGCTCCAGCTCTTCCGCCTGGGCAGCGCCTACACCGACGGCCTCGACCTGCCCACCCTCGGACGGGAGGCCGCCCGGGAGATGGTCGAGGAGTGCAACGAGACCTCGCACGTGGCGGTGCTCGACGACCGGCACATCGTCTACCTGGCGAAGGTCGACAGCTCACACGCGGTCCGGATGGTCTCCAGCCTCGGCCGGCGCCTGCCCGCGCACTGCACCGCCCTCGGCAAGGTGCTGCTGGCGGCGTTGCCCGACGAGGAGGTGCTCCGGCGCCTGGGGCAGGGACGCCTGGAACCGCTGAGCGCCGACAGCATCACCGACCCCGACCGGCTCGTGCGTGAGCTCGCCGGGGTGCGGGACTCGGGCTCGGCGGTGGAGGTGTGCGAGGCCAACCCGGACGTGTCCTGCGTCAGCGCCCCGGTGCGCGACCGCACGGGCCAGGTGGTGGCGGCGCTGAGCATCTCCGTTCCCCAGCACCGGTGGTCGGACGAGCGCTGCGAACAGCTGCGCGAGCTGGTGCGCGACGGGGCGCGGCGGTTCTCCCTGCGGCTCGGCGCGAGCGGGGCCTGATCCGCTCCGGGGAACCCGACCCCGGGGATCTTGCTACTGGAGCCGGTCTCGGCCGCCGAAGTCGGCGCTGGTAGCAAGATCCCCGCAGACAATCTCAGGTCAGCAGGTAGAGCAGGCAGACCAGGGCGAAGGACAGCAGCCCCACCGCCGTCCCCTGGAGGGTCCACGTCTTGAGCGTGGTCGCGGTGTCCATCTCCAGGAACCCGCGCACGAGCCAGAACCCGGAGTCGTTGACGTGTGAGAGCACGATCGACCCGGCCGCCATGGCCAGCACGATCAGCACGAGCTGGACCCCGGTGAAGTCGCCCGCGGCCACCACCGGCCCGACCAGCCCCGCGGCCGTCGTCACGGCGACCGTCGCCGAACCCTGCGCGACCCGCATGACCACCGCGACCAGGAACGCCGCCAGGAGCACGGGGATCCCCATGCGGTCCAGGCTCTCGGTCATGGCGTCGCCGATCCCGCTGAGGCTGAGCACGTGGCCGAACATCCCACCGGCCCCGGTCAGCACGATGATGCTGCACACAGGCGCCAGCGCGCGGTCCACGATCCGGTTGACGGTGTCGCCGCTGTGCCTGCGCCGCCACCCCAGGAGCCACATCGCCATGAGCACAGTGATGAACAGGGCCGCGGGGGTCTGGCCGACGGCCTGGAGCGCCTGCACCCATCCGGCGTCGGAGTCCACGGTCCCGGTCGCGGCGAGGGTGGACAGTCCGGTGTCCATGAAGATGAGCAGCAACGGCAGCAGGAGCAGGAAGACCAGGACCCCGAGGCCGGGCTGGGGCCCGAGCCGGTCGCCGTCCTCGCGCCCGCCGCCGAGGATCTCGGGCACGGGCAGGTGGAAGCGGTGTCCGAGCCAGAGGCCGAGCAGGTACCCGGCCAGGTACCAGGCGGGGATCCCGACCACGAGCCCGAACACGATGACCAGCCCCATGTCGGCGCCGACGATCTCGGTCGCGGCCACCGGCCCCGGGTGCGGGGGCAGGAGGGCATGCATGACGACGAAGGCGCCGGTGGCGGGCAGGGCGTAGATGAGCACGGATCCGCCCATGCGCCGGGCGACGGAGAAGATCACCGGCAGCATCACGACGAACGCGGCGTCGAGGAAGATCGGAAAACCGAAGAGCAGGGAGGCCACGCTCAGCGCGAGCGGTGCGCGGCGTTCCCCGAAGAGGCGCAGGAGGCCGCCGGCGAGGACCTCGGCGCCTCCGGAGACCTCGATCATCCGGCCGAGCATGGCACCGAAACCGATGAGCAGGACGACGGAGCCGAGCGTCTCGCCCATGCCCTCGGTGAGCGTGGGCACGAGGTCGGCGACGGGGATCCCGGTGGCGAGGGCGGTCGCGGCGCTGACCAGGATCAGGGCCAGGATCGGGTTGAGGCGCACCCTGATGATGAGGAACAGCAGGGTGGCGACGGAGAGTACGGCGATGGCCATGAGCCATCCGACGGGGAGACTCGCGGTGTCGGGCATGGAGGGGACCTGCCTGTCCGGGGCCTGGGCGCGCGTCGGGGGCGGGCGCTGCGCCGTCGGGAGGAGGGGTGACTGCAAGCCGGATGTTCGATATTTCGGACGTTGTCTCTGATGTCGAAGACATTCTGCCACTCGTGTGATCCGGGTCAATGGGTGTAGTGATGTGGGCCACTACCCGGTTCGGCGGGCGTGCGGCCCGACCTCCGTTGACCGCCGGCTCGGCCCGTTCTAGCCTGAATCCGAAATCAGAAACGCTGTTCGATATACAGAACAGTCCGCGCTGTCGCCCGAGAGGACCCCCCGATGCGTGCGCGCGAACACCCCCGCCCGCCCGGCCACAGCACCCTGGAAGAGCTCGGCCTCGCCGGCCCGCCCACTCCCCCGCCCCCGTCCGAGCAGGCCTTCCCCGACGGCGGGGCCTGGCGGGTGGAGATCCCCAGCGTCGAGGGGCCGACCGCCCTGGAGACCGTGTTCGCGGCCGCCGACGGGCTCGCTGTCCCTGTGCACCGGGTCTCGCAGGGCTCGGGGGTCGGCATGCTGACCGACGCGGAGATCACCGCGATGGTCGACCTGTGCCGGAACAGGGGAGCCGAACTGTGCCTGTTCCTACGCCCCGGCGCGGACTGGGACACCGGTGCGGGCCGCACGGCCGCCACCGGTTCCGTCGCGAGCCGGAGCAGGGGCGCGGGCCAGCTCGCCGCCGGTGTGACCCAGGCCGAGCGTGCGGCCGCCCTCGGGGTGGACAGCCTGCTGGTCGCGGACGAGGGACTGTTGTGGACCCTGCACCGGATGCGGACCCGGGGCGACCTGCCCGAAGAGGTCCGCTTCAAGGTGTCGGCGACCGCCGCGCCGGCCAACCCGGCCGCGTTCCGGGTCCAGGAGCTCCTCGGGGCCGACACCGTCAACGCCCCGCCCGACCTGGCCGTGCACCAGCTCGCGGAGCTACGTGCGGTGGGGACCGCCCCGCTCGACGTCTACGTGGAGTCGCCCGACGACACCGGCGGTTTCGTGCGCCACCACGAGATCGCGGGGATCGTGCGGGCGTGCGCGCCGGTGTACGTCAAGTTCGGGCTGCGCAACGCCCCTGGGCTGTACCCGGCGGGCGAGCAGCTGGCGCCGGCGGTGGCGGCCACGGCCCGCGAGCGAGTGCGGCGGGCCCAGCTGGGGCTGGACGAGCTGGCGCGGACGGAGGGGGTTCCGGCGATGTCCCCGGTGGGCTCGCACGGCCTCACGGCGCCGGAGCGCTTCGCCCTGCCCGACCGGAAGGGCTGACCAGGGGCGACGGCCCTCGGTCGGGGCCCGGCGCTTCCGACGGGACCGCGGGCACGGGAGGACCCCGGACACAGGACTGGACCCGCACCCCGTCGCGGGGCGCGGGTCCTCGACGTGTCGTCGTCTCAGTCGCGGCGGTCGAGGGCCTCCTGCAGGGCGCGCTGCAGTTCCTCGTCCGCGGTGTGCTCGACCGTGTCGTACATGGCAGTCTCCAGGATCGCGACGTCACCGGCGTGCGTGCCGGCGGGCGGGTTGGAAGGACCGCGGGGCCCGATCCGTGGGCGGCGCGGCGGAAACGCGGGCGGCATTGTCCGCGCGGAAGAAGGGGAGCTCAGCACCCCGGCCGGTTCGGCCGGGTCCGCCCCGTACCTCCGGTCGGAGGCGCGTGGGGCGCCGGGCGGCGGTACCGGTCTGTGGGGCCGGGCACCGCGGGCTCCTCTGACGTCAGACTATCGGATGTCCAACTATGTGGCCAGAGCATCTCACCCATTGAGACGCCGGGCCTGTCGTCGCAGTTCGACAGGCCCGGCGGACGGGTTCGGCGGACCGGGTCAGTGCACGGGATCGACGTGGGTGCCGGCACTGGACACGGTCACACGCGGAGGCTCGGCCGGGCGCTCCGACGGCTCCGGCCGTTCGGCCATCCGTGCACGCCGCCGAGCCAGGAGCTGGGCCGCGCGGGCGGAGCGCTCCCGCAGGTCGTCGGTGCGGACCACCAGCTCCTCGCGGCTCTCCTCCACCACTTCGGCGCACTCCTGCGCCTGTTCCTCCGCACAGAACTCCGCCTCGGAGAGCTCCGCCTCCAGCCGCCGCAGAAGCAGGGCCAGGTACACGGCCACGGCCAGGACGGACCCGCAGGCGAGCAGTTCGGCGGCGGTCCACGCCCTGATCTGACCCGTGGCGGTCGCCACCGCCAACGCGGCCAGGCAGGCGAGAACGGACCACGATGCCACGGCCACACGATGCTTTCTCAGGAATTGCACAAGCTCCCCCTGGGTGCTCGGTCTTCACCGCGGATCCGCCGCGGGCGGGCTTTCAGTCGGGCCGTCGGCCCAGGACCAGGCGCGCCGCGCGCCCCCGGGTGAGGGCACGGATGCGGCGTTCCCAGCGCAGGGCGTCCTCGCGCAGGTTCTTGGCCTCGCGGCGGGCCGTCCGGGTACGGTCGGGCCCGTCGGCCGGCCAGGGTGGGCCCTGCTCCAGCGCGACACCTGCGTCGACCGTGCAGGACGTCCACGGCGAAGCGATGCCGTCCTCCCCTCCCCCGGTCAGCCGGGCGCGGGCGAGGGCGGCGGTGCGTTCCCAGCGCAGGGAGCCGCGGTCGCCGCACGGCAGGACCAGGCGGCCTGCTGCGTGTTCGTCGGCCGTCTTCGTGAGGGAGCGGATCGCGTCGTGGGCCGGTTCGGCCCCCGCCGGCAGGGTCAGACGGAAGGGCGCACCCGGCACCGGAGCGGGGACGTGGTCGGCCATGTGCACCCGGGGTTCGTACCGGTAGACCTCGCGCAGGAGCCGGACCGTGTCGGCCGTGGCCCGGTCCCGCGCGCCCCACGGTCCGACGAGCGTGAGGCGCAGGTCCCGGTCGGCGCCGCCCAGCAGGAGGTCGGTGGTCAGGCGCACCTCGTCGGCGCTCGCGCGGGAGGCGTCCACCACCACGTCCACGAAGGGGACCTCCCACAGGCGGCCGGGGCGGGCCCGGCGTGCGGGGTGCCAGGGCACACGGTGTTCGAGGTCGGCGTCGCGCCCGCCGGCGTCGTCGCGGCGCCCCCCACCGGACTTCTCGACCGCCTCGCTGCCGGGGCCCGGAACGAGGGCCGCGCCGAACTGGAGCAGGCGGTGCAGGAGTTCCTCGGGCGCGCGGGTGTCCCCGACACCGACCCCGGTGAGCAGGTCGCGCCGGTGCGAGACCGTGCCGTCCGGGTACCGGTCGCGCAGGTGGTCGGGGCGCGGACCGCCGGTCGCGGCCGCGGCGGTGACGCCCCCGACCACAACGGCTGCGTGTTCGGCCAGGTGGGCGCGGACGTGGCCGTCGACCTCCTCGCGCTCGGGCAGGGCGTCGGCGCGGGCGAGCAGCACCACGTCGCCCGCGGCCGCGGCCAGCCCCGCGCGGACGAGCTCCCACCGGTGCACGGGGCCGGGCATCGCCAGGATCCGGACCCCGTGCGGGTCGGGGCGCTCGGCGAACGCCTCGGGGCACGCCTGCGCGCACACCTCCGGCGAGGCGGTGGTGCACACCAGGATCCCCACGTCCTCACCCGGAACGATGCGCTCCCTGGCCCGGTCCACGATCTGCGCGAGCGGGTCGGTGTCGCAGGACCCGGGCCCGCAGTGCACCGGGACCACCACGGTCACGCCGGGCCGGTCCCCCAGGGGCGCGATCCCGCCGCCGTCCGGTGCCTCACGAGTCGCTGTCACGGTCGTCCCCCTCGCAGGTCGGGTGTCGGCACGGGTCAACCCAGGACCCGGCACAGGAACCGGCCCGCGCGGGTGCGGGTGAGCAGGTCGAGCCGGCGCCGCAGCCGCTGCTCCCACTCACGCATCCGGGCCGCTTCCTCTTCTTGCTCGTTCAGGCGCGCCCACTTCTTCGCGCGCCGGCCCACCACGGAGTGCGGGCTGAGCAGGCGGGTCTCCCCGTCGATCCACCGCACGCGGGGCGGGAGCGGGCCCGGGTGCACCACCGGGGCGCCCTCCGCCCGACCGAACGCGGCGCGTGCGTGCGCGGCCGTGCGTTCCAACCGCGGTCCGGCCAGGTCGGAACCGGGCACCGTCGCACGCACCACGTCGGCGCCGGAGCGTTCGGCCTCCTCGACCAGGACACGCACCACGTCGGTCTGGGCCTCCAGCGCACCGGGCACACGCAGCACGAACGGCACCAGCGGGTCGGGGGCGGGCTCGTCCGGGCCGATCCTGACCCTCGGGTCGGCGCGGAAGTGCGCGCGCAGTTCGTCCTCGTCCTGGGAACCGGGCACGGCCACCACGGTGATACGCGCGCCGGTGGTGTCCAGCCCGAGGAGGCGGTCGACGGTGTCGGCCACCGTGGCACTGTCGGCAGCGGCGGTCTCCACGACGACGTCGGCCAGGGGCACTCGCGAGTACGGTCCGGAACGTCCGGGCAACTCAGGGACGGCCGGGACCCAGTGGGCCACGCGCGCCCGTGCCAGCGCGTCCTGACCGCCCGCGCCGTGCCGGGCCCCGGGGCGGTGGCGCACCTCGGGGTCGGTCACCGGGAGCGCGCCGTGCTGGAGCAGCAGGTGGAGCAGGATCTCCTCCTCCGCGGGCAGCGCACCCCCGGCGGCCACCGCGCAGGCCTCCAGCAACGAGCGCGGCGCCGACACACCGCTTCGCAGCGCGCCCTCCCACAGGGGAGCGGTCCGTGCGTGCAGCAGCCCGCGTCCGTCCTCCGGGTCCTCCCCCTCGGCGACGGCCTCGGGTGTGCTGCACAGGACGAGCCCCTCGACCGCGTGGTGGGCGCGCAGGTGCGCCTCGACGAACCCCGGCGGGACCCGGTCGCCCGCGTCCACCCACAGCACCACCGGCGGCGCCGCGGGCCCTCCCCGCCACAGCGCCTCGGAGTCGGCGGGCACCACACGTGTACGGTCGGGCCGCTCCCCCTCCAGCACAGCGGTGTCGACGTCGCCGGCGACCGTGACCTCGGTCAACGGCGACGGGTAGGTCTGCGCGGCCAGGGAGGCCAGGAGCGGGGCCGGGTCGGAGCCGTGTTCGGCCCGGACCACGACGTGCACCCCCAGTTCCGGTTGCCAGGTGCCCAGTGCGGGCAGCGGCTGCGGCTGTACCCCGCCCCGCGGTTCGGCGTTCCGCACCGCCGTCGTACGCACGCTCATCCGGCCTCCACCACCGATCCGGCCAGGGCCGACGCGGGCCCCGGGACCCCCCAGGGCAACGCCACCTGCGTGACCGGCGCGTCCCGGGGATCGGGCTCCAACAGAGGACTGGGACGCCACCCGGGCAGCTGGTCGGTCCCGGCACGGCGCAGGAAGTGCCCGGCCCCGACCGTCCAGGTGTGCCCGTCGCCCTTGCGCCGCACCAGGAAGTTGCAGCCCTGCGTGCGGTAGATGCGCCCGCCCGCCAGGCGCACCCCCACCAGGCACTGGGTGTCGACCGACCGGGCCAGCGGGCGGAACCCGCCGATCTCCTCCAGCACCCCCTGGTCGAGGAAGAGCGTGCACCCGGTGACGTGGTGCTTGTAGACCTCGCTCAGCCCGAACAGGCGGACCGTGGTGTCCAGGGCCTCCAGGTAGAAGAACTCCGGCGAGGACCCCACGAGGTCGGCACCGGAGTAGGTCCGCGCCGACGCGAGGTCGGCGAGGTGGTCGGGGCCGTACCAGTCGTCGTCGTCCATCTTCGCGATCATGTGGCCGCTCGCCAGCGACGCCGACCGGTTGAGCACGTTGCCGAAGACCATGGACGGCCCGGGTTCGTGCACGATCAGCTCTCGCCCGGACGCACGGAAGGCCCGGATCGCCTCGGCCACCTCCGGGATCTCCTGGTCGAAACCGTGCAGGGCGAGCACGGTCTCCGTACGCACCCCGCGCTGGCGTTCCACCTGGCGCAGCGCGAAACCGACCATCTCCGGGCGCCGGGTGCACAGGAGCACGGACACCTCGGGCTCGGTGTCGGCGCACAGTCCCAGGCCGGCGCCCATCCTCTGCCACCGGGCCAGGGCACCGTGCGCGTGCAGGGCGGCCCGGCGCGTGCGGACGCTGTGTTCCTCGCGCACGTGTTCGTCGTCGAGGTCCTCGGTCCGCACGGAGCACAGGCGGGCACGGAGGTCGTCGCCCAGCCCGGTCGCCCAGCTCGGGACCGGGCCGCTGACCAGTGGAACCCCGGCGGCGGCCAGGGCGGCGACGGCGCGCACCGACGACAGCGGGCCGCTGTGCCGCCCCCATTCGACCTCGACCGCGCGCAGGTCGCGGGCCTGCGCGACGTGCACGTCGGTGACGCCCCCGTCGTCGGGCACCCTCCACCGCGTCTGCCCGTCGACGACGAGCGCCCAGCGCCCGTCGAGGTCCTCCAGGCGGCCGGTCAGCGGTTCCGATTCACGGGTGAAGCCGATGGGGTTGACGACCCGTTCGTCCACGGGCGGCACCTCGTCGACGGCGGGCCGCGCGATGGCGTGCACCCCGGGACGGCCGAGGCGTTCCCACGAGGAGTGCCGCAGGGACGCGCGACCGATCCGGGGCGGCGCGTCCTCCGCCAGCGGGTACCCGGCAGCGGTGGTGTCCAGGACCGCGTCGACGTGGTCGGTGCGGCTGCAGTGTTCGTCGCCCGGACGCCACAGCCCGGCGTCGCTCCCGCGTACGGAGGCCAGTGCGGGCAGGGAACGCCGGCGCCGGCCGCCGATCATCCCGCGTACGAGCGCCCCCACGACCGGGCTCACGTGCACCGGGGAGGCGAAGCTCAGATCGGCGGCCCACCCCTGGTCCCCCGCACGCCGGACCCGCGAGTCCACGAGTTCGGCCCAAGGCCCGAGCCCGGGCAGGACGGGGAAGGGCGGGTCCAGGTGGGGTGCGGCGGCGGCCACGAGCACGACGAGGCGCGCCGTCTGCCGGAACCCGCACAGGTGGGCGACGGCGCGCCGCAGGTCGGTGGGTGAGGCGGCCAGGACCACGGTGAGCCCGCTCCGGCCGCCGGTGCCGGCCACCTCGCGCTGCACGTGTTCGTCGGTGACCGAGCGCCCGTCCAGGTCGTGGAGGGCGACCCCCTCGGGCAGCTCCGCGCGGGCCGGACGCTCGACGTCCCCGATGACGCAGACGGCGGCGCGGCCCGGTTCGCGGGTACGCAGCGCTTCCTCGAAGAGCGCGCGGATCACGTCAACACCCTCGGGTCTCCCCCGGCCGGGCCCTCCCCGGGGTCGTCCTCACCGCGCAGGGCGCTCTCCACGGCGGAGAGGCGTTCGGCGATCTCCTCCGTGCGGCCGAGGAGCTCCACCCGGTGCTCACCGGTGATCTCGCGGATCCCCCGCACGTTCCGGTCGAGGGCGGTGCGCAGCTGGCGGACCTGCTGGCCGGTTCGGCGGACCAGCAGGGCCAGGAACGCCGCGACCACGAGCACCGACGTGAACACGAGGACACGGACGGAGTCCCAGAACCCGACGATGCCCATCGCGGTCAGGAACGCCGTGGCAGCAGAAGCCACGGCGAGGAGTGACAGGAGGAGAAGGAGCGAACGTGGACGGCGCAAACGCACGGCATCACCAAACCGGCCCCGGGGCCCGAAGTAGCACGGAAAGAGGATCCGGATCAGAATGCCATGCCACTCGGGCGATCCGGCGCAATGCCAGGTCGGAGCCGACCAATTTACCGAGAATTGCCCGCACCGGAATACGCATGCATTTCCTTGTCACCACAAGGGCGGAATGCGGGAAAAGGTTCGCACGGCGGGTTCCCGTCGCACACACGAACGCCCCGCCGGAACGGGTCCGGCGGGGCGTTGCGCGGTACGTCCTCCGGCCGTCGTGCGACCGGGGCGGGGAAGCTAGTCCTCCAGGTCGATCTGCCGCGTGATGTCGGCCTCGATCGTCTCGGAGATGGAGGCCAGCACGTCGTCGGGCACCACGGTGTCCACGGTCAGGGCGATGAGCGCCTTGCCGCCCTCCTGGTCCCGGATCACCTGCATGCCGGCGATGTTGACGCCGGTGTCGCCCAGCAGGGCGCCGACGCGGCCGACGATGCCGGGGCGGTCCTCGTAGGACAGGAACACCATGTGCTCGGCGAGGCCGATCTCCATCGTGTACTTGTTGACCTCGACCAGCTTCTCGAACTGGCGCGGGCCCGTCAGCGTGCCCGAGACCGACACCTGGGTGCCGTCGGCGAGCACACCGCGCACGGAGATGAGGTTGCGCCAGTCGACGGTGTCGTCGCTGGTTACGAGGTTGACCTCGACGCCGCGCTCCTTGGCGAGCAGCGGCGCGTTGACGAAGGTGACCGCGTCCTCGACGACGTCGGTGAACACACCCTTGAGCGCGGCCAGCTCCAGCACCTTGACGTCGTGCGCGGCGATCTCGCCGCGCACCTCGACGTCGATGCGGGAGGCCAGCGCCCCGGCGAGGGAGGTGAAGACCCGGCCGAGCTTCTCGGTCAGCGGCAGGCCCGGCTTGACCTCCTCGGCGACGCCGGTGCCCTGCACGTTGACGGCGTCGGGCACGAACTCGCCGGACAGCGCGAGCTTGACCGAGCGCGCCACCTGGGTCCCGGCCTTCTCCTGGGCCTCGGCGGTGCTGGCGCCCAGGTGCGGGGCCACGACCACGTTCTCGAACTCGAACAGGGGACTGTCGGTCGTCGGCTCGGTGGAGAACACGTCGATGCCGGCGCCGGCCACACGGCCGTCCTTGAGGGCGCGGTAGAGGGCCTCCTCGTCGAGGATCCCGCCGCGGGCAGCGTTGATGACGCGCACCGAGGGCTTGACCTTGTCGAAGGCCTCGTCCCCGATCAGGCCCAGGGTGTCCTTGTTCTTGGGCAGGTGGATGCTGATGAAGTCCGAACGCCCGAGCAGGTCGTCCAGCGTGGTCATCTCGACACCGAGCTGCGCGGCGCGGGCCGGCTGCACGAACGGGTCGTAGGCGATGACCTCGGTACCGAAGGCGAGCAGGCGCTGGGCGACGAGCGCACCGATGCGCCCCAGGCCCACGATGCCGACCGTCTTCTCGTACAGCTCGACACCCGTGTACTTGGAGCGCTTCCACTCGCCGTTGACGAGCGCGTTGTGCGCGGGGGCGGTGTTGCGGGCGCTGGCCAGGAGCAGGTTGATGGCCTGCTCGGCGGCGCTGACGATGTTGGACGTCGGGGCGTTGACGACCAGTACACCGGCCTTGGTGGCGGCCTCGACGTCGACGTTGTCCAGCCCCACGCCGGCACGGGCGACGACCTGGAGGCGGTCGGCAGCGGCCACGGCCTCGGCGTCGACCTGCGTGGCACTGCGCACGATGAGGGCGTCGACGTCTGCGAGGGCGGGCAGGAGCTGGGACCGGTCGGAGCCGTCGACGTGGCGGACCTCGAAGTCCTCTTCGAGGAGCGCGATTCCGGCGGGCGAGAGCTTCTCCGCTACGAGTACGGCGGGTTTGGACACAACGGTTCCTTTTCGAGTGGTGCGACCCGATCGCGCAGGAACGTCGGCCCTGCCCTGATCGGGTGTGACGGCCGGAGGGAAGTCTACTAGTGGGGTGGGGAAGTAATTAGGGGGTTCCCCCGAAAAACGGGCGTCGCCTTCGCCACCCCCGCCCCGACACGAACGCACCGGGGCGGGCCGTCGACCCGCCCCGGTGCCGGGAAACCCTGTGCCGGCCCCGCCGGCGGGGCCTCAGGCCTTGAGCCAGCTCATGAGCGGGCGCAGCTCGGCGCCGACCTTCTCGATCTGCTCGTTCTGCTCGGCCTCACGGCGCTTGGTGAAGGTGGGCTTGCCCGCGTCGAACTCGTCCATGAGCTCCTTGGCGTAGGAGCCGTCCTGGATCTCGCCGAGGATCTTGCGCATCTCCTCGCGGGTCTGCTCGGTGATGATGCGCGGACCGCGGGTGTAGCCGCCGTACTCCGCGTTGTCGGAGACGGACCAGTTCATCTTGCTCAGGCCGCCCTCGTACATGAGGTCGACGATGAGCTTGACCTCGTGCAGGCACTCGAAGTAGGCGATCTCCGGCTGGTAGCCCGCCTCGACGAGGGTGGCGAAACCGGCCTTGACGAGCTCCTCGGTGCCGCCGCAGAGCACGGCCTGCTCACCGAAGAGGTCGGTCTCGGTCTCCTCGGTGAACGTGGTCTTGATGACGCCGGCGCGGGCGCCGCCGATGCCCTTGGCCCAGGACAGCGCGAGGTCCCACGCCTGGCCGGAGGCGTCCTCCTCGACGGCGACGAGGCAGGGCACGCCGCGGCCGGCCTCGAACTGGCGGCGGACCAGGTGGCCGGGGCCCTTGGGGGCGACCATGGCCACGTCCACGCCCTCGGGGGCCTTGACGAAGCCGTAGCGGACGCTGAAGCCGTGCCCGAAGAACAGGGCGTTGCCGGGCTCCAGGTTCGGGGCGATCTCGTTGGCGTAGAGGTCGCGCTGCAGGTGGTCGGGGACCAGGATCATGATGACGTCGGCCTCGGCGGTGGCCTCCGCGGGAGTGAGGACGCGCAGGCCCTCCTCCTCGGCCTTGGGCCGGCTCTTGGAGCCCTCCGCCAGACCGACGCGGACGTCCACGCCCGAGTCCCGCAGCGACAGCGCGTGCGCGTGGCCCTGGCTGCCGTAGCCGATCACGGCGACCTTCTTGCCCTGGATGAGCGAGAGGTCCGCGGCGTCGTCGTAGTACATCTGTGCTGCCACTTGGGGTAACTCCTTGTTCTTGACGTGTGTGGGGACGCGGAGCGCGGGGTCCCCCGTGTCGGGACCCCGCTGCTCAGGCGCTGCGCTCGACCGCGCGGAGGGACCGGTCGGTGATCGAGCGGGGGCCGCGTCCCAGGGCGACCAGCCCTGACTTGACGAGCTCCCGGATCCCGAAGGGTTCCAGGTTCTTGACCAGGGCATCGAGCTTCTCGGGGTCGCCGGTGGCCTCGATGACGACGACGTCCGGGCTGACGTCCACGACGTGTGCGCGGAACAGCTCGGCCGTCTGCAACACGTGGGTGCGGCTCGACGCGTCGGCCTTGACCTTGACGAGCAGGAGCTCGCGCTGGACCGACGCGGCGGTGTCCATCTCCACGATCTTGACGACGTTGACCAGCTTGTTGAGCTGTTTGGTCACCTGCTCCAAAGGGTGGAGGTCGCAGTTGACCGCGATCGTCATCCGGGACAGGCCCGGATATTCGGTGGTGCTCACGCTCAGCGAGTCGATGTTGAACCCGCGGCGAGAGAAGAGGGAGGAGGCACGAGCCAGGATACCCGGGGTGTCCTCCACCAGAACGGAAAGCGTGTGACTGCTCATGGTGGTGCTCTGCTCCTCTTAGTCCTCGTGCTCCCAGTCCGGCGCCATGTCGCGCGCGTACTGGATCTCGTCGTTGCTGACGCCGGGGCCGACCATGGGCCAGACCATGGCGTCGTGGTTGACGGTGAAGTCGACGACCACGGGCCGGTCGTTGATGGCCATGGCCTTCTCGATCGTGGTGTCGATGTCCTCGGGGGTCTCGCAGCGCAGGCCGACGCAGCCGTAGGCCTCGGCCAGGCGCACGAAGTCCGGGATGCGGACCTTCTCGTCCAGGGGCGAGGTCTGCAGGTCGGTGTTGGAGTAGCGGCCCTCGTAGTAGAGGGTCTGCCACTGGCGCACCATGCCCAGGTTGCCGTTGTTGACGACGGCGACCTTGAGGGGGATGCCCTCGACGGCGGCGGTGGCCAGCTCCTGGTTGGTCATCTGGAAGCAGCCGTCGCCGTCGACCGCCCAGACCACCCGCTCGGGGTCGGCGACCTTGGCGCCGAGCGCGGCGGGCACGGAGAAGCCCATGGTTCCGAGTCCGCCGGAGTTGACGAAGGAACCGGGGCGCTGGTGGCCGATGAACTGGGCGGCCCACATCTGGTGCTGGCCCACGCCGGCGACGTAGGTGGCCTCGGGGCCGGCCAGGGTGCCCAGGCGCTCGATGACGTGCTGGGGCGAGAGGGTGCCGTCCTCGGTGCGGTCGTAGTCCTTGGGGTAGGTCTCGCGCAGACGGCCGAGCTGGGTCCACCAGGCGGTGTAGTCGCCCTCGCGGCCCTTCTCCTGGTCCGAGCGCACGGCCACGACCAGGTCGGCGAGGACCTCGCGGCAGTCGCCGACGATGGGCACGTCCGCGTGGCGGTTCTTGGAGATCTCGGCCGGGTCGATGTCGGCGTGCACGATGCGGGCGCCGGGGGCGAAGCTGTCGAGGCGGCCGGTGACCCGGTCGTCGAAGCGGGCGCCGAGGGCGACGATGAGGTCGGCCCGCTGCAGGGCGCCGACCGCGGAGACGTCGCCGTGCATGCCGGGCATGCCCACGTGCTGGGGGTGGTCGTCGGGGAAGACGCCCCGCGCCATGAGGGTGGTGACCACGGGGACGCCGGTGAGCTCGGCCAGGACCCGCAGTTCCGCGGAGGCCCCGGCGCGCAGGACACCGCCGCCGACGTAGAGGACGGGGCGCTCGGCCTCGGAGATCATCCGGGCGGCCTCGCGGACCTGCTTGCCGTGCGGCTTGGTGACCGGGCGGTAGCCGGGCAGGTCCAGGCGCTCGGGCCAGGCGAAGTCGGTGGTGGCCTGGAGCGCGTCCTTGGAGATGTCGACCAGCACCGGGCCGGGGCGGCCGCTGGAGGCGACGTGGAAGGCCTCGGCGATGGTGTGCGGGATGTCCTCGGCCTTCTTGACCAGGAAGTTGTGCTTGGTGATCGGCATGGTGATGCCGCAGATGTCCGCTTCCTGGAACGCGTCCGTGCCGATCGCGGGCGAGGCGACCTGGCCGGTGATCGCGACCATGGGGACGGAGTCCATGTGGGCGTCGGCGAGGGGGGTCACGAGGTTGGTGGCGCCGGGGCCGCTGGTGGCCATGCACACTCCGGGTTTCCCGGTGGCGTAGGCGTAACCCTCGGCCGCGTGTCCGGCCCCCTGCTCGTGGCGCATGAGGATGTGGCGCACCTCGGACGAGTCGTAGAGGGGGTCGTAGGCGGGGAGGATGGCGCCACCGGGAATCCCGAAGACAGTGTCAACGCCGACGTGTTCCAGCGACCTGATCAGCGATTGGGCGCCGGTCATCTGCTCGGTCATCTCAAGATCCTTCAGCGAGGGTTCAGAGCGCTCGGGGTGCTCTGGACCGTGGTGAATTGCGACTCACGTCCTTGCGGCAATAAAAAAACCCCCACCGCGGTGCGGTTGAGGGGTGGCGCGCAGCAGAACTGACTCAGTGGGCTGCGCGCCGACCAAGTACGAGAATCAGGGTGTTGTTGCTCTGCACGTTGACAACATTGGCCGAACGTGGGGTCGCCCGTCAACAAGAACGACACATTGTCTCGCTATTTGATACGGCCGTGCCACGATCCGGTCAGCATGGACGCCCCAGAACCCCCGCGTACAGGGCGTTCCAGACAAAGGACCCGGGTGCGTGTAACGCAGAACACACACCCGGGTCCACGATGCGGGACGCGCTCCCGACACACGGACGGGGGTCAGTCGAAGAGGTGCTCCGCCTTCTCCACGGTCGCCGCACGGCGCAGCCATACAGCCAGCACCTGGGGATCCGTCTCTGCCTCGATTCGTGTACTCACCGACTCCGGAACGGGCAGTCCTCGGGCCTCCAGAACACCCAGGACACCCTCGACCAGGGTCTCGATCCGCCCCTCGGCCTTCCCCTCGGCCTTCCCCTTGGCCTCGCCCTCACGGAACGGACGGCCGATCAGCTCGGTCTTGAACTGGTAGTCACCGATCGTCATGAGCTTCTCCAGTGGGTTCCCGGTGGCCGCCTTGAGGGCCGCCACTACGTAGTCAGAGTACAGCGACGAGTCAGAGGAATCGATGCTCGTCAGTGCGGTGGCCAGGGCCTTGAGCGCAGCGGTGTCGTCGGTCGGCGACGCGGCCATCGCCATCACCGTCCGGAGCGGGTGGCGTCCGGCCTCGTCCGGGTCGGTGACCGGCCCGAGCGACTCCGTGGAGAAGACCGCCGGCCGGACCTCACCGCACCCGAGGTCGATGGTCTTGGCGAACCTGCGGGCCAGCGCGTTGGTCGGGGTGATGACCATGAGCACGACCGGGCACTGGTTCCGGTGGCGCACGTTCGCCACGTAGGCGGGCCAGGTGTACTGCTTGCGGGCATCCCACTTCAGCTGCGACTCGGTGATGACCGCCATGACCTTGACGTCGTCGGTGCCCTCGTGCTCATGGGGAGGACGCTCGCACACCACCACCGAGTCGCTGACCAGTTCCGCGGGCGCGGTGTGGGTGGCCTCGGCGGCCCCGTCTCTGACGCGTGTGTACTGCGGAAGGGGCATTCCACTGACCTCGCGGTACAGCTCGACCGCGAAGGCCGGGTGATTGCGGATCAGATCGACGGGGAGCTCGTGCGAGGCTGAGGGCATGTCCGGACACCAGGGCCTGCTTGGCGAACACCAATTTCCTGCTGCGCGTCGCCCCAGCGGCACTCTCGCTGCGTTCTCATCAGTCAACGGCACACCCAGGCCGACTCCTTCTTCGGCCTTGCGATAGCACCACTGGATACGCCGCTCGCGACGGAAGGCGTCCACCAAACAGGCCCTAGCGAGATCACCTACTTCTTCGCAGGTGAAAGGCGCTTTGCCCGGAAAAGTCACCCCCGCGCGTGCGACAGGGCGCCCCGCCGCACGCGCGGGGTCAGAGGTCGACGCCGACCTCGCCGCCCACGAGCGCCTCGACACCGTCGGCCGACATGGGCCGGGCCACCAGGAAGCCCTGGCCGTGGTCGCAACCCATCGCCCGCAGCTGCTCCAACTGCTCGGGGCGTTCGATGCCCTCGGCCACCACCTGCACGCCCAGGTCCCGTCCGAGTTGGATGATCGTGTGCGTGAGCAGGGTGACGGTGTCGTCGCGGCCCAGGTCGTCGATGAAGGACGGGTCGATCTTGATCGCGTCCACGCTCAGCTCGCGCAGGTGCGCCAGCGACGCGTACCCCATGCCGTAGTCGTCGATGGCCAGCTGCACGCCCAGGCCCCGAAGCTCGCTCAGGCTCGCGACCGCCTCGGCCCCGTCGTCGAGCAGCAGCTCCTCGTCGACCTCCAGGGTCAGGACCTCGGCGGGCAGCCCGGTCTCGGCGAGCACGCCGGCGACGGTCGAGACGAAGCGGGAGGAGAGCACCTGCTTGGCCGACAGGTTCACCGACAGCCCGATGTCCCAGTCCGAGATGCGCCACACCGCGACCTTCTGGCAGGCCTCGCGCAGGATCCACTCCCCCAGCGGAACGATGAGCCCGGACTCCTCGGCCGCACCGATGAACTCCTCCGGCGGCACCGTGCGCCCGTCGTGGTCCCAGCGCACCAGGGCCTCGACGGAGGTGACCTGCGAGCTCCCCAGGTCCACGACCGGCTGGTACTCGAGGTAGAAGTCACCGGCCGCCAGCGCCTCGCGCAGGTGGATCTGCAGCTCCAGGCGGGACACGACCGTCTCGTGCATGTGCGCGGCGTAGACCTCGACCGTGCCGGCCCCGCGCTCCTTGGCGCGGGTCATCGCCACGTCCGCGTTGCGCAACAGCTCCCCGCTGTCCATACCGGGCTCGGCGAAGGCCACACCCAGGCTCGCGGTGAGCAGGATGTCCCGGTCGGCGACCTGGAACGGGTCGGAGGCGATGACCCGGCCCAGGCGCTCGGCCAGGTCGACCACACGCTGGGCGTTGCCGGTGCCCTCCACCAGGACGGCGAACTCGTCGCCGCCCCACCGGGTGAGCGTCGAAGAGGAGTCCAGCTCCCCCCGCAGGCGCCGCGCCGCCTGCCCGAGCAGGTGGTCGCCGCGCACGTGGCCCGCGGAGTCGTTGACGGCGGTGAACCCGTCGAGGTCGAGGAAGACCACCGCGACCCCGTCGACCGGTTCCTCGCTGATGGCCCGGTGAGCCAGGACGTCGCTGGCGCGCTCCTCCAGGTAGGCGCGGTTGGGCAGCCCGGTGACCCCGTCGTGGAAGGTCAGGTGGCGCACCTCGTTCTGCAGCGCCACCTGCGCGGAGATGTCGCGGGTGGTCACCAGCAGGCGGTCGGGTTCCCCGGGCTGCTCGTACAGGGAGACCGTGGACTCGGTGTGGCGCCAGGTCCCGTCGGCGGCGGCCACCCGCAGGCGCAGGTGCACACCCTGCGAGGACCGCTGCGTGAACAGGTCGAGCACGGGCTTGGTGCGTTCGAGGTCCTCGGGGTGGATGAGGGCGGTGACGGGCGCCGCGAGCACGTCGTCGAGGCGGTACCCGAAGGCCTCCGCGGTCCCCTGGCTGACGTAGTGGACGCTGGCGTCGCGGTTGAGCACGAGGATCACGTCGCCGCTGTTGCGGGCCAGCTCGTTGAAGTGGCCCTCGCGGTTGCGCACCATGCGCGACAGGGTCGCGTTCTCCTCGAGCATGCCCAGCACCCGCACCAGCAGCACGAGCACGGCCGTACCCGCGGCCAGCGGCAGCACGGGGGCCACGTCGCTCAGGCGCAGCGCCGCGACGGTCAGCACGACCGTGGCCACCGAGAGCGCGGCCACGGCGGCGAGCTCGGGCGCGAACCGGTACAGGCCGCGGCCGGTGATGCGCCGCGGGTCGGCCCCGGTGCGGTGCCCGACCAGCCACGGCAGCGCCGCGAGCAGGGCCAGGCCCAGGAACCGGATCGGGTGCTCGATGCCTCCGGCCACGGGCGGCCCGGTCAGGCGGGTGATCGCGCCGAGCATGTCGGAGGTCGCGATGACGATGAGCGCGCCGATCACCATGAGCACGGCCCGCCGGGTGCTGTGCGGCGACATGAACACCAGCGGCACCAGCAGGCACAGGACCACGATGTCGGCGACCGGGTAGACCAGCGCGAACCCGAGCAGCCCGGCGCCCGCCCCGAGCTCCTCGTAGAGCGGGGAGAACACCAGCAGCCACACGATCGCGAAGACCGCGGCCGCGCACACGTAGCTGTCGGTGATGTGCCGGGTGGCGGTACGCAGGCCCCCGGGCCAGGGCGCGAACCGGGTGAAGCCGACCACGAACAGCGGCAGGGCGGCCAGGGAGAACAGGTCGCCCAGGGTCAGGGACAGCACGGAGGTGTTGCTGAACAGCCCGGTGCTGGCGTGCGCGAGCCCGCCCGCGCACCAGGCCAGCGCGGCCAGGCCCAAATACCGCAGGGCCGTGGGACCGTCCGCGCCGTCGGCCTGGCTCTCGGGATCGGCACCGGTGGCCGCCCAGCGGCGCGAGGCCACCAGCAGCGAGACACCGGCGATCCCGGCCATCACGGAGGAGGGCCACTCGGCGAGCTCGGCCGCCAACGTGGAGTCCTCGGCCAGCGGGACGAAAGTCGTGGCGACATAGGCGGCGAAGAGCACGAGGAGAACGAACGCCCACACGCGGCGCGCGACCCTTCCCCGTGGCCCGCCCGGTGGCGCCGCCGGGGGCTCCACGGCACGGGGCCGCCGGTTCGCCTCCTCGGTCATGGAGCACCCACCCTCGCTCTTGATCGGCCCGGGCGCCGTCGTCGGCACCCGGTGGCGCGGCCGTCTCGCACGAATCTCGCGCGGGACCGGATCGGCCCGTCCACCACGCCGGACGTGCCCCTCCGCACGTCCGGGCCCGATGGCTCCACAACGCCCCCCGTGCGTCGCAACCCTACGCAACCGAGGTCACACAGGGATTGAGGAGCGGATGAGAGTTGACCTCCGCCGGCACGCACGCGTGAAGGCCCCGCGTTCCGGGGCTGCCGGTACGGGGGACCCTCCGCGCAACACGGCGCGACAGAGTGTTCCACCTGGGCTGGAGTGCCTGCATCGTGGCCAGGAGCGGGGACCGGAACACGGCACATTAACACCCATGGGACGGACTCACCGCCGGAACCGTGTGCGGCGTCCGGCGGCGATCGGCGGCCACACGGGGTGACCACCGCAACCGGGGGGGGCGGGACGGGCCCGCGCCCCGGGAGGGGACATGGTGCGGAGGGCTTCCGGGCCCGTGGCCCGGGGCCCTCCGCGGGGCCCGGAGGGTCAGGAGGCGCCGAGCTTCTCCAGGATGAGCTCGCGCGCCCGACCGGCGTCGGCCTGGCCGCGGGTGGCCTTCATGACCGCACCGACCAGGGCGCCGGCGGCGGCCACCTTGCCGCCGCGGACCTTGTCGGCGGCGTCGGGGTCGTTGGCGATCGCCTCGTCCACGGCGGCGCCCAGGGCACCGTCGTCGCTGACGACCTTGAGGCCGCGCGCCTCCACGACGTCGTCGGGCTCGCCCTCACCGGCCAGCACACCCTCCACGACCTGGCGGGCGAGCTTATTGGTGAGCGTGCCCTCGGAGACCAGAGCGATGACGCGGGCGACCTGGGCCGGGGTGATGTTCAGGGAGGAGAGCTCGACCTCCTGCTCGGTGGCGCGGCGGGAGAGCTCGTTCAGCCAGAGCTTGCGGGCCTCCTTGGAGGACGCGCCCTGGGTGACGGTGGCCTCGACGACGTCGATGGCGTCGGCGTTGACCAGGTCGCGCAGCTCGGTGTCGTTGAGCCCCCACTCGGCCTTGACGCGGGCGCGCTTGGCGGCGGGGAGCTCGGGCAGGGTCGTGCGCAGCTGCTCGACCCACTCGGCCGAGGGCGCCACGGGGACCAGGTCGGGGTCCGGGAAGTACCGGTAGTCCTGGGCCTCCTCCTTGCTGCGGCCGGAGGTGGAGCGGCCCAGGTTCTCCTGGAAGTGGCGGGTCTCCTGGACCACACGCTCACCGGCCCCGAGCACGCCGGCCTGGCGCTCGATCTCCGAACGCACCGCGCGCTCGACCGAGCGCAGGGAGTTGACGTTCTTGGTCTCGCTGCGGGTGCCCCACTCGGAGGCGCCGCGCTCGTTGATGGAGACGTTGACGTCGCAGCGCATGGAGCCCTCCTCCATGCGCACGTCGGAGATGCCCAGCGAGCGTGTGAGGTCGCGCAGCTCGGCGGCGTAGGCGCGGGCCACCAGCGGGGCGAGCTCCCCGGCGCCGGCGATCGGCTTGGTGACGATCTCCAGCAGGGGGATGCCCGCGCGGTTGTAGTCGACGTTGGAGTGGCTGGCTCCGTGGATGCGACCGGTGGAGCCGCCCACGTGGGAGGACTTGCCGGTGTCCTCCTCCATGTGGACGCGCTCGATCTCGACCCGGAACTCGCGCGGGCCGTCGGGGGTGTCGACCGTGACGTCGAGGTGGCCGTCCACGCAGATCGGCTCGTCGTACTGCGAGATCTGGTAGTTCTTCGGCATGTCCGGATAGAAGTAGTTCTTCCGGGCGAACCGTCCCCACGGGGCGACGGAGCAGTTGAGCGCGAGGCCGAGCCGGATCGCGCCCTCGACCGCCTTCTCGTTGACCACAGGCAGCGAGCCGGGGAACGCCAGGCAGACCGGGCACACCTGGGTGTTGGGCTCGGCGCCGAACACCGTCGAGCACGAGCAGAACATCTTCGAGGCGGTACCCAGTTCGATGTGGGTCTCCAGCCCGAGCACCGGCTCGTACGTGTCCAGAGCCTGCTCGAAGGCCACCGGCGTGGGGCCGTCGTTGGTGGCAGGGCCAGGAGTTACCGCGTGGGCCATCGCCGCAAACCCGTTTCCGTAGAGGGACATACCTTCCTGATCAGCCTACCGAGCTCGGAGGGGTGACCGTCCCGGTACAGGGGGGCAACGGGGTGGTGTTACCGGCAGATGTCACGGCGAGCGCACGATTAGGCCTCTGTCGGACCGTTCGGCCCCGGGACGCCCACGGGGGGCGTTACTGTTGACGCCCGAACGAACGGTTTCGCCGGTCGGCCAACGGTGGCCCGGCCGCCCTGCGCACGGGAGCTGCGGATATGACGGCCATCCTGCGTCGGTGCGCCGCCCTGCTCTCCTCGGCCGCCCTGGTCGGCGCCATGGTGAGCGCACCCGCCGCCGCCGAGGACTTCTCACGCGTGAACGGTACGCCCGTGCACGGCGTGCCCGTCGTGCTCGCCACGGGGGACGAGGTCCCCACCGCGCTGTACGGCCTGCGGGTGGGTGAGCACGGATCGGTGCACGCCTACGCGGCCTCCACCGACCACGAGGTGCAGGGCAATTCCGCCTACGTGGAGTCCGGGTGGGACGGCGTCGAGGGGTGGTCCGGAACTTCCCAGGAAACGGACCCCTCCGACCGGGCGAACTGGATCGTCTCGAACTCCTACCCCAACGTTCCGCTGGCCGAGCTGGCCCGCGAGGCAGACCTGCCGCACCTGGACGAGGCCGAGGCGGTCGCGGCCACCCAGAGCGCCCTGTGGCGGGTACTCGACGGCGTGGAGCTCTCCCTCGAGGCCAACGAACCCGACGTCATCGACGTGCACGACCACCTCGTCGAGCGCAGCACCGACACGGAGGTCGGCGAACCCGCGGCCTCGGTGGACGTCGACCCTCCCCACCTGGAGCTGTCCTCACCCGAAGAGCCCCTGGGCCCGCTGGAACTGAGCAGCACCGGCGACGGTCCCCTGGCGGTGTCGCTGCGCGGCGCCCCCGAGTCCTGGCTGGTCGACTCCGACGGGGAACAGATCGACTCCGCACGCGACGGCGACCAGGTGTACCTGGACGTGGACCCCGACGTCTCCTCCGGTGTGGCCACCCTGCACGTGCGCGGGGACGGCGTTCCCCTGCCCGAGGGACAGCTGTTCACCGGACGCGACGGCGTCAGCACCGCCCCGCTGATCACCGCCGAACCGGGCACCGCCACGAGCACCGCCACGGCGACGCTCACCTGGTACCCGGACGAGGACTCCCCTTCCCCCGAAACGGAGGCGGTGGCCGAGACCGAGCCGCCGGCCGACGAGGTCCCGGAACCGGCCGTGGCCGAGGAACCGCCGCCGTCCGAGAGCGGGGAACACACGTCCGGAAACCGTCTGGCCAGTACCGGGACGTGGTTGAGCGGTCTGCTCGTCATCGCCGGCGCACTGGTCGTCTCCGGCCTGCTCATTCTGGTTCTGGGACGCAAACGCCGCAGCTGAGCGAGGGTTTTCCGGGACCGAACCCGGGCCGGACGCGGCCGGTCCCGCGCTGGGGCGCGCCTTTCTGCGGAACCCGATTCCATGTTCCGTTCCGGAAATACGGACCTGTGCCCATTCGGTCCATTTGCGTCCGGAACCCGGCACATTTTTGTGGAACCGGGTTGGAAGCGGTCCGGGGGGTCGCTAGTATCAGGCGGGCGGTTCAAGCCCTCACCGACGAACGCGCCCCGCTCACGCGTTGGCGGGCCTCTCCCCGCGTCACCTCCATGACCCGGCGCACGCCCCCGGACGGCCCCGCATTTCCCCGTGGAACCGCCGTCGGTGAACACCGCCCCCGCTCGACGACCCTGTCCCCGAGCGGGCTCCATCCGGTTTCCCCTAACCACACCGGGATACAACGTGAAACAGTTCTCACTCCCCCGTTCCGCCGGGCGCGCGGGCCTGTCGGTCACCGCCGCTGCCGCCCTGGCCTTCGGCCTCGCGGCCCCCGCCGCGGCCGACCCGAACACCTACGAGGGCGCCGCGCGCGCCCAGTACACGGGCAACGCAGAGGGCGGCGTGTCCGTCACCATGACCGGTGGCGAGATCACCACCAACCTGTTCCGCCTCGAGCAGGAGGGCGGTGACGCCTTCACCGCGTACTGCATCGACTTCGAGACCAACATCCTCGGCGGTGCCTGGTACCTCGAGGACGAGTGGGCCAACTACCCGGGCCAGGGCGACTTCGCCGAGCCCGGCAAGGTGCACTGGCTCCTGCAGAACGGTTACCCGAGCGTGGGCGCCGAGGACCTCGCCGAGGCGGCCGGCGCCAACGACGGCCGCGCGACCGAGGAGGAGGCTCTCGCCGCCACCCAGGCCGCCATCTGGCACTTCAGCAACGACGAGGACCTGGTCCGCGCTGAAGGCAACGTCAAGATGATCTACGACCACCTCGTCGCCAGCGCCGAGCCCCTCCCCCAGGGTGAGCCGGACGCGACCCTGTCGGTGAGCCCCGAGGGCGCCACCGGGCAGGCGGGCGAGACCGTCGGCGAGTTCACCATCAGCACCAGCGCCGAGGAGGTGCCGGTGACCGCCGACGCCCCCGAGGGCGTGGAGCTGGTCGACCTGGGCACCGGCGAGGCCGTGGACACCGTCACCGACGGCGCCACCGTCGGCTTCTCCGTGCCCGAGGACGCCGACGCCGGCGAGGCCTCCTTCAACCTGGAGACCACCTCCACCGTCGAGCAGGGCCGCCTGTTCAAGGGCGAGGACGCGAACGAGCCCACGCAGACGCTCATCACCGCCGAGGACAGTGACGTCACCGTCTCCGCAGCGGCCGGTGTCGAGTGGAGCGAGGCCGACGAGCCCGCCCCCGAGCCGGAGCCCGAGCCCGAGGAGCCGGAGAAGCCCGAGGAGCCGGAGCCGACCCCCGAGCCCAGCGAGCCGGAGGACGACAAGCCCGCGCCCGAGGACGAGAAGGACGAGCCGGAGCTGCCCGTGACCGGTGGCGCCCTGGCCGGTCTGGTCGCGGCCGGTATCGCCGCGCTCGGCGCCGGTGGCGGTGCGCTCTACCTGAGCCGCAAGCGCAAGGCCGGCATCACCGAGGACGAGGTGTAACCGCCCCGCGCCCGACGAGTGAGTGAACCCCGGCCCGGAGCCCCGCAGAGGGCTCGGGGCCGGGGTTCCGTGTGTTCCCGGGCCGGGCCCGGACCGACGCCGCCCCTCCCGAAAACCACTGGGACCTTCCGCCACCGACCGGTACGCTCACCGGTCGGAAACCGGGAGACCGGCCTCGGCCTGGAAGGACAACATGAAGATCGACGAACGCGTCCACCGCCTCCGCGAAGCGGTCCGCAACGATCCGCGCATCGTGGCGGCCCTGCTCTACGGTTCCTGGACCACCGGGGAGGCGGACGAGCACTCCGACATCGAGGCCTACGTCTTCGTCGCCCCGGGCCAGGAGGTCGAGCCGCGCGCGTTCGCCGAGCAGGTCGCCCCGGTGCGCCTGTGCCACACCAACATGTTCGGCGTGCACTCGGTGATCTTCGACGACCTGATGCGCGGTGAGTTCCACTTCGACCCGGCGGACGAGATCGACAAGATCGCCGCGTGGCAGGGCATGGTGCACCTGCCCGACCCCGAGCGCGCGGTCCTGGTCGACCGCGACGGCCGGCTCACGGAACTCGCGCGCGAGCTCGGCCCCGTCGAACCGCCCTCCGCGGAGACCGCCCAGGTCAAGGCCGACGAACTGGCCAACTGGACGCTCATGGTCTCCCACCTGATCGCCCGCGGGGAGGCGGCCCGTGCGGCCTTCTTCCTGAACTCGGTGGTCGCACCGCACCAGCTGCAGCTCCTGCGCCTGCTCCACGGGTCCACCGACCACTGGCTCACGCCGAGCCGTGCGCTGGAGCAGGACCTGCCGGCCTTCGTCGAGCGCCACGCCGCCACGACCGCGGCCGCGGAGCTCACGGCCGTCGCCCGCGCCGCGCGCGAGAGCTGGGTGTGGAGCCGCGAGTTGGTCGCCGAGGCCCACGGGCGCTGGGGAACGGCCTACGACCCCGGCCTGCACGCGGATATCGCCGCCCAACTGTCCCGCTAGGGCGGCTCCGGGGCGGGCCCGGGCCCCGGACACACACGGGCAGCCCGGCAACGTCCGGCAGGGAACGCACGCGGTCCGCACCAGGAACGCGCGACGTCGGCACCTCCACCGCAGGGCCCTGCACCCCACCGCGGGCAGGGCCACCCGCCGTCGTCGCGCGCCAGGACCGGCCGGCAACCGGTCGACGCGGGGCCGGACGACTGCCCGACCCACCGGTCCCCCGAACCGGGCCCCGGAAAGACGGAGGCCCGCCACCCCCAGGGGCAGCGGGCCTCGCAGTGCCTGCGTCAGATGAGCGTCACGCCGACGCGACGGCGTACGGGCTCCGCCCGAGGAACGCACCGTCCCGCTCGGCCAGCGAACGCTCGACGGCGGCGGCGACCCGGTAGGTCCGCTCGTCCGCCAGCGCGGGCGCCATGATCTGGAAACCGACCGGCAGGCCGTCCTCCGGCGCGGTCCCGCACGGCACCGACAGGGACGCGTTCCCCGCCAGGTTCGAGGGGATCGTGCACAGGTCGGCCAGGTACATCGCCATCGGGTCGCCGGACCGCTCGCCGATCGGGAACGCCGTGGTCGGCGTGGTCGGCGAGACCAGCACGTCCACGTTCTCGAACGCCGCGTCGAAGTCGCGCTTGATGAGCGTGCGGACCTGCTGCGCGCTGCCGTAGTAGGCGTCGTAGTACCCGCTGGACAGCGCGTAGGTCCCGAGCATGATCCGGCGCTTGACCTCCGGGCCGAAACCCTCGGCACGGGTCAGCGACATGACCTCCTCGGCGCTGCGGCTGCCGTCGTCCCCGACCCGCAGCCCGTACCGCATGGCGTCGAAGCGGGCCAGGTTCGAGGAGGCCTCGCTCGGCGCGATGAGGTAGTACGCGCTCAGGGCGGCGTCGAAGCTCGGGCAGGAGACCTCGACGACCTTGGCACCGAGCGACTGCAGCAGCTCGACGGTCTCCCGGAACCGCTGCCGCACCCCGTCCTGGAACCCGTCGCTGTCGAGCTCCTTGACCACACCGATGGTCAGGCCCTCGACGTCACCGAGGCGCGCGGCCTCCGAGACCGCCGGGACCGGGGCGTCGATGGAGGTGGAGTCGCGCGGGTCGTGCCCGGAGAAGGCCTCCTGCAGCAGCGCCGCGTCGAGCACGTTGCGGGCGAAGGGGCCCGGGGTGTCCAGGGACGACGCGAAGGCGATCAGCCCGTACCGCGACGAACCGCCGTAGGTGGGCTTGCCGCCGACGAGCCCGCACACGGCGGCGGGCTGGCGGATCGACCCGCCGGTGTCGGTGCCGGTCGCCAGGGGCGCCTCGAACGCGGCGACCGCGGCCGAGGAACCGCCGGAGGAACCGCCGGGGATCCGCGCGGTGTCCCACGGGTTCCGGGTGATCTTGTACGCGGAGTTCTCCGTGGAGGAGCCCATCGCGAACTCGTCCATGTTGGTCTTGCCCAGGATGACCAGCCCGGCCTCGCGCAGCCGTGCGGTGACGGTCGCGTCGTAGGGCGGCTGCCAGCCCTCCAGCATCTTGGAGGCGGCGGTGGTGGGCATGTCCTTGGTGGTGAACACGTCCTTGTGGGCGATCGGGACGCCGGCCAGCGGGCCGAGCTCCTCGCCGTTCGCACGGCGCGCGTCGACGTCGCGGGCCTGGGCCAGCGCGGTCTCGCGGCGCACGTGCAGGAACGCGTTGATGTCGCCGTCGACGGCCTCGATGCGGTCGAGGTAGGCGGTGGTGGCCTCCTCGGAGGTGACCTCACCCGCGCGGATCGCCGCGCCGAGCTCGGACGCGGTCATGCTGATGACGTCGCTCATCCGTTACTCCTCCTCCCCGAGGATCCGCGGGACCCGGAATCGCTGGTCCTCCACCGCCGGGGCACCGGCCAGGGCCTGGTCGGGGGTGAGGCCGGGGTGGGCCTCGTCGGGACGGTAGACGTTGGTCAGCGGCAGGGCGTGCGAGCTGGGCGGGATGTCGCCCTCGGCGACCTCCTGCACCTTGGCCACTGCGGTGAGGATGTCACCGAGCTGGGCGGCGAGCGTGTCGAGCTCGCTCTCGTCGAGCGCCAGCCGCGACAACCGGGCGAGGTGCGCGACCTCATCGCGGGTGATGGCGGTCATGAATGACTAACCGTTTCTTCGACGGACGGACTATCACGCCCAATCCTATGGCTCCGTCACGGGTCCCGGTGCCGGTCCGGCCCTTCGCGGACCGGGACGAACGCGACCCCGGCGGCCCGGAACGAACACAACCTCAACAGATGCGGTCACCGTCAGCCCTCCGTTGTGGTCAGCGGGCCCCGGTCAGCTCCGGGCGCAGTGCGCCGAGAGCCACACGACGACGTCGCGGGCGGGCAGCGGCGGGGAGAAGTGGTGGCCCTGCGCGGTGTGGCACCCGGCCTCGCGCACGGCGTCGGCGAGCTCGGCGGTCTGCACGCCCTCCGCGGTGGCGCGCATCCCCAGCGCCCGCACCAGGGCGATCGCGGCGCGCACGACCGTGGGTTCCTCGTCCCGCAGCCTCCCGACGAAGGACTCGTCGATGTTGACCTGGTCCAACGGCAACCCGGCGAGCTGGGCGAGCGTGAAGTGCCCGGTCCCGAAGTCGTCCAGTGCCAGACCGACACCCAGGTCGCGCAGCCGGTGCACGGCCTGGGTGGTGCCCTCCTCGTCGCCGATGAGCGCGCTCTCCCCGATCTCCAGCACGAGCCGGTGCGGCGAGACCCCGTGGTCGCGCAGGGCGTTGGCCACGGTCGCGGCCAGGTCGGGGTCCATGAGTTCACGCGCGCCCAGGTTGACCGCCACGGGCAGGTCCCAACCGCGTTCGTGCCACCGGGCCGCTGCGGCCAGGGTGATGTCGAGGACCTGGCCGGTGAACGCGCGGTAGAGGTTGGACTGCTCCACGACCGGCATGAACTCGGCGGGCAGCAGCAGCCCGCGGGTGGGGTGGCGCCAGCGGGCGAGCGCCTCCAGGCCCACGGGCGCGCCGGAGTCCAGGGCGATGCGCGGCTGGTAGTGCATCTCCAGCGCGCCCTCGGCCAGGCCCCGGCGCAGTTCGCTGTACAGGCTCAGACGGGCGGTGGAGTTGCGGTCCTTGGCGGGGTCGTAGGTCTCCACGCCCGTGCGGCCGGACTTGGCGACGTACATGGCCACGTCAGCGCGCTGCAGCAGGAGTTCGTAGTCGGGGGCGTCGTAGGGGTAGAGGGCGATGCCGATGCTGGCGTCGAGGTCGAAGTCCATGCCCTCCAACCGCACGGGTTCGCACAGGGATCCGCGCAGGCGTACGGCGACCTCGCGGGCGGAGGCGGCGTCGCGCACCTTCGGCAGCAGGACCGCGAACTCGTCCCCGCCCAGGCGTGCGACCAGGTCGCCGGGGCGGACGCTGTGGGTGAGCCGGTGCGCGACGGTCTGCAGGAGCGCGTCGCCGGTGTGGTGGCCGAGGGTGTCGTTGACCTCCTTGAACCGGTCGAGGTCGAGCAGGAGCAGCCCGACCTTCTCGCCCCGGTTCTGCGCGTGGGTGATCTCGCGGCGGGAGCGGCGGATGAGGTGTTTGCGGTTGGCGAGGCCGGTGAGCTCGTCGTGGTTGGCCTGGTGGTCGCGTTTGACCGACAGCATCGCGCTCGCGTACAGGGCGCCGAGCGGGAGGGCGAAGAGGGGGACGTAGAGCACGGAGTGGACCATGCTCACCACCACGAGCGGCGCCAGGCTCAGCAACACCCCGTTGACGTAGGACTGCTGGCCGATGCCGGTGAAGAGCACCTGGGAGAGCGGGACCCGCTCGTGCATGGCGACCGCGCAGATTACGAGCATCCGGTTGACCAGGAAGTACGCGGCGCCCGCGGCGGCGACGGCGGCCAGCCCGGCGGGGTCGGAGGGCACCCACGGGCCGGCGTTGACCTCGGGGCGCAGCAGGCGCAGGACCGCGTCGGCGACGCCGAGGGAGAGCGTGTACTGGGCGGCGTTGAACACCGTGCGGTGGACCGCGTGTCTGCGGGCGGCGCCGGCGACCACGGTCGCCACGACCTGCAGGACCGCGGCGACGGGGAGGCCGAAGTGGATGACGAGCGCGAACGTGAAGGGCAGCGAGGTGGCGGCGCCGTTGTCGGAGGGTTGGCCGGGCAGCGAGATCGGTCTGAGCTCGCCGGCCACGATCATGCACAGCAGGATCCAGATGAGGGGTTCCCCGGCGAGGTGGCGGAACTGGTCGGCGCCCAGGCCGGCCGAGGACAGGACGAGCAGACCGGCACCGGCGACGGTGGCGGTGACCATGTAGAGCCACAGCGGTGTTCCGGCGCGGGGGCCGATGTCCCTGGTGCTGGCGGGGTGCTTCATCCGGGGTCCTTCGTCCGGGGAACGGTGCTGGTGCGGGCGGAGCCGAGCGGGGACCGGGCCTGACCTCCACCTTGACCGGAACCGGGCCTTGCTTGCGTCCGAATCTCGGTTGTGGCTGTCCACCTTACGCGCCTTCGTCACCAACTGTCGTTCGGCCGGGACTATGTGTGAAGCCACGCAGCGCCGTGCGCCACCGGGACGGGGGCGCGTGCGCTCGCGGCCCGGACCCACACCCCGAATACGCGCCCATTCTGCAGACTCGGGCACATGACGCACACCCGTGCGCGAATTCCCGGAGACCGGGGTTCAGGACTTCGGACCCTATTCCGTGGGATGCCATTCCGACCGGAGCCAGGGACCGATCGGAACAGTCCGACATCAGGGACACGCGCATTCGAGGAAGAGGAACAGGACGACCCACCCATCACCCGTGAACCCGGGACACGTGCGCCACTTTCAGAGATTCTCCCTTGCCGATACAGTCGCGGAACCTCTCTATCGACACCAGAAAAGATCCAGTTCAGAGCGCCCTCCGACCGGCGAACACCGCACAGGACGCCCCGTGCGACACCTCGAACCAGAACGCACTTGATGCGCAAAAATAAATCCATGAAATCCGTTATTTGTTCTGCACGGCCGAGCAGTACACACCGATCATGCGCCGCCGTGATACGCATGTGATGCGACCCAAGAGGGTGACCACACCGTCACCATAAACCTCCATCTCATTTTCTTGGACACCCGCACCCTCTGTTTTTCCGGCGAATACTCGGGGATATCAGCACCCGTCCATCTGTCGATCCGATGAATCAGGTGAGAACACTGTTTTTGCTGGTGAACACGTATCAGGTCCCCCTGGAGACGATCGACGAGGCGATCCCGGAGCACCGGGCCTGGGTGGTCGGCCACTTCGAACGCGGCGACTTCCTGTTCGGCGGCCGGCGTGAGCCGCGCACGGGCGGGTTCGTCGTCGCTGCCGGGGACGACGAGCACGCGATCCGCGAGATCCTCGCCGGGGACCCCTTCGTCCACAAGGGGTACGCGGAGTGGGAGGTGATCCCGGTCGTCCCCCAGTTCTCCGGGACCCCGGCGCTGCTCGACGCCTTCTCCGCGTCGGGTGTGGCCACGACCCTGCCTGCGCTCTCCGGTGAGCTGGCCGTCCGGGTCAACGAGGAGGCGCACACGCTCCGGGAGGGGAGCAGCGTCGTGGACCTGGTCTCCTCGCTCGAGTGGCCCGCCGAGCGGGTGTCGATCGAACGCAACGGCGCCCTGGTCGAGCCCGAACACTGGTCGGAGACGGTGCTGGCCGCGGGCGACCGGCTCACCGTGACGACCCTGACCCCTGGAGGGTGATCCCATGACCGTCACGACCGAACGCAAGGACGTGTGGCACCTCGGTGGTGTCGAACTGACCTCACGGCTCATGCTCGCCGTTCCCGAGACCGCGCCGATGGAGGACTTCGGGGAGGTCCTGGAGGCGGGCCGCATCCAGAGCGCGACCATCAAGGTGTCCCCGATGGGTGAGTCCGGCGCCGACGGTTCGGCCCTGGCCGTGCTGCGCGAACACGGTGTGCACGTGCTGCCGAACACCGTCGACGCCGGCACGGTCGATGAGGCGGTGCAGGCCGCCCACCACGGTGCCGTGCTCGCGGGGCGGCCATGGGTGAAGCTCATCATGACCGAGGACCACCGGTACAACACCCCGTTGCCCGGCCGGCTGCTGGCCGCGTCCGAGCGTCTGATCACGGAGGGGTTCGAGGTCTTCCCGCTGACCACCGACGACCCGGGCCTGGCCGAGGAGCTGGCGGCGTTGGGGTGTTCCGGCCTCATGCCACAGGGCTCGCCGGCCGGTTCGGGCCAGGGGGTGGCCAACCCGCTCAAGTTCGGGCTGATCAGGGAGCGCAACCGGATCCCGCTGCTCGCGGGCGCCGGTATCGGCACGGCCGCGCACGCCTGTGAGGTGATGGAAGCGGGCTACGACGGTGTGGCCTCGGCGAAGGTCATCTTCTCGGCCCGCGACCGTGTGCGGGCGGCGACGGCGTTGGCCGACGCCGTGGCGGCAGGCCGGGAGATCCACCTCGCCTCCGCCCCGCGGTAGCCCGGAGAGCCGGGCCCGGAACCCCGGGAGGGGGCCATCGCCCCGGTCGCGAGCCCGCACGCGAACCGCTCTGCCCCGGTCGCGAGCGCCCGCCCGTGACCGGGGCAGCGGGGCGCCTCGGCGGGGCCTCAGCCCTCCTCGGGCGGGTTGACCCGCACGGCCTCCGCGGCCTCCGGGCCCTGTCGCAGCAGCACCTCGAACCCCTGCTCGTCCAGGACCGGGACGCCGAGCGAGACCGCCTTGTCGTACTTGGACCCGGGCGCTCCCCCGGCGACCACGAACCCGGTCTTCTTCGAGACCGACGCGGTCGCGCGCCCGCCGCGCTCGGCGACCGCCTCCTTCGCGCTGTCCCGTGAGTAGTTGTCCAGCGACCCGGTCACCACGACGGTCACCCCCTCGAGGGTGCGGTCGGTCTCCTCGGACGCCTCGTCCTCCATGCGCACACCCGCGGCGCGCCACTTCTCGACGATCCCGACGTGCCAGTCCTCGGAGAACCACTCGCGGATGGAGCTCGCGATGGTCGGCCCCACACCGTCGACGGAGGCGAGCTCCTCCTCCGACGCCTCCCGGATCGCGTCCAGCGACCGGAAGTGCCGCGCCAGGTCCTCCGCCGCACGCGGGCCCACATGCCGGATCGACAGGGAGACCAGCACCCGCCAGAGGGGCTTGGCCTTGGCCTCCTCGAGCTGCTCGAAGAGCTTGTCGACCGTCTTCTTCGGCTCCCCGTCCTTGTTGGCGAAGAAGGAGACCACCTTGGGCTCTCCGGTCTTCTCGTCCGTCTTCGGCTCGGTGGTGTCGGGGTCGAGCACATGCGTGCGGATCGGCAGCAGCTGGTCCACGGTCAGGTCGAACAGGTCGCCCTCGTCGGCGAGCGGGGCGACGGCGGGTTCCAACGGCTGGGTGAGGGCGGTGGCGGCCACGTACCCGAGCGCCTCGATGTCGAGGGCCTTGCGGCTGGCGATGAACGCGACCCGCTCGCGCAACTGCCCGGGGCAGCGGCGGGCGTTGGGGCAGCGCACGTCGACGTCGCCCTCCTTCTGCTGCCCGAGTTCGGTGCCGCACTCCGGGCAGTGCGTGGGCATCACGAACTCGCGCTCGCTGCCGTCGCGGCGGTCCACCACCGGCGCGAGGATCTCGGGGATGACGTCGCCGGCCTTGCGCAGCACGACGGTGTCGCCGATGCGCACCCCCTTGCGGGCGACCTCCTGCGCGTTGTGCAACGTCGCGAACTCGACCTCGGACCCGGCGACGGTGACCGGTTCCATCACGCCGTACGGGGTCACGCGCCCGGTGCGACCCACACCCACCTTGATGTCGGTGAGGGTGGTGGTGACCTCCTCGGGCGGGTACTTGTAGGCGATCGCCCAGCGCGGGATCCGGCTGGTGGAACCGAGGCGGCGCTGCAGCGAGAACGCGTCGACCTTCACCACGATGCCGTCGATCTCGTACGCGGGCTCGTGGCGGTGCCCGGCGTAGTAGGAGACGTAGGAACGCACCTCGTCCATGCTGGTGACGACCTTGTACCGGTCGCTCAGCGGCAGCCCCCACTCCCCGACCAGCCGGTAGGCCTGGGACTGGCTGGTGAAGGCCGCGTCCTCGCCGGCTCCGGGGGCGGGGGTGTAGGCGCCGACACCGTGCACGATCATCGTGAGCGGGCGGGTCGCGGTCACCCGGGGGTCCTTCTGGCGCAGCGACCCGGCCGCGGCGTTGCGGGGGTTGGCGAACGGCGGGTGTTCCTTGGTCTCGGTGATGCGGTCGTTGAGGGCGTGGAAGTCCTCGACCTTCATGAAGACCTCGCCGCGCACCTCCAGCAGCTCGGGGGCCGGGCGCACGCTCTCGTCGAGGCGTTCGGGGATGGCCTCGATGGTGCGCACGTTGAGCGTGATGTCCTCGCCGACCCGGCCGTCGCCCCGGGTGGCCGCCCGGGCCAGGCGCCCGTTCTCGTAGACGAGGTCGACCGCGAGGCCGTCGATCTTGAGCTCGCACAGGTACGACTCGACCGGGACCTCGGCGGACGCGCGGTCCGCCCAGGCGTTGAGCTCGTCGACGTCGAAGGCGTTGCCCAGGCTCTCCATGCGCACCAGGTGCTCGACCTCGGCGAAGTCGACGCTGATGGGCGCGCCGACCTTCTGTGTCGGGGAGTCCTGGGTGATGAGGATCGGGTGGCGGTCCTCGATGCGCTGGAGCTCCGCCATGAGCGCGTCGTACTCGGCGTCCGAGATGATCGGACGGCCCATGTAGTACCGGTAGCTGTGGTCGTCCAGCTCACGGACCAGCTCGGTGTGGCGGGCGCGGTCCTCGTCGGGGACGGGGCTGTTCTGGTCGGACGCGCTCACGGCCTGCCTTTCTGCTTCGGTTCTCGCCTGGGGTGACGGGGCGCGGGGACGGGGCCCGCGGCCTACCTGCGGGGTTCGTCCCGCAGGACGCGTGCTCCGTCCCTGGCGGCCGTGAGGGCCGCCCGGGCGTGCGCGGGCGAGGCACCGGCCAGGCCGCACGCGGGGGTGACCGCCACGGCGCGGGAGAGCAGGTCGGGGGTGATCCCCAGCCGGTTCCAGAGCTCGCGTACAGGGTCGACGGTAGCGGCGGGGTCGGACATTCTCGCGTCTGCGCCCGGGGTGTCGCCGGTCGGGGGCACGGCGCCGAGCATGAGCCCGGTCCCGGCCTCGACGGCGGTGCCGAGCATCTCGTCGTCGTCCCTGGTGAGCTGGGAGGTGTCGAGGCCGATGGCGCGGGCCCCGCTGCGGCGCAGGAGGTCGATGGGGGCTCCGGCGGCGCAGCAGTGCGCGGCCGGGATCGCGCCGAGGGCCTCGACGCCGGAGAACAGCTCCCGGAGCGCGCCTTCCACCACGACGCGGTCGACGGCGGGGTGGCGGCCGTACCCGCTGGCGGTGGGCAGGGTGCCGAGCAGAACCGCGGGCAGGGACGGTTCGTCGACCTGCACGAGGAGGCGGGCCGCGGGCAGGCGTTTGTGCACCTCGGCCACGTGTGCGAGCACGCCCTCGCGGTGGGACTCGGCGAGGTCGCGCACGGCTCCGGGGTCGGAGACGAAGCGCTGGCCCGAACGCAGTTCCATGGAGGCGGCGAGGGTCCACGCACCGGCGACCTGGATCTTCAGGGTCCCGGCGTACTCGTGCGCGTGTTCGGTGAGCGCGTCGAGGTCGTGGGAGAGGAAGGTGCCGGCGCGGTAGAGGTCGCGGCCGGGGCGGTCGGCCACGCGCCATCCGGTGGGTTGGACCTCGACGGGCAGGTCGACCAGGAGGCCGGCGGTGCGGCCGATCATGTCCGCCCCGACGCCACGGGCGGGGAGTTCGGGCAGGTGGGGGAGGTCGGGGAGCTCTCCCACGATGGTGCGTGCGGCCTCGTCGGGGTTCTCACCCGGCCAGGAGCCCACTCCGGTCCAGGAAGCGGCGGGCCAGGGGTAGCGGTCGTGCTTACTCACGCTGCCCAAGGTTAGGCGCTGTCGGGTGGAGGGCGGTCACCGTCGGGGCGGGAGCGCCGGGGCCACGCGGGGGACCTCAGGCCTGCGGGGCGGTGGGCGCCGCGGCCTCGGCGGGCAGGGGGCCTTGGCGGGCGTCGCGTGATCCCGCCTCCTCTGCGGCCTCGGCCTGGCGCCGGGCCGACCTGCGGCGGGCCCGGACCACGAGCACACCCACGGCGACGGCGGCGAGCGTGGCCACGCCCAGGGCGGTCCACGGGGAGTTGAGGAAGAGGGCGACCCAGGCCCCGACGAGCCCGGAGATGACCGAGCCCCAGATGCCGGCCCAGGCCAGGCCGCCGACGAAGACCGCCGCGAAGTAGCGGGGGAAGGCCATGCGCACGACGCCCGCGGAGAAGTTGATGGCGGTCTGCATGCCGACGGTGAAGAAGCTGAGCGTGACGACGGGGGCGCCGTACCGGTCGATGCGTTCCTTGGCCTGGTCGAGGCGGGGGCCGAGGCGTTCACCCATGCGGCTGCGGAGCACCCCTGCGCCGAGTCCCCGGCCGATCCAGTAGGTCGCGGGCGCCCTGAGCAGGATCACCACCAGGAGCGTGGCGTAGACGATCCAGAAGGGTTGGCCCTCCAGGAAGGCGAACTGCGGCATGACGGCACCTCTATCCTTGACCCTCCCAACTTTGCATTGCCTTACCTAACTTCGGCAAGCCCTTGGTGCGAGGAATCGAGGGTTATCTGCCCTACATTGCCCGTTTTGCCCCTGCGTACAGGGGCGCACGCCCCGTCGGCCGCGAGGGCACACGGCCCGGCCACGGGGCGCGCGTGCAACGGGCTCAGACGCGCTGCGCGGCCCCGACGCCCGCGGCGTCCTCGGCCCGGTCCGACCGCGCGGTGCCCGAGATCGTCGCCGAACCCAGCACCGTGTCACCGTCGTAGACCACGACCGCCTGACCGGACGCCACACCCTTCGCGGGCTCCGCGAGGTGCACGACCAGCTCCGGCCCGCCGTCCTCCGTTCCGGCCCCGGCCTCGCGCTGCCACACCCGCGCCGGGTACACCTCACCGTGCGCCCGCAGCTGCACGTGGCACTCGGTCGGCTCGGTCAGCGGCGCGCTCCCGCTCCACACCGGCCGCACGCCGGTGATCTCGTCCACCCGCAACGACTCGCGCGGGCCCACCGTCACGGTGTTCTCCACCGGCTCGATCGAGAGCACGTACCGGGGGTCGGGCGCACCGCCGAGCCCCAGGCCCTTGCGCTGGCCCACCGTGAACGTGTGCGAGCCGTCGTGGGTCCCGAGCACGTTCCCGTCCTCGTCCTGGATCGGGCCGGGCTTGGCGCCGATCCGGTCGTTCAGGAACCCCTTCGTGTCGCCGTCGGCGATGAAGCAGATGTCGTGGCTGTCCGGCTTGTCCGCCACCGACAGCCCGCGCCGCTCGGCCTCCGCGCGCACCTCGTCCTTGGTGCAGTCGCCGAGCGGGAACATCGCGTGCTCCAGCTGCTCCGCGGTGAGCACCCCGAGCACGTACGACTGGTCCTTGCCCTCGTCGACGCTGCGCACCAGCCGCCCGTCCAGCTTGCGCACGTGGTGTCCGGTGACCACGGCGTCGAAGCCGAGCGCGATCGCCCGGTCGAGCACGGCCTCGAACTTGATCTTCTCGTTGCAGCGCAGGCACGGGTTGGGGGTGTTGCCGGCCTCGTACTCGGCGACGAAGTCCTGAACCACCTCGCGGTCGAACTCCTCCGACATGTCCCACACGTAGTACGGGATCCCGATGACGTCGGCGGCGCGCCTGGCGTCGTGGGAGTCCTCGACCGTGCAACAGCCCCGTGCACCGGTGCGGTAGGACTGCGGGTTCTTCGAGAGCGCCAGGTGAACGCCGGTGACGTCGTAGCCCGCCTCGGCCGCACGGGCAGCGGCGACCGCGGAATCGACCCCGCCGGACATGGCGGCCAGTACACGGAAAGTCATAGTGCCCTCCAGCGTATGCGCCCGGGCCCGCTCCCGACCACGGATCTCCGGGGTACGGGATGCGGGGTCGGCCACGCGCACACACCGGACGCCCCGACGCGTCTTGCGCCGCCCGCCCGGGCCCGATCCCCCGTGGAAACGCAGGTCCTGGGCCCCGCACACGCGTGCGCGCCCGAAGAGATCCGCGGGGTTCGGCCAGGGTGGTCACGGGGTTCTGCGAAAATCGTAGGTATGGCTCTGTTCCGTCGCCGTCGCCCTGCCGACCCCAGCAACGCAGACACCACCTCCGCCACCAGCGAGTTCTGGGAGGCCTGGCCCGAGGTGCGCGCCGCCCTGGGCGACGCCGTCGCCAACGACCAGCCGGCGCCCTCGGAGGTCTCCGACCGCGTCACCGCCCTGGTGCGCAGGATCCACCCGGACCTCGACTGGGAGGTCGGCCCCGCGCCCCGCTCCACCGGCAGCGCCGAGGAACTGGACCTGTCGCCCGACGTGGACCCCGAGAAGCTCCTGCAGCAGCTCGCCGCGATGGACGACCCCTCGCACCTGACGTCGGCGCCGGAGTACGCCATGACGCTGCGTCCGGGCAGCTCCGACGACGCGCGTGTGCAGTCCGAGCGCTGGGCCCGGTCCGCGCCCGACGACGACCAGTGGGTGTTCCGCCCGGTCCGCACCGCCGACCTGGACCAGCTGACCAGCTCGGTGCGCTGGGACGACCACGAGCTCGACCTGTCCCACGTACTGCTGTCGGTGCGTGTGAACCCGGGCACGTCCAAGATCGACGTGGGCGTCTACCACCCCGACAACATGTTCCTGTCGGACGAGAGCCGCGCCGGGATCGCCGACCACGTGGTGTTGCTCGCGCTGGGCGAGGACGACTACGTGCTGTGGATCGGCCGGGTCTCCGCGCTGGAGGAGAAGCCCGTCGACCCGATCACCCCGGCCAACCTTCCGGCGGTCGTCAAGCAGATGGGCGACATGCTCGGCGGCCAGGACGGGTGGGTGCGCGGGACCTACAAGCTCCCGCTGGTGGGCGGCGGCGAGATCCTGCTGCGCCACCCGCTGCACCGGCGCACGTTCCCCGCGTTGACGCTGGCCACGCACGTCATCGTTCCGTTCACCGAGACCGACGAGGACAAGCAGCCCGCCGGCCGTTCCGAGGACGCGCTGGCGTCGTTGGAGGCGACCCTGGAGTCGCTGCTCGGGGACAACGGTGCGCTGTTCGGCCGCCGCACGGACGGCGGCAAGCGCCAGTACCTGTACTACCTGGACCCGGACTCCGGGGTGCTGCCGCAGTTCGAGAACGCGCTCATGGACTGGCCCGACGGCGAGATCAAGCTGCGCACGGAGCTCGACCCGGGGTGGCGGCACATCTCGCTGTTCCGCAAACCGTTCCGGAACCTGCTCGGCTGAGCTCCCCGGGACGCCCCGAACCCGCTCCCCTTCAGGGTTTCGCACCTGGAATCCGGCTCTGATCAGGCGTAACGTCTCCTGGTAGGAGGCGGATGATTCGGGGTCTGATGGACGGCGTACTGCCACGGACGCCCTCGAACCGTCCCCGGGCCGGCGCGGTCGTCGCGCTCACCGCCCTGTGTCTTGTGGGTGCCCCGCTGATGTCGCTGTTTCCGGGCGGGGTCTGGGCCGCGTTCCGTTCCCTGCCCGTGGACAGTGCCACGGTGGGCGTCCTGTTGCTCGCCCCGGCGGTGGTCGGGGCCCTTCTCGCCATGTTCTGGGTGAGCTCGCGGCTGTTGCGCGCGGCGGGCGTCAACCACCACGTGTCCTGTGCCGGACTGGTGACGGCGGTGTCGGTGGTCGTCCCCGTCTTCACCGCGGTGTTGGCCCCGTTCCCGTACGAGAGCCCGGTGTTCACCGCTGCCCTGGCGGCGTTGATCTGTGCCCTGGCGTTGGGCGCGTGCGCGGTCCCGCACCCTCTCCCCCGCCGCTGGCGGTACCCGGGGGCGGTGCCCGCGGTCGCGGTGACCGCCGTGCTGTTCCTGATGCTGCCCGCCGCCTCGGACCGGGCGATCTCCCACGCGGCGAGCGCCCACGCGCAGGAGCAGATCGCCTCGTTCGGGGACTCGATCACCGTGCTGGAGCACCCGCGGTGGGAGCTGACCGGCGCGTACCGGGTGCACCACGGGCTGCGGCTGACCTACGAGCAGCCGGACCAGGCGGGTGAACCCCACGAGGCGGGCGGCGGGCCGGGCGGGCCGGCCGCCCCGGACCTGTCCGCGGTCCACGTGGTCAGCTGGACCGACCGTGACCTGCACAAGGAGTGCGACTTCCACGACGTGCGCTGTGAACCGTTGGACGAGACGTCGACGGTCGAGCGGCCGGACAGCCAGGCCCGCCCGGACAGCCCCCACTGGCCCGGGGAGGGCATGCTGACCGTGCAGCGCCCCGGCGGCGCGGCGGACGAGATCCGGGCGCAGCTCGCGGACGGTTCTGTGGCGAGCGTGATCGTGAACAGTGCGGAGTTCGACGGGGACCTGGTGGAGAAGGCGGAGCGGCTGCGCGTCGAGGGTCCCGATGATCGGGAGAGCCTGATCGCGGCCTTGGCCGGGTGATCCGGCCGGCCCGGGCGGGTCCGGGTTCGATCGCCCCTCCGACGTGCCCTCGCCGTTGAGGGCTGCCTGCGGGTGTTCCGGGCGGTCCGGGGAATTCCGGGGGGTTCGGAGGGGAATCGGGGAGAGGGGTGCTGATCCCGTGTCCTGCGGGGTCGCCGGTCGAGCGGCGGGGACGACGGGTTCGGGGAACTGCGCGGAGCGTCCGGTTTCCGGTATCAGCGGCAGGTGCGGGCTCGTGCGCCGGGCTCGGGGGGTTCGTTGTCTGTGGGATCCCACGAAGGTGTCGTGGAGGTTCCGCGCATTCGGTTGCGGTGGCCGTGGGGCCGGGGTCCGTGCCTCGGGGTGTGCATCGCGTCGGCCGCCTCGGCCGCGTCCGCCCTGCACAACGCTCGTGCCAGAAGGACGGCTATGACAAGTACTGAGAGAGCGAGCACCCCTATGAAGAGTGGTGACGTGTAGACCATCGGAACACGCTAAAGCACGTGTCAAGCACCTGACCAGCGATGACGTCCGATCACCGGAACACCGGCACACGCGGGGACACAGCCATTCACCCCCTCTTGACGGAGGGGCCCGTCGCCGCGTTCGTGGAGAGCACCGAATTCTTTCCGCCGGACTCGGAGGAATCGACAGTCCGTCCCGCCCACTACCCTGGTTCGGCATGAGCCCCGAGGACAGGGACCACCGTTGACCGCCGCCTCCCCTTACGTACGCGCCAACGCAGGACCCGACGCGCCCCGTTGGCGGACCTTCGACGGCCCCGTCGTCCTCGCCGTGGCGCGCACCTTCACCTCCGCGGTCAAGGTTGTGGAGAGCCTGGCGACGTTCCGCGGCGACCCCCGTGTCCTGGTCGTCTTCGCCTTCGACGACACCTCCGCCTTCAACGCCGGCACACGCGACCTGCTCTGCGACCTCAACGCGTGTGTCGTGCCCTGGGAGGACCGCCTGGACGTCGATCCGGCGCTGGTCCTGACCGCCACCGAGAACACCGACCTCGCCGAGTTCTCCTGCCCGGTGGTCGTCCTCCCGCACGGCATCGGGTTCCAGAAGTACGTGCCCGACCACCGCACCGACGAGGTCCGGCTGTCGGGCGTGCCCAGGCCGGAGTTCCAGGGTTTCCCCAACGTGCGCCTCGTGCTCTCCCACCCAGCGCAGCGCGAGCAGCTGCGGGAGGCGGGGGTCCCCATGGCCGAGTGGGCCGAGGTCGTCGGCGACCTGACCCGCGACCGCATCGCCGGTTCCGACCGCATGCGCGAGGAGTACCGTTCCCACCTGCAGGTCGGCGAGGACCAGCGGCTCGTGGTCGTCACCTCCACCTGGGGCGGGACCGGGCTCATCGGCACCCGCCCGCGCCTGCCGCACGCGCTGGTGGGGGCGCTCCCCCGCGACGGGTACCGGGTGGCGACGATCCTGCATCCCAACGTGTGGTTCGCGCACAGCCCCTGGCAGGTGGAGCACATGCTCGCCGACGCCCAGGACGCGGGGCTCCTGTTGATCCCGCCGGAGGCCGGATGGGGCGCCTCCCTCGTCGCGGCCGACTGCGTCATCGGCGACCACGGCAGTGTGACCCTGTACGGCGCGATGATGGACCGCCCCGTCCTCCTCGCGGCCATGGGAGAGGACTCGGTGCCCGGGACCGCCGCGGCCGAACTCGCCCGGCGTGCTTCCTGGCTGGGGAAGGAGGGGCTGCGTTCCCAGGTCGAGCGCGCGATGTCGGCACACCGCCCTGGACAGTACGCGGACGTGGCCGACCTGGCGTTCGCGTACCCGGGCCGGGGCGGGCACCGGCTCGCCGACCTCCTGTACGGGCTCCTGAACCTGCGCGTGGACAACCCGGGCGCCGCCGACCTCCTGCTGCCCGACCCGACCCCGACCCGGTCGAACCGGGCGCCGACCGCGTTCGAGGTGCACAGCGCATCGGACGCCGACGACGAGGTGCGGATCGAGCGTTTTCCGGCCGCCCCGCGCGAACACCCCGAGCCCGGGCCGGGGGTGTTCCGGCACCTGTCCGCGTACGAGGACGAACGCCGGAACCCGCTGGTCACCTCGGCCGCGGTGGTGTGCCGTTCGTCCCGGCACGGGGCCGAGAGCGGCGCCGCGGAGGAGACGTGGACCCGGCGGGCCCTGGCCCGGTACCAGGGTGCGTACGCGGTGGCCGCGCCGGTGCACGAGGGGGCGCTGGTGGCGCTGGTCGACGGGCGTTCCTACCTCGTGCGCGGTGTCCCGGACGCGAACCTGCCCCTGGCCGCGGCGGTCGTGTACACGCTGGTGCGCGCGCACGGGGAGCCGGCGCGGGTGTGCAAGGCCGAGGTGGCGGGGCAGCAGCCGTGGGAGTGCCGGATCGAGCCCGTGCACCCCGGCTGAGCCTCACCCGTCGCGCAACCGGTCCTGGATCGCCCGGGCCCGGGGGCTCCCCACGGTCCGGTAGATCTGCTCGGCCTCCTCCAGCCGGGTGCGGGCCTCCTCGGGCTGCGCCAGCCGCTCCAGCACGCCCGCCAGCTGCTCGCAGGCCTCGGCGCGGTAGTAGTGCCACTCCCCTTCGGCGAGCTCGTGTTCGGCGGTGCGCAGGGTCTGCAGCGCCCCGTCCAGGTCGCCGGCGTCCGCCTGGGCCCGTCCCAGCGCGGCACAGGCGCGGGCGGCCATCCTGCGGTCCGGGCCCTCGGGCAGGCCGAGCAGCCGCTCGCGTGCGTCGCGGATGTCCTCGACCGCGCTCTCGTGGTCCCCGGCCCTGCTCCGGGCGGTGCCGCGGAAGAGCACGGACAGCGCCGATCCGCGCACGGCCATCGGGCTGTCGCTGGCCTCGTTGTGCCGCACGGACCGGTCGTAGGCGCCGATGGCGGCGCGGAGGTCGCGGCCCTCCAGGTGGCGCCCGTAGAACTCCCACACGGAACCGCTCAGCAGCGCGTCCCCGACCTGTTCGGCCAGCTCGACGGCGCGTTCGATGCGCTCGGCCGCCCACTCGGTCCGGCCCAGGTCGGTGAGGGGGCGCGAGACCAGGGAGGACAGCCGGGCCTCGGCCGCCGCGTTGCCGGCCAGGCGGGCGGCGTCCGCACCGGCCTCCCCGGAGGAACGCCAGTCGTGCAGGAACCGCTGGTCGAGGTAGAGCGATGTGGACAGTTCCGAGAACGTCCACGCGTGCTCGTTCAGGCCCAGGTCGGCGCTGCGCAGCACCACCGCGAGCAAGGTGTGGCGTTCGCGCGCCAGCCACCGGCGGGCGGCGTCCCGGTCCCCGCCGAAGGGGTCCTCGGAGCCGGCGAGGAGCGCGTCGAGGTCGACCACGCGCAGCCGTTCCCCGCGTGCGGCCCGTTCGGCGAAACCGAGCACGACCAGGTAGGCGTCGAGCATGCGGACGAGGGTCTGCTCGCGCTCGTCCGAACCCTCCTCGGCCTGCGCGCGTTCGCCCGCGTGCGTGCGCATGAGGTCGTGCCGGAACCGGAGCGAGCCCGCGCTGTCGGACCCCACGAGGTTGGCGTCGACCAGCTCGGACGCGGCCTCCTGGGACGCGACCGCCCGCACGACCGACGCGTCGCAGTGCGGCCCCGGCCACGACGCCAGCGCCCGGTACAGGGCGGCGGCCTCCGGCGAGAGCTCCTGGTAGGCGGTGTGGAAGAGCACGTCGAGGTTGGTCCTCTCGTCGCCGATGGCCTTCAGTGCGCCCCGCGTGCTGCGGAGCTTGGCGGCCAGGGCACGTGCGCTGCCCGGGCCCTCGTTGTGGAGCTGGGCCCCGGCCAGCACCAACGCGAGCGGGAGCCCGCCGCAGACGTAGGTGATCAGGTCCAGGGCCTCGGGGTCCTCCGAGCCCAGGTCCCGTTCGGCCCGGTTCTGGAGCAGGGCGCGGGCGTCGGGGCGGGCCAGCGGGTCGAGGTCGCGCATGCGCGCTCCCGGGTGGAGCTTGAGTTCTCCCAGGTCGGGGCCGTCCCCGGAGACCAGGACGAGACTGCCGCGGCCGGTGGGGACGAGGCCGCGGACCTGGGCCGGTTCCCAGGCGCCCTCGACCACGACGAGCATGCGCTTGTCGCGGGTGCGGGTGCGGTACTCGTCGGCCCAGGCACGGGGGTCGCGGGGCAGCGCGTCCTGGTGCACGCCCAGGGCGCGGAGGAAGCGCTGGAGTGCGGCGTCGCTGTCCTCCTGGGCCCCGCGCACGTACTCGTGGGTGAGCTGCCCGCCGGTGAAGTAGCCCTCCATGGCGTAGGCGGCCTTGCTCAGGAACGCGCTCTTGCCGATCCCGAGCGGCCCGGAGCAGACCATCACCACGGGCGGGCCGTCGGGGTCCAGGTGCCGCCGGATCCAGGCCAGGGTCTCCTCGTGGTTGACGAAGTCCATGGGCGGCGTGGAGACGAGCATCGGACGCTGCGACGGGGGCTGCACGGGAGGTTCCCCGTAGTAGTGGTTGTGCACGTCCCGCATTGTCCCGGCCATGGTGACCTGGCCGCCGTTGACGTCACCTGCGAGTGAGTTGGAAGTGCTGGGCGTCCGCGAGGGGTCGGCGCTCATGCTTCTCCTGGCGTGGGGGCGGCACCGGTCGTGGCGGCAAGCTTACCGACATCCGCGGCGGGGGTGGGGACGGTGTCCCACAACGGCCACCGGAGGCCGGCTGCGCGACACGGCGAGAAAAATCCGGGGCCCGCGGAATACCGACCGGGGCCGTACCGTTGCACGCGGCGAGGGTCGGTGCGGTAGCAAGTGTCCCCCGGGCTCCACTCGAAGCCTTCACGGAATACCGCGCCCTCAGAGGCGGTCTCGGAACCGTGTTGTGCCACGCGCCGAGAGGCGACCGCCGCACCGGCCCTCCCTTGAACAGCGAAGGCCCTGCGCAGGCGGAACCGCGCAGGGCCTTCGTCGTGCGTGTCCCCACCCCTCGGGCAGCGGGTCACCCGCCCCGGCCCGAACGGTTGCTCCGGGCCAACAAATACAGCAGGTACGGCGCGCCCAGGATCCCGGTGACCACCCCGACCGGCAGCTCGCTCCCGCCGAACGCCGTGCGTGCGATCAGGTCGGCCACCGCCACCAGCAACGCACCACACGCGGCAGCGGGGAACAGCCCGACCGCCCGGCCCCGCAACAACCGGCGCACGATCTGGGGGGCCACGAGCGCCACGAACGCGACCGGCCCGGCCACCGCCGTCGCCATCGCCGCGAGCGCGGCCGAGGTGAACAGCAGCGCTCCCCGTGACAACACGGCCCGGTTGCCGAGTGCGGTCGCGGTGTCCTCGCCGAGTTGCAGCAGCCCGAGCGGGCGGGCCAGGGCGAACGCGACCGGCGCCAGCACGGCCAGCGCGATCAGGATCGTGGCCACGTGCGGCCAGTCCCGGTTGGCCAGGCTCCCGGTGATCCAGATCATCGCGCGCTGGGCGGTGCCGATCTCCGCGCGGGTGAGCAGGTACGACGTGACCGCGCCCAGCATCGCCGTCACCGCGATCCCCACGAGCACCAACCGCTGCCCGGACACCCCGCGCCGGTACGCGAGCAGGTACAGCAGCAGTGCGGTGGTCACCGAGCCCACGAGCGCCCCGGACGCGATGGTCACGGCCGAGCCGCCGAACAGAACGATGACCAGCACCGCCGCGGTCGTGGCCCCCGCGCTGACACCGATGATGTCCGGGCTCACGAGCGGGTTGTGCGCCAGCCGTTGCAGCAGCCCGCCGGAGATCGCCAGCGCCGCCCCGACCCCGAGCGCGGTGAGCACACGCGGGAGCCGCAGGTCGACGACGACGTGGGTGGTCAGCGGGTCCCCGTGTCCGGCGAGGGCCGCCACGACCTGGTCGACGCCCATCGGGAAGTCCCCGAGCGCCAGGGAGAGCACGGCCATCCCGGCGGCCAGCGCGCTCAGCACGGCCCCGAGCAGGACCGACGGCGCGTACACCCGCAGGGACAGGGGCCCGGAACGCAGGACCCGGGTCGCGGTACCGAGGACCGTCGACGTCCCGGGTGTGCCGGTCGCCTCGGTGCCGGCCGCGTCGGGCTTCTGGGTCGGCCGGCTCACAGCCCCGCCACCTTCCTCCGTCGCACCAGCAGGATGAAGAACGGCGCCCCGATGAGCGCGGTGACGATCCCGACCTGCAGTTCCTCCGGGCGCACCACGACGCGGCCCACGATGTCGGCGACCAGCAGCAACAACGGGGCCAGGACCGCCGACCACGGCAGCAGCCACCGGTGGTCCGGGCCGACGAGCGCCCGGGCGATGTGCGGGACGGCGACCCCGACGAACCCGATCGGCCCGGCCAGCGCGGTCGCGGTCCCGGCGAGCAGCACCACCGCCAGGGCGCTGCCCGCGCGTACGAGCCACAGCCGGGTGCCCAGGGAACGCGCCAGGTCGTCGCCGAGCGCGACCACGTTGAGCGGGCGCGCCAACGCCAGGGCCAGCACCAGACCCACGGCCAGGAACGGCAGGGCCTGGGGCACCGAGGTGCTGTCCGCACCGACGAGCGACCCCACGACCCAGAACCGGTACTCGTCGAGCGTCGCGCGGTCCTGCAGGACGATCGCCGAGGTCAGGGACCCGAGCAGCGCCGAGATCGCGGCCCCGGCCAGTGCGAGCTTGACCGGGCTCGAGCCGTCCGGCCCCAGTGACCCCACGGTGTGGACGACACAGGCCGCGAGCGCCGCACCCACGAACGCGAACCCGACGTAGCCGAGCAGCGCCGTCGCCCCGAAGAAGGAGATGGCCAGGACCGCGGCCAGGGCGGCGCCGGCGTTGATGCCGAGGAGCCCCGGGTCGCCGAGCGGGTTGCGGGTCACGCCCTGCACCAGCACCCCGGCCACGCCCAGGGCGGCCCCGACGAGGATGCCGGCGAGCGTGCGCGGGACCCTCAGGTGGCGGATCACCAGGTCGGTGTCGGAACCGGTGTAACCCGCGTACGCGAGTTGGACCTCTTCCAGGGTGAACCGCTGGTACCCGATGAGCACCGAGGCCATGGCAACACCGGCCAGGAGCGCCAGGGCCGCCACCAGCCCGAGGCTGCGGGCGGCGGAGCTGCCGAGCAGTCCGGGCCCGCCCGCGCGCGCCGTGCGGGTACGGGCCGGGGGCCGCGCGGACCTGGGCTCCGGCCGGGTGGTCGCGTGGCGGTCGGCCGTGTGTTCGGCCGTGCGGTCGGCCATCCCCATCCCTAGAAGAGGTCGGGGTGGATGGTCTCGGCGACCGTCTCGACCGCCGGGGCGCTGCGCAGGCCGGCCGAGCGGTCGGCGAAGGTGAACTCCGCGACCTGGTCCTCCTCCACCGCGGTGACGTTGGCCAGCACCGGGTCGTCGAGGATCGCCTGCACGTCGGGGGCGGCGTCGGCGGCGGTCATCTCCGCGTCGCAGCACACGTCGACGAGGATGAAGTCGGGGTCGCGTTCGATGATGTCCTCGGCGGAGGCGTCGTGGTTGCGGCCCCCGTCGAGGTCCTCGAAGGCGTTGACCCCGCCGGCGAGGCCGATGATCTCGGTGGAGAAGTCGGGGCCGCCCGCGACCCGGAAGCCCTCGTCGTCGGGGCGGGCGATCGCGACGGTCGGCCGGTCCTCCTCGTCCATCTCCTCGAGCGCGCCGAACTCGCCCTCGAGGGTGTCGGTGACGTCGGCGACGGTGGCCTCCATGTCGGCGACGACCTCCTCCGCCCGGTCCTCGGCGTCGAAGAGGGCCCCGAGGTCGCGCAGGTCGTCGTAGATGTGCTCCATCGTGACCGTGGACGGGTCGATGGATTCGTCCGACCGCCCGTCCTCGCTCGGGCACAGCGGCGACGGGACCCAGCTCTCGATACCGAGTTCGCGCAGGGAGGCCCGGGTTCCGAGGCTCTCCTCGGTGAAGGTGTCGTTGAACCCGGACAGCACGAAGTCGGGGTTGTGGCTGAGCAGCTCCTCCCGGCTGGGCAGGCCCGGGTAGTACTCCTGCTCCGCCTGGACGTCGACGTGCTCCTCGGGGACCTGGGCGTCGAGGAAGGCCGTCCCGACCAGCCGGTCGCTGATGCCGAGGGCGTGCGCCGTCTCGATCGCCGGCTGGTAGGCGGCGAAGACCCGCTCGGGCGGGTCGTCCGCGGGGACCTCGACGTCGCAGTTGGCGATGGTCTCGTCCGCGGCCTCGGGATCGGCGGCGCCCTCCTCGGCACCTCCGCCGCACGCGGTGGCCACGAGCAGCAGGGCGGACAGGAGAGCGGTCATGCGCACAGAAGTGCGGGCAGGCCGGAGCGCCGCCCACGCATCGCTGGGCTTCATCGAGGAACCATCCTTCGTGGTCCGATGACGCGGACGTGCGCAGCCGGTCTCCTGGCTCCCGGGGCGGGCCGTGACTTTCGGCCCCGCGCTCTCCCGCCTTCCCAGGCACAGGGCCCAGTGGCATGTGGGAGGCGCACCCCGGTCACAGTGGCGAGGACCGCACCGGATTCACACCGGACTTCCCGAACACTGCGACGTCGACGACAGGGGTGATGTCGGTTGTCGAGGCCTCACCCTAGTACACGGGGTTCCGGCGGGTTCGGAGGGCTCTGTGCACCCCGGCCGCCTCATGCGGAGGCAGCACCGAACCACCTGGTCAACGAAGCGCGCAGGCCCTGTTCGTCGTCGCCCACCCAGGCCACGTGGCCGTCGGGGCGCAGGAGAGCGGCGGGGAGATCCGGCGCATCGGTCCTGTGCCCGTTCGGGACGTCGGCGAGGTGATCGACCCGGTCGGCCCAGCCCTCCACCGAGAGCCGCCCGGTGCGGTCCAGGAGGAGCCCGCGGCCGGCCCGCATGTGTTCGTAGAGGCGCCCGCCCCCGGCCAGGCCGAAGTCACGCATGCGCCGACCCACCAGGGCGTGGTCCTCGCCGTCCCCACCGAAGTCGTACCGGACCCCGATCGCGGTGATCTTCTCGATCAGGTACCGGTTGACCTGCTCGAAACCCATGAGCTCCGTGACCAGCCGCCGCACCGCCCGCGCCCCCGGTTCGGAGGACAGGAGCTCCGTCTGCGCGCGGGTGTTGTCGAGCACGGACGCGGCGACGGGGTGGCGCTCGTCCTGGTAACTGTCGAGCAGGCCGTCCGGGGCCCGCCCGTCGACCTGCGCGGCCAGTTTCCACCCGAGGTTGAAGGCGTCCTGGATGCCCAGGTTGAGCCCCTGTCCCCCGGTGGGCGGGTGTACGTGCGCGGCGTCGCCTGCCAGCAGCACCCTTCCGTCGCGGTAGCGCTCGGCCTGGCGCGTGGCGTCGCCGAAGCGGGAGAGCCACCGCGGGGAATGCACACCGAAGTCGGTCCCGGACACGGCCCGCAGTTGCCGCCGGAAGTCCTCGAGGGTCGGCGCCTCGGCCCGGTCCTCCGACACCCCCGCGGCGGGGACGATGACGCGGTACACACCGTCGCCGAGCGGCATGGTTCCGAACCGCACCTGGGTCTTGCGGACCTCGGCGATCACGGCGTCCATCTCCTCCTGCGAGGCGTCCACCTCCATCTCGCCGAGCAGCGTCTCGCTCCTGGACGGCTCCCCCGGAAAGTCCACACCCAGCAGCTTGCGGACCGTGCTGCGCCCGCCGTCGCACCCGACCAAGTACCGCGAGCGCAACCGGGTCCCGTCGGCGAGCTCGAGGTCCACCCCCGTGCCGTCCTGCTCCATCCCGACCAAGGCCCGGCCGCGCCGGATCTCCGCCCCGAGCTCGGCGGCGTGCTCGGCCAGCAGGCGTTCGGTGCGGGTCTGGGGTATCGCCAGCACGTAGGAGTGCGCGGTGTCCAGGCCCTCGGGCCAGGGCTCGGTGATGCCGGCGAAGAACCCGCCGGCCACGACCTTCTCCCCCCGGGCCAGGAACCGCTCCAGCAGGCCGCGCTGGTCCATGATCTCGATGCTGCGCACGTGCAGGCCGAGCGCGCGCACGTGCGGGGTCGGCTCCGGTTCGCGTTCCAGGACCACCGTGCTCACGCCGTGCAAGCGCAGCTCGGCCGCCAGCATCAGCCCAGTGGGGCCCGCGCCCGCGATGGCCACGTCGATCATGTTCTCCCCGATCACACCGTTCCCCCGTCCGCGCCCGAGCGCCCCCGCGTCGCCGCAGTTCACGGCTCCGGCTGTGCATTCTCCGCCACGACCCGGGGCTTGCCACAAGCCCCGGGGGCAGCTATAGCTTGAGAGTGGAAGGGGTTGAACTCTCTCCCCCGGCCCCGCCTCCCAGGGATTTGGACTGCGCGCGTGTTCGGCACGGCACGGAACTGGTCGAGGCGCCACGAGACCCTGGTCGACACGGTCACCGTCGCGCCCCTCCTACTGCTGCACGCGAGCGGCGCGCTCGCCGGCGGCCTCTCCGCTTCCGCCCTCTCCCCCGCACACCTGGCCGTCGGGTTCGCGCTGCTCCTGCCGTTGGTGGTCCGGCGCCGCTTCCCGGTGGCGGTCTTCGCGGCCGTGGCCGCCGCTGCGGCGGTGCAGATGGGGCTGGGCGTCGGCCTGATCCTCGCCGATGTGGCCGTGCTCGTCGCCCTGTACACCGTCGCCGCCCACGCCCGTACCGTCTGGGCCACAGGAGCGCTGGGGGTCGTCGAGGCCGGCCTCCTGCTGGCCCTGGTGCGCTCCCCCTACACCGACCGGGGCGACTGGGACGTCCTCGCGCTCTACACGTTCCTGATCCTGCTGTGCTGGGTGACCGGCCTGTACATGAAGCTGCGCCGCCGTTACGTCCTGGGCCTGGAGGAGCGCAACCGGTGGCTGGAACGCGAGCGCGACGCCCGGGCGCGGGCCGCGGCCGCCGAGGAGCGCGAGCGCATCGCCCGCGAGATGCACGACGTGGTCGCGCACAACATCAGCGTGATGGTGGTCCAGGCCGAAGGCGCCACGTACGCCGTCGAACACGACCCGGGGCGGGCCCAGGGCGCGATGCGGACCGTGGCGGAGACCGGAAGGTCGGCGCTGTCCGAGGTCAGGGGGATCCTGGGCGCCCTCCGCGGTTCCGATGACGATCCGGAAGGCGGCGAGGGCCCGGGCCACGAGGGCCACGACGCGTACGCACCGAGCCCGGGCATCGACAGTCTGGACCGCGTGGCCGAGCAGGTGCGCGCGGCCGGGGTGCCGGTGGACCTCACCTTCACGGGTGAGCAGCGCCCCCTGCCCGCCGGGGTGGAACTGGCCGCGTTCCGGGTCGTGCAGGAAGCCCTGACCAACGCGCTCAAGCACGCCGGGCCCGGGACGAGCCGGGTCCGCGTCGAGGTGGAGTACGGCGCGCGGGCGTTGACGCTGCGGGTCCGCGACGACGGACGGGGGCTTCTCGCGCCCGGGCACGACGGACGCGGTCAGGGCCTGGTCGGGATGCGGGAACGGGTATCGGTGCACGGAGGTTGGCTGCGGGCCGGCCCCTGTTCCGACGGCGGTTTCGAGGTCGTGGCGACCCTGCCGGTGTGAGCGCGGGGGTGGCCGTTCCCGGCCGGAGGACAGCACACAGGAGGACAGCACACACGTGGGGGGCAAGAGCCGTGGACACAGCGCACGAACCGGGCGGCCCGGCCACCGAGTCCGAACGGCCCGCAATCCGGGTGGTGCTCGTCGACGACCAGGAACTCGTGCGGACCGGGTTCCACATGGTCCTCGACGCGCAACCGGACATGCAGGTCGTCGGGGAGGCCGCCGACGGTGTCCAGGCCCTGGAACTGCTGGGGTCGGTGGAGGCCGATGTCGTGGTGCTCGACGTGCGCATGCCGCGGATGGACGGGGTCGAGGCCACCCGCCGCATCTGCGCGGCCGGTGACCATCCCCGGGTGCTGATCCTGACCACGTTCGACCTCGACGAGTACGTGTACGCGGCGTTGCGCGCGGGGGCCGGCGGGTTCTTCCTGAAGGACGCACCCGCCGCCGACCTGCTGTCCGCCGTCCGCGCGGTGCACTCCGGCGACGCCGTGGTCGCCCCGAGCGCCACCCGCAGACTCCTCGACCGGTTCGTCGGCCACCTGCCGGAAGGGGACGACGCCGCTGCGGGCGGACCGGCCCGGCTCGAGGCCCTGACGCCCAGGGAACACGAGGTGCTCGTGCTGATGGCCCGGGGATCCTCCAACGCCGAGATCGCCGAGTCCCTGTACGTGTCGGCAACGACGGTCAAGACCCACGTGCGCCGGATCCTGACCAAGCTCGACCTGCGCGACCGGGTGCAGGCGGTCGTCCTGGCGTACGAGACGGGGCTGGTCGGAACGCAGGGCCCGGGGTGAACGGCCGCGCCGTCAGTGCACGTCCCGACGTTCCAGCAGGGACGCCGTTCCCGCGATCACCACGACGGTCAGGGCCGAGGCCACGGCCACCAGGACGGCCACACCCGCCGCGGTGACCGTACCGTCGTCGCCGAAGACGCCCGTGCCCAACTGGGTCGCCCGGGTCAGCAGCGCGTAGGGCAGCGCGGCCGTCAGCGGGCCGTGGCCGATCAGCACCACCAGCGCCCCGGCGGTCGAGCCCGCCACCGCCACGACCACGGGGGCCGCGAAGGAACGCATGAGCATCGACAGGGCCGACTGCAGGGCGGCGACCGGAAGGCAGGCCACGACGATCACCGCGCTCACCAGCAAGTAACGGGGCGGCAGGACGCCGGGGAGGCCGAAGACCGCCTTGCCCACCACGAGCACACCCGCGACCAGCACGGCCTGCACCGCCGCCGCCAGAACCGCCAGCACCACGACCTTGGCGGCCGCCACCGCGAAACCGGACGTCGATCGCCCCATCAGCGCGTTCCAGTTGCCGCCCTGGTGCTCGACCCGCCACAGCAGCGACGCCAGGACGGCCACCCCGGCGGCCAGGGGGAACAGGCCGTGGAAGACCACGGTCCGCAGCCACAGGGTGTGCCATCCCTGTTCCAACGCCGGCCCGGAGACGACCGTGTTGACCACCCCGGTGAGCACGGCCATGAGCGGGAGCACGGCCACGACGGTCCAGCTCAGTGAACGCTTCAGCTTGCAGAACTCGGCTCGGACGGCCCCCATGGTCAGGCCTCCCCTCGGTCGAGCAAACGGGTGGCGGCCAGGAACAGGGCACCGCCGACCACACCGAGCGCCGCGATACTGAGGTGGTGCGGGTCGAGGTCGACCACCCCGGAGTGCACCGAGTCGACCGGGGTCGCGAGCCCGTAGTACCCCCACGGCGGGACCAGGTGGGCGAGCCACGGCGGCATCCCGCTCCCGGACACGGTCACGAACACGCCCAGTACGCCCACTCCGAGCCCGACGAGCTGGTTGGGCACACAGGCCGAGAGCACCGTGTGCAGGGCGAGGAGCACGAGGTTGATGACCACGAGCGCGGCCGTGTAACTCAGCCAGGTCTCAGCGGGGAAGGCGACCGAGATGCCCGCAGCCAGGCCCACCGCCGCCACGAGCGCGCTCTGCAGGGCGGTGGCGGCAACGACGAGCGCACCCGTCGCGGCGAACTTCGCTCGGCACAGCCGCCCCGGTGGCAGCCCGGAGGTCTGCTGGAAGAGCCATCCGTTGCCGCGGTGCTCGATGTCCACCTGTCGGCTGGCCAGGACCGCCAGCAGGACCGGCGAGACCAGGGCGGCGGCCAGCGCCAGGCCCTCGATCAACCGGTGCCAGGGGCGTGCGGCGGGGTCGTGGAGGGTGCCGGCCGGGTCGGCCCCGAAGAAGGCGAGGGACGACAGCACGACCACACCGGTGACCAGCACCGCGACGGAGGGTGCGGCCCGCAGGCGGCGCATCTTGGCGAACTCGTTGGCCACGGCGCGGGTGGTCCCGGCGGCGTCCACGGCACGGTCGGCGCGGGTGTTCACAGGCCGCCTCCCCCGGTCAGGTCCATGAAAACGTCCTCGAGGGACTGCTCCTCACGGCGGACCCCGTACACGGCCACACCCTCGCGCACGAGGCGGGCGACCAGGTCGGCGGTGGTGGCGTGGTCGAGCCCGGGCACGCGCACACCGGCCCCGTCGCGCACGCCGCCCCAACGGCGGGTCAGCGCTGCCGCCCGGTCGGGGTCCGCGGTGTCGACGAGCACGTCCGGGACGGAGCGGGCGAAGAGCTCGGACCGCGTGCCCTGGAAGAGCATCCGCCCCCGGCCGAGGATGCCCAGGACCTCGGCCGTGCGGTCGATCTCGCCCAACAGGTGGCTGGAGACCATCACGGTGATGCCGCGCTCGGCCAGGTGGGTGAGCAGCTTCCGCATCTCCTCGATACCGGCCGGGTCGAGCCCGTTGGTGGGTTCGTCGAGCACGAGGATCCGTGGTTCGCGGGCGAGTGCGAGGGCGATGCCCAGGCGCTGTTTCATGCCGAGGGAGTAGCGGCTCACCCGCTGACCGAGGTGGTCCTGGAGCCGCACGGTCTGCACGGCCCTGCGCACCTGGCCGTCGGACAGGCCGAGTAGGCGCTGCACCAGCCGCATGTTCTCGCCGCCGGTGAGGTGGGCGTAGGCGGGCGGGGCCTCGATGAGCGAGCCGATGTGGCGCAGGAGGTCACGCCGGGTCGACCGTTCCATACGGCGGCCCATGATGCGGACCTCGCCCGTGGTGGGTCGGACCAAGGAGAGCAGCATCTTCATCGTGGTCGACTTGCCCGACCCGTTCGGGCCGAGGAAGCCGTAGACGCAGCCTTCCGGAACCCGGAGGTCGAGGTCGCGCACGACGGTCCGGTCGCGGTAGGTCTTGCTGAGGCCGTGGGTGGTGATGATGTGGGACACGGATCCACGGTCGCTCGGGCGGGGGTGGCCGGTCATCGACCCAAGGGGTGATCTCCAGGGGTCCGGGTCCTCCTCGAGGACGACCCGCTTTCCGGTGGGGCCTCGGGGTGGGTAACGGGGGCGTGGGTGTGTGGGGCGGGGTGTACGAGGCGGGGTGCAAGGGGCGGGGTGCATCAGGCGGGGTGTTCTGTGGTGTTGCCTCGGGGGTGGTGGTTCGTCGGGGCCGGGATCGTAGCCCGGCCGGGCCTTCTCGCAACCCACATCGGCGCCACCCCCGACACTTTCTCTGAGCGGTGACGGTGGCGGCGTTGTGCGTGGTTGTTCGCGGCGCCTCGGGGTGTGCGTTCCGGCCCTGTTCGCCGGGCTGACCCGACCCGCATCGACGAACCCCCTTCACCCCCGAGGCCCCCTGGCAGCCCAAAGGAACATGGGCAAGGGCAACTGCTACTGCCACCCCCTGGGGTGCTTCATTGTGGCCAACGGTTCAGGGGTGGGGGCGGTGGCTCGCTCCTGCGACGACCAACGGCACAAGCACGCCCCGCGCACTCCCGGCCAAGCATTGAGTCCCAGGGGTGGCACGTGTG
>NZ_JADBGI010000031.1 GCF_014892575.1 Nocardiopsis coralli | reverse complement strand
GTACGGATTGGAGAATCCCCAACCCGGCCACCGCACACCTGCCACCCCCGACACTCAATGCTCCGCCGGGAGCGCGCGGGGCCCGGGAGGCCGCGCGCACGCGTGTCACCCCCTGCCTCAATGCCCTGCCGGGAGCGTGCGGGGCGTGCTTGTGCCGTTGCCGTTGCTTGTGCCGTCGCAGGAGCGAGCCACCGCCCCCACACCTGGACCGTTGGTCGCAATGAAGCACCCCAGGGGGTGGGCAGTTGCCGTTGGCTCTTGGACCCGTTCCTTTGGGCTGGCGGGGGCCTCGGGGGGTGAGGGGGGTTCGTCGATGCGGGTCGGGTCAGCCCGGCGAACAGGGCCGGAACGCACACCCCGAGGCGCCGCGAGCAACCCCAAGAACGCTCACACGTTCAACCAGACCCGAACTGTCGGGGGTGGCGCCGACGTGGGTTGCGTGCAGGCCCGGCCGGGCTATGATCCCGGCCCCGACGAACCGCCACCCCCGAGGCAACACCACAGAACACCCCACCTGCACCTCGGAACCCACCCCCACCCCGGACTTTTCCGAGAATGCTCAGTCCCGGCGCAGGGCGTAGACGCTCCCGGCCGATACTCGTCCGCCTCGCGTTACTCACCCGCCCCGCCTTACTCGTCCGCCCCGCCTTACTCACCCGCCCCGCCTTACTCGCCCGCCTCGCGCTACCCACCCGCCCCGCCTTACTCACCCGCCTCGCGCTGCTCGCGCTCGTCGCGCTCCCGCACCAGCTCCTCCACCGCCGTGGGCAGGGTTCCCTCGAAGTCGATGAGCTTGGCCCAGGTCGGGGTCATCACGATGCGCACCATCTGCTTGTAGAGCGAGCGCACCTCGACCTCCCAGGCCTGCCGCTGCTCCGGGACCATCATCTGGTCGCTGTTCATCGCGAGGTACTCCGCGGGGATCCCGTCGACGGTGTCGAGCTCGACGGTCCCGCGCAGGAGCAGGATCTTCGGCGGGAACTCGATGGTGTCGATGGTCAGCGCGACGTGCGGGTCGGCGCCCAGGGACCGCACCTTGGGCGCGTTGGTCGACGTGCACATGACCACGGTCGAGCCGTTCCACAGGAACCCGATGGGCACCACCCGCGGGGTGCCGTCCGGGGCCACGTAGGCCAGGCGGGCGATGGAGTTCGCGAGCAGGTCCTGCGACGTGGGGTGCTGGAGTACGGCGACGATGTCGGTGTCGGCGGATGCCATGGCGTGTTCCCCCTGTTCCGGGTTCCGGTGGGCCGGCCGGGAACCGGGATCGACCGGGACCCGGCGTCGGCCCGGGGCGCAAGAAGTGGCCCCGGGGACTGTTGTTCCCCGGGAGGCTCCGGCGCTCTCATGCGCACACCCGGGGCGGCGGCCCGGTGACCGCGCGAACGCAGCAGGCGCCGCCCCGAGAGCCCCGGGAGACCCGAGAACCCGCTACGCCTCGAACGCCTCCTTCAGGCCGGGCACACCGTTCACCCCGGCTTCCCCTTCGACCCCACTCCGGTCGCTGTCGCCCTTGACCACGTAGACCTCCCACGGCTCCTTGCCCGGGCCGTGCACCCACACCTTGTCCTGCACGGCGTAGCAGCACTCGGTGTCGTTCTCCTCGAAGGTGGCCATCCCGGAGTCCTTGAACCGCTGGGCGGCGGCGTCCACCTGGTCGATGGCCCCCACCTCGACGCCCAGGTGGTCCAGCCGGGTCTCCTGCCCCGGCTCGCCCTCGATGAGGACCAGCTTGAGCGGGGGCTCCGCGACGGCGAAATTCGCGTAACCCGGCCGGCGCTTGGCGGGTTCGACACCGAAGAGCGTGGAGTAGAAGGCCACCGACGCATCGAGGTCGGCGACGTTGAGCGCGAGCTGCACACGGGACATGAGACCCTCCGAAGGGCTTGTATCGATATCCGTCGATGCAAGGTTGCGCCCTGGATCGAAGATTGTCAATATAGACGCATGTCGAATCAAAGGAGCGGGGAACCCGACCCCCGTGCTGCCGCGGACGGCTGCTGCCCCCGCCTGCTGTCCTCACCGCCGGAAGAGGCCGAGGCGGTCGAGTACGCCCGCGTCTTCAAGGCCCTCGGGGACCCGGTGCGCCTCCGGCTGCTGTCGATGATCGCGTCCCACAACGGCGGCGGCGAGGTCTGCGTGTGCCACCTGACGCCCGCGTTCGACGTGTCGCAGCCGACCATCTCGCACCACCTGAAGCTCCTGCGCGAGGCCGGTCTCATCGCCTCCGAACGCCGCGGCACCTGGGTCTACTACCGCCTGCTGCCGGAGACGACCGACCGCCTGGCCTCGATCCTGACCCGCATCCCCTCCGGCGACACGGCCTGCAACGACGGCGCCGACAGCGCACCGTGCACCGACCACCCGGCACAGACGTGAGCGCCCCCGTCTCCGCCCCCGCGGACGCGGGCGTCGTCGGCCGTCTGTCGTCCCTCGACCGGTTCCTGACCCTGTGGATCCTGCTCGCCATGGCCGGCGGCCTCGCCCTGGGACGCCTGGTGCCCGGGGTCGGTGAAGCGCTCTCCCAGGTCGGGATCGCCGGGGTGTCCCTGCCCATCGCGGTGGGGCTGCTGGTGATGATGTTCCCGCCGCTGGCCAAGGTGCGCTACGACAGGCTCGGAACGGTCACCGGCGACCGGCGTCTGCTCATCACCTCTCTGGCCGTCAACTGGCTGGCCGGCCCGGCGGTCATGTTCGCGCTCGCGTGGATCTTCCTGCCCGACCTGCCCGAGTACCGCACCGGGCTGATCATCGTCGGGCTGGCCCGCTGCATCGCGATGGTCATCGTCTGGAACGACCTCGCGTGCGGCGACCGCGAGGCAGCGGCGGTGCTGGTCGCCCTGAACTCCCTGTTCCAGGTGGTCATGTTCGGGGTGCTGGGCTGGTTCTACCTGTCGGTGCTGCCCGGATGGTTGGGCCTGGAACAAGCGGCGCTGGACGTGTCGTTCGTCGACATCTCCGTCTCGGTGCTCGTCTTCCTCGGGGTCCCGCTGCTGGCCGGCTACCTCACGCGCCGCCTGGGCGAGCGGGCCCGCGGGCGCGAGTGGTACGAGACCCGGCTGCTGCCCAGGCTCGGGCCGTGGGGCCTGTACGGGCTGCTGTTCACCATCGTGATGCTGTTCGCGCTCCAGGGCGAGGCGATCACCTCGCGTCCCTGGGACGTGGCCCGGATCGCGCTACCGCTGCTCATCTACTTCGTGCTCATGTGGGCCGGAACCCTGGCGCTGGGCCGCGCGCTCGGCATGGGGTACCCGCGCTCGGTCACGCTGGCGTTCACGGCGGCCGGCAACAACTTCGAGCTCGCGATCGCGGTGGCCATCGCCTCGTTCGGCGCCACGTCGGGGCAGGCCCTGGCCGGGGTCGTGGGGCCGCTGATCGAGGTTCCGGTGCTGATCGCGCTGGTCTACGTGGCGCTGGCCGCGCGGCGGTGGTTCCCCCCGGAGGACGAGGTCACACAGGAGGCACGATGACACAGCACGTTCCCGAAGCACCCGACGAGCTACCGCAGGTGCTGTTCGTGTGCGTGCACAACGCGGGGCGTTCCCAGATGGCGGCGGCGTTCCTGGAACACCTGGCGGCGGGGCGCGTGCGCGTGCGCTCGGCGGGTTCGGCCCCGGCCGACGCGGTGAACCCGGCGGTCGTGGAGGCGATGGCGGAGGTCGGGATCGACATCTCCGCCAACGGCCCGAAGGTGCTCACCGAGGACGCGGTACAGGCCTCGGACGTGCTGATCACGATGGGGTGCGGCGACGCGTGCCCGTTCTTCCCCGGCAAGCGCTACCTCGACTGGGTGCTGCCCGACCCGGCGGGGCAGGGCGTGGAGGCGGTGCGGCCGATCCGCGACCGGATCCGGCACCACGTGGAGGAGCTCCTCGCGGAACTCGTGTGAGAGCCCGCCGGTGGGCCGGCCTTCGGGGCCGGCCCACCTCGGGGTGGTCACAGCTGCGGGATCCGGGCCCTGAGCAGGCAGAACTCGTTGCCCTCCGGGTCGGCGAGCACGTGCCAGTTCTCGTCGCCGGTCTGGCCGATGTCGGCCGGGCGCGCCCCGATCTCCAGGAGCCGGTCGAGCTCGGCGTCCTGGTCGCGGTCGGTCGCGTTGACGTCGATGTGCAGGCGCGACTTTCCGGGCTCCGGCTCGTCCCGCTTGCTGAGGATGATGGTCGGCTGCGGACCGCCGAAGCCCTCGCGCGGGCCGATCTCCAGCGCGTAGTCGTCGCCCTCGCCCTCCTTGCCGAGCACGACGAAGTCCAGGACCTCGCACCAGAACCGTGCCAGGACCTCGGGGTCGCGGCAGCCGAGCACGATCTCACCGATGCGACATGCCATGGACGGACCTTCTCTCCGTTCGGGGGGTGCCGGACAGGGCGCGCGGAAGCGTGCGGCTGTCCGGAGGTATCGACCCGGGAAACGTAGCTGAGGGCCCGATCCAGGGACAAGTTCTTTTCCCGGCCCTGCCCGGCCGGACCGTGCCCGCCGGCTAGACCGCGCGGAACAGCCCCGGTTCCACTTCCTCGGCGCGCCCCTCCCCCAGCAGCCTGTTCAGGTGGCGTTCAGCGGTGCGCAGTTCCACCGTCCTGACGAGCACGCCTTCGACGTGGGGGCGGTAGACCAGCCGGTGCGCGGCGATCCGGTCGAGGGTGCGGGGTTCGGAGAGGAAGGCGAGGAGCTTGTCCTCGCGCTGCTGGACCACGTCGGCGTAGGCGGCGAGGCGGCGCCGGAACTCGTCGGCGCCCTCGATGACGCCCTTCTGGTGTCCGGTGCCGTACCAGCGTGCGTCGATCTCCCGGCAGCGCGCCATGGAGGCTTCGAAGTCCGGGAGGTTGCTGCCGACGTCGCCGTAGTAGGGGCCGAAGGAGGTGAGGTCGATGTCGGCGACGAAGAAGAAGCCGTCGGGTTCGATCAGGAACCCGCTGTGGCCCGGGGTGTGGCCGGGCAGGTGCACGGCGGTCACGGTGCGGCCGCCGAGGTCGAAGACGGTTCCGTCCTCGAACCCGGTGACGTCGGGGTGGCCTTCGATGTGGAACTCTTCGCGCATCATGTCGTCCGCGGCCCGGGCCTCCTCGGGCGGGAGCCCGGAGCCTGCGACGAGGGCCTCGCGGGAGCGCACGGCGTCGACGTCCTTGGTGTGCGCGTGGACGGGGACGTCGTAGTTGCCGAGCCCGGCGATGTGGTCCTCGTGGCCGTGGCTGACGAGGACTGTGTCTGCCGGTGGGGCGGTGTCGGCGAGCGCGAGCGACGGGTCGATGACGAGGGTGGACGAGGAACCGGAGGTTCCGCGCGTGCCGCGACCCCGCACGAGCAGGGAGTTGCCGTACGGGTAGGCGCCGCGGTCGCCGCCGACGAGCACGTCGACCCCGCCGTACCGCGCCACGGTGTAGGCCGGGGACGGGGCCGGGCCGGAGCCGCCGGCGGTGTCGGCCGCGGGCCTGTGCCCGTCACCGTGGCCCTGGCCTTCGCCGTGGTCATGCCTGGCCCCGTGGCCCTGGCCTTGGCCCGCGGAGTTCGTGCCCATGCTCTGCCCTCCTGTTCCCGGCACCGGGGTGCCCGCCGGTGCCGACCAGTGCCACCCAGTCCCGACCGTCCGGTGCCATCGGCGCCAGTCGGTGCCGACCAACCTCGACCACGGCCGACCGGTATGAGCCGACGTCAGTCGTCGGCGCCGGTCGCCAACAGGCGACGCGACATCCGCCCTGCCGTAAGGCTTTCCAGCGGACACTAGCTGTAGCGCCCGGCGTTCATCTCGCACACCCCCCGAATACTCCGGCACAGGAAGGGGCCGCGAACGCATCCCCGCATGCACGGGCCACACGGCGGCGCGGTTGGTGGTGGGGGCGCGGAGCTCGCGATCTCGGGCGCTCACCTCTCGCCGTTCCCGCCGGCCCAACCGTCCTCTCCTGTCTCACCAATCCCGCCGTCCGGAGTCAGCCGGAACCAACCGGAACACCGGGATGACCCGTTCCGTGCGCCGTCGGTACACCTCGAAGTTGGGCCACACCCCGCACAACTCGTCCCACGCCCGCGCGCGCTCGTCCGAGCCCAGCTCTTCGGGCACGACCGTCGCACTCCACGCCCCCTTGCTGATCTCCGCGACCGACGCCTCTCGGAGGTTGTGCACCCATGCGGGCGTGGACGGGGAACCAAAGCTGGACCCTGCGATCAACCAGCGCGGTCCACCCGCCCCGCGATCGCCCCCGCGCACACACAGCAACGGCGTCGACCGCAGCCGACCGCTCACTCTCCCCCGCACGGTGAGCAGCACGTTGGGCAGCCCCGCGACGTCGAGCAGCCCGACGCGTCCACCCGTGGTTCGCTGCAACACCCGGTCGCACCAGGTGATCTGGCGCAGGAACCGCGGCAGCCACGGGAGCGCACCGATCCGGACCGCGAGCGGGGTCAGTACTCCCATGGCTTCAGGCTAGGCGCGGGTACGCCCAGCACCGTGCGGGACCGCCCGGCGCCGATTCCACGTGGGCGAGCGCCCCCACTGCGTCGGCCGAAATACCGACGATCCGGCGGCGCCGCCCCGCCTTTCGTCGCACCCGTGGTCGCCCAGAAGTCCACGTTCGTCGGGCTTCCCGTTCGTTCCCGGGGCCGATGTCCCGGCGCCTTCCGGTTTCTAGCTTGGTGTGTGTCCGCAAGGGGCCGCCCAGCGACAGTCCGACAGCCAGTCAGCCCGACAGCGGCCCGGCCCCCAGCGGACCCCATCACCCCCGAGACCCCACCACCCCAGCGTCCCGGCCACCGACACCGCGCGGGACGCACGGAAGGAACGGCATGTTCGACATCCCCAAGGCACCCGCACGGCCCGCCAACGCCCGGCCCCGCCGCACGTCCGCCCTCGTGGGGGCAGCCGGGGCGATCGGCGCCGGCGCGTTCCTCGGAGCGACCGCGCTTGCTGTTCAGGCCGGCGCGGTCATCAACGGGGAGGACGCCACCGAGACGTACTCGTTCATGACCGCCGTCTACGACGACTCGGGCAACCACTACTGCGGGGGCGCGTTGGTCGACGAGGAGTGGGTGCTCACCGCCGCCCACTGCGTCATGGTCGACGACATGAGCGTGCGGGTGGGCAGCACCGACCAGTTCGAGGGCGGAACCGAGCGCGGGGTCGCCGAGGCGGTGGAGCACCCCGACTTCGAGGCCGAGGACGTCAGCGAGGACCCCGACTACGAGTTCTCCCAGTTCCTGCTGCGCAACGACCTCGCCCTACTGAAGCTCGACGCGCCCGTGGAGGAGGAGCCGATCGAGCTCGCCGCGGAGCGCGCCGAGCCGGGCGATGCCGTTCGGGCGATGGGCTGGGGCATGGTCGACGAGATCGGCGAGGCGGACAAGCCCGCGACGCTCCAGCAGCTCGATTCCGAAATCGTGCCCGCGGACCGGTGTGCGGAGATGGATCCGGAGAGCGACCAGTGCTCGGAGCACCCCACCGAGGAGGCTCAGCTCTGCATGTCCGACTCGGGCGGGCCGATCGTGCGCGGCGAGGAGGGCGACTGGGAGCTGGTCGGTGTGGTCAGCCGCGACGGTGACTTCGAGGAGAACCCGCAGTGTGTCGGGCCGATGGTGCTCACCGACGGGGTCACGCACGCCGACTGGGTCGAGTCGACCGTCGCGGGTGACGGGGTGTAGGTCCGCCGGGGCCGCCCCGGCAGGAACACAGACCTGACCGGAACACAGACCCGGCCGGCCCTGATGAGCCCACCCCAGCGGGATCGGGACCCACGGTCGGCCGCCACCACCTCTCCCCGTGAGAAATGGGGACGGGGAGAGCCCGATGGAAACCACGTATTGGAGGAAGCACATGACCTGGACCCAGCGCATCGCCGGTGGATTCGCCGTCGGGGCCGCGGCCATGGCCCTGCCCTTCGCGGCGAGCCCCGCGGCCGCATCCGACTGGGTACTCGACAGCGGCTGGAACAGCCACGCCACCTGCATGGACGAGGGCGAGGACTACATCAACAACAACGGCGACCTGCACGACTACACCGAGTTCAAGTGCGAGAAGGGCGACCGGTTCTGGAACCTGTACGTGCGCTGACCCCCAGCACACACATGACCCCTGCGACCGGCAACGCCTCGGGGCGTTCTACCGAGCGAGAAGTTCACGACCGGGCCGATCCCGGAAACCCACGTAATGGAGGAAGCACATGACCTGGACCCAGCGCATCGCCGGTGGACTCGCCGTCGGGGCCGCCGCCCTGGCCCTGCCGTTCGCGGCGAGCCCCGCGTCCGCCGCGGACTGGCACCTGGCGGGCGGGTTCGGCGACTACGACCAGTGCATGAGTGAGGGGCACTCTTACGTTCACGAGGAGGACAACAACCACGACTACACCGAGTTCAAGTGTGAGCCGAACGGTTCGGCCTGGCAGGTCTGGGTGCGCTGACCGGCCCCGAGCTGACCGACCCAATGGGTCACGGAAGTAGGTCACGGACTCGCACATGCTCCCCGCGCACGCGGGGATGGTGTCGGGGCGGGCAGCCGGGGCGGGCGATGACCACGGACGGCCGAGGTACCCGGGTGTGGGACCCGAGGTACGTGCGGGGAGAGGCCCAAGGAAGGTTCGGCACGCGCAGGGTTCCGTTTCGCGCGCGACGGCGGCCGACGGGCACGTTCCCTGTCATCTCAGGTTCCCTCGGGTTCCTCAGCCGACGCCGCGCGAACCTGGGGGGACCCGCCGAATACCGGCTCTACCAACCACCAGCGCCCACAGGCCGCCCCGCACAGGCTCTACCGAGCCCCGTCTGTCCCACCGGTTCCGCACTCGGCGATCCGCTGCTCCACCCCGTCCAGCAGCCACCCCAGCGCCCGCTCGAAGGCCTCGACCGGTCCCAGCGGATCGGCCAACCGTTCCACGGCCGGGAACCGCCCCGGCTCGATCCGGTACGTAGTCAGGTAACTCTCCTGGACCGTCGCGAACGAGCGCCCCTCGGGGTCGGTCCAGCGCGCGGCCCGGTCGTCCGCCACCACCTTGGCCACGTGCCCCCGCACCAGCCCGTCGACGGCATCCACGGCCGCCATCGCCTCCTCCGCGCTGAGCCCCGTGCCGTCGAAGACCCGGATCGCCGAGTCCGTCCAGGCGAACCCGTTGGGACCGATGTAGGCACCCCCGGTCACCTCGACCAGCCAAGGGTGCGCCCGGAACGACTCCAGATCCTCGCGCGCCCAGGTCTCGACCTTCTCCCGCCAGGTGCCGGGGCGGGTGTGCGGCAGCGGCGCCTGCCCGATCATCTCCTCGACCATGAGCGCCAGCAGCGCGGACCGGTCCGGAACGTAGGTGTACAGGGTCGCGGCGCCCACGCCCAGCCGCGCGGCGACCTTGCGCATGGACAGCGCCTCCACCCCGTCGGCCTCGACGGCGTCCATCGCGGCCCCGACCACACGCTCCACCGTCAGCTGGTGCCGGGGGCCGCGCTTGGGTTGGCCGAGCCCGGCCCAGAGCAGGTCCAACGTCTTTTCGATGCTCGTGCGTGTGGTGCCCACGCGTTTCCTTCCATGAGCCGGACCCAGGTCCCATCGGACCCCTCGTTCACTTCGGCCCCGGCCCCGACCTCGTGCAACGGGCCCGCTTGCCAAAACTCCGTACACCGTTCTACATTAATCGAACGGTGTACGGAGTTTTGGAGGCCGCCCATGGAACCGCACGATCACCCCGACCGCAGCTCCCATGCACCCCGCGACCCACGCACGACCCGCATCTCCCCACGCGCCGACCTCGTCCGGATCGCGGTCCTGCTCCTCGGCTTCACCCTCATCACCGCGGCCGCGCACACCCTCGCCGGAACCCTCTCCCCCGGTGACCCCGGTGACCCCGGCTCCCCCGACGACCCTCCGGGCCTGGCGCTCCGCTCGGCCGCCGCGCTCCTGCTCGTGCTTCCGCTGGTCTGGATCCTCTGCCGCACCGCTGGGCGCACGCTCCGCTCGATCGGCCTGGGCACGCCCGCCCGCGCCTGGCCGCCGCTGGTGACGGCCGCGCTGGCCTGCGGGGCGACGATGGCGCTGGTCGTCGGCGCCGCCGTGCTCACCGGGAACGCCGACCTCGACTCCGGGCCCACGAGCCCCGCGTCCCTGCTCTCCGCCGCCGGCACCGTTCTGTTGCTGACCCTGCTGATGCTGGGCGCGCAGATCCTGCCCGAGGAGCTGGTCTTCCGCGGTTACGTGCAGGGGCTGCTCGGTCACTACTGCTCCCAGCTCGTCACCGTCCTGCTGCAGGCGGCCCTGTTCACGGTCTCGGCGTCGCTGGCCCTCGGCACCGGCGCGGATCTGCTCGGGCTGGCGCTGCTGGGCCTCTTCCTCGGGATCCTGCGGATGGCCTCGGGCGGGATCTGGGCCGGCATCGGCGCCCGCACGGCGCTGACCGGTGTCACCATCGCGCTCGACAGCGCCGGGTTCGTGTTCGTGTCCGGTGCCCAGGTGTGGAACGTTGCGCTCGGCATGGGCGGCGCGCTGGCGGCCTACGTTGCGGTCCGTGTGCTGCTCGCTGTGCGGCCCGGGCTCGTCGACCTGCCCGGCCTGCGCGGATCCACCGGTTCCCGCGGCGGCCCCGACGCTCCCGGCGACCCTGCGGAGGACGGCGCACACCCCCGCACGCCCCTGCCCGTGCGCGGGATCCTGTACGACGTCGGTTCCAGCTACGTGCCCGGTCAGCACTCACGCGAGAGGTGGAACCCGGATGCGGTGCACGAGGAGATGCGGGTGATCTGCGAGGACCTGCACTGCACCGCGGTCTCCCTCTTCGGCCACGACCTGGAGCGCATGGAGCAGGCGGCGCGTTCGGCCCTGGACCACGGGCTGGACGTGTGGTTGCAGCCGCGTTCGCTGGACGCCGGGCTCGCCGAACTGGTCGAGCACGTCGACCGCGCGGCCGAGCTGGCGCAACGGCTGCGCGAGGGGCTACCCGAGGGGCTCCACGAGCAGGCCCCGTCGGACCGGATCGTGCTCGACGTGGGCTGCGAACTGACCGTGATCAACCGCGGCATCATCCCCGGACGCCACATGGGTCACCGTGTGATGGCCATGTACGTGTTCGGGATGGTGCCCTTCTACTACAACCGGCGACTGAACCGGGTGCTGCGCCGGTTGGCCGAGGGGGCGCGGGCGCGCTTCGACGGGCCGCTCACGTACGGGTCCGGGACCTGGGAGTCCGTCGACTGGAGCCTGTTCGACCTGGTCGGGGTGGATTACTACTTCGACGAGATCACGCGCACCTCGTACCGGCAGGGTCTGCGCTCCCTCCGGCGGTGGGGCAAGCCCGTGGTGGTCACGGAGTTCGGGTGCTGCGCGTACCGGGGCGCGGAGACCAAGGGCGGGGGCGGCGCTGACGTCCTGGACTGGCGGGACCTGGACGACCGGAAGGTGCGGGGGAAGCTGGTCCGCGACGAGGGTGTGCAGGCGGACATGGTCGAGCGGCTGCTGGACGTGTACGAGACGGAGGAGGTGCACGGGGCGTTCCTGTGCATGTTCATCGAGGGGGATTGCCGGTACTCGCCGGACCCGGTGCGCGACTGCGACATGGCGAGCTTCGGGATCGTGCGCCCGCCGGCGTTGGAGACGGGGTTGTCGCCGGACGACGGGCATTGGGAACCGAAGGAGGCGTTCCACGCGCTCGCCCGCCGCTACGCGACCGCGGACGAGCGTTGACCTCCGCGCCGAGGGAACCTTCCGGTTACGCGGTTCGGAGCGGCTGCCGGAGCAGCGTTCGCAGCTTCTCCGGGGCGACCTTGCGGGGGTCGCTGAAGTAGACCTCGTGGTGCGTGCCGACCATGCGCAGCCCCTGGTCGGGGATGAATTCGTGGTGCATGCGCGCCAGTACGCCGGCCTCGTCGTCGAAGGAACCGACGTGGAGTGTCTGCACGCAGCGCCCTTCGGCAAGGTGGTCCAGGCGGACCTCGTCCAGGCGTGCGGGACGGTCCTTGGCGCCGGCCTGCTCGATGGCGGCGTCGACCATCGGGGGTTCGATCCAGTCGGGGACCATGATCATCATCGTCCAGGACCAGCGGGACTTGTCGCGCGCGGTGGTGAAGGAGTCCATGTCCTCGGCCCACCAGAGGCCTTCGAGGGGCGGGACGACGTAGTCGCGGCCGAGCTCGCGTTTGCTGGCGAACTTGAGCTTGTAGGCGACGGGGTAGAGCGCCTGGAGCGCTTCGGCGTAGGCGGGTGAGGTGTTGGGGTCGCCGTGGCCGTCGATCATGAGGTATCGGGTCGCGGGAACGTCGAGGATCCGGAACGTGTCGCGCTCGGCCCGGTAGGCGTCGAGCGTCTTCTTGAAGTCGACCTTGTCGGCCGCCACGCCCCTGGGGTTCTTCTCGCTCATCCGGCACCTGAACTCGATCGGCTGGTCACGGCCATTCCGACTCTGTCACGGCCGAGCCAGCGGATCGCGCTGTCGAGGCCGTTCGGGACGGAGGCCCGGTCAGGCCCATCCCCGCATGCGCGGGGAGCACGCCCGCATCGACTCCGATACCGACCCCCTCACCGGTCCATCCCCGCATGCGCGGGGAGCACGCCGTCGCTGAACGCTCCCGCGCGACCATGTGAGACGTGATGCGGGGGCCACCCCCGCGTGTGCGGGGAGCACTCGATCGCGATCGGGTGGCCGAACCTGGTCGACGGTCCATCCCCGCGTGCGCGGGGAGCACGAGTTCGCGGCGCGCGGCTTCACGATCGTGAACGGTCCATCCCCACGTGCGTGGGGAGCACTTCCATCACCCAAGGCCTGGCTCAAGCTGTCGCGGACCATCCCCACGTGCGTGGGGAGCACGGCCTCGTCCTGGTCGGCGGCGGTGCCCTTGCCGGTCCATCCCCACGTGCGCGGGGAGCACCCTTAACGACCTGCGGCAACGCAGCGCGTTATGGTTCTGCAACCAAGGTCGGGCCCGCCCTCGGCAATCCCGTAGGCACTCGAATCCTCCGAGTGAGCCTAGCCCACAGGCAGTCGCGCACAAGGCGCGTGGCGCCCCCGGGCAGTACAGGCCCCGAGGCCCGAAGCCCCGAGACCCGACGCCCGCCGGAGCCTCACCGAGCTCGGCCACAAGCCCCATGACCCGTGGCCCTCGGCCCTCCCCGGTGGAGCCCCCCCGCGACGGGCGCCTTCCCGCCGGCACCCCGACGTCGCACAGTCACCGCACCATGCACGGCTTCTTCGGGTCGAACTCCCAACCGGGGATCAGGAACTGCATCGCCGCCGCATCATCCCTAGCGCCGAGCCCCTCCCGCACATACAACTCGTGCGCCTCCGCCAACCGCTCCCGGTCCAGCGTCACGCCCAACCCGGGCGCGTCCGGCACCGCGACCGCACCTTCCCGGATCACCGGCGGGGCCTGCGTCAACCGCTGCCCGTCCTGCCAGATCCAGTGCGTGTCCAGGGCCGTGATCTGCCCCGGCGCCGCCGCACCCACCTGCGTGAACATCGCCAGCGAGATGTCGAAGTGGTTGTTGGAGTGCGACCCCCAGGTCAGCCCGAAGTCGTCGCACAACTGCGCGACCCGCACCGACCCGGCCATGGTCCAGAAGTGCGGGTCCGCCAGCGGGATGTCCACCGCGTCGGTCCGCACCGCGTGCGCCATCTCCCGCCAGTCGGTCGCACACATGTTGGTGGCGGTCGGCAGCCCGGTGGCCCGCTTGAACTCCGCCATGACCTCACGTGCGGAGAACCGTCCTTCCGCCCCGCACGGGTCCTCGGCGTAGGCGACGACCCCGCGCATCCGCCGCCCGTACCCGATCGCCTCCTCGAGCAGCCACCCGGCGTTGGGGTCGAGCGTGATGCGCGATTCCGGGAACTCCGCGTGCAGCGCGGTGACCACGTCGACCTCCGCGTCCCCGCTGAGCACCCCGCCCTTGAGCTTGAAGTCCCGGAACCCGTACCGCTCCTGCGCGGCCCGCGCGAGCTCGACGACCCCGTCGGCGTCCATGGCCTCCTCGCGCCGCCTGCGCTCCCACGCGTCCCCGGATTCCTCTCGCAGGTACGGCAGGTCGGTGGCGTCCGGGTCCCCGACGAAGAACAGGTACCCGAGCATCGGAACACTGGAGCGCTGCTGTCCGGCACCGAGCAGCTCCGCCACCGGAACCCCGAGGTGCTGCCCGTGCAGGTCCAGCAGCGCCGACTCCAACCCGGTCACCGTGTGCACGGTCGTGCGCAGGTCGAAGGTCTGCTCGCCCCGCCCGCCGGCGTCGCGGTCGGCGAAGGCGTCGGAGACCTCCCGGAGCACCGACCGGAACCGGGCCACCGGGCGCCCGGTCACCAGCTCCCCGGCCTCGCGCAGGGTCGCGGTGATCTTCTCGCCGCCGGGCACCTCCCCGAGCCCGACCCGGCCCTCGTCGTCGGTGACGATGACGACGTTGCGGGTGAAGTACGGGCCGTGCGCCCCGGACAGGTTCAGCAGCATCGAGTCGTGGCCGGCGACCGGAACGACCTCGACCTGGGCGACGCGGGGACCGTGGCTGCTCATGCGTTCTCCTCCTCACCGGCGACCACGGTGGCGCCGTCGACCCGGCGGGTCAGGTTCCAGGGGTTGTGCCCCCGCACGGGCGCGGGCAGCAGCGCTTCGGGCACGTTCTGGTAGACGACCGGACGCAGGAAACGCTCGATGGCGGCCGCGCCGACCGACGTGGACCGCCCGTCCGAGGTCGCCGGGTACGGGCCGCCGTGCACCATGGCGTCGCCGACGTCGACCCCGGTGGGCCAGCCGTTGAACAGCACGCGGCCGGCGCGCAGTTCCAGGGCTTCGAGCAGGTCCCGCGCCGACTGGTGGTCGGCGCCCGAGCCGGTGTCCGTGTCGCTCCCGGCTCCGATCCACACGGTGGCGGTCAGCTGCCCCTCGAGCTCCGCCGCCACGGACGGCAGTTGCCCGGCCGAGGCGTAGCGGACCACGAGGCAGACGGCGCCGAAGACCTCGTCGGAGAGTTCCGGGCTCTTGGCGAAGGTCTCCACGTCGGTCGTGTACACGGCGGGCGCAGGGGCGTTCGAACCGTCCCCGTCACCGCCGCGGCCCAGCTCACCCACCCCGTCGACGGAGGCGAGCGTCTTCTCCCCGTCCACGCGCGCGGAGCAGATGTCGGGGGTCAGCATGGTCGTGCCGGCGGCGGCCGAGAGCTTCTCGGTGACCCGGGAGACCAGGTCGTCGCCGTCGCTGCCTTCCGGCACGAAGAGCAGGCCCGGGGCGGTGCACAGCTGTCCGGCCGATCCGTTCAGCGACGTCACGAACCCGTCGGCCAGGGCGTCGCGCCCGCCCGCGATCGCCGAGGGCAGTACGAAGACCGGGTTGACCGAGCTCATCTCCGCGAACACGGGGATCGGTTCGGGGCGGGCGGCGGCGGTGGCCATCAGCGCAGTGCCTCCGCGCCGCGACCCGGTGAAGCCGACGGCCTTGATGCGGGGGTCGGAGACCAGCGCCTGCCCGATGGCGTTCCCGCGGCCGTAGACCAGGGAGAAGACACCCGCGGGAAGCCCGTGGTCGGCGACGGCGGCGGACAGCGCCTGTCCCACGAGCAGGCTCGTCGCGGGGTGCGCGTTGTGCGCCTTGACCACGACCGGGCACCCGGCCGCGAGCGCCGAGGCGGTGTCGCCGCCCGCCACGGAGAACGCCAGCGGGAAGTTCGACGCCCCGAAAACGGCCACCGGCCCCAGCGGAAGTGTGCGTTGGCGCAGGTCGGGGCGGGGCAGGGGCTTGCGGTCAGGAAGAGCGGGTTCGATGCGCACCCCGTGGTGGTCGCCGGCCCGGGCGACCTTCGCGAAGAGCCGCAGTTGGTTCGCGGTCCGGGCGAGCTCGCCCTGCAGGCGGGCCTCGGGAAGTCCGGTCTCGCGCATGGCGTTTGCGATGATCTCCGCGCCGGACTGCTCGATGCGCTCGGCCGCGGTCTCCAGGAACGCGGCGCGCGCCTCGGGGGTGACCGTGCGGAAGCCGGCGAACGCGTCGGCGGCTGCGCGGGTGGCCTCGGCGACCTGGCCGTTGTCGAGCAGGCTGAACTCGGGGCCGGACGCAGCGTTGCGGGCGGGGTCGACGGCTCGGGTGGTCCCGTCGGTTCCGGCGACGGGTGCACCGGCGATCAGGGAGTGGTGTGTCTGGTCGTTCGTGCTGCTCATGGTGTGGTCCCTGTGGTGGCGAGCTGCATGCGGATGCGCTTCGGGGGCGGGGATCTTGCTACTGGAGCCAATATCGGCGCTGAACCCTGCTCTGGTAGCAAGATCCCCGGGGGTGTGTCTAGGCCCCGACCGGGGCCACCGCCCCGACCAGCGCGTTCAACCGGCCCTGCTCCTCCTCGGACAGGTCGCGCAGCGGCGGGCGCACCGGCCCGGCGTCGCGGCCGACCGCACGCAGCCCCGCCTTGACGATCGACACCCCGTACCCCTTCCCGCGGTCCCGGATGTCCAGGTACGGGAGCACGAAGTCGGTGAGCTTGCGCTGCACGGCCTCGCGGTCCTGCGCCCGCACGTCCCGGTAGAACTCCAGCGCGAACTCCGGCACGAAGTTGAACATCGCCGAGGAGTACGTGCTCATCCCGACCTGCAGCAGCGGGAGGGCGAACGTCTCGGCGGTGGGCAGCCCGCCGAGGTAGAAGAGCCGGTCGCCGTTGGCCGACCGCACGCGCGCGAGCTGCTCGAAGTCACCGACGCCGTCCTTGAACCCGATCAGGTTCGGGTGGACCTCGGCCAGCCGCGCAACCGTGTCGGCGGCGTAGATGGCGTTGGCGCGGTTGTAGAGGATCACGCCGATGTCCGTGGCCCGCAGCACGGCCTCCACGTGCGCGTACAGGCCCTCCTGCGTCGATTCGGTCAGGTACGGCGGCAACAGCAGCAGACCGTCGGCGCCGGCCGCCTCGGCCTGCTGGGCGAGCGCCACCGCCTGCGCCGTGTTGCCACCGGCGGAGCCGATCACCGGAACGCCGTCGCGGACCGTCTCGACCGCCGTGCGTGTGACCAGGCGGTGTTCGTCGAAGGAGAGCGAGAAACCCTCACCGGTGCCGCCGGCGATGAACAGGCCGCCGATGTCGAAACCGGACTGCCACTCCAGGTGCTCGACGAGGGCGGCCCGGTCCACCTGGTGATCGGTGTCGAAAGGCGTGACCGGGAAGGACAGAAGGCCGTCCTTGAGGATGTCGGCGAGCTCGACAGGCGTGTAGTCCGGCATCAGGGACCTCCAGGGGAAGGGGTTGGACGTTCCTCACGCTAGGAACGCCGTGTGATGCCTGTCCAAGCCATAATTCGTATGCGCCGATACCTTCACTGCATCGGTGGGGCGTCGACCGGTTCCTGCAGCACGGGGAGCACGTGGCGCAGCGCGGGGTTGGTCGACGTCGACAGCCACACCGCGTGCAGCTGCACCGCGTCCGCCGGCGACTCCCGCAGCGGCACCATCTCGACCCCGGGCAGCCCCAGGTGCTGCGTGGACTGCGGGACCAGGGCCACACCGTGGCCTGCGCTGACGAGGGCGACCACGGTGAGGATCTGGGTCGCGGTGTGCGCCACCTGGTCCGACCGCACGTCGACGAGGTCGACCACCAGGTCGCGGAAGTAGCGGGCCTGCTCGGCGGAGTACATGATCATGGCTTCGCGGCGCAGTTCGTGCCCGGAGACGGGGGTGCCCCGCTCGGCGAACCGGTGGCCGCTCGGCACGGCCACGACCAGGGCCTCGGTCAGCAGAAGTGCGGACTCCACGTCCTCGATCTGGAACGGCGGGCGGGCAAGACCGATGTCGATCGCCCCGTTGCGCATCGCCTCGAGCTGCGCGGCGGTGACCATCTCGTGCAACTCGACCGTCACGTCCGGGGCGGCCTCCTTGATGCGCGCGAGCACGGGCCCGAGCACGCTGAGCCCGGAGGCCGCGGTGTAACCGAGCCGCACCAGACCGACCTTGCCCGAGGCGATGAGGCGGGCCCGCTGGGGTGCGCGTTCGGCCATCTCCAGCAGCTGTACACATTCGTCGCGGAACGCCTCCCCCGCAGCCGTCGGTTTCACCCCGCGGGGTTCTCGGAGGAACAGCGTGACGCCCAGCGACTTCTCCAGTTTCTGGATCTGTCGGCTCAGCGGAGGCTGCGTCATGTGGAGCCGTTCGGCCGCCCGCCCGAAGTGGCCTTCCTCGGCGACGGCGACGAAGGCGCGGGCCTGGTCGAGCGTGAGCATTCGACGCCCCCTTCTGCAATGCACGGAAGGTATCAAGCTATACGATTTCGGGCTTAGACAGGCATCACGACTGTTCCTTAACCTCTGAGAAACCAGAACGGTGTGGCGCCGCCCACAACGGGAGCGACGCCCCTACTCCCCCGGAACAGCCACCCGCGCATCACCGCCCCTCGAGGAGGCCCCCATGTCCTGGTGCTCGTGTTCGCGCCGTCCACTCGCCGCCGTTGTCGCCGGCGGCCTCTCTCTGGGTCTCGTCGCCTGCGGTGGGGTCACCGACGGCGCGGTCGGGGGCGGCGACTACCCCGCAGAACCCATCACGCTGACCGTCGGCCAGGAGCCCGGCGGCAGCACCGACCTCATCGCGCGGGCCCTCGCCGAGGGGGCGCAGGACGCGTTCGGTGTCTCGATGCCGGTGGAGAACCAGCCCGGCGCGAACGGCGCGATCGCCACGCAGCAGGTCGCGAACCAGAACCCCGACGGTTACGAGCTCACGCTGCTCAACTCCACCCTCATCACCACGACCGCGCAGGTCGTGCCCGAGGAGGAGGCCGTCTCCATGGACGACCTCGACGTGATCATGGGGCTCTCGCGCGACGACTACATCATGGTCGCCAACGCCGACACCGGTTACGAGAGCGTCGAGGACGTCGAGGCCGATAGCGGCGACATCTCCTACGGCACCGCCGGTATCGGCACCGGGAGCCAGCTCGCGCAGCTGCTGCTCTTCGAGGAGGCCGGCATCGAGGGCAACGAGGTGCCCTTCGACAGCGGTGCCCCGGCGCTGACCGCTGTGATGGGCGGGCAGGTGGACGTGGCCACCGTCCAGGTCGGCGAGGCGATGCCGCAGATCGAGGCGGGCACGGCCACGCCTCTGGTGATCTTCTCCGACGAGCGCAACGAGCACCTGGAGGACGTGCCCACCGCCGTGGAGGAGGGTTACGACATCCCGGTCGCGCAGTACCGCGCCGTCGCGATGCCCGCGGACGCTCCGGAGGACGTCAAGGACACCCTGCGCGAGGGCTTCGAGGAGATCGCCGCCACCGAGGACTACCAGGGGTTCAACGACGAGAACTACCTGACGCCCGAGGAGATCTCCGGTGAGGAGGTCGAGGAGCAGTGGACCGGGATGGCCGACGAGTACGCGCAGCGCATCGAGGAGAACGGCCTCGACCTCGGAGGTGAGGACGCATGACGGACACCGCCCAGGACGGCAACGGCGGCGGGGCTGCCGAGGCATCCGGCGCCGGGACCGCCCCGGACCAGGCCACAGGCCACTCCACGGGCCAGCCCACGGACCCAGCCGCGGACCACGGCCCGGAAGAGAGCGCGGACGACACCCCCCGCGCCGGCCGCACCACCAACCTCGTCTGCGGCGCCGTCGTCGCCCTCACCGGGGTCGGCACCCTCGCCGTCGCCCTGGACCTCGGCCTAGGCTCGCTCTCCCAGCCCGGCGCCGGCACGTGGCCCGGCATCGTGTCGATGATCCTGATCGTGATCGGCCTGCTCATCGCGGCCCGTGCGGCCACTTTCACCGACGCCGAACCGATCACGAAGGACGCGGTCGCCGTTGCGGTCGCCGTCGTCGCGCTGGCCGTGGCCGTGCAGCTCTTCCCCTACGTCGGCTTCGAGCTCCCCTCCGTCGCCCTGCTGGTCTTCTGGATGAGCGTGTTGGGGCAGGAGAAGCTGCGCCTGTCGGTGCCGATCTCGGTGATCGCGGTCGCGGTGTTCTACCTGACCTTCGTGTACGGGCTCGCCGTCCCGATCCCCCGCCTCTTCTGACCCTCATCCCCCTGAAAGGCGTTCCACCATGGATTTCACGCCCGTGATCCAGGGGTTCGAAGTCCTCCTCGAGCCCGAGAACCTGGTCTTCTGCCTGATCGGCGTGATCGCCGGCATGGCCATCGGCGTCCTGCCCGGCCTCGGGCCCGCCGCCACCATCGCGATCCTGCTGCCGCTGACCTACAGCATGGATCCGATCCCCTCGATCATCATGCTCGCCGGCATCTTCTACGGCGGGAGTTACGGGAGCACCGTCACCGCTGTTCTGCTGAAGCTGCCCGGCGAGACGTCCTCGGCGGTGACCGCGTTGGAGGGGTATCCCCTCGCGCAGAAGGGCCAGGCCGGCAAGGCACTCGGCGTGGGTGCCGTCTCCTCCTTCGTCGGGGGCACGGTCTCGATCGTCGTGTTGACCCTGGTCGCCCAGGCCATCGCCGGTTTTGCGCTGGAGTTCGGCCCGCCCGAGTACACCGCCCTGACGCTGCTCGGCATCATGCTGGTCGCCACCATCGGCAACGGTTCCAAGCTCAAGGCGCTGGCCGCTGCGGCGGTCGGTCTGCTGCTGGCCACGATCGGGCGCGACGCGTTCACCGGCGAGCTGCGGTACACGGCAGGGAACCTGGAGCTCACCGACGGGCTGCAGTTCGTGCCGATCGCGATGGGTGTGTTCGGGCTGGCGGAGATCCTGCACAACCTGGAGCGCCGCCGCAACGCCACGAGCATGCCCGTGGCCACCGACCGGGTGCTGCCGTCCAAATCCACCATGCAGGAGTCGGCCGGGTCGATCGGCCGCGGGGGTGTGCTCGGGTTCCTGCTGGGGCTGCTGCCCGGCGGCGGTGCCACGGTTTCCGCGATGGCCTCGTACGGCATCGAGAAGCGCCTCGGCAAGGGGAAGACGAAGACGCCGTTCGGCAGGGGCGCGATCCAGGGTGTGGCCGGGCCGGAGACGGCGAACAGTGCCGCGGCCACGTCCTCGTTCGTTCCTCTGCTGACGCTCGGTATCCCCGCGAACGCGACCATGGCGGTCATGTTCAGCGCGCTGCTGATCCAGGGCATCACCCCCGGGCCGCAGTTGATGACGACCGACCCGGACCTGGTGTGGGGCGTCATCAACTCGATGTACCTCGGAAACATGGTGCTGCTGATCCTGGCGATCCCGCTGATCGGGCTGTTCGTGCGCATCCTGTACGTGCGCACGGCGATCCTGTCGCCGATCATCGTGCTGATCGTGTGCATCGGTGCCTTCACCATCAGCAACCGCATCTTCGAGGTGATGGTGGTGATCGTCTTCGGCGTGCTCGGTTACCTGATGAAGAAGTACGGGTTCGACCCGGCGCCGCTGGTGCTGGCGTTCGTGCTCGGATCGCTGCTGGAGGACAACTTCCGCCGCTCGCTGCTGATGTTCGACGGCGATGTCACCCGGGTGACCGGGCACCCCATCGCGATGACGCTGCTGGGTGTGTTCCTGCTGGTCGTGCTGGTGCCGATCGTGGTGAAGCTGGTGAAGTCGCGGCGGCCCGACCTGATCGGGGGCGTGCCGACCGGGGTCTCTGCCAAGGGCGACGACGGCTCGGACGGCGCGGATCGCGGCGCGGGCAACGCCAACGGCGGCGACAGCGACGGCCCGGACCACGCGGTCGACGCCAGGACCGGTTCGGGTTCCGGTGATGGTCCCTCCTCCCCCGGCGGCTCCGACCGGACCTGACCACAGGGCTCCGGGCCGTCCGGCTCGGAGCCCCTTCCCCAGACCCCACCCTTACCTTCCTGACCACTGATGAAGACGAAGGAGCCCCCATGCCTGCTGACTCGATCCGTCGGGTCTCGCTGTCCTCGGTCACACTGCCGCTGCGGAACGCGATCTCCGACGCGAAGGTCTTCACCGGACGGCAGAAGCCGATGACCGAGGTCGTGTTCCTGTTCGCCGAGATTTCCACCGAGCAGGACCAGCACGGACTGGGTTTCAGTTACTCGAAGCGGGCCGGCGGGCCCGCGCAGTACGCGCACGCCGCCGAGGTCGCCGAGGGGCTGATCGGTGAGGACCCGAACGACATCGGACGGTTGATCACCAAGCTGCAGTGGGCGGGGGCGTCCGTGGGGCGTTCGGGTCTGGCGACGCAGGCGCTGGCGGCGTTCGACGTGGCGCTGTACGACCTGAAGGCCAAGCGTGCCGGGTTGCCGCTCGCGAAGCTGCTCGGGGCGCACCGGGATTCGGTGCGTACGTACAACACGTCGGGCGGGTTCTTGAACGCGTCGCTGGACGAGGTGAAGGAGCGGGCGACCCGGTCTCTCGACGAGGGGATCGGGGCGGTCAAGATCAAGGTGGGGCTGCCGGACAACGCCGAGGACCTGCGGCGGGTGCGTGGGGTTCGGGAGCACATCGGTGACGATGTTCCGCTGATGGTGGACGCGAACCAGCAGTGGGACCGCACGACGGCGCTGCGTATGGGTCGGCGGTTGGAGGAGTTCGATCTGACGTGGATCGAGGAGCCGTTGGACGCCTATGACGTCGAGGGTCATGCGCGGCTGACGCGCACCCTGGACACCCCCATTGCGACGGGCGAGATGCTGGCGTCCGTTGCTGAGCACGAGCGGCTGATCGACGGTGCCGCGTGCGACATCATTCAGCCGGACGCGCCGCGGGTCGGGGGTATTACGCAGTTCCTGCGGTTGATGACCCTTGCTGATCAGCGTGGTCTGGATCTGGCGCCGCACTTCGCGATGGAGATCCACCTGCACCTGGCGGCCTGCTACCCGCGGGAGACGTGGGTGGAGCACTTCGACTGGCTGGACCCGCTGTTCAACGAGCGGTTGGAGACGAAGGACGGGCGGATGCTGGTGCCCGACCGTCCGGGGCTCGGGGTGACGATGTCGGAGCAAGCCCGCGCGTGGACGACGGAGTCCATCAGCTTCGGGCAGGCGTAGGAGTAAGAGACCAGTAGGAGCAGGAGAACCCTCGTCGCTCCCCGCGCACGCGGATATCCCCGCCCGCCCGGGGAACACCACGAACCCCGGGACTGCTACCGGGGTCGGGCCGACGCCTGACCGTTCCTCCTGAGCGTCGATTCAGGCCAGTCTGTCGAGGTGGGCGCGGAGGATCGTGGCGCGTGGAGAGCGTTGCGGAAGTGTGCTCAGCGCTGCTCGCAGGACGCGTGGGTCTTCGCGTCCGTCCGGGCGGCCGGCCCAGCTCGTGAGTGCGTCGTCGGCGGCGGCCGAGGCGAGCACGGAGCGGAGCTCGGCTGTGAGCTCGTCCCGGACGTCCGTGACTCCCGGCGCCACGGAACGGGGCAGGACCGGGCCCGGGTACGCCCGGAAGGCGGCGTTGTGCTCCCCGCGGGCGAGGAGGCGGTGGACTTCATCGGCGTCGGTGGAGACCGGGACGTTCAACCGATAGGGCCGGGAAGCGAGGAATTGGTCGCCGAGCAGGCGGCGCAGGCGGGACATCTCGGCGCGGATGGTGACGGGGGAGGCGTCGTGTTCGCGCAGCAGAGCGGTGAAGGCGTCGCCGGTGAGGCCGTGGGGGTGCCGGGCGAGCAGAAGGAGGAGCTCGGAGTGGCGGGTGCTCAGTTCCACGGTTCTGCCGTCTACCTGCAGTGCAGCCTTGTCGCGGGCCAGGACGTGCAGCACTGCCCGGGACCCCATGAGGTCGTCGGGTAGCTGGGCGGGCCCTGGGGCCGCGCCGCGCAGGCGGAGGAGCCGCAGTTCGCTCTCCGCGGCGGTCGCAGTGGCTTGGACGAGAGCCAGTGCGTGGGGCGAGGCGGCGGAGTCGTCGCCGGTGAGGTCGAGTACGCCGAGTAGCGCGCCGGTGTCAGGGTCGTGCACCGGTGCTGCCGAACAGCTCCACGGTTGGACGTTGCGCCCGAAGTGCTCGGTGGCGAAGATCTGCACCTTTTGGTCCAGGGCGAGGGCCAGACCGGGGGCGTTGGTGCCCGCGGCCTGCTCCCGCCAGTCCGCGCCCTCGACGAAGTGCATCCCTTCGGCCCGAGAACGCAGTGTACGATCGCCGTCCACCCAGAGCAGCCGGCCTCCCGAGTCGCCGAGCGCGGCGATGTGACCGCTGTCCGGCGCGGATTCCAACAGCAGTCGGCGGAAGAGGGGCAGGAGGGGAGCGAGCGGGTGGGCCTCGCGCAGGGCGCCCAGGTCGCTCGAGCCGAGATCGACGCGGGGCCGTACCCCATCGGGGTCGACCCCGCTGCTGACCGATCGCTCCCAGGACTCGCGCACCAGAGGGCGCAGGCGGGAGGGCGACCACCCGGAGGACAGGAACCGGTCGTGAGCGGCAGCGACGGCGCGGCGCTCGGTCACGGGGTCCGGCCCCGGCCGTCGGACGGGTCCTGCCGTGTGTCCGGGCATACGCGTCTCCCTCCGGCCCGCGTGATGGTTCAGCTCCGCAAGTCGAACACCAGCCGCGCGGAGACCGACCCGGCGAGCACCTCCTCGAAGCAGTCGTTGACGTCGTCCAGCCGGCGCGCTTCGCGGATGACGCGGGTGAGGCCGCGCTGGTGCAGGCGGAACACCTCGGCAAGGTCCTCTCGCGTGCCGACGATCGAGCCGATGACCTTCTTGCCGCCCAGGACGTGCTCGAACACGGGAAGTTCGAGCGCGCCGTCCTCGGGCAGGGCCACGAGAACCAAGGCACCGCCGCGGCGCAGGGACCCGTAAGCGGCACGCAACGCCGCGTTGCTCACAGCGACACCGATGGCCGCGTCAGCTCCTCCGAGGCGGTGCACCTCGCTCGGCACATCGGCGGTGCGCGCGTCGATGACGTGGTCGGCGCCCAACTCCCGGGCGAGTTCGAGCTTCGCGTCGGTGACGTCCACCGCGATGGTCTCGGCGCCGAACACCTTGGCGTACTGCAGAGCGAGGTGACCCAGCCCGCCGATACCCGAGATGAGTACACGCGTGTCCGGGCGAGCGCCGGATACCTTGAGCGCCTTGTAGGTCGTCACACCGGCGCAAGAGAGCGGTGCGGCATCGAGCGGGTCGATGCCCTCGGGGACCCGCACGACGTAGTCGCCGTACGCCACCGCGTATTCGGCGTAGGCACCGTCGACGGAGTAGCCGCTGTTGAGCTGCTCCTCGCACAGAGTCTCGTGTCCGGTGACGCAGTGGTCGCAACGCCCGCAAGCCTGGGCGAGCCAGGCGATGGCGACGCGGTCGCCGACTCGCACATGGCGGACCTGTTCGCCGGCCTTGCGGACGATGCCGACGCCCTCGTGGCCGGGTATGAACGGCGGAGAGGGCTTGATCGGCCAGTCGCCGCGGGCGGCGTGGATGTCCGTGTGGCAGAGGCCGGAGGCCTCCACCTGGACGAGTACCTGGTCCGGACCCGGGTCGGGGGCATCCAGGTCTTCGACGGACAAGGGTTGGGTGAAGTCCTTGACAACGGCTGTTTTCACGGCGCTCCCTGAGGGTCGGGGCGGGGTCCGTGCCGCCGGGAGCGTTCACCCGACAGCCGACGGTCGCACGCCTTTTCTTAGTGACGCCCGTCACGTTAGTGACACGATCGTTGCAGGCAGGTTGCAAGAGAATGGCCCGGATCGGGCGGGTGCACAGGGTGAGCGCCAGACCCCCGACGGAGGTTGATGCTTGATCGCATCCCTCTCCACCAGGGGTTCCCGACGTGGGGGTCGGTGCTGAGCAGACGGGGAACCGCTCAGCCGAAGATCTCGTGCGTGCGCCGGAACACCGGATCCGTGTGCGCCCGCACCTCGCGGTGGATCGCACCGAGCCGCCGGTACAGGTCGTGGTTCTCCGCGTCGGGCGCGAACACCTCCCCGCCCCGCACCATCGCCTCGACCGCCCGGTCGTGGTCCGGGTACACCCCCGTACCGACAGCGGCACACACAGCAGCACCCAATCCGGCCGCGCCGGCGACGGCCGAGCGCTGCGCGGGCACCCCGAACACGTCCGCGAAGATCTGCAGCACCAGGTCAGAGTTGGACCCGCCACCCGACACGACCACCTCCCGGAACTCGGTGCCCAACGCCGCCCCCATGCGCTCGGCCGCCTCGTGCACGGTCAGCGCCAACGCCTCCAGGATCGACCGGTGGATGTGGTGCTTGCCCTGGCGCCCGTCGAAGCCGATGATGCTGCCCTTGCGGAAGGGCGCATCGGTCGGCGCCAACCAGTCCAGCACCGTGATCAGCCCATCGCTCCCGGGCGGCACCGCAGCGGCCCCGGCGTTCAGGTACTCCTCGGCCGACACCCCCTCGGCCCGCGCCTGGGCGACCGCCTCCTCCCCGAGCAGGTCCCGGTACCAGCTCACGGTCCACATCCCGCGGCGCACCCCGTCGCTCTCGTACAGGTACGCGTGCGGGACCGAGGCGTAGTTGCTCCAGAACCCGTCCCCATCAGGGATATAGCAGTCGCCCGTCGTCATCCCCGCCACGTAGGTGCCCAGCGACACCAGGAGCGTGTCAGGGCTGCGCAGTCCGCACCCCAGCGCCTCGACCGCCTTGTCGTTGGCGGTGGCCACGACCGGCAACCCCGCCGGGATACCGGTGTGCTCCGCCGCCTCCCGGGTCACCTCGCCGAGCACCTCCCCCGGCAGGACGAGCTCCATCAGCATCTCCCGCGGAGCACCGAAGGACTTCAGCACCGACTCGTCCTCGCTCCACCGCCAGGTGTCGGGGTCCAGCGGCCACAGCCCCGCGTAGTTCGCGGCGGTGTCCCGGAAGTGCCCCGTCATCCGATGGGTGATGTAGCCGGAGGACGCGGTCACCTTGGCCGCAGCCGGGTCGGTGTGCTCGTACGGGCGCGACACCCGCTCGTCCATCCAGCTCATCACCGGCTGCGCGAGGCTCCCGTCCCCCTTGAGCACCGCCCGGCAGAAGCGGATCGTGCACAGCCCGACGCCGGCGATGTCGGCCGGGTCCCCCGTGAAGCCGGCCATGGCACGGCGGGCGGCCTCGCCGATGGAGGTCCACAGGTCGTCGTCCGGATGCTCCACCACCCCCGGACGGGGCGTGTGGCAGGGACGGAGCTCCTGGACACCCTCGCTGACGGCGGTGCCGTGCTGGTCGAAGACGGTGACCTTGGAGGACTGCGAGCCGTTGTCGATCGCGATGAGGTAGCGGGGGCGGGTGTCGGACATGTGTGCTCCGTTGCGAGGACTGGTGCCGGGGCGACGAGGATGCAGGGACGACGGTGACGGGCGCGGGTGCCCGGGCGACGCTGACGAGAAAACGGTGCTGGGCGCCGCCCCGGCGGGGACAGCGGCGGGAGACCGCGAACGGCCTGCTCAGGCGTCCGTCGGGAAGATCGTGCCCCGGTTCATGATGCCGTTGGGGTCGAAGACGGACTTCAGCGCCTCCAGCACCGGGTAGGCGCTGCCGTGCTCCTGGGTGATCCACGGTGCGCGGTACTTGCCGACACCGTGGTGGTGCACCATCGAGCCCCCGACCTTCAGCGCCTCCTCCACGATGATCCTGTTCAGCGGCTCGTGGTAGGTGGTGATCTCCTCGCGCGGCTCGCAGTTGATCGTGTAGTCGTACACGAAGTACAGGTTGGTGCCGGTCTGGTAGCTGTGCGAGGAGTGCGCGCCCAGCATCGTCAGGTCGTCGGCCGCCGGGAACTCCGTGCGGATCCGGTGCATGACGCTGTCGTACAGCTCGACCGTGCGCGACCAGTCCACGGACACCTCGGTGGTGTACCCGAGCTCGTTCGACTCCAGCATCGCCCGCTTCTCGGCCTCGATCTTGTCGACGCCCCAGTTCAGGTTGTCGAACCAGCTCTCGATGCGCTTCGGGTCGACCACGGTGTGCGGGTGCCCGCCCATGACCCGGAGGATCTCCTCGCTGGTGGCCTGCACGATGCCCTTCGGCCCCTCGGCGACGAACACCACGACGACCTTGCCGTCGTAGAAGTCAGCGAAGTGCTGGCGGGCGTCCTCCGGCGAGTAGACACGCACCACGGAGGGCTTGAAGCCGTTCACCACGACGGAGCGGATCGCGGCGATGCCGGTGGCCATGTCGTCGACCAGGAACCCGTGGAACTCGTTGTTCTCGGGCTGGTACGTGAAGACCTTGACGGTCACCTCGGTGACGTAGGCGAGGGCGCCCTCGTTACCGATGACGATGTGGCGGATGTCGGGGCCGGCGGCGCGCCGCGGCACGTTCTTGATGCGCGAGACCGACCCGTCGGGGAAGACCGCCTCCAGGCCGACCACCATGTCCTCGATGGCTCCGTAGAGGGTGGAGAACTGCCCGATGGAGCGGGTGGCGACCAGGCCGCCGTACTGGGCGAGCGGCTTGGACTGCGGGGAGTGGCCGGTGGTCAGGCCCTGCTTGCGCAGCTCGTCCTCCAGGTCCTGGAGCTGCACGCCGGCGCCGACGGTCGCCTGCATGTTCTCGGCGTCGATCCGGATGATCTCGTCGAGGCCGGAGCCGTCCAGGACGATGGTGTGCTCGACGGAGGTCTCCAGCCCGCCCTCGGTGCCGGTGCGTCCGGTGCGGGCGACGATGTTGATCAGGTTCTCGTCGGCGAAGGCGAGGACCTTCGAGATGTCGTCCGTGCTGCGTGCGTTGACGATCGCGACCGGGAACGGGCCGTCGTAGATGCCGTGCACCGACTGGTACTTCTTGAACCGGTCGACGCTGGCCTCCTTGAGCTGCTGCTCGTCGGTGACGATCTGCCCCTCGGGGAGCAGGCTGCGGAGCTGGGCGACGATGTCCGCGTGGGACAGGGCGGAACGCGATGCGGCCATGGTGTGCATACCTCTTTGTCTGGTGCGGTGGGCCCGGGCGGGGCGGGCTCGAGGGGTGCGGACGTGCGCGGGGTTGAGGCGGTTCAGGGCGGGCTCAGGACGGGACCTCCGGACGGAACCCGGACGGGATCCGGACGGGATCAGCGGACCAGGTAGCCGCCGTCGACCGGCAGCACGTGGCCGTTGACGTAGTCGGAGGCGCGCGAGGCCAGGAAGACGACGGTGCCCATCAGGTCAGCGGTGTCGCCCCAGCGGCCGGCCGGGATGTGGTCGAGCACCCGCTGGTTCGATTCCGCGTCCGACCGCGTCGCCTCGGTGAGCGGCGTGGCGAAGTAGCCGGGCGCGATGGCGTTGACCTGGATGTTGTGCTGGGCGAGCTCGTCGCAGTAGGCCTTGGTGAACCCGGCGATGCCGTGCTTGGTCGCCGCGTAGGCGGGTGACTGCTGCCCGCCGAGGAACGAGAACAGCGACGCGATGTTGATGATCTTGCCGGAGCGCTGCGGGATCATGTGCCGGCTCGCCTCGCGGCTGAGCTCGAACGGCGCGGTCAGGTTGAGGGCGACCATCGGGTCCCACTCGTCGCGGCCGAACTCCTCGACCTCGGCGAGCTTGTTGATGCCGGCGGAGTTGACCACGATGTCGATCGAACCGAACACTTCGACACAGCCGTCCACGATGCGGCGGGGAGCCCCGCGCTCGGTCAGGTCGCTGTGCAGGAATTCCATGCGTCGCCCGGCGGCCTCGATGAGCCGGCGGGTGGTTCCGTCGTCCTCGGTGACGGAGGGGACGAAGACGTTCGCGCCGGCTTTGGCCAGGGCCACGGAGAAGGCCTGGCCGAGGCCGGTGTTGCCTCCGGTGACGACGGCGTTCTTGCCCTCCAGCGAGAAGAAGCCGGTGTTGAATTCGCTGATGTCCATGGGTGAGGTCCTTCGGGTGCGGGCCCGGCGCTGTGCCCGCGGGGGGCGGCCGGGTCGGGTCGAGTCGGGTCCGGTCGGGCCGTGCAGTGCGAGAGATGTCGTGCGGTGCGAGAGATGGAGCCCCGCCGGGTTCCGGTCGTCTCGGCGTTCCGGCCTGCTCAGCCGGTCGGCGTCGTGGTCGTGGTCGTGGCCGGGGACGGGGGCGGCGATGTGTCGGCCGTGCGTGCGGCGAGGTCGCGGGCGCGGGCGCGCTCGGTGAGCTTGGTGAAGACCAGCCCGAGCAGGGCCGCCGCGATCAGCACACTGAACATGGCCGTGTATCCGCCGCCGGCCTCCGCCACGGGCGGGTTGGCGTTCGGGTCCCCGATCCACCACGCGGCGACCGACGGCAGGAACGCGTCGGGCAGGAACGCGATGCCCGACACCAGCCCGATCACCCCGCCGCGCTGGTTCTGCGGGATCTCGACCTCGCCGACGGTCGCGAAGTACACGCCGCGGGAGGCGAAGACGAACAGGGACAGCACGAACATGAGCACGACGGCGAGCCACGCGAAGGAGTCCGAGCGCGGCATGATCAGGAACGCCACGGCGATCACCAGGCAGCCCGCGAACATCCAGCGCAGGAACCGCGGCGAGGACCGGGTGACCTTGTCGACCACCAGGCCGCCGACCGGGGCGGCGAGCTGGAAGAAGTAGGTGCGCATGACGCCGATGACGCCGATCAGCCCCGCGGCGACGCCGAAGTGGGTTTCCAGCAGTGGGGAGAAGTAGCCGAGCAGGGTGTAGAAGGTGTACATCAGCATCGCGGTGATGCCGATGAGCCAGGTGTACTTGTTGCGTGCGGCGAGCCAGAGCTGGCGGATCGAGACGGTGCTGGACTCGTCGTCGGAGGGGGCCTTGGAGCCCACGCTCACGTAGAAGAGCACGAGGGCGGCGAGCACGAGGTTGAGCACCCCGTAGATCCTGATCAGCCAGAGCACACCGAAGGCGTCGGTCACCGCGACCGCGACCAGGCCTGCGCCGACCAGGCCCACGAGCGTGGAGGTCACGCCGCGGGTGCCTTCCAGGAACCCGAAGAGGCGGCCCTGTTCGTCGGACTCACCGAGCAGGCTGATCGCCTTGATCAGGGCCGACCAGTACAGGCCCATGGCCAGCACCGCCGTGAGCACGTGGGCGATGAGGGTGCCCCAGTAGCCGGGTGCTTGGGCGATGTAGAAGTTGAGCAGCCCGGTTCCGGCCAGGCCGAGCGCGATGAGCAGCTTCGGGGAGAAGCGGTCGGCGAACCATCCGCCGAAGAAGTACATGACGATCGCGGTGGCGCCGAAGACCGAGATGATGCTGCCGTACTGCTGCGCCGTGAGTTCGAGGGCGGCGATGGTCGGGCCCAGGAACACGAAACGGATGTAGCCGACCTGGAAGATGATGCCGCACGACATCGCCAGAATCAGGAACTCCGTCCACTTCCGTCTCGTGCTCATTTCCACCCCGTGACATAAAAAAAGAACAGCACTCCCCCATGAATCGAGGAGTTACTGTTCTCTGGTCTCTAGTAACTGCCGCCGCCGTGACAGCCGTTGCAGCTGTGACAACTGTGCCAGGCGGGGCCGGTGTTCTGTTGTGTGAAGGACAGTAGTTTCCCCTCACTGAGGTGTCAACACCGGGTGTGGACTCTGCCCTGTTCGCAGGCTTGCGCTACCGCTTGCGCGGCGGCCCGTGCGGCCGCTTGCGCGGCCGCCTTCACTCCGCTTCGCGGCGGCTACATCTTCCACACCTCGTGGTTGGACGAAGCCACGGCGGCCGCCCCGGCCTTGAGCGCGGCGAAGACGTCGTCCCGGTCGCAGACCAGGCCGCCGGCGATGAGCGGGACGTCGATCTCCTCGACCACCCAGGAGATGACGCGGGGGACGCAGCCGGGCAGGATCTCCACGCACTCGGCGCGGGAGGAGCGGAGTTGCGGGACGAGGTTGCGGTAGGAGATGGAGTCGATCAGGAAGAAGCGGTGCACCGAGAAGAGGCCGCACTCGCGGGCGGTGCGGACCAGGGAGGCCTTCGAGCTGAGGATGCCGTCCGCCGACGTGCGTTCGGCGATGAAGCGGACTGTGACGTCCTTGGTTGCGAAGCCGTCGAGGAGGTCGACGTTGACCAGAACGGTGCGGTCGGCGTCCTTCAGAGTTTGCACCAGTTCGGGCAGGTCCAGGAGGGTGCCGTAGAGCAGGAACACCACCTGGCAGTCGGAGCGCAGTACGGCGGAGAGATCCTCGGGGTTCTTGACGCTGGCGACGACCGGGGCGTCCGCAAGGATCTCGGAGAGTGGTTCTGCCGGTTCTGCCATGGGGTCTCCTCGTCCGGGCGCGGGCGGCGGCGTGCGCCGCCGGGCATCGGACCAGCGTATGCGGCCATTCGACCGCCCCGGTGAGATCGGGCCATCCCCACGTGCGTGGGGAACACGTGGAGGGGTTCGTGGCCCAGGTGTACTCGGACGGACCATCCCCACGTGCGTGGGGAGCACAGCTCACTCCCACATAGCGCGATGTACTGGACCGGGCCATCCCCACGTGCGTGGGGAGCACCGGTCCGCAACGCGGTCTACGACCCCCAGACTCGGGCCATCCCCACGTGCGTGGGGAGCACCAACTGGCCGTTGTGCTGCCCCTCGGCGCTCTCGGGCCATCCCCACGTGCGTGGGGAGCACAGGATCTCAAGGAGTGCGTCGATCTTGTTGGACGGGCCATCCCCACGTGCGTGGGGAGCACACGACCCCCAGACCGGAAGCACCTGCCGTGCCCGGGCCATCCCCACGTGCGTGGGGAGCACTGTCCGCAAGTTGGCCTACCAGAAGACCGCCGCGGGCCATCCCCACGTGCGTGGGGAGCACCAGACAATCCTCTGGGACCAGGAGCACGGAACCGGGCCATCCCCACGTGCGTGGGGAGCACACTTCATGACCTGGGGCGATGCAGCGCGTTATTGTTCTGCAACCAAATTCGGAACTGTCGCCCGCACCACTGTAGCTACTCGAACCCTCTACGTAAGCTCGGTCCACAGGCAATTACGCGGGCGGCCGGTGACCAACGACCGGCGGCTTTCCTCAGCCATTCGTCGCCCTCCGGTGCCCCGGATACCCAACGTTCGTTGGACCCCCGGTTCGTCCTTGCGACCGATGTTCACGGCTGCCCTGATCTCTAACTTGGAGTGTGTCAGCAAGCAGCCGCGACCACGCATCACGGCACCGGGCCGACAGGGACCCACAGGACTCCAAGGGCCCAAGGCCGCACGGAACACACACGGGAACGCACCGGAGCAGCGCCGGAACGCGCGGCCACCCGGACCGCGCAGGAGGGACAGGAGGAAGCAGGCATGTGCGAGAGCCTCAACAGCCTCAACGCAAGCCATGACGGATCCGCGAGGGCGGGCCGTGGCCGCGCACCGGCGCCGACTCTGATTTCGACTTCGGTTTCGGCCTCGACTTCGACGTCCACCCCCGTGGGAGCTGTAGGGGGTGGTGAATTCGCCGAGCCGCATTGCCGGATGTGCCGACGGGGGCGATCCCTGGCACGGATGAGAACGGCGTGACCTACCCATTCCCGTTCTCGTTCTCTGCCTAGTTCTCTTCGTCGTTCTCCGTCTCGTTCGGGACGGCCGCCCACGACCACTCCTTCCACCATTACCGCGGGGGCGCATTGGTGGAGGAGCAAGACGAGCAAGTGGAGAACGTGCACCACGTGGATCACGTGGACGAGCACGTGGACGAGCAATCGGAGCTCGCCGAGCTCATCCCAGGGCCGGCTCACCGACGGCGCCGCACACACCTCACGTCACGTCACACACGACACGTGTCCCGTGTGCCTCACGTGCTTCATGCGTCTCACCCGCCTCACCTGCTGACCACGTCATCTCGCCCGCCGGTAAGAGCGAGTTCGCCCTGCGAACGCGGCTGACCTGAGCTGCACTGTGCTGCTCTGAGCAGAGCCGAGCAGGGAAAGCAAAAAGCCCGCGCGGCCTGGAGTGCAGGCGGAACTCGTCCGGGCGGCTCCGTCCGAGGTGACGCGGCTCGACCCGCGTGGCCTCAAGCCGCCGGACCCGCGCTCTTCCGTCCGAGCCGCGCAGGAACCCCGCCGGAAACCAAGACCCTCCGGCGGGGTTTTCCCTTGTTCCCCCGTGTTGCCCAGCGCCGGCTCACACAGCCCGAAGGGATCCCGCCGCCCACCTGGTGCCCGACGGCGCCGTCAACGGCGCCCCACATGCGTGGGGAACACATCAGCGACGCGGAGTCGGCCGATTGCTCATCCGGGCCATCCCCGCGTGCGCGGGGAGCACCGCGACTGCGTGCCCGAGACCGACTACGAGCGCGGGCCATCCCCACGTGCGTGGGGAGCACGAGGGCCGCGTGGACGACCTTGCGGAACTCGACGGGCCATCCCCACGTGCGTGGGGAGCACACTTAATGACCTGGTGCGATACAGCGCGTTATGGTTCTGCCACCAAATTCGAACCTGTCTCCCGCGCAACAGTGGCCACTCGCATTCTCGGCGTGAGCATAGTCCGCCAGCAATTGCGCGTATGGGGCTCCCTGCTGTGCACGGCACACGGCCAGCATGCCGGGACCTACCCTTACGGAACAGGCCCCGACTCATCAGGCATTCAGAGGCACGAGTCCAAGGGTCCACAGGCTTTTGGCCGCGGGACGCGATGGAACGTCAGTGGCGAGGGACCGCGCCGCACGTTCTGACGCACAGCTGACGCACGACGAGCGCCCGCGGTCCGTGCACGAGACCGGAGAGAACCGGCCTACTGTCGCCGCGCACCGTCCGGCCACACGACGTCCACGGGGACGCCTCGGTCCTGTGCTGCCTCGACGGCGTCCCCGGTGCCGCCCTTGCCGTCCGACGGTTTCCCGTCCCACACGGCCACGAGCCGGTCGATGCCATCCAGGATCGTCTCGTTCGCGTCCTCGTAGGCTTCCCGCCCGGCGCTCTTGTGCGGCATGTAGCGGACCAGCGTCGAGCGCATCAAAAGGTCGTCGAACTGGTCGAGGTTGCACGGCTTGACCTTCGCCTCGCGGTAGTCGACCGAAGGAAGCACGACTTCGAGGTGACCGCCGACCTCCAGCACGACCTCGGCGAAGACTTGATCAGCCCCTCGGGCGAGACACGACAGGCCGACCAGCTCCCCATCGTTGTACGGCGCGAGCACCCCGGCCAGGGCCTCGCGCACGAGAGGAACGCTGTCAGCCGAGAGGTTCGAGTGGCCGGTGATTCCGATCCGCGTCATGCCATCTCCTCAGAGGTCCTGTTCTCGGCCCGCAGGGTATTCGGCAGCCGCTCCATCCCCACGTGCGTGGGGAACACGGCAACGCCGTACAACTCAATACTCGCCGCCGCGGGCCATCCCCACGTGCGTGGGGAACACGGCGTCCCCGAGTCCGGAGATCCCGGATCCTGCGGGCCATCCCCACGTGCGTGGGGAACACGAGCTCTCCGTGATCGCGACCGCCTCCGACATCGGGCCATCCCCACGTGCGTGGGGAACACGCGTCGTCGGCCGCTGTCGGTTGATTCAGGTACGGGCCATCCCCACGTGCGTGGGGAACACACTTAGTGACCTGGTGCGATGTAGCGCGTTATGGTTCTGCAACCACATTCGGAGCTGCCGCCCGCACTACTGTGGCCACTCGAATTCTCTGCGTGATCCTAGTCCACCGGAAATTGCGCGCATGAACTCCCTGCCCTGCGACCACGCGGCCATTATGACGGGGCCTGCTCGAACAGAACAGGCCCCGACTCATCAGGCATCCGGGATCACGATCCGCCGGGCCGCCCACGCACCCACGCGGCAGCGGGCAACAGGGTCACAGCCCAGGCCACGGACGCGGTCGGGGAAGGAACCCCTGATCAGCCTGTGCCTCCGCCCCCGGATGCGGGTGCGCATGCGCACCCGGGCTCGGGTCCGGACTCGAGCTGAGGCTCGACCGCGAACCCGGCCCCGGGTCGATCAGCCCGCACTCGCTCACGCGCGCGGGCACCGGAGGCTCCGACAGCACCCGGTCGAGCAGCTCCAACGCCTCGTCCGCGTCCCCGTCGCGCCGCACGAGCTCCAGCGCCTGACGCACCGCGTCCGTACGACGGCGCAGCCCGCGCACGAGGAGGAAGTCCGCCACCGGATGCGGGCCGGGCGGAACGGCGAGCGCGTCGGAGGCTGCGTCCAGGAACTCGTCCATGTGGATGTCCATTACGCCGCCTCCCCCACCACGAGCATGTCCCGGCCCGGAGCCCGGTCATTACGAACCCGGTCAAAGCGAACACGGTCGGGCCTGCCCCCGTCCGGCCGAACCCTGTCGGGCCGGTCCAGGGCTCGCGGATCCAGACCCAGGCCCGGATCCAGGTCAACGTCCAGGCCCCGCAGTCCCAGGCCGCGCCGGTCCTGGTCGGCCAGCGCGCACAGCACCGCCAGCGCCAACTTCCGGCTCTCCACCGGACGCGCGCCCGTGGCACGTCCGCTCACGAAGCAACGCCCGCGCACGATCGCCGCCGGCACGGAGACGTTGACGCTCGCCGCGTCACGCACGGCGAAACCGTGCACGGTGGCTTCGAGGCCCGAGTCGGAATCGGCATCGACCCCGGGCTCAGACTCGGACTCGGGCCCAGACTCGGGCCCGGACTCGATCCCGGAGCCGAGGCGAGGGATGCGCTCGGCGTAGCGCCGCACGCGGCGCGACCGGTTCCGCCGGTCCTGGGGGTTCCGGCAGCTCTGGCGGGTCCGGCTCCGCTGGACTTCGCCCGCCAGCTCACGGACGTATCCGAAGGCTGAGATGTGCACGCCCTGCGAGGCGCGCACCATGCGCACCAGCAAACAGAGCAAAGCAATAGGGTTGAACATGTCGTCCTGCCTCCAACAGGTCGGCCATGGCCCCCGGGCGTGCGCTAACACGTCGCGGGGGTCCCGTGCGTTACGGGGATGCTTCACAGTACGTGAGCTTGGCCCACCTGTCACGTGCTAGCACGTACTGGGTCGGGTTAGTGTGCATATGTTCAGTTCAGCTAGTTTCAGATGGTGCTTGATCTCGACGGCCCGGAACCGATGTACCAGCAGATTGCCCGTGTGATCCGCGAACGGATCCAGGACGGCACCTATGAGGCCAACCGTCCGGTTCCGTCAGAGACAGATGTCTGCCACGAATTCAACGTCTCGCGGCGGACTGCGCGATCGGCCTATGTGCTCCTGACCAAGGAGGGGTTCATCATCCGCGTGCCCGGCAAGGGCACGTACGCCGCGGATGTCTCCAAGAGGTCGTAGAGAAGCCCTTGCGTGCTCGCCTGAGCCAGAGCATGTTCATCGCAGAGTCAGCGGAGTGGCGGCCTCTCGGCCGCGACCATCTTCTGCGTGCAGAGCAGGTTCTGATGTACGCCAGCCCAAGGCCCGGTCGGCCTACGCACTGTTGAAGGACGAAGGGCTGATCCTGCGCGTCCCCGGGCGCGGAACCTTCGCGGTGAAACGCCCCGAGTAGTCGCGGCCGACGCTCCTCCGTGCGCGGCGCGCTTCGCCATGCATCGACCGCCCGCGCTGTCACTATCCGAGGCTCCTGGCACGATCGCTCAATGCCGCGAGCGTGCTCATCGCACGCCGTCGGGGAGCTGGTGGCCCGAGGAACTGGGGACTGAGGGCTTGGGAAGCTACGGGGTTTCGAGTTCCGGCTCGGGCTCGGGTTCAGGTTCGACTTCGAGCACGAAGAAGAGGAAGGCCATACCGCTCGCCAGCTTCCGGAAGTCGTCCGGGAACAGGTCACGGGCGGCGGGGTCGGGCGGCGGCTCGCTGATGACGGAGATCCGGAAACCGGCGGCGGTGAAGGCGTCCGTCATCGCGTGCAGCGGCCGCCGCCAGAACTCCATCGGGACGGAGCGTCCGCTGAACGTGAGCTCAGTGGAAAAGCTCGTGGTCTTGGAGTAGTCCGGTCGAGGGTCCTGGATCGCGTAGTCCACGAACGGGTGCTGCACCGAGACGAGCAGCCGGCCACCGGGCCTGAGCACGCGCCGCATCTCGGCCAGCGTCGGACCCCAGTCCTCCAGGCAATGGAGCACCAGCGACGCGACAACGTCGTCGAACACACCGTCGGCGAACGGGAGGGGTTGGCTCAGGTCGGCCACGTACAGACTCGCGTCGTCCCCGAGCCGCCGCCTGGCCAGGCTCAGCATTTCGGCGCTGGCGTCGACCCCGGTGACCTCGGCGCCGCGTTCCTGCAGGGCAGCGAACAGAGGGCCCGCCCCGCAGCCGGCGTCCAGGATCCGACGGCCGGACACGTCTCCGGCGAGCGCCAGCATCGCGGGCCGTTCGTAGTAGGCGTTGAGCAGGTTTTTCTCGTTGTCGGCCGCGTACGCCTCGGCGAAGCTGTCGTAGTCGTTGGCCTGGGACGGATCCGCGTTGTGGGCGGATGTCGGTTGCGCCGTGGTTCGCTGCGCGGAGCCTTGGTGCGCAGCGCCTTGGTGCGCGGCGGATTGCTGCGCTGGATCTGCGGGAGGGGCGGGCGTCTGGGGCACATCCGTCGCTCGGTCCATCGGCGCAGCCTAGCGTTCAGGGGTACCGGCGGCCAGGCCCCTATAACGGTTCGAGCCGGGAATCCCAGCGGTCGTCGGGATCCCGCGCGTGCCGTCATGCCTACCGACGGAAAACCATGCCCTTGAAGCGACTATTCAGTTCTTCGCCGATCAGCCCGTAATCAGTCACTACCACTCATTCCGAAGTCGATCGCATTCAGACCTTCCTCGGATAATATAAGCGATCACAGCGTCCCGGTCGTCGACCCCCAGCGCCCTTTTTTCTTTATTGAATATAAACATGTGCTGCATCCACTGTTCACGCTCTTCTTCAGTGGCGGCGGCGTCCACCCGAGCGACGCATTCGCCACCGATCAGCTCGGCAATATCGTCCGCCAGGTCGAAGAGCATCGCCATCGAAGCGTTAGCGTAGTAATGCCCTTCTTCAGGGTTCAGCTCGACCATGCATATCCTTCCTCCCGCGGGGGCCACACGGGACCCCCACGTCGTCGCGGGTAACGTCGAAGATCTCGCCCCTGGAACCACACACGCCTTGCCTCGCTGGCCTTCGGAGCCTGATTCAGTTCTCACGACCTCGCACCCGGGAAAGCTCAGCTTTCCACCGGGTGATCTGGTCGATCAAAGCTTGACGATCGTCAGGGTCCAGACCCTCACGAATGTCATGGGCCTCGCGCATCAGCCGGATCCACTGCCCCCGCTCCTCCTCATTCCGCGCGGCGCGGTAGAGGGCGACATACTCACCGCCGAGTTGCGTGGTAATTTCTTGAGCCAGGTCGAAGAGCATCGCCATCGAAGCGTTGGCGTAGTAATACTCTTCTTCAGGGGTCAGCTCGACCATACGTATCCTTCCTCCCGCGGGGGCCACACGGGATCAGCGACTTCGTCGAGGGTGACGTCGAAGATCTCGCCCTGGGGGTATTCATTGTCGGTGTAGGCGTAGATCTACTCAGGTTCCGCCCTACCCGGGTTGGTGGCCGCGACAACCCGCAGCAGTCTGTGCAGAACCTTTGACCGAGAACCCTTCTCGACTGTCCAGTTCTAGACAGCCGAGCGAGCCCAGCTCTCGAGCGCAGCTCAACGCGACGGGCCGCGGGTGAGAAACCCCCACACCCCTCACAACCGCCACACCAACACCGGCGACCCTGCCCCCGACGCCACGATCATGTGCCCGTCCCTCGTCAGCGACGCACACCGCAACCGCGCCTGCCCCGTCCGCAGAGCCGCCGCCGGCGCATAGTGAATCGTGTCCCGCACGAACACCTGCCCGTCCCACCCAGCGGTGATCAACGACGACCCGTCCGCACTGAACCGCGCATCACAGATCAGGTCATGGTGCCCGGCGAAGGTCGGCCCCTCGGCCCCGGTGTCCGACGCCCACGTGCGCACGACCCCGTTGGAATCCCCGGTCAGCATCACCGGCTTCAGGGGGTTGAACGCCGTCGCCGACACCATCGGCGCCACCGTCTCGTAGTCCGCGAGCACCGCAACCGGGGTCCCGTCGGTGCGCCACATCCGCGCGCTCCGGTCACTGCTCCCGCTGAGGATCGTCGACCCGTCCGGCGAGAACACCACCGACAACACCATGTCCTCGTGCCCCGGGAAGCTCACCACGCTCCGCCCGACCCGCAGGTCCCACAGCAACACGTGCCGATCGCCGGCACCGCTGACCAGGAAGTTCCCGTCGAGCGAGAAGTCCAGGCACGACACCGTGCCCGCGTGCCCGGCCAACACCCCCAGCGGACGCATGTTCACCAGGTCCCACACGCGCACGCACCGGTCCTCGTGCCCCGACGCCAACAGGGTCCCGTCGGCGTTGAACGCCACCACGTTGACGGACTTCCGGAACCCGGTGAACTCCCCCAGGTGCGTGCCGTCGTTCCCGTTCCACAGACAGATCGCGCCGTAGCTGGCCACGGCGATGATGCTCCCGTCCGGGCTCACCTCGGCCGGACCGGGCGGCAGCCCCTGCGGGCACGGCGGCAGCGCGCCGAAGGTCGGTTGGCCGCCGGCCCACCGTGCGACGACGGTCTCCGGGGCGCCTGCGCCGGCTGCGTCGGCCCCGGCTGCAGGAGCGGGCGCGTCCACGCCCGCAGCCGAGTAGGGATGGGAACCGGCAGGGCCGTAGGAAAAATCCGGTCCGCCTGGTCCGCCCTGTCCCCCGAGGCCCTCGGAGCCCTCGTACGCCCCGGAACCCGCGGATCCCGATGTTCCGGAGGGGGCAGCCGCTCCGGACACTCCGGATGTTCCAGCCGCCCCGCCCCGGGCAGGTGTGCTCTCCCGCCCGCGCCGGGTGAAGGTGCCGGTGCGCTCAGCGCTGCCGTCCGGGTCCTCACCCGCGGACACAGCGGCTGCCGCTGCGGCCGCCAGCGCGGCGTCGGAGGCAGAACCCGATCCGGGCCCGGAGCCAGATCCGGACCCGGTCCCGGAGCCCGAAGCCCCCTCGGACCCCTGCTCGTACCGGCGCACGTCCTCCGGCCCGGGCAGCTGGAACGTGCCCGTGCGGTTGGGCGCGAGCCTCGGCTCGGCCTGCCCCTCGGGGACCGCGTGCCCATGCGCGACCGGGTAGGCCGTCGCCGCGCTCGATCGACGCGGGGCGCAATCCGTGGAGGAAGAGGGAGAGGGGTCCGGGGAAGCCGCTGGGGTTCCGGTTCCATATCCAGATCCAGATCCGATCCCGGCTCCGGCTCCGATCCCGGTTCCCGCAGGACCGGCACCGCTCGCCCCACGCCCGTCGGCTACCTCGGACGCTTCGGCCTCACCGGGCGCTGCGTCACCGTGCGCCGCGCCTGCCTGATCGGCCGCACCCGCCGCAACAGCCCCAGCAGCCCCTGCCGCGGACCGGGAACCAGCATCGCCGCCACCCTCGGCCCAGGACGCCTGCTTCTGCTCCGGCGGCTCGCTGTTGGCCAGCGCCGCAGCGAACTGCGCGGACGTCGGACGCGACTCCGGTGTCCGGTTCCAGCAGGCGGCGACGAGCGTGCGGAGCAGTACCGGAAGGTCGTGGGTCTCCGGGGCGTCCCCGGTCAGGAGCTGTACGGCCTCCTCATCGGTCTCCGCCGCGAAGGGGTTCTCGCCGGTCGCCGCGTACACGAGCACGGTGGCCAGCGCGAACATGTCGGAGAAGGCGTCGCCCATGCCCCCTTCGACCTGCTCGGGCGCCTTGTAAGGGATGTGCGGGAGCGGGCATCCGCGCGCGGAACGCGGGACCGCGGAACCGTCATTCTCTGAGGCCTGGTCGGCGTCGGCGGTCTCGGTGCCGGTCGCGTCGGAGCCGGCGGCCTCGGTGTTCACACCCGAGTGTCCTGTCGGGTCCGGACTCGCCCCGGAAGCCGATGCCTCTGCAACAACGTCCGGCTCCGGTTCCGAGCCCGAACCCGTCGGCCCCGAGTCGGGGTCTGCGTCTGCCGAACCCGAGTGCGTACGCGCCGCCTCGGCCCCGCTCGCATCGGTCTCAGGCGCATCTACCTCGGCCGGGCTGTTGTCGCGCTCCTCCTCGACGGGAGGCTCCACGGACACCGGTTCCCCGGTCGGGTCGGGAGGCTCCACCGATACCGGCTTTCCCGTGGGGTCCGGGGGTTCGACCGAGACCGGCGGACCGGTCGGCGCCGGCGGCTGTCCGGCCACGCGTGCACCGGTGGGTGCCGGGCCGACGGGGATCTCGGAATCGGATCCTTCGGCGGGTTCGGAGAGTTCGCGGGGCTCGGACTCGGACTCGAGCTCGGGCTCGGGGGCCTCTCCGACCTCCCCGGCCTCACCGGCAGGGCCTTCCCCAGTTCCCTCGCTCTCGGACCCGTCCGCCCCAGAGGTCCCGGGCTCCACCAGCGTCCCGGTCCCCACGTCCGCGGCCTTGCCCTCCCGCACCTGGTCCACAGCGAGGTCATGCACGTCGTCGGGCAACCGGGTGGCCAGGCGCCCGCCGCCGAAGTCCACCAACCGGATCCCGTCTTCGACCAGCACCACGTCGCGCGGGTTCAGGTCGCCGTGCACGAGGTCGTTGCCGTGCAGCTCCTCCAGCGCACGCGCCAGCCCGGTCGCGAGCACGCGCAGCGCAGCCGTTCCGAGCACGCCGAAGTCGGAAACCGTGCGCTCCAGCGTGATCCCGTCGACGTACTCCGTCGCGATCCACGGGGTCTCAGATTCGGGGTCGGCATCCAACACCCGCGCCGTGTGGGGGCTGTCGATCCCGCGCGCGGACGCGCTCTCGCGCACGAAGCGCACGTGGAAGTCGGGGTCGGCGGCGAGCTCGGGGTGGATGACCTTGACGACGACGCGTTCGCCCGCCGGGCCGGCGCCGAGGTAGGAGGTGCCTACGCTTCCGGATCCGAGGAGGTGGGTCAGGTGGTACGGGCCGACGCGGGTGGGGTGCGCGGCGCCCGCTGCACCTGCGGCACCCGCGAGGCTCTCGGGACCCGCGGCGCTCGCGGAACTCTCGGCACTCGCAGCACGCGCAGGGCGCTCGGGACCTGTAGAACTCGCGACATGTGCGGCGCTCGCGGCACTTGCGGGGCTCGCGTGGCTCTCGGAATTCGCGGAACTCTCGGGGCTCGCTGGGCTGAGGGGATGCAACGTACAGGCGCTTTCCGGGTCGTGCTGTGTTGCCGATGTGAGGTTGTGGGTCGTGCGGCTGTGGGTCGTGAAGCTGTGCCGCCGTGCGGCGGGTGGCTGCGGTCGAACGGTCGGGCGGCACGCGGGCGTGCCGCCGGTTCGAGGGATTGTCTCAGGTTCCCCGGGGTTTGGGACGTGCGGTACCGGAACCTGGTTCTGATCCGTTTACAGCCACGCGGCGGCTCGCCCGAATCACGGCCGTGTGGCGGCTTCCCGCGAACCGACACCCACCGAACCAACCGAGCCCACCGAGCCCACCGCACCCACCGCACCCACCGCACCCACCGCACCCACTGTGCCCACCCGCCACACACTCACCGCCCCGCAGCGCGCGCACCGAGCAGGCCCCTCAGCCGATTCTCCCCCGCTTTTCCACCACTTCTCCGACTCTTCCCCGACGCTTCTCCTCCGCCCCTCCGCGGGTTCTCCTCCGCCCCTCCGCCGCCCACAGCCCTCCCCCGCCGTCAGTTCGCGACGGCGTCGAGGTACCACCGGTAGCGCAACCGCAACGCCCGCTCGGTACTGGCGGCCGCGGCGGCCACAGCCAGGCTGATGTTCAACCACATCGGCAGGGTGACCAGGGGTTCGATCTGCCCGAAGCGTTCGACGACGGGCGGGATCTGCGCGAGCTGCCCGGCGACCTGCTGCAGCAGTAGGGCCACACCGATCAGGAGCGCCACGACCGAGACGGCGCCGATGACACGGCTCGCGAGCGGGTGGTTCCGCTCGAAGCGCGCCCGCCGCCCCTCCGGGGAGCGGGGGTCCGGGCGCAGCTGCCGTTCGCTCCCGTCGTCGGCCACAAAATGGCAGCGCTTGATACCGAAGCCGCTCATCGCCACCTCGATCACACCGCCTTCGACGGGGAAGGCGACGGGCATCTTGCCGCCGGCCTGCTGGTGTCCGTCGCGGTACAGCTGGGCCCTGACCTCGCCGGACGACTGGTTCTGCCAGTGCCGTACGTCCACCGAGTACCGGCGCGGTTCGCCGTGGGGGCCGGTGTGGTCGAGGTGGAAGAGGGCGCGTCCGGGCAGCTGCCACCAGCGGAACCGCTTGAGCTCCCGCCCGTCGCCGGGTTCGACGCGCCCTTCGGCACGACGGCGCTTCACCTGCTGGAACACGGTGTACCTCCTGGCACTCCCACCGAAGCAATACGCTGTACTGGTCGCATCGCATGCAGAGTAACACGCCGTACTAGTACGGTGTATTAATAGGAGGCCGACGACACCATGAGCGATGACGGAGCAGCCGACGCACCTGGCGCAGCCAGCGGATCCAGCGCATCCAGAGGTTCCAGCACAAGCGAGGCGCCCAGCACCCGCGAGCGGATCCTCGAGGCGGCCGCGGGCATCCTCCGCGAGGACGGTGTGGCGGCGCGGTTGAGCGTGCGCACGGTCGCGTCGCGTGCCGGGGTGAGCGTGGGGTCCCTGCGCCACCACTTCCCCACCCAGCAGAAACTGCGGGACGAGGTGATGCGCCGCATCTACGACTGGATCGTGCCTGCGGACCGCATCGACGACACCTCGCTCCCCGCCCGGGACCGCCTCGTGGAGTCGCTGCGCCAGGTCCTGACGGCGGCGGGCCGCGGACCGGAGGCGCGCGAGGCCATGTCCCGCATGGTCGAGACGTTCATCGCGGCCGAGCAGACCGAAGAGCTGCGCGAGGCGTACCTGACGATCGAACGCGATGCCCAGCGCCGCATCGAGGACTGGCTCGAGGTGCTCGCCCAGGAGAGGGATCAGGAGGGGGATCAGGAAACGGCTCTGCCGCGCGACGACATCCCGCGGCGGGCACGGTTCCTGTCCACCGTCGTCAACGGTCTGGGGCTGGAGCGGGCGCTGCCTGCGCAGGACTCGCTCGCCCAGCGGGAGACGGAGACGCTGTACGCGGCGGTCGATGCGGTGCTGGCCCCGAGCGATCCTCGTGAGCCTGGCGAGGCCGGCAGTCCCGCCACCTGACCCTCACCCCCATGGCTGTCCGGACCGGTCGAGAACGCAGTGGGGGTCCGGGCAGGGCGTCGCGAATGATGGGCGGAGCCTCACGGATCACGTGTGTCCTTCCCTCCCCGCACCCCCGCCGGACCCTTCCGGCTACGGTTACGGCCATGCCCCCGTCCTCGCCCTCCGCTCCGTTTTCGTCCGGCCCGCCCTCCCAAGGATCCGCGCAGCCCCCGTGGATCCCGGTGACCCTGGTCCTCTTCGCGCTGGCCTGCCTCACCGCCGTCGCCCGGCCGCTGCTCACCGCCCTCGTCGACCTGGTGCCCGACGGGCTCCCCTTCCGCTGGGCGGCGCTCGGGCTCGCGACCGTCGTCGGCCTGGCAGCCGCCGCCGGCGGATGGTTCCTCCTACGCCGCCGCGGCCTGCCCCGGCCGGACCTCCGGGGTGTCCCCCTGGGCCGCATGATCCTGGGCGCCTGGACGGTCGCCCTTGCGTCCGTGGCGTACATGAGCCTGCTGATCTGGCTCGTGTTCGGGATGCCCGCCTTCGACCTGCCCTCGACCCTGTCCGCCGGTGACCTGGACGCGATCGGCTTCCGCGCGTTCGCGGTCGTCGCGGGTCTGGTCGGTGTCGCGGCGCTGGTCGTCACCTACCGGCGTCAGCGCACCACCGAGTCCGGAGAACAGCGCGAGGTCTCCAAGCTCTTCACCGAAACCTTCGACAGCGCCGGCGACAAACTCGGTTCGGAGCACGCTGCGGTCCGGGTGGTCGGGGTGCACGCGCTGGCCCGGTTGGCCGACGAGGCGTCGGAGGACCGCGACGACCTGGTGCAGATGGTCGTCAACGTGCTCTGCAACTACCTGCGCATGCCCTACGCGCCGGCGCCGGGGCCCGCGCCCGAGTACGCCTCACCGGAGGAACGCAAGGAGATCCGCGAACAGGAACTGGAGTTCGCCTCACTCCGGGAGGTGCGGCACACGATCATCCGCATCCTCGGGTCCCGGCTGCGGAAGGACCGGCGATGGCAGGACCGGGACTACGACTTCACCGGCGCGGTCTTCGACGGAGGCGACCTCTCCGGGGCGCAGTTCTACGGCAAGAAGGTGAGCTTCGCCCAGGCCGAGTTCGCCGACGGGCGCACGGACTTCACCTGGGCGAGGTTCCTGTGCGATGAAACCGACTTCACCGGCGCGAGGTTCACCGGCGGCGAGACCGTCTTCAGGACGGCCAAGTTCCTCAGCCCGGAGGTGAAGTTCAACCGCGCCCGGTTCATCGGCGGGAGAGTCAGCTTCTCTTTCACCACGTTCTCCCCCGGCACACTGGAGCACCCGATCACCAGAGGTGACCTGGGACCGGTACGCCTCGCCGCCGGCCTCATGGACGCGGACGTGGTGGACTTCTCCGGGGCGGAGTTCCGCTCCGGAGAGGTGGAGTTCGGTCGCGCCGAGCTCCACCGGGGGTTGATTTACTTCAAGGAGGTCGTCTTCGAGGGCACGGCCGCCGACTTCACGGGCTTCCAGCTGCTCGGGGGCGAGATCAGCTGCGGGCAGGTGCGTTCTCTGGATCCTCCCCGCGGTCTGCTGTCGGCGGTCTACAACGCCTCGCCGGACGTTCAGGTGGACCTGCCGCCCGGGTGGCAGGCACGGATGCCCGGGAACGAGCGGTGAACCTGCGCGGGCGGTGATCCCCGGAACGCGGGCCTCGGTCCCGTCGGCAGTCACTCGGCACCGCCGACGGTCAGTCGTCAGGAGCAGCCGGGCCTGAGGGCCCACCGTGGCCACCTGCACCACCGGAACCACCAGACCCACCGGAACCACGCGGGTCACCGCCCGGTTCCCTCCCGGGCCCCTCGGACTCCCCGGACACCCGGGACTCCCGGGACTCCCGGGACTCCCCCGGCTCACCACCCAGATCCTGCACGACCCGGGTCAGGTGCTCCACCTGCGCGTTGAGCGCGGCGAGGCGGCCCATGACGGCCTGGTGCTGCTCCTCCTCCAGGCGCTGGTCCTCCTTCCACCGGTCGTCGTTGACCTCGCGTTCCATCGAGGCCACGATCACGCCGATGACCAGGTTCAGCACGATGAACGCGGTCAGCACGATGTAGACGACGAAGAAGGTCCACGCCATGGGGTGGTGTTCGAGCACCGCGTCGGAGACGTCGGGCCAGTCCTCGGTGGTCATCACCATGAAGAGCGTGTACAGGGTCGTGCCGAGGTCGCCGAAGAACTCGGGCACGGTCTCGCCGAACAGCTGCTGGGCGAGGATCGCGAAGGTGTAGACGGCGACGAGCAGCAGCCCGATGGCGGTGCCCATGCCCGGCACGGACTTGAAGAGGGCGCTGACGACCTGCCGCATCTGGGGGACGGCGGTGATGATGCGTAGTATCCGCAGCACCCGCAGGACGCGCAGCACGGCGAAGGGGCCGCTGGCGGGGATGAGGGAGACCCCCACGACGAACAGGTCGAACCAGTTCCAGCCGTTCTTGAAGAAGGATCCCCGCCACGCGTAGAGCTTGAGCAGCATCTCGACGACGAAGACGGCGATGATGACACGCTCGGCGGCGATCAAATATGGGAGCGCCGCATTCTCATAGGTCGCGGCGCCCAAAATTCCGGCATTGACCAGAATGACGGCGAGCATGCTGTTGGTGAACCAGCGGCTGCTCACCATTCGGTCGATGCCGGCGACCCCGGCCGGAAGGCGCGCACCGGCCCCGGCCTCATCCCTGTCGCCCCTGCCGGGCCCGTCCGACCTGCCGAAACCCTCGGACCCGTCGGACCCGCCAGGCCCATCGGGCCCATCGGGACCGCCGGGTCCGTGGACCTGGTCAGCGGGTGCCGGTGTTTCCGTGGACAATTCCCACCCCTCATTCAGACACAGAGGGTCCAAATATAGCGAAGCAGCGCCAAACGTCCCTCACTCGCGTCCCCGAACGTCCTATGATCCCCGCGCATCAGGGAGCGTAGGGTTCCACCACCGTCCGGGCCCTGGTCAGAGCCTGGCCGGGGCACGGACGGGACCTGGTCGGCCTGATCGGGGCCGCGAGAGGCACCCACCGAAGGTACGCCTGCGAGCCGCCCCGAGGGCCCCGAACTCGTGACTCTCGGACGGTTTCTGTTTCTCCTGAGCCCCACGCGTTTCCGGTTGCCCGAGAGTTCTCGTATGCACCATCCGAAAAACGCCGACGCAGAAATCGGGGGCCTCTACACTGCCCGCATGGAGAGCCCCCACCACGAACCTCCCGACGAAGAGCCCACGGAGAAGCACGCCGAAGAGCCCGCCGTCCGGAACACCATCTCTGGCGAAGTCACCGGCGGCCGAGTCGTCCAGGCCAGAGACGTGGTCTCCTTCTTCCCGGAGATCCTCGCCCTCGTGGCGGCCGGCGCACCCGCAGCGGTCACCACGGCCATGGTCACCTACATCAAGCACCGCACGACCGACGTGTCATTGAAGATCACCCGTAAGGACGGCACGACCCTCGAGCTGCAGGCCAAGCGTGTCTCGGAGCCGGAACAGCTCATCGAGCGCGTCACCGAGGAGTTGGAGTCCGGTTCGAAGGCCGAGGTCGTGGAGCAGGACGGCCCTGATCCCGACGCCGATCCCGCCCCCTCCTGAATCGCCGACGCGTCCCGATACCCGGCGCCCCGATCAGCGCTCCTGGAACCGGAACCGGGTCTGGGCGAACGGGTCGCCCTTGCTGAACGCGAGCACCTTGTGCGGCGTCAACCCGAACACCAGCGCCGCCCCGCCCGTCTCGTGCTGGAAGGCGCCGTCGGCCACCACCCAGGGCCAGTCCAGCTTCTCCAACCACAGGTCCGCCAGCCGCCGGAGCAACGGCTCCTCCGTGACCCGGGCGGCCGTGCCCTCGACCACCACGTCCAGGCCGCTGCGGAACCGGTCGCTCCCGGTGGTGAGGATGCACCGGTCCTCGGCGGCGAGGTTGACCGCCTTCTGTTCCTCGGCGCCGGTGCAGAAGTACAGCACCCCGTCCAACCAGATCGCCGGCAGCGGGGTGACGTGCGGGCGACCGTCGCGGCGCACGGTGGTCAGCCAGAAGATCTCCGCGCGCTGGACCGCCTCCACCACCGCCGCCCACGGTGTCGGGTCGGCTGAGGGGTCGCTGTAATCGGGGTGGAGTTCGGGGGTGGGAGGTGTGGGAACGGCGGCGCTCATCGGCTGTCCTCGGTCTCGAGCGGATGTCCTCGCTCGGATGTACCCCGCCGGCCCGGAAGAACCCGGCCCCGGCCTGCGCCTGGGAAACCTCCACCCGTCGCGCAGCAGGGACCGCTGGCTCGAAACCACGCCCCCCGGCTCCCGAAGGCGACCGCGGCCGACCGATCCCTTGTCCTGTGCGTCCCGTCCGAATGCGACCGACACAGCGGAACCCGGCCGCAGCTCTGCTCCGGCCGGGTTCATTCTGCGGGGATCTTGCTACCGGAGCCGGGTTCAGCGCCGATATTGCCTCCAGTAGCAAGATCCCCGGGGTCGTAGACCTTCCGGGGAACGCCCCGGTTCTAGTACCAGGTCCCGGTGCCGTAGATACGTCCGTGCCCGCTGGGCTCCTCGGGGTCACCCTGGTCGACGGCGCCCGCGGCCATGACCGCGCCGGCACCGTCGGGCACGCTGTCCAGCTCGCCGAACACGATGTCGTGGTCCTCGCCGACGATCTCCTGGCGGGTGGACTCACCGTCGGCGGTCCGGTGCTCCAGCACGGGGTTCCAGTGGCTGTCGGCCAGGTACAGGCCGCCCTCGCCGTCGTCGACGATCGCTTCGTAGGCGCCCTCTTCCTCGCCGACCTCCACGGTCCACTCGGTGCCGTCGTACTGGGCGAGCACGGGCAGGCTGTGGTTGAGCTCGTCGTTGTCCTTCCAGCTGATGTGGCCGGCCGCCCACACGTCGTCCGCGGAGCGCACCAGCACGTCGTTGAAGGACCCTCCGGGTTCACCGCCCGGGATGTCGACCTCGGGGATGTCTTCCGGGACCCAGCCGCTGCCGTCCCAGCGTTCCACGACCAGGTCCCCGCCCCCGCCGCTGCCGACCGCGAAGACCTCACCGGCCTCATCGGAACCCAGGCCCTCGCTGACAGAGGGAGCGGACTGCGGGGTCCACGCCTCGCCGTCGAAGTAGGCGGCCTCGGGCTCACCCATGGCGGATCCGGACAGCAGCCAGGCGTTGCCTTCCCCCGTGGCGGCGAGCGCCGTGGGCTCCAGGTCGGCATCGATCTCGACGCCCGACCAGGCCTCGCCGTCGTAGTGGGCGGCCGAGGCACCGGCGTCGTAGGAGTGCGCGAGGGCCCAGACCTGGCCGTCGCTGTCGGCGTCGGCGGCGACGGGGGTGGAGGTCAGCGCGTCCGGGGCGGTCTCCTCCTGCCAGTCCTGCCCGTCCCAGCGCTGGAGCCGCGGGGTCTCGGGGTCGGAGTCCTCCCCGTCGGACCCGAACGCCCACACCTCGTCGGCGGCGGTGGCGGCGACCGCGGTGTAGGAGCCGCCTTCCTCGACGGATCCGTGGACCTGTTCCCAATCCGCCTGCGCGTGCGCGGGCGAGGCCAGCGCCACGGCGGTTGCGACCCCGGCGACGCCTGCCGCTGCGGCCACCGCTGCGCCCCCGGCGCGGGTGCGGGTACGCCTGCGGTTCGTCCTGTGTTCGGTGGGCCCGTTGCCCATGAAGCATCCCCTTTTTGTTGCGTCCTTCGTTGCGTCCTTCGCTGCGTCCTTCGCTGCGTCGGCCCCGTGGGCACGGTGACCCGGCCCCCGTTGTTCACATGGGACGCCCGTACAGGGGAAGGCGTTCACAAGCGGCGCGCGCCGCAGCGCCGACCGCATCTGTTCGGCACCCGCGGCCCGACCGCGCGTCCGCCCCGGCAGGTTCAACGCACCTGGCCCGCCGGCCCCCGCGGCGGGGGTGTGCACAGCCCAGCCAGCTCCGCGAGCCGCAGCGCGGCGTGGATCCCGAACCGGGCCGACCCGGCGGGGTCCTCGCCCAACACCTCGCGCGCCCGCTTGATGCGGTAGTACAGCGTCGTCCGGTGCACGTTCAACGCCTCCGCGGTCACACCGACGTCGCCCTCGCGTTCCAGGTAGGCGAGCAGCGTGGCCGCGAGCGGCGTGCGATGGTCCGCGACCAGCGCCGCCGCCCCCTCGTGGAGGGACGCCACCCCGTCCAGGTCCCAGCCGACGTCCGCGAACAGGCGGTATTCGCCGAGGGTGTCCCAGCACGCCTCACCGTTCGAACCCCCGACACGACGCGCAACCCGCGCGGCGTAGGCGGCCTGCCGTGCCGATACCCCGACCCCATCGGCGGAGTGCAGTGCGCCCCCGAGCCCGATCGCGTCCAGGCCGACGCGGTGCAACAGGGCCGCGCGGCGCGCTGCACCGGAGACCGGCTCGAGCACGGAGGCATCCGGGCGGCGGGGCGAGACGAGCATCAGCAGCTCGTCACCCCGCTGGTACCCCGCCACCTTGTGCGACTCGAGGAGAGCGACGAGGGTGTCCAGGATCTCGGCCGGCTGGACGGGCGCGACCGGCTCGGGTGCGCCGCGGCCCGGGTCCGGGGACGAGGGGGTGAACTGCAGGACGCACGCGCGTGCCTGCTGCGCGACGGAACCGTGGTGGTCGTCGTACAGCCGCCGGAACAGGTCCTCCCTGCGGTCCTGCCCGGCGTGGAGGATCTCCCGCAGCACCTGGCCGTCGGCCTCGGTCCGTCGCCGGGCCTGCTCGTTGCGGTCGAACAGGTACGGCCTCATGCCGGCGCTCGCTTCGAGGATCCACGCGAGGTCGTCCTCCTCCAGGCGCGGACTGTCGATGAGCCAGACCCTCGCGAGCACGTGCGAGCCCGACGTCACCGGAACCACGACTCGCGCCAGCAGCCCGTGCTCGGTGCTGGCCGGCACCCGCAGGGGTTCCATGGCGGCCGAGACCCCGGAGTCGACGAAATAGCGGAAGTGTTCTTCGGTGACGCTCCGGTCCAGCAGGGCCTTCACGCGAGCATCGTCGATCCGGCCGATCTGGGCGCTGTTCACCAAGGGGCGATACGACCCGTCCTCGACATAGACGGCCCGTTCCAGACGTTCGGAGATCTGGTCGGTGATCCATTGCAGGCTGTTCACCGTTTCTCCTTCTGTCCTCCCACGGCGACGCGGAACCGGGAACGACGGCCGGAAAAATTTTCTTTCGGTGTGATGCCCATATTTCGACAAGTGTAGCAACACAGGCCGGTGGGACCTCCCGAAGTCTGGACTCGGGTCCGATGACACACACCTACTGGACCAGCCACGATGGTGCATCGGACCGGAGAGCGGGACCCCGCGGCAGGGCGACGGCCCTACGCACCGAGGGGAACAGCAAGGGGAAGGGATCTTTCAGTGGCCGAACTCGATTGGCATGCCGAACGCGCAGACCTGGACGGAATTGCGCACCTGGACCGCGAACCCCGCGGTGACATCGACCTGCCGGCGGTTCGGAAATACCGAATGGACAGGGTTCGGTCCCAGATGGCCGACCTCGGAATGGACGCGGTGATCCTGTCCGATCCGGTGAATATCCGCTACGCCACCGGAGCGCGGAACATGCAGGTCTTCTCGATGCGCAATGCGCCTTCGCGGTACCTCCTCCTCACGCAGGAGCGCTCCGTGCTCTACGAGTTCACCGGCTGCATGCACCTCGCCGAGGGGCTCGAGACCATCGACGAGATCCGCCCCGCCAGGACCGCCAGTTTTGTCGCCGCCGGACCGTTCATCGGCGCCAGGGAGCGCGCCTGGGCCGACGACATGGCCCAGGAGCTGTCCCGCCTGGTCGGCGAGCGCGCGACCGTGGGCCTGGAGCGGATGAACGCCGGCGCCGCGATCGAGCTGAACGGCAAGGGGATCCGTGTCGTCGACGCCCAGTACGCGCTCGAACTCGCGCGGTCGGTCAAGTCCGACGAGGAGATGAAGTGCGTGCGCGCCTCGCTCCGCGCCACCGAACGGGGTGTGGCGGCGCTGCGTGCGGCGATCGAGCCCGGTCTCACGGAGACGGAACTGTGGTCGGTGCTGCACGGTTCGGTGATCGCCCAGGACGGCGACTACATCGAGACGCGTCTGCTGAACGCCGGGCAGCGGACCAACCCGTGGTTCCAGGAGACGAGCCGCAACGTCATCGGCCCCGACGAGCTCATCGCCCTGGACACCGATGTGGTGGGCTGTTTCGGCTACTACTCGGACTTCTCGAGGTCGTTCCACTCGGGCCCGAACGCCCCGTCCGAGGAGCAGAAGACCCTGTACAAGGTCGCGCACGAACAACTGCAGCACAACATTTCGATCCTGCGCCCGGGAATGTCGTTCCGCGATTACGCCCGGCAGGCCTGGGACATCCCCGACCGGTACTACGCGAACCGTTATTACCTGTCCGCGCACGGGTGCGGGATGACGGGCGAGTACCCGTACCTGTACCACGAGGGCGACTTCCCCGACGCCGGCTACGACGGTGATATCACCCCCGGGATGGTCATCTGCGTGGAGAGCTACATCGGCCTCGACGGTGGCGATGAGGGCGTGAAGCTGGAGGACCAGGTGCTGGTCACCGAGACGGGGGTGGAGGTGCTCTCGCGCTTCCCGTTCGAGGAGGGCCTCCTGCACTGATCCCCCGCCGCGAAAACCACCGCAGAACGAACTCACCTCGAAGTGAGCATGCACAGAGACCTTCAGATTCCGAACAGGAAATAATTCGATGGTCCAGTTCATCGATGCGCGCTGGACGGACGTTCTCTTTCAGTCGTATCAACATTTCTCCCTGGTCGTTCAGTCCCTTCTTCTGGCGACCGTCGCCGCAGTTGCGCTGGCGGCCCTGGTCACCTCGCGCGAGGGCCTGGCCCCGGTGGCCAACACCGTCTCCGCCGTGGGTCTGACCATCCCCTCCTTCGCGCTCCTGGGGCTGCTTCTGCCCCTGGTCGGTATCGGCGCGGTCCCGGCAGTGGTGCTGGTGACCTTCTACGCGACTCTGCCCGTCCTGCGGAACACCGTGGTCGGCCTGCAGGGCGTGGACGCCGGACTCATCGAAGCCGCGCGGGGACAGGGCATGAGCGGTGCCGCCGTGTTCTGGCGGGTGCGCCTCCCCCTGGCCTGGCCGGTGGTCATGACCGGTGTCCGGGTGTCGGCACAGATGTCGATGGGTGTCGCGGCGATCGCCGCCTACGCCCTCGGCCCGGGGCTCGGCACGTACATCTTCACCGGGCTCGCTCAGGCCGGCGGCGCGAACGCCCTGAACTCCGCGCTCGTGGGCACCGTCGGGATCGTGCTCCTGGCCCTGGTCCTGGACGCCGTTCTCGTCCTGCTCTCGCGCCTGACCACTCCGAAGGGGATCACCGTATGAATCAGACCGCCACCACAGAACAGGCCGGTACCGGGGCGCAGCTCGAGCTCGTGGACGTGGTCAAGCAGTACGCGGGGCAGAAGGCCCCGGCGGTCGGCGGCCTGTCGCTCACCGTGGAACCGGGCGAGACCGTGATGTTCGTCGGCCCGTCCGGCTGCGGCAAGACCACGTCGTTGAAGATGATCAACCGGCTGATCGAACCGGACTCCGGCAGAATCCTGATCGACGGCGAGGACATCACGGCCCACGATCCGACCCGGTTGCGGCGTTCGATCGGTTACGTCATCCAGGGCGGCGGACTGCTTCCCCACATGACCGTCGCGGACAACGTCGGGCTGGTCCCCGGCCTGCTCCACTGGGAACGCGATCGCACGGCCGAACGCGTGGACGAGCTCCTGGACATGGTCGGGCTGGACCCGCACGTCTACCGGGACCGGTTCCCCAAGGAGCTGTCCGGCGGGCAACAACAGCGCGTGGGTGTGGCCCGCGGGCTCGCGGCAGACCCTCCGATCGTGCTCATGGACGAACCGTTCGGCGCTGTGGACCCCATCACCCGGCAGCGGCTGCAGGACGAGCTCATGAGCATCCAGGAGGAGCTGCGCAAGACCATCGTCTGCGTCACGCACGACATCGACGAGGCCATCAAACTGGGCGACCGGATCCTGATCCTGCAGGAGGGCGCGCACATCGCCCAGTACGACGCCCCGGAGACGATCCTTGCCTCGCCCGCCGACGATTTTGTCGCGGACTTCATCGGGTCCGGGTCCAAGCTCAAGCAGCTCACCCTGCAACGCGTGGGTGAGCTGGGGTTGAGCCACCCGCAGACCTGCCGTGTGGGTGAACCGGTGGCGGAGGTCGTCCCCCGGGTCGAGGCCGCCGGTGAGAGGTCCGTCGTGGTCCTGGACGAGCGCGACCGCCCTCGGGAATGGCTGTTCCTGCGCACGCTCGCCCAGCACCGCACGGTGCCGGCGCCCGGCCACGCGCTGCAGACGGTCGTCGACCACCGCTCCACCCTGTCCGACGCCCTGGACGCGATGCTGGTCTCCAGCCACGGGGGTGCGATGGTCACCGGAGCACGGGACCGCTACCTCGGGGTGATCAGCTACGACACGGTCACCGCGCACATCCAGGGCCTGCAGAAGGAAGCCCTGTGATGCGGCGGCTGTCCACACTCTCGCGCGAGGACAAGCTGCTCATCCAAGGGTTGCCGGCGTTCGTCGTGCTGGTCCTGGCCGCATGGGTGATCTGGCGGCTGACCGCGGACCTCGGGGACGTCGAGGCCCGGCTGTTGACGTGGAGCAACATCCTCGAGCTCACCTGGCAGCACCTGCAGATCGTGCTCATCTGCACCGTGCTGGTGCTGGCACTCGCGGTTCCCTGCGGTGTGCTGTTGACCCGCAGCCGCGCCGCGTTCCTGTCCCCTCTGGTGACGGGGATCGCCAACGCCGGGCAGGCGGCCCCGGTGATCGGCGTGATCGTGCTGCTGGCGCTCGTGCTGGGCTTCGGCCTCTGGACGGCGGTGCTGGCGCTGACGCTGTACGCGTTCCTGCCGGTGCTGGCCAACACGGTCGCGGGCCTGCGCGGCGTCGACCGGGGCACGGTCGAGGCGGCGCGCGGGATGGGCATGTCGCCGACGCAGGTGCTGATGCGCGTGGAACTGCCCGTCGCGATGCCCGTGATCATGGCGGGCGCGCGCACGGCGCTCGTCCTGCTGGTGGGCGCGGCGGCGTTCGCGACCTTCATCGACGCCGGAGGCCTGGGCCTGCTCGTCCAGACCGGCATCATCATGTTCCGCTATTCGATTCTGGTCTCGGGGGCGATCCTCGTGGCTCTGCTGGCGCTGCTCGTGGAGTGGGCCGGCCGTGTCATGGAGTTGCTCCTGCGGCCTCGGGGGCTCGTATGAACCGACCGACCATGTCCAGGGCAGGTGCGTTGACGGCGGGTGCTGTCGCGCTCGGGGTGCTGGCCGGTTGCGGTCTGGGCACCGCGGGCGGCTACACGCCGAGCGGGGATCCGGCCGGCCCGGTCGAGGGGGTGGAGTTGGACGGCGCCACCCTCAGTGTGGGGTCGAAGGACTTCACCGAACAGATCGTGCTCGGAAAGATGGCCGTGATCCTGATGCGGTCGGCGGGGGCCGAGGTGGAGGACCTCACCAACATCCCGGGGTCCAACAGCGGCCGTGAGTCGATGCTGCAAGGGCACCTGGATCTGCACTGGGAGTACACGGGGACGGGCTGGATCAACTACCTGGGCAACGAGGAACCGATCGACGACGAACGCGGACAGTACGAGGCCGTTCGCGACGCCGACGCGGAGAACGGCCTGGCGTGGTTGGAACCGGCCGACCTGAACAACACCTACGCGTTCGCGGTGACCCGGGAGACGGCGGAGGAGCTCGGTCTGAGTCGGATCTCCGACCTCGCCGATCTGGACGAGGCCGACCGCACCTTCTGCCTCGACGCCCAGTTCGCGGCCCGCAACGACGGTTTCGAACCGATGTTGGAGCAGTACGGGATCCCGCCGGTGCCCCGCGAGGCCCAGAGCCTCATGGACGAGGGCGCCACCTACCAGGCTGTGGCCGACGGTGTCTGCACCGCCGCCCAGGTGCAGAGCACCGACGGCCGTGTCCTCGCCCTGGATCTGGTGCTGCTCGAGGACGACGAGGGGTACTTCCCCCGCTACAACGCCTCCGCCGTGGTGAACGCGGAGGCCTTGGCGGAGTACCCGCAGATCGCCGAGCTGATGGACCCGCTGACCGAGCGCCTGGACGACGACACGATGACCGGGCTCAACGCCCGTGTCGATGTGGAGGGCGAGGAGCCGGCGGATGTCGCCTGGGACTTCCTCGTGCAGGAGGGCTTCGTGTCCGCGGGGTGAGGCGACCGTCGCGGCGTGACCGGCCACCAATGCGCCCAGCGCCCCCGCACCTCAGGGCCCGGGCTCCGTGGCCTCTCCCTCCCTGAGGTCCAACGCGGCCAGCGCCGCACGGGCGAGCATCCGGTCGTGGTTGCGTGCCAGGTCGAGCCCGGTACGCCTGGTGAGCCGGCGCAGGCGGTAGTCCACCGTGTTGGGGTGCACCCCCAACCGCGTGGCCGTGCTCCGCCGGTTGAGGTCGCTGTCCAGGAAAGAGCGCAGGGTGGGCAGCAGGTCGGGGTGGTCGAGGCCGGGCGAGAGCAGGCCGACCAGGTGGTCGAGGGCGGGCCCGGGCCGGGTGAGCTGGTACTCCAGCAGCAGGTCGGTGAGGCGGTAAAGTCCCGGTGGCCGGCGTCCGGACACGGCGATGGTGCGCAGCTGCGCGGCCAGGCGCGCGGCCTCTGGAACCCCGCCCGGGTCGCTGGGGGCCGCGCCCGCGGTGACCGGAACGCCGGCGGTGCGGGTCAGCATGCGTAGGAGCTCCTCGACCCTCTGCCAGTCCCGGTCGGCGACGTGGGTGGGCGGGCCGGGGTGCGGGAGCAGGGCGACGCCCTCGCTCGGGGAGATGCGGGTCAGGACGGGCGCGGCGCTGTGGCGTTCGAGTTCGGTACGCAGGCGCCTGACCTTGCGCCGGGCGGCCACGGCCGTGTCGACGCCGCTGGCGTGCTCGTCCGGGTGGGTTCCCACGGACAGGGAGAGCACGAGGTAACAGGGTTCGGGGCGGACCCCGGCGTGGTCGGGTGCCCCCTGTTCCCACTCCCCCGCGAGCAGGGTCGAGAGCAGGGACTGGCGTTCGGCGGTGCCTTCGCCGAGCAGGGCCCGGTACTCCTCGGTGTAGCCGGCGGTGACGGCGGCGCAGACCCGGCCGAGGTAGTCGACGAGGGTTCTGTTGAGGGCGAGCACGTCGGGCAGGTCGTCCGGTTCGGCCCTGGAGAAGAGGTCGTCCGCGCAGGCGCAGGCACCCACGTGGTAGGCGGAGACGACCGCGTCCGCGGCCACGCCCTCCTCGGCCCGCTTGGCCGCGGACAGGCGCAACCGGTCGAGGTCGGCGGCCTCGGGCGGGCGTCCGGTCCTCAAGGTCTCGGCGAAGGTGCGGATGAGCCATGCGGCGATGTCGCGGACCTCCCCGTCGATCTCCTCGGCGGGCAGGCGTGCGTAGACCGCGATGTGTTCGACGAGCTGTGCCGTGGTGAGCGCGGTGAGTTCGGGCAGTCGGGCGAGGAGCCGCAGGTGTGCCTCGGTGCCGCCGATGCTCGGGGGCCGGTACTCGGGGGTGCGGGGACGGGTCGTCGGGGAGGGGGTGGCGGGCAGGGGCGGGCCCGTGTGCTCGCCGGTCTTGTCACGGGTCACAACGGCGGCCTCCACAACTCTGTTCAGGTTCCAAGGCGACGGGGCGCCTGTGACCCACACCATGCTCTGGAAGGTCACTGACCGCGAACGTACAGCGGAGGCAGTATGAGCGGAAGATGGATCAAGAGCGGTGTCGTGGTCGTGCTGGCGGCCGGCCTCGGATGGGCGGCCCCGCCGGCGCACGCGAGCGCACCGGAACGCACGGACGACACCGGCGGCGCGGACACCGGCGACAGCGACGGGGCTGAGGTCGGCGCGACGGCGGGCACTTTCGACTACGTGGCACTGGGGGATTCGGCCGCCGCGGGCCCCCTCATCCCGGACCAGGACCCCAACCTGGCCTGCCTGCGTTCGAACCGGAACTACCCGGCCGTCCTGGCCGAGGAGCTGGGCGCCGAGCTGAACGACGTGACGTGTTCGGGCGCGAAGACCTCCGACTTCGAGGGCCGCCAGTTCGGGTTCCTTCCCCCGCAGTACGACGCCCTGGAGGAGGACACCGACCTGGTCACCCTCACGGTCGGCGGCAACGACGTCGACCTGGTCGTGCACGCGCTCTCGTGCATCAATCTCGCCCCCGAACCCCACGGCAGGTCGTGTGAGGAGGCGCTGACCGGCGACGGCGGTGACACCATCGCCGAGGCGGTGGACGCCTGGGTTCCCGAGCTCGACGAGGCGCTGGCTGAGATCGGTGAGCGTTCCCCGGACGCCGAGGTCGTCGTGGCGGGCTATGGGCACTACATCCGGGAAGGCGGCTGCTGGCCGACCCAGCCGGTCTGGGCCGATGACGCCGACTATCTGCAGGGCTCGACGAGCTACCTCAACGAGGCCCTCGCCGATCGGGCGCACGAGCACGGTGCGACGTACGTGGACCTGGAAGCGGTGGGGACCGGGCACGACGTGTGCGCGGACCCGGAGGAGCGTTTCATCGAGGGACTGGTTCCGCAGAGCGCGGCCGCCCCGTTGCACCCCAACGAGCAGGGCATGGAGGCCTTCGGGCGGGCGATCGCCGAACAGGTCGGACCGCAGGGCGCTACGCCGCTGCTGTGAAGCGTCGGACGGCCGGGCCCGGGTCGGCCCTCAACGGCCCCCGGCCCGGCCGTTGCCCTCCAACCCGTAGAGCGCCGCGGCGTTGCCGGTGAGCACAGCGTCGATGTCCGCCTCGGACAGGGGCGCCCGGCGAACGTAGTGGAACGCCCTGACGTACTTCTCCCGCTGGAAGTACGGGTGGTCGGAACCGGCGAGGATCTGCGACGCCCCGAGTGTGGCCGCGGCGAGCTGCAGCGACGGCGTGTGGAAGTTGGCCGCGTCGAACCACATGGTGCGCAGGACCTCGTTCGGTGAGGCCGGGAAGGCGTTCCAGTCCTCGTAGTTGTCCTCGATCCTCTGTGCGAGGAAGGGGAGGTCCCCGCCCAGGTGCGCGATGTGGAAGCGCAGGCGCGGAAACCGGCGGGGAACGTCGGCCTTGAGCAGGTGCAGCGTGGCGGTCGCGTCCTCGACGGGGGCTCCGTTGACCCATTCCAGCCGGTGCTCGGTGATCATGGGCGAGCGCGCCCCGCACCCGGTGGGGTGAATGTTGACCACGGCGCCGTGCTCGTCGAGCGCTTCCCACACGGGGTCGAGTTCACTGCTCGCGAGGGAGAGGCCGCCGGCGAGCGTCGTGACTGACACCCCGGCCATGCCGAGCTCCCCGAAGATGCGCGGGATCTCGGCGAGGGATTCCCGGATGTGCGGGAGCGGGAGCGTTCCGTACGCGAGGAACCGGTCGGGGCGGCCGCGCACGAGGTCGGCGTAGTGGTCGTTGACCTCCCGGGCGGCGGCGAGTGAGGACGCCGGGTCGGGGCCGGAAGGGACCTGGGGTGTCACGGCGAGCACCTGCAGGCCGACCCGTGCGCGGTCCATCCACCGGAAGCGCTCCGCCAGGTCCTGGCCGGTCGAGTCCGCGCCCAGGCCGCGGGCGATCCTCGTGCTCTGTGGGTCGACGCCGATCTCTTCGAGACGGTCCAGGTACCAGGCCGGATACACGTGTGCGTGGGTGTCGATCGCGGTCGCCCGTGCCCGAACACTGCCCGGGTCACCCGGGTCAGGGGCGCTGTCGGGGTCAGGCGCACTGCCCAGGTCGGCGTCGCGGCCCGGAAGCGAGGTGCTGCCCGGGCCGGAGGCGCCTCCCCGACCGAAGGTGCCACCCGGAACAGAGCTGCCACCCGGATCGGAACCTGTGGCCATGGTGTCCCACCCCTTCCACCTGCTGCCCTTCTCCCCCAGCGTCCCCACCCACCCCGCGCGGAACTCGGGCGACCGACCAACCTTCCGCACGTCTGTGTGGAGGACGGGGCGTCGGCGGATGTCGCCTGGGACTTCCTCGTGGACGGAGGACTAGTGGAAGCGGAGCGACCCGGGCGACCAGGCTGACCGGGGTCACCGGGGCAACCGGGACAGACACAGCAACGGGTGCGCGACGCAGACCCAGCAGCAGGTGAACGGGCGCGAGGACCCCGCCGCCGGCCGCCCACCTCAGGCCTGGTACCCCTGTGGCCCGCACCGCATATCATCCTGTCCCCTCCGCCCCGATGGCCTCACCCCTGAACCCGGACCGTCAGTACGGGCGGCGCGCAGATGATCACCAGATCCTCGGGAGAAACCCATGCCACAGAAGACCGCCACCGTCGGTTCCAAAGCCGGTCTGCACGCCCGCCCTGCCTCGGTGTTCGTCAAGGCCGCCGCCGCGCAGCCGATGGCCATCAGCATCGCGAAGGCCGACACACCGCAGGAGTCGTTCGACGCCGCCAGCATCCTGGGGCTGATGGCGCTCGGCGCCGAGTACGGCCATGAAGTCGTTCTCACCGCGGAGGGTGAGGGCGCGGAGGCCGCCCTGCAGGAGCTGGCCGAAACGCTCGAGACCGAGCTGGACACCTGAGCGATGGCGTCCCTCGACGAACTCATCAGCGACGAGTCCATCGTTCTCGACGTGCAGGCCGCGGACTGGCAGGACGCGATCCGCAGCGCAGGAGCACTCCTGGAATCCGCCGGGGTCTCCACCGAGGCCTACACGCAGGCGATGGTCGACAACGTCACCGAGAACGGCCCCTACATCGTGGTCGCCCCGGGCTTCGCCTTCGCCCACGCCCGCCCTTCCGGGGCCGTGCTCCGGACCGGGATGTCGTGGGTGCGGCTGGCCGAACCGGTCGCTTTCGGGCACGAGTCGCACGATCCGGTCGACCTGGTGGTCGCGCTGGCCGCCGAGGACTCCAGCGCTCACACCCGGGCGATGGCGGACCTGGCCAAGATCCTCGGGAAGCCGGACAAGCGTGCCGCGCTCGACGCCGCACGGTCGCCCGCCGAGGTCAGGGCGATCCTCACCGGTCAGGAACCGGCCCCTGCCCCGGCCACCGGGACCGCCGGAAGCACCGGAACCACCGGAACTGCCGGAACTGCCGGAACCACCGGAACTGCCGGAACTGCCGGAACCACCGCGACCGCCAACACCCCCGGAACGACGGCCGCCCCGGAGGAGGCACACGCCGGGGGCGCCTCGGCAGCGGCCCCCTCCGGATCCGCCGGCGAGGACTGGCACCTGGTGCTGACCGTGTGCGGCAACGGCCTGGGGACCTCGCTGTTCCTGAAGAACACCCTCGAGCAGGTCCTGGACACCTGGGGGTGGTCCCGGTTCCTCACCGTGGAGGCCACGGACACCATCTCCGCGCGTGGGCGGGCCGGTGAGGCCAAGGCGATCCTGACGTCGGAGGAGATCGCCCGGACCTTGGGCGACGTCGGGGTTCCGGTGCGCGTCATCGAGAACTTCACCAGCACCGACGAGCTCGACGCGGCGTTGCGCGACCTCTACGACGTCTGAGGGAGGACGTAAATGAACTGGCTCGTCGGCATCGCCGAATTCGTTGTCAATGAAATCCTTTCCGTGCCGGCCTTCCTGATCGGTCTGATCACCGCGGTCGGGTTGATGGCCCTGCGCAAGTCCACCGGCCAGGTCATCGGCGGCGCGGTCAAGGCCACCCTGGGTTTCCTGCTCATCGGGGCGGGGGCGGACCTGGTGGTGGCCGCGCTGGACCCGCTGGGGGTGATGATCCAGGGGGCGACCGGTGCCCAGGGCGTGATCCCGACCAATGAGGCCATCGTCGGCATCGCCCAGGAGGAGTACGGGGCACAGGTGGCCTGGCTGATGATCCTGGGCTTCGCGGTCTCCCTGGTGCTGGCCCGTTTCACGCCGCTGAGCTATGTGTTCCTCACCGGGCACCACATCCTGTTCATGGCCACGCTGTTGACCATCGTGCTGGCCACCGCGGGTTACTCCGGGGCCCTCACGGTCACGGTGGGCGGTGTGCTGCTGGGCGTGCTCATGGTCTCGCTCCCGGCGTTCTCCCAGCCGTGGACCAAGCGGATCACCGGTGGTGACAGCATCGCCATGGGGCACTTCGGCACGGCGGGGTACGTGGCCGCCGGTGCGGTCGGCCGGCTGGTCGGCGGCAAGACCAGCCGCTCCACCGAGGACCTGAAACTGCCCGAGTCGCTGCGGTTCCTGCGCGATTCCATGGTGGCGACGGCACTGTCGATGGTGCTGATGTACGTGGTGATCGCGCTGATCTACTTCGCCCGCGAGGGTGAGGCGGCCTACGGGGCCTTCGAGGGCGGGGCCGAGAACCCGGGCAACTTCGTCATGCAGGCGCTCACCCAGGGACTGCAGTTCGGTATCGCCGTGGCGGTGATCCTCTTCGGTGTGCGCACGATCCTCGCCGAGATCGTCCCGGCCTTCCAGGGGATCGCCGCCAAGATCGTGCCCGGTGCCAGGCCGGCTCTGGATGCCCCGATCGTCTTCCCCTATGCCCAGAACGCGGTACTGATCGGTTTCCTCTTCAGCTTCACGGGCGGGCTGCTCGGTCTGGCGGTGCTCACGCTGTGGCTGAACCCGGCTCTGGGCCTGGCGCTGATCCTGCCCGGCCTGGTGCCGCACTTCTTCACCGGTGGCGCGGCGGGTGTCTACGGCAACGCCACCGGTGGCCGCCGGGGCGCGATGGCCGGCGGGTTCGTCAACGGCCTGTTGATCACGTTCCTGCCGGCGGTGCTGCTCCTGGTGCTCGGCGATTTCGGGGAGGCCGGCACCACCTTCGGCGACACCGATTTCGGTTGGTTCGGTGTCCTGGTCGGCTACGGCGCGGGCATCGGCTCGGTGGGCGGGATCGTCGTCGTGGGCCTGTTGGGTCTGCTGATCCTGTTGTCGGCGATCCTGGTGCAGCGCCGCGTGGTGGACCGGGGGTGGGACCCCTCGCCGCATCGCGCTCCGGTGGCCGGCACCACCGGGGAGACCGAGAAGACCGAGGACACCGAGACCGCCGGCGCACCGTCGACGGCCGGCGGCTCGGGCGGCACTGCCGGCGGGTCCGCTGCCGGAACCGCCTCGGCCTACCCGAAGATCACACCCCCGAAGGGGGCACCGAAGCCTCCGCCGCGCGCCGGGCAATGACACCGGAGACCGTGCGTTTCCCGCGCAGCGCCCGTGAGTGATGGACCGGGCGGGCCCGGCCGGAGCTGCTCCGGCCGGGCCCGTCGTCTCTCGGGACGGGCGCTCAGTCGATGTCCCAGAGGCGTGCGGTGTTGTCAGCGCTCCCGGTCGCGAGGGTGGCGCCGTCAGGGCTGACCGCCACCGACCTCACGGTGTCTTCATGCCCCTCCAAGGTGGTGATGGTTGCTCCGGTGTCGGTGTTCCAGAGCCGTGCGGTCTCGTCATCGCTCGCGGTGGCGAGGACGGCGCCGTCAGGGCTGAACGCCACCGACCTCACGGTGTCCTCGTGCCCCTCCAAGGTGGTGATGGTTTCTCCGGTGTCGGTGTTCCAGAGCCGTGCGGTCTCGTCATCGCTCCCGGTGGCGAGGACGGCGCCGTCAGGGCTGAACGCCACCGACCTCACGGTGTCGTCATGCCCCTCCAAAGTGGTGCTGGATTCTCCGGTATCGGTGTCCCAGAGGCGTGCGGGGTTGTCAGCGCTCCCGGTCGCGAGGACGGCGCCGTCAGGGCTGACCGCCACCGACCTCACGGTGTCGTCATGCCCCTCCAAAGTGGTGCTGGATTCTCCGGTATCGGTGTCCCAGAGGCGTGCGGGGTTGTCAGCGCTCCCGGTCGCGAGGACGGCGCCGTCAGGGCTGAACGCCACCGACCTCACGGTGTCTTCATGCCCCTCCAAAGTGGTGATGGATTCTCCGGTATCGGTGTCCCAGAGGCGTGCGGTGTTGTCAGCGCTCCCGGTCGCCAGGATGGCGCCATCGGGGCTGAACGCCACCGAGTTCACGCTCTCGCTCGCCCACGGGTCGTCGTCGTGTCCTTCGAAGGTGGCGGTGGTTTCTCCGGTGTCGGTGTCCCAGAGCCGTGCGATGTCTCCGCTCCCGGTGGCGAGGGTGGCACCGTCAGGGCTGAACGCCACCGACCTCACGGTGTCTTCATGCCCCTCCAAAGTGGTGATGGATTCTCCGGTATCGGTGTCCCAGAGGCGTGCGGTGTTGTCAGCGCTCCCGGTCGCCAGGATGGCGCCATCGGGGCTGAACGCCACCGAGTTCACGCTCTCGCTCGCCCACGGGTCGTCGTCGTGTCCTTCGAAGGTGGCGGTGGTTTCTCCGGTGTCGGTGTCCCAGAGCCGTGCGATGTCTCCGCTCCCGGTGGCGAGGGTGGCACCGTCAGGGCTGAACGCCACCGACCTCACCGTGGTGTTGTGTCCTTCGAAGGTGGTGATGGTCTCTCCGGTGTCGGCGTCCAGGAGTCGTGCGGTGCCGTCGATATTTCCGGTGGCGAGGGTGGCGCCGTCAGGGCTGAACGCCACCGACCTCACCGTGGTGTTGTGTCCTTCGAAGGTGGTGATGGTCTCTCCGGTGTCGGCGTCCAGGAGTCGTGCGGTGCCGTCGATATTTCCGGTGGCGAGGGTGGCGCCGTCGGGGCTGAACGCCACGGACCACGGGTCGTCCTGTCCCTCGAAGGTGGCGGTGGTTTCTCCGGTGTCGGCGTCCCAGAGCCGCACGGTGTTGTCATCGCTCCCGGTGGCGAGCGTGGCGCCGTCGGGGCTCAAGGCCACCGACCTCACCCAGATGTTCTCGTCGTCCGTTTCGAAGGTGGTGATGGTCTCTCCGGTGTCGGTGTTCCAGAGCCGTGCGGTTCCGTCGCGGCTTCCGGTGGCGAGGGTGGCGCCGTCGGAACCGAAGGCCACCGACCACGCGGAGTCGATGTGTCCGGTGAACGTGGTCGCTTCGCTGGGCTCGGCCGGCGGTTCGGGTTCGTCGGTGTCGCGCACGAAGAGGAGGACACCGATCAGCGCCACTGCCGCCGCCCCGGCGAAGATCCCTGTTTGCTGCCTTCGTGACAGTTTCCAAGGGCTCGGGCCGCGGGGTTTGCGCTCCGGAGAACGTGGTTGTGGAGAGTCCTCCGCCTCGACAGTGTCCCGCCGCGGTTGGACTTCGGTGCGGCGCAGGGTGGCCTTGCGTTCGGTCTCGGCGTCGTCCGGAGAAGCGTCGGGAGGTTGGGAGCGTGCCGCGTCAGGGGTCTCGGAGGCCGGTGGGGGATCACTGCCCGGTTCGGCCCGGGAGGCACCGGAGGCATGGGACGCCGGAGAGGAACCGTGGAGGTCGAGCCCTTCGAAGCGGGCGAGGATCTGGCCGGGGGTGGGCCGCAGGGCGGGGTCGTGGTTCCAGCAGTCGGCAATCAGCTCTCGCACGTCCGGTGTGACCTCGCCCGGGTCGGGCGGAGGGCTGATGAGGCGACGCAGGGTCTCCGCCATGGTGGCGCCCGTGAAAGGGCTGGTGCCGGTCGCGGCGTAGGCCAGGACGGTCCCCAGGGAGAACACGTCCGAGGCGGAGCCGAGGCGGGAGCCGTCGGTCTGCTCCGGCGACATGTAGGGCAGGGTGCCGAACACCGTGCCCTGGGTGGTCAGGCTGTCGGCGTCCAGAGGGCGGGCGATGCCGAAGTCGATGATCCGGGGGCCGTCCTCGGCCAGGATGATGTTGGCGGGCTTGAGGTCGCGGTGGACCAGGCCGCAGGCGTGGATGGCGTCGAGCCCCTCGGCGAGCCCGGTGGCCAGGCTGTGGAGTGGGGACGGGGTGATGGGCCCGCTGCGGCGGACGGTCTGTTCCAGGGTGAGGCCGGGGATGTGGGCGGTGGCGATCCACGGAGATTCAGCATCGGGGTCGGCGTCCACGACCTGGGCGGTGTGGAAGCCGCCGACCCTGTGTGCGGCGTCGGCCTCACGGGCGAAACGGGCACGGAACCCGTCTTCGGCGGCCAGTTCGGGGCGGATCATCTTGACGACGAGCTGGCGTCCCGAGGGGGTAGAGGCGAGATAGACCTGGCCCATGCCGCCAGCGCCCAGACGTGCGGTGAGCCGGTACCTCCCCACGTGTGGGGGGTCTGAGGGGTGAAGGGGGTCCACGGATCTACTCTCATGCCAAGGACTTGGGGGGTTTGTACTGCTCACAGCAGCGGGACGACACTTCCCTCAGGTGGATGGGGCGGCTGCGGGAAGGTGGTCATCGCAAGCGGTCGACCATGGTGGATCCACCAGATCCTATGTTCACGTCGATCGATTGTGGAGCGGGAAGTCCTGCGGGGTAACGGGTCTGGGGTGCAACGGCCGTGTGCGGTCCGCGGTGCCCCCATCCACCCCACGCGGAACTCGGGCGACCGACCACCTTCAGTCCTCGGCAGCGACCTGGGAGAGCTCAGGCGCACGGCTGTGACGACGCCCGAGCTGAACGCCCACAGGGCCTGCGCGTGGCCGATCCGGGCACCCCCGACACGGGCCACACCCGCCGATGCGGACCCCCTCCAGCGATATGGGCACCCCTCCCCGCCCTTCCCACCGATGGGGACATCCCTGCCGCCCCCGCGGACCACGCGCGCCGCCCCGCCGACACGCCCATCCCGGGGTCGGGCTCCGACCTCCCCGCCGGTTCACGTCGGTCCGGGCAGACTCTGAAGCGCCCGGCGTCCACCCGCGCACCCGCACCTGCGCACCCGTGCCGTCGGCGCGTTGGGCGGCGCAGAACCCCGGGTGTCCGCACGGCACCCGCGCGGAACCCCGTGTGTTCTTCCTGTTCATCCGGCAGGCCGTCTTACGGTCCGACCTGGGGGTAGTGGGCGCAGGGAAGTGGGCGCCCACTGATTCCGACCGTGCCGCAAGGAGGACACCGGAACCCCCATGGTCGTGATGGTCCGCGATGAGGGGCAGCGGGCCTCCCGGGTTCCGGGCCTCTTGGGTCCGGCCTCCCGGGTTCCGGACCGGGCTCGGACACGGCACACAACGATCACACCCTCGTGCGGACGAGACCGAACGGACCGACCACGCGTCCGCCCCGGCCTCCTCCCCACACCATTCAGCGAACGGAGTGCATGTGCGATCCCCATGGCCAGGAGCAGGGAAACTGAGCAGGAAGTGGGAGGCCGCCCGCCAGGCCCGCCCCCGTCAGGACCACCCCCAGCAGGACGATCCCGAGGCCTCGGACGCGGAGGAGGCCGCAGGCGCAACAGCAGCTTCGGCCGCGCCCGACCCGGACGACGACACCCGCGCCGCTGACCTCCTGCGCACGGCGAGCGATGCGGGCTGGCGGCTGCTGGTCGTCGGCGTCGTGGTGGGCCTGCTGGTCTACGCGCTCACCTACCTGGCGGTGGTGACGCTCCCGCTGATTCTGGCCGTGTTCCTCACCGCGCTGCTGATGCCGCTGGCCAACTGGTTGCGCCGGCCCAACCCCGTCAAGCGCCGCGGGTTCGGCCGGGGGTCGTCCACGCTGCTCACCCTGGTGATCGCCCTCGCGGTCTACAGCCTCGCCGTCACCTTGATCGTGACCCCGGCCGTCGCGAGCTTCGAAGACCTGGTGAACAGCGTCAACGAGGCGGTTACGGGGCTCCAGGCCCTGAACCTGCCCTTCGGGCTCGACCCGGCGCTGCTCACGGACGCGATCCAGAACGCTTGGAGCCAGGTCCAGGGGGTGGTCTCGGACAACACCAGCCAGATCGTCAGCGGCGCGTGGACGGCGACGACCGCGGTGGGCCAGGTCGTGCTCGGCATCGTGCTGGTCCTCGTGCTGACCATCTACTTCGTGCACTCGGGCGACCAGCTCATGGAGTGGGTCGCCTCGCTCCTGCCGCGCCGCTCCCGCCCGCTCCTGCGCCACTCCAGCCAGGTCGCCTACGGGGTCATGGGCCGCTACGTGCGCGGCGTGGCGTTGGTCGGTCTCTTCGACGCGGTCGGTATCGGCATCGTGTTGCTGATCGTGCTCGACACCGGCCTGGCGATCCCGCTGATCGTGCTCACCTTCGTGGGCGCGTTCCTCCCGGTCATCGGTGCGTTCGTGAGCGGGCTGCTCGCCGTTCTGGTCGCCCTGGTGACGGAGAACTGGATCGTGGCGCTGATCGTGCTCGCGGCGGTGATCCTCGTGCAGCAGCTGGAGAGCAACGTCTTCGCACCGCGGATCTACGGCCAGGCCCTGGAGCTGCCGTCGGCCGTGGTCCTGATCGTGCTCACCATCGGCGGGATCCTCGGCGGGGTCATCGGGCTGTTCCTGGCCACGCCCATCGCGGCGGTGCTCACCGCGCTGTTGCGCAACCGGCCTTCGTCGTCGGCGTCCGCCCAGAATCCGGCGGGCGAGAACGGACCGCAGCAGGGGTCGGCAGAGACCGAACGGTCCGGTTCGACGGCCGACTGAACCGCGGCATACGTACCCGTGGGGATCGGGGTTCGGGGCAGGGGACCGGGGTTCGGAGGCGCGGCCTCGCCCCGGCCCCTGAGCCGCCGCCCGCGTATCCGTGGTGACCGAAGGTCGGAGCCACGACCTCGCCCCGTTCCTCTCCCGCGCACCGTGAGCCCGCTCCCGCACCCCGCACCCCGCAGCGCCAAGACGTCAGCCAGAACGCCAGCACGTCAAGCACGCCAGAACGTCACCGCCGGAAGACCCTCACCGCCGGAAGTCCTCCCACTCCACCGTTTTCCCCGTCAGCCGGGAGCGCTCGGCGGCGAACGCCATCCAGTGGCTGTCCATCGACGCGTCCAACGTCGTGGCCACGTGCGCCTCGAAGTCGCCGGAGGCCACGGCCTCCACGAACCGTTCGGTGAGCGCGTCGTCGCCGCCCGCGTGCCCGCGGTGGTCGATGTCGGTGTCCCCTCCGGCCCCTGCGGTCCACTCGTGCACCTCGTGCCCCATCGGCCCCTCGGACGAGACCCGCACGTGCCCGGCCAGGTGCGGCGGGACGGGGTACGGGCCGGGCGCGAAGCGTTCCAGGCGCAGCGCCCCGGTCTCCATGCGTCCGGAGAGTTCCCCGCGGGTTCCGGTGATCTGGAAGGTCCGGGTGTTGGCTCCGGTGAACGCGGAGGTGGTGAGGGTGGCGGTGAGGCCTCCGGGGAAGGCGAACACGGTCTGCTGGTGGTCGGCGGCGTCGTTGTCGCACCGGTACACGCACCGCCCGTACGGCCCTGTTTCCAGCGCCTTCATGCGCCCTTCCGGGGTGGTGTCGGGGCCGAGCAGGGCGACGGGCCAGTCGTCGGTGTGGGCGAGGGCGTCGGCGTAGTAGCGCGGGGCGTGGAACGGGCAGGTGTCGGCGACGGGGCAGCCGTGTGCGCAGTGGGTGGGTGCGCCTTCGGGGGCGTTGCCGGGGTGGAAGTGCTGGAGGCCGCCCATGCTGGAGACACGTTCGGGGGCGCGGCCGGTGATCCAGCGGATGAGGTCGAGGTCGTGGCAGGTCTTGGCGAGCACCATGGGGCTGGAGGTGTCGGTGCGGCGCCAGTTGCCGCGCACGTAGGAGTGGGCGAAGTGCCAGAACCCGATGTTCTCCTCGATGCGGATGGTGACGGGGTCGCCGATCTGCCCGGCCGAGATGAGCTGTTGGGTCTCGCGCCAGAACGCGGTCTCGCGGAGCACGTGTGCGACGGCGATGCGCGGCTTCAGCCCGGAGAGCCGGTGTTCGAGGTCGAGGAGGGGTTCGAGGGCGGGCGCGATGGGTTTTTCCAGGAGCACGGCCAGCCCGCGTTCTGCCGCGGCGACGGTCGGTTCGACGTGGTCGTGGTCGGGGAGCGCGACCACGACGGCGTCGAGGTGGAGGCGGTCGGCGTCGGCCATGAGGTCGTGCCAGGAGGGGTAGCGGAACTCGGCGGGAACCTCGGCCCGGTCGGCGAGGGCGTCGCGCCGGTGCCCGATCGGTTCGGCGACGGCGACGAGGCGGGCGCGGTCGGGGTGGTCGGCGAACCAGCGGCCGTAGTTGGCGGCGCCCCGGCCTCCGGCGCCGAGCACGGCGATGCGGACGGGGGCGGGGGCGGGGGCCGACGCGGTGGTGGCCGGCGTGGCAGCGGGCGAGGGCACGGTGTCCCCCTGCGCGGAGGCCGACTGCGCGGTGGCCGACGTGCGGACGGGGCTGGGCTCGGGCACGGATCATCTCCTGCCGGGGGTGGTGCGCGGACACCCCAGATCGTTCCTCGTGGGGCTCCCCCTTAACGCCCGTCCGGGTAACGCGCCCCGGAACGCCTGGTGTGGAGAGACCGGCCATGGGACGCCCTCTTCTCCCACGACCCCTGCCCCAGCAACACTTGTTGCGGGGCGCGAGCGCCGGCGGGTGCCCCGCGTCGAGCGGGCACCGAAGCCGGACCCACCACCCACGGAGACCTCGAGCATCGAGCCCAGCACCCGGGGCCGACCATGCCCTGCCCGCCATGGGACGCTTCACCTTGGAGTGCGTCGGCCTGGGCCTCGGCCTCGCACACCTGGGACCCGATGGATGGAGGGGAGCTCGAAGCATGGTTCGCGAGGAACGCAACCCCCAGAGCCGCAACCGAACCATGATCCACATCGACGAGTCCGAGCTCTCCCCCTCCGGCAACATCTCCGCGACCTACCAGGGCTCGGCCTTCACCGGCTACAGCGTTGATCGCGATGGAGAGTTCTCCGCCATCACCACGTATGTATCCGGACGCCAAGTCGGCATGACCTATGAGATCAACACTGAAACGGGGGTACTGAGGTGATCTCAGTGAGTTTGCTTTTCGATAGTGGT
>NZ_JADBGI010000030.1 GCF_014892575.1 Nocardiopsis coralli | reverse complement strand
GTGCGCACACTTGCCACCCCTGGGACTCAATGCCCTGCCGGGAGTGCGCGGGGCGCGCCTGTGCCGTTGCCGTCGCAGGAGCGAGCCACCATGCCCACGCCGCAAGCGTTGGCCGCAATGGGGCCACCACAGGGGGATAGCAGTGACCACCGTTCTTTTGGCTGCGGGCGGGGGCCTCGGGGGTGAAAGGGGTTCGTCGATGCGGGTCGGGTCAGCCCGGGAACAGGGCCGGAACGCACACCCCGAGGCGCCGTGCTCAACCCACCACAACGCTGACACCATCACCGCCCAGAGAAAGGGTCAGGGGGTGGCGCCGACGTGGGTTGCGAGAAGGCCCGGCCGGGCTACGATCCCGACCCCCGACGAACCACCACCCCCGAGGCAACACCACAGAACACCCCCACACCCAAGGCCCCAGGGTTCCTCGGTCGATCCTCTGGAACAGCCGACCGGGAAAACCCGGAGAGCCCTGGCCCCGCTCCTTCTCCGATCCCAGGGCCGGGCACACCAGGGTGTGGCCCAGCGCTGCCACCGCGGCCTCGATCCCGGCCCCGGCGAAGCCCTTGTCGCACACGATCGGTCCCGGAACGGGTGCTCTGCGCTGCACGTGCAGCAGGTGCAAGGCCTGCTTGCGCTCTTCCAGCCCCTTGGGGTGGGCCAGGCTGAACGCGCTGGGTGTACCGTCCTGGGAGGTTGGCGCCGCGACCCGCCCGGAACCCCGACGGTGCCGGGGCTCCCGAGGATCCGCTCCCCTACGCGGGGTCCTTGCTCAGCACCGGGACCACGTGCTCCGACACCTCGGAGTGCACCTGGTGCAGCCGGGTCTGTACCGCGCGACGGAGCTTGGCCAGGCACTCCACCAGCGTGATCTCGTCCCCGACCAGGCCGCCCTTGGCCACCACCGGGGTTCCGTCGAGCGGGCCCCCGCTCAGGTGCCCGTGCACGGCCAGCGGCACGACCTCGCCGCCCACCGCGAACGCGTGCACCCCGAGCTCGTCCAGCAGGCTCGCGACCAGGTCTCCCCCGGTCAGGTACAGGCCGCTGGGCAGGGCCTGCGGCCCCTCGGTGTCGGCGAGTTCGTGGATGACCTCCGAGACGAGCCGCGCGATACGCACGGGCAGCTCGGCCCGGTCCTGGGACGGCAGCGCCCGCACCTCCTCCGCGCTGCTGGTCAAGCGCAGGACACACAGGTCGGGGAACCCGGACGAGGTCAGTTGCTCGGTCAGCTCCCGGGACACGGCGCCGGCGTGTGCGTCACCGGGGTCGCTCAGGGCGGTCGCGTCCACGTCCACGAAACGCACGGCGCCGGTGCGGGCCACGGTCGTGAACTGGCGCGCGGTCAGGGCGGTGGTGCTGGCCGAGATCCCCAGCAGCGGCCCGCGCGTGCCCGCCTGCCCGCGCAGGCGCAGCGCGTACGCGAGCAGCGCGCCGGTGGGGCCGGGGTCGACGGCGACCCACACGGTTCCGTCCTCGTGGTGGGCGGCGGCCGCGGCCTCGGCGATGTCGGACAGCTGCTGCTCGGAGTTGGCGTCGCACAGCACGATCGGTTCGTCGCCCGATCGCAGTTCCGCGGTGAGCATCTCGTGGGTGACCTGGCGGACCGGGACGTGGCGAACCGCCATCCGCGTCTGCTCGGCGAGGATGTCACGCACGACGCTGGTGCCCATGGGCCACAGCGGGTCCTGCGCGAGGTCGGTGCTCTCCAGGGGGACCCCGTTGAGCAGCTGCACGCCGTCCTCGGTGATGCGCCCACCGCCGGGGAAGGCGGGGGAGAACAGCACGCGCACACGGGTCCCGGCCGGAACCCGCTCGCGCACGGCGTCGTAGGCGGCCTCGAGCTCGGCGCCGATGTTGCCGCGCAGGGTGGTGTCGGTGCGCTTGACCACCAGACCGACCGGCCAGACCGCCTCGACCACATCGGTGACCAGGTCCGCGGCCTGTTCGGCGGGGACGTGGCGGCTGTCGAGGTTGGCCACGACGACGTCGTGGTCGCCGGAGACCCGGCTGACGTGCTCGGGGGTCACCGTGGCCACCCGCATACCGGTGCGGGCGAACCTGGCACCGGTGGCGTTGGCACCGGTGAGGTCGTCTGCGACCACGAGTACCTGAGCCACGGCGCCTCTCCTTCTCGTCTTGCGGGTCCCGGGGGACGGGCCCCTTCCAACATAGGCGCAAGTAGGAGAGGTGGGGACGCCGTCCACAGGCACGATCGCCTCGGACGGCGTCCCCACCGGGGTCCGGTCAGCTGCGGTCGGCCCTCGGACCGGCGGAGGTGAGCCTCAGGTCCGCGTACCGCTCCCCCGACACCTGCTCGGCGAGGGTGTCCAGCTCCTGGAGCTCACCGTCGCTCAACCCGAGGTCGGCGGCGGCCGCGTTCTCCTCCAGCCGGTGCACCTTGCGGGTCCCGGGGATCGGCACGACCGGCAGCCCGTGCACCTGCGCGCGGTGGTGGACCCAGGCCAGGGCGACCTGCCCCGGGGTGGCCCCGTGGTTCTCGGCGATGCGTGCGAGGGGGTCGAGGATCCGGGCGTTGGTCTCCAGGCGCCCCTCCGCGAACCGGGGCTGCCCGCGCCGGAAGTCCTGCTCGGACAGGTCCTCGGTGCTCGTGAGCGTGCCGGTGAGGAAACCGCGCCCCAGCGGCGAGTAGGGCACGAAGGCCACCCCGAGCCGGGCGGCCTCGGGCACGACCGAGGCCTCGACGTCACGGCTCCACAACGACCACTCCGACTGCACGGCGGCGATCGGGTGCACGGCGTGGGCGCGCCGGAGCTCCTCCGCCGTCACCTCCGACAGGCCCAGGTGGCGGACCTTGCCCTCACGGACGAGCTCGGCCATCGCCCCGACGGTCTCCTCCACCGGCACACCCAGGTCCACCCGGTGCATGTAGTACAGGTCGATGACGTCGGTGTCCAGCCGGCGGAGGCTGGCCTCGGCGGCCTCGCGCACGTAGGCGGCATCGCCCCGCACGGGCCGGGCCTCCGGGTCGTCGGTGCGCACGATCCCGAACTTGGTCGCCAGGAACGCGCTGTCGCGCCGCCCGCGCAACGCCCGTGCGAGGAGCTCCTCGTTGGCTCCGCGCCCGTACATGTCGGCGGTGTCCAGGTGGGTGACCCCGATCTCCAGGGCCCGGTGCAGGGTCCGCACGGACACGTCCTCGTCCCCTGGTCCGTAGAACTCGCTCATCCCCATGCAGCCCAGCCCCTGTGCGGGGACGGTGGGGCCGTTCGTGCCGAGTGTGGTGGTGCGCATGGCTTCGCCTTCCTTCTGAGGGGCAGTCCCCATCCAGCTTGAAAACCAACCAGTTGGTTGTCAATACCTCGGGGCAACCGAACGGTTGGTGCGTTCGTATCCTGAAGCGCATGGCACGAGCAGAGACAGCCGCACTCCTCCTGGCAGCCGCACGCGGGGAGTTCGCCGAGCACGGCATCGCCGGCGCCCGGGTGGACCGCATCGCCCAGCGCGCGGGCGTGAACAAGCAGCGCATCTACGCCTACTTCGGCGACAAGGAACGGCTCTTCCAACAGGTCGTCACCGAGGCACTCGGCGAGCTCGGCCGTTCCGTCCCCCTCGACACCGGAACCGACCCGGCCGAGTACGTACGCAGGGTGCACGAGTTCCACCGCGACCGCCCGGACCTGCTCCGCCTGCTGCTGTGGGAGTCCCTGCACTACGGCGACCGCGCGCTCCCCGACGAGGAGGGCCGCGCCGCCCTCTACGACGACAAGGTCCGCGTGCTGTCCGAGGCCACCGGGCTGCCCGTCGAACGCGCCCGTCCCCTGTTGCTCACCCTCATCGGGATGGCGGCGTGGCCGGTCATCGTCCCGCAGCTGACCCGCATGACGCTGGGGCGCAACCCGGGTGAGGAAGGCGCCGACGAGGACCTGACCGACTTCCTCGCCGGCTTCGCACGTGCGGCGCTCGGGCCCGAGGAGCCCGGCGCCCGCTAGCCGCGACTAGAGCTCGACGACCGCCCCGGTGCGCGCGCTGCGGTGGGCGGCCTCCACGATCTCCAGCCCGTGCACGACCTCGTGCAGGTCCACGGGCAGGGGTTCGGCCTCCCCCACGGCGTCGCGCACCCCGGCGTAGAACTCGGGATAGGCCCCGCGTGCGCTCCGCACGGGGCGGGCGCCGTCGCCGGTGACCAACCGGCCCCAACGTTCCTCGGGCACCGCACCCCAGTCGGAGGCGCGCGGGTCCTCCCCCGCGGCGAGGCGCTCCTCCTGACCGTCCAGGCCCTCGACCACGTAGGCCCCGGCGTTGCCCAGGACCCGGAACCGGGGGCCGGGCTCGGCGGCGAGCGCGCTCATCCACAGGTGCGAACGCCCACCGCGCGTGTGGTGCAGGCTGAGGAAGACATCGTCGTCGGCGCGCACACCCTCGCGCAGCGCCGCGGCCTCCGCGTACACCGCGGTCACGGGACCGAACAGGTTCACGGCCTGGTCGATCAGGTGCGGGCCCAGGTCGTAGAGGATCCCCGCGCCGGCCTCGACCTCCCCGGCGTCGCGCCAGGTGCCCCTGGCCTCGGGCCGCCAGCGCTCGAACCGCGACTCGAACCGGTGCACCGTGCCGAGGGTGCCCTCGTCGACGAGGTTCCACAGGGTCAGGAAATCGGAGTCCCACCGCCGGTTGTGGAAGACGGTCAGCACCTGCTCCAGCCCCTCGGCCAGGGCGGTGAGCTCGCGTGCCTCCTCCGCGGTGAGCGCGAAGGGTTTGTCCACGACCACGGCCATCCCGGCCTCCAGCGCCGCGCGCGCCAGAGGTGCGTGGGTGTCGTTGGGGGTGGAGACGACGGCGATCTCGTACCGGTCGGCGTGCGCCCAAAGTTCGTCGGCGCTCGTGTACACGGTGGTGTCGGGGTACCGCTCGTGCACGGCCTTCTGCCGTTCGGGGTCGCCGGTGACCACGGCCGACAGGCGCAGCCCGGGGACGGCGTCGATCAGCGGCGCGTGGAAGACCTCGCCGCCCTTGCCGTACCCGAGCAGGGCCACGTGCAGGGCGGGGCCGTCGTGTTCGTGCTCCATGCCCTCAATCCAACCACCCGCGGCGCCCTGGGTGGCCCGCCCGTGACCACCCTCACGCGCCTGCCGGGGCCGAGGTCAGCTGCCGCGCAGTGCTGTGCGGGCGGTGTCCAGGGCGGTGGTGCGGTAGGCGGCGCCGAACAGGCACACGTGCACGAGCAACGGGTGCAACTGGTGCAGGGCCACACGGGTGCGCCACCCCTCGGCCAGGGGCGCGACCTCGTTGTAGGCGTCGCGGACCCGGTCGAGGTGCGGCAGCCCGAACAGGGACAGCATCGCCAGGTCGCTCTCCCGGTGACCTCCCTGGGCGGCGGGGTCGATGAGCACGGCGTCCGAGCCCCGCCACAGCACGTTGCCGCTCCACAGGTCGCCGTGGATGCGGGCGGGCGGTTCGGCGGGACCGGCCAGCTCGGCGACCGAGTCGACGGCGCGTTCGACCACACGTGCGTCGGACGGAGTGAGCGAGCCCTGGTCGAGCGCGTGGCGCAGGTAGGGGCGCAGCCGCTGCTCGGCGAAGAAGGAGGGCCAGTGGTCGGAGGGTGTGTTGTCCATCGGCAGCGGACCGATGTAGCCGTCCCACGGGGCGCCGTACTGCGCGGCCCCGGTCAGGTGCAGGCCCGCGAGCTGGCGCCCGAGGCGTTCGGCGGCGGCCGGCGTCGGCTCGTCCTCGGCGACCCAGGGCAGTACGACGATGCGCTCGTCCCAGGCCAGCGGGCGCAGCGCGGGGGAACCGAAGGCCTGCCCGAGCCAGGTGAGCCCGCGCGCCTCGGCGGTGAGCACCCCGGTGGCCGGGGCCCGGCGCGGCAGGGCCTTGACGAACAGACGGGTGCCGTCGTCGAGCTCGGCGTAGGAGATCTCCCAGTCGTGGCTGCTGCCCGCGCGTGCGGCGCGCCGCACGGGCCGGCCCAGGATCACACCCAGGCGTTCGGCCATGGTCCCGGTGACGGGGTCCCGGGGGTGGTCGCCCCGGCCGGTGGAGGCCGGGTCCTTGCCCGGCCCCCTGATGTCGCGCGCGATCGGTTCACCCTCCACCGTCAGTCCTCGGGGCCCAGGTACCGGTCGAGCTCGTCCGTGAGCCCCTTGGCCGCGGCCTCGACCATGTTGAGCACCGCGGTGAACCCGTCGTCCCCGCCGTAGTAGGGGTCGGGCACCTCGGGGTTGGGGCCGGTCCCGGGGGCGAAGGACCGGAACAGGCGCAGGCGCGAGGCGTCGAAGCCGTACTCGGGGCCGCGTTCGGCGACGGCCGCGGAGACCTCGTCGTGGTTGTCGAGGTCCATGGCCAGCACGAGGTCGGCCTGCTCCAGGTCGGAGGGCCGGAACTGGCGTGCGGTGTGCCCGGTGAAGTAACCGTGCACCCGGAGCGTGGAGGCGGCACGGGGGTCCATCGCTCCGCCGACGTGCCAGTCACCGGTGCCGGAGCTCGTGACCTCGACCCGGTCTCCCAGGCCGGCGCGTTCGAGATCGGCCCGCAGCACCTTCTCGGCCATGGGAGAACGGCAGATGTTGCCCAGGCACACCACCGCGACACGGTAAGGGCCCTGGGGGTCGCGCTGCTTCGGCAAGCTCATGCCCCTCACCGTAACGGAGAACGGGCCGAGCGGCCCGCCTCCTGCCCGCGTGGTGGCCCCGTATCGCAGGGGTTCCGGGCTCCCGAGCGGTCTAGGCCTGGGGCAGGCGCACGATGGTGACGAAGAAGTCGTCGATCTTGCGGACGACCTGGATGAACTGGTCGAAGTCCACGGGTTTGGGGACGTAGGCGTTGGCGTGCAGGCGGTAACTGCGCAGCACGTCCTCCTCCGCCTCGGAGGTGGTGAGCACGACGACGGGGATGTGCGCGAGTTCCTCGTCGCCCTTGACCTCTTCCAGGACCTCGCGCCCGTCCTTACGGGGCAGGTTGAGGTCGAGCAGGATCAAGTGGGGCCGGGGTGCCTCGGCGTACTCGTCCTCGCGGCGGAGGAACCGCAGGGCCTCGACGCCGTCGGAGACCACGTGGAGGCGGTTGCCCACCTTGTGTTCCTCGAACGCCTCCTTGGTCATCAGGACGTCACCGGGGTCGTCCTCGACCAGCAGCACCTCGATCGGATGCACCAACATGACCTCGCTCACGCTCACAGACCCCCGGCTGCCGGGGGAGGACCCCTAGTCGTCGGGGGAAACCGTACCGCTGCCGGGTCCCTGGGAGGGACCCGCGCCTGCGTCGGCGGACTCGGAGCCCTCACCGTCCTCGGCGGGCTCTTCGCCCTCCTCCTCGGACGCCACGGGCAGGGACCAGCATATGCGGGTTCCGGTCTGCCCGGACTCGCGTTCGGTCGTGTCCAACCAGATCCGGCCGCCGTGGAACTCCACGATCTTCTTGCACATGGACAGGCCGATCCCGGTGCCCGAGTACTTGTCCCTCGTATGCAACCGCTGGAAGATCACGAAGATGCGGTCCGCGTACTGCGGTTCGATTCCGATTCCGTTGTCGGTGCAGCAGAAGATCCATTCGTCACCCTCGCGGCGCACGCCGACGTGCACCCGGGGCGGGTCCTCACCTCGGAACTTCACGGCGTTGCCCACGAGGTTGAAGAAGACCTGTGTGAGCAGGGTCCGGTCGCCCTCGACGGTGGGCATGCGGTCGCCCGTGACCTCGGCCTCGGCCTCCTCCAGGCGCGCCGAGATGCTGACCAGGGAGTCGGTGAAGGCCTCGTCCAGGTCGACAGGCGCGAAGTTCTTGGTACGCCCGACCCGGGAGAAGGCCAGCAGGTCGTTGATGAGCGTCTGCATCCGCTTGGCGCCCTCGACCGCGAAGTCGATGTAGGAATCGGCGCGGTCGTCGAGCCGGCCCTGGTAGCGCCGCTGCAGGAGCTGCACGAAGCTGGCGATCTTGCGCAGGGGTTCCTGCAGGTCGTGGGAGGCGACGTAGGCGAACTGTTCGAGCTCGAGGTTGGAGCGGCGCAGTTCCTCGGTCTGGCTCTCCAGGAGCCCGGACTGTTCCTGCAGCTTGCGGCGGGCGAAGGCGACCTCGTCGAGGTCCTGGACGATGCGTTCGCGCATGGAGTCCACGTCCTGGCCCAGGCGCACGATCTCGGGCGGCCCGTGCAGGGCGATGCGGTGCGCGTAGTACCCCTCCGAGACCTGGCGCATGTGCCCGGCCAGCTCCTCCAGGGGACGCAGCACCCACTGCTGCAGCATGACCCACAGGAACACCGACAGGAACACCACGACGAGCCCGACGAGCACGAGCAGGGCGACGACCTGCTGGGTGGCCAGGGTCAGGCCGCTGCGGGCCTCCTCGATCTCCTCCTGCAGCTGCTGGCTGGTGGCGTCGCTGATGCGCTCCAGTTCCAGGAACAGCACCCGGCCGCGCTGGAGGTCGGCCTGGGACGGGGTCTCGCCGTTGCCGACCTGTTCCAGGGCGGGGGCGGCGAACTCGTCGGACCACACCTCGCCGGCCTCGAGGAGCTCGTCGATGTTCTCGGCGACGTCGGGGTTGTCCTCGGCGAGCTGGGTGAGGTCGGCCTGGTGTTCCAGCAGGTTGAGGCGGGCCTCGACGTAGGGCTGGAGGAAGTCGCGGTCCTGGGTCAGGATGTAGCCGCGCAGGGCGTGGTCCTGGCTCAGGTAGGAGGCACGGGTCTGTTCCACGGCGCTCACCGCGGGGGTCAGCGAGTCGACCTGCAGGCTGAGGGAGTCGCGGGCCTGGAACGCGGCCAGGGTGATGACCGAGACCGCCACGACCAGAACGACCGCGACGACGGTGAGCAGGCTGGTGACCCGGCGGCGCAGGCTCCACGACTCGTGGGTGGAGCGCACGCGCGGGCGCGGGGCGGCGTGCACGAACCGGGTTCCCGCGTCGGGGCGGTGCCCGGCCGCGCCTTCGGGGTCGTCGGGGTCCCCGGGGTCGCCGGTGGCCTCCTCGCCGGGGGCGGGTTCGTCGTCGGACGCGGCGCTCCCGTCGGGTCCGGGCTCGCCGCCGGGGTGTGCCTTCCCGTCGGGGTCGGCCTCCGCCTCAGGGGCGGCCTCTCCGTCGCGGGCGCCCGCGGGCCCCTCGTCCTTCGCGCGGCCTTCACCGCGGGCCCCGCCCGGGCCCCGGTCGGCGCCGTGTCCCTGCGGGTCCCCGGGCCATCCCTGCGAGTCCGGGTCCTCGGGGCCGCTGCCGCTTCCGGTGCTCACTTCGGTTCCCCGTGCTTGACCAGGAGCATGGCCACGTCGTCCTGCAGCGGGCCGCCGTTGCTGCGTTCGGCCTCGTCGACGACGTGCTCGGGGAGGTGGTTCAGCGACACCCCCTGCCCCAGGATGCGGCCGACGAGGCGGCGCAGTCCCTGGACCTCCAGGCGCTCGGGCGGGCCGTCGTCGTAGGCGTCGACGAGCCCGTCGGTGTAGAAGAGCACGCTGGAGCCCTCGGGCAGGGAGAAGACGTCGGGCTCGGAGTCGGGTTCGACGGGGAACACCCCGAGCGGGGGCTGCGGCGAGGCCTGGATCTCCTTCACCTCACCGTCGCGGATGACCATGGGCGGCGGGTGGCCGAGCACCCGCACGCGCATCCGGTCGGTCCCGGTGTCCAGGCTGGCCATGCAAAGCGTCGCGTACATCTCCTCCTGCGCGCGCTCGCTGACCAGGATGCCCTCGAGGTGGGACAGGACCTCGTGCTCGGCGACCCCGCCCATGATGAGCGCGCGCCAGGCGATGCGCAGGCTGACCCCGAGGGCGGCCTCGTCGGGGCCGTGGCCGCTGACGTCGCCGATGAGCACGTGCGTGGTGCCGTCCTTCTCGACGGCGTCGTAGAAGTCGCCGCCCACGAGCGCGCGCTTGCGGCCGGGGCGGTAGTAGGCGCGGTGGCTGAGGGGGGAGCGCTCCAACAGCACCTGGGGCAGGAGACCTCGTTCCAGGCGCATGTTCTCCCGGGCGCGCATGCGGGCCTCGCGGAGTTTGCGCACGTTCTCGTCGGCGCGTTTGCGTTCGACGGAGTAGCGCAGGCTGCGGGCGAGCAGGGAACCGTCGACCTGGCCCTTGACGAGGTAGTCCTGGGCACCCGCGGCGACCGCGGCCAGCCCTTCGTGCTCGTCGTCGAGGCCGGTCAGGACCACCACCGCCGCCGAGGGTGCGGCGTCGAGGACCTGGCGCAGCAGATCCAGACCCTGCGCGTCGGGGAGGTTGAGGTCCAGCAGGACACAGCCGCGGAAGTTGCGGAGCTTCTCCTTGGCGTCCTTGAGGGTCTCCACCCAGGTGATACGGGTCGTCAGGACCGTGTCGGCGAGCAACTCCTCGGCCAGCATGGCATCGCCGGGGTCGTCCTCGACCAGAAGTACGTCAACCGATTCGACGGTAGCCTCCACCCGCTTGTTCAGGACGCCGTCGCCACCCGGGGAGTCGGGCCTGTGCGGCCCGCCTCTGTGGACAGCACTGGCGCCGGGGGCGGCGTCGACCGCTCCCTGGCCGGTCACGGGCACGGGGTCGTGCCCTGGGCTCCTGGTTTCCACTCATCGCCTCCGGTCGGGCCGGACGCGTCGGCGCTGCTCGCGCAGACCGGCCCGGGCAGGCGGCCCGGGCCCCACCGGCGGTTCCGACCGCACGACACCCACAAGATAATCGCCGCGTCGCCCGCTTGACCAGCGAGCGCGACGAGAGACATCCGATGCCTGCGGGTGGAACCGCATCCCCATTGTGCACGTAGTTCCGCACCCCGCGGGTCATCCCTCGCGGCCCCGGGGAGGCCGTGGAGCACGGGAGCAGCGCAGCCGCACGCCTCCCGGGTGTTGATGACAGGTTGTCGTATACCACTTGACACCGCTCCCCCGGGAAATGACATCATGTCATGAAATTGCCGACGGAAAGGCGGAAGACCACAGTGAGCGCCACGGCTGCGGCACCCCCCACCCAGCAGACCCCCTCCCTCTTCTCCGAGCGGCTCAAGTCCGCGACCTGGGACGAGCACGAGGCCGCGGAGCAGCACGGTTTCACCCAGGCCCTGCTCGACGGACGCCTCGGCCGGGACGGCTACACAGCCATGGTTGCCCAGCACTACTTCGCCTACCTGGCACTGGAGGAGGTCGGCCGCGCGCTGAGCGACCACCCCGTGGCCGCCCCGTTCCTGGAGCCCGAGCTCGAACGGGTCCCCGCCCTGGAACGCGACCTGGCGCACCTGCTCGGCGACGGGTGGCACCGCCTCGTCTCCCCCACTGCCCCCACGCGCACCTACGTGGCCCGGCTGCAGCAGATGGCCGACCACCCGGAGGGGTTCGTCGCGCACCACTACACGCGTTACCTCGGCGACGTCTCCGGCGGGCAGTTCATCTCCAAGGTCGCCCGCCAGACCTACGGGTTCGACGACGGGCCCGGGGTGTGCTTCTACGACTTCGGGGCCCTGGGAAGCCTGCCGAAGTTCCGCGCGCGGTACAAGGAACACCTCGACGCCCTGGACCTGTCGGAGGCCGGCGAGCGCGCCCTGCTGCGGGAGACGCGCCTGGCCTACCAGCTCAACACCGAGGTCCTCGCGGACCTGGGGCGTACCCACACGCCCTGACCCGGACGGCCCCGGGAAGTCCCCCGAGGACTGCGTGAGCGCTGCCCCGAACGTTCCGTGTGGTGCGCGAGCGCCGAGTGCACCGCACGGAACGCACGCACGAACGGCCGAGCACGTCCGACGGCCCCGGTTGGGGTGCGCGCCGTGACACCATGGAGGCATGCCCAAGATCACCGCCCCCACCATCGCCGCGCACCGTGCCCGCACACGCGAGCGCATCATGGAGGCGGTCGACGCGCTCATCCAGTCGCAGGGCATCGACCGGATCTCCATGACCGACGTGGCCGGCGCCGCGGGCATCACACGCACCGCGCTGTACAACTACTTCCCCGACAAACCGGCGCTCCTGCTGGCCTTCACCGAGCAGATCAACAACGCCTTCGTGGAGCGCTACCGGCAGGAACTCCCGTCGGGGGTCTCGTGCGCGCGGCGCCTGTCGGCGTTCGTCCGGCTCCAGCTGGAAGGCATCGTCAAGCACCCGCACCCGCCGGCCGCCGAGCTCGGCGCGAGCCTGGGCCCGGACGCCTACCAGCGCCTGGCCGACCACGTCGCCCCGATGCAGCGGCTGTTGAGCGAGATCCTGGAGGAGGGCGCCTCCACCGGGGAGTTCGACCCACTGCCCGCACACGCCACCGCGGGGCTCACACTGTCCATGGTCGGGTCCCAGCGCATCCCGCTCGTGCAGGGCGAGGCCGACCTCGACCGCACCCACGCGCTCATCACCCGGTTCACCCTGCGCGGCCTGGGCGTTCCCACCGAAACCGTGGACACCGTGGTGCCGAAACCGGCGGCGGAGAGTGGCCAGGCGTGACCCAGCGCGATAATGGCGTGCCCGCAACACGGCCTGCTGTGTTGACCGGGCGATATCGAGTCGCTACCGGACGGAGACGTCCGTAAGAATCAGGGGCCCCAGACCGAGCAAGCTACTCGTGAGGCCCCTGACGTGCCCCTAGTGCTGATCCTCCTCGGCGCCGCGCTGGTCGCGGTCGCCATGTTCAACAAGGTGCCGCAGTTCGTCCCCGGACGTGTCGTGCCCCCGCGCGTCCCCGCCCGACCGGGCTCCGTCGCCGCACCCGAACGGGTCGAACGCCCGCGTGTGCGGATGGCGTCGGCCAAGCTGACCGAGCAGGGAAGAGCGCTGCTCACCGCGGTCGGCGGCAGCGCCCTGATCATCGCTTTCTTCCTCACCCTGTCCGGTTTCTGAGACCGGCCAGGCGCACCAGCATGCCGCCCGCGGCGGTCGCGGCCACACCCCCGGCCACCGCGGCGGCGGCAGCGACCCGGCGCCGGGACCGGGTTCCGTTGCGCGCCGCCCGCTCGGCGATCATCCGGTCGGTGTCACCGAAGGCGCCCCCGCACAGCAGGGGGTCGAGCTCCTCCGCGCGCCACGGCGAACCCCAGCCGCGCGGGGCCTCCAGGCCGCCCGGGAGCGGGAGGGTACGGGGCTTCCAGCGCACCGGCTCGGGGCCGTTCGCACGCGGGGCCTCCAGCACACGCGGCACCGGACCGCGGTAGCGCAGCGTTCCGGGCGCGTTGGCGATGAGCTCCACCAGGAGCATCGCGCAGGCCCGCGCGTCGCCCAGGGCCGTGTGCTGGCCGGTGGGCCAGCGGCCGCTGAGCGCGTGCGAGGCCTTGGGCAGGGAGTAGCGTTCCAGGTCGAGCTGGGACCGCAGCGCACGCAGCGTGCACAGGCCCGCCTGGCCTTCGGGGAGCCCCGCCGGCACGAGCTCGGAACCGAGGAAGCGCCGCTCGAAGTCGAGGTTGTGGCTGACCACCACCGCGCCCGACAGCAGCCGGGTCAGGTGTGGAACCACGTCGGCGACGGTGGGGGCGCCCAGCACGTCGCTGTCGCCGATGCCGTGGAACTCCTGCCCCGAGACGTCCGCACGCGGGTCGACCAGGGTGCTGAACTCCTCCACGACCTTGCCGTCGCCGCGCACCCGCACCACCGCGAGCTCGACCACGCGGGCGCCCGAGGCCGGGTCCAGGCCCGTGGTCTCCATGTCGAGCACCGCGTACTCCAGGTCCGCCGCCCGCACCCCGACCCTTCGGCGGGTCAGAGCACCCGTTCGCAGCGTTCCCATGGTCGTGTCCACCCTCCTGGCCGTCGATCGTCCCGGTCCGCGCCCGGGTACGGCATCCGACCCTACTGCCCACCTCGGACAGGCTTTTCCCGGCGACGCGCGGATGGGCGGCGAGGAGGGAAGAAAGCACCCGTCTGCGGCGTTCCGAGCGGGTGCATCCCCCCGGGTGCACGTTCCCCCGCAGACCGCCCGGCCGGTGCGCGACCCGCGCCGCCCGGGCCGCGAAGAGCAGGAGATCCCCTCCCATGCCCCAGAACCCGAGCCCCAAGTACGTGCCCCTGGCCGAGGCGGTCCGATCCGAGATGCGGGAGAGCGTCCACTACGGAGCGGTGGTCGGCCTGGCCGCCGACGGGCGCATCGGATACGCCCGCGGGCCCGTGCACCAGGCGATGTTCCCGCGTTCCTCCGCCAAGCCGTTCCAGGCCGTGGCGATGCTGCGCGCCGGAGCCGACCTGGAGGGCGAGGCGCTGGCGATCGCCGCGGGAAGCCACGGCGGCGAGACGTTCCACGCGGCCGAGGTCGGCAGGATGCTCGCCAAGGCCGGGCTGGCACCGGACGCGCTCCAGTGCCCGCCCGCCATCCCCGGGACCAAGGCAGCGCAGGCCGAGCACGTCCGGGGCGGGCATGGGCCGGAGCCGGTGCTGATGAACTGTTCGGGCAAGCACGCCGGGTTCCTGACCGCGTGTGTGCGCAGCGGGTGGAGCACGCACGACTACCGCGAGAACGACCACCCGCTGCAGGTGCTCGTGCGCGAGACCATCGAGGACCTGTGCGGGGAACCGGTCGCCCACACCGCCGTGGACGGGTGCGGGGCGCCGCAGATGGCGGTCACCCTGGCCGGACTGGCGCGGGGCCTGTGGTCGATGCGGACCGCGCCCGACGGGAGCCCGGAGCGCGCGGTGCTGGAGGCGATGAGCGCCCACCCGGAGTACGTCTCGGGGACCGGGCACGAGCGGGTCGACACCGACCTCATGCAGCGGATGCCGGGCCTGGTCTCCAAGGTCGGCGCCGACGGGGTCCTCGTGCTGAGCACACCCGGCGGGGAGGCCGTCGCGGTCAAGATCAGCGACGGCGACGCCCAGCAGCGGGCCCGTACCCTGGTCGGGCTCGACGCCCTGCGTGCGCTCGGCGTCGACGTCTCGCCCGTGGCCGACCGGCTGCGTGTGGACGTCGAGGGCGGTGACAAGGTCGTGGGCGAGGTACGGCCGCTCTAGGGAGCGGGCCGCCGCACGGCGCGGCCCCGGCGCACGGCAGACCAACGGACACGAAGGGAAGTGGCACACGGTGCGGGAGAGCATGGAGGAGATCGTCGTCGTCGGCGCGGGGATGGCCGGGCTGCACACGGCCGAGGCACTGCGCACCCAGGGGTATCTGGGCGGACTGACGATCGTCGGTGAGGAGGAGCACCGGCCCTACTCCCGCCCTCCGCTTTCCAAGGAGGTGCTGACCGGGGCCGGGCTGACCCCGTCGGGCGGCGAGCCGGGGTGGCTGGCCGGGCACCGGGCGCTGCAGCTGCGCGACGAGACCGTCGTGGAGGCGATCGGGGCCGACTTCCGGCTGAGGCGGCGCGCCGTGGGCCTGGACACCGACAACAGGCTCGTGCGTGTGCAGGGGCCCGACGGTGAGGAGAGACTTCCCTACGACGGCCTGGTCATCGCCACAGGGGCGCGGGCGCGGCGCCCCGACACCGACCTGGCGGGGGTACACGTGCTGCGCACCCTGGACGACGCCGAGGCGGTGCGCGCGGAGTTCGACTCCGGCGGCAGCCTGGTGGTCGTGGGCGGCGGGTTCGTCGGCGCCGAGGTGGCCGCGAGCGCGCGGGCCGTCGGCATGGACGTCACGCTCGTGGAGGCCGAGGAGACCCCGATGCCGCGGGTCGTGCACCCTGCCGTGGGCGAGGTCCTGGCCGACCTGCACCGGGAGAACGGTGTGGACGTGCGGCTCGGCGTGAGTGTGACGGGGTACGAGGGCTCCGGCCGGGTGGAGCGGGTGCGGCTGTCCGACGGTTCCGAGGTGCCCGCGACGCTGGTGGTCGCGGGGATCGGGGTGCACCTCAACACCGAGTGGCTCGAGGGTTCCGGTGTGGAACTGCTCGAGGACGGGTCGGTGGCCTGCGACGAGTACTCGGAGACCACGGTTCCGGGGGTCTACGCGGTGGGCGACCTGGCGAACTGGCCGCACCCGCGGTTCGGTGGCCGGATCCGGTTGGAGCACTGGACCAACGCCGGCGAGCAGGGGGAGATCGCCGCGCGCAACCTGCTCGCCCGGGCCGCCGGTGAGGAGCCCACACCCTTCACCCCGGTGCCCTACTTCTGGTCCGACCAATACAAGATGAAGATCCAGCTGCTGGGCCAGGGCGCCCCGGCGGATCAGGTCAGCTTCGTGCACGGTTCGCCCGAGGACCGAAAGTTCGTCGCCTTCCTCGGACGCGACTGGATGCTCACCGGCGTGGTCGGGTTGCGGTCGACGCCGCGGACCATGCGGTACCGCGCGCTCCTGGAGGAGCCGACCACGTGGGAGGAGGCGCTGGCCGCCGCCGGCGCCGGCTGAGGGCGGCCCGGGGCGCCGGGGCGACGGCCCTGGGGACCTGCGGGACGGCCCCCAGGGTTCAGGTGCCCCGGCACACCCCGCGCGGCGTCACTCGTGAACGGTGATGGCCTGCTTGGGGCAGAGGCGCGCGGCCTGCCGGACCTTCTCGTGCTGGTCGGACCCCGGCTCCTCGGTCAGCAGGTACAGGAAGTCGTCGTCGCGGACCTCGAACACCTCAGGGGCCTGCCCCATGCACAGGGCGTTGCTCTCGCACTGGTCGTAGTCGACCTCGACTCGCATGCTCGTGTTCCTTCCTCTTGCGCGGATGTACCTCGACCCTAGAACACGTTCCGTGCGCAAAACCGGCACATAAAGCCCCTATTACCCCGCCTGCAACATGTTCTTCCTGGTCGCCCGGGCCGGACGCCGGACGCCCCCGGAGCGCTCACGGCGCCCGCGGAACAGCCGCGACCGGCCGTTCCCGGCCAGCGCAGAACCCCGGACCGTCCCGGTGTGTCCCAGCCTTCATCGACACGGGCACGAGATGGAGCGGGAGCGAGGGTGTGGGCATGGAACGGGACCGAGGAGACACGGGGCAGGATCCCGCGGAGCACGGGCCGGACCCGGCACAAGTGCCGGACGCGGCCGGCACCCCGCCCGGACCAGAGGAGCAGGACGCGGACCGCGCGGAGCGCACCCCCGGCCAGACACACGGGCCGGACGAGGCGCGCAGGCCGGGCGAGGAGCACGAGCAGCACGAGGCGCACGTGCCCGACGAGGCACAAGGGCCAGAAGGCCGCGCGGAGCACACCCCCGGCGAGGAGCAAGATCAGGACGAGGCGCGCAGGCCGGGCGATGAGCACGGGCCGAGCACGTCCAGCGATCCGGGCGATGCACACGAGCAGCGCGAAGCACACGGGCCGCACGAGGCGCAGGGGCCGCCGAACGTACACGGACCGTACGGGCCGCACTTGCCGCACGGCCGGCACGGGCCACCGCATCCGGCCCACTCGCCATATCCGACGCACCCGGACCGAGCCCTCTACCCGGAGCACGGGCGCTACGCGGACCCGCCCGAGTACGACCTGCTTCCTCCCCGCTCGCGCATGCCCACGCCCGAGGCGCCGTTCTGGCTCCCGGCCGTCGTGCTCGCCGTGGGTGTCTTCGCCGCGGTGGCCGTGACCTTCGACCGCCCCGGGCTGGGCCTGGTCGCGGCCGGCGTCGTGGGCGGGCTGGCCGCGTTCGTCTCACTGCTGGTGCGCCCCGGTGTGCCCGAGGGCGACCGGGCCCCGATCCCCGACGGCTCTGCGGGACCCGTGCCTGTCGGCTCTCCTGGGCCCGCACCTGGCGCACCGCGTCCGGCACCTCCGCTCCCCGAGGAACCCCAGGGACACACGGAGCCCGAGGCCCCGGAGGACACAGAAGGCACGCGGGACGCTCCGGCAACCGGTGAGCACGAGGGCACCGAGGCGGCCGAGGAGGCGGAGACCACCGGCGACACCGACACCCCCGACGACCGTTCCCGTGCCTGGGCCGCGGTCTACGGCGTGGCCTCCGCGCTCCTGCTCTCCACCGCCCTCTTCCTCGACGCGGGCTGGGTCCTGCTGTGGACCCTCCCGGCGTCCTTCCTCCTCGCGTCGTTGGCGTTCGCGACCCGGAACCCGGCGGCCCGTCAGAACCCCGCCGGCCTCCTCGCCGGCGCCACCGCGGTCGTGCGCAACACGGCCGCCGCTCCCCGGTTCCTGGCGCGTCCCGTCCGCCGGGTCTCCTCCCGCACCAACGCCGTACCGGTGCTCGCCACGGCCGGGATCACGGCCGCGCTGCTCCTGGCCTTCGGAACGCTCCTGGTCCTGGCCGACCCGGTCTTCCGGGAGTTCGCGGTGCGCCCGTTCCGTTCGTTGACCGTGGACGGCGGTTCGGTGGGTTCCCTCTTCAGCGCCCTCGTCGCGATGGCCGCCACCACGGGCGCGGTCCTGGCCGCACGCCGCCGCCTCCCGGGGCCTCGCCCCGCCCGGGACCCGAAGCCCGCGCCGACCACCGCCCCCGCGCACTCCACCGCACCGGCCTGGTCGTGGGCGGTCCCGCTGGGCGCGGTGGTGCTGCTGTTCACCGCGTTCCTCACGGTCCAGGCTGTGACGCTGTTCGGCGGAGACGCCTACGTCCAGCGCGTCGCCGGGGTCACCTACGCCGAGTACGCGCGCCAGGGCTTCTTCCAGCTCGTCGTGGTGAGCGCCCTGGTCATGGGCGTCGTGGGTGCGTCCGTTCGGCTCGTCCCCAAGCGCCCCGGACGCGGACGCACGCTGCGCAACGCCCTGCTCGGCGCGTTGTGCCTGCTGACCATGGTCATCCTGGCCTCGGCCATGGTGCGGCTCCAGCTGTACATCGACACGTTCGGGCTGACCCGGATGCGGGCGACCGCCGAGGCCTGGATCGTGCTCAGCGCCGTGGTGTTCGCACTGGTCGTGGCCGTGGGCGCGCTCAACACGCTGGGCCGTCGCGCCGGGTGGCTGCCGCGCGCGACCGTCGCAGCCACCGCCGCGGCGCTCCTCGCCTTCGCCGCGGGCAACCCGGACGCCCGGATCGCGGAGAGCCACCACGACCTCGACCTCGCCGAGATCGACACCGGCTACCTGCGCGGCCTGTCCGCCGACGCCCTGCCCGCGCTCGTGGAGTTGGAGGGCGACGACCGGGCCTGCGCGGTCCAGATCCTGCAGAGCCGGGTGGAGGAACCGGACGACGTGTGGTCCTGGAACCTGTCGCGGCACCAGGCGCACACCCTGTTGCAGGAGGAGGGCCCGTTCGAGGTCGGCGACGGGTACGGCGACCCCACCGACGTCGGCCCCGGGGACGCCGAGCGCGAGGACGGCGGCAGGGGTTCCGCCCCCGACGCGCGCACGACCTGCGCCGAACCGCGTATGGACGGGGAACCCTACTGACGCCCGGACGGGGCCCGGGGCGCACCACCGACGTGCGACCCCGGGGTGCGCCCCCGCCGACACGTGTCAGCGGGAAAGCGCCCTCACCCCTTCGCGAACCGGTCCGTGGCCCCCAGGAGCCGGTCCATGATCCCCGGCTCGCTGAACGCGTGCCCCGCGTCGTCGACGATGTGGAACTCCGCCTCCGGCCACGCCCGGTGCAGGTCCCACGCGGTACGCACGGGCGTGCACACGTCGTACCGCCCCTGCACGATCACCCCGGGGATGTGGCGGATCCGCTCCGCACCGTCGATGAGCTGGCCGGGCGTGAAGAAGCCGAGGTTGCTGAAGTAGTGGTTCTCGATCCGCGCGAACGCGAGCGCGTACTCGGCGCCGGCGTGCTGCTCGCGCACCGCGGGGTCGGGCCGCAGCGTGACCGTGGAACCCTCCCACACGCTCCAGGCGCGGGCCGCCTCCAGCCGCGTCTCCCGGTCGGGCGCGTTGAGTCGGCGCGCGTACGCGGATACGAGGTCGCCACGCTCCTCCTCGGGGATGGGGGCCAGGTAGTTCTCCCACAGGTCGGGGAAGAGCATCGACGCGCCGTGCTGGTAGAACCAGCTGATCTCCTCCTCGCGCAGCGTGAAGATGCCGCGCAGCACGAGCTCGGTGACACGGTCGGGGTGGGTCTGCGCGTACGCCAGCGCGAGGCAGCTGCCCCAGGAACCGCCGAAGACCTGCCAGGCCTCCACACCGACCATCGCGCGCAGGCGTTCGATGTCCTCAACCAACGTCCAGGTGGTGTTCGCGGACAGGTCGGTGTCCATCCCGCTCGCGTGCGGGGTGGAACGCCCGCAGTTGCGCTGGTCGAACAGGAGGATGCGGTACTTCTCCGGGTCGAACAGGCGCCGCTGGTTCGGGTTGGTTCCGCCTCCGGGGCCGCCGTGGAGGAACACGACCGGCTTGCCCTCCGGGTTGCCGCTCAGCTCCCAGTAGATGCTGTTGCCGTCGCCGACGTCGAGCATGCCGGAGTCGTAGGGCTCGATGGGCGGGTACAGGGTGCGCACGTTGCAGGCCTTTCCGTGGCTGTCGGGGTGGTGCGCCGCGGGCTGCGGCGCCGGACTTGCGGGTCGTACGTGCCGGGCGGGGCGTGGGGGCTCCGCGGCCCGGGCCGCCTCGGGGAACCCGGGTCCCCCGGAAGCCGGCTTCCGTTCTTCAGAGCCGGGCCAGGAGCTCGGTCTTCTTCGCGGCGAACTCCTCGTCGGTGACCAGGCCTTCGTCGCGCAACCGGCCGAGTTCGCGGATCTTGGCGAAGATCTCCTCGCCGCCGCCACCGTTCCCGCCGTTGCCACCGCCGGCGGGCGCGGCCTCGATCTGCTCGGGACCGGGGCCGGCGGCGACGGCCCCGCCGCCTCCCCCGGCCAGGTGGGCGTTGACGGTGGCGGCCATGAGGAACGCCTCCTCACTGCCCTTGGCACCGTGGGTGGCCAGGGTGAAGAAGTCGTGGCTGATGTCGGTGGCCTCGGCGATGGTGACCCCGCGCAGCACGATCCGCAGCCACCCCTCGCTGATGTCCACGGGCGGGTGCCAAGTCGCCCGTTCGATCTCCGCGAGCGCGTAGTCACGGTGTTCCTCGGTCCCCTTGGCGGTGCTCGCGAAGAACCCGTCCCACGTCAGACGGACCCGGTTCCCGTCGAAATCGGCCCGCCCCTCCCCGGTGCGGGCGCGGAACGGAACCCGCGCGACCAGCGACCGGGCGACGTCGACGGATGCAGGGCTCCCGGACGTCTCGCGTTCCATCCGCGCGGAGGAGGCGATCTGGTCGGCGAAGTACTCCGCGAGCAGTTCCTGGTCGTGCGGGCCGGTGAGCAGGAGCGGGGTGAGGTCCTCGCTCTCGGCGGCGCCCAGCCCGGCGTAGGGGTCGGCGCCCTCGACCAGGCGCAGGCGCATGCGCCACCCGTGTTTGCGGTCGCCCCGGTCGAAGTCGACGCCGGCGATCGCGCCGAGGGGGACGGAGCACGACCCGAGGGCCTTGAGCAGCGCGGGTACACGGCGCCCCGAGAAGGACAACCGGACCTCGTCCGGGCCCAGCCGCCAGGTTCCGTGTCGTCCACGCAGCTCCTCCATGGCGGACATCCTACGGCGGCGGGGGCGCTCCCACACCCCGGTGACCCGGTCCGACGCGGGCGCCCGCCCGCCGCGTCCGGGGGCGGTATCCCGGCGTCCCGCACGCCTCCCCCGCCCCTCGCACGACAGGCGTCACCCGTTCCGATCCCGGGTAGGAACCTCCGCACGGTCGGTCCGGACGGGGCCCGGGCGCGCACATCGCGAGCGCGCCGACACCGCCCCGGCCGGCCTCCCCGTCCCAGCGACCCGGAGGGCGAAGCGATGTCGAACGATGCCTCCGTCGGTGCGGCGGAGTTCCGCGCCGCACGCGATCTGCTCCTGGAGCTGCGTCTGGAGCAGGCCACCGCGCACCATCGGTTCACCTGGCCCGCGACCGACGACTTCAACTGGGCGATCGACCACTTCGACGAGGTCGCCGAGCGCCGCCCCGACCGCACCGCGCTGTGGATCGTGGAGGAGGACGGTTCGCACTCGCGCTACACCTACCGGCACATGTCGGAGCGTTCCAACCAGGTCGCGAACTGGCTGAACTCGCAGGGTGTGCACGCCGGCGACCGGGTCCTGCTCATGCTCGGCAACCAGGTGGAGCTGTGGGAGTGCATGCTCGCCGCGCTCAAGCTCGGCGCGGTCCTGTGCCCGACCCCGGTCGCCCTCACCGAGACCGACCTCGTGGACCGCCTGGAGCGCGGGGAGATCGCGCACGTGGTCTGCGGCCCGCCGGAGACGGAGAAGTTCGCCGGGTTGCAGGGCCACTGGACCCGCATCTGCGTGGGCTACATGGAGGGCTGGCTCAGTTACGCCGACTCCGAGCACGCGGGGCTGGAGTTCCGCCCGCCCGAGCGCTCCGAGCCCGACGACCCGTACCTGGTCTACTTCACATCCGGCACGACGGCGCTGCCGAAGCTGGTCACGCACTCGCGGATCTCGTACCCCGTCGGACACCTGTCGACGATGTACTGGCTGGGCGTGCAGCCGGGCGACGTGCACCTGAACATCTCCGTGCCGGGGTGGTCCAAGCACGCGTTCAGCAGTGTGTTCGCGCCCTGGAACGCCGAGGCGACGGTGCTGGTCCTCAACCACCTGCGTTTCGACCCCGACCGCCTGCTGGAGGAACTCACCGACCGCGGCGTCGACACCCTGTGCGCGCCGCCGACCGTGTGGCGCATGCTCGCGGAGCGGGACATGGCCTCCCGGGACGTGCAGCTGCGGGAGGTGGTCTCGGCGGGTGAGCCGCTGACCGCGGACATCGTGGAGAAGGTGCGCACGGCCTGGGACCTCACGGTGCGCGACGGGTTCGGGCAGACGGAGGCAACGATGCTGGTGGGCAACGCTCCGGGCCAGGTCGTGGTGCCGGGGTCGATGGGCCACCCGCTGCCCGGTTACGACATGGTGCTCCTCGACCCGGAGTCCGGGGAACCGGTGGCAGACGGCGACCCCGGGGAGCTGTGCGTCGACCTCGGACAGGGCCCGGTCGGGGTGATGCAGGGGTACGCCGACGACACGGCGCTCTCGCGGGAGGTCACCCGGGGCGGGGTACTGCACACGGGCGACGTCGCGGTGCGGGGCGACGAGGGCTTCCTCACCTACGTGGGCCGCACCGACGACGTCTTCAAGGCCTCCGACTACCGCATCTCACCATATGAACTGGAGAGCGTGCTGTCGGAGCACCCCGCGGTGGCGGAGGTCGCGGTGGTGCCCTCGCCCGATCCCCTGCGCCTGTCGGTGGTCAAGGCGTTCGTGGTCCCGGCCGAGGGAGCGTCCCCCGACGAGGAGACCGCACGTTCGGTCCTGGAGTACTCGTGGGAGCGGTTGTCCCCGTACAAGAGGGTCCGACGGGTGGAGTTCACCGAACTGCCCAAGACGGTCTCGGGTAAGATCCGGCGAGTGGAACTGCGGCGCGCGGAGGCCGACCGCGGGTCCGTCATCGACGGATCCCGCAACCGCCACGAGTTCTGGGAAGAGGACCTCGTGGACTGACCGGCCGGCTCCCCCCGTCGACAGGAACGCCCCGGCATCGTCTCGCTCTGTGAGACGCGGGTCCTGTTCTCCCAGCCGGAATCGGCAGCGCCTCCGCAGCGTCCACTCCGGAAAGAGCGGATTCCGGCCGGGCGCCGAGGCCCGGTGCGGACCCGTGACACGCGTACCGAGGGGAAGGCACGATGCCGAGCACGAACGACACGAGGGTGGCCAGTTACCAGCCGCTCATCGCCCCCAAGGACCTGCTGGCCGAGCTCCCCCTGGGCGCCGAGAGCAGCGCCCTGGTGGCCGACGCCCGCACCGAGGTCAAGCGGGTGCTCGACGGCCAGGACGACCGCCTCCTCGTGGTGGTGGGTCCGTGCTCCGTGCACGACCCCGCCTCGGCGATGGACTACGCCCGGCGCCTGAAGGCCTTCGTGCCGTCGGTGCGCGACGAGCTGTGCGTGGTCATGCGCGTCTACTTCGAGAAGCCGCGCACCACCGTGGGGTGGAAGGGCCTGATCAACGACCCCGCCCTGGACGACACCTACGACGTGCACCGCGGCCTGCGCACCGCCCGTGAGCTGCTGCTGGACATCAACGAGCTGGGCCTGCCCGCGGGCACGGAGTTCCTCGACCCGATCACCCCGCAGTACATCGCCGACGTCGTCTCGTGGGGCGCGATCGGCGCGCGGACGACGGAGAGCCAGGTGCACCGCCAGCTGAGCAGCGGCCTGAGCACCCCGGTCGGGTTCAAGAACGGCACGGACGGCGACGTGCAGGTGGCCGTGGACGCCGTGGGCGCTGCCGCCGCCTCGCACACGTTCTTCGGTGTGGACCCGCGCGGCGCCGGTTCGGTCGTGGTGACCGACGGCAACCCGGACGGCCACGTGATCCTGCGCGGCGGCCGCGGCGGCCCGAACTACGACGCCGCGCACGTGGGCCAGGCCCTGGACGTGATCGAGGGCGCCGGTCTGCCCCGCCGTCTGATGATCGACGCCAGCCACGCCAACAGCGGCAAGGACCACAAGCGCCAGCCGGCCGTGGCCGCCTCGATCGGTGAGCAGCTGGCCGAGGGCCAGAAGGGCATCGTCGGTGTGATGCTGGAGAGCTTCATCGAGGAGGGGGCGCAGAAGCTGGGCGACCCGGCGGAGCTCACCTACGGGCAGTCCATCACCGACAAGTGCATGGGTTGGGAGACCACCGAGGGTGTGCTCTCGGACCTGGCCGAGTCGGTGCGGCGCCGCCGCAAGGCCTGACACCGGTAGCGCCCGGGGCGGGGCCCAAGCCCCGCCCCGGGCAAGCACCCAAAGCCCGCGCCGGGCGCCAGAAGCGGAAGGCCAGGAAGGGCCGCCCTGCGACACCCAGTCAAAGCCCGCTCCGGGCACCAGCACCGGAAGGCCATTGGCCCGGTAGGGCCGTCCTGGGACAGGCACCCAGAATCCGCTTCGCGCAGGTCACCCCCGCTCCGGGCACCAGGGCCGGAAAGCCATTGGCCCGGAAGAGCCGATCTCGGTACGCCCACCCAAGATCCGCTAAGAGCACCAGGACCGGAAGGCCAGAAGGCCCCGGAAGAGCCGATCTCGGGACGCACACCCAAGATCCGCTTCGCGGCGGGCGCGAGCGCTGGCGAGTGCCCGCCACGAAGCGGAAGACGCCTGAAGCTCAACCCCGTGCATGCCGCACCGGCAGGGGCCCTCACCCGCACCACTTCCGCGGAGCCCTCCACACGACGATGCCCCCGGGTCCAGCCCGGGGGCACCTTCATGTCATGCCGACTGCCTCCCCAGGGGAGGTACCCGGCGCCCGTCCCGGGCACCGGGGCAGGAAGTCCTGCCCGCCCCGGTATGGCCATTCCGGCAACCCCTGGGCACGTCCCGAGGGCGAATACCCACAGCCTCCTGAGACTCGCGCCCAAGACTCACCACGGGCGCCAGAAGCGGAAGGCCATTGGCCCGGTAGGGCCACCCCGGGACACCCGCCCAAGATCCGCCCCGGGCAAGCACCAAAGCCCGCGCAGGGCACCAGAAGCGGAAGGCCAGGAAGGCTCCGGAAGAGCCTTTTCGGGACGCACACCCAAGATCCGCTCAGGGCACCAGGACCGGAAGGCCACTAGCACGGAAGAGCCGATCTCGGTACGCCCACCCAAGATCCGCTTCGTGGCGGGCGCGAGCGCTGGCGAGTGCCCGCCGCGAAGCGGAAGACGCCTGAAGCCCAGCCCTATGCATGCCGCACCGGCCCGGCCACCTCAGCCCGTATCCACCCCAGGACACGGTCATGTGATGCCGAGGTCCTCCCGACTCAGCGGGTGTCCTTGACCGTCTCCCCGCCCTGCAGCACGAGCTCGACGTTGGCCGGATCGCCCAGCAGCGACACGTCGGTGAGCGGGTCGCCGCCGCACACGACCAGGTCGGCGAGCTTGCCGGCCTCCACCGTGCCGACCCGGTCGGCGGCGCCGATCAGCTCCGCCGCGTCCCGGGTCCCGGCCACGATCGCCTCCATCGGGGACAGCCCCACCGACACCAGCTGGGCCAGCTCGCGCAGGTTCCGGCCGTGCTCGGAGATCCCCGCGTCGGTGCCCAGCGCCACGCGCACCCCGCGTGCGACGGCGTGCGAGACCCGGCGGTAGGTCTCCTCGGCCAGGGCGCGCTTGGTGTCGATCGCCTTCTGCGTCATGAGGTGGACGCGGTCCTCGAAGTCGAACGTGGTGAGGGTCGGGACGAGGAAGGTCCCGTGCTCCAGCATCAGGTCGATGCCCTCGTCGTCGATGAGGTAGCCGTGCTCGATGCTGGCCACCCCGCCGCGCACGGCGTTCCGGATCCCCGCGGCGCCCTGGGCGTGCGCGGCGACCGGACGCCCGCCGTGTTTGGCGGTCTCGGCGACGATCGCGGCGATCTCCTCCTCCGTGATCCCCTCGTCGGTCGGCCCGTCCGAGGGGCTCGACAGGCCACCGGTCGCGCAGACCTTGATGACGTCGGCGCCGTCGCGCACCAGCCGGCGGGTGGCGACCACGGCCTCCTGCACGGAGTCGGCGATCTCCGCTGCGGTGTGGTTGCAGTCGTGCGGGTTCTGCCCGGACGGCAGGGTGAAGTCCGCGTGCCCACCGGTGTGGCTCATCAGGCGCAGCGCCATGTTCATACGCGGGCCGCGCACCAGGCCGCGTTCCTGCGCGGTCCGGAACCCGGTGTCCGCACCGCCCAGGTCGCGCACCGACGTCACACCGCCCTCCAGCGTGCGCCGCATCCGGTCGCCGGCCTCGAACGCGTGCAGGCTGCGCGAGACCGACGCGTTGTTGGTCGCCAGGTCCTTGCCGCTCTCGAACCCGATGTGCACGTGGGTGTCGATGAACCCGGGCAGCACCGTGCGTCCCCCGAGCGTCGCCTCCCGGTCGCCGGGCCGGCTCTCCGGGGCCTGCGCGCGCGGGCCGGCGTAGGCGATGGTGTCGCCCTCGACCACGACCACCGCGTCGGTGACGGGCGCGGCCCCGGTCCCGTCGATGAGGGTGAGGTCCCGGTACAGGGTCCTGGTGGCGGTCATGGACAGCTCCTCGTGATGGTGGGTTGTCGGTGTAGGGACAGGGGGCGGGCCGGGCCCGTGTCAGGCCCGGCCCGCGGTCGCGGCGGGTGATCAGAGGTGCGGGTACATGCCCGGTCCGATCGGCAGTCCGCCGAAGTAGAAGATGGCGAGCACGCTCACCCACAGGACGAAGAAGACCGCGGAGAAGGGCAGGCAGCGGGCGATGACGGTCCCGATGCCGGCCTTGGGCTCGTAGGCCTTCAGGAACCCGAGCACGATCACCACGTACGGGTTCAGCGGCGAGAGCACACTCGAGGTGGAGTCGCCGATGCGGTAGGCGGCCTGCACGAAACCGGGCTCGAAACCGATCAGCGCGAACATCGGCACGAAGACCGCCGCGAACAGGGCCCACTGCGCCGACCCGGAGATGATGAAGAAGTTGATCAGGAACGCCAGGACGATGAAGCAGACGATGGCGCCGAACCCGGTCATACCGGTGGCCTCCAGCGCCTCGGCGCCCTTGATCGCGATCCAGGTCGAGACGCCGGTCCAGTCGAAGAGCTCCAGGAACTGCGCCATGACGAAGGCCAGGACGATGAAGCCCGACATCTCCTTGACGGTGTGGCCCATCATCCGGGTCAGGTCGGCGCCGCTGCGGATCGCCCGGGTGCTGAGACCGTAGGCGACGGCGGGCACGGCCAGGGTGAGGAAGACCAGGAACACGACCGAGCTGAGCAGCGGCGACTCGGGAAGGAACGCACCGTCCTCGTTGCGCATGGGCGCACCGGGCGGCAGCGTCACGGCGAGCACCGCGGCGACGGTGAACACGAGTGCGAGGCCGGACCAGCGCAGGCCGGTCTTCTCACTCGCGGTCAGGACCGGGTCCAGCTTGAGGTCGGGGCGGTCCTCGTTCGAGGCGGAGGCGGACTCGTCCTCCTCGACCTTGTCGCGGCCGGCCTTGGCGCGCTCGACGGTGGGCTCCAGGACCTTGTCGATGAGCAGACCGGAGACCAGGCTGAGCACGATCGCGATCGAGAACGTCAGGAAGTGGTTGGAGACCGGGCTGACGTGGGTCGGGTCCAGGTGCCCCACCGACTGCATGGCGGTGTTGGAGATGCCCGACAGCAGCGCGTCGGTGCTGGTGATAAACGGGCTGCAACTGAACGCGGCCATGGCGGCGGCGAACGCACCGAGCAGACCGGCCACGGGGTGGCGTCCGGCGGCCTTGAAGACCATCGCGGCCAGCGGCGGGATCACCACCATCGCGGCGTCGCTCATGATGCTGCCGGAGACGGCGACGAACGCCGTGACGTAGGGCAGCAGCCACTGGGGCGCGCTGGCGAAGGCCTTGCGCACCAGGGTGTTGAGCAGGCCGGTGCGCTGGGCGAGGCCGACACCGAGCAGGATGGTGAGCACCACCCCGAGCGGCGGGAAGCCGATGAAGTTGTCGACGACGTTGGTCGTCAACCAGGTCAGGCCCTCGGCCGTGAAGAACCCGTTGATCTCGTGGGGTCCGGAGTCGTCCCCGGGGATCTCGTAGGTCGCGCCCGTCGCGGACATGATCGTGGAGACCACGGCCACGAGGGCGAAGAGCAACAGGAACAGGACGAAGGGGTCGGGGATCTTGTTGCCGACTCGCTCGATGGTGTCGAGCATGCGGGCGAAGAACCCGGGGCGGGCCTCACCTGCGGCGTTCTTGGTGCGCCGCTCGGGCTTGCGTGTACTCATGGGTCTCCTGGAGTCAGGGCCTGTTTGGGTGGACGCCTTCCGTCGCGAGCGGCGCATCCAGTGGTGCTCTCACAAGGCCGAAGAAGGAGTCGGCCGGGTGTGCCGTTGACTGATGAGAACGCTGTGAGAGTGCCGCTGGGGCGTCGCGCAGCAGGTAATCGGTGTCCGCCAAGCAGGCCCAAGGGGGGGTAACAGGGGCGGGACGCGCAAGGCCCGGCCGGTCGGCCGGGCCCCGCGCGCGGGTCGTCGGCCCTCAGGCGTCCGCTGGCGCGGGGCCGGTGTCCTTGTGCACCGCGCCGTCCTTGACGACGGCGGTGACACGTGCGGGGTCGCCGAGGGTGGTGACGTCGCTCAGCGGGTCGCCGGAGCAGACCACGACGTCGGCCCGCTTGCCGCGTTCCAGGGTCCCGATCTGGTCGGAGAGCCCGAGGAGGGCGGCGGCGTCACGGGTTCCGGCCAGGACCGCGCGCTCGGGTGAGAGCCCGTGGTCGACGAGCAGGGAGAGCTCGCGCAGGTTGCGCCCGTGGGCGCAGATGCCGGAATCGGTACCGAGGGCGACGTTGACCCCGGCACGCAGTGCAGCGGTGATGTTCTCGCTCAGGTGCTCCTGGAGCCTGAGCTTCTTGGCCACCGCGTAGTCGGCCGACCGCTCGGGGTCGGGCGGGGTGGTGGCGGTCGACAGCGTCGGGACGAGATAGGCGCCGGACTCGAGCATGAGCTCGATGCCGCGTTCGTCGATCTCGTATCCGTGTTCGACGCTGGTCACGCCCGCGGTGAGGGCGTTGTGGATACTGCGGGCACTCTGGGCGTGGGCGGCCACGGGCACACCGTGTGAGGCTGCCTCGCGGACGACCACCCCCATCTCCTCGACGTTGAGGCCGTCGTGCCAGGGGGTGTCGCGGGGGCTCCACACGCCACCGCTCGCCATCACCTTGATGACGCCCGCGCCCTTGCGCATGACCTCGCGGGTGTTGCGCAGGGCCTCGGTGACACCGTCGGTGAGCAGGGAGATGCCGCCGTCGGGGCCGAGGACGGAGCCGGAGTCGAACCCGCAGCAGGTGCGGAAGTCGCCGTGCCCGCCGGTGGGCCCCAGGGCCCGGTAGGCGGTGACGATCCGCGGCCCGGGGACGAGCCCTTCGTCGACGGCCTGTTGGGTGGCCATGTCCAGCCCGGCCAGGTCCCGCACGGTCGTCACGCCGGCATCCAGGGTGGCGGCCAGGCGCGGCAGGGCGGTGTAGTAGCCGTAGTGCGGGGGCTGGTCGAGCAGCTGGGCGGGGTTCATCCCGTCCCCGGCCATGACCATGTGCACGTGGGTGTCGACGAAGCCGGGCAGGATCGTCCCGCCGTGTGCGTCGATCTCCCGGTGGGGCCCGTTGATCTCGGGGAGTTCGGCGGCCGGGCCGACCCAGTCGATACGGCCGTCGCGGACCACGACCGCGCCGTCGTGGATCGGCGCGGACCCGGTCGCGTCGAACACGGTGCCGCCTCGAACGACCAGGGTCGGATCCACCATCACTGACTCCCTCTCCGCGACCCCGCTTTCCATGATTCGGAACACGGGGTGCACATAGCTGACATCTCACCGAAACCCACAGCTCAGAGCCGTGGAACGGATCTTGCGGCAAGCTATGTGGCGTAGGCGATAAGGTCTGAAAATCGCCGGGAATCAACACACAGGAGGCTTCAGATGCCGGAATCCACCATCCCGGACGAACTGGAACTGAGCCTCGTCAACGCCCTGCAGATCGCGCCGAGGGCCACCTGGGCCGAGCTCGCGCCCATCCTCGACGTGGACCCCACGACCCTGGCCCGCCACTGGCGCCGGTTGGAGAGCGAGGGGCTGGCCCGCATCGCCGCCTTCCCGCGGCGTAGGCTCATGGCCCGGCGGAACCTGGGTTACCTGGAACTGAGCTGCCGCAACGGCACCGTCGAGCACGTCGCGGGGATCCTGGCCGAGGACCCCGACACCCTGAGCATCCAGTTCGTCGCCGGCTCGCACCAGCTCATGCTCACCGTCGTCCCGGGCGCGGGCATGGCCGACTACCTGCTCTCACGCATCGGCGGGATCCCGGAGGTGGTCTCCTACCGGGTGCACGTGGTCACCCAGGTGCCGCGGGAGGCGTTCCGCTGGCAGATCCGTGCCCTGTCCCCCGCCCAGCGCCGTGCCCTCCAGGCTCTGGCGCCCCGCGACCGCGCCGGGGCCGCCTCCGAACGGGTCACCGAACTCGACCAGCGCATCGTCGACCTGCTGTGCTTCGACGCGCGGATGGGTTACCAGACCATCGCCGAACACCTGGGGATCGCGCCGACCACGGCCGCGCGGCGCCTCAACCGGCTGCTGCGGGAAGGGCTGCTCGGGCTGCGCTGCGACATCTCGCGCCAGCACATGGGGCTGCCCAGCGCCGCGACCCTGTGGGGCACGGTCGAGCCCGAGATCCTCGACCGCGCCGACGACCTGGGCGAACGCATCCCCGAGCTGCGGTTGTGCACCACCATCGCCGGCCCGGAGAACGCGCTGTTCATCCTGTGGCTGCGCGACGCCCCGGACCTGACCAGGGTCGAGCGCGAGCTGCTGGCCGAGCTTCCGGGGCTGCGTATCGCCGACCGCCGCATGACCCTGCGCACGTTCAAGTTCATGGGCGGGGTCATGGACGACGATCAGCGCTTCGCCCGTTCTGTGCCGTTCCTGCTCGGGGCCCCGGCCTCCGAATGAGCGCGTCCACGCGCCCAGGGGGTCAGGCGGGGAGCACACCCAGCCGGTCGAGGAGGTCGCGGCCCAGGGGCTCGCGCTGCTGCATCTGCGTGTCCTCGTCGGCCTCCAGGCGCAGCGCGAACGTGTGCAGGCCCTCGCCGTTGTCGACCCAGCCGATCCACCAGCCCGGGGACGGGTCGGCCTCGGCGCTCCAGCCCTCCGTCGCGTACAGGTCGTGCTCCTCGCCCTGCTCGCGCAGCACGACCTCCTGCAAGGCCTCCTGGTGCTCCGCGGCGACCGGGAGTTCGCCGCGCGCCAGCCCGGCCAGGAACACCGTCTGCTCCATCGCCGAGATCTCCAGCGGGCCCTCCAGCCAGTCGTACTCGTCCTCGTTCTGCTCGTCCACGGCGCGGTTGCCGTAGTCGAACCGGTCGACCCAGGTGTGCAGCGCGTCGGCGCCCACCCGGTCGGTGAGCTCGCGCTGCACGTCCACGTCGGAGTCGGGCAGGGCCTCGCGCAGGCTCACCGCTCCACCGGAACCGTCGTGCTCGATCTCCTCGTCGACGTCGGCGACCGCACCGGTCTCCAGGGCGACGAGGCTGTTGGCCAGTTCGAAGGTCGGGCCCGGCACGACCCGTTCGCGGGCCATGTCGGCGCCCACGACCGTCGACGTCCCGGAGTACACGTCGTGCAGCACGAAGGTGCCCTCGACCCCGGCCTCGTCGAAGACCGCCTCCAGGTCGTCACGCTCCTCCGTGGGGACGTCGCCGCGGCCCATCTGGCTCACGTCGGCGGAGTTCTCCATCTCGTTGGGCTCGTTGCCGTCCGCGGAGCAGGCCAGGCCGGCCATGACGGTGAGGGCCCCTGCGGCCGCCAGCCCTCCGCGCGCGCCCCTGACGGGTCGTCGCACGAGCGTCGGTCCCCGGCTCCCGGTCTCGGTTCGCACAGGCCACCCCTTCGACATCGACGGGCTCTGTCAACGGACACGCTAACCGCTCTCGCACACCGGAGGGGGAGGGATCAAGTCGGCCCCGAGGTGTGAGCACGACCGAAACCCCACGCGCGCGGGCGTGCGGTGCGCGGACGGTGGTCGGCCTTCTGTCGATCCGGCGCCGCTGCTAGGCTGAACCCCGTTGCTGACCCCGTACGGGAGAGTGCCCGCGCAACCAGCTCGGGCCGCCGAAGGAGCAATCCCTCCCCGACAGACAACCTCTCAGGCCACCGGACCGTACGGGCGAGACCACTCTGGAAAGCAGGGACCGAAACCGGTCCCTCGCCGAAGGTGCAAGCCACGCCGCGCGCGGGTGAAGCTCTCAGGCACCGATGACAGAGGGGGAGGATGGCAACGCCACGCACGACAGACGCCCATCCTCTCGGGAGTGCCCATGCCAGAGTCCCCGGCCGAGCCACGCACCACGGCCCTGAAAGACGTGCACGAGAACGCGGGCGCGACCCTGGTCGACTTCGCAGGCTGGCTCATGCCGCTGCGCTACGACAGTGAGACCGCCGAGCACAGGGCGGTGCGCGAGGCCGCAGGCCTGTTCGACCTCTCCCACATGGGTGAGATCCGTGTGACCGGCCCCGAAGCGGCCGCGGTCATGGACCACGCCTTCGTCGGGTTCCTGTCCAAGGTCAAGGTCGGCCGTGCCCGGTACACGATGATCACCGGAACCGACGGCGGGGTCCTGGACGACCTCATCGTCTACCGCCTCGGCGAGGACGAGTACCTCGCGGTCGCCAACGCCGCCAACGCCGACGTGGTCGCCGCCGCCATGGCCGAGCGCGCCGAAGGGTTCGACGCCCGGGTCGAGGACGAGTCCGCGCAGTACTCCCTCATCGCCGTGCAGGGCCCGCGCGCCGCCGAGATCCTTGCGCCCCTCACCGACGCCGACCTCGGCGAGATCCGCTACTACGCCGGGTACGAGCACACCGTCGCCGGCGTTCCCGTCCTGCTCGCCCGCACCGGTTACACCGGCGAGGACGGGTTCGAGATCTTCATCAGGCCGGCGGAGAAGGCCCCGGAGATCTGGGCCGCCCTCACCGAACAGGGCGCCGGCCACGGGCTGGTGCCGGCCGGGCTCTCGGCCCGCGACACCCTGCGCCTGGAGGCCGGGATGCCCCTGTACGGCCAGGAGCTCTCCCCCGACCTCACCCCCTACGACGCCGGTCTCGGCCGGGTCGTGAAGCTGGAGAAGGAGACCTTCGTGGGCCGCGACGCCCTCGAGGAGGCCTCCCGCACCACCCGCCCCCGGCGCCTCATCGGACTGGTCTCCCGCGGACGCCGCCCCCTGCGCAAGGACCAGCAGGTCCTGCGCGACGGCGAACCCGTCGGGACGATCACCAGCGGCGCGCCCTCCCCCACCCTGGGCCGCCCCATCGCCATGGCCTACGTGGACGGCGAGCTCGACACCGCGACCGGCGCGTTCACCGTGGACGTGCGCGGACGCGGCGAGGCCGTCGACGTGGTCGAGCTGCCGTTCTACCGCCGCGACACCTGACTGCGTCGCAGCGGAGATGGCACGGCAGAAGATTTCAGAGCACCTCCAAGGAGAGTTGAAGTGAGCGTTCCCAAGGAGCTGGGTTACACCGCCAAACACGAGTGGGTCGTCGTGAAGGACGGGATCGCCACCGTCGGCATCACCGCGTTCGCCGCCGAATCCCTCGGCGACATCGTCTTCGTCGAGGTGCCCGAGGCCGGCACCGAGGTGACGGCGGGCGAGCCCGCGGGCGAGGTGGAGTCCACCAAGTCCGTCAGCGACATCTACTCGCCGGTCAGCGGTGAGGTCGTCGAGATCAACGAGTCCCTCGAGGACACGCCCGAGGCGATCAACTCCACCCCCTTCGGGGACGGCTGGCTGTTCCGGGTCCGGGTCTCGGAAGAACCCACCGGACTGCTCTCCGCCGAGGAGTACACGAAGCTGACCGAAGGCGAGGAGTAGGCCGAACATGGCTAGCGACAACACGCTCGACCAGTCCCTGAGCGAACTGGACCCCGAGGTCTCCAAGGCCGTGGACGCCGAACTGGCGCGCCAGCGCGACACCCTGGAGATGATCGCCTCGGAGAACTTCGCCCCCCAGGCGGTCCTGGAGGCCCAGGGCACCGTCCTGACCAACAAGTACGCCGAGGGTTACCCCGGCAAGCGCTACTACGGCGGCTGCGAGAACGTCGACGTCGTCGAGCAGCTGGCCATCGACCGCGCCAAGGAGCTGTTCGGCGCCGAGTACGCCAACGTGCAGCCCCACTCGGGCGCGCAGGCCAACACGGCCGTCTACTTCAAGCTGCTCTCCCCGGGCGACACGATCCTGGGTCTGGACCTGGCGCACGGCGGCCACCTGACCCACGGCATGAAGATCAACTACTCCGGCAAGATCCTCAACCCCGTGGCCTACCACGTGCGGGAGGACGACGGAACCGTCGACTACGACGAGGTCGCCAAGCTCGCCCAGGAGCACCAGCCGAAGATGATCGTGGCCGGCTGGTCGGCCTACCCGCGTGAGCTGGACTTCGCCCGGTTCCGCGAGATCGCCGACAGTGTCGGTGCGCTGCTCATGGTCGACATGGCCCACTTCGCCGGCCTGGTCGCCGCGGGTCTGCACCCCAACCCGGTTCCGTACGCGGACGTGGTCACCACGACCACGCACAAGACGCTGGGCGGCCCGCGCGGCGGCATGATCCTGGCCAAGGCCGACCTGGCCAAGAAGCTGAACTCCGGTGTCTTCCCCGGTATGCAGGGCGGCCCGCTGGAGCACGTCATCGCCGCCAAGGCCGTCTCCTTCAAGGTCGCGGCGAGCGAGGCCTTCGCCGAGCGCCAGCGCCGCACGGTCGCCGGTGCCCGCCTGCTGGCCGAGCGCCTGACGCGCCCGGACATGGCCGAGGTCGGCGTGAAGGTCCTGACCGGTGGCACCGACGTGCACCTGGTCCTGGTCGACCTGGTCAACTCCGAGCTGAACGGCCAGGACGCCGAGGACCGCCTGCACGAGGTCGGCGTCACCGTGAACCGGAACGCGGTGCCCAACGACCCGCGTCCGCCGATGGTCACCTCCGGGCTGCGCATCGGTACCCCGGCCCTGGCCACCCGCGGGTTCGACGACGAGGACTTCGCCGAGGTCGCCGACGTCATCGCCGAGGCCCTCAAGCCCGAGTTCGACGCCGAGGGCCTGCGCTCCCGCGTCCAGGCGCTCACGGCCAAGCGCCCGCTCTACCCCAACCTGTAGGGCATCCGGGCGGGTCGGGCCGGCGCCCCCGGGCACGGTCCGCACCCGCCCACGCCGTGCGGGGCCCTGGATCCACGGGCCCCGCACGGTTCCCACACCCCAGCGCCGCGGTGCTCGATGAGGAGGCCTGCCATGGCGATCAGCGTCTTCGACCTGTTCTCGATCGGGATCGGACCGTCGAGTTCGCACACCGTCGGCCCGATGAGGGCGGCCCGCACGTTCGCGGGGTCCGTCGCCGTCGGGGAGCACGCCGCGCGGGTGCGGCACGTGCGCGCCGAGCTGTACGGGTCCCTGGCCCAGACCGGCAAGGGGCACGGCAGCGACACCGCGGTGGTGCTGGGCCTGCTGGGACACACCCCCGAGGGCGTGGACGTGGACGCCGTGCCCGGCCTCGTCGCACGCACGCGGGAGGAACGCCGGGTGCTGCTGGGCGGTCCCGAGGGCCCCGAGGTCGACTTCGACCCGGGTGTGGACGTGGACTTCCGCCGCAAGGAGAGCCTTCCCGATCACCCCAACGGGATGCGGTTCGTGGCGCTCGACGAGCACGGGTCCGAGCTCGACGCGAAGGTCTACTACTCCGTCGGCGGCGGTTTTGTCGTCGACGAGCGCGCGGCCGGCGCCGACCGCATCAAACCCGACGACACCCCGCTCCCCCACCCGTTCGACACGGCAGCGGAGCTGCTGGAGATCTGCGCGGACACCGGGAAGTCCATCAGCTCCGTCATGCTCGCCAACGAGCAGGCGTTCGGGCGCACCCCCGCGCAGATCCACGACGAACTCCTGGAGATCTGGACCGCCATGCGCCAGTGCGTGCGGCGCGGTGTCACCACGGAGGGCAGCCTGCCGGGCGGCCTGAAGGTGCCCCGCCGCGCCCACCGCCTCTACCGCCAGCTCGGCGGGCAGTGCGACGGCGACGGGCTCATGGCGCCCACCGCGCCCGACCCGGACCCGATGCGCGGCAGCGACTGGATCACCCTGTACGCGCTGGCGGTCAACGAGGAGAACGCCGCGGGCGGCCGCGTGGTGACGGCGCCGACCAACGGGGCGGCCGGGATCGTCCCGGCGGTGCTCCACTACTACCTGCACTTCAGCCCGGGCGCCGGGGACGAGGGCGCGGTCCGGTTCCTGCTGACCGCGGCGGCGATCGGGATCCTGTTCAAGCAGAACGCGTCGATCTCGGGCGCCGAGGTCGGCTGCCAGGGCGAGGTCGGTTCGGCCTCCTCGATGGCGGCGGCGGGCCTGGCCGAGGTGCTCGGCGGTACCCCGGCCCAGGTCGAGAACGCCGCGGAGATCGCCATGGAGCACAACCTCGGGCTGACCTGCGACCCCATCGGCGGCCTGGTCCAGGTCCCGTGCATCGAACGCAACGCGCTGGCGTCGGTGAAGGCGATCAGCGCCGCACGGATCGCGCTCCGCGGCGACGGCAGCCATTTCGTCTCGCTGGACAAGGTCATCAAGGTCATGCGCGACACCGGCCGGGACATGCACGACAAATACAAGGAGACCTCGCGCGGCGGCCTCGCCGTGAACGTCATCGAGTGCTGAGGCCCGACGGCGAGGGGCGTCCCCTCAGTCGTCCGCGACCACGGGCGGTTCAACCCGGTCGATGAGCCCGTGCATGTCCCCGACGGGGGCGTGTTGCCCGCTCTCGGGGTGGAAGACCAGGTCGTCGCGCCCGCAGTAGAACAGCTCGGACCACACACGGAACCGGCGCTGTCGGTCGGACTCCCCGTCGTTGTAGTTCGACCAGGCCATGGAACCGCCGACGAGACAGCCCAGCACCAGGATCGGCGTCACGACGGACAGGATGCCGATCAGGACCGCCTGCGAGTCGTTGCCCGTGGCGATCTCCCAGATCAGGCCGACGACGAAGAGCACCACCAGGCACCCGCACCCGGCCTGGGAGTCTTTGGCCGCCACCGCGACGCTCAGGGCGGTCCCGGCGAGCAGGACCAGCATCACCATGTCGTGCGCGCCGGCCATGATCATGATGAGGAGGATCAGGGCGGTGCCGCCGACGACGATCCAGGCGCTGCTGGGGCGGCCCTCGAGCTGGAGGGTCAGGGCCTGCGCCAGCCCGGTCTGACCCTGGGACTCGTGGTAGTGGTGGCTCGTGGACCCGCTGAAGTAGGCCGTGTTACCGCCCGAGTAACCGAAGGACCCGCCGTGGTGGGTGGTCCCCGATCCCGAGGTGTTGCTGGTGCCCGAACGCACGAGGGCGGTGACCCGCGCGCTCTGGTCCTTGTCGTGGCAGACAGGGCAAGGATGCATGGATACGTCCGTGGGGGTCGGTCGCTGAGGGGTGCACCCAGAGTAACCCCGCAGCGCTCGGACGTCCCGGCTTCCGCGTGACCGCAAACGGTCAGAACTTCCGGCCGGAACCGGGCGTCAGGCCAGGCTCCGGCGTGCGTGGCGGGACGGCGCGGTCATCGTCATCCGCACCACCGCAGGGACCTCCTCGAGCCCGAGGGAGCGGCGCAGGTTCGCGAGCGCCTCACCGCGGACCCGGTTCCAGACCTGGGCGACGTCGGCGTCCTCGTCGAGCGTCAGAGCCAGGCGCAGGTGCGGGTGGTGCACCGATTCGGTCAGGTGGACGCGGGCCCGCCGCACCCCGGGGTAGTCCCCGACCTCGCGCTCGACGGCGTCGCTGACCACACCCTCGTCGACCTGGACCCGGCCCTCGCCCCCGCTCTCCAGCGACAGGCGACCGACCGTGTCGTGGATGCCCTGCGCCATGAGCCACCGCAACGAGAGGAAGGCCGCCACGAAGGCGACCGCGACGGCCACGTACGGGACCCACTGCTGGGCGAGCACGCCCTGCACCACGTCGTTGAGGAGCGTCTGCCCGGCCGGGCCGGCGCCGAAGAACCCCTGCCCCACCGCGAGGGCGGCCAGGCCGACCAGGAGGAGCACGGTTCCGACCACGGCCAGCCCCAACCGGTTGCCGCGCGCCGAGCGGCGGTATCTGTCCCTGGCCATGGTCACCCCTCCGTGTACCGCACGTCGGTGTTGATGCGCATGTTGCGCAGGGGGGCGAGCTCGGCCAACCGCTCCTCGACCGCCCGGGTCACCCGTTCGGGCAGGTCCGCGGAGTCGCGCAGCCCGGTCCGCACGTGGACCCTCAGCCGGTTGCCGCGTACGGTCACGTCGGCGCCGTCGACGCCGCTCACCCCCTGGGCGGCCGCGCCGACGGCACGGCGCAGCGCGGACCGGGTCAGGCCGACCACCAGGGCCGGGTCGTCGGTGCGCAGCGCGGTCCAGTGTCCACTACCGGGTGCGAGCGCGAGCACGATGAGCAGGAGTCCGATCAGCGCCAGCACCGCCGAGGCGATCTGCACGGAGGGCTCGGACCACGTCGTGGTCTCGGCGTAGCCCGTCGCGGGGCCCACCGGGAACAGACGCAGCGGGGTTCCGGCCAGGGCCGCGATGACCTCGGCGGCCGCGACCACCGCGAGCGCCAGGACGAGGAGCCCGGTGATGACGGCCGGCCACGAACGCCGGGGCCGGAAGGTGTGCACGGCGACGCGCCGCGCACGGCGTGCGGCGGCGCTCTGATCGGGTCGGCCCAGGGCCTCTTCAACGGTGGTCATGTCAGCGCACCATCTCCACGATCTCGATGTCGATGTGGTGGACCCGCGAACCGGTCAGGTCCTCCACGCGGCTGCGCACGCTCTCGCGCACCAGCGCCGCCGTGGCCCGCACCGGTTCGGGGTAGCGGACGCCGATCCGGAGGCTCAGGAGGACGGCCTGGCCGCTGACGCGGACCCGGGCCGCGCGGTGGCGGGCCGTCCCGACGCCGGGGACCTCACGGGCCGCACAGGCGGCCGCCTTCTCGATGACGGTCGGAACGACGTCGACCCGTCCGCCGGGGTCGTGCCCGGCGGACGGGCGTTCGTGCCGCCCGCGGTGCGGAGTCTCAGCGGTCTCCGCCCGCGGGCGGGGCACGGTGTCGGTCTGTACGTGGGCCATGGCGACACCCACCTAGGCCGAACGCCGTGTGAAGATCTCGGCGAGGTCGATCTCGCCCTCCATGGCGCGCCCGGCGATGAAGCCGACCACCCCGAGCACCAGGACCAGGGCGAAGGCGGCGAACCCTCCGAACGCCCCGGCCAGGCCGAGCACCGTCCCGAAGGCCAGTCCGACGATGGGCCACATGGCTCCCCCTCTTGGCTTGCAGTGTTGCTGTCCGGCCCCTCAGCCGCCGGACGGGATACCGCCGAGGCCGGCGACGACGTCCTCCACGGACACGTGGACGGCGCGGCCGCCGGCGATCGGGGCGAGTTCCCTGCGGAGTTCGGCGGCGATCTCCGGCAACGCCCTGCCGTAGCGGACGACCACCCCGACCTCGATCTCGGCCCGCCTGACGGCCACGCCCCGGACACGCCCGCCGGGGGCGGGTGTGGCCAGGGTCGAGAACCCTCCGGCGGACAGTTCCACGACGTCGGGGTGGCCCAGAGCGGCGTCGGCGACGCGCCGGGCGATGCTCTCCGGGGTCTCGCCGCTGTCCACGGCTACTGGACCCTCGGGCCGGAGTCGGAGTGGTCCTCGTCCTCGTCCGGAAGATGGATGTCGTCGACGTTGATGTTGATCTCGGTGACCTCGAGGCCGGTCATGCGTTCGACGGCCTGGCTCACGTTGCGGCGCACGGCCGCGGCGAGGTCCTGGATCGCGGATCCGTACTCGACGACGAGGTCGATGTCGACGGCGGCCTGGCGCTCGCCCACCTCAACGGAGACGCCTCTGGAGGGCGACGATCCGGCGTCGGTCCCGCGCGTCACGACGTCGCGCACGGCCCCGACGGCTCGGGCCGCTCCGCCGCCCATGGCGTAGACCCCGCCGATCTCACGCGCGGCCATACCGGCGATCTTGGCGACGACCCCGTCGGCGATGTGGGTGTGGCCGCCCTCCTCACGACTGCTGTGGCTGCCCTCGCGGGCGGTGGGCACCTTGCCTTCGGTCTTGATGTCCGACACTGACTCCCCCTCGACAGTGTGCGGTGACGAGACCTGCGGCCCCGTCACCCGTTCCTCATGCGGATCCGAACACTCAGTGCTTCTTGAAGACGTCGCGGACCTTCTCGGCCACGTTGTCGGCGGCCTCCTCGACCTTCTCCTTGGCCTCTTCCGCCTTCTCCTTGGCGCCGGCCTTGGCCTGGTCGGTCTTGCCCTCGGCCTCCTTGCCGCGGTCGCCGGTGGCCTTGCCGAAGGCCTCCTTGCCCTTGCCGACGGCGTCGTCGAAGTCCTTGCCCATGAGCTCCCCCTCGCCCGGACGGCATGTCCGTGGGTGTGGACCGAAACCCGAGATCCCGACCCTTGGAGCAGGTCGGAAAAGGTCGGTCAGATCACACCATATACACACTCTGTGTAGCCGACAAGGCACTTCCAGAGAGGTTTACCTGGTCAAAAGAGGTAACGGTAGTACCATCCTTGCCCCAATAAGACGTCGGGAACCCCCGTTCGACCAGAAAACGAAAGGGGCACCCGTGGGTGCCCCTCAACATGTCCGGAACCCGGTCGACCCGGGGTTCCGGTCCTGCTCTCGTTCTCGGTGCCTCGCTCAGTCGAAGACGACCGTCTTCTCCCCGTTCATGAGCACACGGCGCTGCGCGTGCCAGTTCACCGCGCGGGCGAGCGCGACCGACTCCAGATCGCGGCCGATGGCGGTGAGCTGCTCAGGGCTGTGGGTGTGGTCGACCCGCGAGACCTCCTGCTCGATGATGGGGCCCTCGTCGAGGTCGGCGGTGACGTAGTGGGCGGTCGCGCCGATGAGCTTGACCCCCCGCGCGTGCGCCTGGTGGTAGGGGCGGGCCCCCTTGAAGCTCGGGAGGAAGGAGTGGTGGATGTTGATGATGCGGCCCGACATCTTCGTGCACAGTTCCTCGGAGAGGACCTGCATGTAGCGGGCCAGGACCACCAGGTCCACGTCGTAGCTCTCCACCAGTTCCAGCAGGCGCGTCTCCTGCTCGCGCTTGGTCTCCGGCGTGATCGGCAGGTGGTGGAAGTCCACGCCGTAGGAGTCGGCGAGGAACTCCAGGTCGGGGTGGTTGGAGACGACCGCGACGATGTCGACGTCGAGCAGGCCGCTGCGGTGCCGGTAGAGCAGGTCGTTGAGGCAGTGCCCGAACTTGGAGACCATCACGATCACCTTGGGGCGGGCGTCGCACCGGCTCAGGTTCCACTCCACGATCGAACCGTTCCGACCCCCGAAGTCGCCGGCCAGGGCCGCGAAGGCACCGCGCAGGGTGTCCTCGTCGGCGGGTCCCCCGTCGCGCGCCTCGGCGACGAACTGCATGCGCAGGAAGAACCGGCCGGTGTAGTGGTCGCCGTACTGCTGGCTCTCGGTGATGTTGCACCCGTGCTCGGACAGCAGATTGGCCACGGCGGCCACGATGCCCCGGCTGTCGGGGCAGGCGAGGGTCAGGACGTATTCACGCTCACTCATGGAAAAGAACCACTCCAGGGGTCGGACGGCTGAACAGCCAAGACGTCCCAGGGTATCGGCCCGCGCACACTCACGGGCGGGGTCGGCGGCGTTCGACCGGACACACCCGGACGGCCGCAGGAGCAGAACGGGGCCTTCCGGAATGTGAAGAAGATTCATGTTCTGGCATGCTCAAGTCATGACACGTCCGCGCCAGAGCTACGAGAGCGCCACGCGCGACCTCGAACCCCCCTTCGCCGCGGTGGACCTGGCCGCCTTCCGCGCCAACGCCGCAGACCTGACCCGACGCTCACACGGCCGGCCCATCCGTGTGGCCAGCAAGTCCGTGCGCTGCCGCGACCTGCTGCGCACCGTGCTCGCCCTGCCCGGCTACGAGGGCGTCATGGCCTTCACCCTGCCCGAGGCCCTGTGGCTGGCCACCGACGACGACGGCGGGCACGGCCCCGTCAGCGACGACGTCCTGGTCGCCTACCCCACCGCAGACCGCCGTGCCCTGGCCGAGCTCGCCCGCTCCCCCGAGGCAGCACGCGCCGTCACCCTCATGGTCGACGACACCGCCCATCTCGACCTGATCGGCGCCGCTGCCGCCGAGGCCCGCGCCGAGGGCGTCGACGTCCCGCCCCTGCGGGTGTGCCTGGACATCGACACCAGCTGGCAGCCGCTCGGCGGTGCCCTGCGTATCGGCAGTTACCGCTCCCCCGTGCGCACGCCCGCACAGGCGGCCGCGCTCGCCCGCGCCGTCGTGGCCCGGCCCGAGCTGGAGCTCGACGGCATCATGGCCTACGAGGCCCAGATCGCCGGGGTGGGCGACGCTCCCCCGGGACGCCCGCTGTACGCGCGCGTACTCCGGGCGGTGCAGCGGAGATCGTCCGTGGAACTGGCCCGCCGCCGCGCCGCCGTCGTCCGTGCCGTCCGCGAGGTCGCCGACCTGCGCTTCGTCAACGGGGGCGGGACCGGGAGCCTGCACCTGACCGGCCGGGAGAAGGCCGTCACCGAACTCGCCGCGGGTTCGGGCCTGTACCAGCCCCACCTGTTCGACCAGTACCGCTCCTTCAGCGGCCGTCCGGCGGCGCTCTTCGCCCTGCCCGTGGTGCGCCGACCCGCACCGGGCGTGGTCACGGCCCTGGGCGGCGGTTACCCGGCCTCCGGCCCCGCCGACCGGCACCGCGCACCCGTGCCCCACCTGCCGTCCGGGCTCTCCCTGTCACCGGACGAGGGCGCCGGGGAGGTCCAGACCCCGCTGCTGGGCGCGGCCGCCCGCGACCTGGCCGTCGGGGACCGGGTGTGGATGCGCCACGCCAAGGCCGGAGAGCTGTGCGAACGCTTCGACCGCCTGCACCTCATCGACACCGACACCGGTTCGCGCGTGCGCACGGTGCCCACCTACCGCGGCGAGGGGCGCACCTTCCTCTGACCGGGCGACGGGCCCGCCGGGTCGGCTGACCGGCCGCGAGAGGTCGCCCCCGCACACGACGAGGGCGCCGGACCCTGTTACGGGATCCGGCGCCCTCGTCGTCCGTCAGTGCCCGGGTAGGGGCCCGGGCCGGGGTCACTTGCGCTTGCGGCGCACCGCCCAGGCCACCACGCCGACGGCCACGACGGTGCCGATGCCGACCGCGAGGACGACCGCCTCGGGGGGAAGCCGGCCGCGCGACTGGTAGGTGGTGATGACCTCCTCGTCGCCCTTGACGACGATGGAGCCCTCCTCCGGCTCGACCAGACGGCTGTCCAGGCGGACCGCGCCGCCGCCCAGGACCAGCGCACGGGCCTCGTCGACCAGCCGGGAGCCGCGCTCCTTGGCCTTGCCGATCTGGCGGCGGGCGATGTTGCCGGGGCGGGCCGCCTCTTCCAGGGCGTCCAGCGTCTCGGCGAACTGGCGCTGCTCGCGGTCGATCTCCGCCTGGATCTCGGCGGGGGTCTGGCGCGGTTCGGTGGTGTCGCTTGACGACATGTTGCCTACTTTCTCTAGCGCAGGGATGCCTGAGAGTCCGGGCCCGAGCCGGTCTCCCGGCCTTCTTCCTCCGCGCCGTCGGACGGACCGGAGAATCTCAGCGCGCCGTCGATTCCGTCGACCACACGGAAGAAGTCCCGCGTGGACAACCACAGTTTATAGATGATGGCGATCTCGAACGCGAGCAGCAAAACACCCGCCACGGCGGTGATCCAGACGATCGCTGACGGACCGAACGCGGCCGCGGCCAGGGGCGCGATCACGAACACCGCCATCTGGAACTCGATGCCGCCGACCAGGTGGGTGCGCACCCGCCGCGTGCTGAGCGCCGCCCAGAACCGCTGGTACCAGGGGAAACGGTCCCGGAACTCCTGGTGGAGGTCGACCTTGGGCAGGGTCAGGTCGGGCTGCTTCCCGGCCCGGCGGCTGTTGCGGTTCTCCCGCTCGCTGTGGCTGCGCAGGATCTGCTCGAGCACCCCGATGCCGTGCCGCAGCACCGCCTGCTCGCCACCGTCGCTCATCGTGCGGTCACCGCGTCCGGTGGCCTCGCCGGTCTCCTGCTCGGCCTCGCGCCCGCGCTCGCTCTCGGGCGGCTCCAGCATGGACAGGGTGGCGCGGGCACGCTCCAGGGCGCCGGCCAGGTGGGAACGCATCTCCCGCCGCACCTTGTAGACCTGCAGCGCGTTGAGGTAGCGCAGCATGTCGACGAAGACCACGGCCAGCGCCAGCCACACGAACCACACCGGCGGGGCACCGGGGTCCTGTTGCGAGGCCACGACGTACTGGCCGCCCATGAGCGCCACGGCGCAGACCAACACCCGGAACCGGTCGGAGACGTAGTCCATCCAGGAACCGAACAGCGTCTCGGTGCCGGTGAGCCGGGCGAGCTTGCCGTCGACACAGTCCATGAGGAAACAGAGGTAGTACAGCAGCGCACCGAGCAGCAGGAAGTGCCAGTACCCGAACGCGAAGCAGACCGCGGCGCCCAGCCCCAGGAAGAGCGCCGCGACCGTCACCTGGTTCGGTGTGACGCTGGTCCGGTTGGCGAGCAGCCGCACGATCCGCACCGCGAGCGGGTCCACGAGGTGCACGGTCCACCAGGAGTCGCGCTCCTTGAGGGTTCGGTCCCTCACCTCGTCGAGTGTGTGTCCAGGCATCGTCGCCAACTACTCCCAAAGCGAAGCGGATGTGTTCGGCCGGCGGCCACGCGCCGCCGGACGCGTGCTGCCGCCCGGCCGGGTCCCGCACCCCGCCGCGTCGGGTCAGGAGCGGGTCGACCGAAAGTACGGGTTCGGTCAACGATAGGTGATGCCGCGAACGGTCACCGCCCCGGTCAGGGAACCGAACCGCAATCGCAACCCGGTCCTGGCCCTCCGGTGAGCGCGCGGGCGCCCCGGCGTCCCCGTGTCAGCGGCAGGTTCTAGGCTGGGCGCGTGACACGCGGGTGGTGAGGCCACCCGGACAGAGCAGAGGGGAACCACACGTGAGCGACCCGATCCGCCTCCAGCCCGGCGACCAGGCCCCGGACTTCACGCTGAACGACGCCGACGGCAAGCCCGTCACGCTCAGCCAGGTCCTGGCCGAGACCGGCAAGCGCGTCGTGCTCTACTTCTACCCGGCCGCCATGACGCCCGGTTGCACGACCGAGGCCTGCGACTTCCGCGACAACCTGCGCGACTTCGACGCGGCGGGGATGACCGTCCTGGGCATCTCCCCCGACGGCAGCGACAAGCTCGCGAAGTTCCGCGACAAGGAGGGGCTGACCTTCACCCTCCTGGGGGACCCGGACAAGGAGACGCTGAGCGCCTACGGGGCCTTCGGCGAGAAGAAGAACTACGGCCGCGTCGTCCAGGGCGTCATCCGCTCCACGGTCGTCGTCGGCACCGACGGCAAGGTCGAGAAGGCCTTCTACAACGTGAAGGCCACCGGCCACGTCGAGCGCCTCAAGCGCGACCTCGGGGTGTAGCCCAGCGGACCCGAGCGGCGGCCCGGAACCCGTTGTACAGCGGGCCCCGGGCGGCCCTCGGGCCCCCGGTGCGGGGGTACAGTTGGGCCGACGGGGCCGTAGTCCAACGGCAGGAGACGGCAGCTTTAGGTGCTGTACAGTGCGGGTTCGAATCCCGCCGGCCCCACCACGGCCACAGGCGCGCGAGCCCCCTCGCGCGCCTGACGTGTTTTCGGGGCCGGGACGGCCCCGGGCCGGGTCAGCGCCCCAGCAGCGCCCACAGGACGAGCCCGAGCAGCAGGATCACCCCGAGGGCGACCATGAGCACGACCGGGAGCCGGCTCTGGTGCTCGGCGTGCCGGCCCGAACTGGTCAGCCCCAGGGTGTCGGTGGACTCCCGGATCGAGGTCATGATCGAGTTCATCGCCTCGGGGCTGTGCCGGAGCCGCTCGTTGATGGACTCCGCGAGCACGTGCGCGCCGGCCCTGAAGTGTTCCTTGGCCTGCTCGCGCGCGGACTCGTGCTCGCCGTCCTGCTCGTCACCGTCGTGCGGCTCCGCGGGCCGCGGCTCGGCCGGGGCGGAGGCGTGCTCGGCGGTGCGCTCGTCGGTCTCGGGCGCCCACGGGGCCAGCGCGGCGATCCGCAGCATCTTCGTGGCGTTCTCGGCGGTCAGGCGCTCGGACGGGTCGACCTTGAGCAGCCCGGCCAGTACCGGCGCGAGCGGGCCGGCGTTGGTGGCCTCCGCCGGCTCGTCCAGCTCGGCCTGGCGCAGGATCTTGATGTACCCCTTGCGGTCGTAGGGCGGGTGCCCCTGGACCGCGGTGTAGAGGGTCGCGCCGAGGGACCACAGATCGGTCTCGGGGCCGAGCGGGCCGGCCTTGGCGCGCTCGGGCGAGATGTAGGCCGGGGAGCCGATGATGCGCCCCGAGGAGCTGAGCGCGGACTCACCGTTCCAGGCGGCCAGCCCGAAGTCGGTGAGCACGACGCGGCCCTCGGCGCTGATCATCACGTTCTCGGGCTTGACGTCGCGGTGGACGATGCCCTCGTTATGGGCGACCTTGAGGGCGTCGATGAGCTGCAGGCCGATCTCGGCCACACGCTGGTAGGGCAGCGGACCGCCGAGCGCGACGAGCTCCTCCAGCGTGGAGGCCTCGACGAGCTCCATGACGATCCAGGGGCGGTCGTCCTCGTCGACCACGTCGAGCACGGTCACGAGGCTGGGGTGGGTCAGCCGTCCGGCGACCCGGGCCTCGCGTGTGGTGCGGCGCAGCAGCGACTCGCGTTCGTTGCGCCCCATGTCCGCGGGGATACGCAGCTCTTTGACGGCGACCTCGCGGTCGATGACCAGGTCGACGGCGCGCCAGACCGTGCCGACACCGCCGCGTGCGATCTCGGAGACGAGTTGGTAGCGGCCCTTGAGGAGTCGGCCGCCGGGGGGCCCGCCCGTGGTGTCATCAGCGCTGATGGCCGCCTCCGGCTGTGCGGGGGCGGCTGACGCCTCTGACCTCTGGGTGTGAGGGTTGTCTAGGGAGGACACGGTTATCCACGGGTCCATTCACCGGCCATGGTGGCCTCCTGCGGAGCGTTGCTGTGACCGGCCACCGCGAAGGTGGTCGGATCAATCGTTATACCAGCCGGGCACGGGGACCATGCCGACGGTGGCCGGGGGACCGGCACAAAGGTTCGCTTTCGTTATGTCCGAGGTTGGCGCCGACATTCTGTGACCTACGTCACCATGGGCCGCGTTCTCCCCGGCCAGCGGGCCACGGGAGCGGAATCGGGGCACGTGCGAGCGGTCGCGCACATACACGTGCCCCGTCTCTCGGACACTCGCTCCGCCGGAAGGGTCAGGGCCGGCGGTGGGGCTTCAGGCCCAGAGGGTCTCGGGGTCCACGACCTCGACCGGGCCGACCCCGGTCTCCGTCAGCGGGCCGCGCAGGCGCTCGGCGTCCCCGGCCACGACCACGACCGACTGCTCGGGGTGCAGGTACTCCTGCGCCGCCGAGTCCAGGCTCTCGCGGGTGAGCTTCTCGTACCCGGCGCGCTGGCGGTCGATGTGGTCGTCCGGAAGGTCGTGCACGACCATGTCCACGAGCGCACCCGCCATGGACCGCGCCGTGGAGTAGGACACCGGCAGCCCCACCGTGTTGGACTCGCGCACGGTGTCGAGCTCCTGCTCGGTCACGCCCTCGTCGCGCAGCTTGTTCACCTGCTCCAACGAGGAGGTGATCGAGTGCGCGGTGGTGTCGGCCTCCACCTGCGTGCTCATGAGGAACACCCCGGTGTCGCGGCGCAGGTCGAAGCCGGAACCCGCGCCGTAGGTGTAACCCAGGCGCTCGCGCAGCTCCATGTTGAGGCGGGAGGTGAACATCCCGCCCAGGATCTCGCTGACGCCCTCGGCGCGCGGCAGGTCGACCTCCTTGCGGGAGGGCGCACGCTGGGCGACGACCAGCGCCGACTGCACCGATCCGGGGCGGTCGACGACGACCACGCGCGGGAGCTCGCCGGGCGGCGGGGCGGGCGCGGTGAGGTCGCGCTCGCGGGAGGCGGAGGTGTCGCCGAAGACCCGCTTGCCGAGCTCGGACAGGTCCACCCCGGTCAGGTCACCGACGACCACGAGCGTGCCGGCCGTGGAGGCCAAGGTGTCGCCGTGGAAGGAGGCCACCTGCTCGGGGGTGACCGCGCCGAGCTTGCCGGGCCCGCCGGCCAGCGGGGTGCCGTAGCGACCCGTGAAGAGCTGCCCGCCGACGCTGCGCATGGCCAGGGTCTGGGCGGAGGCGGTCTCCAGCCAGAAGCGCTCCACGAGCTGCTCACGGCGGCGCAGGATGTCGTCGGCGGCGAGCGCGGGACGGCGCACGGCATCGGCGAACAGGCCGACCGCCTGGTTGAGGCGGTTGACGGGGACGTCGAGCCCGGTGACGAAGGCGTCCCAGGTGACGCGGGAGGTCCACTCGGCGCCGTGGCGCTCCAGGGCCGGGGCCAGGGAGCTGTTGCCGTCGGGGCCGTCCTCCAGGACCTCGCTGGTCAGGAGGCTCACCCCCATGGCGTCGAGCGGCTCGAGAGCGGCGCCGTGCTGGTGGACGAGGCGGAGGGAGACCAGGAGCTGGCCGGGGACGTCGATGGCGACGACCGTGCCGGCCCCGACGTCGACGCGCTGGGGCCGGGGGAAGGTGAACGAAGCCGGGGCCCCGAGTTCCGGGCGGGTCTGCGACATGCTGTGCGGCTCTTTCTGCTGCGAACGGCTTGACGATGGGAACCCGGGCGGGCGGCTCTTCCGGCGTGGGCCGGGGCCGCACCGCCGCGCGGTCAGGGAGCGGCCGGAACCTCGGCGGCCTCGGGGTCGAAGCGGACCACGAGCACGTTGTCGTCGACGAGCAGGCGCTCGGCGGCGGCACGCACCTCCTCGGCGGTGATGTCGCTCCACCGGTCGGGCCAGGTGTAGGCCAGCGCCGGGTCGTCGAAGAGCTGGGCGCAGGAGCTGAGGCTGTCGGCGAGACCGGAGGGGCCCGAGATGCTCTGGAGGTGGTCGAGCTCCAGGACGGCGCGGGCGCGGTCCAGCTCCTCCTCGGTCACACCTCCGGCGAGCTCGGCGACGGTCCTGCGCACGGCCTGCTCGAGCTCGTCGCCGCTGACACCCTCGCGGGCGAGCATGTTCACCAGCAGCAGGCTGTCGGTGTAGCGGAAGGGCAGGATGTCGGCGGCCGCACCGCCGTCGTCGGCGGCGATGGGACGGTCCACGACCAGGTCGCGGTACAGGCGGCTGCCCTGCCCCTGGCCGAGCACGGCCGAGGCCAGGTGGAGCACGTCGAACTCGCGTGTGCCGTAGGCCGGCACCCGGAACCCGATGAACACACCGGGGGCGGGCACGGTCTCGGTGACCGCGTCGCGCACCGGGCCGCCCAGGGGCGAGTTCAGCGAGGCGTCGGGCGTCTCGGGCAGGGCGTCGCGGGCCGGGATGGCGCCGAAGAACTTCTCCACCCGCGCCAGGACGTCCTCGGGGTCGAGGTCGCTGACGACGGTGAGAACGCAGTTGTCGGGGCCGTAGTGGGCCTTGTGGAAGGACTTGACGTAGTCGAGGTCCGCGTCGTCCAGGTCGGCCATCGAGCCGATCGTGGGGTGGTGGTACGGGTGGCCCTCGGGGTAGGCCAGGCGCAGGATGCGCTCCAGGGCGGTGCCGTAGGGCTGGTTGTCGTAGCGCTGGCGGCGCTCGTTCTTGACCACGTCGCGCTGGTTGTCCAGCACTTCCTGGGTCATGCCCTCGCGCAGGGACGCCAGGCGGTCGGCCTCCAGCCACAGGATGAGGTCCAGGGCGTGGGTGGGCACCGTCTCGAAGTAGTTGGTGCGGTCGGTGGAGGTCGAGGCGTTGATGTCACCGCCCAGGCGCTCCACGACGTCGAAGTGCTCGGCCTTGGCGACGTTCCCGCTGCCCTGGAACATCAGGTGCTCGAACAGGTGCGCGAACCCCGTGCGGCCGGGCACCTCGTGGCGCGACCCGACCCCGTACCAGAGGTTCACGGCGGCGACCTGGCCGGTGGACGCGGGCGCCGTCACCAGCCGGAGCCCGTTGTCCAGTGTGAACTGTCCGATCCGTTCCGCCGCTCCCATGATGGTCACCAGGCTGCACCCCGATCCGCGCCGTAGCTGAACTGTTCGTCGTGTGACGACTACGACCCTATGGCCTCCGAGGAGCGCGTAGGCACCGGAACTGCGAATCCGTCGGGGGTTCAGCCGTTGTGGTCGCTGGTGTCCATCGACGCGGCGACCTCGTCGTAGAGCTGGTCGTGCTGCGGGTCGGCCGACCACACGTACAGGAGCACGTCGGAGACCGGCAGGAACCACATGCGCACCTCGAACTCGTCGCCGTTGACGCAGGAGACGTTCCACACCGCGTGGTGGGACTTGAGGTCGTCGGCGTGCGTGGCGAACTCCCCCGGGTTGGTGAGATCGGCGCCCTCGACGTCGATGTTCCCGGAGGCAGCGGTGTTGAGGCTGCGGCAGCTGTCGGTGTTGTCGGCCCAGCCGTCGTCGTCGCTGAAGGCCTCCCCCTGCAGCGGCCAGTTCTGCGGGTGCTGGTCGGCGGCGCCGGTGAAGAGCTGGATCGACCCGTAGGCGCAGGCGGGCTGGCCGGGAGGGGTCAGGCAGAGGGTGCCGCCCTCGTTCTGGACCTCCCAGTCCTCGGGGGCCTCGATGCTCACGCCGTCGACGTCGAGGGCCTCGGTGCCCTCGGAGCCCTCCGGGGCCACGGGCGGCATCATCCCGCCCTCGCCGGCCTGGAGCTCGACGTCCTCCAGGGAACCGCCGCCGTCGTCGCCACCGCAGGCACCGAGCACGAGCACCGCGGCGGCCGCGGCCCCCGCGCCCGCGCCGACGCGTCCGCGCAGCCTCCTGTGGACAGCCCCACCCGTCGTGCCCGCCATGTCGTCCCTCTCAAGCCGTGTGCCCGTTCCCGAACAGATCCGACCCGAACCCTAGCGCCCCCCGACACGGCACGCGTACCGGGAGGGAGGGGACGGGGCCGACGACCCGGCCCCGGCCCGGGGCGAAGCCCCGCGGGGCCCGGCGGCCTCCTGGACAGCGGGATTAGGGTGAGCCCATGGTGGACCTCGCGAAGATCACGGAACCCCTGTCCCTGAAGCGGTTCGCACCCGGCCCCAAGGCGCCCGTCGTGCTCGAACTCGACCTGTCCGAAGGGGTGGTCGACGAGAACCCCGGCGACCCCATCGGCCAGCTCCTCAACCGGCGCAAGCAGCACTACCTCGAGGTCGTCGAGGGCATCCGCCGCGGTGCGCGCGACCCGCACGTCGCCGCGCTCGTGGTGCGGGTGGACGCACGCTCCTTCGGGTTCGCGCGCGCACAGGAGCTACGGGACTGCATCGCCGACTTCCGTTCCACCGGCAAACCCGCGGTGGCGTGGGCCGACAGCTTCGGCGAGGGCGGCAACGGCAACCTGCCCTACTACATGGCCACCGCCTTCTCCGAGATCGTGCTGGCGCCCACCGGCATGGTCGGGCTCACCGGCCTGCAGTGGCAGCAGTTCTTCCTCAAGGGCGCGACCGACAAGCTCGACGTGGAGTTCGAGGTCGGCCGGCGCCACGAGTACAAGAGCGCGATGGACACCTACACCGAGACCGGGTTCACCGACGCCCACCGCGAGGCCGTCGACGCGCTCCTGGACTCGTTCAACGCCCAGCTGGTGGAGGGCGTCACCGAGGCCCGCGGGCTCACCGAGGAGCGGGTGCGCGAGCTCATCGGCAACGGTCCGATCCTGGCCGAGGAGGCCCTGGACGCCGGGCTCGTGGACCGGCTCGGCTACCGCGACCAGGTCTACTCCGACCTGTTGGAGAAGGTCGGCGACGAACACGACGCCGAACCCCGCCTGCAGTTCGTCACCCGCTACCACCGCCGGCACACCCCTCCGCCGCGGCCGCGGGTCGCCGGAGGCCCCGGCCACATCGCGGTGATCTCGGCCTCGGGCGCCATCACACTCGGCCGGTCCCGGCGTTCACCGATGTCGGGCGGCACCGTCATGGGTTCGGACACCGTCGGCGCGGCGTTCCGGGCCGCCCGCCAGGACCCGCAGGTCAGGGGTGTGGTCTTCCGGGTCGACAGCGGTGGCGGTTCCGCGGTGGCCTCCGACCTGATCCGGCGCGAGAGCGAGCTCACCAAGGAGGCTGGCAAGCCCGTCATCACCACGATGGGCGGTGTGGCCGGTTCCGGCGGGTACTACGTCGCCCTGGGGTCGGACGCGATCGTCGCCCAGCCCGGCACCATCACCGGCTCCATCGGTGTGATCACCGGAAAGCCCGTCTACGGCAAGCTCCTGGAGCGCCTGGGCGTGACCACCGACGCGGTGAGCCGGGGCGAGCACGCCGGAATGTTCCACCCCGACCGGCGCTTCACCGACTCGGAGTGGGAACGCATCAACGCGATCCTGGACAACACCTACGAGGACTTCGTGGCCAAGGTCGCGCGCGCCAGGGGCCGCACGTGGGACGAGATCCACGAGGTCGCCAAGGGCCGCATCTGGACCGGAGCGGACGCCCGCGAGCGCGGCCTGGTCGACGAGCTCGGCGGGTTGGAGACCGCGGTCCGTATGGTGCGCGACCGCATCGGCGAGGGGGCGCTGCCCGTGCGCGTGTTCCCGCGCCCGCACCCGCTGGACCGCCTGCGCCAGCACGAGTCGAGCGAGGACCTGGCCGCCTCCGACCCGGAGACCACGCTCAACCCGTGGGGCACACTGGCGGGCGCGGCCGCGCGCCTGGGGCTGCCCGACGCCGGCCCGCTGACCATGCCGGGATACTGGAACCTGCGCTGACCGGCGCCGCACGACGTACGACACGGGGGACGAGACAGCAGTGAGCGAGTACTTGGACGCGATGTCCGCGGTCGCGACGGGGGTGACCGTCGTGACCGTCGCCGACGGACGCGACGACATCGGCGCGACCGTGACCGCCTTCGGGTCGATCTCGGCCGAGCCGCCGGTGGTCTCGGTGAGTGTGGACTCCTCCGGTTACATGGCCGAGGTCATGGCGGAGGTGGGGGCCTTCGCGGTGAACGTCCTGGGGGCCTCGCAGAAGGCCCTGGCCGGGCGCTTCGCCGCCGAGGGGCGCCCCAGTGCCCGCCTGTTGGCCGCCAACCAGCCGCACACCCGCGGCGAGCACACGCGGGCGCTGGTGCTGGAGGAAGCACTGGCGGCGATGGAGTGCCGGGTGCGGCACACCGTCGAGGTGGGCGACCACACCGTCTTCTTCGCCGACGTGATCGGTATGCCCGCGGTGAGGGGGCAGGGGGCCGCGCTGGTGCGCCGCGTCGGCCGGTACCAAGCCATCGACTGACGCGGCTTCGCGCAGGGGGGAGCCCCGCGGCCGGCAGGACCGGGCGCGGGGCTCCTCGTCGTCACGGGGCGGGACAACCGGGGATCACGTCCCCCGTGTCCCGGTCAGTCCAGGCCGGCCTCGGCGAGCCAGTCCTGGGCCACGTCCGCGGCGTTCTCGTTGTCCACGACCACCCGTTCGTTGAGCGCGGTGACGTCCTCGGTGGTCAGCTCCGCCGAGACCGCGTTCAGGGCCTCGCGGGCCGTCTCGTCGACCTGCTCGGAGTTGACCAGGGGCGTGACGTTCTGCGCGCCGAACACGTTCTCCGGATCCTCCAGCACCACGAAGTCCTCCACCGCGATCTGCGGGTCGGTGGTGAACAGGTTCGCGGCCTGGATGTCGTCGTCCAGCAGCGCCTGGGTCAGGAGCGCGACCTCCAGGGACCGGAACTCGCCGAACTCGACGCCGTAGACGTCCTCCAGGCCGACCAGGCCCTGGTGCCGGGTCTCGAACTCGGGCGGGCCGCCGATGGTGAGGTCCTCCGCGACCCCCTCGAGGTCGGCGAGGCTCTCCAGGTCGTGTTCGTCTGCGGTCTCCTGGGTGACGGTCACCGAGTCCTTGTTCTCGGCCTCGGAGGAGTCGAGGATCTCCAGCCCCTCGGGCAGCGCCTCCTCCACGGCCGCGTCGGTCTCCTCGGGGGTGCCGCTGGGGGCGTCGTCGTCGAGGTAGGCCAGGATCGAGCCGTTGTACTCGGGGAAGACGGAGAGGTTGCCCTCCTCCACCTGGGAGTAGTACACCTCCCGGCTGCCGATGTTGAGCTGGTACTCCACGTCCACGCCCTGGGCCTCCATGGCCCGGCCGTAGACCTCGGCGAGCAGGGTGCTCTCGGGGAAGTCCCCGGAGCCGATGACGACGGTGCCGTCCCCTGCGCCGCCGCCCTCCCCGTTGCCGCCGTCCTCTCCGCCGTCGTCCTCGAAGGGGTCGCTGGCCCCGCACGCGCTCAGCAGGAGCACGGTCAGGGGCAGTGCGGCGAAGCTGATCCCGTTGCGCATGTCGTTGGTCCTTACGTGGGTGGAACCGGGTCGGTGGCCGCTACCGTGCGGAGGCGGCCAGGGATCGCAGTCCGGGGGCGACCAGGAGTCGGCTCAGACCGGCGAACAACAGGGTGGTGACCACGGCCAGGAGCACCACCAGGACGGACCCGCCGAGCATCATCGTGAGGTCCTGGCGGGCCTGCCCGTCGACGATGTACCGGCCCAGACCGCCCACCCCGACGTAGGCGGCGATGGTGGCGGTGGCCACGACCTGCACAGCGGCGGTGCGCAGGCCGTTGATGACCAGCGGGACGGCCACGGGGAGCTCCAGGCGCAGCAGCACCTGGGGGCCGCGCATGCCCATGCCCAGCGCGGCGTCCTTGAGGGCCGGGTCGACCTGGCGCACACCTTCGTGGGTGTTGACCAGGATCGGCGGCACGGCCAGGGCGACCAGCGCGATGACCACGGGCACCAGTCCGATGCCGGCCGCCAGCACGATGAGGAAGAGCACCCCGATGGTGGGCAGGGCGCGGGCGAAGTTGGCCAGGCTCGCGGTCGTGAACCCGCCGACCCCGGTGTGCCCGGTGACCAGGCCGACCGGGATCGCGATGAGCGCGGCGACCAGGAGTCCGAGCAGGGAGTACTGGACGTGCTCGGCGGTGCGCGCGGGGATCCCGCCGGGCCCGCTCCACTGGCCGGGGTCGGCGAACCAGGCCACGAGCTCGTTCAGGACGTCCATGGGCGTGCCCCGTTCCCGGAGTCGGCGGTCTGGGTCGGGTCGGTGCCCGCGTCGGCGTCGGTCGCTTCACCGGCGGGCACGGCGGCCCGGTGCCGGCGCCCGCGCCTGCCCCCGCTGCGGGCCCAGGGGGTGAGCAGGCGCTGGGCGAGCACGAGCAGGGCGTCGGTGGCGAAGGCGAGCAGGACGGTCAGCACGATGCCCACGACGATGGGGGCGTCGAACTGGCGGCGGAAGCCTTCGCTGAGGATGAGCTGCCCGAGCCCTCCGAGCCCCACGAGGGAGGCCACGCTGACCATGCTGATGGTGGCGACGGAGGCCACCCGCAGCCCGGCGATGATGACCGGGAGCGCGACGGGCGTCTCCACGGTGATCAGCCGCCGCAGCGGCCCGAACCCCATCGCGACCGCGGCCTGGCGCACGTGCTCGGGGACCTGGCGCAGCCCGTCGACCACGTTCGGCAGCAGGATGACCAGGGTGTACAGCGCCAGCGGCACGATCGCCGTCCAGTCGCTGAACCCGGTGTAGGGCAGCATGAGGAAGAACAGCGCGATGGAGGGCACCGCGTAGAGCACGTTCACACCCGTGAGCACCGGCGGATACAGGCGGGTCCAGCGAACACAGGCCAGACCGAGCGGGAGCGCCAGGGCCAGGCCGATGAGGATCGACACGTAGGCCAGGCGCGCGTGCTCGACCAGCCGCGGCCACACGCCGCGTTCGTCGTCGCCGGGGTGGCTCCAGTTGGCCACCGCCCAGTCGACGACGCCGGAGGCCCAGTCCCACACGGCGTTCATCCGGACACCGACCAGATCGCGCCGCCCAGGTCGGCCTGGGAGACGACGCCGAGCACCCGCCCGTCGGCGTCCACCCCCACGGCCCGCCCGGCCGGGGAGAGCACCGCGGCGTCGAGGGCGGCCCGCAGGGAGTCGCGTTCGACGTCGAAGGTGTGCCCGTAGGCGGTGAGGTCGAGCCGGCCCAGCTCTACGCCGGAGGGTTCGCGGCGGAGCCGGTCGGCGGCCACCCATCCGAGCGGTCGGCGGAGCTGGTCCACCACCAGGGCCCACGGTTCCCCGGCGGTGTCGACGGTGTTGAGGGCGCGTTCGACGGTGTCCTGGTCGTCCAGCACCACGTCCTCGCGGAGGGAGAGGCCGTTCGCGGGGAAGAACGCCAGGCGGCGGACCCCGCGGTCGTAGCCGATGAAGGACTCCACGAAGTCGTCGACGGGGTGTGTCAGCAGGCGTTCGGGGGTGTCGTACTGGGCGAGTTCCCCGCCGGGGCGGAAGACCGCGATCCGGTCGCCGATCCTGATGGCCTCGTCGATGTCGTGGGTGACGAGGACGACCGTCTTGTGCAGCTCGGCCTGCAGCCGCAGGAGCTCGTCCTGCAGACCGGTGCGGACCACGGGGTCGACGGCGCTGAAGGGCTCGTCCATGAGCAGGACGGGCGGGTCGGCGGCCAGCGCGCGGGCCACACCCACCCGTTGCTGCTGTCCGCCGGAGAGCTGGTGGGGATAGCGCTTGGCCTGGGAGGGTTCGAGCCCGACCAGATCCATGAGTTCGGCGGCGCGGGCCCGGGCGCGGCCGCGTCCCCAGCCGAGGAGGAGGGGGACGGTGGCGATGTTGTCGCGGACCGTGCGGTGCGGGAACAGGCCGGCCTGCTGGATGACGTAGCCGATGGAGCGCCGCAGCTGGGCCGGGTTCTGGGAGCGCACGTCCTGTCCGTCGACCAGGACCTTGCCGGAGGTGGGTTCGACCATCCGGTTGACCATGCGCAGGGAGGTCGTCTTGCCGCTTCCGGAGGGGCCGACGAAGACGGTGGTGCGGCCGCTCTCGACGGTGAGGTCGAGACCTGCCACGGCGACGGTGCCGTCCGGATAGTGCTTGGCGGCGCCCTCGAACGTGATCATCGGTGGGTGGTCTCCATTCGCGGACGGTGTCGGGGTGGCCCCGCGGGGGTTCGGGCCGTGCGCAGGTTCGCACGCTACCCACCTTCGGAGGGATCAAACGGGTGACACGCCGCAGCGCACGCAAGTCCGACAGGACAGGGGTTCCGGGGACACGGCACGGTGGCCGGCTGTGGGGCGGTGCGGGGTGTGCGGGCCCGGGGCACGGTCTGCGCAGGTCGGGCGGTGGCGGGGCGGCGAGTGCGCTGCCCTCGGGTGGGATCAGGCGCGGTTGTGCTCGGCGATCCAGGTGTCCAGGGCGAACAGGTCGTCGGCGACCACGTCCGCGCGGGCGGCGTCGGGGTGTTCGGCGTGGCGGTAGCCGTAGAGCCCGCGGCGCAGCAGGGCGGTGCGCATCCCGGCGGCGCGGGCGGGGAGCACGTCGTTGTCGGTGCGGTCCCCCACGTACAGGATCTCGCCGGGTTCGGTGCCCGGGCGGGCCTCGCGCACCAGGTCGAGGGTGCGGTCGAAGAAGACGGGGTCGGGCTTGGCCACGCCCCAATCGTCGGAGATGCCGATCCCGGACACACCGAGGTCCATGGCCGCCAGCGCGGGCCCGGCCTCGGGGGGCTGGTTCCCGGCGATGACGAGGGTGAGGTCCTGGGCACGCAGGGCAGCGAAGCCGGGGCGCACGTCGGGGTAGAGGTCCTCGGGGCCGAAGTGTTCGCGCGGGCCGTCGGGGTCCTGGTCGCGCCAGAGCGCGCTCTCGGTGGCCAGGTCGAACCCGGGCACGAACAGGCGGAAGGCGTCCAGGTGGGTTCCGCCGGAGGCGATGACGCCGCCGATGGTGCCGAAGAAGGCCAGGTGCGGAACGCCGATGCGGTCGGCCCAGCGCGCGAAGATTCGGGTCTCGTCGATCAGCGTCTCACCGACGTCGAACACCACGGTACGAATGGTCACGGTGTGGCAGTGTACCCGCGCCTCAGGACGCGTTCGGCGGGCGCAGGACCGCGAACTCGTCGGTGATCTGCAGGTTCCGGTCGCGGAAGCGGAAGAGCGCCGCGGGCCGCCCGCCCGAGCGCCCCGAGGGCACCGAACGTCCGGTCTCCTCGATCTGTCCGCGCCGCAGCAGCACCCGGCGCAGGTTCGTGGCGGCCACGTCGTGTCCCAGCGCGGAGCAGTAGTAGCCGGAGAGCTGGGACATGGTGAACTCCGGCGGGGCCAGTGCGAACCCGACGTTGGTGTAGCCGAGCTTGGCGCGCAGCCTGCGGCGCCCGGAGCGGACGACGGAGGCGTGGTCGAAGGCCATGGCGGGCAGGTCGGCGGCGGGGTGCCAGCCGGTGTCGGCGGGCACGATCGGGTCGACGTCGGCGGGCACGAGGCCGAGGTAGGCGGTGGCCAGGGTGCGGTGCCGGGGGTCGCGTTCGGGGTCGCTTCGGGTCTCGAGCTGTTCGAGGTGGGCCAGGTCGCGCACGTCGACCTTCTGCGCGAGCTGTCTGCGGATGGACACGCCCAGGTCCTCGCCGACGCCGAGTGCGCCGCCGGGCAGGGCCCAGAAACCCTCGTACGGGGGCAGTGCGCGGCGCCAGAGCAGGACGCACAGCTCTCCGTCCCGGATCTGGAGCACGACGGCGAGCGCCTCGTGGCCGAACCTCGGGGGCTGCGGTCGGCCGGGGCCCTCCTCGCCGGCGGCGGGTGCAACTGGTGCGTTCGCGTGCGGGATATCCACCCTGTCCCTTCCGTCGAGCACCATGTTAAGGTTCATCGAGTTTGTGCCTGACAGACAAAAACTCTGCTCAGGGCATGGACCACCCCCCGCACGGTCACCGGCACCGTGCTTTTCCGGCCCCCGAGGGAGCAGCGCCATGACAGCCACCGCCACCGACAGCACGAGCAGACAGGCCTGGGCCGAGGAGGTCCGCCGCCTGGCCGAGGAACGCGACGCCGTGATCCTCGCGCACAACTACCAGCGGCCCGAGATCCAGGACGTGGCCCACCACACCGGCGACTCCCTGGCGCTGTCCCGGCTGGCCGCGCAGGTCGAGGCGCGCACCATCGTGTTCTGCGGCGTGCACTTCATGGCCGAGACCGCCAAGATCCTGGCGCCGGAGAAGACGGTCCTGCTGCCCGACCCGAACGCCGGGTGCTCGCTGGCCGACACGATCACCGCCGAGGACGTGCGGGCGTGGAAGGCCGAGCACCCCGGCGCCGTGGTGGTCGCCTACGTCAACACCACCGCCGCGGTGAAGGCCGAGACCGACATCTGCTGCACCTCGTCCAACGCCGCCGACGTGATCCGGTCGATCCCCGAGGACCGGGAGATCCTGTTCCTGCCGGACCAGTTCCTGGGCGCGCACGTCAAGCGGGTCACCGGGCGGGAGAACATCCACGTGTGGATGGGCGAGTGCCACGTGCACGCCGGCATCGACGGGCACACCCTGCGCGAGCGGGTGGACTCCGAACCCGACGCGGAGGTCTACGTGCACCCCGAGTGCGGGTGCGCGACGTCGGCGCTGTACCTGGTGGGCAGCGGTGCCGTGCCGCAGGAACGCGTCAAGGTGCTCTCCACGGGCGGCATGCTCGACGCGGCCGAGCGGACCGACGCGGCCAAGGTCCTCATCGCCACCGAGACCGGGATGCTGCACCAGCTGCGCAACGCCAACGGCACCACGCAGTTCGAGGCGGTCAACGACCGGGCCGAGTGCCACTACATGAAGATGATCGACCCCGAGAAGCTGCTGAACTCGCTGCGCAACGGGACCACGGAGATCACGGTGGACGCCGACGTCTCCGAGCGGGCCCGGCGTTCCGTGGAGCGCATGGTCTCCATCGGCAGCCCTTCCCGCGGCGGGGAGTGACGCGGGAGGGGCCCGCCCCGGTTCGGGGTGCCCCGGAGAGGACTCGGCTCGGACCAGCAGGGCGACCCGGCGACCGCCCCGAGGCAGGGGCGCTTCGGTACGGCTCTCCCAGTGGCGGGGTGGCTCGGGGCACCCTCCGGGCGGCCCGAGAGCGGCGTGCCGACTGCCGGGGACCAGTGCCATGCTCCGGCGGCCGCCGGAAACCGTTCCGGGCCCCGGTTCCGGTGACGCCCTCGGGACGACCCTCCCCCTTACCCGGAGGTAGGGGTAACAGAACCCTTACCTTCAGGACACAGCTCACCGATTCCCCCACGCCACCGGGCACGCGTCGCTAGCGTCACGGGGAGAGCGGGGGGAGAATCGTGACCAGAGGGACCGAATCCGGCGAACCGACGGGCGCCGACGCACGCACGTTCCACGACGCCTTCGCCGCTCCGCTGTACCGGTACGCCTGGTCGCTGCTGGGCGGGGACGCGGAGCGCGCCACGGAGGCGGTGCACGACGCGCTCGTGGCCGCGACGCTCCTGGACGGCGAACGCGCCGCGGGCACCGCACGCACCCCCTGGATCTACGCCCTCACCCGGGCCGCCTGCCAACAGCGGGGGCTCGCACGCTCGTGTCCCTACACCCATCTGGCCACCGTCGCCGCGGAGGAACCGGTCGCGCGCATGTTCGCGCACCTGCCCGCCGGCCAGCGCGAACTGGTCGAACTCGACCTGCGCCACGGGCTGCCCCCGGCCGACGTGTCCCGGATCCTGGGCCTGTCCCCCGGCATGTGCGTGGAGCTGACCCGCTCCGCGGTGCGCAGGGCCGACGACAACCTGCGCGGGCTCCGGGACACACCCGACCCGCTGGAGGAGGACGACGAGCATGCGCCCGCGACCCTGCGGCGGCACCGTGCGGAGCGGGTCGCGTCCGCTCTGGAGCAGTTGCGTCCGCCCGGCCCTCCCCCGGGCCTGCGCGGCGAGGTCCTCGCGAGCGCCACCGACCCCGGACTCACCGTCGTGCGGGAGCGGATCGTCGCGGCGATGCGACCGCTCGACGACCTCGGTTTCCCCGCCCACCGGGTACGCACGTCCGCTGCAGAGGAGGGGGCGGACGAGCCCGGGACCGCGCCCGAGCCCCGTCCCGGAATACTGACCGAAGGACAGCGCGGCCGAGGCGCCGCGGTGGCTGTGCCCCTGCCGCGACCGCTGCCGGAGGACCGGCTGACCACGGCCGACCACCCGGTGCGTTCCGAGCACACCGCCTCCCTCGCCGCACCCGGTGAGTCGCCGACGCCGGTCGAACCCGAGCGCCCCCGGCGTGTGCTCCCCGTGGTGTCGGGCCTGGCCACGGTGGCAGCGGCGGTCGGCCTGTGGCTGTGGGCGAGCGCGCTCGGGGGTCCCGCCACCGTCGTGAGCCCGGAAACGGCCGGGCCCGATTCGTCCCCGCCCGTGTCGGGCGCGGCACCGACGGCGTCCGACGACGCACCCGGCCCGGCGCTGCGCGAGGACCCCGGGGAGAGCGCCTCCCCCAGCGACCGCGGATCCGACAGGACACAGACGCCCGGTGACGGGGCGAGCGGACCTGATGCCGAGCCGAGCGCGCCGCAGTCGCCCGGCGAGGGCGGCGGAGAGGACCGGGACGGCGCAGACGGGGGTTCGCCGGAACCGCCGCAGGACCCGCAGGACCCGGATCCGCCGCGGGACGGGGACCCGCCCGGTTCCGACCCGGACCCCGGCGACCCCGGCGACCCCGGCGACCCCGAGGCCCCCGAACCGCCCGAGGAGGAGGCGCCGGAGGAGGACAGGGGCCGCAGCGGCGTCATCGGCGGGCTGCTGGACCTGTTCCTCGGCCCGAACGACACCTAGCGCTTCCTGCGGAGATCTTGCTACCAGAGCCAACTTCAGCGCCGATACCTGCTCCAGTAGCAAGATCCCCGACCTACGGCGTGGTCAGAACCCGGCGAGCAGCCGCTCGGCGGTCAGGTGCAGGCGCTCCTCGGCCTCGTCGACGGTGCGGCGGCCCTTGAGGATCTCCACCAGCTCGAAGATCCACACGCTGGTCAGCGACCCGACGAGCACGTACCCCTCGTCATGGCGGTCCACCGGATCGACCGGGTGACCCTCCTCGTCGGTGTCCAGTGCACCGGTGACCACACGCCAGACCAGGTCGGAGATGCGCACGTCGAGCTCGATCTTGACCTCGGCCATGATGAGGGAGCGCACGAGCGCGTCGGCCAGCTCCGGCTCGCGCATGAGCCCGCGGGTGGCGCGCAGCAGCACGTCGACCGCGCGTCCGGCGGGGGTGTCGGCCGTGGGAGGGCGGCGCACGATCCCGCCCTCGAGCAGGTCGAGCTCCTCGGTGACCACGGCGACCACGAGGTCCATCTTGGACGGGAAGTAGCGGTACAGGGTGCCCAGAGCGACCCCGGCCCGTTCGGCGACCGAGCGCATCTGCATGGCCTCGACACCGCCGCGCACGGCCAGCGCCGCGGCGGTCTGCACGATGCGTTTGCGACGCTGGGTCTGACTTCGCGACAGCGTTCCGGTCGGCGCCTGCACGGCCACAGGATCTCTCCCATTCCTCTTCGGCCCGCGCGCTGCCCGTCCGCCGCGGCCCTGGAACCCAGCTCACCGGCGCCTCAGCCTCCGCGCGGGCGCCTCAATGAGAACACGTTATCCGAGCCATTCCCGCGCGCGCAGCCGATCGAACCCATGATCCGCGCCTCATCATGCGACGTGGCAGTGGTTATACGAGAGTCGGAGGAGAGTTTTCACCCCTTCCGTCCAGGCTCAATAGAATATGTTCTATTCGCCTCCACCTGCCGCGTCGACCCCGACCTGCCCCGTCGGCCCGAGACCCGCGCCAGTACCATCGAATCCGATTCGGTTTCGACAGGAGAGGTGTCAGGATGCGAGAGATGCCCCGGGTCGAGGAGCTCGGCCACGGCGTCTGGAGCCTGCCCGTGCCCATCCCCGGCAACCCGCTCGGCTTCACCTACGTCTACCTCGTGTCCGGCGACGACGGCGCGGTCCTCGTCGACACCGGCTGGAACCACGAGGAGTCCTGGGACGCCCTCACCCGCGCCGTCGAACGGACCGGCCACAGCATCGAGGGCATCCGGGGCGCGGTCCTCACCCACTTCCACCCCGACCACGCCGGCCTGGCCGGACGCCTGCGCGCGGCCTCCGGCGCCTGGATCGCCATGCACCCGGCCGACATCGACATCACCGAACGCCTGGCCGCCGAACCCGCACACGAACGGGTCACCGCCCTGGCCGGCCAACTCCGCCGCGCAGGGTTCCCCGAGGAGGACCTGGCCGCCTTCGCCGCCGAGACCGACCTCCCCGAACCCTCCGCCGTGCCCGACCTGGCCCTCAAGGACGGCGACACCGTCGACCTGCCCGGCCGCACCCTGCGCGCCGTGTGGACCCCCGGCCACAGCCCCGGGCACCTGTGCCTGCACCTGGACGACGCCGACGTCTTCTTCACCGGCGACCACGTCCTACCCCGCATCACCCCGCACGTGGGCCAGTTCCCCCTGCTCTCCACCGACGGCGACCCCCTCGGTGACTTCATCGCCTCCCAGGCCGCCGTCGGACGCATCCCCGAGGCCGACCGGCTACTGTGCCTTCCCTCACACGAACACCGCTTCACCGGTCTCTCCGAACGCGCCGGGGCCATCGCCGAACACCACGAGGAGCGCCTCGACGAGATGTCCGCCCTCCTCCGCCACGCGGGCCGGGCGACCCTGTGGCAGATCACCTCCGGCCTCACCTGGCGCCGCCGATGGGCCGACATGCGCGTGCGCGCCCGGCACATGGCCGCCGCCGAGACCGTCGCCCACCTGCGCCTGCTCGAGGAGCGCGGGCGCGCCACCCGCACCGGCACGCCCGACCTCCCGTTGTGGGCCGCCGTCGCCGCCCCCGCAAGCCCCGCATAAGATCCGGTCCCAGACCCGGCCCGCCCTCCGCACCGAACCCAACTGCCGAGTAACATGTGGTCGCCCACGCCTGTTCACCGGCGGGCACCCGCTCCGCGCCGCAGACGACCGCGTCCCCTCCGGCGGCCCGCGGCGCAGGCCGGCCACCGAGCCGCGGCCCCTCCCAGGGCCGGCGGCGGGGCACGGGCGGGACGGGCCAGCGAACCGACGAAGAGGTGGACTCTTGACCCTGCCGGTCGACAACACGGGACCGAGCCCACGGCCCTCCCACACGCGCCCCCTACGCGTGGCCCTGCTCTCCTACCGGAGCAAGCAGCACGTCGGCGGACAGGGTGTCTACGTCCGGCACCTGTCCCGCGAACTCGCCGCGCTCAGACACGACGTCACCGTCCTGTCCGGCCAGCCCTACCCCGTGCTCGACGAGGGCGTGAAACTGGAGAAGATCCCCTCCCTCGACCTCTACAACGACGCCGCACCCTTCACCGCCCCGCCCCTGCGCGAGTGGCGCGACTGGATCGACGTGCTCGAGGTCGCCACCATGTGGACGGCCGGTTTCCCCGAACCTCTCACCTACTCCCTGCGCGCCAACCGCGAACTCCGGCGCCGCCTGGACGACTTCGATGTGGTCCACGACAACCAGACGCTCGGCTGGGGCCTGCTCGGCATCCGCGCGGCCGGGCTCCCCCTGGTCACGACCATCCACCACCCCATCAGCGTCGACCGCCGCATCGAGCTCGAGGAAGCCCGCGGCCTGCAGAAGCTCACCAAGCGCCGCTGGTACTCCTTCGTGCGCATGCAGGCGCGCGTGGCCCGCAAGCTCGACCCGATCCTGGTGCCGTCCCAGTCCTCCGCCGACGACATCGCCCGCGAGTTCGGTGTGCGCCCCGAGCACATGGAGGTCACCCCGCTGGGCGTGGACACCCGCCACTTCCATCCCCGCCCGGACACCGCACGCGTGCCCGGCCGCATCGTGTGCACCGCCAGCGCCGACAGCCCCCTCAAGGGCGTGGCCGTGCTCCTTCGCGCCGCCGCCCGGCTGGCGGAGGAACGCGACATCAGCCTCACCGTGGTCAGCAAACCCCGGGAGGACGGGCCCACCGACCGCCTCGTCGACGAACTCGGGCTGCGCGACCGCGTCGAGTTCGTCAGCGGCATCGACGACACCGCCCTGGGCGACCTCATCGCCTCCGCGGAGGTCGCCGTCGTCCCGTCGTTCTACGAAGGCTTCTCCCTGCCCGCCGTGGAGGCCATGGCGTGCGGGACCCCGCTGATCGCCAGCCATGCCGGCGCCCTGCCCGAGGTCGTGGGCACCGACGGCGACGCGGGCCGCCTCATCGCCCCCGGCGACGACGAACTCCTCGCCAAGGAGATCGGCGCCCTCATGGACGACCCCGACGAACGTGCCCGCATGGGCGCCGCCGCGTGGGACCGGGTCCAGGAACGCTTCACCTGGCGTGCCGTCGCGGAGCTGACCGCCCGGCGTTACGCCGCAACGATCGACGGGGCCGCCCCGCACCCGACCAGCACCGACCCGACTCGCCCTAGGAGCCTCCACTGATCACCGTCGACTTCTCCCTGTTCCCCGTCGGCCCGGGCGACCGCGTCCTCGACCTCGGTTGCGGCGGCGGCCGCCACGCCTTCGAGATCTACCGCCGCGGCGCGGACGTGGTCGCCTTCGACCAGAACGTCGAGGACCTCGCCGAGGTCGAGACCATGTTCGGCGCGATGAAGACCGAGGGCGAGGCGCCCGCGTCCGCGAGCGCCGAGACCGTCAAGGGCGACGCCCTCGACATGCCCTTCGACGACGGCAGCTTCGACCGTGTCGTGGCCGCCGAGATCTTCGAGCACCTGCCGCACGACACCGCCGCCATGAAGGAGCTGTACCGGGTGCTGCGCCCGGGCGGCATCGCGGCCGTCACCGTGCCCAGTTTCCTGCCGGAGCGCCTGTGCTGGGCCCTGTCGGAGGACTACCACACCAACGAGGGCGGGCACATCCGCATCTACACCCGCGCCGAGCTGGAGGCCAAGCTCAAGGCGACCGGGTTCGTGATCGGCCCGCACCACCACGCGCACGCCCTGCACGCCCCCTACTGGTGGATCAAGTGCGCCGTGGGCACCGACAACGACGACCACCCTGCGGCCAAGGCCTACCACGAGATGCTCGTGTGGGACATGCTGCAGGCGCCCAAGGTCACGCGGGTGGCCGAGAAGCTCCTCAACCCCGTCATCGGCAAGAGCGTGATCGTGTACGTGCGCAAACCGCTCGGTACCGCGTGAGGCCGCAGATGACCGCCCCCGCGCCGGGAACGGCCGAGCCGCGACCGCTGCGCCTGCCGGGTGTGCTCACGGGCGACGAGCTCCGGCGTTCGGCGGACTACCTGGTGCGCTGCCAGGAGCCCGGCGGTGCGATCCCGTGGTTCCCGGGCGGCCACACCGACGTGTGGGACCACGTCGAGTGCGCCATGGCCCTGACCGTGACCGGGCTCGAGGTGCCCGAGCACGCGGAGGCGGCCCTGCGCGCGTACCTGTGGTTGGAGTCCTCCGCGTGCCCGGACGGCGGGTGGCCCGCCAAGTTCCGGCAGGGTGAGCCGGCCACCACACTGCGGGAGGCCAACCACGCCGCCTACCCGGCCGTGGGCGCGTTCCACCACTTGCTCACCACAGGCGACACCGGTTTCGCCCGCCGCCTGTGGCCGACCGTGGAGAGCGGGCTGGAGTTCGTGCTGGCGTTGCGCGGGGACCACGGGGAGATCCTGTGGGCGCGTTCGGAGGACGGCTCCCCCGGCGACCACTCGCTGCTGACGGTGTGCGCGAGCGTGCACCACGCACTGCGGTGCGGTGCCGCGCTCGCCGACCGCCTGGGCGAGCCGCGGCCCGCGTGGACGCAGGCGGCCGACCGGTTGGCCGATCTCATCAACGGCCATGAGGACCTGTTCGCCGACCGCAGCCGGTTCTCGATGGACTGGTTCTACCCGGTCCTGGGCGGTGCGGTGCAGGGGACCGCGGCCAAGGAACGCCTCAACGAGCGCTGGGACACCTTCGTCCTGCCCGGCCTGGGCGTGCGGTGCGTGAGCGACCAGCCGTGGGTGACCGCCGCCGAGTCCTCGGAGCTGGTGCTCACCCTCGCGGCCATGGGCGAGACGGACGCCGGGACCCGGATCCTGCGGGACGTGCAGCACCTGCGCGACCCCGACGACGGCGTGTACTGGACCGGGTACCAGTTCGCCGAGCAGGTCCGGTGGCCGCTGGAACGCAGCACCTGGACGTCGGCGGCCGTGATCCTGGCCGTGGACGCCCTCACCCGCACCACCGAGGGCTCCCGCGTCTTCCTGCACACCTGGGCCTGAGCACGCCGGGTGGGTCGCCGACCCACCCGGCCGCGGCCGACAGGCCACAGGGCCGGCCTCCGCCGACACCACCCCGCAGGGCGTCCGACCGCCGGTTTCCGCCAACGACCGGGCCCATGCCTCGGCACGTGGCTCCCCCACACCACCAACGCGGGAGTCGCGCCTCCGGCGCCCCGACCACGACGCCTGCAGGACGCTCACTCGCGCCGCAGCACCGAGGGACCTCCGGGGCCTCCGACCTTTCCCGGTGCATCCCGGACACGAGAAGAGGGCGCCCCGCCCGTGCGGCGGTGGCGCCCTCCCTCGTGTGCGAGGCTCAGTCCTCGCTGCGTGCCATCTGGTCACCCGGCTCGGGGTCCTCCGGGATACCCGGCTCCTCAGGCGGATCCGGGATCTCGGGGTCGTCCTCGCCCGGCGGCGGGAACTCCGGCGGGGGCTCCTCCTCCGGCGGCTCCTCCTCTGGCGGGGGCTCCTCCTCCGGCGGCTCCTGGGGCTCCTGCGGCTCCTCCTCGGGCTGCTCCTCCGGCTCCTGGGTGGCGGTGTCCGGCGCCCAGTTCTCCGTCGTGCCCTCGTTGGCCGGCGGCGGGAACTCGCCCCGCTCGTAGCCCTCCATCGCCCGCGACATGTAGTTGTTCCACAGGGTCGCGGGCAGGCCGCCACCGGAGATGTTGTGCCCGGGGATCGAGAAGCTCTCGTTGTCCCCGCTGTAGACACCCACCGCCGTCGACAGCTGCGGGGTGTACCCGACGAACCAGGCGGCCACGCTGCCGTCGGTGGTCCCGGTCTTGCCCGCCGTGGGGTGCTCGGCCAACCGCGCCGCCGTGCCCGTACCGCCGTTGACGGCCTGCTCCAGCGCGTGGGTGACGTCCGCGGCGGTGGACTCCTCCAGGGCCCGGTTGCTCTCCACCTCGGGGCGCTCGTTCTCCCCCTCGGTGTTGTTGATCTCCCGGATCACGTGCGGCTCGACGTGCACACCCTCGTTCGCGAAGGTGCCGAACCCGCTGGCCTGGTCGACCGGGCGCACACTCACCGCACCCAGCGGCATGACCGGAACCAGCTGGTTGTCGTCGATGCTGCCCTCGGGGAACCCGGACGCATAGGCGGTGTCCCGGATGTTCTCGTACCCGACCTCACCGGCCAGCTCCACGAAGCCCAGGTTGTTGGACTCCTGCGTGGCCTGGGTCAGGCTCATGACGCCGCCGGGGTCGTTGCCGGCGTTCTGCACCCGGGACCCCTGCACGTCGCGCGGGCCGCGCCCGTCCACCCTCGAGTCGAGGCTGTAGCCCTCCTCCAGCGCGGTCGCGAGCACGTACGGCTTGAACGCCGAACCGGCCTGCGCGGCACCGTGGAAGCTCGTGTCGTACTGGTTCTCGAGGTAGTCGTCTCCCCCGTAGAACGCCACGACCTCGCCGGTCTCCGGGTCGATGGTGGTCATGCCGAGGTTCACGCCCTCGGGCACGCTGTCGTGCGGGACCGTCTCCTCGACCGCGTCGTGCGCGGCCTCCATCATGTCCTCGTCGAAGGTCGTGACGATCTCGTACCCGTGGCGCTGGACCATGTCCTCGGTGAAGCCGAGCCGCTCGAGCTCGTTCATCGCCTCCTGGAGCATGTAGCCCTTGTAGCCGCTCACGTCGGTGCCGTCGGCCGGGCGTTCGGCCTCGGGAACCGGGAACTCCATCTCCGCGGCCTCGTCCTCGGTGATCGCACCGGTGGTGACCATGCCGTCGATGACGTACTGCCAGCGGCGCTCCAGCGGCTCGGTCGAGTCCAGGACGTCGGCCTCGCCGAACGGGTGCGGCTGCTGGATCGCGGCCGCCAGGAACGCGGCCTCCTCGGGCGTGAGCTCGTCGACGTCCTTGTGGTAGTAGGACTCCGCGGCGGCCTGGATCCCGTAGGCCTGTCGACCGAAGTAGATGGTGTTGAGGTACTGCTCCATCACCCACTCCTTCGACTCGTCCTGGTCGACCTTGATGGAGATGATGATCTCCTGGATCTTGCGGCCGACCGACTGCTCTCGGGAGACGCCCTCGTAGTAGTTGCGCACCATCTGCTGGGTGATGGTGGACCCGCCCTGGACCTGCTGCCCGGTGACGGTCGACCACACGGCGCGGGCGGTGCCGCTGACGGACACACCCGGCTCGCTCCAGAAGCCGCGGTCCTCGGCGGAGATCATCGCCTCGACGACGTGGTCGCCGCCGGCGGTCATCTCGTCGTAGGAGATGGGGTCGCGGTTGGTGCCGCGCTCGGCGAACTGGGTCTCGCCGTCCGCGAAGTAGAACGTGGAGCCCTGGTCGGTGGCCTCGGCCTGAGCGGCGTCGGGCACGTCGACCGTGGTGTAGAGGTAGGCGAACCCGCCGATGCCCAGGATCAGGAAGACACCGATGACGATGAGCACGGGACGCAGGATGCGCCACCACATCGGCCGGTTCTTCTTCTTGTCGGCCTTGGAGCCCGGGCCCTTGGGTCCCCCGGGGCCGCCGGAGGCCTCGGAACCGTCGGAACCGGTGCCGTCCGAGCCGGAGCCCGCGGCGGACTGCCCCTCACCGGCCCCTCCCTCGGCCGCCTCAGCGGTACCGGCCGCAGCGACCCCAGCGGCGCCCGCGGCAGCAGCACCGGCGGCCGCGGCTCCGGCTGCGGCACCCGCGCCGGAACCCTCGTCCTCCTCGCCCTCGGGCTTGTCACCTGCGGCGGCGGGCTCGGACTCGTTCTCCTCGGAGTACTCGGAGTAGCGCTGCGGTGCAGGCCAGAACGAGGTCTCGGCGTCGGCGGAGCCGTCCTCACCGGACGTGCTGTCGTCGGAGGTGCTGTCCGAGTCGCTGGGTCCCTGCCCTTCCGGGGCGGGGCCGGCCACCGGTTCGGTGCTCGGCGGGGCCGCGGCCGCGAAGATCTCGGTCCTGGCCTCGTCGTCGGTCGCGTCCGTGTCCCCCTCGGACGCGGAGCCGGCGGACGTGGCACCGGCGCTCTCGGCGGCGGACTCGGTGTCCTCGTCGGGGTCGGGCAGCGCGAAGGGCTGCGTGGCGGGCGAGGCGTCCTCGCCGTCGGCGTCCCCGGCGCTCTCGGTGGAGGCGGTCCCCGCGGAGGCTGCGGAGCTGCTCACGTCGTCGTCGGAACCGCTGTCCGCGGTGTCCTCACCCGAGTCGTCGTCGGTTCCCAGCGCCGGGATGACCTCGGTGGCCGGGGCGGGGTCGGAGGATCCGGCCCCCGCGCCGTGCTCGTCGGAACCATCGTCGGAGGTGTCGGACTGCTCGGAACCGCTGTCGTCGCCCTCGGAACCGTCCGCGGTGCCGTCCTCGGACCCGGCGTCGTCCCCATCGGCCGTCGCCGCGGCCGCGGTCGCACCCGTGCTCGCACTCGCGGCAGCGGCTGCGGCCACGGCGGCAGCACCGGAACCACCGGTGTCGACGGTGGCGGACGCGTCCTCGTCCTCGGTGTCCTCATCAGCGGAAGCAGCGGCACTGCTCTCGTCCGAGTCGGACTCGGCATCGGCCTTCTTGTCCTCGGCGGAAGCGTCACCGGATTCGCTCCGGTCAGCTGCTTCGCCCTGGTCTCCGGACGCTGCCGCGCTCGCACCGGACGCCGCAGCCCCGGACACGGATTCGTCGTCGGAGCCTTCGTCGTCCGAGGCGGACGCGTCGGTGTCCTCGGCGTCGGCGTCGGACTGAGCCGCGCTCGCCTTTGTGCTGTCGGGCTTCTTGTCGGAGATCTCGGTCCCGTCGGAAGGGGAGGCCGCCGTGGCCGCACCCGCATCGTCGGATGCATCGGCACGGTCAGACGCCTCGTCCTCGGGGCCGTCCTCACCCTTCTCGGCGGAGCTGTCGCCGGAACCACCGTCGGCCTGCTCGTCGGCCGCCTCGGTGTCGGCGTCCGCGTCCTCGTCCGACGCGCCTTTGTCGGAGCCATCACCCGCGGCGGTCGCACTCGCCGCAGTGGCGGCGGCCGCTGCAGCAGCGCCGCCGGACGCGGTGTCGACCGTGGCGGACGCGTCCTCGTCCTCGGGGTCCGACACGTCAGTGTCATCGCCGTCGGCCGGCTCGTCCTTCCCGGCGGCGGGGGTCTCCTGCTCGGCCGAGGACCCGTCGTCCGAGGAGGTCCCGGAGGTGTCGTCGGAGGCACTCTCCCCGGCGTCACCACCGTCGTCCCCGGATCCGGTGTCGCCGTCCTCGGAGGAAGCGTCATCCCCGGAGGGATCCCCCTGGGACGTGTATCCCTGCTCGGCGAGGCTCTGGGCCACGCGGTCCCTCATGAAGGTCCCGCTGGTCTTGAAGGCGATCGCGCCGCCCGGAACGAACTCGGGTTCCGGCCCGTCGTCACTGTCGCCACCGTCGTCCTCGCCGGCGGGCTCGTCCTCGGCCCCGCTGTCGCCGCGCTCCCGGTCCTCGGCGGGCTCGCTCCGGCCGTTGCCGGTCTCGGGCGCCTCACCGTCGGTCCCGGTTCCCTTGGGCAGCTCTTCAGCAGAGGTCTCGTCCGTCTCCGGCGTGTTCGTCTCGGGACGCTGCCCATCCGTCCCGCCGTCGCCGTATGCGCTCTTGCTCAGCTCCCCGCCCCCATGATCAAGTCATGTACGGCACCATGCCGTCCTGGTGTTCGACGCGCGAGTGCCCCTGATCGTTCAGTCGAAGTCAGTACCGAAGCGGTATTTCGGGGAATAACGCCGCCATCGCCGCACCCTCACCAACACGATACCCGGCCGTAACCACAGCACGGCCGGATCCGTGACCATGCACGACCTTCTTACCGAAGGCTTACCCGGAACATGCGTGTCGGGGAAGGAGTGTTGGTGCATTCACTGGCCGGCGTGGCCCAGCACTCACAGATCCAACAAAGAATAACCGCTCTCGCATAAGGAGACCGTGTACGGAGTTGGACCTCCGCACACGGATCGTGGAGAGCGTGGTCACATGCGGGCGGTACGGCGCAGGACCCTCATCGAACCGACCGCTCGGACCTCCTCGAACTCACCGGACTCGAGCGCCCGGCAGTAGATGTTGTACGGCGGACGTCCGCCGTCGGCGGGGTCGGGGAAGACGTCGTGGATGACAAGTGCGCCACCGTCGGCGACGTGCGGGCTCCAGTGCGTGTAGTCGTTCTGGGCCGCCTGCTCGCTGTGCCCGCCGTCGATGAAGAGCATCCCGAGGGGCTTGCCCCAGACCGAGGCCACGTCGACGGACGATCCGACCGCGGCGATGATCTCGTCGTCCAGGCCGGCGTCACTGATGGTGCGGCGGAAGTGCGGAAGGGTGTCGAACCGTCCGGTCTCCGCATCCACGAGTCCGGAGTCGTGGAACTCCCATCCGACCTGGTGTTCCTCCGAACCCCGGTGGTGGTCCACCGTCACGATCTTCGTTCCTGCCTCACGCGCCGCGGCGCCCAGAAAGATCGTGGACTTACCGCAATAGGTACCGATCTCCACGACCGGACCGAGGTGCGCAAACTCCAGAACGGTCTCGAACAGGACCGTTCCTTCACCGGTGGGCATGAAACCCTTGGCCGATTCGGCTGCGTCGAGGAGCTCGGAGGGAATTGTCTTCGTCATGGCCCGATTCTCCCACCGAACGCTGTTCGACCGTTCTCCCACCCCACCACAGAGGCCCGGACGCCATTCACATGTTCACAAGTGTGGGCACAAAAAAAGGGGAAGGACCCCGAAAACAGGACCCTCCCCCTTCAAAGAAAAACCGTGGCAGCAACCTACTCTCCCACCCCACCACAGGGCAGTACCATCAGCGCAAGGAGACTTAACGACCGGGTTCGAAATGAGACCGGGTGTGACCCTCCCACCATAACCACCACGGAAACCAAACACCCACACCCACACCACCAACACAACAGTCAGCAGCCCAAGCACGGGAAAACCGTGTGAACAAGTATGCG